>JALOAI010000001.1 GCA_023228945.1 Pigmentiphaga sp. | reverse complement strand
CTCCGACAAACAGCGGCTGGCCAACCCCCGCCGTCTCACGCGTAACGTTCGTCATCTCCCTGCCTTGCAACATCCGAAGTCCATTCTGGTAACTGTTCGGGCTCACCGACAAACGCGACATCCTGTACGCCCTGATGCTTGGGGACGAGTTCAAGACTCGAAGGGGGGACGGGCTATACAGGATCGCGACTTATGCCCAACCTCGGGCATAACTGAAGCATACAAGGGGGTTTTTTGCCTTGGGAGCGGCCCGGCGGCAAAAAAACTCCGGCAGTTGCCGGAGTTTTTCATGAGGTTGACACACTGCGTTTTGGCGCGTAGTTAGTCCAGCAATTGCCGCAGTACAAAGGGCAGGATACCGCCGTGCTGGTAGTACTCCACTTCGATCGGGGTGTCGATGCGCAGCAGCAGGGTTACCTGCTGCTCCTGGCCGTCGGAGCGCTTGATGATGAGGGTGACGTCCTGCTGCGGCTTGATGCCGCTTTCCAGGCCCAGGATGTCGAAGGTTTCGACGCCCGTGATGCCCAGGGAATCGACGCTGTCGACACCCTTGAACTGCAGCGGCAGAACGCCCATGCCCACCAGGTTGCTGCGGTGGATGCGCTCGAAGCTGCGGGCGATCACCGCCTTGACGCCCAGTAATTGCGTGCCCTTGGCGGCCCAGTCGCGCGACGAGCCGGTGCCGTACTCCTCGCCGCCGAACACCACGGTAGACGTACCCTGGCCCACATAACGCATGGCGGCATCGTAGATCGACATCTGCTCGCCGCTGGGCTGAAAGATGGTATCGCCGCCTTCGAAGCGGGTGCCGTCGGGCTTGGCCGGAATCATCAGGTTCTTGATGCGGACGTTGGCAAATGTGCCGCGCATCATGATCTCGTGGTTGCCGCGACGCGAGCCGTAGCTATTGAAGTCGGCCTTGCCCACGCCGTGTTCGGCCAGCCAGCGGCCTGCCGGGGAGGTATCTTTGATGGAGCCGGCTGGCGAGATGTGATCGGTGGTGATGGAGTCGCCGAACACGGCCAGGGCGCGTGCATCGCGCACCGGCGGCATGGGTTGCGGCTCCATCGTGAAGTCGGCGAAGAACGGCGGCTCGGCGATATAGGTGGAAGACGGCCAGTTGTAGGTCTGGCCGGTCACGCCCTTGATCTTTTCCCACAGCTTGCCGGGGTTGTCTTCGACCTTGGCGTAGTTTTCTTTGTACGCCGTGGGATTGAGGGCGGTCTTGAGCAGGGCGTTGACTTCGTCGGTGGACGGCCAGATGTCGCCCAGGTACACATCGCCCTTTTTACCGCGGCCCACCGGCTCGGACATCAGGTCGCGGGTGATGGTGCCCGCCAGCGCGAAGGCGACCACCAGCGGCGGCGAGGCCAGGAAGTTGGCCTTGATGTTGGGATGGATGCGCGCCTCGAAGTTGCGGTTGCCCGACAACACGGCGGCGCAAACGAGATCGTTGTCGATGATGGCCTGGTTGAATTCGGGAAGGAGATCGCCGGCGTTGCCGATACAGGTGGTGCAACCGTAGGCGGCCACGTTGAAGCCGAGTTTTTCGAGGTAGGGCAGAAGCCCGGTTTTCTCGAGGTAGCCGGTGACCACCCGCGAACCCGGTGCCAACGATGTTTTTACACGCTTGGGAACCTTGAGGCCGGCCTCGACCGCCTTTTTGGCCAGCAGGCCGGCCGCCAGCATGACGCTGGGGTTGGAAGTGTTGGTGCAGGAGGTGATGGCCGCGATCAGCACGTCGCCGTTGCGCAGGGTTTCGTCGTCGCCCGCGGGATAGATTTCCGCGAGCTTTTCGGCCGGTTGGGCAAAGCCGTTCTCGGCCATCGGCTGGCTGAACAGGTCGATGAACGTGTTTTTGACGTTGCCCAGTTCGATGCGGTCTTGCGGCCGTTTGGGGCCGGCCAGCGAAGGCGACACGGTGGACAGATCAAGCGAGAGCAATTTGGTGTAGTCGATGTCTTTGGCTTTGGGCACGCCGAACATCTTCTGTGCCTTGAAGTAGGCTTCGAGCGCCGCGATTTCGCCGCGCGTGCGGCCGGTGCCGCGGAAGTATTCGAGGGTACGGTCGTCGACGGGAAAGAAACCCATCGTGGCGCCATACTCGGGCGACATGTTGCCGATGGTGGCGCGATCGGTGACGCTGAGGCTGGCGGTGCCCGGCCCGCAGAACTCGACGAACTTGCCCACGACTTTTTCCTGGCGCAGCATTTCGGTGATGCGCAGGACGAGGTCGGTGGCGGTGACGCCTTCGCGCAGCTGCCCGGTGAGCTCCACCCCCACGACGTCGGGCGTGAGGATATACACGGGTTGGCCCAGCATGCCGGCCTCGGCCTCGATGCCGCCCACGCCCCAGCCAACCACCCCGATGCCATTGATCATGGTGGTATGGCTATCGGTGCCCACCAGGGTGTCCGGGTAGTAGACCTTGGACTTTTTATCCTGGTGTACGCCACGGGCCAGATACTCCAGGTTCACCTGGTGCACGATGCCGAAGCCCGGCGGCACAACCTTGAAGGTGTCGAAGGCCTGCATGCCCCATTTCATGAACTCGTAGCGCTCTTGGTTGCGCTGGAATTCGATCTTCATATTGAGGTCGAGCGCCTTTTTGGTGCCGAAGTAATCGATCATGACCGAGTGGTCGACGACCAGGTCGACCGGCACCAGCGGCTCGATGCGCTTGGGATCCTTGCCGGAACGCTCGGCCACGCTGCGCATGGCGGCGATGTCGGCTAGCAGCGGCACGCCGGTGAAATCCTGCAGCACGACCCGGGCGACAATGAAGGGAATCTCGTGCTCGCGCGGCGCGTTGGGTTGCCATTGCGCGAGCTGGCGCACGTGGTCTTCGGTGACCTTCTGGCCATCACAGTTGCGGAGTACGGATTCGAGCACGATGCGCAGCGACACCGGCAGGCGCTTGATGTCGACGTCCAGCGCCTTGCCGAGCGCTGGCAGCGAGTAGTAATGACCGGACTTGGTATCGCTGATCTTGAGTTTTTTGAGCGTATTGAAGCTGTTGTGCGGCATGGTGGGCTCCAGGTAGCGGGATACCCACAATCTAACACTTATCCATCGCGGGTTGTGGGCACATAGACCGAAAGCAGCCGGGAAATCCAGGCAAAGCCCACGCGCCGGGTGGCGCGCCCGGCTTCGCCGTCCAGGTTCGCCGCCGGTCTCCTATAATCTGGCTCCTTGGCGCGGATATCGCGTTTCCCACGGTCCACCCGGTTTCCCGCATGGCCCTGCGCTCCACCATCTATAAAGCGGATCTCCAAGTCGCCGACAACGATCGCCGTTACTACGGCAGTCATTCGCTCATCCTGGCGCGTCACCCCTCCGAAACCGACGAGCGGCTGATGGTCCGGTTGCTTGCCTTTGCCCTGCAGGCGGATGCCGACGAGCGCCTGGTCTTTACCCGCGGTCTCAGCGAGGTCGACGAACCGGCCCTGTGGCGGCATGATCTGACGGGCGCGATCACCCTTTGGGTCGAAACGGGGCTGCCTGACGATCGGCGCTTGCTCAAGGCCTGCGGCCGTGCGGCCAAAGTGATCGTATACGCCTATGGCCACACCGCGGAGTCGTGGTGGGCGGGTGTCAGCAGCAAGCTGGCGCGTGCGCGCAATCTCACGGTCTATGGGCTGCCCGCGGCGGCTACCCGGGAACTGGCCGCGCTGGCCGAGCGGGGGATGGAAGTGAACGTGAACGTGAACGACGGCGTCGCCTGGGTGTCCGGGGCGTCGGGCGAGGCCACTGTGGAGATCCTACCGTGGCGGGTCCGGGACGGTTCGGCTTAGTAACGACGGCGGTGCGCAGGTAAGGGGACGCCGCTCCACGGGAGGGTGCGGCGAAGCCGGCCCGGACAGGTTCTGGACAACAAAAAATGCCCCCACGCTTGCCGCTTCGCGGCGGCGCTGCCCCCCAAGGGGCTGTCCCGCCTTGGGGCGGCCCGGCGGCAAAAAAGCACCGCTGACAGTCATAAGCGCCGCTAAGCACCGCTGACAGTCATAAGCGCCGCTGGGGGCCGATGTCCCGATGGCAGACTCCGATACCAGGGATATGAAAAACCGCCGCAGCCTGGCGGCCTGCGGCGGTGGGTGTTGCGGCCGGTGCCTGGAGCCGGTCCGGCGGGTCGAAGAAAGGCGGATCGCGCGACGGGCGCGATCCACAGCCACTCAGGCCTGGACTTTATCGGCGATCTCGCGGTAATCGTCGATCTGGTCGAAGTTCAGGTACTGGTAGATCTGCTCGCCATTCTCGTTGATGACGCCGATGTCGGCCATGTACTCGGCCTTGGTGGGGATGCGGCCCAGGCGCGAGCAGATCGCCGCCAGTTCGGCCGAACCCAGGTACACGTTGGTGTTCTTGCCAAGCCGGTTGGGGAAGTTGCGCGTGCTGGTGGACATCACCGTGGCCCCTTCGCGCACCTGGGCCTGGTTGCCCATGCACAGCGAGCAGCCGGGCATTTCGGTGCGAGCGCCGGCGGTGCCGAACACGCCGTAGTGGCCTTCTTCAGTGAGCTGCTTGGCGTCCATCTTGGTGGGCGGCGCCACCCACAGCTTGACCGGGATATCGCGCTTGCCTTCGAGCAGCTTGGATGCCGCGCGGAAGTGGCCGATGTTGGTCATGCAACTGCCGATGAAGACTTCGTCGATCACCGCGCCGGCGACATCGGAGAGGGTTTTGACGTCGTCGGGATCGTTGGGGCAGGCCACGATGGGCTCGTGGATGTCGGCCAGGTCGATGTCGATCACGGCGGCATACTCGGCGTCGGCATCGGGTTCGAGCAACTGCGGATCGGCCAGCCAGGCTTCCATCGCGGCGATGCGGCGGGCCAGCGAGCGCTTGTCTTCGTAGCCTTCGGCGATCATCCATTTGAGCATCACGATGTTGCTGTTGATGTACTCGATGATCGGCTCTTTGTTGAGGCGTACCGTGCAACCGGCGGCGGAGCGCTCGGCCGAGGCGTCGGACAGCTCGAACGCCTGTTCGACCTTGAGCTCGGGCAGGCCTTCGATCTCGAGGATGCGGCCGGAGAAGACGTTCTTCTTGCCTTTTTTCTCGACGGTGAGCAGGCCCTGCTTGATGGCATACAGCGGAATGGCATTGACCAGATCGCGAAGGGTGACGCCGGGTTGCATCTTGCCTTTGAAGCGCACAAGCACGGATTCGGGCATGTCGAGCGGCATCACGCCGGTGGCGGCGGCGAAGGCCACGAGGCCCGAGCCGGCCGGGAACGAGATACCGATGGGGAAGCGGGTGTGCGAATCACCGCCGGTGCCCACCGTGTCGGGCAGCAGCATGCGGTTGAGCCAGGAATGGATCACGCCGTCGCCCGGGCGCAGCGAGATGCCGCCGCGGTTGCTGATGAAGTCGGGCAGGGTGTGGTGAGTTTGCACGTCGACCGGCTTGGGATAGGCGGCGGTGTGGCAGAACGACTGCATGACCAGGTCGGCCGAGAAACCGAGGCAGGCGAGGTCTTTGAGCTCGTCGCGGGTCATGGGGCCGGTGGTGTCCTGGCTGCCCACGGAGGTCATGCGCGGTTCGCAGTAGGTGCCCGGGCGGATGCCTTGGTTCTCAGGGAGACCACAGGCGCGGCCGACCATCTTCTGTCCCAGCGTGAAGCCCTTGCCGGTATCGGTCGGGTTCTTGGGCAGGCGGAAGAGCGTGGAAGCCGGCAAGCCCAGGGCTTCGCGAGCCTTGGCGGTCAGGCCGCGGCCGATGATGAGGGGGATGCGGCCGCCGGCGCGGACTTCGTCGAACAGGACGTCGGACTTGACTTCGAACTCGGCGATGACGTCGCCATTTTTGATGGCCTTGCCCTCGAAGGGGCGCAGCTCGATCACGTCGCCCATTTCCATCTGCGAGACGTCGAGCTCGACGGGCAGGGCGCCGGCGTCTTCCATGGTGTTGTAGAAGATCGGCGCGATCTTGCCGCCCAGGCAGATGCCGCCGAAGCGCTTGTTCGGCACGAAGGGGATGTCTTGGCCGGTGAACCACAGCACCGAGTTGGTGGCCGATTTGCGCGAGGAGCCGGTGCCGACCACGTCGCCGACGTAGGCGATTTGATGGCCCTTGGCCTGGAGGGCCTCGAGCTGGCGCAGCGGGCCGACCTTGCCCGGCTCCACCGGCTCGATGCCGGGGCGCGGATTCTTGAGCATGGCCAGGGCATGCAGCGGGATGTCGGGGCGGCTCCAGGCATCGGGTGCGGGCGAGAGGTCATCGGTGTTGGTTTCGCCGCTGACCTTGAACACGGTGATGGTGATCGACTCGGGAACCTCGGGACGGCTGGTGAACCATTCGCCGTCGGCCCAGCTTTGCAGCACGGCCTGGGCATTGGCGTTGCCTTGCTTGGCTTTCTCCTGGACGTCGTGAAAGGCGTCGAACATGAGAAGGGTGTGCTTGAGGCCCTTGGCGGCGAGCTCGCCGAGCTTGGCGTCGTCGAGCAGTTCGACCAGTGGGCCGATGTTATAGCCGCCGAGCATGGTGCCCAGCAGTTCGGTGGCCTTGGCCGTATCGATCAGCGGCGACGTATCGCGGCCCTGCGCCAGGGCGGCCAGAAAACCCGCCTTGACTTTGGCGGCATCGTCTACGCCCGCGGGCACCCGATGCGTGATGAGATCGAGGAGAAAGGCTTCTTCGCCGGCGGGAGGATGCTGCAGGAGCTTGACCAGTTCGGCGGTTTGCTGGGCCGAGAGGGGCAGGGGAGGGATGCCCAGCGCGGCGCGCTCGGCAACGTGTTGGCGATAGGATTCCAGCATGGAGGCTTGGCCCTGGTAAAAGTTGGACAAAGAGGCGCGGGCGCATCGCCCGGGTAAACCCCTCTATTGTAGTGGCTTGCGAAGGAGTCGGCAAACTCTTTTGTCTTATATAAGACATGAATGCCATGGCTCTCTGTCCGCTCCCCAGCTAAAAAGCCCCCTTGGGGCAGCGCCGCCACGCAGCGGCAAGCGTGGCGGCTTTTTTGCCTGGCGCGATTGAGCTCGGCGTGGCATTTTCCGGGGCCGGCGGCAACGGGGACCGCGCGCCACGCTCATCGCCGATCGCCGTCAGTGGCCCCAACAGGGGGCGATGCATGGCGATCGGGGCGTTCGGCGTTATGATCCACAGTTATGGTCGGCGCAGGAATACGCCGGATCGTTCACCGACACCCACCCGCTGTTTTTCAGGAGAGACAATGTCGCAGCAGGCGCCCAATATCATTTTCATCATGGCCGACGATCTGGGTTGGGCCGATCTCAGCGTGTATGGCCAGGCGGATTTCGAAACGCCTCACCTCGATCGGCTGGCCAATCAGGGCGTACGTTTCACGCAGGCATACGCCAACTCGGCCGTTTGTTCGGCCACGCGGTTCGGGCTGATCACCGGCCGCTACCAGTATCGCCTGCGGGGCGGGCTGGAAGAGCCGCTGGCCTCGGTGGCCAACCGGCACGGCTTGCCCCCCGAGCATCCAACACTGCCATCGCTGTTGCGCGAGGTGGGCTACGCCACGGCGCTGATCGGCAAATGGCATTTGGGCCGTCCGCCGCAGTTCGGCCCGCTCAAGAGCGGCTACGATTACTTCTTCGGCAATCATAGCGGTGCCGTGGATTACTTCGATTACCGTTCCACGGCGGATAAACCTGATCTGTGGGAAGGCGATGAGCCAACCAGCCGTACCGGGTACTACACCTATGTGCTGGCCGACGAAGCCTGCGGTTACATCGATCAGGCCAAGGTCGACAAACCCTTCTTCCTTTCGTTGCACTTCACCGCGCCGCACTGGCCGTGGGTCGGCCCCGAAGACGAAGAACTCGCCAAAACCGTGAGCAAGCTCACCCACTACGATGGCGGCAATCTGAAGGTGTACGCCAAGATGGTGCAGGCGCTCGATAAGGCCGTGGGGCAGGTCATGGCCAAGCTCGATGAGCGCGGCATGGCCGAAAACACCATCGTGGTTTTCACCAGCGACAACGGCGGCGAGCGATTCTCGAAGGTGTGGCCGTTCGTGGGCCAGAAAACCGAGCTCCTGGAAGGCGGCCTGCGCGTACCCACGCTGATGCGGTGGCCGGCCCGTCTCAAGCCGCAGGTGTCCGATCAGGTCACGATCACCATGGATTGGGTGCCCACGCTGCTGGCGGCCGCCGGTACCCAGCCTCACGCCGATTATCCTTCCGATGGCGACAACATTCTGCCGGTGCTCGAAGGTAAAAAAGCGGATTATTCCCGCACGCTGTACTGGCGCTACACCGCCAATAAGCAGCGTGCGGTGCGCGATGGCAACTGGAAGTACCTGCGCATTCACGATAACGAGTTCCTGTTCGATCTGGCCTACGACGAACGCGAACGCGCCAACCTCAAAGAAAAAAATCCCGAGGTTTTCGAGCGGCTCAAACAGCAGTGGGTGGATTGGGCGGATACGATGCTGCCGATTACCGACGACGTCTACAGCCATGGCGTTGACGGCAGCCTGCAAGCCGACCATTACGCTCCCGAGCCGCAACAGCGGCCGCGTTGATCCGCTGGCACGGCCATAGCGTTTCGTAAAAATGCCCGGGTCCGGTCTTGATGGCCGGACCCGGGCAAAATTCATCCGGGTTTTCTACTTGAGGTCCGTCATGAACGAGAATAAGCGGGTTCCGGGATATGAAGGTAAAGACGATATTTATGCATCGCTTGAACTATCCCGATCTTTGCCAAAGGAAAAGTTCCCGCTTCAAGAATCCGACCCTCGCAATATTTTCAATGCGGTTCGCGATGAACTGATGCTCGATGGGAACTCAAGGCAGAACCTGGCCACCTTTTGCCAGACCTGGATGGATGATGAGGTCCGCGAGTTGATGGATCTGTCGATCGACAAGAACATGATCGACAGAGACGAGTATCCCCAGACCGCGGAAATCGAGAGCCGCTGCGTCCGGATGCTGGCCGATCTCTGGAATTCACCCGAGCCCGAGACCACGCTGGGATGCTCCACCACCGGTTCGTCGGAGGCCGCCATGCTGGGTGGCCTGGCGCTGAAGTGGCAATGGCGCAAAAAACGCGCGGCCCAGGGCAAGCCCACCGACAAACCCAATCTCATTTGCGGACCGGTGCAGATTTGCTGGCATAAGTTCGCCCGCTATTTTGATGTTGAGCTCCGCGAGATTCCGCTCGAAGGCGAGCGGCTGATCATGAATCCCGAAGAGGTGCTCAAGCGGGTGGATGAGAACACCATCGGCGTGGTGCCGACTCTGGGTGTCACGTTCACCTGTCAGTATGAGCCGGTCAAGGCGGTACACGACGCACTGGACAAACTGCAGCAGGACACCGGCCTGGATGTCCCCATGCACATCGATGGCGCCAGCGGAGCGTTTCTGGCGCCGTTCTGCGCGCCCGACCTTGCGTGGGATTTCCGTTTGCCCAGGGTCAAGTCGATCAACTCGTCGGGCCATAAATTCGGACTCGCGCCGCTGGGCGCCGGCTGGGTGGTCTGGCGCCAAGCCCGGGATCTACCCGAAGAACTCGTCTTCAACGTGAACTACCTGGGCGGCAACATGCCTACCTTCGCCCTGAATTTTTCGCGGCCGGGCGGCCAGGTCATCGCGCAGTATTACAACTTCTTGCGCCTGGGGCGAGAGGGCTACGCCAAGATCCACAACGCGTGCTATGCCACGGCACAATACCTGGCGCGCGAGATCGGGGCCATGGGGCCGTTCGAGATCCTCTTCGATGGCGACCGCCAAAATGGTATTCCCGCCGTGGCCTGGAAACTGAAAGAAGACGCCAACCCCGGTGGCTATACCTTGTACGACCTGGCGGACCGCTTGCGTAGCCGTGGCTGGCAGGTGCCGGCGTACTCCATGCCGGCCGACCGCGAGGATCTTGTGGTGCAGCGCATCCTGGTGCGTCATGGCGTGAGCCTGGATCTGGCGTCGCTGCTGCTCGGCGACATCAGGCGCGCGCTGCAGCACTTCGCAAAACACGCCGTCGCGGCGCCCCTGACCGAGGAGGAGGCCGGCGGTTTCAGCCACAGTTGAATACTCCCCTGATAGCAAGCGCCGGCGCCGCCTGGATGAACAGCACCCCCGCTTACGGCTGCGCACCCCCGCTGGCGGGCTCTGGCCGGCCCCGGTTCAGCCGCAACGTACGGACATCACTTCTTGTTGCGCGCCTACGACAACCGTGAGTCGCGTGGGGTTGTATTCCATCGTCATCACCTGGCCCGGCAGCAGGGTGCGCAGGGAGTTCGCGCCGCTGCGCTGGCGAGCGTTCTCGGCCTGGCGCTCGGAATAAGGCTGGCCCACCAGGTTTTGCACGCCGGCGGCATCGCAGCGTCCGGATTCCGAGACCACCGGGCCGGAGCCGCCGCTCGTGGAACTGGTGGGACCGGATCCGCCAGGGCCGGCGCAGCCGGCCAGGAGGAGGGCGGCGGAAAACACTCCGAGGGTAGAAAGGCGAATCATCTCGTCGAAGCTCCTTGGTTAGCGAACATCTGTAGGAAACTGCGGGTACCGGCCGCCGATCGCGGCATAATGCCGCCTGACCATCGACCAGGGCTGCCGCCGCCAGCGCGGCGACGGCAGCGAGCTTTTTTCCGTGCCGGCGTCGTTGGCGCTTTGGAGGGCGGGTGTTGAGACCTCGCCCCAAAGTTGCCCATAACCGCCATTATCGGCGAAAGCCATGCTTTCGCCATCGCTGATCATGACACCCATTATCACCAGCCTGCTGGATACCGATCTTTACAAATTTACGATGTGGCAGGCGATGCTGCATCGCTACCCCGAGAACCGGGCGGTGTATCGATTCGTCTGCCGCAATCGGCCCAGGTTTCCTTTGGCGGATCTGGCCGCGGCGGTATCGCGTGAGCTGGATGCACTCTGCGATCTGCAGTTTCGTGAGTCCGAACTGGCTTATCTCGCTGGTCTGCGTTTCATGAAGTCGGATTTCATCGATTTCCTGCGGATTTTTCACTTCCAGCGTAATTTCATCCGGGTCTCCACCCAGGGCGATCGGCTGGAAATCGAGGCCAGCGGCCCGCAAGTCCATATCATGGGCTTCGAGATCTTCGTCCTGGCCATCGTCAACGAGCTCTATTTTCGCCAGTTCGATGCCGGCACGGCCCTGGCCGAGGGGCGGCGGCGCCTGGCGGCCAAGCTCGGGCGCCTGCGGGCGGCCGCCGCCGATCCGCGCTATACCCAGCGCCGGCATCCCTTCGAGTTTTTCGATTTCGGCGTGCGGCGCCGGTTTTCGGGCGACTGGCAGCGCGAGGTCCTGGAAACGCTCAAGGCGGAGATCCCCGTGTTCTTCAAGGGCACCTCCAACGTTCTGCTCGCCAAAGAGCTGGATCTCGTGCCGATTGGCACGATGGCCCATGAGTATCTGCAGTCGTATCAGGCCCAGCATGTGCGCTTGCGTGATTTCCAGAAGGCGGCCCTCGAAGACTGGGTGCAGGAGTATCGGGGCGACCTTGGCGTGGCCCTGACCGACGTGGTAGGCATGGACGCCTTTCTCGCCGATTTCGACTTGTACTTCGCCAAACTGTTCGACGGATTGCGGCATGACTCCGGCGATCCCTACGTGTGGGGGGAAAAAGCCTTGAAGCATTACGCGGAGCTGCGTATCGACGCCAACAGCAAGCGGCTGGTGTTTTCCGACGGATTGGATATCGAGCGCGCGCTCGCGCTTTACGATCACTTCTGCGACCGCACGCAGCTCGGATTCGGGATCGGCACGCATCTCACCAACGACGTCGGCCTGGAGCCGATCAATATCGTGATGAAGCTGGTGCACTGCAACGATCAGCCCGTGGCCAAGCTCTCCGACACGCCGGGCAAGGCCATGCACGTCGATGAAACCTTCCTCGCCTATCTGCGCAAGGTCTTCAACGTCAGCGAGACCCTGGTGAGCGAAGAAAGCTGACCAGCGCCGCTTCCGGGGGTGGCTGCCCGGGCCGGCAAGGAGCGCCTGCCGCGCGGCTGGAGTGTCCTGCTCCTCATTCCGGTAGACTCTGGCGTTTGCCCAAGGAGCCCGATGTCCGCCTTGCTCGACGCCTGGCGCCATGCCCCGACCCAGCGCAAGGTCTGGGCCCTGGCCGCGCCGATGATTCTCTCCAACCTGTCGGTGCCGTTGGTGGCGCTGGTGGATACCGCGGTGGTGGGGCATTTGCCGCATGCGCATCAATTGGCGGCGGTCGCGATAGGCGGCAATCTCTACACCCTCCTGGTCTGGGCCATGGGCTTCCTGCGCATGGGGACAACGGGGTTTGCGGCCCAGGCCGCCGGCCGGGCCGACGGCGGCGCCTTGCGCCAGGTGCTGCTGCAGGGCCTGGCGCTTGGCGCCGTGCTGGCCATCCTATTGGCGGCGCTGGCCGTGCCGCTCAGCCACGCCGCGCTCGGCTTGATGCGGCCATCGGCGGAACTTGAAGCGCTCGCCCTCGGCTTTTTTCAAGTGCGCTTGTTCGGCCTGCCCGCCACGCTCGCCACGTTCGCCCTGATTGGCTGGCTGCTCGGCACGCAGAATGCGCGAGGGCCGCTCGCCATGATGCTGACCATCAATTTCATCAACGTCGGCCTTGATCTGCTGTTCGTGCTGGGTCTGGAGTGGGGCGTGGTCGGCGTGGCATGGGCGTCGGTCATTGCCGAGTGGAGCGGCATGCTGCTTGGCCTGTGGCTCGCCCGTACCGCTTTGGCCCGCTATCCCGGCCGCATTCGGCAAGCGGCGCTGCGGCGCTGGTCTTCATGGCGGCCATTGCTGACGGTCAACCGCGATATCTTCATCCGCAGCCTGGCGCTGCAACTGGTGTTCTTCCTCATCACGGTGCGCGGTACGAGACTGGGTGACACCACGGTGGCGGCCAACGCGCTGCTGCTCACCGGTCTGACGCTCACCGCCTACGCCCTGGACGGCCTGGCCCATGCCCTGGAGGCTTTGTGCGGCCATGCGCTTGGCGCGCGCGATCGTCTGGCGCTGCATCGTTCCCTGTGGGTGGCGGGCGCCTGGTCGCTGATCGCCAGCATGGGCTTCGCATTATTTTTTGTATTCGGCGGCAAGGTTTACGTCGGCATGCTCACCGATATCCCGGAAGTGAGGGAGATGGCGCTGACGTTCCTGCCTTACCTGGCGGTGTTGCCTCTGGTGGCGGTTTGGAGCTATCTGCTCGATGGTTTGTTCATCGGCGCCACTCGCGCGCGCGAGATGCGCAACGCCATGCTGATCGCCCTGGGCCTGGCGCTGCCGCTGGGTTGGTTGCTGCGGGATTTCGGCAATCACGGCTTATGGCTCGCCTTCGTGGTTTTCATGGCGCTGCGCGGCCTGGTGCTGGGCGGCTACGCCTGGCAGCTGACGCTGCGCGATGCGTGGATCGGCCTATGACGAAAAACGCCTCGCGAGGGCGTTTTTTTGCGCTTGGGGCGGCCCGGCGGCAAAAAAAGGCCCCCACGCTTGCCGCTAACGCGACGGCGCTGCCCCCCGGGGGGCGTTTTTGCCTTGGGGCGGCCCGGCGGCAAAAATAAACGCCGCGACGATGTCGCGGCGTCAGGGCCTGCGTCGGTGCCGGCACGGCGCGCCGGCGCTTGGCGGAGTGAAGTTTAGGGCAGGAGATCCTTCACGCCGTCGCGTTCTTCCAGGAGCTCCTTGAGGGTGAGGTCCATGCGCTCGCGCGAGAAGGCGTCGATTTCGAGGCCGGCGACACGGGTGTACTCGCCATTGGAAGTGGTCACGGGAACGCCATAGATGATGCCTTCGGGGATGCCGTAGGAACCATCCGAGGGCACGCCCATGGTGACCCAGTTACCGTTGGAGCCCAGCACCCAGTCGCGCACGTGATCGATCGCGGCGTTGGCGGCGGAGGCGGCCGACGACAGGCCGCGCGCGTCGATGATGGCGGCGCCGCGCTTGCCCACGGTGGGAATGAAAACCTCGCGGTTCCACGTTTGGTCGTTGATGATCTGGTCGACGCTCTTGCCGCCCGCGGTGGCGAAGCGGGTGTCGGGATACATGGTGGGCGAGTGGTTGCCCCACACGATGAGTTTCTGGATATCGGCGACGGCGAGATTGCCCTTGGCGGCCAGTTGCGACAAGGCGCGGTTGTGATCCAGGCGCAGCATGGCGGTGAAGTTCTTGGCCGGCAGATCGGGCGCGGACTTCATGGCGATGTAGGCATTGGTGTTGGCGGGGTTGCCGACCACCAGAACCTTGACGTTGCGGCTGGCGACTTCGTTCAGGGCCTTGCCTTGGGCGGTGAAGATCTGCGCGTTGGCGGTGAGCAGGTCTTTGCGCTCCATGCCGGGGCCGCGGGGGCGGGCGCCAACCAGCAGGGCGACGTCGACATCCTTGAAGGCTTCGCGCGCATCACTGTGGGCGGTCATGCCGGCAAGCAGCGGGAAGGCGCAGTCGTCGAGCTCCATCATCACGCCCTTGAGCGCCTTCTGGGCCTTTTCGTCGGGAAGCTCGAGCAGTTGCAGGATCACGGGCTGATCCTTGCCGAGCATTTCGCCCGAGGCGATGCGGAACAGCAGGGCATAGCCGATCTGGCCGGCGGCACCGGTGACGGCGACACGCATGGCGGGTTTGGTCATGGGAATGATCTCCAAGTGGGGTGCAGGTAAAGACGGCGCCGCTGGCGCGCGGACGGGGAACGAAGCCCCGGTTTCCGGCCACGACTAACCGCGCAGTTTAACGCTTACCGCGGCGCTTCGCGAAATCCGGCGAGCGCCCCCGCGCCGTGCGCAACCACCCCCCGCCGAGAGACTCAGGGGGCTTGTCTCTGTTGTCTTATATAAGATATTTTTTAAGGCGCTGGCTTGGACAGCCTCCGGCGAGATATGCGACAATGTGCCGTTATGCCCGCTTACCGCTATCCCCGCCTCGTGCTTCGACACGCCCACGACGAATCGTCGGGAGGGAGCGGTGTCGCCACGGCGGCTCCCGCCCAGGCGGCATTCAGCCCGCTGTACCGCCAGATCAAAACGCTGCTGGTGCAAAGCCTGGATCGTGGCGAATGGAAACCCGGCGAGGCCATTCCCAGCGAGCTGGAGCTGGCCTCGCGCTTCCAGGTCAGCCAAGGCACGGTGCGCAAGGCCATCGACGAGCTGGCCGCCGAAAACATGCTGGTGCGCCGCCAGGGCAAAGGCACCTTCGTTTCCACCCACAACGAAGCGCGTGTCCGCTATCGTTTTTTGCGTCTCGCGCCCGACGAAGGCGGCGAGCCCGCGCCGGCGAGCAGCCGCGTGCTCGATTGCCGCCGCCTGCGCGCGCCCCAGGAAGTGGCCAGGGTGCTCGATCTGCGCGCCGGCGAGAGCGTCGTCCAGATCCGCCGGCTGCTGGCCTTCGGCGACGTACCCACCGTGCTCGACGACATCTGGCTCTCCGGCGCGCTGTTTCGCGGGCTTACGCTTGAGCGCCTGGTGCGCAACGAGCTGCCCCTGTATGCCTTTTTCGAGACCGCCTTTGGCGTAAGCATGCTGCGCGCCGATGAAAAATTGCGTGCCGTGCCCGCAAACCCCGAGGCCGCTGCCATTCTTGAGGTCCCGGAGCATACCCCCTTGCTCCACGTCGACCGTCTGTCCTATACCTACGGTGGCCGCCCGGTCGAGATGCGCCGCGGCCTGTATCGAACCGACCGACACCACTACCGCACCAGCGTCAACTGACGCCGCGCGGCCATCCCGAGTCCATGAAGAATTTCTTACTCATTTCTGCGAGTTGATACGCCAGGGCCGAATGCGCGAAAATAGCGTGTTGCGCCATGACCCAGGCCACGTCCGGTTTGCCATTTCCCATCAGAGGCTTTCAATGTCAGAAACCACCACGAGGGCTCCCAGGCCCCGCAAAGAGTTCCGGAACCTTTCGCTTCCGGAGATCACGCTCACATATCGGCTGCCCCTGGCGGGCCGATTGTCGATTCTGCATCGGGTGAGCGGCGCCTTGCTGTTCCTGGCGCTGCCCGTCATCCTGCTGCCGCTCTTCGCCATGAGCGTGGCCTCGCCCGCGGGCTTCGCGGCCTTTGCCAGCGTGGCGGCCAATCCCTTCGTCAAGATCGTACTGCTCGTGCTCATCTGGGCGTATCTGCATCATTTCTGTGCGGGCATCCGGTATCTGCTGCTGGATCTCCATCTGGGGATGGATAAAGAATCCGCCAAGCGCAGCGCCGGCGTCGCCTTCGGCGTGAGCCTGGCGCTCACCGTCATCTTCGGTCTCAAACTGTTCGGGGCATTCTGATCATGGCGTCCAACAATATCGGCAATCGCCGTCTCGTCGTCGGCGCGCACTACGGCGCCAAGGATTTTCTCGCACAGCGCGTCACGGCCATCATCCTGGCTGTCTACACCATTATTTTCGCGGTGATGGCGCTGCTCACGCCGTCGTTCACCTACGAAAGCTGGGTGCATATGTTCAACTTCCGCTGGGGCGGCGTACCGGCGGGGCAGATGCTGGCCACGCTGGCCGTGCTCGCCACGGCCTACCATGCCTGGATCGGCGTGCGCGACATCTGGATGGACTACGTCAGGCCCGCCGGCCTGCGGCTGGCGCTGCAAGTGCTCACCATCCTCTGGCTGCTCGGTGCCGTGGTCTATGCGGCGAACATTCTCTGGAGTCTCTAAACCGTGGTCGCTGTCAAAACTTCCTTGCCGCGCCGCCAATTCGACGTCGTCGTCGTCGGCGCTGGCGGAGCAGGTATGCGCTGCTCCCTCCAACTCGCCCAGGCCGGCCTTTCCGTGGCCGTGCTGTCCAAAGTCTTCCCCACCCGCTCGCACACCGTGGCGGCGCAGGGCGGCGTCAGCGCCTCGCTCGGCAACATGAGCGAAGACAACTGGTACTGGCACATGTACGACACCGTCAAGGGGTCCGACTGGCTGGGCGACCAAGACGCCATCGAGTTCATGTGCCGCGAAGCGCCCAATGCCGTGTACGAGCTCGAGCACTTCGGCATGCCCTTCGATCGCAACCCCGACGGCACCATCTACCAGCGGCCGTTCGGCGGCCATACCGCCAACTTTGGCGAAAAACCCGTGCAGCGCGCCTGTGCGGCCGCCGACCGCACCGGCCACGCCATGCTGCACACGCTCTACCAGCGCAACGTGGCGGCGCGCACTCAGTTCTTCGTCGAATGGATGGCGCTGGATCTCCTGCGCAACGAAGCCGGCGACGTGCTGGGTGTCACCGCCCTCGAGATGGAAACCGGCGACATCTACATCCTCGAAGCCAAGGCCACCGTGCTGGCCACGGGCGGCGCCGGCCGCATCTGGGCAGCTTCCACCAACGCCTTCATCAACACCGGCGATGGCCTGGGCATGGCGGCGCGCGCCGGCATCCCCCTGCAGGATCTGGAATTCTGGCAGTTCCACCCCACCGGTGTGGCCGGGGCGGGCGTGCTCATCACCGAGGGCGTGCGCGGCGAGGGCGGCATCCTGCTCAACAAGGATGGCGAGCGCTTCATGGAGCGCTATGCGCCCACGCTCAAGGATCTCGCCCCGCGCGACTTCGTCTCGCGCTCGATGGACCAGGAAATCAAGGAAGGCCGCGGTTGCGGGCCCGACGGCAGCTACGTCGTGCTCAAGCTCGACCACCTCGGCGCCGACACCATCAACAAGCGTCTGCCGTCGATCCGCGAGATCGCCATCAAGTTCGGCAACGTCGATCCGATCAAGGATCCGATTCCCGTCGTGCCCACCATCCATTATCAAATGGGCGGCATTCCGGCCAACTACCATGGCCAGGTGCTCACCTGGGAAAACGGCGAGAACAAGATCGTCAACGGCCTGTACGCGGTCGGCGAGTGCGCCGCCGTGTCGGTGCACGGCGCCAACCGCCTGGGCACCAACTCGCTGCTCGATCTCATCGTGTTCGGCCGCGCCACCGGCAACCATATCGTGTCGGAGCATCTCGAGCGCCAGCACTCGCACCAGCCGGTGCCGCAAGCCGCGGTGGATTTCTCGGTCGATCGCGTCAATCGACTCGAAGCCCGCACCTCCGGCGAAAAAGCCCAGGATGTCGGCAACGCCATCCGGATCTCGATGCAGCAGCACTGCGGCGTGTTCCGCACGCTCGATCTGCTCAACGAGGGGGTGGGGCAGATCGACGCCCTGGCCGAGCAGGCCAACGAGATCTACTTCAAGGACAAATCCAAGGTGTTCAACACCGCGCGCGTCGAGGCCCTGGAGCTGGCGAACATGACCGAAGTGGCCCGGGCCACGATCACGTCGGCCGCCAACCGCACCGAAAGCCGGGGCGCCCATGCCCTCGACGATCACCCCGAGCGCGACGACGAAAACTGGCTCAAGCACACGCTGTGGTTCTCCGAGGGCAGCCGCCTCGAGTACAAGCCGGTGCAGATGAAGCCCCTGACCGTCGAGTCCTTCCCGCCCAAAGCCCGTACCTTCTAAGCAGGACGCCGGAATGAGCACCAAACGTATCGTAAAGTTCGAAATCTACCGCTACGATCCCGACAAAGACGAGCGGCCGTACATGCAGAAGCTCGAGGTCGAGCTCGCGCCCACCGACAAAATGCTGCTCGACGCCCTCGTGCGCATCAAGAACGACGTAGACGACAGCCTGTCGATCCGCCGTTCCTGCCGCGAAGGCGTGTGCGGCTCGGATGCCATGAACATCAATGGCAAGAACGGGCTGGCCTGCACCACCAATCTGCGCGACCTGAAGGAGCCCATCGTACTGCGCCCGCTGCCGGGCCTGCCGGTGATCCGCGACCTGATCGTCGACATGACGCATTTCTTCAACCAGTATCACTCGGTGCGTCCGTTCCTGATCAACGACACGCCGCCGCCCGAGCGCGAGCGCCTGCAGTCGCCCGAGGCCCGCGAAGAACTCGACGGCCTGTACGAGTGCATTCTGTGCGCCTGCTGCTCGACCGCGTGTCCGTCGTTCTGGTGGAACCCCGACAAATACGTCGGGCCCGCGGGGCTGCTCCAGGCCTACCGCTTCATCGCCGACAGCCGCGACGAAGCCACGGCCAGCCGTCTCGACAATCTCGACGACCCGTATCGCCTGTTCCGTTGCCATACCATCATGAACTGTACCGACGTTTGCCCCAAGGGGCTGAACCCGGCGCTGGCTATTGGCAAGATCAAGGAGATGCTGGTGCGCCGGGCGATCTGATGCCCGGCAAGCCGCTTGATCCGCGCGCCCGTCTTCGCTTGCGTTGGCGGGCGCGCCGTGGCCTGCTCGAGAACGACCTCATCATCACGAGGTTTCTCGATGCCAACGAAGCCCGGCTCACCGATGATGACGTTGCCACTCTCACGGCCTTGCTGGCCCTGGATGACACCGATTTGCTGGATCTTTTGTTGGGCCGCACAGAGCCTGAGGGCGAGCTCGACGTGCCGGAAGTGCATCGACTTCTGGCGGGTCTGCGCGCCGCTTAAACCCATACGCAAAGGAAGCACCCCATGAACCTATCCGACAAGAAAGCTACGCTATCGTTTTCCGACGGTTCCGAGAGCATCGAGTTTCCGGTCTATCAAGGCTCGGTAGGCCCGGATGTCATCGACATCCGCAAGCTCTACGGCCAGACCGGCATGTTCACCTACGACCCCGGATTCCTGTCCACCGCGTCGTGCGCTTCGGGCATCACCTATATCGACGGCGATAAGGGCGAGCTTCTGTACCGCGGCTATCCGATCGAGCAGATCGCGGTCAACTGCGACTTCCTCGAAACCTGCTATCTGATCCTCAATGGCGAACTGCCCAATGCGGCCCAGAAGGCCGATTTCGACCAGCAGGTGACCCGCCACACGATGGTCAACGAGCAAATGCATGTCTTCCTGCGCGGTTTCCGTCGCGATGCCCACCCGATGGCCATCCTCACCGGCCTGGTGGGCGGCATGTCGGCTTTCTACCACGACTCCACCGACATCAATAACCCCGAGCATCGCCACATTTCGGCCATCCGCCTGATTGCCAAGATGCCCACCATGGTGGCGATGGCGTACAAGTATTCGCAAGGCCAGCCCTACATTTATCCGCGCAACGAACTGTCGTATACCGGCAACTTCCTGCGCATGATGTTCGCCAACCCCTGCGAAGATTATCAAGTCAACGAAGTCGTCGAGCGTGCGCTCGATCGCATCTTCATCCTGCACGCGGATCACGAGCAGAACGCTTCCACCTCCACGGTGCGGCTGTGCGGCTCGTCGGGCACCAACCCGTTCGCCGCCATCGCCGCCGGCGTGGCTTGCCTGTGGGGCCCGGCGCACGGTGGCGCCAACGAGGCATGCCTGCAGATGCTCGAAGAGATCCAGGCCTCGGGCGGCGTGGCCAAGGTCGGCGAGTTCATGGAGAAAGTCAAAGACAAAAACTCGGGCGTGCGCCTGATGGGCTTTGGCCACCGCGTGTACAAAAACTACGACCCGCGCGCCAAGCTGATGCAGGAAACCTGCAAGGAAGTCCTGCAAGCGCTGGGCCTCGAGAACGATCCCTTGTTCAAGCTGGCCATGGAGCTCGAGCGCATCGCCCTCGAAGACGACTACTTCGTGCAGCGCAAGCTCTATCCGAACGTCGACTTCTACTCCGGC
Organism: Pigmentiphaga sp.; assembly: GCA_023228945.1. Lineage (GTDB taxonomy): Bacteria > Pseudomonadota > Gammaproteobacteria > Burkholderiales > Burkholderiaceae_B > Verticiella. The sequence continues at coordinate 380,079 of JALOAI010000001.1, read as the reverse complement.
ATCGTGCAGCGTGCGATCGGCATCCCCACCTCGCTGTTCACGGCGATCTTCGCGTTGGCCCGTACGGTGGGCTGGATCGCGCAATGGAACGAAATGCTGTCCGACCCCGAGTTCAAGATCGGCCGTCCGCGCCAGCTCTTTACCGGCCACGCGCCGCGCAACGTCGTCAAGCTCGCCGATCGCTGATCGCTGATCCAGGATCGCTGATCGATTGTCGGTTTCCTGCAAAAAACCGCCCCGTACATGGGGCGGTTTTTTTCCAACAGCTTGGCGGGATGTTATCATCCTTACACTGTTGTAATTTTTTGAGTTTCTGTTGTGATTATGCCGGATGACTCCGGTTCAGCCGCCTTCTGCTCCAACTTGCTATCCGCTATTCGGTCTGGCCGTGTCGCGGAAGGTTTTCCTGCATCGTACGGGTCAAACACCCGATAGGTGAAGCGTCATATGTCCAATTTTTCCGACAATCTTTCGGTTTCTTATTTATTTGGCGGTAATGCGCCCTATGTCGAGGAACTCTACGAGGCCTACCTCGATAATCCGGGTGCGGTGCCCGAGAAGTGGCGCGATTACTTTGATCAGCTGCAATTGCAGCCGGCCCCTGGCGGCCAGGAAGGCGTGCGCGATCAGCCCCATGCTCCGATCATCCAGTCGTTTGCCCAGCGGGCCCGCGAAAACACCTTTGTACCGCGGGTCGCCGAAGCCGATTTGTCGATGGCGGGCAAGCAGGTCCATGTGCAATCGATCATCGCGGCCTATCGTTCGCTGGGTTCGCGCTGGGCCGATCTCGATCCCCTGAAGCGCCAGGAGCGTCCGCGCATTCCCGAGCTAGAGCCCGAGTTCTATGGCCTCACCGAGGCCGATATGGACAAAGTCTATTCGGCCACCAATACGTACTTCACCACCGCCGAGCACATGACGCTGCGCGACATCGTGCGGGCGCTGCGCGACACCTACTGCCGCAGCATCGGCGTCGAATTCATGTACATTTCCAATCCGGTGCAAAAGCGCTGGATCCAGCAGCGCCTGGAATCGTCCATGGCAACGCCCGGCTTTTCGCCCGAGAAACGCCGCCACATCCTGCGCCAGCTCACCGAAGCCGAAGGCCTCGAGCGTTTCCTGCACACCAAGTATGTTGGCCAGAAGCGCTTCTCGCTGGAAGGCGGCGAAAGTTTCATTGCCGCCATGGACGAAGTCGTCCTGCACGCCGGTTCCACCGAAGTCCAGGAGATCGTGATCGGCATGGCCCACCGCGGCCGCCTCAACCTCCTGGTCAACATCCTCGGCAAGATGCCGGGCGACTTGTTCGCCGAATTCGAAGGCAAGCACAAGAACGACCTCACCGACGGCGACGTGAAGTACCACAACGGCTTCTCGTCCGATGTCTCCACTCCCGGAGGCCCCGTCCACCTGTCGCTGGCCTTCAACCCTTCCCATCTCGAGATCGTCAACCCGGTGGTCGAAGGCAGCGTCCGAGCACGCCAGGAGCGTCGCGGCGACACCGACGGCAACCAGGTACTGCCGGTGCTGGTGCACGGCGATGCGGCCTTTGCCGGCCAGGGCGTGGTGATGGAAACCCTGAACCTGGCCCAAACCCGCGGCTACGGCACGGGTGGCACGCTACATATCGTCATCAATAACCAGATCGGCTTCACCACCTCCGATCCGCGCGACACGCGCTCCACGCTGTATTGTTCCGACGTCGTCAAGATGATCGAAGCCCCGGTGTTCCATGTGAACGGCGATGATCCCGATGCCGTGGTGTTCGCCACTCAGCTGGCACTGGATTTCCGGCGGGAGTTCAAGCACGACGTCGTGGTCGATATCGTCTGCTTCCGCAAGCTGGGCCACAACGAGCAGGATACCCCGTCGATCACCCAGCCGCTGATGTACAAGCGCATCGCCCAGCATCCCGGCACGCGCCAGCTCTATGCCGATCGCCTGGCCGCCCAAGGCGTGATCAATCCCGAAGACGCCGACGAAATGGTGCGCGAGTACCGCCAGTTGATGGACGACGGCCAGCGTACCACCGAGCCCGTGCTCACCGACTACAAGGGCAAGTACGCGGTCGACTGGAGCCCCTTCCTCAATCGCAAATGGACCGACGCCGCCGATACCGCGGTACCGATGGCCGAACTCAAGCGCCTGGGCGAGCGCATTACTTCCATTCCCGAAGACTTCAACCTGCACCCCATCGTGCAGCGGGTGATCAACGATCGCCGCAAGATGGCGATGGGCGATGCCAACCTCGATTGGGGTATGGGCGAGCATCTCGCCTTTGCCTCGCTGGTGGCTTCCGGCTATCCGGTGCGCATTACCGGCCAGGATTCGGGCCGGGGCACGTTCTCGCATCGTCACTCCGTGCTGCACTCCCAAAAGCGGGAGCGCTGGAATGACGGCACCTATATTCCCTTGCAGAATGTCGCCGAGAGCCAGGCGCCGTTCACGGTCATCGATTCCGTGCTCTCCGAAGAAGCCGTGTTGGCCTTCGAGTACGGTTACTCCACGGCCGAACCCAATACCCTGGTGATCTGGGAGGCCCAGTTCGGCGACTTCGTCAATGGCGCCCAAGTGGTGATCGATCAGTTCATCAGCTCCGGCGAGGCCAAGTGGGGCCGGCAGTCGGGCCTCACGCTGATGCTGCCGCACGGCTACGAAGGCCAGGGCCCCGAGCATTCGTCGGGCCGCATCGAGCGCTTCCTGCAGGCCTGCGCCGATAACAACATGCAGGTGGTGCAGCCCACCAATGCCGCGCAGATCTTCCATCTGCTGCGCCGGCAGATGATTCGTCCGTTCCGCAAGCCGCTGGTCATTTTTACGCCCAAGTCGCTGCTGCGCAACAAGGATGCCAGCTCGCCGCTGTCCGATCTGGCCGAAGGCCATTTCAAAACGGTGATCGGCGAAGTCAACACCGAGATCGAGGCCGACAAGGTCAAACGCATTCTGCTGTGCTCCGGCAAGGTGTATTACGATCTCGTCAATGCGCGCACTGAGCGCGAGGCTTCCGACGTCGCCATCATCCGGATCGAGCAGTTGTATCCTTTCTCGCACAAATCGCTCGCCGAAGAGATCAAGCGCTACGAAAATGCCACCGAATTCGTCTGGGTGCAGGACGAACCCCAGAACCAGGGCCCCTGGTTCTACGTCCAGCATCATCTTTTCGAGAACATGTCCGCAGGCCAGAAACTGGGCTATGCCGGCCGTCCGCCCTCGGCTTCGCCCGCGGTTGGCTATATGGCCAAGCACGCCGAGCAGCAAAAGGCCCTCATCGAGCAGGCGTTCGGCAAGTTCAAGGGCGTTGCGCTCATCCGCTGATCCGCTGCCGCGGAAGGCGCAGGCCTTCCGCATTTCCCGAACGACCCGTCCCGTCCAGAGTCCCGATTCAAGGAAAATTCCATGTCCATCCAAGACGTCGTAGTCCCGCAGCTCTCCGAGTCCGTCTCCGAGGCGAGCCTGCTCAACTGGAAAAAACAACCCGGTGAAGCCATCGCCATCGACGAAATCCTGATCGAAGTCGAAACCGATAAGGTCGTGCTCGAAGTCCCGGCGCCCGCCGCCGGTGTGCTGGCAGAGATCGTCAAGGGCGATGGCAGCACCGTTACCGCGGGCGAGGTGATCGCGCGCATCGATACCGCCGCCAGCGCCCCGGCCAAGCCGGCCGCCGCCGCCCCCGCCGTGGCGCCTGCGGCCGCCGAGGCTGCCGCTCCGGCCGCCACCGCGGCACCGGGCAGCAGCAAGGCCGCCGGCGTGGCGTCGCCCGCCGCCGCCAAGATTCTGTCCGAGAAGGGCGTCGAGCCGGCGAGCGTCAGCGGTTCGGGCAAGGATGGCCGCGTGACCAAGGCCGACGCCATGGCCGCCAGTTCGGAGCCGGCCAGCGCTCCCGCCGCCAAGGCGCCGGCGCCCGCGCCCACGCTGGGTCTCGACGGCCGTCCCGAACAGCGCGTGCCGATGAGCCGGCTGCGCGCGCGGGTGGCCGAACGCCTGCTGCAATCGCAGCAGCAGAACGCCATCCTCACCACCTTCAACGAAGTCAACATGCAGGGCGTGATGGACCTGCGCAGCCGCTTCAAAGACAAGTTCGAAAAGGAACACGGCGTCAAGCTGGGCTTCATGTCGTTCTTCGTCAAGGCGGCTGTGGCCGCGCTCAAGAAGTACCCGATCGTCAACGCCTCGGTAGACGGCAACGACATCATCTATCACGGTTACTTCGACATCGGCATTGCCGTGGGCAGCCCCCGCGGCCTGGTGGTGCCGATCCTGCGCAATGCCGATCAGCTCTCGATCGCCGACATCGAAAAGCAAATCGCCGACTTCGGCGCCCGCGCCCGCGATGGCAAGCTCACCCTCGAAGAGCTTACCGGCGGCACGTTCTCCATTTCCAATGGCGGTGTGTTCGGCTCCATGCTGTCCACGCCCATCATCAATCCGCCGCAGTCGGCGATCCTGGGCATCCACGCCACCAAGGATCGCGCCGTGGTCGAGAACGGCCAGATCGTCATCCGGCCCATGAACTACCTTGCCATGTCGTATGATCACCGCATCATCGACGGCCGCGAGGCGGTGCTGGCGCTGGTGGCCATCAAGGAAGCCCTTGAAGAACCGCAGCGCCTGCTGCTCGATCTCTGATCGGGCCACGATGACGCTCCTTCCGCCGCGTTTCCGCGGCGGAAGGACACATGCAGGGCGGCGGGCCTGGCCCGCCGCGGCGCGGATGCGACGAACCGGCCCATGCCGGCAAGTCGCGCAGGCGAGGGCGCTTGTTTGGCGCGCGTCGCACCGCTTCTTTCTTCTGGCGCCCCAAGGCGTCCATCGGCCTGGATGCTTCATCGGGCGCGCGTCCAAGGTCGCGCGGGGGGCGCCGGGCCGCAACCAAGGAATACCATGGCTAAGAATTTCGACGTAGTGGTGATCGGCGCGGGGCCTGGCGGCTATATCGCGGCGATCCGGGCCGCCCAGCTGGGCTTTTCGGTGGCGTGCATCGACGCCTGGAGCAACGACAAGGGTGGTCCGGCCCCGGGTGGCACCTGCACCAACGTAGGCTGCATCCCCTCCAAGGCCCTGCTGCAATCGTCCGAACATTACGAACAGGCCGAAAAGCATTTTGTCGATCACGGTATCGGCATCAAAGGCCTGTCGATGGACATCGGGCAGTTCATCGCCCGCAAAGAGCACATCGTCAAGCAGAACAACGATGGCATCCTCTTCCTGTTCAAAAAGAACAAAGTCACGTTCTTCCATGGCACGGCGTCGTTCTCCGGCCAGGTGGAAGGTGGCTGGAGCATCAAGGTCAGCGAGCCCGCCTCCGAAGACCTGATCGGCAAGCACATCATCATTGCCACGGGGTCGGCGCCGCGTGCGCTGCCCAATCTGCCCTTCGACGAAAAACAGGTTCTGTCCAACGATGGCGCGCTGGCGCTCACCTCGGTGCCCAAGAAGCTCGGCGTGATCGGCGCCGGCGTGATCGGCCTCGAGCTGGGCAGCGTCTGGCGTCGCCTGGGCGCCGAAGTCACCGTGCTCGAAGCCATGCCCCAGTTCCTGGCCGCCGCCGACGAGCAAGTCGCCAAGGAAGCGCTCAAGTCCTTTACCAAACAGGGGCTGGACATCCAGCTGGGCGTCAAAACGGGCGAAATCAAAACCACCAGCAAAACGGTCACCGTCAAGTACACCGATAGCAAGGGCGAAGAGCAAAGCCTGGCGGTCGACAAGCTCATCGTCTCCATCGGCCGCGTGCCGGCCACCGGCGGGCTCAACGCCGAAGCGGTGGGTCTCAAGCTCGACGAACGGGGCTTCGTGGCGGTCGACGATGAATGCCACACCAACCTGCCCAACGTCTGGGCGGTGGGCGACGTGGTGCGCGGCCCGATGCTCGCGCACAAGGCCGAGGAAGAGGGCGTGGCGGTGGCCGAGCGCATCGCCGGCCAGCACGGCCACGTCAACTTCAATACCGTGCCGTGGGTCATCTACACCTCGCCGGAGATCGCCTGGGTTGGCCAAACCGAGCAGGCGCTCAAGGCCGCGGGCCGCGAGTACAAGGCGGGTAGCTTCCCCTTCATGGCCAACGGCCGCGCGCGCGCGCTTGGCGATACCACCGGCTTCGTCAAGATCCTGGCCGATGCCAAGACCGACGAGGTGCTGGGAGTGCACATGGTAGGGCCGCAGGCTTCCGAGATGATCGCCGAGGCGGTGGTGGCCATGGAGTTCCGCGCAGCGGCCGAAGATATCGCGCGTATCTGCCATGCCCACCCCACGCTGTCCGAGGCGGTGAAGGAAGCCGCCCTGGCCGTGGACAAACGTACCCTCAATTTCTGATCCCAACGCTCTCAGGAGTCCGGCAAAGGGCGCACTCGCGGTGCGCCCTTTGCGTACAGGGCCGGCGACATGGTCGCCAGCCCGTTTATTTTCCCGCCGCCATCCGGCGAGCGCGGTTCGGCATTACCCATGAACGTCATCGAGTACTACGAGAAGGCCTTGGCCGAGCGTGGCTATCAGGCCGATGCGGCCCAGCGTGCCGCGGTCGAACGATTGCAGTGCTATTACGACGATTGGCTGCACTTCAAGGCGATGCGCTCCAACGTCCTCAAGAAATGGCTCAAGCGGCCCGATGTGCCGCGCGGCGTCTATCTGTGGGGCGGAGTCGGGCGCGGCAAGAGCTTCATCATGGACGCGTTTTATGCCACCGTACCCTTGCGGCGCAAGACCCGGCTGCACTTCCATGAGTTCATGCGCGGCGTGCACCGCCAGCTCGACGCCGTCAAGGGCTTGTCCGATCCGCTCGATGAGGTTGCCAAGCGGGTGGCGGCCAAATACCGCCTGATCTGCTTCGACGAGTTTCACGTTTCGGACATTGCCGACGCGATGATTCTGTACAAGCTGCTGGACGGGCTATTCGAGCACGGAACCTCGTTCGTGATGACGTCCAACTACGAGCCCCGCCAACTCTACCCCGATGGATTGCACCGGGATCGCATTTTGCCGGCGATCGACCTGATCTGCCGGCGCATGGACGTGCTCAATGTGGATGCCGGCATCGATTATCGGCGCCGTACGCTCGAGCAGGTGGCGCTGTATCACGTGCCGCCGGGCGAAGCCAGCGACGCCTCGATGCGGGAGGCCTTCGAGCGGATCGCCGAGACTCCGCCGCAGAACCCCGTGTTGCGGATCGAGAACCGGGAAGTCAAGGCCCTGCGCATGGCGGGCGGCGTGGTGTGGTTCGATTTTGCCACTTTGTGCGGCGGTCCTCGCTCACAGAACGACTATCTCGAACTGGCCAGCCGCTTCCATACCGTGATGGTGTCGGGCGTGCCTTGCATGGGACCGCGCCAGGCCTCTGAAGCCCGGCGCTTTACCTGGCTGGTGGACGTGCTGTACGACCATAAGGTCAAGCTCATCCTGACCGCCGAGGGTTTGCCTGAAGCGCTGTATACGGACGGCCAATGGGCCAATGAGTTTCAGCGTACGGTTTCGCGGCTGGTGGAGATGCAATCAAAGGAGTACCTGGACGCCGAGCACCGCACCGCGGCAACGCTTTGAGCCGAGTGGCTCCCGGGTTCCGGTAAGCCTGGCGTCGCGGCGGCTTGCCCGACTCTCAGGCGATATGGCGGCGGCGCGGTGCTGAACCCCGGCAGGCCGCCAAGCGGGCTCAGCGCACCAGGCTGAGGAACTCCGCGCGGGTGGCGGGATCGCGCTCGAAGGCGCCGAGCATCACCGAACTGACCATCACGGAGTTCTGTTTTTCGACGCCACGCATCATCATGCACATGTGCTGGGCTTCGATCACCACGGCCACGCCCTGGGCGCCGGTGACGTTCATCACGGCCTCGGCCACGTCGCGGCAGAGGTTTTCCTGGATTTGCAGGCGGCGGGCGTACATGTCGATGATGCGGGCCACCTTGGATAGCCCCAGGACCTTGCCGTTGGGCAGGTAGCCGACGTGGGCTTTGCCCACGAAGGGCAGCATGTGGTGCTCGCACAGCGAATACAGCTCGATATTCTTGACGACCACCATTTCGCTGGTGTCGGACGTGAACAGGGCATCGTTGACGATATCTTCCAGCTTCTCGTGATAGCCCTTGCAAAGATACTGCATGGCTTTCGCCGCGCGCTTCGGGGTGTCTTTGAGGCCTTCGCGATCGACGTCTTCGCCGAGGGCGGAGATGATGGCGGAATAATGTTGCTGGATGTCCATGACGTTTTGCTTCTTCACGAGGTGTCCGATCCCGGCATGATAACCCGGTTACCTTCACGCCGCCTGCAGGCGGCGCGGTATCGCAAGGTCCTCGCACGAGCGCAAGCCTCGTGATCCATGGCGCCGCGGCGGGTGCCGGGGTTTGAGCGGCGGGACACAGGCGCTCCAAACATGGCGCGGAAATCCTGGCCGAAAGGCGGCGAAACCTTCGGCCGCCCGGTGATCTCCACGTTGGTGAAAGGTTACACTTGCAGCTTCTTTCTCTTGACGACCGCCATGCGCACACGAGTCCTCACCGGTATCACCACCACCGGCACGCCGCACCTCGGCAATTACGTCGGCGCCATCCGGCCCGCCATCGCCGCCAGCACCCAGTCTTCCGTCGACGCCTTTTTTTTCCTGGCTGATTACCATGCCTTGATCAAGTGTGAAGACCCCGCCCGGGTCGAGCGATCGCGGCTGGAGATCGCCGCCACCTGGCTGGCGGCCGGGCTGGATCCCGAGCGCGTGACCTTTTATCGCCAGTCGGACGTACCCGAGGTGCCCGAGCTGTGCTGGGTGCTCACCTGCGTCACGGCCAAGGGCCTGATGAACCGTGCCCATGCCTACAAAGCGGCGGTGGATCAGAACCTTGCGGCCGGCCAGGAGCCGGACGACGGCGTCACCATGGGGCTGTTTTCCTACCCCGTGCTGATGGCCGCCGACATTCTCATCTTCAATGCCCATCAGGTACCAGTGGGGCGCGACCAGATCCAGCACCTGGAGATGGCGCGCGACATCGCTCAACGTTTCAATCATCTGTATGGCGGCGGCACCGACATTTTCACCCTGCCCGACGTGGTAATCGACGACGACGTGGCCACGCTGCCGGGGCTGGACGGTCGCAAAATGTCCAAGAGCTACAACAACACCATTCCGTTGTTTGAAGGTGGCAGCCGTGGCCTGCGCGATGCCGTGGCCCGTATCGTGACCGACTCCCGTGGCCCGGGCGAGCCCAAGGACCCGGAAGCATCCCATCTCTTTCCCGTGTACCGGGCCTTTGCCAGCCCGGATGAGACCGAAGGTTTTGCCCAGGCCCTGCGCGAGGGAATGTCGTGGGGCGACGCCAAGCGCGTTCTGGTTGAGCGCCTCGAAGCCTCCGTGGCCCCCATGCGCGAACGCTACGAAGCCCTGATGGCCGATCCTGCGCAGATCGAGGATGCGTTGCAATTGGGCGCAAGCAAAGCTCGCCAGCTGGCCGCGCCTTTGATGGAGCGGGTGCGCGCGGCCGTGGGCCTGCGCTCGGGCGCGCTCAAGGCCACGGTGGCGCCGGCGCGCAAGCGCGAGGCGCGGCGGGCACGGTTCGTCAGCTTTCGCGATACCGACGGGTTGTTCCGCTTCCGGCTGCTGTCGGCGGAGGGCGATGAGCTCCTGTTGTCGGCCGGGCACGCCGATCCCAAGGCCGCTGGCCTGGTCATTCGCCAGATCCAGGATTCGGCGGGCGAGGGCGTGCAGCCGGTGGGCGACGAAGCTTACGCCGTGGTGCTGGATGGCGTGGCGCTGGCGTCGGCGGGCGGGTTTGCCGACGCCGCGGCGCGCGACGAGGCCATGGCGCGCGTGCGTGAAGCGTTGGCGGGCCTGGCGGAGGATTGAAGGGGCGGCAGCTGCCCCCGAGGGCTTTTTACCTTGGCGGCCCGGCGGCAAAAAAGTTCAGCGCTGCTTGAGTTTCGCGAATGCCGCGGCCATGGCGCCGGCCGGCGCGGCTTCGGTCCGGGGTGCGCCGCCCCGGCCGCCGCCGGCCCGTGAGCCGCGCGCCGAGGCGCCGCCACCGTCGCCTGGCGCACTGCGCCGGCTCGCCAGTACGTCGTCATCCAGCCGCATGGTAAGGGCGACACGCTTGCGCGCCTGATCCACTTCCACCACCTTGACCTGCACGGTTTGGCCCACCCGCACCACATCCCGGGGATCGTCGACGAACTTGTTCGATAGCGCCGAGATATGCACCAGGCCGTCCTGGTGGACGCCGATGTCGACGAAGGCGCCGAAGTTGGCGACGTTCGTGACCACGCCTTCCAGCACCATGCCGGCTTGCAGGTCGGCCAGGGTTTCGATGCCGTCGCGGAATTGAGCCGTTTTGAACTCTGGGCGCGGGTCGCGGCCGGGCTTTTCGAGCTCCTGCAGAATGTCCTGGATGGTGGGCAGGCCGAAGCGATCGTCCACGAAGCGGCTGGGCGCCACGCCCTTGAGAGCTTCGCGATTGCCCAGCACCTGCCGGACATCGGCCTGGATCGAGGCCAGGATGCGTTCGACCACCGGGTAGGCTTCGGGGTGTACGGCCGAGGCGTCGAGCGGATCGGCGCCGTTGGGAATCCGGAGGAAGCCCGCCGCTTGCTCAAATGACTTTTCGCCAAAGCGGGGCACGGCTTTCAAGTCCTCGCGCCGCTGGTAGGCGCCATGGGTGTCGCGCCAGCTGACGATGTTGCGCGCCAGGCTGGCCGTCAGGCCCGAGACGCGGGCGAGCAGGGCGGCCGAGGCGGTATTCACATCCACGCCTACGGCGTTGACGCAGTCTTCCACCACGGCTTCCAGCGCGCGGGCCAACTCGCGCTGATTGACATCGTGCTGATACTGGCCCACACCGATGGCCTTGGGGTCGATCTTCACCAGTTCGGCCAAGGGATCCTGCAGCCGGCGGGCGATGGACACCGCGCCGCGCAGGCTGACGTCGAGATCCGGAAACTCGGTGGCGGCGGTTTCCGAGGCGGAATAGACCGAGGCACCGGCTTCGGAGACCACCACGCGCTGCAGGTTCAGTTCGGGGTGGCGCTTCATCAGGTCGGCGGCCAGCTTTTCGGTTTCTCGAGAGGCGGTACCGTTGCCGATGGCGATCAGGCCGATGCGGTGAGCCTTGGCCAGCCGCGCCAGGATGGCGATGGAACCGTCCCAATCGCGCCGAGGCTCGTGCGGATAGATGGTGGTGGTGTCCAACAGCTTCCCGGTCGCGTCGATCGCGGCCACCTTGACACCGGTGCGGATGCCCGGGTCGAGCCCGAGTACGGCCTTGGGACCGGCGGGCGCCGCCAACAGCAAATCTTTGAGGTTGGCGCCGAAAACGCGAATGGCTTCGGCTTCGGCATTCTCGCGCAAGCGGCCGATGAGTTCGGTTTCGAAGCCCGGCAATAGCTTGACCCGCCACGTCCAGCGGCAGACCTCGGCCAGCCAGCGATTGCGCGGCGAGACGCGATCACCCCATAGCGGACCGGGCAATTCGAGGCGCTGGGCGAGCCGGGCCACGCAGGGATGCGGCAGTTCCGCCTCGCGCTCGTCTCCCAGCGACAGGCGCAGGTCGAGCACGCCTTGCTGGCGGCCGCGCAACAAGGCCAGGATGCGATGCGAGGGCAGGGTGCGCAAGGCTTCGCTGAAGTCGAACCAGTCGCGGAAGTTGGCGCCTTCGCCCTCTTTGCCCTCAATGACCCGCGCCCGCAGCGAGGCCTCCTTCCAGAGGAACTCGCGTAAATGCTCGAGTACGTCGGCGTCTTCGGCGAAGCGTTCGGTGAGGATGTCGCGCGCGCCGTCGAGGGCCGCCTTGACGTCGGCCACGCCGGCATCGGCGTTGACGAAGTCCGCGGCAAGCGCTTGCGGGTCGGCCTCCGCCTCGGCCAGCAGCCGGTCGGCGAGCGGCTCCAGGCCGGCCTCCCGGGCGATCTGCGCACGCGTCCGGCGCTTGGGTTTGTACGGCGTGTAGAGGTCTTCCAGGCGCTGCTTGGTGTCGGCGGCCTGGATGCTGGCATGCAGCTCGGGGGTCAGCTTGCCTTGCTCGGCGATGGATTGCAGGATGGCAAGGCGCCGGGTGTCGAGATCCCGCAGATAGTCGAGCCTGACTTCCAGGTTGCGCAGTACGGTGTCGTCCAGCCCGCCGGTGACTTCCTTGCGGTAGCGCGCAACGAACGGCACAGTGGCGCCGCCGTCCAGGAGCTCGACGGTGGCCGCGATTTGAGCGGGGCGCACGCCGAGTTCTTCGGCCAGGCGACGGATGAGTTCGGCGGGATCGGGCGCGGCGATGGCGTCGGGCGGCAGCGTGGCGGTGTCGGCGGGGGCGTTCACGGTCATCCGGTTCGGGCAAGAAAGAGTGGAAAGGGAGGCATTTTGCCATTAATCCGGCTTGCCCCTCCCGAAGGGGGGTGCGACAATTGCGTCCCCTACCGAGACACAGCATGCCGTGACGCTCGTATTTCCGCCCGATAGCCCTGCCGCGTTGCGACTACGCTTGGCGGCCCTGCGCCAGGAGCATCGCGACCTCGACGTCACCCTCCAGCGTTTGCAACATGATCCCGGAATGGATCAGTTGGCCTTGCGCCGCCTGAAAAAGCGCAAACTCATGCTCAAAGATCAGATCGAGCAAATGGCAATCATGCTGGAACCCGATATTCATGCTTGAAGTGGCCGACGACCACACCGAAGATCTCCCGCACAGCAACGACGCTCCCCTGGTTCGTGAAGTCGCCCAGGCCTTCGGTCCCGATGGTGCTCTCGCGCGCCGTTTGCCGGGTTACCGGCCGCGTTCGCAGCAGCGCGAGCTGGCGGCCGCGGTGGCGCGCACCTTGGCCGAGGGCGGTACGCTGGTGGCCGAGGCCGGCACCGGCACGGGTAAAACCTATGCCTATTTGGTGCCTGCGCTGCTGCACGGCGGCAAGATCCTGATTTCCACCGGTACCAAACCTCTGCAAGACCAGCTTTTTGCCCGCGACCTGCCTACGGTGGTCAAGGCCTTGCAAATGCCCGCCAGCGTGGCGCTGCTCAAAGGCCGCGGCAACTACGTATGCCATTTGCATCTCGAGCGTACCCAGGACGACGACCGTGCCCTGGTCTCGCGTCACGAGGTGGCGCAGCTGCGCCAGATCGTGAAGTTCGCCAAAACCACGCAAACCGGCGACCGCGCCGAGCTCGCCAGCGTGCCCGAGACGGCACCGATCTGGCAACGCGTGACGTCCTCGCGCGATACCTGCCTGGGCACCGAATGCCCACATTATCGCGATTGCTTCGTGGTCAAGGCCCGTAAAACCGCGCAGGAAGCCGAGGTGGTGGTGATCAACCATGCCTTGTTCATGGCCGATCTCGCGCTCAAGGAAGAGGGCATCACCGATCTTCTGCCCGCGGCCGATTGCGTCGTGTTCGACGAAGCCCATCAACTGCCCGAGGTCGCCACCCGTTTCCTGGGCGAAGCGGTCTCCACCCTGCAATTGCTGGACCTCGCGCGCGATGCCCTGGCCGTAGGGCTGGCGCAGGCGCGCGAGAGCGCCGACTGGGCGGAACTGAGCCACGATCTCGAACACGCCGCCCGCGAATTGCGCTTGTATGGCGCACACATCGACACCCTGCCGGGCCAGAAGTGCGCCTACGAGGCGCTGCCCGAACGCCAGACGTTCTTCGCGGTGCTGCTGGCCGCGGTGGAGGCCCTGAGCCGGATCGGGGGCGTGGCGCGAGCGCTGCGCGAGCGCCACCCCGATCTCGAACTGCTCGCGCGCCGCCCACCCGAGCTGATCGCGCGCTTGCGGCGTTGGCTGCCTGCCGACACCACGCTGGACGACGCCACCCTGCAGCTGGCGCTTGAGGGCGAACAGGCCATCGATCCGCTGTCGGCGGCACCGGCAAGCGGCGAAGAGGGTGCGGAAAACGATGCCGGGGCGGCAGATGGCGGCGCCGACGCGGTGGCGAACGATGCCGGCGCCGGGGGCGGCGATGCCGGGATGGCCGGCTTGGCGCAGGAAACCACGGGCGCCGAGGCGGCCCGCGGAGCGACGGCTGAGGTGGATCACGAGGCCAGCCATTCACAGGCGCCGGCCAAGAACACCGCAGGGCTGGAATGGGTGCGGTGGGTGGAGTTCAGTGGTACCAATTTGCGCCTGCAATCGGCGCCCCTGTCGGTGGCCAAGGCATTTTCCCGCGCCCGGCCGCGAGGTCAGGCCTGGGTGCTCACCTCGGCCACTTTGGCCGTGCGCCAGGATTTCAGTCACTTTACCCGCCAGCTGGGGCTGTACGAGGCCGCTACCGGACGCTGGGAGTCGCCGTTCGACTACACCACCCACGGCCGCCTTTATGTGCCCGATCATTTGCCCGAGCCCAACCATCCGGGCTTCCTGCGGGCATTCGTCGATGACCTGCTGCCATTGCTGGAAGCCAACACCGGCAATGCCCTGATCCTCTGCACCACCTTGCGGGCGGTCGAGGGAGTGCATGGCATGTTGGCCGAGGCGTTTGCCCAACAGGGATGGGCTTGGCCCCTGCTCAAGCAGGGAGCCCGCTCGCGCCGCGAGCTGCTCGAATCCTTGCGCACCCAGCACCATACGGTGCTGGTGGGCAGCGCCAGCTTCTGGGAAGGGATCGATGTGCCGGGCGACGCCCTGACCCTGGTGGCGATCGACAAACTACCGTTTGCGCCGCCCGACGACCCCGTGATCGATGCGCGTATCCGCGATAGCCGCAAGCGCGGTGGCAATCCCTTCGTGGAGTTTCAATTGCCGCACGCCGCCATCGCCCTCAAGCAGGGCGCCGGGCGTTTGATTCGTGCCGAGGAAGACTGGGGGGTGTTGATGATCGCCGATCGCCGGCTGGTGGATAAGCCCTACGGCAAGCAGCTGTGGCGAGGGCTGCCGCCGTTTGGCCGGACGCGCAAGCAGGCCGAGGTGGTGGCCTTCCTGCGCGCCCGCCGCGGCGAAAAATCCTAGAGGTTGCTCGACCAGCTGAAAGGGTTCCACCACTTGCTATTGCTGGTGTCGGGAAAGCCTTCGCTCAACAATCGGGTTTGGGGGAAGTTGGTCACGAGCACGCGGCGGGCGTCGTCGCGCAGCTCGGGCATATCGAGCTGCTCGTACGAAAGCACCATGAGGTAGAGCGCCTGCTCGGCCGCTTCGGTGCCCTGGAAGTCGGCGATCACGGTCTCGGCGCGATTGATCGCGGCAACGTAGGCTTGGCGGTTGTAGTAATAGCGGGCCGTGTAAAGCTCACCCATGGCGATGGTATTGAGCAGCCAGTTGAGGCGCAGCCGGGCATCCCGGGCATAGCGGCTATCGGGGTAGCGCTGCACGAGTTCGGTAAACGCTTCGAACGACGCCCGGGCGCCGGCGGGATCGCGCTCGGCCATATCCTGGCCGACGAGGCGATTGATGAAGGCGTTTTCGGGAGCGAAGGTGACCAGGCCCTTGAGATAGAGCATGTAGTCGGTGGCTTCGTGATTGGGGTACTGTTGCTGGAAGCGCTGGATGGTGGCCAGGGCCTGCTCGCGGGAGCCGCTGCGCCACTGCGCGTAGGCGGTATCGAGCATCGCCTGCTGGGCATACACGCCGAAGGGATAGCGTGCCTGGACGCGTTCGAGCTGAGTGAGGGCGGCCTCCCAGTTGCCGGAATCCAACTCGCTCTTGGCGTCCCGGTACAATTGCTCTGCGCTCCAGCCAACGGTGTCGTCGTGGGCTTCGCCGCTGTTGGCGTTGAGCCATCCGCAACCCGATAGCAGGGAGCTTGCCACAGCCATGGCAACCAGCCCACCGCGCCAACGCGCAACCCAGTTTTTGCCGGCGCCGGCGGGCTCGGATTTGGCAATGAATTTCAGCGACATGCAGAGGTATCCGGGGAAGAAAGCACGAAACGGTCTCCGATTATATGCTGCGCGTTCTTGCGCCGGCGCGCGCCCACCTCATTCCACGCCATGACGACGATTCCGCTGCCCCCTTTACCCTCCACCGATCCGCCCGACGACGCCTGGGAAGAGGCCGGGGGCCGCCGCCGGCTGGTGGTCGCCAGTGGCGGCCGGCTCGACAAAGTCCTGGCCACACTGCTGCCGGAACATTCGCGCAGCCGCTTGCAGGGCTGGATCGAGGCGGGCTTCGTGGCAGTCAATGGCCGGCCCGAGCAGTCGGTGCGCCGCGCCGTGTCTGCCGGCGACCGCCTCGATGTCGCCGAACAAGCCACGCCGGAACAGCTGGCTTTCAGCGCCGAGCCGGTGGAGTTCTCCGTGGTGGCTGAAAGCCACCATTGGCTGGTGGTCGACAAACCCGTGGGCCTGGTCGTGCATCCGGGGGCGGGCAACTGGAGCGGTACGCTGCTCAACGGCCTGCTCCACCGCTATCCTGAGCTGCGCCAGGTGGCGCGGGCCGGGATCGTGCACCGGCTCGACAAAGACACCTCGGGCCTGATGGTCGTGGCGCGCACCGAGATCGCCCAGACCTCGCTGGTGCGTCAGTTGCAGGAGCGTACGGTGGGCCGAGAGTACGTGGCGCTGGCCCAGGGGCAACTCTGGCGCGAGCAAACGCTCGATTGGCCCATCGGCCGCGATGCGCGCGTACCCGTGCGCATGAGCGCCAGCCATCCGGTGGCCGCCAAGCCGGCGATCACGCACGTGGTACCGGAACGCCAGGGGATGCTGGGGACGCGCGCCGTCACGCGGGTGGCGTGCCGCCTCGAAACCGGACGCACCCATCAGATCCGGGTGCACCTGGCCCAGGCGGGCCACCCCCTGGTGGCCGATCTGCTTTACGGTGGCTCCCGCCTGGCGCCTGCGCAACGGCAGATGCTGCATGCCCGGCGGCTGGCGTTCGACGACCCGCTCGACGGCGGGAGCCGGGTCTTCGAATCATCGCTGCCGGCCGACATGCAGGCGGTGTTCGCGGCTGTGCACTGGAATGATGCATGAAAGACCGCATGATCACGGGCCAAAGCGCAAGCCCCGTCCGCCTCGCGGCCGGGAGGCCGGAGTTCTTCACCGCCGTTCGGAGCGCCACCGGGGGGCCGGGCGCCTCGCCGCCGGGAGTGGCCACCGCAGCCGCGGTGAAGGTCGCGCCGCCGCAACCGCTGGGGCCGGGGACCTGGCGGGGGCCGGCCTGGCCCGGGGTGGAGATCCGGGTGACGTCGCGCGAGGGCGGCAGTAGCCGCGCGCCCTACGACGCCTTCAATCTCGGTGAGCATGTGGGTGACGACCCGCTGGCGGTCAAGTCCAATCGTGAGTCTCTGCGGCGCTGGCTGCCGGACGACCCCTGCTGGTTGACGCAGGTGCATGGTGTAACGGTATATGACGCCGATGCCGTTGCCAACACGCTCGGCGAGGCGCCGCGAGCCGACGCGGCGATCAGCCGGCGCGCGGGCCGGGTGCTCGCGGTTCTCACGGCGGATTGTCTGCCCGTGGTGCTCGCCGATGGCGAGGCCGGCATCGTCGCCGTGGCGCACGCGGGCTGGCGAGGACTGGCGGCGGGTGTGCTCGAAACCACCGTGGCGGCCATGCGAGGCGGCCGAAGCGGCGAACGGTTGCGCTTGCGGGCGTGGATGGGGCCGGCGATCGGCCACAACGCCTTCGAGGTGGGCGACGACGTCCGCGAGGCCATGGGCGCCAGGGGCGCCTTTGCCTTTCGGCCCAAGGCCGGCGCACCGGGCAAATGGTGGTGCGACCTCACTGCGCTGGCCGCCGATCGCCTGCAAGGGCTGGGGGTGGAGGACATCGCGGCCGCCGGCGTTTGTACGGTACAAGACGACCGTTGGTACTCTTTTCGGCGCGATGGCCGCACCGGCAGATTTGTCACATTGGTGTGGTGGAATCCCGCGGATTTGTCCGCGATCCCGAGTTGACGCAATCGGCACGACATTTGCTTATGCTGGCTTGCAGTTGACGGTCGCGGCCGGCTTATGCACCATAGAACCGTTACTAACTTTGACGAACGTCCCATGACGCCAGCCTTTCCTTCCGTTCCGTTCCCGGCCATGGCTTGGCTGCAAGCCCAGCTTCCCACCGAGGCCCTGGCCGATATTCAGCAGACGTTCGCCCAGGAATGGATGGCTTTGTTCCAGGGAGGAGAGCGCGCGCCGATCAACGATCGCCGCTTCCGCGCCGCGGCATGGCAGGCGAATCCCGCCAGTTACTTCACGGCGCAGTCCTATCTTTTGTCGTCGCGTACATTGTTGAGGATGGCCGATGCCCTGAACGTCGAGCCCGCGGTCAAACAACGCATCCGCTTTGCCATCGAGCAATGGGTCGACGCGATGTCGCCCGCCAATTTCCTCGCGCTCAACCCCGATGCCCAGCAGCGCCTGGTGGAGTCCAAAGGCGAAACCCTGTGCGTCGGCCTGGCCAACCTCATGGGCGACATTCAAAAAGGCCGCATTTCGCAAACCGACGAAAGCCAGTTCGAGGTGGGCCGCAACGTGGCCATCACGCCCGGCAGCGTCGTCTACCAGAACACGATCATGCAAGTGATCCAGTATGCGCCCGCCACCGCCACGGTGCATGCGCGTCCGCTGGTGATCGTGCCGCCCTGCATCAACAAGTATTACATCCTCGACCTCCAGCCTCATAATTCGCTGGTCCGCCACCTGGTCGAGCAAGGATTCACGGTGTTTCTGGTGTCGTGGCGCAACCCGCTCCCCACCGACACCGACGGCATTCTCCAGGCCGGCTGGGACGACTACGTACGCGATGGCGTACTGACCGCCTTGGCCGTGGCGGGCTCGATCAGCCGCCAGAAGCAGGTCAACGCCATGGGCTTCTGCGTGGGCGGCACCTTGCTGGCCAGCGCCTTGGCGGTGGCACGGGCGCAGGGTCTCGATCCGGTTGCTTCGCTCACCTTGCTCACGTCCTTCCTCGATTTCTCCGAAACCGGGGTGCTCGATGTTTTCATCGATGAAGCCCAGGTCGCCATGCGCGAGGCCCAGATGGGGCAAGGGGGGCTGTTGCCCGCGCGCGAACTGGCTTCCACCTTTTCGTTCCTGAGGCCCAACGAACTGGTCTGGAACTACGTGGTCGACAACTACCTCAAGGGCGAGAAGCCCAGGGCTTTCGATCTTTTGTACTGGAACGCCGACAGCACGAATCTGCCGGGGCCGTTCTTCAGCTGGTATCTGCGCAATACCTATCTCGAGAATAATCTCGTGCAGCCCGGCAAGATCACGGTGGCGGGCGTGCCGCTCGATCTTGGCGCCATCGATGTCCCGGCCTATGTGTACGCCTCGCGCGACGATCACATCGTGCCCTGGCGTTCCGCCTATGCCTCCACTCGCGTGTTGTCCGGGCCCCAACGTTTCGTCCTGGGAGCTTCTGGCCATATCGCCGGCGTGATCAACCCGCCCGCCGCCGGCAAGCGCTGCCATTGGGTGCATCAGCCCGATGGCGATTTTCCGGCAGCCGACGCATGGTTCGGCGCCGCCGAAGAACAACCGGGCAGTTGGTGGACCGACTGGACGACCTGGCTCACGCCGCACTCCGGCCGCCGCGTCAAGGCGCCGGCCCGGCTGGGCAATGCCGATTATCCGGAGGCTGAAGCCGCGCCGGGCAGCTACGTCAGGGTTCGCGCCGTCTAGCTCGCGCAACGGCTTTGACCGCTACCTTCAAGATCGCTGCATGAGTTTGTCTGTGCAGCATAACCAGGAGATGTTCCCATGAACGGGAAATTGGCATACGTAACCGGTGGAATGGGAGGAATCGGAACCTCCATTTGTCAACGGCTGGCCCGCCAGGGATTCAAGGTCGTGGCGGGTTGCGGCCCCAACCGCGATCACGAGCGCTGGCTCAGAGAACAGACCGCCGAAGGCTATACCTTCTATGCTTCGGTCGGCAACGTGTCCGACTGGGACTCCACGGTCGACGCCTTCGGCAGGGTCAAGGCGGAACATGGGCCGGTCGATGTCCTCGTCAATAACGCGGGCATTACGCGCGATGTCGTATTCCGCAAAATGACCCGCGAAGACTGGCGCGCGGTCATCGACACCAACCTCAATAGCCTTTTCAACGTCACCAAGCAGGTGATCGACGACATGGTCGAGCGCCAATGGGGGAGGATCATCAACATCAGTTCGGTCAATGGCCAGAAAGGGCAGTTCGGCCAAACCAACTACTCCACCGCCAAGGCCGGCATCCATGGATTCACGATGGCGCTGGCCCAGGAAGTGGCCTCGAAGGGCGTAACGGTGAACACGGTGTCGCCGGGCTACATCGGCACCGATATGGTGCGTGCGATGCGTCCCGAGGTGCTCGACAAGATCGTCTCCACCATCCCGGTGCGGCGGTTGGGCACGCCCGACGAGATCGGCGCCATGGTCACCTGGCTGTCGTCCGACGATGCCGGGTTTGCCACCGGGGCCGACTTCTCGCTCAACGGCGGCCTACACATGGGCTAATCCGAGTGCGTCCAGGCACAAGCCTTGCACCTCGATGAACGGTCGTTTGCGGAGCCCTTGGTTTCGCAAACGGCCGGAAAGCGCTCCGGTCCCGCAAGGCCGGAGTTTTTCGTTCCGGGCGGCGCCGATACCGGTGCCGCCGGCAGTCGTCCACCGGAGTCCGGCACAGCATGCTGGGCCATCCCGTTGCCCGGCCAAGGGAGCGCGGTATGATGGTTGCATCACGCTCATCCCGCGCGGCGGGGTGCCCCACCGGATTTGCCGAGCCCACCATGCAGAAAAACCCCGAGACCACCACGCGCCTGATCAAAAAATATCCCAACCGGCGTCTGTACGACACCCAAACCAGTGCTTACATCACTTTGGCCGATGTCAAGCAACTGGTGCTCGACAATGAGTCTTTCGAAGTCGTCGATGCCAAGTCGGCCGAAGACATCACCCGCAGCATTCTGTTGCAGATCATCCTCGAAGAAGAAACCGGCGGAGCGCCGATGTTCACATCGGCGATGCTGGCGCAGATCATCCGTTTTTACGGCCATGCGATGCAGGGCGTGATGGGTTCCTACCTCGAGAAAAACATCCAGGCTTTCATGGATATCCAGAATCGCCTTGCCGAGCAATCCAAGTCTTTGTATGGCAATCCGCAGTTCGGCCCCGAGGCCTGGGCACAGTTCATGACGGTGCAGGCGCCCATGTTGCAGAACATGATGAACAACTACATCGACCAGAGCAAGAATTTGTTCGTACAGATGCAGGACCAGTTGCAAGACCAAACTCGCAACATGATGGCCAACTTCCCGTTCGGCAAGCCGCCTGGCGGCGGCTCCGATACCTGACCACGCGCCTAAGCGCAAGCCTCGTCGTTCACGGCGAGGTAAGCGAGGCTAAAGCGACTGGAGCCGAAGGCTCCCCTGCATGGTGGCGGAGAAGCTCAGGCCGAAAGGCCGGAGTTCTTCACGGCAGTATTATTCAGGCGCCGGCGGTATCCTCGAACCAATTCAGCACGCCGTCCAGGCCGCTCACGCTCAATGAGTAGGTGGCCGCGGCCCGCACCGCGGGCTTGGCGCGATAGGCCACGCTGACGGCGGCCTCGGCCATCATCCGCAGATCGTTGGCGCCGTCACCGATGGCGATGGCCTGGTGCCGTGGGTCGGCGCCCAGCGAGGCGCACAGGCGGCGCAGGTGCGCCGCCTTGCCCTCGGCGTCCAGAATGGTGCCCAGGACGCGCCCAGTCAGCCGGCCATCGACGATGTCGAGTTCGTTGGCGTGGGCGGCGCCCAGCGCCAGCCGGGCCTGCAGACGTTGCGTGAAGAATGTGAAGCCACCCGACACCAGCAAAGTGGTAACACCGGCGGCATGGGCCGCCCCGACCAGGGCTTCGGCTCCGGGATTGAGGCGCAGGCGTTCGGTATAGACGGTTTCCAGCGCATGGGCAGGCACGCCCTCGAGCAGAGCGACGCGGCGCCGCAGACTGTCGGCGAAATCGGCGATCTCGCCGCGCATCGCCGCTTCGGTGATGGCTGCCACCTGGGGCTTGACGCCCACGGCATCCGCGATTTCGTCGATGCATTCGATGTTGATGAGCGTGGAGTCCATATCCATGGCCAGCACGCGGAAGTCCGCGAGTCGATAGCCGGCGGGCACGAAGGCGAAGTCGAGATTGGCCGCGGCGCTGTGCTCGGCCACGAGTTGGCGCATGGCGTCGTCGGCCTCGACGCCGACCAGGCGCACGGCCGCCGGGCCGAGTTCCACCACAGACCGGGCGTGTACCAAATTGCCGATGGTTTCGGCTTGAGAAAGAGTCAGGCCGGGGCCTTGCAGGATCAGGTTCATGTATCTCGAGTCACGCGGATGATTTCTTCCGGCGAGGTGCTGCCCCGGCTTACCCAGCGCTGGCCATCCTCGCGCATGGTGCGCATGCCGTGGCGGGCCGCGGCGTCGCGCAGCGCTTGTTCGCCGGCGTCTTCGTGGACCAGGCGGCGGAGCTCGTCGTCGATGACGAAGAGTTCGTGGATGCCGGTGCGGCCCTGGTAGCCGCTATGGTTGCAGGTCGGGCAGCCGACGGCGCGCCACTGCACCGGGGCGCCGGTGTCTTGGTCGTGGGCCACGGGTTCGCGGCAGTGCTGGCACAGGCAGCGGACCAGGCGCTGCGCCAGCACCCCAAGGAGCGAAGACGACAGCAGGAAGGGTTCGATGCCCATATCGGTCAGACGGGTGACGGCCGACACGGCATCGTTGGTATGCAGGGTGGCCAGCACCAGGTGGCCGGTGAGGGAGGCTTGCACCGCGATCTGCGCGGTTTCCAGATCGCGGATCTCGCCGATCATGACGACGTCCGGATCCTGGCGCAGGATGGCCCGCAGTGCGGTGGCGAAGTGCATGTCGATCTTGGCATTGACCTGGGTTTGGCTGATGCCGGGCAGATCGTATTCGATGGGGTCTTCGACCGTCAGGATATTGGTGGTACTGGCGTCGAGGCGGCCCAGGGCGGCGTAGAGCGTTGTCGTCTTGCCGCTGCCGGTGGGTCCGGTCACGAGCACGATGCCGTGCGGCTGGTGGATGAGGCGATCGAGTGTTTGCAAGGTGTCGGACGCCATCCCGAGCTTCTCCAACTGCAATCGGCCGGCCTGCTTGTCGAGCAGCCGCAGCACCGCGCGCTCGCCATGCCCGGTGGGTAGCGTGGAGACGCGCACGTCGATCGGCCGGCCGCCCACGCGCAAGGCGATGCGGCCATCTTGCGGCAGGCGCTTTTCGGCGATGTCGAGTTGCGCCATGATCTTGATGCGCGACACCAGTGCGGCGTGCAGGGCGCGGCGCGGGCTGACCACGTCGCGCAGCGTCCCGTCGACCCGGTAGCGTACCGTGGAGTGGGTTTCGAACGGCTCGATGTGAATGTCGCTCGCGCCGTCGCGCGCGGCCTGGGTGAACAGCGCGTTGATCATGCGGATCACCGGCGCGTCGTCCTGGGTCTCGAGCAGATCCTCGACTTCCGGGATCTCCTGCAGCAGGCGATCGAGATCGATCTCGTTCTCGGCGGCGTCCATGACCGCGGCGGCGTCGCTGCTGAGATCCGCATAGGCGGCGGCCAGCCGGGTTTCGAGCTCGCCGTCGCCGACTCGTTGGAGTTCCACGCGGCCGAACTGGCGTTGAACCTCGGCCACCGCCCACGCGGGGGTGCGCGGGCTCACCATGAGAATGGCGCCCTCGGGTTTCTGGGTGAGCAGGGCCCGCTGGCTGCGGGCCCAGGAATACGGCAGCGGATGCACGGGGCGCCTCGCGGATCAGGGCCGAACCAGCAGTTCGGGAACGAAGCCCAGCTGGCGCAGCCCGTCGATGGCCGTATCGGTGGTGGTGGCGTCGCGCGCCACACGGATATAGACCTGATAGAAAGGGTTCTCGTGCTGGCGCACCACCTGGACGTAGGGGGCGAAGCCGCTCCGGGTGATCTGCTGCATGGCCTGCTGCGCCAGGCTCTCGGAAGCCAGGGTGGCCGCCAGGATGACGTTGGAACCACGGCTGGAATAAATCGCGGCGGGATCCTGGGCGATCACCATGGCGTCCTCGGGCGCCTTATGGCTCGCGCTGGCGGGTAGCACGTCGCCGGCGCCGGCCAGGCGCGGCGGCAAGGCGGGCAGACCGAGATCCGGCAACAGCCAATGGTCGGGCGGCATATTCTCGGGTTGCATCTGACGCATGAGGTCGTAGCGTTCGGCGGTCAGGCGGGTGGCGTCGGCATCGCGCACGACGTATGGCCTGAGGAAGATCATCAGGTTGGTTTTGGTACGCGAACGCGTGTCGTAGCGGAAAAGATTGCCCAGCAGGGGCACATCGCCCAGGCCCGGGACCTGATCCCGGTTGCCCGTCACGCTGTCTTCGAGCAGGCCGCCGAGCACGATGATCTGGCCGTCGTCCACGAGCACGTTGGTCTTGACTTCGCGCTTGTTGGTGACCACGCCGAGATCGGCCGAGACCCCGGTGACGGAGTGGTCGATATTGCTGACTTCCTGGTGGATGGCCAGCTTGATCGTACCGCCTTCCGAAACCTGGGGCCGGATGCGCAACTGCAGGCCGACATCCTGCCGCTCGATGGTCTGGAACGGATTGATGCCGCCGATGCCCGCCTGGGTATATTGGCCGGTGGGGAAGGGAATGTTGCGCCCGACCATGATGCTGGCTTCTTCGTTGTTGAGCGTCAGCAGGTTGGGGGTGGACAGGATGTTGGCGTTGCCGCGGCTCTCGAGGGCGCGAGCCAGAAAACCCAGGTTGAGGATGCGGCCCACGCCGGGAAGATTGATGGTGCCGTCGATCACGCCCAGGCTCAGCCCCGAGCCCAGGCTGGCGGGGTTGGCCGCTACCTGCAGCAAGTTGCTGCCGGTGCCGCCAAAGGTGCTGCCGCCGATGGCGCTCACGCCGCCGCGATCGATGTTGCCCAGGCCGAACATCCACTGGATGCCGAACTCGGCGGCGTCGCTGCTGATGATCTCGACGATCAGGCTTTCGACGAACACTTGCGGACGGCGGACGTCGAGCTGGTCGATGACGTTGCGCAGATTGCGATAAATCGGCGGCGGGGCCGTGATGATCAGCGTGTTGGTGGTGGGATCGGCATGCACGGTGGCGCCGCCGCCGCTGAAGGTGGTGGACGCGTTGTTGTTGCCCGAGCCATCGAAGCCACCGGTGGTGCCGCCACCCTGGCGGTTGGTGGCGGCGCCCAGCGCGCTGCCGGCGCCGATGCCGCCGCTGCCGGTGGACCCCAGGCCCGAGCCGCCGCCGGAGAGGCCGGCGCCGCTGCCTTCGCTGTCGCTCAGCATGCCCGAGTCGGTGGTGGAGCCCTGGCTTTGGCCGGTGAGCACACCGCGCAAGACCTCCGCCAGCCGGACGGCTTCGGCATTGCGCAGCGTAACCACGTGCATGTTGGCGGTGGCCGCTTCGGGAGTGTCGAGCTGGCGGATGAGATCCAGCGCCAGCTGGGTGCGCGCCGGGCTGCTCGAACGCAGCATCAGGCTGTTGCTGCGGGGCTCGGCAATGACCACGACGCGCTGGGCGGGATCATTGCTGCCGGTGTTGAGCAGGCGCGAGAGCTGATCGGCCAGATCGACCGCCACCGCGTAGCGCAGGCGCACCACATCGGTATCGGTGGAGCGTGGCGTATCGACGCTGGCGATGACTTCGGCGATGCGGTTGAGGTTGCCCGCGTAATCGGTGATCACCAGCGTGTTGTTGCCCGGATAGGCGTTGATCGGATTATTGGGCGAAATCATGGGCCGCAGGACCGGCACCAGATTGGCGGCGTTCTCGAACTGCAGGGTGAAGACCCGGGTGATGAGCTGATCGCCTTGCGGGATGCCGGCGCCGGTGGCGGCCACCGCGCTGCCCTGGAGCTTGGCGTCGGCCTCGGGGACCACGCGGGCGATGCCATCGGCTTCGACGACCGCATAACCTTGCATGCGCAGGGCGCCCAGCAGCATGCGGTAGGCGATGTCGCGGCTGACCGGTCGCTCGGACACCAAGGTGAGCTGGCCCTTGACGCGAGGGTCGATCAGAAAGGTCTTGCCGGTAAAGTGCCCCAGCGCGCGCACCACGGCATCGAGCTCGGCCTCGACGAAGTTGAGCGTCACGCTTTCGTCCTGGGCGGCGCGGCTGCCCTGGCCGGTTTGCGCCACGACCGCCTGGATCGGAGCCGCCAGGCAAAGGGCGACGGCGGCGGCGAGCAGGGCGGGCCGCCAGGCCGGGCGACTCTGGCATGAAGCGGAATGGGTGACGCGCGAGAGCTGGGAGGTCGGGATCATGGGTAGGGAGAAATGGCGCGGCGGCGTTAGAGGCGGCCGACTTGTAGAAGTGTAGCCTCTCCGGAGCGGCGGCCGATACCGGACAACAAAGTTTGCAGGCCGGCAACGGTGCTGGCGGCGATATCCGGCGCAGGCCTGGCTTCTCCGCGGAAGTTGAAGCCGCCGCGAGGGTCCAGGTTGCCGGCGCCTTCCAGGACCAGCGGACCCGATACGGTGGCGAGCGCGATCTCGAGCCGTTGGCCGGTGCTGGCGAGCGTGACGCGATAGTGGCCCAGGGGCCGGACGTTCGAGAGGGCGGAGCCGGCCTGGGTCCAATCGAGCTGCATGACTTCGCCTGCGGCCGGCAGGCCGCGATACGGAAGGCGAAGTCCCGGCCAGCGCAGCGAGAGCTGGCCCGCCGGCTTCAGCGTATTGAGCGGCGCGCCCAGCGTGGCCAGGGCCGCCGCCGGCAAGCGCAGGGTGCAGGGCGAAAGCCCCAGCGAGCCGAGGCCCGGCCGCAGGCCCAACTGGCAATCGAGCCAGGGATGCTGAAGTTGCAAGCGGGGGCCGGATTGCCAGTCGAGGCGCCAGCTGACGGGGGCGGGCAGCGTCGTGCGGGCGCCGGGCGGGCCCAGGGCGACCAGGGCGGTACCACGCCACAACGACCCCGAAGCGTCGACCACGGCCACCGGCCAGGAGGCGGGAAGCAGGCTGATCAGCCAGCGGGCGGGCATGACCACGATCGCGGCGACGATGGCAAGCCAGGCCAGAACCAGTGCCAGGAGAAACGGGCGGCTCCAACGCGGCATCATGGCGCGGCTCCCGCGGGCAGGCGCAGCTGGATTTCGCCCGATAGCCGGCCGGCGAGCACGCGGCCATCCGCGTCGGCGGAGCGCTGCAGCGACACTCCCTCCGCCTGCAGCCGCAATTCGAAGGGGAGCGCCTGCAACCATTCGAGCGTGGGGAGTACCGGAGCCTGCTCCAGCGCCACCGACCAGCGGTCGGCGGCGGGCTGTGATAGTGTCGCCACGTCGGCCAGCCCAGCGCGCAGCAGGCTCTCTTCCAGGGCGCCCGCCATGCCGCTGGCATCGGCCTGGCCCCGGCCCGCCTGCCGTTGCAGCTCGCGCGTTTCGCGCAGTACCGCGTCGAGCTGGGCGGCCTGAGCGCTCAACTGAGGCAGCGCGGAGCGCCAGCGGTTCACCGCTTGCCACGCCGGTTCGAACAACATCAACCACACCAGGGCCAGGCCCGCCACGGCGGCGGCCAAGATGACGAGACGCCGCTCGCGTGGTGCCAGCCGCTGCCAGGATCGATCCCATTGGCGGCGCAGGCCGAGCCACCAGGAGGGAGCGGCGGGTAGAACGAACGGTCGGGACAACTTCAACGCGAGGCTCCGGAAATACGATTGAGATCGCGCGTCGTTTGCGCGCCGGGCGTGATCGACAGGCCACCGCCGTCGCGGCCGCCCGCCGTGAGGGCTCCGGTGGGATCGCGAGGCCGGATTTCCCAGGCCCCGTCGACCTCGTCGACCTGCAGGCCCAGCTGTTGGGCCCGCGACATGACGTCGGGGCTCAGGGCATTGCGGTTGACGCTATCGGCGGTGGCGGCAAAGCGCAGCTGGAGGGCGCCGTCTTGGTATTCGATGGCCTGGATGGCCTGCGCCCCGGGCGGCAGCAATTGGGCGGTGGTCAGGGCCAGCGGCAGGAAATCCTGCGGATCGGTCTGGCCTCCCGCCGCGCGCAGGGTGTCGCGCTGCTGGATGGCCTGGCGCAGGGGATCGAGAATGACCGGCAATTGCGGGAACACGTCGCGCACTTGCGCCGCCATGCGGCGTTCGATGGCCTGGGCTTCGTCCTGCAATTGCCAGGCGTAGACGTTCAGGCCGAGCAGCCAGATCGCCGCCGCGCCTCCCAGCCACGCCAGCGGGCGGCGCCAGGGCGAGGCCTGCAGGCGGCGGGGGCGCAGCGCCGGCACGGCCAGCGACCACGCCGGTAGCTGGCCCAGCCACCGGCTCGACGGGTCGAGATCCGGTGTGCGCTCCGGAGCTGAAGCGGATGAAGCGTGATCCGGGGTGGTGGGCCGCCAACGCGCCAGCCAGGTGGGCACGGGCGGCAGCAGCGCATAGCCATCGGTCGTTGCCACCAGCGACTCCAGCCAAATGGCAGCCGCCGGATCGGCCACGGTATCGTCGGCGAGAGGGTCGAGGGCCAGCACCGCACCGCGGCCCATGGCATCGCGGGCCAGCAGGTAATGATCCCGCCAGGCCAGCACGATACCGCGCTCCGGCCGCGGCAGGCTCAGGGCGGCGGGGACGAGGTGCCGTGCCGGCAGGCCGACCTCGGCCAGCAGGTTCCAGCCGCGCGACAGCCAGGCGCGATCCGCCCAGGCCACGACGGCGCGGCCATCGGCGGCGCGCGGCCCGCACGCCACGGCCAGCGTATCGACGTCGCCCAGTACCAACGGTTCGATGGCATTGGCCACCGCCGCGTCGAGCTGGTGCGATGGCAACGGCGGCAGGGCCACCTCGGCAAGAACGGCGTCGGCCGGATGGAGGATGGCCATGATGTCGCTGGCCGGCACGGCCGCGGCGATCGCGGCCAGCGCCAGGCGTCCTTGGCGGACGACGCGTTGCCCTTCGAGCAGGGCGAAATCGGCTTCGGTTTCTGGCTGTAGCTCCGCCAACCGGGGCAACATCAGGCGCAACGTGGTTTTCAATGAAATTCCCGGATCCAGACTGGCTGGATAGTATCGCGGTTGCTACGCTGGAGCAGGGCGCGGGTCGCGACCACGGCGTGGTCCAAGGTCACTGCGCCTTTTACCAGAAACCAGTGGCTATTGACCACGATGGTACTGGCATCGATGTTGAGGTCCGGACTGGCGAGGCGATTGAGGAAATCCGACGTATCGCGAAACCAGACGCCGCGGTCGCGCTGCGCCACGAGCGAGCGCGCATGGCCCAGCGATAGGCCGGGAACGGCGGCCACCAGCGTCTCGGCGCTCGCGGTGTTGGCGTTGAGCGCGGTGGCTTCGGGCAGTACCGTGAGATACGGACGCAAGGCTTCCAAAACCTCGGGGGTTACCGCTTCCAGAGCGAGCAGGTCGTCGATGAGCTGCGGCATGGGCGCCTGAGGCGGCCGGATGACCGTACCGTCGGCGGAAAGCAGGGGCTGCGCGATGGCTATGCGCTGTGCCAGAACCTGCGCCAGCCCCGGCGGCAGGCCGAGCTGCGGTAGAAGACGTTGCAATCCTTCGTACGCGGCGGGCTGCAGCACGCCGCCTTCGGCCAGATTGCGCAAGTTGAATTTGCCCTGTTCGTCTTCGATGCGCCCCGAGAACACCGCGACGCGGCCCGTATCGGACTGGCTGACGCGGGTATCTTCGACCGGAATGGACCACAGCTGGCCGGGTTCGGTGGTGTTGTAGCGGCGTCCGTCGAACCGCAGCACCATCGACGCCCAATCCATGCCGCCGCGCAGCAGCCATTGGCCCTGCGCTTGCAAATAGCGGTTCTCGGCGGCGCGCACGTCGATATCCTGGCGCTGCAAAAGCCCGGTGACCAGCACCGTGGCCACGAGCACGATCAGCAGGGCGCCGATCACGGCCATGCCCTTGGCGGCGGCGCGGCGCGAAGCGGGGGAGGAGCGGCGCCGTCTCATGGGAAAGCAATGACACGTCGATAGACTTCGTTCTGGTCGCCGCCGTCGCGGGTGATCACCACTTGCATCCCCGTGACCGGCGTCGTGGCGTCGGCGGGCCGCGGCAGCGGCAACCAGCCGTTGCCTTCCACCCAGCCCTGGATCGTGAACTCCCGCACGGCGTCCAGGACGACGGCGGCGGCCTCGGGCTCGACGGGGGGCAGCGGATAGACGGTGCTGGGCGCGCCCGCGCTGCGCAGCAGCCGGCCACCTTCCAACCACCAGACCACCCGCTGCCAGCTACCGGGTTGAGAGGGGCCGGCCCGCACGATTTCGAGTTGCACGCCGCGTCCGCCGCGCTCCGGCGCATCGACTTCGATCGACAAGGGCAGGGGGCGCGGCGGGGCCGCCTGGCCCGGGGGCAGAACCGGCAGTAGGGCCGGTGCCAGGACCATATCGGGCGCATGCTGGACGAGGTCGCGCTCCAGTTGCCCCAGCAGGCGCAACAGGGCATCGGTCTGGTCGGCGCGATGCTGAAGGTGTTCGCGCAACCCCGTGATGCTTTCCAGGCCTCGCCACGACATGATGCTGACGATGGCCATGAGCGTGATGGCCACCAGCAACTCGATCAGGGTGAAGCCGGTGCCGCGCGGAACATGCCTGGTCGGCGGCGTCGGCCCGGCCGCGCCGGGTTCGGCCCCGAGGGCGCCAGGCTTGACCATCCCGCGCGGCGGGTGCTCCGCCTGGCGATCCCGGCCTGGAGCGAGGCGGGGTGTCATCGGCCCCGCTCCACCAGACCACCCAGCGTTGCCAAGGTTTGGCCGCGGTCGGCCGCGGTATGGACGCGGATCGTGACCAGACGCATGTTGGCATTGACGGACGCTTCCACCGTTTGACTGCATTGCAGCGCCTGCCGGCCCATGGGGCAGGGAAGCGTCGTGCGGCCGATGGCGGGAAACTCCCGTGTCAGCCGCAGCTCGGCCAGGCGATTCTCGGCGGCCACCGTCGCCAGCGCCCGCTGCCGCAAGTTTTCGTCGTTGCCGGCGATCACGCCCGTGGCGCGGATCGCGGCGCCCAGCGCCACCGCCACGATGGCCAAGGCCACCAGCACTTCGATCAGGGTAAAGCCCGCATCGTCCTTAGGGATCCTCTGCACAATCCACGCCGGCCGCCGCCTCCCGCCATCGGGCGCGATCGGCTCGGCGGAATGGTGCAGAGGATCCTTAGGGTGCGATGGCATTTGAGGTGAAGTCATTCGACGACATACCGGCCGTTGGCGTCGCGCAGAATGCGTACCTGCCCCTGATCGCCCGACAGCGTGATGCGCAGGGGCGGCAAGATCCATTCGTGGGTAAACACCACCGCTTCGGCGGGCTCGACGCGCACCGCCACCGGCGGCGAAGCCCAGGCGCGGGGTCGCAGGCGGTCGTCGTGGGCGAAGACGTCGAGAGGGGCGTTGGCAACGGTGGTGGGCAAGGGCTCGCCGGGCCGGAACTCGCGCTGCTGGCGCTCGAAGCGGTAGCCGTCGCGCGAGGCGCGCCAGACGATGGGCCGGCCATCCATGCGCACCTCGGTTTGCGCCAGGGAGAACAAATGGGCCAACCGCTGGGCGTCGGCTTGCAGATCGCGACGGGCCGGAAAGGCGGTGAGGCTGACGGCGGTGGCCATGATGCCGATGATCACGATCACCACCATCAGTTCGATGAGGGTGAAGCCTCCGGGGAGGGCTGAGGGAGCGGCCCGCCGCCTTACTGCGCCCATGAGCCGATGTCGGCGTCGGCGTTTTCACCCCCGGGCGTCGCGTCGGCGCCCAGCGAGAAAATATCGATCTCGCCATGAACGCCGGGGTTGAGGTACTGATAGGGGTTGCCCCAGGGATCGTTGGGCAGGCGCTCGAGCGTGGGCCGCCAGTTGGACGAGACCGGGCCGCTGGCGGGTTTGGTGACAAGCGCCGACAGCCCTTGCTCGGTGGTGGGATAGCGCCCGTTATCGAGACGATAGAGCTTGAGGGCCTGCACGATGGTGGCGATGTCTTGGCGGGCGGCGACGGCGCGGGCCTGATCGGGCCGGTCGAGCAGGCGGGGCACCACCAGAGCGGCCAGGATTCCCATGATGACGACCACGACCATGATTTCGATCAGAGTGAAACCCTGCTGGGCACGGCGATGGCGAGGGGGACGGGCGGCAAGCGGCACTGGGGCACTCCGTATGGAACATTGAGCAAAGACCGTTATTATGGCGGGTCTTGACGAATCGCGCGTGAAATTGCAGCGGCAATCACATGGTACGAAACTGGAACCTCGATTGGGAAGCTTCGGCGCGCCGTGCCGTGCAGGGCCTGGGTATGGTGGCCGCCGCGGCCGGCATCGGGGTGTGGGCCGCGATCCTGCTGGCTCCGGCTCCCCGGCCCGCGCCGCCGGCCCTGGTGGCCGAAGGCACCGGGGGTACCGATGTTTCGCCGGTGGCCGGCTGGTTTGGCGGCGGCCCGGCAAGCCGGATCAAAATCGTGCCTAGCGGGCTGATCGCCGCGGGCCAGTATGGCAGCGCCATACTGGCCGTTGATGGCGGCCGCCCCCAGGCCTATGGTGTGGGGCAGCCCATCGCCCATGATCTGACCTTGGTGTCGGTGCTGCCCACCGGGGTGGTGGTAAGCCAGGGCGGCCAAGAAACCGAACTGCTGCTGCCCACGCTGCCGCGCCTCGATGCCATCATGCCCGTGCCGTCGGCCTCGGCCCCGGCGCGCTGAGCCGGAGCGCCTGGCCGCCGACGGATTCGAGGGCGCGGTGCCGGCAGAGCAAACCTGGCCGGGACGCGCCCTTACTGCACCAGTTGGTTGATCTCGATGATGGGCAGCAGCACGGCCAGCACGATCAGCAGCACGAACCCTCCCATCACCAGGATCAGCACCGGTTCGAGCAGTGCCGTGAGGGCCATGGCGCGACGCTCGAGTTCGCGCGACAGCGTTTGCGCGGCGCGCTCCAGCAACTCCGGCAGGGTGCCGGTTTTCTCGCCGCTGGCGGCCAGATGGATGAGCAGCGGCGGAAAGCTTTTTTGTACCTGCAATGCCTGCGCGAGCGAGCTGCCCTCGCGAACCCGCGAGGTGGCATCGCCCACGTCGGCCCGCAGCTTGTCGTTCGAGAGCGTTTGCCGGGCGGCTTCCAGTGAACGCAGCAGCGGCACGCCGCTTCCGGTGAGAATGGCCAGAGTCGACGCGAACCGTGCCGCGTTCATGCCCAGCGAGAACCGGCCGGCCAGGGGCAGCCTGAGGATGCGGGCATGCCAGGCTTGCCGGGTGGCCGGATTGCGCAGCATCATCCGCCACAGCAAGCCCAGCAAGACCAGCACGGCCAGGGTGGCCCAGCCCCAATCACGCACGTAGCCGCTCAGGCCCAGCATGATGCGCGTGAGCAGCGGCAACTCTTGCTGGGCCTGCGAGAAGGCGCTCACCACTTGCGGCACCACGTAGCCCAGCAGAAAGATCACGATGGCCACCGACACCAGGCTGACGATGGCCGGATAAATGAAGGCGGTGAGTACCTTGCTCTGCAGGGCGTTGCGCTCTTCGATGTAGTCGGCCAGTTTTTCCATAACATGGGCGAGGTCGCCGGATTCCTCGCCGGCCGCCACCAGCGCGCGGTAAATATCGGGAAAATCGCGGGGCCGGGTGGCCAGGGCGTCGGCCAGCCGATGGCCGGCGCGCACATCGGCGCGCACCGCGCTCAGGACTTCGGCCACATGCTTGCGCTCGGCCTGGTCGGCGGTGGCGCCGAGGGCGGCATCGAGGGGGAGGCGGGCGGCCAGCAGGCTGGCCAACTGGCGGGTGGCCCAGGCCAGCTCGGTGTCGTTGAGCCTGGGCGCGAACCACGCGCCACCTCCAGGGCCGCGGCTGGCCACGGCTTCCACCTGCAAGGGCAGCAGGCCGCGGGCCCGCAACTGCGCCCGGGCGCCGCGCGGGCTATCGGCGTCGATCAAACCGGTTTCGGTTTTACCGGCGGCGTCGGCGGCCTGGTAGCGGAACGAGGGCATGAGGCGGCCTCCGGGTTCAGCGGCGCCGCGTGTCGTGCTTCATGATGCGGTCTTTTTCGCGTAGCCAATCGCGCTCGCGGGCACTGTCGCGCTTGTCGTGCAGCTTCTTGCCCCGGGCCAGGGCGATATCGAGCTTGATGCGACCACCTTTATAGTGCAGATTGATCGGCACGATGGTGTAGCCGCGTTGCTCGACTTTGCCGATCAGCTTGCTGATTTCGTCTTTCTTGAGCAGCAGCTTGCGCGTACGAGTGGCATCGGGATGGATGTGGGTGGACGCCGTGGGCAGGGGGCTGACGTGCATGCCGAGCAGCCAGAGCTCGCCATTGCGCACGATGATGTGGCTTTCTTTCAGTTGCGCCCGGCCCGCGCGAATCGACTTGACCTCCCAGCCTTGCAGAACCAAACCGGCCTCGAAGCGATCTTCGATGAAGTATTCGTGAAAGGCCTTGCGGTTGTCGATGATGCTCATGAAATTCAAGCCGGTAAAATCCTAGGATTCTACCCTTTACCCTATCCGCTGTATGCATACCGTAAAACGTTCGGTACTGGTGCCGTATTCCGCGGCACGAATGTTCGACCTGGTGGCCGCGGTCGATCAATATCCGCAGTTCATGCCCTGGTGCGGTGGCGCCCGGATCCTCGAGCACACCGAGTCGGGGATGCGGGCTTCGATCACCATCAGTTTTGCCGGTGTTCGCCAGACTTTCACCACGCACAATACGCACGACCATCCGCACTCCATCCGGCTGCAGTTGGTGGACGGCCCCTTCTCGGCGCTGGAAGGACTGTGGGAGTTCCAGCCTTTGGCCGACGACGCGTGCAAGGTGTTATTCACCCTGGACTACGCATTCTCCAATGGCTTGCTGGAACGCGTCGTGGGCCCGGTCTTCAATCGTATCGCCACCAGTTTCATCGACGCCTTTACCCAGCGCGCCGATCAGGTTTATGGCTGAGCCGACCGATCTGCGCGTCACCGTGACGTATGCCACGCCCGAGGCCGTCTGGCAGCGGGTCTGCCGGCTTGCCAACGGGGCCACGGTGGCCGACGCGGTGACGGCAAGCGGCTTTGCGGCGGCCTTTCCCGATGTGGATCCCTGGGGACAGGGGGTAGGCGTTTTCGGCCTGCTGCGGCCAGCCGCGTTTGTGCTGCGCGATGGCGATCGTATCGAAATCTACCGGCCTCTCACGTTCAACCCGATGGAATCGCGGCGCCGCCGAGCGGCCCACAAGGCGCGAAAAACAGCGGCGGCCCGGGAGCGCTCCGCTGGCGCCGGCGAGGGCCGGTGAGTTCCGCTCAAACCAGGCCGCGGCGAGCGGCCTCCAGGGCGGCTTCGGCGCGCGACGACACATTGAGCTTGCGATAGAGCGATTTGACGTAGCCCGCCACGGTGTGCTCGGTGAGATTCAGCAAACGGGCGGCTTCCACCACCCGCAGGCCGCGCCCGATATAGCGCAGCACTTCCAGTTCGCGCGGCGTCAGCGCCGGCTGCGCGGGATCGTCGATCGCGTGGGCAGTGGCGGGCGCCACCGGCTTGTCGCGAAAATGCGCCAGCATGCGCCGCGCGATGGCCGGCGAAATGGGCGGCGCGCCGGCGCCGATCGCCTCGAGGTGGCGCAGCAGCTGGGTTTCGTCGAGATCCTTGAGCAGATATCCCTGGGCGCCGGCCGCCAAGGCGCCAAACAAATGGGCATCATCATCGAAGATCGTGGCGACCACCACCATCGTCCGAGGATGCTGCCGCCCCAGCTCCGTCATCAGCTCCGCGCCCGAGCCGTCCGGCAGGAGCAGATCCACCAGCGCCAGATCGAAGCCGTCCGGCGCCCGGGCAAGCCAGGCGCGCGCCGCCCCGAGCGAAGCCGTCAGGTGAAGATGCGCGTCGGGCCAATGGCTGGACAATACTCCGGCCAGCCAGCGCTGGTATTCGGGCGAGTCTTCGACGATCAGGATATGGCGTATGGGCAGGGGCATCAGGAAAGCAGGGGCGGGGCCATTTGGGGCGAGCGCAGCGGCACCCACAAGGTGACGGCATGGCCTTCTTCATGCTCGTGGTGCTCGATCGTGCCGTGAATTTGTGCCAGCCGCTGTTGCATATTGGCCATGCCCATGCCCATGCCCGGGTGGGAGATATCGCAACCGGCATCCTCGCCTGCCGCGAGCGCATTGGCCGTACGGAAATCCGTGGTGGTGAAGCGCACACCATCGCCTTCGAGGGCTATGGCGATCCGCACCAGGGCGGCGTGGCTATGCCTCAGGACATTGCTGAGAATCTCGCGCTGTACCGAAAGCAGGTTTTTATAGACGGGGTACTCCATGGCCCAGTCGGGCAAGGCCTCGGGCACCTGCCACTCCAGGGCGATATTGGCCGCGTCCAGGCGCTCGCCGGCTTCTTCGTGGAGCCGTTCCAGCAGGCCGTCGAGCGACATCGATTCGCCGGCCAGGCCGCTCAGGATCGTACGCAGATCTTGCAGCGTGCTGCGCAAGGTACGCTTGATGGCGGGATCCTGCGCCTGATGCAAACTCGAGATCAGGCGCGAGGCGATGTCGTCGTGCAGATCGCGGGTAATACGCTGGCGTTCTTCAGCCACTCCGCGAGCAAACTCGGCCCGGCTGGCATCGGCCTGGGCCAGAAAAACCATCAGGCGGCGGGCCAACCTCAGGTAGTCGCGGCTGAAGAGGCCGCGGCCCTGCCAGGGATAGCGCAGCCGCAAGGCGGGCGCGCCGGCAACGGCCGGAAAATCCAGGGTGAGGCCATCGTCACGCAGCACCGGGCTGGCAAGCGGTTCGTCGAGATCGCGAATTTCCAGGGGCTGGAACAGCCGCTGCAAAAGGTTGCGCCACTGCGCCGTCCGGCGCCGATCATCGGGTTCGAGGACGACGTCGAGTACGCCGCGAAACAAGGCATCCTCGCTCAGGCCGTGGCGCGTCACCAGCCGCCGCCAGAACCAGTTGCGCAAGGGCAGGTACAGAAAGCCGACGATCAACAGCGATACACCCAGCGAGAGGGCCGGCGCCAGGTGCAAAAGCCAGATCAGGGCGGCATCGACCACCAGGAGCAGGAGGACGCCGGAAACCCAGAGCAGGATGCGATACGCCCATTCGTCTAGAGCGAACAGCCGGAAACGCGCCACACCCAAGGCGATGCCGGCATACATGATCAGGAAAAAGACGAAGCCGAGGCCTTGCGGCAAGGGTGGCGCGCCGCCCAGCAGCGGAGCGATACCCATGGGTACCACGAACAAGGCGGCGCCCACCAGCGCCGACAGGGCCACCCAGCGCAGCGCGGCGCGCGCCGCGGGGTCGTTGCGGGTGGCGCGCCATTGCCAGGCCGCGCACGCCAGCGCCACCAGGGTTTGCAGCAGCGTGATGAGATTGCCCAGCGGCCTGGGCCACAACTGGAGCAGATCGGCCACCAGCAGCGCGCCGAAGATCACGGGAATCGCCAGGAGCGCGCGCAGCGGCACCAACTGGCGGGGGAAGCACAAAAAGATGGAGATCAGGGCGCAGCCGAAAAGAATCGCCCCGCTCATGTTGATGCCCGAGAGCAGATCCAGCAAGGTGCCGTCCAACGCCAGCTCACGGGTGCTGTACCAAGCGGCCGGCAGGGTGAACGAGAGCATGGCGGCGCCGGTGATCGCGAACAGTCGTGCGCCCCAGTCGTGCGGCTGCAGTACCCAGACCCAGCAGCCGATGAGCAGGGCCAATAGCCCCGACAGGAGCTGAACCCAATAGAGCCAGGGCAGGCTGGACAAGGGCCGCTCGGCGGCGGGCGTGACGGTGGTGTGGCGGCGCTCGCCGCCGGCCTCCGGGCTTTCCCATTGCAGCGTGACGCTGGATTGCCCCAGCAAGTCGTGCAACTGGGTTTGCCGCATCATGAAACGCCGCACCTCCACGAACGAAGGCAGCAAACCGATGTCTTCGGTGAGATCCAGATTCTGGACGTCGAGGGAGGTCGTGCCCGCGGTAAGCCGATTGGGATCGGCCGTGGCGCCTGCCTGCAAGCCCAGCAATCGGCTACCGGCCGGCACGGCGGAGGCGGGCCCGATACTTTGAATCACCTGTAGACCGCGGCCTTCCTGGCTGGGAGCAAGCGTGAGCCCCAACCAGGGCCCACGCAAGGCGAAGACTGTAACGACCAGGCACGCAATCAAGCCGATCAGGGTGATCAGCAAGAGTCGCGGCCCGGGTGAGGCGAGAAGGGGAGAGGCTCCCACGGCCGAGGGCGGCAACTTCAACACTGAGCTCCTGGTTGTCGCGATATTACAGGGATTATCAAGTTACGGTCTTGTCTCCTAGATTAATGCGCGCTTGCACAATACGCAATTTCTTTGCGCATTCGCTACTCGATGCAACCCCCGAAACCGGGGGTGCCGATCTCTTGTAGGGCTTTTTACACTCGGTTGCTCGACGCCGCGGGTGGCGTCGTCCCGCGTCTTTCAGGAGATCAATGTGATGCAAAAACGCTTGCTGGCCGCAGCCATTCTGGCTGGCCTCAGCCTCAGTCTCGCCGCGTGTGGCGGGAGCGACGACGATACGCCCGAGCCACCGCCCCCAGCGCCGGAGCCCGGCCCCGGACCTTCGCCGGATCCGGATCCCGGGCCTGCGCCCGACCCCGACCCGACGCCCGATCCGGACCCGGGCCCAAGCCCCGACCCGGATCCCGATCCGGGGCCAGGGCCGGATCCCGATCCCACGCCGGGAGGCGCCGGGGAGTGCGTCAATCCCGCCGAATACCAGGTGGGCAGCACCTGGAGGCTGGAGTATCGAGTCAGCGGCCTGTTTACGGGAACCTCGGTCACCGACGCCAAGGTCGCGCGCCGTACCGATTTTGCGGGGTACTCCGCCCTCGAAACGGAAGTCCTCACGACCACCTCGTACACTGGTCTGCCCAGCGTGGAAACCTCGGTGTTGAATTACGCCGACATGGTGGGCGGCAACCTGCTCGAGGCATACGGCAATCGGGCCGAGGCCGACGTCATGGGGCTGAAGAGCACCACGGTCAGCACATACACCCCGCCGTGGCGCAATCCCATGTGGACGCTCGCGGCTGGCCAGACCGAAACCTATACCTATACGATGCGCAGCGAGACCACGATCACCGGCGCGCCGGTGCCCGTGCCACCCACCATCACCGAGCACACGGCAACCGGCTCATACACCTTCGACGGCCGCCAATCGGTAACGGTGCCGGCAGGAGCGTTCAATGCCTGCAAATTCACCCAGGCCGAAGAGGGCACCACCAACGAAATGTGGTTCGCCCCGGGAACGGGCGTGATGGTCAAGTCGATCAGTACGAAGCCTGGCGAGGGTAGTCTGACGCTCGAAATGACGACTGGCCGCTTCAACGGTACCAATATCGCGTCGTAATGAAGAACTCCGGCCTCCCGGCCGGAGCTTCTCCGCCACCAGTCGGGGGAGCCTTCGGCTCCAGAAAACCATTGCCTCGCTGGACCCCGTCCTGAAGGATAAGCCCGGACACCGGCCAGTCCCTGCGGACTGGCCGGTGCCTGGCGCATCCGAGGTGCATGCAGGCCGCGAGGTGGACGAGGCTTGCGCTTGGGCCCGTGGTCAAACCCGCCATCGGGCTTCGGCTCGCACAAGTCCCCCTGGCGCCATATAATTCGGCTTTGCGCCAGGGGGCTTTTTTCTATGCGTCTCGTCAAACAAGCGCTCACCTTCGACGATGTGTTGCTGGTGCCTGCGTTTTCCAACGTGTTGCCCCGCGACACGAGCCTCGTCACTCGCCTTACCCGCGAGATCTCTCTCAATATTCCGCTGGTATCCGCCGCCATGGATACCGTGACCGAAGCGCGTCTGGCCATTGCCATGGCCCAGGAAGGCGGCATCGGCATCGTCCACAAGAACCTCACGGCCGATCAACAGGCCCACGAGGTGGCGCTGGTCAAGCGCCACGAGTCCGGCGTGGTGTCCGACCCGATCACCCTGTCGCCCACCATGACGGTGCGCGACGCCCTTGCGCTGCAGCGCGAGCACGGCATCTCCGGCCTGCCCGTGATCGAAGGCCGCAAGGTGGTAGGCATCGTCACCAACCGCGATCTCCGCTTTGAAGACCGCCTTGACGAACCCGTTGCCAACGTGATGACGTCGCAGGATCGGCTTATAACCGTTCGCGAAGGCGCCAGCCGGGCCGAGGCCCAGGCGCTGATGCACAAGCACCGCCTCGAGCGGGTGCTGGTCATCAACGATGCCTTCGAGCTGCGCGGCCTCATGACCGTCAAGGACATCACCAAGAACACCGCCAACCCCAATGCCTGCAAGGATGCCGAAGGCCGCCTGCGCGTGGGCGCCGCGGTGGGCGTGGGCGAGGGCACCGAAGACCGCGTGGCCAAGCTCGTGGCCGCCGGGGTCGACGTCATCGTGGTCGACACCGCGCACGGTCATTCACAGGGTGTGCTCGATCGCGTGCGATGGGTCAAGGATAACTACCCGCAAGTCCAGGTGATCGGCGGCAACATCGCCACTGCCGAAGCCGCGCTGGCATTGGTGGCCGCCGGCGCCGACGGCGTCAAGGTCGGCATCGGGCCGGGCTCCATCTGCACCACCCGCGTGGTGGCGGGCGTGGGCGTGCCGCAAATCACCGCCATCTCCGACGTCGCCGCCGCCCTGCAAGGCACCGGCGTACCGCTGATCGCCGATGGCGGCGTGCGCTTCTCGGGCGACATCGCCAAGGCCATCGCGGCCGGCGCCAACACCGTGATGATGGGCGGCATGTTCGCGGGCACCGAAGAAGCGCCCGGCGAAGTCGTGCTTTACCAGGGCCGCTCCTACAAGTCGTATCGCGGCATGGGCAGCCTGGGCGCCATGACGGACGGCTCGGCCGACCGCTATTTCCAGGATCCGGCCAACAACGCCGACAAGCTCGTGCCCGAAGGCATCGAGGGTCGAGTGCCCTACAAAGGCAGCGTGCTCGCCATCATCTACCAGTTGGTGGGCGGCATCCGCGCCTCCATGGGCTACTGCGGCTGCCGCACGATCGACGACATGCGCACCCAGCCCAGCTTCGTCCAGATCACCGCGGCCGGCATGCACGAATCCCATGTGCACGATGTGCAGATCACCAAAGAAGCGCCCAACTACCGCGCCGGCTGATGCCCGCCGCGCGCCGCCGCCGGCAGTTGGCCGACGCGGCGGCTACGTACGGCGGGCGCTTTTTAGGCGCTTCGCCGTTGACTGATTTCCCTAGCTGACTTTTGCCATGCACGAACGCATCCTGATCCTCGACTACGGCTCGCAGGTCACCCAACTCATTGCCCGCCGCGTACGCGAAGCCCAGGTGTATTGCGAGATCCACCCCGGCGACGTCGATGATGCGTTCATCCGCGAGCAGGCGGCCACCGGCCTCAAGGGCATCATCCTCTCGGGGGGCCACGCTTCGGTATACGCCGATGGCGCTTTTCCCGTGCCGCAGGCGGTTTTCGAGGCCGGCGTGCCCGTGCTCGGCATCTGTTACGGCATGCAGGCCATGGCCCGCCAGCTCGGCGGCGAAGTCAGCCTCAGCGATCACCGCGAATTCGGCTACGCCGAAGTCCGCGCGCATGGCCATACCCGTTTGCTCAACGGCATCGAAGACTTCCGCACCGCCGACAGCCACGGCATGCTCAAAGTCTGGATGAGCCACGGCGACAAAGTGCTGGAGATGCCCGAGGGCTTCGTGCGGATGGCCTCCACGCCATCCTGCCCGATCGCCGGCATGGCCGACGAAACCCGCCACTTCTATGGCGTGCAATTCCACCCCGAAGTCACCCACACCGTACAGGGCCAGGCCATTCTCTCGCGCTTCGTGCACGAGATCTGCGGTTGCTCGCACGAATGGAACATGCCCGACTACGTCGACGAAATCGTCGGCCGCATCCGCGAACAGGTGGGCAGCGACGAAGTCCTGCTCGGCCTCTCGGGCGGCGTCGATTCGTCCGTCGCGGCCGCGCTGCTGCATCGCGCCATCGGCGACCAACTCACCTGCGTTTTTGTCGACCACGGTCTGCTGCGCCTCAACGAGGCCGAGCAGGTGATGAAAACCTTCGCCCTCAATATGGGCGTGCGCATCGTCCACGTCGACGCCAGCGAACGCTTCATGAGCGAGCTCGCCGGCGTGACCGACCCCGAGGCCAAGCGCAAGATCATCGGCCGCGAATTCGTCGAAGTCTTCCAGGCCGAAGCCGCCAAGCTCACCAACGTCCGCTGGCTGGCGCAAGGCACCATCTACCCCGACGTCATCGAATCGGCTGGCGCCAAAACCGGCAAGGCCGCCGCCATCAAGTCGCATCACAATGTGGGCGGCCTGCCCGATACCCTGCACCTCAAGCTGCTCGAACCCCTGCGCGAACTGTTCAAAGACGAAGTCCGCAAACTGGGCGTGGCCCTGGGCCTGCCGCCCGAGATGGTCTATCGCCATCCCTTCCCCGGCCCTGGCCTGGGGGTACGCATCCTGGGCGAGGTCAAGCGCGAATTCGCCGACTTGCTGCGCCAGGCGGATGCGATCTTCATCGAAGAGTTGCGCAATACCCGCGACGAAGACAGCGGCAAGTCCTGGTATGAGCTCACTTCACAGGCCTTTGCGGTATTCCTGCCGGTGAAGTCGGTGGGGGTGATGGGAGATGGGCGCACCTATGAATACGTGGTGGCGCTGCGCGCGGTGGAAACGTCCGACTTCATGACGGCCGGGTGGGCGGAACTGCCGTATAAGCTGCTGGGGCGGGTGTCGGGTCGGATCATCAATGAGGTGAGGGGGATCAATCGGGTGGTTTATGACGTTTCTAGTAAGCCGCCGGCTACGATTGAGTGGGAGTGAGGTTGATTTCTAACTAATTGATTGTTTTGGATTAAATAAATGCCATTGATGATATTTTTTACATTATCAATGGCATTTTCCATGGTGCGCGGCGGGCACTCCGTTGTTGCTACCACCGATACCATGACTGGACTAATAATGCCGATGGGTTCTGGATGTGGCTAGATTGTTCCAGTTATGCCTGAGTAGCGCAGAACATCTGGCTGGCCTGTAGTCGTCAATGTATCAAAGGATCGGCTATGCTTGAGTTTCGAACGATCGCCAGAACCTCGATTTGCAGGGTAACGCTATGAACGTCACAGAAACTCAGCTTGTCTATGTAGAAATAGCGGGCAGTAAGAGCGATGGACGCTCCAATCTTGGCTATTACATAATGGTATTGTGTGTGCGTGACACCTTCGTTGTATGGCGACTAAATCAGTTCGGATGCTGCTTGTCGTAGCTAGTGCAGATCGGCCTGAACTGGAAAAAAGGTAGTGACTCACATGTATTATAGGGTCGCAGCTAGAAGCACTTAAAGTTTGAGTCGTTAACTTGTGTCATTGAGGAAATATGCATCTCGTTACTAAATCCTACTTCGATGCTTTTTGTAAAGACTTCGGAGCCCCATACGATGAGGCGAAGAATTTCGAAGCGTTTGTCAATTACTGTGTGTTCTCAAAAA
The DNA here is from genome assembly GCA_023228945.1 of Pigmentiphaga sp. Lineage (GTDB taxonomy): Bacteria > Pseudomonadota > Gammaproteobacteria > Burkholderiales > Burkholderiaceae_B > Verticiella. The sequence continues at coordinate 336,859 of JALOAI010000001.1, read as the reverse complement.
TTTCTGGGGACAATGTAGAGGTCAGCGATTTGGTCTATGAAGGTGCCGATCCAGGGATTGATGGCGCGCTCTTGTTCCTTGACGATCGTGCTGTTTTTTCGCTGGAGGAAATCGAAGACATCTTCCAAACAACCAAGCGGGAATATGAAGTATCAATTGTCTTGACACAGGCAAAGCGATCCACGAATTGGTCGAAACAAGAAATAGACTCTTTTGTTGCCGCAATTGTTGACTATCTGTCCGATAAGCCTGCTCAGCCGCACAGCCAATATTTGGTGGATTTTAGGAAGATGTTTGGCAAAGTTTTCGAAAATATTGGCCGTATCAAAGGTGGCTTGCCGAACCTCTTTGCATACTTCTTTACCGCTGCACCAGATACGGACGCCGTTGAGATAAACGCCGCGTTTCAGGTGGGAGAGGCTGCCCTTAAAAAAATGGGCTACTCAAACGAGACCCGCTTAATAAAAGCGCACCGTGATGTCATCCATGAGATGTGGTTGGCAGCAGATGGTCCAATGGAAGCCCAGCTAGTGACAGTTGGCTATGCCCCGTTTCCGGCAGTACCAAATATCAGTAACGCTTACGTTGCCACCGTGACCGCGCGGAGCTTTATCGACGCCATTCTTAAGGATCAAAATGGTTTGCCACGAAAGAAGCTTTTCGAGGAAAACGTGCGTGACTTCCTTGGTATTGATGTCGAGGTAAATTCAGAAATTGCCGAAACCTTGAGTGATGTGAATAAGAAGCCGAGGTTTGGGCTGATGAATAATGGTGTGACCATTGTTGCATCAAGCGTACGCCCAGCTGGTCAAGCAATTTACATTCGAGATTTTCAAATCGTCAACGGATGCCAGACATCGAACGTTTTGATTTCCCTGGATGCGCAAGTCGACAATTCTGTTTGTCTTATGGTCAAGCTAATCGAAGCTGATGAGACATCAGTGATCGACGATATTGTGCGGGCAACAAATAGGCAGTCAAAGGTTGAAGATGCTCAATTTATTTCAACTCTGGCTGTATTGCGTGAATTGGAGCAGTACTTTAATGCTCGAGGCGCGGGGGAAGTCAACCGAATCTATTTCGAACGACGCAAAGGACAATACCGTCCTGAGAATGTGGCTCCTGTGCGTATTTTTGATGCTCGGGAGACTGCCCGGTGCTACGCAGCCATGTTCATGATGCGGCCGGATATTTCCAGCAGGTATCCCAATAGGCTGACCGGAGATCTCCTAAATGAGGTGTTTTCTGAAGGCGCGCAAGAGGAGGACTACTATACGGCTTGCTATGCACACTATCGGTTGCGCATGCTCACGTCGAACAAACGATTCGACGGAAAGTATTCAAAGTTGCGTTGGCATGTGATGACTGCTGCATCGAAATATTGCGGTACAAAGTATAAGGAGATGGGATGTAGGTCGAAGAACGAGGCTTTATACAACCTTTTTTCCGCAAATGACGGAACGTGGTTTGATCGGCTTAATCTATTAATTAATACTGCGTTACCCGATCCCGATATTTCTCGTGATCTTCTTAAGTCGCCGCCTCTCACAGGATCGATGCTTGCTAACGTCGATAAGCTGCTCGTGTAAAGCATATGGAACACAGGGTGGTGCACGGGTAGAGAGGGAGGCAATCTGAACAACGACGCTGCTAAGGCCGCATACTAAATCAAGAAATTCGATACCACTTAGACCGTGCCGGCCGACGCGCTGGCCGCCGTCTTCAAGATGTTGAATCTTGAACAAGCGCAGGCGCGAGGCCTTCCCATGCTGTGATTGCACGGTCTGATAAGCTTGGTGCATTTATCGCATCTAACAAATGGAGCAAAGCATGCTGTTCGGAATTTTTTCGACTCAATGTAATGACCCAGTGAAATCCTGCTCAGGGGGGCGGACATTTTCTTGGCTCTGTCTGGCATGGGTTGGTGCCGTCCGTGTCCTTCGAACAGGAACAGCGCGAGGCTCGAATACTTGAGTAAGTGACGCTGACGCGGCTAGAGGTGAAAACCAGACGGTGATGACGTTTGAAGCTTGTATGAGTGACTGCATAATATTATAATTGCAGTCATAGACAGTAAGCTGGAGGATTTGAATCGTGGCAATTCTGACTGTAAGAAATGTGCCAGATGAAGTGCATCGTGCTTTGCGTGTGCGGGCGGCCGAGCATAGTCGTAGCACGGAAGCCGAGGTGCGGGAGATTCTCGCAGCAGCGGTCAAGCCAGAGAAGCGTGTACGTGTAGGGGATGCCCTAGCCGCTATCGGTCGCAAGGTTGGCTTGACCGACGAAGAATTTGCTTTCTTCGAAAGTGTGCTCGATAAGGCTCCAGCCGGACCCGTGAGTTTCGACTAAATGATCGTCCTGGATACCAATGTCGTTTCCGAGGCGATGAAGCCGGAACCGGATGCGACCTTGAGAGCCTGGCTGAATGAGCAGGCGGTGGAAACCTTGTATCTATCCAGCGTCACTTTGGCCGAGTTGCTGTGCGGCATGGGGGCGCTGCCGGCGGGAAAGCGCAAGGACATGCTCGACCGTGCGCTAACCGACCTACTAGAGCTGTTCAAGGATCGGGTCTTGCCGTTGGATACGGATGCAGCGCGCCACTACGCCGGCTTGGCCGTGACGGCCAGGAATGGTGGGCGTGGTTTTCCCACGCCAGGCGGTTACATCGCAGCCGTTGCAGTCTCGCGGGGCTTCATCGTGGCATCGCGTGACACTTCGCCCTATGAAGCGGCCGGCGTGAAAGTACTCAATCCTTGGAAAGGCGTATAGGGTTAGGGGGGCACCATAGCCGATAATTATGCAGGACAAGACATGAGCGCTCTACAGAACAACAGCAACCAGTTGAATGATGCCGAGCTGGTGTTGAAGCCGGGCGAGATCGCCGACCAGGAGTGTGAGCGCCGGCAAGCTGCCTGCTTATCTAGAGGGTAGGGCGGAATGACGACCACACCAACCTGCTGGATCATTGCAGGCCCCAATGGCGCAGGAAAAACAACCTTTGCACTGGACTACCTTCCGGCGGTCGCCCAATGCCAGACGTTCATCAATGCCGACCTGATTGCTGCGGGGCTGTCACCCTTGAACCCCGAGCGTGAGCAGTTGGCTGCGTCCAAGCTGTATCTGGCGGAAATCGACCGGTGCGAACGAGCGCGCCAGGACTTCGCTTTTGAGACAACTTTGTCTGGACGTGGTTACCTGCGGCTGGTGGATCGCTTGATGCAAAGCGGCTGGCGTGTCGAGATGTCATACTTGGCCTTACCCAATGTGCAGTTGTCTCATGACCGGGTGGCCGAGCGTGTCGCTCACGGCGGCCACAGTATCCCGGCGCAGGCGATTGAACGACGTTTTGCCCGGAGCTTGCGCAACTTGTTTGAAGTGTATGCCCACCGGGTCAGCCTGACGCGCTGCTACCTGAACAGCTTGGATGACCCAATCCTTGTGTTTACTCAGCAGGGGAATCGTGTTGAAATTTTTAATGATGCCGTCTATCGGCACCTACGCAGTGAGGCGGGCCTATGACTCCCCAATATGACGAAGACACGCGCAAGGCACTGGAAAGCCTACGCAATTCCGTGGCCAAGGCACTGGATCGCAAGCGCCGCCTAGGCCAGTACGCCGTGGTGTGGAAGGATGGTAAATCCGTTTACATCGGGCCGAATCCGCCTGATTCGAAGGAAGCGACGCGTAGCGAACCAGCACTGCGCTGAACGGATGTTCTGGCATTGTTGGGCACGATCAGGCGTCACACTGAACATGGTATTTTTGATGGTATTGAATTTTTATGATTAAAAATACTGTTTTAAACCAATAAATTATATTCTCTATTGATAATCGAGTGGGAGTGATGGGAAGCAGTTTCCCCTTATAAATCAACAGTCTAGAATGTCTCTCAAAAGATCATCAACAAGAATGTGATTCTTCTAGGCTGTTGATTTTAAAGATTATTTCGTGTGAGTTATTTACCTTCAAGAGCTTCTAGGTAGCGAAGCTGACGGTAAGTTTGACGGGGTGCGCAAGCTCTTTGGACTGGGGTTGGCGTAGCCTCGGAAGACCTACCGTCAGCGACGGTAGGTCTTTCTCTTAGACATCAGGATTTATGCGGGTTCACAAGGGTATGTAGGTCTCGTGATAGGTGACGGCAATCGGCCGTTTCAATCAGGAGACTATTCCCGTGCTTACAGACTTTGCCCTGCGAAACTTGAAACCCCGCGCGATCCTCTACAAGGTTGCCGATCGCGATGGCATGTACGCCATCGTTTCGCCGAAAGGCACTATTACCTTCCGATACGACTACCGGATCAATGGCCGACGAGAGACGTTGACCATAGGCCGTTACGGCTTCGGAGGGATTTCACTGTAAGGGCTCCAGCAACCCCATGGTTCCGCTCTGATCTCAGATTACCCATAGTGACGGCCTTGATCCTTTTCGGAGACAGGCCATGTCAGAGACACCCCAGCAGTATTGGCAACGCCACGTTGCGGCCCAGCGTGAGTCAGGCCTGAACATCAAGGCATACGCCCGGCGCGAGAACCTGAGCGTGAACATGCTCTACCAATGGCGCGCGCAGCTCGGCCAGACCCGCCGTCACGGCAGCAGCAAGGCACTGCAGGCGCGCAGTTCCGGTTTCGCGCAAGCCATCGCTGTGGCCGAGCCGACGGTGGCGGACGGCCGCGAATCGACCGAGAACCCCGCAGCTTCCTCACCGTGCCGTCTCGTGCTCGGCCCCGGCATCCACCTGGAGATGGACGAACTGCCCTCGCCGCAATGGCTCCTAAGGCTGGTCAGCGCCTGCCGGGAGGCACGCTGATGCATCCGGGCAGCCGCATCGAGCAGGTGTTTCTCTATCGCGAGCCGGTCGACTTCCGTAAATCGATCGGCGGCTTGAGCGTCATCGTCGAGCAGGAGATTGGCCACAACCCCTTTGGCCCGGCGCTCTACGTGTTCGTCAATCGTCAGCGAGACAAGATCAAGGCCTTGTACTGGCATCGCAACGGGTTTTGCCTCTGGTACAAGCGTCTGGAGAAGGAGCGATTTGCCTGGCCGCGGATCACCGAGCCCACCGTGACGCTCACCCTGCAAGAACTGGAGTGGCTGCTGGAAGGCTTTGATCTGTGGCGCAACCAGCCGCACAAAACGTTGCATTATCAGTCGGTTGCGTAGGATTCTGGGTGGATATCATGGCTAATTGATGGTACAATTTACCATGTCTTCAAGCCGTAAACCCCTGAGCCAGATCGCCGCCGAGCTTGGCCTTCCCGCCGATGCCTCCGAGGCGCTGGTGGCCGCCATCGCCGAGCAGGTGCGCGCTCAGTTGCAGGCTGAACACCAGGCTGCTTTGGCTCAACGCGAGGCCGAGGTGGCCGCGCAGGTTCGGGCGGAGGTCACCGCCGAAGTCACCACCCGCCTCACGGCCGAACACGTCCAGCAGATGATCAAGCTCCACGAGGAGCTTCGTCTGCAGCGCCGGCAGATGTTCGGCTCACGCTCCGAGGCCCACGCTGGGCAGTACTGCCTGTTCAACGAAGCCGAACTGGCCCTCGCCGAGGAGCCCGATGCCCCCGAGACGGCGGGCCTGCCGGCCTGCACCGAGCCTGACACCAGCAAGGATACCCAACCGGCCAAGCCGCCCAAGGCCCGGGGCAAGCGCAAGCCCATCCCGGCGGAGCTGCCGCGCGTCACCGTCGTGCACGAACTGCCCGAGAACGAACGGCTCTGCCCCTGCGGCACGCCCATGGTGGAGATTGGGCGCGACGTGAGCGAGCAGCTCGACGTCATCCCCATGCAGGTGCGCGTGCTGCGCCACGAGCGGGTGCGCTACGGCTGCCCGGATAAAACCACCGCGCCGCGCACGGCGCTGTTGCCGCCGCAGATTCTGCCGCGCAGCAACGCCAGCCCCAACCTGCTGGCCATGCTGCTCACTGTGAAGTACGTGGACGGCCTGCCGCTGGCCCGGTTTGCCAAGGTGATGGAGCGCAGCGGCGTGACGCTGCCGCGCCAGACCCAGGCGCGCTGGGTGATCGACGTGGCCCGCCAACTGCAGCCCCTGGCCAACCTGATCCTCGACGAATTGCTCGAGTGCCGGGTGCTGCACATGGATGAGACCACCGTGCAGGTGCTCAAGGAGCCCGAGCGCAAGGCCACCACCAAGAGTTACATGTGGGTGATGTGCAGCGGCGCCCATGAGTCCCGACCCTTGATCCTCTACGACTACCGAACCACGCGCTCGGGCCACACGGTGAAGGACAAGCTCGAGGGCTGGCAAGGCCATCTCATGGCTGACGACTATTCTGGCTACAACACCACGCGATCGCTCAAGGGGGTGGTACGACTCACGTGCCTGGCCCACGTACGACGCTACTTCGTGAAGGCCAAGAACGCGCAGGTCAAGACCAAGGCCGGTCTGGCCGACGAGGCCCTGGCGCTCATCGGTGCGCTCTACCGCATCGAGCGCAAGCTCAACGAGCAGGACCTGCCATTGCTGCAGGTAGCGGCGCTCGATGATTAGTTCGTCGAGCTCGACCTGCAATTGCGCCGCCCGATTGTGATCGTGCAAGTGCTGCTTCAAGCGGGCCAGCAGGGCTTGAATCTCGTCCAGAGTCGGTGCGGGCTCGAACTCGCTCGAGGCTGGCCAAGGCGGCAGGTCAGCGAAGAAGTCCTTGCGGTTGTCCTGGTTGCCGAGTTTGGCGATCAGATGGCCCAGGCCGCATTTCTCCAGCTTCTCGTAGATGTTTTCCACCGCCGCATTGTTGTTGGATAGCACCGCCACCGTTTGTCCGCGCAGCAGGATATTGGCGAGGATGTTCAAGATGGTCTGGGTCTTGCCGGTCCCCGGCGGGCCCTCGATCACGCTGACCTGCGCGCGGAAGGCTTGCTCGACCGCCGCAAGCTGGCTTTCGTTCAGCCCGAACGGATAGATCAGACCTTGGTCCAGCGCGCGCGTGCGGTTGCGCCCCTGGCAGTAGGCTTGCAAGGCGGTGTCGGCACTGGCGGGCAGTTTTTCCAGTTGGCGCACGACATTGGCAGCGATTTCATGGTCCCTCTGCGACTCGGCGCGATCCCGCCGGGCATTTGCGACGGCTGAGAAATAGTGGAAGACCGGCGCGTCCTTCATCGCCGTTGGCGCGGCAAAGCCGATACCATCCATCTTGAAGATGTATGGCTTGTCGGCGTCCGGATAGTGCACGACGGCATACCGCTCGCCGTAGATCGTCGCCTTGGCGATCGGCGTGACGATCGTGCTGCCAAGCTTGGTCAGCAACATCTCGCCCAGCTCGCGGGTTGGAGAAACACGGCAGTCGCTGAGCGGGCGCGTGTAAGCTTTCTTGGAGGGGTAATAACAGGTCAGTTGCAGAGCTTCGTACTTGTCGCTCCAGTAAATCGACCAGTTGCTGATCTTCGCGGTCTTGTCCTCGCCCCCGATCTGAATCGAAACCATATATCCCTGACTCGTTTGTGCACGGCATCCTTCTGCCTGCTTACGCCGAATATTGAATGCCGTTACTTCCCCAACAAGGATCATCTTGCCATCATGGCGCTCAGGGCCGATAGCCGGCCCAGGCATTTGCCCGTCTTCCGGTTCTACGGCGATTATTGCCCAAGGATGCCGAGGCTGGCGGCGGACTGATGGCGAGGCCATCGCTGTCCACCTTCGTCTCGTGACAGACAAAGTGGCGTTGCCAAGGTGCGAATCACCCCTCGCTGATGCGCCCCTCGGGCAAGACAACCCATTCCGCATCCTCGAACTCGCCGACGACTCGCACATCGACGAACTCGGCCTGCTTCTTGATGATGCGCTTGACCTCGTGCGATGGGCTTTCCTCCATGGCGTCCCGCATGGCTTTCGATTCCCAGCTTGCAATCGCCAGGAGTACGCCTGGAACGCCGATCTTGCGATGCAGTCGCGTGCCGCGGGCGCCTGGCGCACGCTGGATGATCTCGCTCGCGCGAACCCACGCCTCGGCGTACGCTTCGGCCTTGTAGCCGGGTTTGATGTGGACCTCGAACACGAAAATCATGCTTGCCTCTCGACCATGATCGTTTCTGTAGGGGCGGGCGCTTTTCTAGGGGTTTTTATGCTTGTGAAATGGTGAGATGGCATCCGCGACTACCACGGCAACGGCTTGCCATTAGCGTGCCAAAAGCTGCCGGTTTGCGCCAGCCCCAAGGTATTCAGCCGCTCCACCAGTTGCGCGGCGGCATGCGCGGGGCTGACTTCTCCGGCGCCGCCCACCATGTCGGTGGACACATAACCCGGATGCAGCAGGAACACCGCGATACCGCGAGGCTGGAGGTCGACGGCCAGCGATTTTCCGATGGCATTGACCGCCGCCTTGGAAGCGCGATAGCCATAGGCGCCACCAGAGCCGTTGTCCTCCATCGAGCCCATACGACTGCTGATGATGCCGACCTTGGCGCCGTCGGCCAAAAGACCGAGCAGCGCCTGGACGACGCGCAGGGGGCCAAGGGTATTGACTTCAAACTGACGGCGCATCGACTCGAAGCCGGCTTGGTCGATCTTGCCGAGATTCTCGTGGGCGAGAACGCCCGCGTTGCATACCAAGATATCGATGCGTGTGTCGCCGAGGCGTTTTGCCAGATTGGCCAACGCATCGGAGTCGGTGACGTCGATGTTCGGCTCCACCTGCGCACCGGACGCTTCCAGCGCCGGGCTGCTGCGCCGGCACACCGCAATCACGCGGTCGCCGTGTGCCATGAAGCGTTCGGTCAGGGCCAAACCGATACCGCGGTTGGCTCCAGTGATGAGTATGGTCTTCATTCCTGGTCCTTTTTTGTGCTCATGAGCCCCAGCCACCCGCCTGCTTTTTCAGTGCGGGACCCATGAGGCAAATCTCGTCGTTCACCCAGTTTAGCCCTCGAGCCCACGGAAGTCCTGCGATGCTTTTCTCTACTGTGGGGACTCAGCGAGGTACCCGTCGTGCGCGAGGCTCGTCACCGCAGTGGCGGCAGTGTTGATCCAAATCCGGTACGCGGATCGGTTCCTCGCCGCGCAAACCGGGAAGCCGGAGCATCCATTGGTCGCGGGTGAGATTAGGGTAAGTCCTTGTACTTTATTGTACAAAATACAATTAAATTTAGTCCTATGTTCGGTATGGAGTCGGCGTGATCGACTCCGGCCCCACCGCGACTTCGCCAAAGGACTTCCATGCTCAAACTTGCCGTTCCCTTTATCGTTGCCTTGTCCGCCTTCGCCTCTGGCCCGGTCGCGGCGCAGGCCGCCTTCCCGGCCAAGCCGGTTCGTCTGGTGGTCAGCGCCGCTCCAGGCGGCGCGGGCGATACGCTGGCACGACTGCTCGCCAACGAAATCGAAACCGCTCTGGGGGCTCCCGTGTACGTCGAGAACAAGCCCGGAGCGGGTTCCACGCTCGGCTATCGCTATCTGGCCAACGCCGAACCGGACGGTTACACGATGGGCTTGATCGCGGTATCGAATATCGCGATCGCGGGTTCGAGCCAACAGTTCTCCGATCTGCCGGATCTGCGGGAAGATCTCGTCGCCGTGGGCGGCGTGGCGATCACACCGCATATTCTGGTCGTCAAATCGGATTCAGGCATCGACACTTTCGAAGACCTGGCCAAAACCCTGCGCGAGAAGGGTGACGCGCTGAGCTTTGGTTCGCAGGGCCAGAACTCATCGGCCCACCTCGAAGGAGAACTGCTGAATGCCGGGCTTGGCGCCAAGGCGGTGCATGTTCCGTACAACGGTAGCGCGCCGGCGCTGGTCGGCTTGCTGGGGGGCCAAACCCAATACATGTTCGATAGCGTCGCTCCGGTGATTTCGCAGGTGCAGAGCGGAGGGCTGAAGGTCCTGGCCTCCGCCGGCACCAAGCGCCTTGAACGTTTTCCCGACGTGCCAACGCTGGCCGAGCTGGGCTATCCCGACATTCAATCGGACAATCCGCTGGGCGTGTTCATGCCAAAGGGAGCGCCGGCCGAAGCCGTCGCAAAGCTGAGCGAAGCGCTTCGTGTTGCCATGCAATCCGCGGCCGCGCAGGATGCGATCAACAAAGTGGGGCTCATTTCGCACTACTTGCCGGCCGAAGCACTGCAGCAGACCGTCATCGACGAGTATGCCTTGTGGGCCCCGGTGGTCGCGGACGTCGAGGGCACGGAAAAAAAGTGATGAACGCCGCCACAACGCGCGTGATTCCGAACGTTGTTTGCAGCTCCCATCATCTCGCGTCGAAGGCGGGGCAGGAGATCCTTCGCATGGGCGGCAATGCCGTGGACGCGGCACTCGCCGCGGCCATGGCCCTGACCATTGTCGAGCCCATGGCGTGTGGCATCGGCGGCGATGCGTTTGCCATCATTTCGGCAAAAGGGCGGCTACATGGTTTGAATGGCTCGGGGCGCTCGCCGCGGGCTTGGACCGCAGGCTATTTCCAGGAGCGCCATGGGGGCGTGATTCCCAGGCACGGTTGGGACGCGGTCACGGTGCCCGGTGTGGTTGGCGCCTGGCAGGCCATGTCGGCGCGGTTCGGCCGTCTGCCGCTGCAGAGCCTCGCTGGCCCGGCCATCAGCCTTGCCCGCGAAGGCTTTGAAGTGGGGCCTTTGTTGGCCGAAATGTTCGCGCGTACCGTGCCCGCGGTAGCCGATCAGCCCGGATTCAAAGAGGTCTTTTGTCCGAAGGGGAAACCCCCCGCGGCGGGCGAGACGTTCCAGTTGCCAGGGGCCGCCGACACCTTGCAAAAGATCGCCGCGAGCGCCGGCAGGGATTTCTACGAAGGCGAAATCGCGCAGAGGATGCTGTGGCATGCGGCGGCGCACGGCGCGGCCCTGCGCGCGCCTGATTTGGCCGATTACGAGCCGGAGTGGCTTGAACCGATCTCCCTGGGCTACAAAGGCCACGAGCTATACGAGCTGCCGCCGAACGGACAAGGGATCGCGGCTCTGTCGGCGCTTGGCATTCTGGAGCATTTCGACCTTGCCGCACGGGATCCGGCCGAGGCTGCGCATCTCCAGATCGAAGCGATGAAGTTGGCCTTTGCCGATCTTTACCATTATGTTGGCGATCCCGCCCATATGGCCTACGACAGCCGCCAGCTCCTGCATCCGGATTATCTGGAGGCAAGGGCGCGAACGATCGATGTCAAGCGCACGCACGCCGCAACGATAGGCACGCCACACCGCGGCGATACGGTTTACGTGGCGGCGGCCGATGCCGAAGGCCAGATGGTGTCGTTCATCCAATCCACCTATACGCCGTTTGGCTCAGGCGTGGTGGTTCCGGGCACCGGCATCTGCATGCAGAATCGCGGCTGGGGGTTTAGCATGACGCCCGCTCATCCCAATGTGGTGGCCGGCGGCAAGAGGCCGTTCCATACCATCATTCCCGGGTTCGTCAAAGCCCGTGGGCAAGACCTCATGGCGTTTGGCTTGATAGGGGCCGACATGCAGCCGCAAGGCCATGTACAACTCATCCACCATCTGCTCGATCGCGGCATGGACCCCACGCAGGCTTGTGCCCAACCGCGATGGCGTATCCTGGCCTCCGGTGAAATCGCCATCGAGCAGGGAACGAACGAAGCCGTCATCCAGGGTTTGCTCGCGCGCGGCCATCGCGTCGTCAGGAGCAACGATTCCTTGCTCGGCTTCGGCGCCGCTCAAGTCGTTGTCCGCGAGGAGGACGGTTACCGCGGGGGCACCGATCCTCGCCGTGAAGGGCTGGTGGCCGGCTGAGCTCTCCAGGCGGCGTTCCACGCCGGCGGTAGAATCATGGAGGTCCGGAGATTCGGCCTGGCATGCGAACGGCCGAGAGGATGCCGCTTGGCACCTGGGGCGATGATGAACTGCTAGAGGAAAGTCTTGGCAAGCAAGAAGAGTGGCGACGGCAAGCGTCTTCCGGGGCGGCCGAGCGGCAAGGCAAACATCCATCGGGACGCGATCGTGGAGGCCGCCATCGCGCTGATCGATCGATCCGGCCTGCATGCGCTCAAGATACGAGACGTCGCGAGTAGCCTCGGGGTGTTTCCGGCAACGATCCAGCATCACATCAGAACCAAAGACGATTTACTGGCGGCGGTGTCGCATCGCGTGATGGAAGGCATCAACCCGCCCGAGGCCGACCTTACCTGGCAGGAATGGCTCACCGCGCTTTTCATGCGATGCCGCGCGGTCTTCAAGCGCCACCCCAACATGGCTCAATTGATCGGGGCTCATCTCGTGTCCAATTCGAGCTTGCGTACGGATTTGATCGAGGGCATTTTGCGCGCCCTGAAACTGGCGGGATTTGACGGCGTGCATTTGCGCGATGCCTACAATACCGTCGTCGCCGCCATGCTGGGATTCCTGACGATGGAGTTCGCGCCGTATCCCGCCGATGATTCGGAGCGCTGGTCGGCGGAACTGAAGGAGCGGGTGCAGTCGATTCGTCCGCTCGATTTCCCTTGCCTGACCGCGGCGCTCCCGGTCCTGGCGAACCAGGCATTCATCGTGCGCTGGGACAACGGTACGGTGGTGCCGCTGGACGCCAGCTTTATGCGTTACACGAGAACCTTCATTTCCGGGCTGGAGGCTTTCGCCCGCGAAGTCGCCGCGGCCAGGCCCGCCTTGTAAGAAGTTATGCTCCAGGCGCAGGTCCCGCGCGGCGGCCCGAGTAAGCCCGCAGGGCACGGTCCAGAACGTAAGTGAAGGCAAGGCGGGCGCGAGCAAAGATCGCGGACCATCGTCGCGGAGTATCCTGGCGGCATGCCGTCCTCACCATCCCCGCCTTTGCTCGACACGATATTGCGCAGCGTGGCGCGCCGTTATCGCCTGCCCGCGATACCCGAGCTGACGCCGGCGTCCACGCCCACGCCGGCCCTGGTGCTTGCGGTCACGATCGAACAGGCCCGATTCGCGCGGGCGAGGGGCGAGACACCCGACTCGGGCCTGGCGCGCCAATTCCTCGAAGCCCTGGCGCAAATGATCCGCGATGCCATGCGGCCGGAACAGGGCGACGCGGTCTTTCAGGCGATGGTGCTGCGCCATCGTTTTTCCCGGGTGCGCGAGTATGCCTCGTTGGCGGCGCATGCCGCCCAGGACCGGCGGCGCGTTCGGGCCGCCGTCGGTGCGATCGCCCATCCGGCCAAGCTGCAGCGTGTCCAGCCCGGGCCTCGGCGCGAGCTGCTGGCCAAGCTATATGCCGCTGCGGATTCGGGCGCCTGGCCCCTGCTGCGCGATACCGCCCGGCGTCTGGCCCTCATGGGGGAAAGGGCGTCCGGGGCGAGTGTGGCCAGCTTGATGGAGAATCCCGCATTGGCCAATTTGCTGCGTCTTGAGGTGTTGACGAGGGATGGCGCGGTCCAGGAGTATCAAAAGCTTTGGGATCGTCAAGGTCCCGCTCCGGCCAGCGCCGAAGCGCTGGCACAGGGCAGGGCCTCGCAGCGGCGCGGCGCCGCCGCCGAAGCGGATGCGGCACAGGCACTGGAGGTTTTGGCGCAGCGTCTCGATACGGCGCAGAGCCGCAAGGCGCCGCGGTATCGCATCGTGACGTCGATGCGTGTGCCGGGCGCGTTATGCACCAGCGGGGAACGGGCCAAGGGCGAATGGGACGTGGTGCTGCTGCGGCGCGCACGGTCGATGGGCGGGGCCGGCGTCTGGGATATCGAATTGTTGGTGGAGGTGAAGGCTTCGATCGATGCGGCCACCACCGACTTTCCACGCTTGCGAAGAGGGCTGCATCGCTTGGCGCAGGCGGACCAGGGAACGGTGTATCCCTTTGCCAGCCGGCAGGGGGAAGTTTCCGTCAGCGGTGTCTCGTTGCGCCAGTTGCTGGGCCAGGACGGCGGCCTGCCAGTTTGCCGCGCGGTGCCGCCCTTGGCGAGCAAGGTACTGTATTGCTGCGACGCGCCGGCCAAGGCGGCGCCGCGATGGCTAACGGCAGCGAGCCGGATGCAGTTGCTATCCGCGGTGGCGAGCCTGGAGTTCGCAAGCGTGCTGGCCGAGGCGCGCCGCGTGAAGGTGGAAGATCTGCGGCCCGTGTGGCATCTATTGCTGGAGGCGCCCCGGTGGCTTTCAGTATTGCATCAATACCAGACGCTGCGCGAAGTCCGTGAATTGATGGTGCATACCGACGATCTGAGGGCCGCCTGTGCGGGCGCCGCGCCATAGGCGCAGCGGTTCGGGTACCAGCCTTCAGAACCGCCAGGTGCCGCCGATGCCCACCACCCATTGCCGCCCTGGCGCCGGCTCAAAAAAGCGCTGGTTGGCATCGTTGACGATCACCGAGCCCACATGGTTTTTGTCCAGCACATTATCGAGGCGGACGAAAGCATTCCATTCCCAGTCCTGCCAATCCCACACGTAACCGGCGCGCAGACCCAACAAAGCATAGGCGCCGGCGGCGTCGCTATTGGCGTCGTTGACTTCGATATTGCCCTGGTAGAGCAGGTCGGCCGCCGCCTGCCAGCCACGCTCCGGCGCCCAGGCGACCGAGGCGTAGGCGCTTTGCTGCGGCACCCCCGGCAGGCGATGGCCGAACGCCAGGCCGGGCGTGGAGCCGCGGAACTCGGCGCGCATCCAGGTGTAAGCCATCTGCAGCAGCGCATGCCGGGCAAAAGGCTGGCTCCAGGCGAGCTCCACGCCGGTGCGCCGGGTGCGAGCGGCGTTGCGGAAGCTGCTTCGGCCATTGCTGCTGCCGGCGTTGACGATCTCGTCGCGCGTATCGATGCGGAAGGCGGCGATCGTGGCAAGGCCGCCGCCTGGAGTGCGCTGTTTGGCGCCGATTTCCCAGTGCGTGCTGCGGGATGGCTGCAGATCCCAATTGAGGCCTGGGCTGCCATCGGGCCGATAGGCAAGTTCGGTGGTGGTCGGCGTTTCAAAGCCGCGGCCCGCCGAAATGTAAAGCTGTGTATCGCCCGTGGCCTGCCAACGCAGGGCGGCCGACGGCGACCAGGCGGAAAATCGGGTCTGGCCGCTGTCGTCGACATTGCCGGGTGCGACGTAATGGTCGGTGGCGCTGAAGCGTACCGTGCTGTGGCGCAGGCCGAGATCGAGGGTCCAGCGCGGCGTCAGCCACCACGAGACGTTGAGATAGGGATCCAGGCTTTGCACGGTATTGCGTTCATCGCGCCGCAAGGCTCCGCGCACACCGAGCCGGGTGACGCCGTTCTCCACCACGAAGTTTTCATATCCACGCCGGTCGTCCACCATATGGTCGTAGGCCAGGCCGGCCACGACGATGGCGTCGCGGCCCAGCCATTGCTGGACGCTGGTGAGACGCAGCTCCGCGCCGCCATACCGGCGGCCGAGATCGATCACCCCGCCGGCATGGCCGGGATTGTTCTGTTGCGGCGCGGGCGGAACGCTGAGGTACTGCAGCGTGTCGCGCTGGCCGCCGTAGGCCATCAGGCGCAGGCGGTTATCGGCGTTCAGGGATTTGTCCCATACCAGGCCGAGCTGGCCCTGCCGCACCGTTTTGCGCGTGTTGTATTGTTCGGCCAGCGGCGCCTGCCAGGGGTCGTTTTCGTACTGTTCCCGAGTGAGGCCCAAAGGGTCGAGCGCCCGTACGTCGACCCAATTGCCCACCAGCTTGAGCGTGCTGTCGTCCGGCAGGACGAAGCCCAGGCGCATGTTCGCCAGATCGCGCCGGGCGCGGCTGTGATCGCGGTAGCCGGCGGTTTCGAAATGCGTCGCGCCGAGCACGTAGTCTTGCAGGCCGTGGGCCGAATCGCGAGCGCCTTGCGCCTTGAGGTTGAGGCGGAAGGCGTCATTGCTGCCGCCCGCCGCGCCGAACGATACCGAAGGCGGCGCTTCGCCCGCCGCGGTGTAGACCCGTATCACGCCGCCGGAGGCGTTGCCGTACAGTGCGGAGAAGGGGCCGTTGAGCGTTTCGATGCGCTCGAGCGAGGCGAGGTCGATGTGCGAGGTTTGACCCTGGCCGTCGGGCATGGTCGCGGGAATATCGTCCACATACAGGCGCAAACCGCGCACGCCGAAAGTGGAGCGGGCGCCGAAGCCGCGCATGATGATCTGCAGGTCCTGGGCATAATTCTGGCGATTCTGCACCTGCACCCCGGGTACGCTGCCCAGGCCGTCGGAGAGGTTGACGCCCAGTCCGGCGTCGAAGGCCTCGGGGCCCACCACGTGGACGGCGGCGGGCGTTTCCCAGATCGAGGTTTCGTAGCGGGACGGCGAGACCGTGGTGGCGTCCAGCTGGGGCACGTTGGCGTCGGCGGGGGCCTCGGCGGCGTGGGCCTGAACCGCCGAGAGGAATGCATAGGCGGCCAGGGAACCCTTGCACCATCCTGCCAGGTCGCCGATTCCAGTTGGCGGGATGCGACGGTCGGTGTGGATCGCGCAGCGGACCTCCGGGCCCGACGGTAACGTACGGATGCGCATGAGCGATGTCCAGCGGTGGAGAAAAGCAGTAAGTGGCAATACCATAGGGATGATTGTGGCATGTCCCCGGGATCGGGGCAGGCCAAGCCACCGAAGCGGGGCCGTGACCGGTGGGTGGAACCGGCACAACGAGGCTCTGCGTTCGTCAATTCGGTAAGGAGTCGACTCATGACTGCAAGCTACCAACCCGCGGTGAAACCCCGCTGGCCGGTTTGGATCGTTGCCTTTCTGGTGTTGTTCTTCGGCGTCTTCATGGTGGTGGGCGGCGCCGTGTTGATCGCGCGGGGCGGGAGCTGGTACTTCTTGGTCGCGGGCGTGCCGCTGGTCCTATCCGCCGTACTGCTGTTCCGGCTTTCGCGGGCGGGGGCCTGGCTTTACGCCGCCACCATGGCCTATACGGTGGTGTGGGCCTTGTGGGATGCCGGGCTCGAGTTCTGGCCGCTGGTCTCGCGGCTATTCGCCTTTGGCGTCCTCAGCGTGCTCGTCTGCCTGGTGTATCCGCTGTTGTTGCGGCCCACGGCCCAGCCGGCCGCCAAGATCGCCTGGCTGGGATCGGCCGTGGTCTTGGTCGCGGCCCTGGCGGTAACCGGCTACCAGGCCTTCCAGCTTGCACCCATCATTGCACCCACGCAGGCGGCGCCTTCGGTACAGCCCGTCGCGGCGGGCCAGGAACAAACCGAATGGCGCTACTGGGGCGGCACGACGATGGGCGAACGCTTCGCGGCACTCGACCAGATCAACCGCGATAATGTGCGGGAGCTTCGGGTGGCGTGGACGGCGCACACTGGCGACATCCCCGAGAGCACGGGCGCCGGTGCCGAAGACCAAAACACGCCGTTGCAGATCGGCGATACGCTTTATGTTTGCACGCCGTACTCCAAGGTATTGGCCCTGGACGTCGATAGCGGCCAAGAACGCTGGCGCTTCGATGCCAAGGCCGACGCGCCCAACTGGCAGCGGTGCCGCGGCGTGGCATATTACGAAGACGAAGGCGCACAGGCGCAAACCGTAGCCACGGACGCGCCAGCCTCGATCACGATCGACGACGCGCAGCCCGGCGCTTGCGCCCGTCGCCTGTTCCTGCCCACGCTCGATGCCCGCCTGATCGCCATCAACGCCGACAACGGCCAGCCCTGCGCCGACTTCGGCGATCAAGGCACGGTGGATCTGTCCGTGGGAATGGGCGAGATACCCTTCGGCTGGTATCAGCAAACGTCCACGCCGCTGGTGGCCAACGATCTCGTGGTGGTCGGCGGGCGCGTGGCGGACAACTGGTCGACCGACGAGCCTTCCGGCGTGGTGCGGGCGTTCGATGTCCACTCCGGCGAGCTGGTCTGGGCCTGGGATGCCGGCAATCCCGAGATCACCGGCCTGCCACCCGACGGCGAAACCTATACGCGCGGCTCGCCCAACGTCTGGGCGGCGATGTCCTTTGACCCCGAGCTCGGCCTGATCTACTTGCCCACGGGCAACTCCACGCCGGATTTCTGGGGAGCCAACCGTTCCGAGGAAGAAGAGCGCTACGCTTCTTCCGTGGTCGCGGTGGAAGCGGCCACAGGCCGGGTGCGCTGGCATTTTCAAATGACCCATCACGACTTGTGGGACTTCGACATTCCGGCCCAGCCGCTGCTGTTCGACATCCCCAATGCTCAAGGCGGTACCGATCCGGCGCTGATCCAGGTCACTAAGCAGGGCGAGATCTTCATGCTCAATCGCGCCACCGGCGAGCCCTTGGCCGAGGTCAGGGAGATGCCGGTACCGCAAGGTACGCTGCCGGGCGAGTGGTACGCGCCCACCCAACCCTATTCGGTGGGCATGCCCTCCATCGGCAATACCACCTTGGTGGAATCCGATATGTGGGGCGCCACGCCGCTCGATCAATTGTTGTGCCGCATCACGTTCAAGGGCGCGCGCTCCGACGGCATCTACACGCCGCCCGGCCTGACGCCGGCGGTACAAATGCCCGGCTCGCTGGGCGGCATGAACTGGGGCGGCGTGTCGCTGGATCCAACCACCGGGTATATGTTCGTCAATGATATGCGTCTGGGGCTGTACAACTATCAGATACCGCGCGACGAAATGCCCGAAGACAGCAGCGGTATCGAGATGGGCGCCGTCCCGATGGAAGGCACGCCGTTCGGGGCTATGCGCCAGCGTTTCTTGTCGCAACTCGGCATTCCGTGCCAGAAGCCGCCCTTCGGCACGATGACCGCCATCGACCTCAAAACGCGTGAGATCGTGTGGCAGGTGCCGGTCGGTACCGTGGAAGAAACCGGCCCGCTGAACATCCCCATGCGTTTGTCCATTCCCATCGGCATGCCGACGCTGGGGCCTTCGTTGGCCACGCAATCCGGGCTGGTGTTCTTTGCCGGTACGCAGGACTATTATCTGCGCGCCTTCGATAGCGCCACCGGCGAAGAAATCTGGAAGTCGCGTCTGCCGGTGGGCAGCCAGGCCGGCCCCATGACCTACCTCTCGCCCAATACCGGCAAGCAATACGTCGTGATCAATGCCGGAGGCGCGCGACAGTCTCCCGATCGGGGCGACTACATCATCGCCTACGCGCTGCCTTGAGCAAAACAAAGCGCCCGGCAGCTGGGCCGGGCGCTTTGCGGATAACACCGATGAAGAAGGCGATCCCGAGCGGGACGCCCTCTGTTCAAGAGAGGCGCCGGGCGCCGTTTATTCTTCCACCTTGGCTTCGGCGCGCAGGCCTTCCTGGTACTTGGCCAGCGATTGCTGGCGCAGCATTTCTTCGAGCTGGGGCTTGACCTGGTCGAAGTTGGGGAACTGCGCCTGGCGGGTGTCTTCGAGGCGGATCACGTGCCAGCCGAAAGAGCTTTGCACCGGCTCGGCGGTGGTCTGGCCTTTTTCGAGGTTGCGCAGGGCGTTGGCGAAAGGCTCGACATAGCTATCGGCGCCCGACCAGCCGAGATCGCCGCCGCGCTCGCCGGAACCCGGATCCTGTGAGTGCTCTTTGGCCAGCGCCGCGAAGTCGCCGCCCTGGTTCAGCTTGGCGATAAGATCCTTGGCGTCTTTTTCTTCGGGCACCAGGATGTGCTGGGCCTTGTATTCGAGGCGCTGGTTGGCCTGCTTGAGTTTGTCATACTCGGCCTGCATCTGCGCCTCGGTGACCGGATGCTTGTCGAGATAATCGGCGAAGAGACCACGGATCAGCACGCTTTGGCGAGCCAGTTCTAGTTCGGCCTTGACCTCGGGATTGTCGGCCACACCGGCTTTCTCGGCGGCCTGGACCATGACCACGCGATTGATGAGTTCTTCGCGGACCTGGGCCCGGAGCTCGGGGGAGTCGGGCGCTCCTTGTTCGGTCATCATCTTGACGAACTCGTCGACCTGCGAGGCCGGGATGGCCTGGCCGTTGACGACCGCGGCGTTCTGGGCCATGACAGGCACGGCAATAGCACATGCAGCCATCAGCGTGATGATGCGTTTCATAGAGAGACAGTCTCCTTGTGATTGAGCGGGAGGATGGGCATCAGGAAAGAGGGGAGGCGGCAGGCACGCTGGCGTGTATGGCCAGGGCGTGTATGGCATGCGGCATCTGATCCGACAAAAGATCATACACCAGGCGATGCCGGGCCAGCGGAAGCTTGCCCCGGAAGGCCTCGGCGGTGATATGCACGCGGTAATGGCCCGCGCCGCCGCGGGCGCCGGCATGCCCGGCATGCAGATGGGACTCGTCCTCGACACGCAATTCGGTCGGGCCCAGGGCCGCGAGGCGCTCGCGGATAAGATCGATACGGGAATCGCTCATGGCTTGCTATCGGTGGAACTGGAGGGGGATTCGGAATCGTGGCTCAGGTAGCGCGACATATACAACGACACGCCGACGACGAAGGCCACGAACAAAATGGTGGTGCCGAAAACCTTGAACGACACCCATTGCGACTCGCTGAACCAGCCGCTGAACGCCACCACCAGGTTGAGGCAGCCCATGATGATGAAAAACGCGGACCACATCCACGCCATGCGCTGCCAGACGGCATCGGGCAGCTCGAGCTGGCCTGTGGCGTTCATGAGCTGCTGCACCAGGTTGCGGCGGAACACCAGCAGGCCGACGGCGATGGCGCTGCCGAACAGCCAATACAGTACCGTTGGTTTCCACATGATGAAAACCTCACTGCGCAACCATAGCGTCGCGCCGCCAAAGCCCAGGATGATGACCAGATTGATCCAGTGCATCAGTTCGATGGCTTTGCCGCGCGCTTTGAGCCAGATCCATTGACCGACGCTGGCCGCCATGGCTACCGCGGTGGCGGTGTAGATATCGGCGACGCGGTAGGCAACGAAAAACAGGATGAGCGGGAATAGATCGAACAGCAGCTTTTTCAACGGTCTTCCTCGAACTGGAGCGAGAGCGAATTGATGCAATAGCGCAGGCCGGTTGGCGGCGGGCCATCGGGAAACACGTGGCCGAGATGGGCGTCGCACACATTGCACAGGATCTCGGTGCGTATCATGCCGTGGCTGGTGTCGCGCTCTTCTCGGACATTCGCCGGGTCGATGGGTTCAAAATAACTGGGCCAGCCGCAGCCGGCGTCGAACTTGGTATCGGAGGCGAAGAGCGCGGTGCCGCAACAGACACAGCGATAGAGCCCGGGACGGTTGAGGTCCCAGTAGCGGCCGCTGAAGGCGCGCTCGGTGCCTTTCTGGCGTGTGACGACGTATTCGTCGGGGCTCAACTGGGCACGCCACTCGGCGTCGGTTTTTTGGATCTTGGAAGGATCGGACATCGTCGGCTCCAGCAATCAAAACACAATGGGGGCGGCGCCGCTGCCTTCAAGAAGAGCAGCTTACCGCCAGCGTGCGCGCCCAATCGGGTGGCAGCGCCGCATCGCCGGCGGCATCGGGACGGGCCTCGAAGGGCCGGCTCAACACCTCCGCGAGCCGGCGCACTTCGCGGTCGTCGCCCGCCTGGGAGGCGCGGATGGCGGTTTCGGCCATATGGTTGCGCAACACGTACAGCGGATTGGCGGCGAGCATGGCGGCGCGCCGCTGTTCGGCCGGCCGGGCGTCCTGCGTCAGCCGCTGGCGATAGCGCTGCAACCATTCGCCGGCGCTCTGGGTATCGTAGAACAGATCCAGCCAGTGGCCGGCATTGCCGCCGGCGGCCTCGTGGACATCGGTGCCCGGCTCGCCGGGGCCGGGGGTCTGGTCGGCCCAGGCCAGGCGGCGGAAGGCCAGGGTGAAGTCCGCGCGCTGGGTGTGCAGCAACTGCCACCAGCCATCGATCAGTTCCTGGTCGGTGGCCTGCCATCGGCCCAGGCCGAGCTTGGCCGCCAGTAGATCCTGGAAAGCTTGGAGGAAGACGGCTTCGAAGGTGTCGAGCGCGCGGCGCAGCGGTTGCTCATCGGCCAGCAGCGGCCGCAAGGCCTCGGCCAGGCGATAGAGATTCCAATGGGCCACCGCCGGCTGGACATTCCAGGCATAGCGGCCCGCCGTATCGGTGTGGTTGCAGATGTGGTTGGCGTCGAAGCCGTCCATGAAACCATAAGGGCCGTAGTCGAGCGTCAGGCCCAGGATGGACATATTGTCGGTATTCATCACGCCGTGCATGAAGCCCACCGCCTGCCATTGCGCCATCAGGCGGGCGGTGCGCGCCACCACCTCGCGCAGCAGGCGCTCCACGGTGGCCTCGAGCGTGGGCTCCCGGCACTCGGGATAGTGATGCTCGATCACGTGTTCGAGCAGAAGGCGCAGTGAATCCTGGTCGCCGCGCGCAGCCCAGTGCTGGAAGGAACCAAAGCGGATGAAGCTGGGCGCCACCCGAGTGACGATCGCCGCGGTTTCGAGGGTTTCGCGGCGCACGGGATCTTCGGCGGCGATCAAGGCCAGTGAATGCGTGGTGGGAATTCCCAGGCCATGCATGGCGATCGAAGCCAGGTGCTCGCGGATCGACGAGCGCAGCACGGCCCGGCCATCGCCCATGCGGGAATAGGGCGTCAGCCCCGAACCCTTGAGCTGCAGTTCGAAGCGGCCGCCCGGGCCGTCAACCTCGCCCAGCAGCAAGGCGCGGCCATCGCCCAACTGCCCGGCCCAGACGCCGAACTGATGGCCGCTGTAGACCGCGGCCAGAGGGTCGCTACCCGGGATCGGCCGGTTGCCGGCCAGGGCCTCGACGAAAGCCGGGGTGGCAAAGGCGGCGGGATCGAGGCCCAGCCACTGCGCCACGTAGCCGCTGGCATGCACCAGCCGCGGGCTGCGAAGCGGCTTGGGCGCCAGGCGGGTATAGAAGGTATCGGGCAGTTGCGCGAATCGATTGCGCCACTGGAGTTGGTCGAGCGAGAGAACCGGCATGGAATAATCGCATGTTGCCCGCGAGCCGCGGCGCTACCGGCAGGATGCCGGCAGGAGTGATCTATCACCATGTTAATCGAGTTGGACGGGGTCGGCGTGGAGCGGGAGGGCCGACCGGTACTGGCGGGGCTCGACCTGAGCCTGACCGAGCGGCGCATTGGCATCGTGGGCGCCAACGGCTCGGGCAAAAGCACGCTACTGCGTTTGTTCAATGGCTTGGCCATACCCTCGGCCGGCCGCCTGCGCGTCGACGGACTCGATCCCGTCACGCAGGCCCGCCAGGTGCGGCGCCGTGTCGGCTTCGTGTTCCAGAACCCCGATCTGCAAATCGTGATGCCGCTGGTGAGCGAAGACCTCGCCTTCGGCTTGCGCAATCTGGGCGCGCCGCGGCAGGACGTGGGGCCGCGCATCGACGCCGTTTTGCGGCAATTGGGCATCGAAGCGCTGGCCAGCCGCCATTGCCACGCCCTGAGCGGTGGCGAGAAACAGTTGGTGGCTCTGGCGGCCGTGTTGGTCATGGAGCCGGCCATCCTGGTCTTCGACGAACCCACCACTTTGCTCGATCTCCGGCATCGCCTGCGCCTGGGCCGCTGTCTGGCCGAACTGCCGCAGGCGGCCATCGTCGCCAGCCACGACCTCGATTGGCTGGCCGGCTTCGATCGCATCCTGGTGCTGGAAGCGGGCAGGGTCGTGCTGGACGACGCGCCCGCCGTGGCGCTGCCCTGGTACCGTCGGCGGCAGGAAGCATGATGCAAGAGCTTTATGTGGCCGGCGATACCTGGCTCCACCGGCTGGGCGCCGGCTGGAAATTGCTGGCGCTGGCGCTGGCCGGCACCCTGATGTTCGGCTTGCGCTCCGCCGGGCCCCTGGCGCTTGCCTGCCTGGCCGTGGCGGCGGTGTTGTGGAGTGCGTCGATCGGCTGGCAACGATTTTGGGCGCAGGCACGCTGGCTGGCCGTGCTCACGGTTTTCGTGGCGGGATTCACGGCCTGGGTGCAGGGAGCGGAGGCCGGTGCGGTCGCCGGGCTGAGGATGGCCAGCCTGATCGGGCTGGCCCTGGCCGTTACCTTCACCACCACCGCGTCGGCGCTGGTGGACGCCCTGGCCGCCGGCCTGCGGCCGCTGCATCGCCGCGGCTGGATCGACGCCGATCACGCGGCCTTCACGATTGCGTTGACCTTACGTTTCGTGCCCGAGCTGCAACGGCGCTGGCTGGCGATCCGCGAGGCCCAGGCGGCGCGCGGTATCCGGGCCAGTCCCATACGGCTGGTCGTGCCGATGGTGGTGGCCATCCTGCAGGCGGCGGACGCGGTCGCCGAGGCCATCGATGCCCGGGGGTATCCGCCGGAGCGGGACCGGGAAGGCGCTAGGGCCGCATGCCCGTCAGATGAAACCAGCGCACGAAATTGATCCAGCGCCACGCCTGCCAGCTGAAAGGCTGGCGGCCGGCCAGAATGGCCTCGAAAGCCTCCAGCAGGGCTGCCTGTCGCAAAAAAGGGATATCGCCGGCATCGCGCAGCCAGTGGCGAGCCTGCTCGGCGCTCTCGCGCAGCCAATCATGCTCCGGGGTTTCGAAACCGACTTTGTCGCGCCGGCGCAGAACGTCTTCGGGCACGATGCCGCGCAAGGCGGCGCGCAGGATGTGCTTGGTTTCGCCCTGCGCCGAGACCAGATAGGACTCCGGCAGCGACAGCAAAAAATCCGCCAACGGCCGGGTAAGAAACGGTACCCGGTTTTCGATCGAAAAACGCATGGCGTTGCGATCCCCCTGGCGCAATAGCGCCGGCAGTCCGCGGGTGGAAATCGCCTCGGCCAGCGCCTGGACCACGCGCCGGCCCCTCGGGGCGGAGCGCGGGCTGAGTCGTGGGTAGCTCAGGGCCACGCCGGCGCTGGCCAGCATCCCCGCGTCGATCCAGGCCGGGTGCGAGTCCTTGCCGATGCGGGCGCGCAAAGCGTGGTAGGCGCCGTCGCCCATGAAGAGCGAGGTGGTATGACGCAGCGCATGGGCCACGCTGCGGCCGGGCCACGAGGCCCATGCGCGCAGGAAGGCCAGCGCCTGCAGGGGATGGCCCGATTCGATCAGGCTTTGCAGCCGATACGCGGGGTAGCCTTGATAACCGGCCAGGAGTTCGTCGGCCCCCTGGCCTTCGAGCATGACGGTGAAGCCATGTTCATGCGCCGCGCGAAACACTCGGTATTGGGCGTAAATGCTGGTGCTGCCGAACGGCTCGCCCTGGGCCTGGATGAGATCGTCGAGATGGGCGGCCAACTCTCCCGGCCGAACGTACACCTTGTGCGGCCGCGCGCCGACGTGGGCGTTGATGCGGTCGGCCCAGGCTTCTTCCGACTTGGGCGAACCCTGAGCCACGAAACTGATGGTATGGATCGGCAGGTCGGGCTCGACGTGGCGCATGGCACAGACGATGGCCGAAGAGTCGAGGCCGCCCGACAGCGCGGCACCGACCGGCACGTCGCTGCGTAGATGCAGCCGGATGCTCTCGAGGAAGCTCTCGCGCAACGCCGCCGCGGCGTCGGCGAAGGCCAGCGCCGTGGCCGGCCGCACCGGCGGTTGCCACCAGAAACGAATCTCGGGAGCCGAAGGGCTGGCGGCGGACCAGCGCAGCAACTGGCCGGGTCGCAGCCGCCGTACGCCCGACGTAAAGGTGCGCTCGCCACTGTCGTAGACGCCATGCACCAGATAATCGTAGGCTCGCTGCCAGTCGAGGCGCGGCGCCTCGCCCAGCAGGGTTTGCAGCGCTTTGGGCTCGGACGCAAAGGCAAAGACTTGCGGGCTACAGGTCCAGAACAAGGGCTTGATGGCAAAAGGATCGGCGACGCAAGTCAGGCTTTGATCGAGACGATCCAGCACCGCGAAGGCGAACATGCCGACCAGTCGCGGCAAGGCGGCCTCGCCCCAGGTCTCCCAGGCCTGCAACAATACCTCGGTATCGGTGTCGGTTTCGAACACCCGGCCGGCCTGCATCAGCTCACGGCGGAGTTCGCGGTAGTTGTAGATCTCGCCGTTGAACGTGATGAGATAACGGCCGTCGGTCGAGGCACGCGGCTGGCGTCCCGCCGGGCTGAGGTCGAGGATGGAGAGCCGGGTGTGGCCCAGCGCGAGATGGCCGCCGGCCTGCGCCGAGCCCTCCAGGCCCTGATCGTTGGGGCCGCGATGGCGCAGCGCCGCGAGACCGGCCTGTAGCCGGAGTTCCAGGCCTGCGGGCGGGTGGCGCCACCAGCCTCCGAGAATGCCGCACATCGGATCGATCCTGTCAGTCGGGAAACCAGCGGCATTATCTCTTGCATGGAGGAGTGCGGATACTCGTTCGATCCCGGTGTGGACGAAAGAGCACAAAGTACAATGTCGCGCTCGCGATTCGGACGCGGGTGCGGCAACTATCGGAGAACCAGATTGTGCCAACGCGGAGCGCGGCGCACGGAGACGAGGGACCATGATCATCGAGGCGGCGGCGGTGCCATCCGAAACCACGCTCACCGCGGACGTCTGCATCGTGGGCGGCGGCGCTGTCGGCATCTCGCTCGCCCTGGCGCTCCTCGAAGCCGGGGTCGATGTGCTGTTGCTGGAAAGCGGCAACGATGCCCAAGACGCGGCCACCCAGGATCTCTATGCCGGTACGGTGGCCGACGAACGCCTGCATAGCCCGCCCGATCGCTATCGGCAGCGCCGCTTCGGCGGATCGACCACGATCTGGGGCGGCCGCTGCATGCCGTTCGACCCCATCGATTTCCAGCCTCGCGATTTCATCGCCCATAGCGGCTGGCCCATCGATTATCGTGATGTGCTGCCGTTCTATCCCGAAGCCAACCGCTTGTGCGAGGCGGGCGACTTCGCCTATACGGTGGAAACGGCGTTTCCACAGCCCGTGCGCGAGCTGATCGCCGGCCTGCCGGCCGACTCGGCCTTCAGCAGCAATACCCTGGAGCGATTCAGCTGCCCCACGGATTTCGGTAAACGTTATCGGCAACGCCTGGCGCAGGGCGACGCCCGCGTCGTGCTTGGCGCGAATGTCGGTACCATGTATCTGGATCCCGCGGGGCGGCGGCTGCGGGCGCTGGACGTGCGCACGCTGGGCGGCAACCGTTTCCGGGTTCAGGCGCGGCGCTATGTGCTGGCCGCCGGAGGCCTTGAAACGGCCCGCCTGCTGCTGGCCAGCCCCGGCGCCAGCGGCCGTGGCATTGGCAACGCCCACGACGTGGTGGGGCGCTACTACATGTGCCATTTGGCGGGCACGATCGGCACGCTGGATCTAACGCCGGCCGCCAGCGTATGGCATGGATACGAAATTTCCGACGACGGCGTGTATTGCCGTCGGCGGCTTGCGTTGCGGCCGGCCGTGCAACAACGATTGCGGGTGGGCAATTTCATCGCGCGCCTGCATCACCCCCGGCTCACCGACCCCGCGCACCGCACGGGCGTCCTATCGCTGCTGTGTCTGGCCGGGCCTTTCATCCCCTATGAATATGCCAAGCGACTGACCGGTGGCGAGCCCGCCACCTGGCGCACCTGGCTGACCCATGCCGGCAATGTGCTGTCCGACATTCCGGGCATCACCGCCTTTCTGTGGCATTGGTTGCGCCATCGCACGCTGGCCGAGCGGAAGTTCCCGTCCGTGGTGGTGTATCCGCGCGCGCCGCGCTACAGCCTGGATTTCCACGCCGAGCAGGAGCCCAATCCCGATAGCCGCGTCACCCTGGAACACGGCAGCGCCGATGCGCTGGGCATGCCGCGCTTGCGCGTGGACTGGCGCCATACCCGCCAGGATGTGCGCACCGTACAAGCCGCGCTGGCCGTGCTCGCCCACGATGTGGCCGAAGCGGGATTGGGCCGCTTCCTCTACGATCCCGCCGGCGTGGAACACGAGATGATCCGTTATGGCGCCTACGGCGGCCATCATATCGGTACCGCACGCATGGGCGCCGACCCTCGCAGCAGTGTGGTCGACGCCAACTGCCGGGTGCACGAGGTGGATAATCTCTACGTCGCGGGATCCGCGGTATTCCCCACCTCCAGCCAGGCCAACCCGACGTTGACGGCGGTGGCCCTGGCCTTGCGCCTGGCGGCCCACTTGAGTCGCCAGCGTGCATGGAGTGCGTCCCGATGGCAGGCTCGAAATTTCAGACGACAGGAGGGGCGATGACGCAGCGCGTGCTCGTATTGGGCGCCGGAGGCTATGTGGGCAGACACGTCGTGGCGGCGCTGCGCCATTGCGGCTGGGCCACGCCGGTGCCTGTGTTGCGCAGGCCGGGTAGCGCCGGCGAAGGCGGCCTGGTGCTCGACGCCACGGATGCCTCGGCCCTGGCCGCCGCGCTGCGCAACGTAGACGCGGTGGTCAATTGCGTGGCGGGATCGCCCGCAACCATCCAGGCCGGCGCCCAGGCACTGCGCAACGCCATGGCGAGCCACGGATCCGCGATCCGGCTGGTGCATTTCAGCTCCATGGCGGTCTACGGGCCCGCCATCGGGCGGGTGGATGAAACAGCGCCCATGGCCGAAGGGCTGGGAGGCTACGCGGGCGCCAAGGTGGCGGCGGAGCGCTTGCTCGCCGAGTTCGGCGACGCGATCATGCTGCGCCCGGGATGCATTTATGGCAGGGGCAGCCCGCAATGGAGTGTGCGCATCGAGCGCCTCCTGCGCGCCGGCCGTATCGGCGACCTCGGTGCGGCCGGCGATGGTTGCAGCAATCTGGTGCATATCGATGACGTCGTACAGGCCGTGCTGGCCGCCTTGCGCCGTAGCTCCGCGGGCGCGTCGCGCATCTTCAACCTGGCGATGCCCGCCGCACCGACCTGGAACGACTATTTCGTTGCCTATGCCCGCTGTTTGGGTGCCGTGCCGGTGCCACGCATTTCGCAACGACGCCTGGCATGCGAAGGGCGTATCCTCGCGCCGCTGCTTAAAATTGGCGAGATTATCCTGCGTGGCGAGGGAGCACGTTTGCCGCCGCCGATTCCGCCCTCGCTCCTAAGATTGTGGGCACAGGATATCCGGCTCGACGCCGCTGCCGCCACCGATCAACTGGCTATGCGCTGGCTGCCGCTGGCCGAAGGCCTGACCAGGGCCGCCACTGCCCATTCCCAAAAAGGTTCGCCATGCGACTGAACCCGGTGCAAGCGGCACCCGCGGAAAACCCGAGGGTCGTTCCGCTGGTGATTATCTCCCCCGTCCGCGACGAGTCACAATATCTGCGGCTGACGCTGGATTCCGTGGTGGCCCAGACGGCGCGTCCCGTCGAATGGATTCTGGTGGACGACGGTTCGCGCGACGCGACGCCCGAAATCGTGCGCGAATATGCCGAACGCTATCCTTTCATTCGACTCGAGATCCGGCAGGATCGCGGCTTTCGCAAGTTGGGCGGCGGCGTGATCGCGGCGTTCAATTTCGGCCGCGACCATATCCGCACGCCGGATTACCGCTACATCGCCAAGCTGGATGGCGATATGTCGTTTGGCCCGCATTACATCGAGCATATGCTCGCCAAACTGGAGGCCTCGCCCCGGCTGGCGGCGGTGTCGGGCAAGGTCTATCGCTCGGAAGGGGGCCGCTACATCGAAGAACGACACATAGCCGAGCAGGTCGCCGGACAGTTCAAGCTTTACAAGCGCGAAGCCTTCGAGGATATCGGCGGTTTCGTCGAACACCTGGCCTGGGATGGCATCGATATCCATCGGGCGCGCATGAAGGGCTGGGAAACCCTGAGCTTCTACGATCCCGACGCCTGGCTGTGGCATCACCGCATCATGGGCTCGTCCGATCGAAGCTTATACGTGGGGCGCTTGCGTTGGGGGCGGGGCAATTGGTACATGGGCTATCACCCCCTCTATGCCTTGGCCACGGGGCTCAACCGCATGCGCGAAAAGCCCTATGTCATCGGCGGACTCCTGATGATTGCCGGTTACGTTGGCGCGGCGCTGCGACGCTTGCCGCGCTACGAAGACCTCGAGTTCCGGCGTGAGTTGCGGCGTTGGCAGCTGCAACGACTCAAGCGTGTGCTGTTACGGAGAAACTGACGCATGGGGGTAGGGCCAACGATGGGAGCGGTCGCCGCCAAGGCGAGCCGGTGGTTGTCGCGGCGTTTGCTGCCGCGGGAGTTGCGGATCACACCGGGCCGCGCGCCGGTGCTGAGCATGACGTACGACGACGTCATCGGCAGTGCCTGCGATACCGGCGCCGCCTTGCTCCAGACATACGGCGGGCGCGGTACCTTCTATGTGGCGGGATCGCTCACCGGCGGCCAGGAAGACGGCAAGGCCGCCCATACGGCCGGACAATTGCATGACTTATGCCGGGCGGGTCACGAGATCGCTAGCCATGGCTGGGCGCACCAGGACTACACGCACCTGCGCGCGGAGGCGATCCGGGCCGACCTGGACCGCAATTCCCGCTTCCTCGCAACCTTCACCGGCCGTACCGCCGCCAATTTTGCCTATCCCTTCGGTCGCTACAACCTCACCTCGCAGCTACAGTGCGTCTTGCGCTTTCGCTCATGCAGGGTCGTGGGTGGCGGGGTTTATCGGCATCATGTCGATTTGAACTGCCTCGGCAGTCTGCGGCTTTATGGCGATGAACTGGCGTCGTCGGCCTGGCGCAGGGCCCTGCAGCAGATCGCCGACGGCGGCTGGCTGGTCGTCAATACCCATGCGGTGGAGGAGGATTGCGGCCCCTACGGCTGCCGTCCCGACGATCTCGACGCCTTGCTGCGCTATGCGCGCGAGCTGGGCTGTGAGCTATTGCCGGTGGAAGATGCCATCAATGCCTGGCAGCGGGAGCGTTGAACGGCCGGCTTCGCCAGCGCCGTACCGCCCGGCGCAGCCAGGCCTGGCGCCGGGCCCATTCGCGCAGCCTTTGCCTGGCCAGCCAGAGCCCGCCGCGCAGACTGAGCGCGGCTTGCCAGGAGTAGAGCGGATCGGGCTCGGCGACCCAGTCTTTTTTGTAGGCCTCGTCGCCCACCGTGAAGTCGAAAACCTCATGGCCTTGGGCGATGCTCCATTCCACCATGGCCTGCAATAACTGTCGTCCGCAGGAGTAGCGCGTCCAGGGGCCTTCGGCGTAAGTGGGCAGTATCCAGTAAAGGCGGCCGCGGAAGACGAGACCCCAATGGGTGGCCACCCAAGTGTCGCCGATCGCCATGCTGGCGACATTGACGCTGGCCTCGGGTGTTTCGTCGAAGCGCAGCGTGCGATAGAACTCCAGGTAGCCCGGTTCCGCGAACCAGTCCCGGCTGCCGGTTTGCCGCCAACGCCGCGACTTTTGCTCCGCCATCGTCCGGATCACGGCGTCGCGGCTGGCCTCGGACTGAACCGGTTCCATCCGCACGCTGCCGAACTCGGCCAGGCGGCGCAAGCTGCGCCGGTTATCGGCCAGGCGCTTGGCGGACTGCCGGGCATGCAGCTCGGCGATGGTGGCCGGCAAGGCCATGCCATAGGCGTTTTCGGTATGGCGAGCCTCGGGGAGGCTTGCCATCGGGTTGGCAAGGGCGTCGAGCCGGGCGGGCATGCGGCGCAGATCAACGACGTCGGCTGGGCCGGCCAGGAGCACGACGCGGCGCCAGAGTGCGTTGAAGTCTTCGGGATGTTCTGATCCCCGAAAACCGGGGGTGATGATCGGCGCCCGGTAATCCGTCACGATGTCGCCCAGGAAATCCAGAACGTGCAAACCCTGCCGGCGATACAGGCCCAGCGGCCAGAGCACGAGGGTCTGGTCTGCCGGGTCGCGCAGTTCGACGATGCGCGGCAGTACACCCTGGCGCCGGCCGATGGTTTCATACCAGGCGGTGTTCCAATCCCAGGTTTGGAACACGCTGCCGGCGCCGGCGGCGAGCGTTTGTAGCCAGCGCCGGCGAGCCGTTTCGAGCGTCGTATGCAGTACCAGGCGACAAGCGGCAAAAGGCGCCGCCTCGAGTTTGAGAATGACGGGGGACGAGGGCTTCAATGGCGATACTCCTGGTAACGATGCCCCGCCAGACTGGATAGCTTGCCCATCTGCGCGGCGGCGGTGCGCAACCATGTCGCCGCGCGGATCCGTGAGAATGGTAGCCAGCCCAGCGCCAGGAGCGCCGCAATCAGCAGTTGCAGGAGGGCGCGGACGCCCAGATACAAGAGGCGCGCCAGTCGTTTTCTTCCGGTGAGAGGCTGCAACTCGGATCGCACGAAAGATTGACCGCCTCGAAAGCTGCGCTGCAGCAGCCAGCGCAGGGTGGCGCGGTCGGGCGGGACGTCTTCGCGCACGGCGGCCTCGTCGCACCAGACCAGCACGGCGCCGCGTGCGAGGAGTTGGCCGAAGAGGATCGTATCGGATCCCCCGGTACGGCCATAGGCTTCATCGAAAGGGCCGGGGAGTTCGAGCAAGAGCTGGCGTCGCACCAGCACGTTGCCGGTGCGGGTGTCACCCACGCCGATCCGGGTGCCGGTGGCGTGCCGCGGCCGATCGAAGAAGCCGCCGGCGCGCATCCAGCCCGGCGTACCCCGGGCGTAACGCGGCAGCACGGGCCCGAAGACGGCATCGGCCTGATGGGCACGCTGGGTTCGCACCAGAGCCGTGATCCAGCCCGGGTCCGGCTCTTCGTCGTCGTCCACGAACAGGATCCAGTCGCCGCGCGCGGCGTGCACGGTGGCGTTGCGCGCCAGCGCGATATTGGGCGTGGTGACGTGACGGCTCTGCAACGGTAGGGGCAGCGAGGCCGCGAAGAGTTCGAGGTGCTCCAGGGCGCTCCCGGCGGGATCGTTGTCCGCCACCACGATTTCCAGGCGCAGATCGTGCCGTTCCTGCCGGGTGATGGCCTCCAGCAAGATCTGGAGTTGCGCCGGGCGTTTATAGGTGCAAATGCAGATGCTGATATCGACAGCGGTATGGCTAGGGTTCATTTGGCGGCTTGGCGTCGGAGGGAGAACCGATAGGCGGCCCAGATCAGGATCAGATCGATGGCCTCGACCAGAATGAGCGTGAGGATAGCGCCCAGCGTACCGAAGCGGGGGATGGCAAAGCCGATGGCCAGCGCCAGCATGAACACCGAGACGCAGGCCGCCATCAGCATATAGCCGTAGCGGTCCTGGGCGATCAAGACGGCGCTATACACCCAGCGTACCCCGTTGATGGCAAAGTATGCGCCCCAGGCCGCCACCAAGGTATGGGCATGGGCATATTTGTCGCCCAATAATTGGGGGCCGAGCCAAGGCAGGCTGAGCCATAAGGCCCCGGCATAGGCGGCGGTGAGCGCGGTGATCGCCAGCGCCGACAGCGTGACCAGCCGCTGCAGCGCAGCCCATTCGTTGCGCACGAGATGGACGCCGAGCGCAGGCCTCGCCACGCGCGACCAGGCAACCACGCTCAGCGAGATCGGCATCAAGAGCAGACGGGAGGCGTTCAGGTCGGCCGAGGCCGCGGCTCCCAGCCAGGCGGCCGCAATGTACAAATAGCTGTAATTGACCGTCCAGGCCAGGGCCGCGCCCATGAGGCCGAGCTTGCCGCGCCGCCACGCCTCGCCGAGGGCGGCGCGGTAGGCTTCGGGCTTGCCGGCCGCGGCTGGCAGGGCGGGCTGCCGCCACAGCGCCAGCACGTTGGCTGCCGCCAGCACAAGGAAGACCGTCGTCAGCTCCAGCCAGCCCACTCCCACCAGCAGGGCGATGCCCGCCGTCATTGCCAGGCCGTAAGCGAGATCGAGCTTGAAAACCCTTTGAGGTTGATGGTCCAGGAAGGTGACGCTGCGGCGGAACTCGCGCATGGCGCTGGCTTTGACGTAGATGGCGAATGCCAGGCCGAGCATCCAGGGCGATGGCAGGCCGGTATGCCAGAGCACAACGGCGGCGCCCACACCGAACGCGAGGGCGACCCCGGTACTGAGGTAGCCCTGGAAGCGGGCGAGGTGGGCGATCAGCTCTTCCCGGCGTTCCGCCGGGCTGCCCGCCGCCAGCGTGGTGAGCGGATTGGTGATCAAGGCTTCGGCCATACTGGCCGCAAACAGCCCGGCCACATAGAGTTGGGCATAGATCCCATAGGCCTCTTTGGCCGTCAGCCGGATCAGCAGCAGGCCCAGTGCCAGGTTGAGCAGGCTCAGCCAAGCCTGGTCGAGGAGGGAGATGAGGGCGCGCCGGGCCAGGCGGGGGGGCGCACTTGCAGCGGTTTCAGAAGACATCCGGAGAGAAAGGGGCCGAGAACGTCGAGGCCGGAATCAGCCATGCTATTGTCCCCGGAAATGATCCTGCCGTCCTCGCCCGGACGTCTTTTTACGTCACCCGGCCCGTTTCAGACGGTTCGCGGAACCGGTTGGCATGTGCCGGCGTCGATCATCCGTGGTGGAAAGCCCACGATCGCGCAAAAAAAGCATCCCCATGAGTACTTTTGACCACGCGCCAAAGCGCAAGCCCCGTCCACCTCGCGGCCGGGAGGCCGGAGTTCTTCACCGGGCGCCTGAACGCCCGCCCGGCCCGACCTGGCGGAGCCCGGCGGGGCCTTATCCGGCCGAAGCCGGACGGCTTGCGGGCTTCTCCCGCGGCGCTGGCGGCGTTCATGCTGTAGCGCCGGCGGCGGCTCCCGCCGGGTTCCCGGGCGGCGCCATGCACGGCGTATTACGGTATCGCTGGTCCCTTCTGTGCGTGGGCTTGCTGATCGCGATCGTGGTCGGCTTCCCCTTGATCCGGACCATCGATCTGTTTGCCGACAATACCGTGGCCGACGAGACTTTCTCGGAGGGCTCGCGTCTCATGCAACTGATCATGGGTTCGGCATTTGCGCTCGCGGGTCTGTTGGCCTGGCATCATGGCCGCGACGCGCTGCACACTTTGCGCCGCATCAATCCCTTTTTGCTGCTGTTCTGCGTGTGGGCCGCGACGACGATTCTGTGGTCGCCGTATCCCGTGGTCACGCTCAAACGCTCGATTCAGCTGGTGGGCGTGATCCTGGTGGGCCTGTGTTTATGCCTGCCGTTCGTGCGCCAAGACTACGTGATCAAGGTCTTGTGCAACACCTTGACGGTATTGCTGGGCTTATCCGTGGTGGTGGTGGTGGTGATCCCGGAGATCGGCGTCGACAGCATGCGGGACGGAGGCTGGCGCGGTTTGATGTGGCACAAGAACACGCTGGGGATGGTGGCCTGCTTCACGTCACTGCTGTGGGTCGACCGCCTCTGGTCGCGTTCCGTCCATTTCCGCACCGGGGTGTTCTTGTTGCTGTTCACCGTGGCCATGGTTGTGCTGTCGCGCAGCGCGACGGCGCTGGTGTCGACGGTGATCGGCGTGGCCGTGTACATGCTGGCCCGCCGCCGTTATCTCGGCGGGGTGCATCTGCTGGCGGTGCTGTCGTGCGCCGGGCTGGCCTTGGCCGCGGTGGCGGGCCTGATCGTTTTCATTTGGTACGGCCGTTTGCCCGGCGCCCTCGAACTGGCGGCGCCGCTGTTCAGCTTGCTGGGCAAAAGCATGGATTTAACGGGCCGCACCGATCTCTGGCGCTATGTCATGCTCGACGTCGCCCGCCATCCCGTTCTGGGGATCGGCTATGGCGCATTCTGGCTCAACATCGGCAGCCCATCGCAGTACATCATCGATGCGGTCAACTGGATACCGCTGCAGGCGCACAACGGCTATGTCGATATTCTCAACGAGGTCGGCGCGGTGGGGTTCGGATTGTTTCTGGGCTTGATGGCCTGGCATCTGGTCTGCCTGGTTCGCCTGTCGGCCTACGATCGGTCGGCCGCGGCTCTGCATTGGGCGATGCTGCTCCTGATCGTGGTCACGAACTTCTCCGAAAGCGAGTTCTTTCGTGGCTTCACCTTCCAGGGATACTTGTTTATTTTTTCGTCGATGCTGGTGTCGGCCCATCTGGGGAGAGTACGGCAGTATGTTCGGCAGGAGGCCGCCGGTGCTTGAGTTCCATCGGTGGCCTCAGTGGCGCCGCCCATGGGCGGTGTTCCGTGCCGCGGCGGGCAATTGGCACGATAAGCCGGCAAGGTTCGGATTGGGCCGGGCCGGGCTCTTGGCGGCGGCGGCCATGGGCTTGTGGTCGAGCAACCTGGCGGCCACCAGTTTGCCGACATCGGCGTTCTATCCGTTTACGGTGCGCGTCGACGCCTTGGCGGGTGCGCCGTCGGCCAGCGATCTGAACCAGCCCCTGGGAGAGGGCTCCCGGCTGGTGGTTCGGCAGGGGCATTTCGCCACCGCCGATGGCGGTGGCCGCCTCCGCCTGTTCGGCGTCAACCTGACCTTCTCCGGCAACTTTCCGGCGCCGGAGCAGGCGGCGCCGCTGGCCAAGCGCTTGCGTGGCCTGGGCTTCAATGCGGTGCGGCTGCACCATTTGGATACGTTTCCGGGCAACCAGGATCCGCCGGCCAGCATCTTGCGCCCAGGGCCATTTCCCGACTTCAATCCCGAGGCGATCCGGCGGCTGCGCCTCCTGATCGAAGCGCTCGCCCAGGAAGGAATTTATACCAACCTTAATTTGCGGGTCGGTTACCGGTTTCAGCCGCAAACCGACGGTGTCCCCGCCTACGACGATCGTGCGATGATGCGGCCACTGGCATCGCCCATCGCCGTCTACCACCCCCGCATGGTTGGCTTGCAGGAAGTCTACGCCCGAGAGCTGATCGAACGGCTGGGGCTGCGTCATAATCCGGCGCTGGGCATGGTGGAAATCAGCAACGAGTCTTCGCTGCTGGGGGCCTGGCATCGGCGGGAGTGGCGCGATGCCATTCCGGAGCCTTATGGCGCTGTGCTACGCGAGCTCTGGCAATCCTGGCTGACGCAACGATATGGCTCGCTGGCGCTGGCCTGCGAGCACTGGGGCGGCTGCGACGCGTCGGCGCGCGCCGGTGACATGCCTGCGCCTGCAGCGAGCGGGGAGGTGGCCAGCACGGCGCTGCAAGAGTTGGCCCGCAAGGTGCGGGGGCAACTGTCCCGATGGCGGGGCCACGGCGTCGCCGCCGCCGCGGCGCTGAACCAGCACCCCGATCCCGCCATCGCGCGCATTCGCGATTTCCTGAGATTCCTGGCGCAAACCGACGCCGTTTACTTCAACCGGATGCGCGCCGCCGTCCAGGAGGCGGCGGGTTTTGCCGTGCCCGTGACGGGTACGCAAATGGACTTCGGCGGTATCTTCAACCTCACGTCGCAGGCGAAGATGGACTATATCGACGAACATTTCTACGTCGACCATCCCCACTTTCCGGAAGGAATGTCGCAGTTGCGCAATTGGCGGATCTGGAACGTCTCGCTCAGCAATCGCTATATGGATGATCTCCTGCGGCTGGCGTTCTTGCGCGACGCCGCCAAGCCCTTCGTCGTGAGCGAGCTCAATCATCCATACCCCAGTTTGCCGGCGGCGGAGTTCATGCCCATCGTCGCCGCCTTTGCCTCTTTGCAGGATTGGGATGGTCTATTCTTCTTCGACTACGATGGCGGCCGTGGCCAGCTCCAGGCGCCGGCAAGTTTTGCGTTGCGGGGCGATTGGGGCAAGTACGTGACCATAGCGCAGGTGGCTCGCCTGTTTCGTGAAGAACGGATTCCGGCCCTGCCCCCGGGCCCGACGATACCCTTTGACGCCGAAGCGCAGGTTGCGGTGTTGGCGGCGGGAGGCAGCGCCGCCCTGGCGGCAACCTTGAAAGCGCGTTTCGGCTTGTTGCCCACGCACGGCTGGAGCCACCGCCTGGCCATCGACCGGCAGGGGCATGGCCCCGACCCTTGGTTCCCGGCAACGGCGGCGGGGGAGCGCTCGCCCGGCGGGACGGTGATCTTCGAGCGCCAGAGAGACGTGCTGGAAGTCCTGGACGACACGATGATGGGCTATTTCGGGCCGCAGCCCGGCGGCAAGTCAGCGGGCCAGGGCCTCGATGTGGCGCTGAGCCTGAAGGCGCCTTTCCATGCCGCCATTCTGCTGAGCAGCCTCGACGGCAAGCCGGTACCCGAGTCCTCGCACCTGTTGTTGACATTGGGTAGCGCCACCGTCGGTTCCCAGCCGCGCAGCGCGCCGCCGCGCCCCAAGGCTTTCGTGCGCCATCCCGCGGGGAGCGGCTCATGGACGCTGGAACCCGATCCCGATCAGCCGGAAATGCCATCGGCATCGCGCGATGGTGTTGGCCCCGCCTGGCTGACACAGAATCGGGGCACGGTTTCCTGGCCCACCAGCCAGGCCTCGGCTGTGATTTATCCGCTCGATGGCGCCGGCCGGCGCATGGCGCCGCTACCCGCCGAACGCGTCCGCGTCCGGGACGGCCGGCTCGAGGTGACGGTACAAAGCCGGCCGGAAGAAACCAGCCCCTGGTACGAGATCGCGAGTCCCGGACCATGACCCCGCCCGGTATTCGTTCAGTGGATGGCCCGCGGGGCTGGCGATGCGGCAGTCAAGCGATAGACCGCTTGCCGACGCCCGGTAGAATGTCCGCGCACTTATCTCCCGCTCCATCGGCCTGTCTTCATCGACTTGGCCGCCTCTCGTTTCCATCGACTTGAGTTGCCATGAACGCCACGACTTCCCTGTCCACCCGCGACACCGTCCTGATCGCGCTATTCGCCGCCCTCATCGTCGTCTTCAGCCTGATGCCGCCCGTGCCGCTGGCAGGCATTCCGGTGCCGATCACCCTGCAAACCTTCGGCGTCATGCTGGCTGCCGCCATGCTCGGGCCGTGGCGGGGCCTGCTGGCCTGCGCTCTGTACACCGTGTTGTGGGCGGTAGGCTTGCCGGTGCTGCCGGGAGGCCGTGGCGGCCTGGGCGTGCTGGCGGGGCCGACCGGCGGCTTTCTGGTGGGCATGGTTGCCGGGGCCTGGGTCACGGGCTGGGTGGCCGAGCGGTTGGGCGGAGCGGTCGAAAGCCGCCTGGCACAATGGCTGGGCTATGCGCTGGCTTGCGTGGTGGGCGGTATCGCCATCGTTTACGCGATCGGCATTCCCTGGCTCGCGGCCATCACGGGCATGGGCCTGGGAAAGGCGGCGGCGGCCAGCCTGGTGTTCGTGCCCGGTGACTTGATCAAGGCCGGGCTGGTGGCGGTCGTGGTCATGCAGGTCCGGCGTGCCTGGCCCCTGGGCTGGCGCTGAGCGCGTGCCGTGGCTTTTCAGAACAAGGGGAGCTTCAGGCCCAGTCCGACTACACCGCGAGTGAGTGGATGCGCTATAGGCTAGACGCAACTCAGCCGCTCGTACTGATCGGAGTCGCTTGAGATCAAGCCCTACGGAGTTCTAGGCTTGGCTTAGCAGCCGCCGGGCGTGTTCGATCACGGTTTGGGCATCGGGCCATTGCTCATCGTTGCCCAGGCAAAGCGCGCGGGGCGACCACGGCCCCGTGCGTTCGGGGCGCGTCACGCCGAACAGCGTGATCTGGCGACTGCCGGCGGCCGCCGCCACATGCGAGGTGCCGGAGTCGTTGCACACCACGAGCGCGGCTTTTTGCGTCAGGGCGGCAAAGGCTCCCAGCGGCAAGGCGCCCAGCACCTGGGCGCTGGGCGCCGCCTGGTGGGCGGCGTCGATTTCCTGGGGCGGTGGACAGATGGCCACGGGCCAACCGTCGTTCTGCAGCGCGCGCGCCAGCGCATCGTAATGCCCCCAGGCCTTGATCCGGCCGCGATGGCGTCCGGTGGCGGTGGGCGACAGCAGCACGAAGCCCTGCGGGCGCAGACCGGCGCGCTCGAGGAGGGTTGCGGCCGCGCGCTCGTGGGCCGAGGTGAGGGGGAGATCCAGCGTGGGCGGCGGCTTGGACGACAGGCAGGCCTGGTGCCCCCAGCGCTGCAAAACCGTTTTGGCCAGATAGTGGTACGACTCCACCACGTGCAAATCGCCCTTGGGCTTGCTGATGGGCCAGCCCAGCAAGAGGCTGCGGCCGTCGTCGCGATAGCCTCCGGCACGCACCCCGGCCATGCGGAACACCATGGCGCTGGAAAGGGAGTCGGGAAAGCAAATGCCGCGGTAGGGTGTGCCCAGCCCCTTGCCGCCGGGATGCAGGGCGTCCCGCAGGCGCTGCGCATCGCGCCGCAGCGGGCCTTCGAGGGCGATGAAGTCGGTGTGCGGCAACCCGGCGAGGAGATCGCGAGCCCACGGCCGGCCCGCCAGCACCAGGGAGTACCCGGCGCGGGATAATAAATGCAGGGCCGGAAGAGCCATGCAGGCATCGCCTACCCAGTTGGGCAAACGGACACAAACGGGCTGGAGCATGCGGGCTGGCGGAGTGGACAAAGGCAGGCGATCGTCGCGGCGGAAACCGCGCGACCAGGATGCACGCGTACAATGCGGACGCGTCCATTGTAATCATCTGTGGCGACAGTTGTCGTTTTCCCGAATGGAGCTGAATTGAGTTCTTCTTCTCCCGTTCTTACCGCGGGTTCGCATCCCATCCGCCGCGAGCTCTGGCGCCGGATCTACAGCTACATCAAACCGTACTGGAAAGGCATGGCCGTGGGCCTGTTCTTTACCGCCGGTGTGGCCGCCACCCATCCGCTGCTGGCGCTCCTGATGAAGCCCCTGATCGACGAAGGCTTCAGCGGCGCCAAACCGTATTACGTCTGGGCGTTGCCGCTGGTCCTGGTGGGCCTGTTCGTGCTGCGCGGCGCCTGCGCCTTCGCCAGCAACTACTTGATGGCCTGGGTCGCCAACAACGTCCTGCGCGACTTGCGCGGCCTGATGTTCGACCGCGTGCTGCGCCTGCCCGACGCCGACTTGCGCCGGCTGGGCTCGTCCGCCTTGCTCAACCGCTTCACCATCGATGCCGCCACGGTCATGCAGCATGCGACCGAGGTGTTCGCCACCCTGGTGCGCGAGGTGTTGATCGTCATCGCGCTGTTCGGCGTGCTGCTGTACATGTCGTGGCAGCTCACGCTCATCGTGATGGTGCTGGTGCCGCCCGCGGCCTGGGTATCGCGGGTATTCATGCGCAAGTTGCGCGAAGTCAACCGCGATACCGTCAACATGAACGCGGAGCTGACGCGCATCGTCACCGAAGGCCTGGATGGCCAGCGCGTGGTCAAGCTTTTCGACGGCTACGAATACGAGAACCAGCGTTTCTCGCATGTCAACGCCCGCTTGCGGCGTTTTGCCATACGCGCCGCGTCTTCTTCGGGGGCGGTCGGGCCGGTGTCGCAGGCCATTCTCTCCATCGCCCTGGGCGCGGTGATCGGCGTGGCGCTGGCGCAGTCGGGCAGCGGTGAGCTTACCGTTGGCGGCTTTGCCGCCTTCATCGGCGCCATGGGCCAGTTGCTCGATCCGCTCAAGCGCCTGGCCAACGCGGCGGGACCCATGCAGCGCATGCTGGTGGCCGGCGAAAGCGTGTTTCGTCTGCTCGATGCGCAGCCCGAGCGCGAGACTGGTAACCAAAGCCTGCCCGAGCCCGTACAGGGCAAGGTGGTGTTCGAGCGCGTGGGGCACCGCTATCCCGATGCCGAGAGCGACACGCTCGACGATATCTCGCTCGAGGCGCTGCCGGGGCAAACCATCGCCCTCGTGGGGCGCTCAGGCAGCGGCAAGACCACGCTGATGAACATGCTGCCGCGCTTCGTGCATCCCACCCGCGGCCGCATCCTGATCGACGGCGTCGATATCCGGGATTTATCCCTGGTCCAATTGCGAGCCCACATCTCGCTGGTCAGCCAGGACGTCATGCTGTTCGACGACACGATCGCCGTCAATGTGGGCTACGGTGCCCGCCATCCCACCGACGAAGGCCGCGTGCGCGCCGCCCTGGCGGCGGCCAACCTGCTGGAGTTCGTCGACTCCCTGCCGGATGGCATCCACACCATGGTTGGCGAAAAAGGCGCCCGTTTGTCGGGTGGTCAGCGGCAGCGGCTGGCGATCGCCAGGGCCTTGATCAAGGATGCCCCGATCCTGATCCTCGACGAAGCCACCTCCGCGCTGGACAACGAGTCCGAGCGTCAGGTGCAGTCTTCGCTCGAAAGACTGATGCAAGGCCGGACCACGCTGGTGATCGCGCACCGGCTGAGTACGGTGCAGAATGCCGATCGCATCCTTGTGCTCGACCGTGGCATCGTTCGCGAGTCCGGCAATCATGCCGAACTCCTTGCCCGCGACGGCATTTATGCCAGCCTGTACCGGATGCAATTCCGGGAGGAAGCCACGACGGATGCGGCCTAGGGCTTGAGGGAGCCCGGTCGGGCCAGGGCGTCAAGGCCTTGGTTGGGCCTGGCGAATCCGGGCGGCATGCAGGCCGCGAGGTGGCGGGCTCGCGCTTGGGCGCGTGGTCAATGCGCGTGATGGTGCTGGATGGCGTCGGGGTTTTTGGCCAGGCAGGCCTGGCACAAGGCCTTGACTTCCATCTCATGGCCGGCCAAGCGAAAGCCCGCTCGTTCGATGCGGTTGGCCAGCCGGTTGCGCACGATGTCGTCGTGGATTTCGGCCACGGCGCCGCAGCCGGTGCAAACCACCAGCAGATTATGCGGCGCGCCCGCGGCGTCGCCGCAGGCCATGAAGGTGTTGAGCGAATCCACCTTGTGCACCAGGCCTTCTTCGAGCAGGAAGTCCAGTGCCCGATACACGGTGGGGGGCGTGGCGTTGGGGTGGACCTCGCGGATTTCGTCCAGCAACTCATAAGCCTTGAGGCTGCGC
Source organism: Pigmentiphaga sp. (assembly GCA_023228945.1). GTDB lineage: Bacteria > Pseudomonadota > Gammaproteobacteria > Burkholderiales > Burkholderiaceae_B > Verticiella. Next base: position 294,658 of record JALOAI010000001.1, on the reverse strand, counting down.
TGGTGCCGCAAGAGTAATTCAAGCACCTTGCGTCGGATGGGCGTGAAACGCTTGCCGCGTTCGGCGCAGAGAGCTTCGGCCACGGCCAGCGCATCATCGACGCGCTCGGCCGCGCCTCGGGGTGACTCGGTCTGTGTCATGGCAAGGTCGCGGTACGAACAATCACCGGCGGAAGATAACAGTCCGTGACGCCAACTGCAAACGACGCCGGTTTATTGATACGGCAGCACGCGCTCGGCGTCGAAACTATACGAGGCCGCGGCGACTTCGTTTTTTTGATCCTGGATGTGCAGGGTGCCTTCGATCCAGTAGGGATTCCAGATTTCCACATCGGGGATCGGCTGCTGCGGCCGCACGTAGACGATCTGGTTGGGCGGCGGCGGCGGCACATGGATGCAGGCGCCATAGTAGGGGACCAGGAAAAACTCGGTAACCCGGTTTCGATCGTCGGTTTCGAGCGGCACGATATAGCCCGGCATCTTGCCGGTCACGCCGTTCATGATCGCCACGGTACGAGCGGAACCGAACACGGGCGCAGGAAGGTCGGAGTCGTGGTCGATATCCATCTGGCCGGAGTCGGCGAGTCTCTCGAGTTCGGCGACCTCATCGGGCGGGATCAGTTCGAGCCAATCGATCTCGCGCAAGGCATGGGCCTGCGAGACGCAGGCCAGTGCGAACAGACCGATAGCGCAGGTACGCAGCAAAGCGCGGCCAATTGCGGCACCGAGCCTGCGGCTGGTTTTTAGGAAAGGGGCGCAGTAGGAAAGGGCAATCATGAGGACAGAATGAACGGCTGCGGATCAATACCGGATTTTGACACCGTCGGCTACCGAATGGCGATAGGCCAGCAGGGCGGGAAGCAGGCCCACCACCCCGGTGGCGGCGACGACCAGGCCCATGCGGGCCCATTCGCCGCCACCAGGCCACCCGGGCTGCAGGATCAGCCCATAGTGCGCCTGCAGCCAGGGCGCCACCGCCAAGCATAGCCCTTGCAATAGCGCGTAGCCAAGCAGCGTGCCCAGCACCCCCAGCCACAGCGCCTCGGCCAGGAGAAGGGTGAAGATATGCCGGGGCCCGGCACCCACCGCGCGCAGCACGGCCATCTCGCGGCGGCGCTCGTCGAGTGTGGCGAGCAACACGGCAAGCAAGCCGATCAGGCCGGTGAGGACCACCGCCGAGGTCGTGACGTCGAGCGCCGTCTCGGCGGTGCCGAGCAAGCTCCAAAGCTGCTGCAGGGCGACGCCGGGCAAGATCGCGCTCAGCGGCTCGCCCCGGTACTGTTGAATCCAGCGTTGGAAGGCGAAGACGCCGAGCCGGCTTTCCAGGCCGACGTAGAACGCCGTGATACTGCGCGGCTGCAGGGCCTCGGGCGGTAAGGTATCGAGCGCCGGGATCTTGCCTACCCGCGTGCCGCCCCGCCAGTTGAGGTGAATCGCCTCGATACCTTCCAGGCTCACATAGACCGCTTGATCGATCGGCGATCCCGTTGGCGCGAGGACGCCGCGCACCACGAAGGGCTGGTCGTCATGCTGCTGCGGATTGCGTCGCGCCGTGCCATGGGCGAGGACGATGGACTCGCCCACCGCATATCCCAAACGGCGGGCCACGTCGGCGCCCAGCACGGCGTCATAGACATGATCGAATGCCGTTCCTTCGGCCAGCGTGATCGGCGCGCCCGCCACTTGCACATGCTCGAAGAAGGCATCGGTGGTGCCGATGACCCGGAAGCCCTGGTGCGAGTCGCCCAGCGAGATCGGCACGGTCCAGGCGACGCCCGGTTGCGTGCCGGCGACCTGGTAGGCATCCCATGAGACATTCTGCGTGGCTTCGCCCAGGCCAAAGACGGTGTAGAGCAGCAGTTGCACGGGATGGGCACGCGCGCCCACCACCAGATCCACCCCCGAGGCGCTGCGCAGAAAGGCCGTACGGGCTTCTTCGCGGATCCGGTCGACGCCGAGAAATAGCGTCACGCTCAAGAGGATGGTCAACACGGTCAGGCCGACCGTGAAGCGGCGGCTCCAGAGGCTGGCGAGCGCGATACGCCACAACGCGCTTATTGAACCACCCTCCAGTCGCTTCGCGACCTCCTCCCCGGGGGAGGATTCACGCTTGGGGCGGCCCGGCGCGCCGGATGGACTGCCCTCCAGTCGCTTCGCGACCTCCTCCCCGGGGGAGGATTCACGCTTGGGGCGGCCCGGCGCGCCGGATGGACTGCCCTCCAGTCGCTTCGCGACTTCCTCCCCCGGGGAGGATTCACGCTTGGGGCGGCCCGGCGCGCCGGATGGACTGCCCTCCAGTCGCTTCGCGACCTCCTCCCCGAGGGAGGATTCACGCTTGGGGCGGCCCGGCGCGTTCATGCCGCCACCTTGGGTGTGGCCCGATTCCATTCCCGCAGGTCGCGGACTTCGTCGAAGGCGTCGGCCAATCGTTGATCGTGGCTCACGAACAACAGGGCGCTGCCGTTGGCCCGGCATTCGTCAAACAATAATTGCAGGAATCGCGCCTGGGTGTCGGCATCCAGCGCCGAAGTGGGCTCGTCTGCCAGGACCACCGCAGGCTGGCCGATGAGGGCCCGCGCCGCGGCGACACGCTGCTGTTGGCCCACCGACAATTGTCCGGCCCGCCGTCGAGGCAGATCGCTGCCATCCAGGCCAAGATGCGCGAGCAAGGCCAGCGCCGCGGCGCGGACACTGCCATGGTGCTGCACGGCGCGCTGCCGCCGCCCCGGGGCGAAGCGGCATGGCAGCATCACGTTATCCAGCACCGACAGAAAGGGCAGCAAATTGAATTGCTGGAACAAAAAACCGAGGCAGTCGCCGCGCAGCCGATCGCGCTGCCAGGAGCGAGCCGAAGTCAGCTCGTGGCCCGCCAGCAAAATGTGGCCCGCCTGCGGCTGCAAGGTGCCGGCCAGCAGATTGAGCAGCGTGCTTTTGCCACAACCGCTCGGGCCGTATAAAAACAAGGTGTGGCCCGGCATCAGCCGCAACTCGGGTAAATCGAGCAGCGGCGCCCGGCGCGGATAGGCAAAAACGAGGTCCTTTGCCATCAGGGCCGGGGCAGGGTTGGTGTCGGGCATCCGGCTCACCAGCGGATCGCCGTGGCGTCGGACGTAAGCGAGCCTCCGGCCTGCCCGGCTGGCGTGATGGCCTGAAAGCGGAGCTCCTGCGCGTTGGGAAACGCTTCGAACCAGCCCAGCTCCACGGAACGCAGTTTATCGACATGCTGGCATTCGTAGCGGTAGCGTACCGACCATTCGCGATGATCATGCGAGCCGGCAGCTTCGTGGGCATGGCCGTGGCCGTGTGCGCCGTCGGCGTGAGGGTGGTCGTCGTGGCCGTCGTGGTCATGGTGATCATGATCGTGATCGTCGTGGTCATGATCGTGGTCATCGTGATCGTGATGGTCGGCCCCGTGTTCTTCCAGCTCGCCGGCAACACGCGTGCAGGCCGCGGCCGCGTCGAGCCGGATCAGGCCCTCCGACTCCAGAAGCGTGCGGCGCAAAGCGGCGACCGCTTCGTGCTCGGCGGCGTTGCGCGGCTCGTGCTCGAACCCCAGGACATCCATGCCCGGGCTGCGAATCTGCAGCTCCAGGATGGGGCCGGCGATTGCCAGGTCGAGTTGACCCACGCCGTGCTGGTGTACGGCGCCAGCGTGCGACCACACGGGCTGGCTTACTGCCATTCCCAGGGCGGCAACCGCCAGTTGGCGGGCAACTATCGGAAAATACGGATAAGCCATGACGCGTTGACTCCGGCGGGAATTTTTTGATAACCGTAATGCTATAACATTACATCAACAAGAGGCAAATTGTCCGCCTATCTCCTGGGCGACGACGGATTTGCCGCCGAATGTCCCGACCTCATGCTTGGAGTCCCTGGAGAGTGCGAAGGTTGCCAGGCCACGATCTGGCCGCTCTTATTTGCCTGACCCGCAAGTCGCGTTGTTAGATATTCGTGATATTTGATGTCAATATTTAACTTCTGATTCCAACAACAGGAGAAGTTATATGGCCCGTCATAGTGTCTCCGCCTCATCTCGGGGAAGCCGTGACCTGACGCAGCGCGAACAGCAAGTACTTCGTTTCGTGGTCGCGGGACGATCCAATAAATGGACGGCGATCGAACTCGGCATTTCGCGCCGTACCGTCGAGAGCCACCGGTCTCGCATCTATCGCAAGTGCGGCGTGCGCAGCGCCATGCAACTCATGGCGCTGCTACATGAGTCCTCGTCGGGCGGCCTGGCCATGGCGGAGAACGCCGCGGGATGGCCGGCCGGCAAGGCCGAGGTGAGCGCCCTGGGCTCGGGGCTGCCGGTTTGGCTGCCGGGCAAAAATGGTCCGGGCGCGGATCGCGAATAAGGCAAGCGCAAGAGCAGGGCTGAACCCCATCGCACCACAGGCGTTCCGGCCCGATGGCGCGAAAGCCCGGTGCGGCTCGCCATCGGGACGCACGGCAAGCTAGAGAGCCTGAGCGCATGCCTTCAGATCACTTGGCCACCACGGCGATGCAATAAGATATATTCTATATGCATCTTAAGGTGGCCGCGCCAACCACCATCCCCCCAAACCCTTCCCGGGAGGCTCATCCATGGCTGAGTTTCTGAGTATCCAAGAACCCCGGCCGGCTCGGCCCGCCCGGCCCGAATGGGCCGCCTTTCTGGAGCTGGGCTTTCGGCCGCTGTACGTGGCGGGATGTTTTTGGGCGGCTGTGTCGGTGGCGCTCTGGATATTCTGGCCCGGCCTGCTGCTGGCCCGCTTGGGCGGGGTCGTCTGGCATGCCCACGAAATGCTTTGGGGATTCATCGCCACCATCGCGGTGGGCTTTCTCCTGACGGCGGGCAATAACTGGACGGGCATCAATCCCCTCAAAGGCCGCGCGCTGGGAGCCCTGTGCCTGTTGTGGATGGTGGCCAGGATCGCTTTCCTGGTTCCGGGCAATGCCGCGTTCTGGCTGGGCGTCTTGTGCGAATTGGTGTTTTTTGCCGGCGCGGCCTGGGCTTTGGGCCGTGCCATCTACGGCGCGCGCAGCCAGCGCAACTACGGTGTGCCATTGCTGGTGCTGGCGCTCGGCGTCAGCGATGCCCTGTTCCTGGTGAGTGCCTGGGGCGGCGATTACGCCTTGCTGATGTGGTACTTCGACCTCGGGCTCATGTGCATGGCCCTGGTCGCCTTGCTGGTGGCGCGGCGGGTCATCCCGTTTTTTGCCATGCGGGCCGTGGCGGGGCTGGCCATTCCCATGCATTTGCGAACCGGCCAATGGCAATTGGCGCTGGCTGGCCTGAGCGTCGTTTTCGGCCTGTTTGGCTCGATGCCCGCGGCGGCCATCGCCTTGGCGGCCACCGGTGTCATCACGCTGGTCCAGGTCGTGTCCTGGAAGCCCGCGGCCGTCAGGCGCGTGCCGCTGCTCTGGATCCTGTATATCGGCTATGCCGCCCTGGGGGTGGGTCTGCTGCTCGCGGCGGCGTATCTGGCCGGCTGGATCCTACGTGCCGCCTGGCCGGTACACATGATCGGCATGGCGGGTTTTTCGATCCTGATCATCGGCATGGTCACTCGCACCGCCCTGGGCCACCTGGGGCGCCCGCTGCGCACCGACGGCCTCATCGTCGCGTGCTACGGCCTGATGATCGCCGCCGTGGTGCTGCGTTTGCTGGCCTTGCTGCCCACCGGGCTCACGCTGGTGGCCCTGCATGCGTCGGCGGCCTGCTGGGTGCTGGGCTTTGCGCTGTATTTGTGGCGTTTCTTCCCGATGCTGATCCGACCCAGGGCGGATCTGGCGATGTCCAGGCCGGTTTCCGGCAAAGGTCTGCCGCCGCTGCGTCCTTCCCGCTAAAAAAACCGGGCCTGCGCCGCCTTCGGCGCCGCCCAGAAGCTCCACAAAGCCCCGTCATGCATAACGGGGCTTGCGCTTGGGCACGTGGTGAAGAACTCCGGCCTTTCGGCCGGAGCTTCTCCGCCACCATTCGGGGGAGCCTTCGGCTCCAGCAAGTTTGGCCTCGCTGACCTCGCCGTGAACGACGAGGCTTGCGCTTGGGCGCGTGGTCAAAGGCTGGTGCGCAGCTTCCAGATCTCGGGAAACAGCACTACGTCCAGCATCTTGCGCAGGTAGCTGACGCCGCCGGTACCACCCGTGCCCCGCTTGAAGCCGATGATCCGTTCCACCGTGGTGACGTGACGGAAGCGCCAAAGGCGAAAGGCGTCTTCCAGGTCGGTCAGTTTTTCGCCAAGCTGGTACAGATCCCAATAGCGCCGGGGATCTCGATACACCGTAAGCCAGGCCTGCTCCACGGCTTCGCTCTCGACGTAAGGCTGGGTCCAGTCGCGTTCCAGGTAGTTCTCGGGGATGGGCAGGCCCTGGCGTGCGAGCAGGCGCAACGACTCGTCGTACAGCGAGGGCGATTCGTAGGCTTCGCGCACCAGCGCCAGCCGATCGGCCCGGTGGGCGTGGGGCTTGAGCATCGCCGCATTCTTGTTGCCGAGCGAAAACTCGACACAGCGATACTGATAGCTCTGGAAGCCGCTGGAGTTGCCCAGGTAGGGCCGGATGGCGCTGTACTCGGGGGGCGTCATGGTGGCCAGCACGTCCCAGGCATGCACCAGTTGCTCCATGATGCGGCTGGCGCGCGCCAGCATCTTGAATGCCACCGGCAAATCATCGTTCGAAACGTGGCCGATGGCGGCTCGCAGCTCGTGCAGCATCAGCTTGATCCAGAGTTCGCTGGTCTGGTGCTGGATGATGAACAGGAGTTCGTCGTGCGCCGGCGATAAGGGCTTTTGCGCGTTCAGGATGGCGTCGAGCTGCAGGTAGTCGCCATAGCTCATATCGCGGCTGAAATCGAGCTGGGCCCGTTCGGCGTGGACGATATCTTCCGGCGTCGGGGTACCCGGGGTGTGGGTGGAAGAGTCGATGGGTTTGGGATCGTGCATGTCAGTCTCTATATAGCCGTCCGATGGGCACGCGGCGGCCTCGGACGGCGTGGATGGGGTGTGTCCGGGCAAGGCTTTGCCTCAGGTCACTGCGTTCTGCTGGTTGAATTCCGCCCGCTGCCACTCGCCGTTTTCCAGCACCTGGCGCAAATGTTCGACAGCGTGCCAGGCGTCTTCGAAACCCAGGTACAGCGGCGTGAAGCCGAAGCGCAGGATGTCCGGGTGGCGGCCGGCGCCACCGTCGCCCTTGCGGAAGTCGCCGATCACGCCGCGTGCGATCAAGGCCTGCACGATGGCGTAAGCGCCTTCGTCGCGGCTCAGGCAAACCTGCGAACCGCGCTGGGCGTGATTGCGCGGCGTCGCCAGGCCCAAGCCATGCCCCGGGCAGCGTTCTTCCACCAACTGGATGAACAGATCGGTCAGCTCCAGCGATTTGGCGCGCAGCGCGGCCATACCGCCCAGAGCCTCGGCGGCGGTGAAGACATCCAGCCCGCACTGCAAGGCCGACATGCTCAGAATGGGCTGGGTGCCGCACAGATACCGGGCGATGCCTGGCGCCGGCTGGTAGTCCGGTGTAAAGGCAAAGGGCGCGGCATGGCCCCACCAGCCCGACAGCGGCTGCCAGAAGCGATCGGCATGGCGCGGATGGACCCAGACGAAGGCCGGCGAACCCGGTCCGCCATTGAGATACTTATAGGTGCAGCCCACGGCGAAGTCGGCATTCGCGCCGGTAAGATCCACCTGCACCGCGCCGGCGCTGTGGCAGAGATCCCAGACACACAGGATGCCCCGGGCCTGCGCCGCGGCGGTGACGGCGGCCATGTCGTGCATGGCGCCGGTGCGGTAATTGACATGGGTGAGCATGAGCACGGCCACGTCATCGGTCAGCGAGTCGGCGATTTCCTCGGGTTCGAGCAGTACCAACTCCAGCCCGCGCTCCCGGCACAGTCCTTCGGCGATGTAGAGATCGGTGGGAAAGTTGCTGCGCTCGCTGACGACGCGCCGCCGCGATGGGTTATCGGTGCGCGCGATGTTCAACGCAGCGCTCATCACCTTGTACAGGTTGACGGAGGTGGTATCGGTGCAGACCACCTCGTCCTGGCTGGCGCCGATGAGTGATGCGATCTGGTTGCCCAGGCGCTGCGGCAGGTCCACCCAGCCCGCGCTGTTCCAGGAGCGGATCAGATCGTGACCCCATTCCCGCGCCACGACCTCGGCCACGCGCGCCGGTGCCGCCCGCGGCATGACGCCCAGCGAGTTGCCATCGAGATAGATCACGCCTTCGGGAATGTCGAAATGGTCGCGCAGGGAGCGTAGAGGGTCGCGCGCATCCAGGGCGCGGCAATCGTTCAGGGTGATGGGCATGAGGTCTCCAGATTCATGAAGGGGTTTATGTGAAAGTGTTTTTTCGTCCGCCGGAACGGGCGCGATCGTTTTGCGTCAGCAATCCATGCCCGCGGCTCGGGTGAGAGGGCGCAGAATCGCCCGCACCGGCGAGGCGTCGGCCTGCATCAGCTTCAGGGGCAGCGCGATCAGCTCGTAGTCGCCTTCGGGGACGGCATCGAGGACCAGATTCTCGAGGACACGCAGGCCGCGCCGGCGAATCACTTGATGGCTGAGCAACTGCTTGCTGTCGGCGGGATCGATGCTGGCGGTATCGATGCCTACCAGCACCACACCGGCATCGGCCAGGCGTTCGATGGTGTCTGGGGCATAAGCCGTGAGGGCGCCGTCCCAGCGGTCCACCGGCATGCGGTCGTAGGTACGCACCAGCACGCGGGGCGGCAGGTGGTCCACCGCGTGTTCGAGATGACGCCACTCGATGAGCGGCCCGCAGGCGATGGCATGAATCACCCGGCATGGTCCCAGGAAGGCGTCCAGCGGCAAAGCGCCGATGGCGGCTCCATCGGGGTCATAGTGCAGCGGGGCATCGGCGTGCGCGCCCACGTGTGGCGAAAGCGTGATCGCGCTGACGTTGACCGGACAGCCGGGGCCGATGGTGGCGGCCCATTGCTGCGAATAGGGAGTGTCGCCCGGGAACGCCGGGCTGGCGGTGGAAACGGGGGGAGAAATGTCCCACAGGGGCAGGGTGCTGTCGTTCATGGCGCCCAAGATAGCCGCGCCATGCGATTCGTTGTGTCGCTTATTTGCAACGATGGCAGAAAAAATGTTGCGCGTTGAGATTGCTTGTGATGGGTATGCCGTGAGGCCACTATGCGGCTCGCTGTCTTGAGGAAAGCGTGTCCAGGAAGCTCGAGGCAATTCACTCACAAGAAAACGTTCTGTAAGTCGCTGATTTTCTTCGCGAACGCCGGGCCCCGATAGGGGCCTCGGAAGCTCTCAAGTTCTGCCTTTGAAGAGACGGCTGTCCAGTTTCAAGGTTTCAACGACAAGGGAGAGGGTCTCGGCCTGAGGGTGGCGCGGATTGAGAAGCCAATTGTGCGTGTGGGGCATGATCGCGCTCGGCACCCGCATCAATGCGCTATCGACTCGGGCAAGCCAAGCGGCCCCCAATTGCTGAGTCACATCCTTGCGGTCCCGCCAATCGTCGGGAAGGGTTGGTTGATACGCGAGTTGGCAAACCTGGTCTGTTAGCTCGATACGCATGAGACGCAGGTTCTCCGGCAGATCCTCCGGGTCAACCTCCAGGTGAACCAGGACCTCCAGCATGGCGCCTGCTGGACTCTCGGTCAGGTACACGACCGGCTGGCCGACACGATGCCATCGGCCAGAGGCATACAGACCACCACGTCCCGTGAGATCGGGAAAGGCGCTGACGCGCCAGAGGATCAAAATGCGTATCCTTCGGCGATTTGCAAAAGCATTTCCTCGACCTGATTCGTACCACTCTGAGTCGCAAGCAGGTCCATCGGGCTTTGCCCGTCAAACCGTTCCTTCGGTTTTATCAGCCAACGCTTGGCCTTTCGTGAATCCCCGAAGATCGTCTCGGCCATGGCCATGATATGTGCCGCACGAAATAGGCTGTCGCTCTCATGGACGGTAAGCGATTGCCCCTTGTGAAGTCGTGTCTTCAACGTGCGCAGCGGGATGATTTGATCCCTCTCCACCGGCGTGATGGCGCCGTTCTCACAGAGCTCAATCAGGCGATTGGCCGGAAAGCCCTCTACGATCATGCGATGAATTTGCGTCTCGCCCGCCTCCTCGGGAATGCCCAACAGCGCGTTCAAGCGTGCCCGATAGGCGGCATACCCCGCTTCCCTTAACGCTTCAGCGAACATAGAACCTCCGAATCCGGCATTTACCGTATCGTAACCGGCGTTTGCCGTTTCGGTAAAGGCCGCGCTCCGGCTCACTCGGCCCACTGTCTGCTTCTTGCCATCGTGCGCCAGCAACTGCCAGCCTCGCTAATGGGCCAGTGCACAGTGGCCCGAGTCGGGCCCCGGAACAGTTCGATCTCGATGTGGCGATCCGGTGCCGCCGGCGCCATGATGGGTACGAAGTTTACTTTGGTGGATATCACTCAATATTCTGCGCCTGCTCCCGCAACTGCTCGATCAACAGCTTGAGATCCACCGCCGCCCGCGTCATCTCGATCGCGCCGGCCTTGGAGCCCAGCGTGTTGGCTTCGCGGTTCATTTCCTGCAGCAGGAAATCCAGCCGCTTGCCCGCGGAACCCGCGCCGCCGCGCTGGCGGCGCTCGCCGCCCGCCGGTTTGCCGGCCAGGATCTGGCGCAGTTCCACCAAATGGGAGCGTAGCCGCGCCACCTCCTCGGCCACGTCGATGCGCAACGAGAACAGGGCGGTTTCGTGGGCCAGGCGCTCGGAGAGCTCGGGGCCGCTGACATGCTCGAGGCCGTTGGGAAAGGCGGTATCGAAGGTTTCGCGAAGCTTGCGAGCCTGGCGCTCCCGGTACTCGGTGAGCACCTGGGGCAGGGCGCTTTCGACGGTCTGGACGATGTCGGCGATGCTGGTGGCCCATTCGCCCATGGTTTGCGCCAGGCGCTGCCCTTCGGCGAGGCGACCCTGATTGAATTGTTCGAGGGCGGAGTCGGCCGCGGTCAGGGTGGCGGCATCCCAGTCGCCCTCGGTATCGCCTTGCACGCCCGGCCATGCGAGCACCTCGGCCAGCCGTGGGGCTTGAACCTCGGGCAGCAGGGTTTTGACTTGCTCCAGCGTAGCGGCAAGCTGGCGCAAGGCGTCGGGATTGAGCTTGCCGGCCATGGTGGCGGTCTGGCGCTGGACGTTGCCGCGGATTTCGATCTTGCCGCGGCTGACGTGGCGCTGGATGCGCTCGCGCAAGGCGGTTTCGAGGTGGCGGAGATCGTCGGGCAAGCGGAAGTGGAGGTCGAGAAAGCGGCTATTGACACCACGCAACTCGACGGCAACGAGGCCCAGGGAACAGGCTTCGGCGGCGTTGCCGAAGGCGGTCATACTGCGGATCATGGCAAGGCCCGTAAAATGGCGGCTGATTGGCTTATTGTAGGCGGCATGGCATGACAGTTTCTTCTTTGGCTTCCGCAGCAACTCCGCGGCCCTCGGGCCGCACACCGGCACAGCTGCGGCAAGTCACCTTCGAACGCGGTTATACCCGGCATGCCGAGGGCTCGGTGCTGGTGAGCTTCGGCGACACGCGGGTGATCTGCACCGCCAGCGTCGAAAACCGCGTGCCGCCCTTTCTCAAGGGTCAGGGGCAGGGCTGGGTCACGGCCGAATACGGCATGTTGCCGCGGGCCACCCATACCCGCAGCAGCCGCGAGGCGGCGCGCGGCAAGCAAACCGGGCGCACGCTGGAGATCCAGCGCCTGATCGGGCGCAGCCTGCGCGCGGTCTGCGATTTGCAGGCGCTTGGCGAGCGCACCATCCAGGTGGATTGCGACGTCATCCAGGCCGACGGCGGCACGCGCACGGCCGCCATCACCGGCGCCTGGGTGGCGCTGGCGGACGCCATCGATGGCCTCGCGCAGCGCGGCGAGGTTGCCGGGCCGGTGCTGCGCGACCAGGTGGCCGCCGTGTCGGTGGGGCTGTATCGAGGCGCGGCCGTACTCGATCTGGACTATCCCGAGGACTCCGATTGCGAGACCGACATGAACGTGGTGATGACGGCCAGCGGCGGCATCGTCGAGGTCCAGGGAACCGCCGAGGGCACGCCCTTTTCGCGGGCGCAGCTGGATGCGCTTCTCGGCTTGGCCGAGCGGGGCATCGCCGAACTGCTGGAGGCGCAGCGGCGCTGTCGCGGCGTAGTATAAAAAGGCCCCCACGCTTGCCGCTAGCGCGGTGGCGCTGCCCCCCGCGGGGGCTTTTGCCTGGGGGCGGCCCGGCGGCAAAAAAAAGCCGATGGCATCCATTCGCCCGGTAAGATCCTGGATAAGGAGTTTGTGTGAGTTCCGCTTTGCAACGTGTGGTTCTGGCTTCCAACAACGCCGGCAAGCTGAGAGAGTTCGGCGAGCTGCTGGCGGCCAAGGGGTGGACCCTGGTGCCGCAGGCCGAGCTTGGCGTGCCTGAAGCCGAGGAGCCGCACGTCACGTTTCTTGAAAATGCCCTGGCCAAGGCGCGCCATGCCAGCCGGCTGACCGGCTTGCCGGCGCTGGCCGACGATTCGGGTCTTTGCGTCACCGCGCTGCGCGACGCGCCGGGGGTGGTGTCGGCGCGCTACGCGGCGCTGGAGGGCGGCGCCCGGTCAGATGCCGCCAACAATGCCCTGTTGCTGCGCAAGCTGAAAGGGCAGTTGGATCGCCGCGCCCGCTACGTGGCGGTGCTGGTGTTGGTACGGCACGCCGACGACCCGCAGCCGCTGGTGGCCGAGGGCGTGTGGCATGGCCGCATTGCTGAGGCGCCGGCTGGCGACAACGGCTTCGGCTACGATCCCTTGTTCTTCGTGCCCGAGCTGGGCCAGACCGTGGCGCAGATGGCGGCCGACCGCAAGAATGCCGCCAGCCACCGCGGCCAGGCGATGCGCGCGCTGCTGGCGCGCTTGTCCGACTGGACGGCCGCGTCATGAGCACACGCCCTTGCCGCCGATGCCTCCCGCCGGCCCGCGCCGGGGCCGCCATTGTGCGGCAGGGAGCCGCAAAAGGAAGGTATCCCGATCCGGATCGGCGCCCACTTGCCGGTCGGGCGGAGGGCGGCTGATGGCACGCGCAATTCCCATTGTGTCCGAATTGGGCCGCAAAGCCCCGGGTGCGGCCCCCGGCGCGGTTTTGACGGCCCTGCCGCCGCTTTCGCTGTACATCCACGTGCCATGGTGCGTGCGCAAATGCCCGTATTGCGATTTCAATTCCCACGCGCTGGACGGCGAAATCCCCGAGGGCGCCTACCTTGCCGCCTTGCGCCGCGATCTGGAGCAGAGCCTGCCGCAGGTGTGGGGACGCAGAATCACCAGCGTATTCCTGGGGGGCGGTACGCCCAGCCTGCTGTCGGTGGCGGCGGTCGACGAGCTCCTGGGCATGGTGCGCGCTTATCTGCCCTTGCTGCCCGAGGCCGAGATCACCATGGAGGCCAATCCCGGTACGGCGGAGCATGGCAGATTCCAAGGCTATGCGCGGGCCGGCGTCAATCGCCTGTCGCTGGGCATCCAGAGTTTCGACGATGCCTGTCTGCTGGCCTTGGGCCGGATTCATGACGGCCGGCAGGCCAGGGCGGCGATCGAGGCCGCGCTGGCCGCCGTTGAGCGTGTGAATCTCGATTTGATGACCGGGCTGCCCGGCCAGGATATGGCGGGCCTGGAGCGCGATGTACGCGCCGCGTTGGCGTTTGGCACCGAACATCTGTCGTGCTACGACCTGACGCTCGAGCCCAACACCGTGTTCGCCAAGTATCCACCGCCGGGCTTGCCCGACGACGATCAGGCCGGCGAAATGCAGGACCGGGTGGAAGCCCTGCTGGCGGAGGCGGGGCTGGAGCGGTACGAGGTATCCGCCTACGCCAGGCCGGGCGCACGCTGCCGGCACAACCTCAATTATTGGGAGTTTGGCGATTACCTGGGGGTGGGCCCGGGGGCGCACGGCAAGCTTTCCTTCCACGATCGCATCGTACGCCAGGCGAGGATCCGGCAACCCGAGCGCTGGATGCAAAAGCTGGAGACCGAGGGCGCGGCCTTGGCCGACACGCGCGAGCTGACTGCCGATGATCTGCCGTTCGAGTTCATGCTCAACGCCCTGCGGCTGCGCGACGGCGTGCCCGCCGCCTGGTTTGCCGAACGCACCGGCTTGTCGCTGGCGGCGATCCAGGCGCCCTTGCGCCGCGCGGTGGAGCGAGGCCTGCTCGACGCCGACCCGACCCGCCTCGCGCCTACGCCATTGGGCTGGCGCTTTCTCAACGATCTTCAATCCTTGTTTCTCTAGTGCGCCAAAGTCGTGCAGGATGATGGACATGTATGTAGATTCCCACGCCGCGGACGCCGAACTCGAGCGGCTGCGGGCGCGTTTCGCCGACATCGAACAGCACATTGCCGACGCCTGTCGGCAAAGCGGACGCGAACCCGCTTCGGTGCGTCTGCTGCCGGTCAGCAAAACGGTGCCGGCCGAACGCCTGGCTCTGGTTCGGCGGCTGGGCTACCGCTGGTTCGGCGAGAACAAGATGCAAGAAGCCCAGGACAAAGCCCAAGCGTTGGCGGGACTGGACATCGCCTGGTGCATCATCGGCCACTTGCAATCGAACAAGGCCAGGCATGTGGCCCGCTTCGCCAGCGAACTGCATTCGCTCGATAATCTCAAGACCGCCCGTGAGCTGGACCGCCGCCTGCAGGCCGAAGGTCGCGGCTTGCGCGTGCTGATCCAGGTCAACACCTCCGGCGAGGCGCAGAAGTCCGGGCTGGCTCCCGAAGCGCTACCGGCCTTCGTGCGCGAACTGCCGGCCCTGGCATCGCTGCGGGTGGCCGGCCTGATGACGCTGGCCAAGAACAGCCCCGACGCCGCGGTGGTGACGGGCTGCTTCCGCCTCCTGCGCGAATGCCAGGAGCGCCTGCGCCAGGAGGCGCCCGACGGCCTGGCCTTCGATGAGCTCTCGATGGGCATGTCGGGGGATTTTCCGCTGGCCATCGCACAGGGCGCCACCATCGTGCGTGTGGGACAGGCTTTGTTCGGCGCCCGGCCGAGCCATGCGTCGGCCACGGGCACCACGCCGTAGGCCGTGCCATCCTGGCGCATAATGCACCAACTTGGTTTGTCCTCAATTTCATGCACCAAATGAGTGCAAAAATACCGACCGCCAGCGCAGCGCCACCACGCTGGTGGCAAGCAGGCTGCCGTCCCGCCCCCTTTAAAGGCAGGCGCGGGAGCGTTTTCCGTGCTCCACGGCCATTTTGGCATGCTGTTTGCATAAGCTTTGACACCGCACCGACCTTTTCCATCTCGCCACACTCATTCAGGAGCTTCCATGGCAACCCCGAAAAAGGTACTCGACCTGATCGCCGAACACGAGGTCAAGTACATCGATCTGCGCTTTACCGACACGCTGGGTAAAGAGCAGCACGTTTCCGTGCCTGCCCATACTTTCGACGAAGACAAATTCGAGTCCGGCCAGGCCTTCGATGGCTCGTCGATCGCCGGCTGGAAGGGGATCGAGGCTTCCGATATGCTCCTGATCCCGGACGCCGAGACGGCCCGCCTCGACCCCTTTCGCGAGCTGCCCACCCTGATTCTGACCTGCGACGTGGTCGAACCGGCCGATCTCAAAGGCTACGATCGCGACCCGCGCTCG
Source organism: Pigmentiphaga sp. (assembly GCA_023228945.1). Lineage (GTDB taxonomy): Bacteria > Pseudomonadota > Gammaproteobacteria > Burkholderiales > Burkholderiaceae_B > Verticiella. Next base: position 279,075 of record JALOAI010000001.1, on the reverse strand, counting down.
CTGGCCAAGCGCGCCGAGGCTTATCTCAAGTCCAGCGGCCTGGGCGATACGGCGTACTTTGGCCCCGAACCCGAGTTCTTCGTGTTCGACGGCATCACCTGGGGCGCCGATGCCTCGGGCAGCTTCTACAAGATCAAGGCCGAAGAGGCGCCCTGGTCGAGCGGTATCGACTACGAGCATGGCAACACCGGCCATCGCCCGCGTACCAAAGGCGGCTACTTTCCGGTGCCGCCCACGGATTCGTCCCAGGATATGCGTTCCGAAATGTGCGAACTGCTGGAGCAGCAAGGGGTTCCGGTGGAAGTGCACCACCACGAGGTGGCGTCGCCGGGCCAGCTCGAGATCGGCACGATGTTCAACACCCTGGTGCGCCGCGCCGACTGGAGCCAGATCCTGAAGTACACGGTATGGAACGTGGCCGATAGCTATGGCAAAACGGCCACCTTCATGCCCAAGCCCATCGTCGGCGATAACGGCTCGGGCATGCATGTCCACCAGTCGATCTGGAAAAATGGCCAGAACCTGTTCGCGGGCAACGGCTATGCCGGGCTTTCCGAGTTCGCGCTGTTCTATATCGGCGGCATCATCAAGCATGCGCGCGCCCTCAACGCCATCACCAACCCCAGCACCAACTCGTACAAGCGTTTGGTGCCGCACTTCGAGGCCCCGGTCAAGCTGGCTTACTCGGCTCGCAATCGCTCGGCATCGATCCGCATTCCGTATGTCGGCAACCCCAAGGCGCGCCGGATCGAAACGCGTTTCCCGGACCCCATGGCCAATCCCTACCTGGCTTTCTCGGCGCTGATGATGGCGGGCCTCGACGGCGTGATGAACAAGATCCACCCGGGCGATCCGGCCGACAAGAACCTCTACGATCTGCCGCCTGAAGAAGACGCCAAGATCCCCACGGTTTGCGCTTCCCTCGAAGAAGCGGTGGCCGCGCTCGACCAGGATCGCGAATTCCTCACCCGGGGCGGGGTGTTCAGCAACGCGATGCTGGATGCCTACATCAACCTCAAGATGGACGAAGTCACCCGTCTGCGCATGACGACGCACCCGGTCGAGTTCGACATGTACTACAGCCTGTAAGCCATGACCATATCCAGGGCCGCCGACTCGAGCCACCGCGACGGTGGTCGAGGGTCGGATCTGCCGGCCCTGGATTTGTTGGCCAGCGCCGTCTTGCTGCTCGATGCCGACGGCGCGGTGCGCCACGCCAATGCCGCCGCCGAGAATCTGTTCGGCTTGTCCCGGCGCCAACTCATGGGCAACCCGGCGCCGGCGCTCTTCGTCGACGGCCCGACGCTGATGGCCTCGCTGCGAGAAGGGCGCGATAACCGTTTTGCGGAAAAGGGGCTGCCACTTGCCGTGGCTCGTCCCGGCGCCGAGCCGCATCATGTCAGTGCGGTTCTGGTCGTCCTGCATGGCCAGCCCTGGGCGTTCCTGCTCGAAGTCCGCGAGATCGAGCACCGCCGGCGCATCGAGCGCGCCACCGAGCAATGGGAGCGGGCCGATGCCCAGCGCGAGGTTCTGCGCAATCTCGCCCACGAGGTGAAGAATCCGCTTGGCGGCCTGCGGGGCGCGGCGCAATTGCTGCAGGATGAGCTCGCCGACGCGCAACTGATGGAATACACCCAGGTGATCATCGCCGAGGCCGACCGCCTGCATGCGCTGGTGGATCGCATCCTGGCCCCGCATCGCACGCCGCGGCTGCTGAGCCAGCTCAATATCCATGAGGTTTGCGAACGCGTGGCCGCGCTGGTGCAGGCCGAGTACGGCGCCGGGCTGACCATCATGCGCGACTATGACATCTCGGTGCCCGAGCTCCAGGCCGATCGTGAACAATTGATCCAGGTCGTCCTCAATATCGTGCGCAATGCCGCACAGGCGCTGGGAGAGCGCCGGCGCCAGGGCGACGCCGAGATCGTGCTGCGCACGCGGGTCATGCGGCAGGTCACCCTGGCGCGCCGCCGGCATGCGCTGGCCGTCGCGCTCTCCATCGCCGACAATGGTCCGGGGATTCCCGACTCGATCCGTGACCGGATTTTCCACCCGCTGGTGTCGGGCAAAGAAGGAGGCACAGGCCTGGGGCTGTCGTTGGTACAGACATTCGTGCAGCAGCACGGTGGCGTGGTAACGGTCGAAAGCGCGCCGGGGGATACCGTGTTCGAGCTGCTGTTGCCCCTGCGGCATCTCCAGATACCGGAGAGTGAATCATGAAACCGATCTGGATCGTCGATGACGATCGCTCCATCCGCTGGGTCCTGGAAAAATCCCTGGCCAGGGCCGGCTGGCCGTATCGCAGCTTTGCCGCGGCGCGAGAGGCGCTGGATGCGCTCGAAGACGAGTTCCCGCAGGTGCTGGTATCCGACGTCCGCATGCCCGGCATGGACGGCCTGGAGCTCTTGCGCCGGGTAAAGCAGCACCACCCGCAGGTGCCGGTGATCATCATGACCGCCTATTCCGATCTCGACAGCGCGGTGGCTTCGTTCCAGAGCGGCGCCTTCGATTACCTGCCCAAGCCATTCGACGTCGAGGATGCGGTCCAGCTGATCGGACGGGCGATGCGGCGCGACGGCGCCCAGGGCGCTCTCGGCGAGGGAGCGGCAGCGGGCGCATCCGGCAATCCCGCCTTCCAGGTGGGCATGCTGGGGCAGGCGCCGGCGATGCAGGAGCTGTTTCGCGCCATCGGGCGCTTGTCCAACTCGAGCGCCACCGTGCTCATCACGGGGGAGTCGGGCAGCGGCAAAGAACTGGTGGCACGAGCCTTGCACCAGCACAGCCCGCGCGCCGGAAAACCTTTCGTCGCCATCAATACCGCCGCGATCGCGGCCGAACTGCTCGAGTCCGAATTATTCGGCCATGAGCGCGGCGCGTTCACCGGTGCCCACGCGCGGCGCGCCGGACGGTTCGAGGAAGCCGATGGCGGCACACTGTTCCTCGACGAGATCGGTGATATGCCGGCCACCTTGCAGACCCGGCTGCTGCGGGTGCTGGGCGACGGCAGCTTCTATCGCGTCGGCGGCGCCAGCCCGCTCAAGGTCAACGTCCGGGTCATTGCCGCCACGCACCAGCCGCTGGAGCAGCGGGTGCGCCAGGGTAGCTTTCGCGAAGACCTGTTCCATCGCCTGAATGTGATCCGCCTGCGCCTGCCGCCCTTGCGCGAAAGAGCCGAAGACATCCCCTTGCTGGCCGAGCACTTTTTGCGAGCCAGTGGCCGCCAATTGGGGATGGACGCCAAGAAACTCTCGCCAGCGGCGCTGCGGGTCTTGATGCGCTTCGCCTTTCCCGGCAATGTGCGGCAACTCGAAAACATCTGCCATTGGCTGACGGTCATGGCGCCGTCTCAGTGGATCGACGTCAGCGATCTTCCGCCCGAGCTGCATGAATGGGAACAGAGGAATGAGCCGAGGCCCGACGCTCCCGGCCCCGAGGCCGGACGCGGAGAACCCGCTGGTTCGCGGCCGGAGGATCCCGTGGTGGCCGAGCGCGGCGGCGCCGCGGCCGAGCGTTGGTTGCGAGATCTGGAGCAAGTGGCGCTCACACGCCTGCAAGCGGGAGAAACCCAGATCATGCAGGAGCTGACGCGGGCATTCGAGATGACCCTGATCCAGGCCGCGTTGCGGGCTACGGGCGGCCGCCGGGTCGATGCCGCGGCGCGGCTTGGCCTGGGGCGCAATACCATCACGCGCAAGATGCGCGAACTGGGGATGGAGTAGGGCGCCGCGTGGCGTGTGCGCGGCGCGCTTCGCCTCAGCGGCCCGTAAAGCGGGGCTGCCGCTTTTCGGCGAATGCGGCCCGCGCTTCGCGCAGATCCTCGCTGCGCAGCAGCTCCTGCTGCAGCGACATTTCCAATTGCAGCGAATCCTCCAGACCATCGAGGTCGAGCCCCATGAGGCGGCGCAAGGCGACCAGGGCCAGCGGCGCGCGGCTGGCAAGGCCGGCGGCCACTTCCCGCGCCGTGGCCAGGGCCTGGCCGTCTTCCACGTGTTGCTCGATCAGCCCCCAGGTCTCGGCCTGTGGCGCCTGCACCACCAGGCCTTGCATCATCATGCGCCGCGCCCGCCCGGCGCCGATGCGGCGGGGCAGGGTGTAAGCCACGCCGGTATCGGGCACCAGGCCGACGCCGGTAAACGGCGCGCAAAACTTGGCGCTGGCGCCCGCCACGACATAGTCGGCCGCCACCGTATAGGAGAAGCCGGCACCGTAGGCGTTGCCCTCGACGGCCGCGATGATCGGTTTGCCGCCCCGCGCCATCAGGCGCAGGCAGTCGTGCATCACCGCCAGCCGCGTTTCGCCATCCGGCCCGTTGGCGGTGTCCTTCAGGTCGCCGCCGGTGCAAAAATGCCGGCCAGCTCCGGTGAGGATCACGGCCCGGACCTGATCCTCTTGCTGCAGCTCGCGCAAGGCGCTGCGCAGGCTATCGATCAGGGCGTAATTGATCGCATTCATGCGATCGGGGCGGTTGAGGGTGACGATGGCGATCGCGCCGTCGCGCTCGACGCGGACCGGCGGCTCGGCGGGGGTGGGGGAAGCAACGGTCATGAAAATCTCGCTGGAGGAAATCGGCGGGTATCGTAGCGCAAGGCGCGCGCCCGGAATACCGGCCCGGGATCAGGCGCAACCCAGCTCGGCGATTACCGGCGCGTGGTCGGAGGGTTGGGGCAGGCGCCGCGGTTCTTTGTCGATCGCGCACGAGACACAGTGCTCTCTCAAAGCGTCTGAAAGCAGGATGTGGTCGATGCGCAGGCCGGCGTTGCGCCGAAAGCCCAATTGGCGGTAATCCCACCAGCTGAAGGATTTCTCGGGTTGGTCGAACAGGCGAAAGGCGTCGTGCAGGCCGAGATCGATCAGGGCCTGCAGCGCGGCGCGCTCGGGCGCCGAGACCAGCACTTGCCCTTCCCATTTGACGGGATCGTGCACGTCCCGGTCTTCGGGTGCAACGTTGAAGTCGCCCAGGAGCGCCAGGCGCGGGTAGCGGGCCAGTTCCTGTTCGATGTGATCGCGCAAGGCGGCGAACCAGGCCAGCTTATAAGGATACTTATCGCTTTCCAGTGATTGACCATTCGGACAATAGGCACTGATGATCCGGATCTCGCCGCAGGGGGAGTCGAGCGTGACAGCCAATAATCGCTGCTGAGCATCGTCGAAGCCCGGAATGTTGCGCAGCACGTCGCGCCCGGGTTGGCGCGAGAGCACCGCCACGCCGTTATACGTGGATTGGCCCGCCGCGGCGGTGTGGTAGCCGGCTTCCCGCAGGGCGTCCAGCGGCAGGCGATCGTCGGGGAGCTTGAGTTCCTGCAGGCATAGCGCATCCACAGGGTTGGCCGCCAGCCAATCCAGGACTTGCGGCAGCCTGACCTTCAAAGAGTTGACATTCCAGGTGGCGATCTTCATCTTAAAAAATTATATTAATCAATATGTTATATCAGATTCATAACCTTTTTTGTGAGGTTATGGATGAGGTCTGAAGTCTGGATAAGTTCTATATTTATCAAATAGATACGATGGTAAGTTAATGTTTTTTAGTGTACGGACAAACTGCCTTGGAAATCTGCCTGCTTAAAGTAAAAGATTAACTTTTAATTTTTATAAAATAGTAGTTAAATCAAGTATTTATAAGTTAAATCTGAAGCTTTACTTGCGAATATCGACCGCACGCTGGCCAGGGCTCCTTCCGGGAGCCGATGTTGTGCGTATACCACTATGGTAGCAGCGGCGCGGCGGGTACCCTTCGCTCGATGGTCCTGGTACCGAAAGAAAGCCAGGCATAAACCACGAGACCAGCTTCGTCGGGTGTCAGCAGGGAGCCCTGCGGCATCGCGTCGAACGTGGCGGCGCCGAACTTAAGGGCCAGCCGCGCGTCGCGCCGCCGCCGATCAGGGCCCTGGTTGCGGCCAGCCGTCGGGGGTGTCCTCGAGCTCGGCCGGATGCCTGGGCTCGGTCTCGCCGTCGCTGGGGTTTCCGGAGGCGTTTTCCTCGGGTTTCTGCCCGGCGCCGCCCACCAGCGGCTTGCAATCGTTGGCTTCGTCGGTGCCGGTGTTCAGCAAAGGCAGCAATGCCGCGAACGGGCCGACCGCTACGCCAAGCGCAAGGGCCGCCCCCGCGCGCACGGCCACCGGGCCCGCCTGCACGCCAACGTCGGGATCCTGGAATGTGCCTTTGGCATAGAGGGGGGAGCGCAGCGTGAAAATACGGATCGACTCATTGGCCGGCCTGATGTCGAGATCCAAGGTCTCGTCGCGCAGGTTGATGTCGCCCGTGATATCCACGGTGGTTTCGTCGGTTTCCAGCTTGAAAACGCGAATTTGCACGATGCCATCCTGCACGGCCAAATCGGCGGCGACACAATTCAGTATCACTTGCTCATCGCCGAATATCTTGGCCATGATCATATTGGCCACGTTGAGGCCGGCGGCTTCGAGCAGAAAGTGGCTGACGGTGCCGCGGCTTACCAAGGCCTTGATGTCGCCATTGGCATGGCTTAAAAGCTCGGCAACGGAATTGCCGCGCCCTTCAAGCCGCGCATCGCCCTGCACCTCGCCAAAGCTGGCATTCATGCTTTCGGCGCCGGGAAACAGCTCTTTCAGTTTCAGATGGCGGGCCGCGGTATCCATCTTGGCCTGCATGGGCTTGCTTCGGCCATCCAGGCGCAGGGTGTTGGAAAGTGTCCCGCCCGCAACGCCGAAATTCAAGGGCGTGAACGACAAAACCCGATCCTGCAGTTTGACATGCGCTTCGATGTTATCGAGAGGCAGGTTTTCGCCGCGTATGATCTTGCGCCCTTTGAATTTCACATCGGCGTCCATGGCCCCCCAGGCTTCGGTACCGATGGCGGCCACGGGCAGCACCTTGCCCGCCGGCGGCTGTGGCGGAGCCTCTTGCTTCTTGCCTTTGACGTCGCTGGTGTCTGCGCCGATCAAGGGGCCGAGATCTTTGAACAACAGTTGTTGGGATTCGACCTCTCCGACCAGCCGGGGGCGAGGCTCGCGCCGTTGATACTCCAGCGTGCCGCCGAGGTCGCTTTCGCCCACGACGCCTTTGAAATTCTCGTACCGCCAGGTGTCCTCGTCGCCCTCTAGCAAGGCGATAAGCCGGCCTTCGGTGCTGTAGGGGGGCGTGCTGGGCAAAGCCACCCCGATCAGGGGATACAGATCGGCCATGCTGTTTCCGGCGAGTTTGAGCTGGACGTCGAGAGCCGCCAACTGCTGCGGCTTGGTCACCGAACCTTCGATACCGATGGTGGTTTCGCCAACGCTGAGTTCGCCTTGCAGCGGAAAAGGATCGCTACCCGCGCGCAGCGACAGGATGTCGCCCGTTCGCCCTTCGCCCTGGATGGCGGCGTCGTTATAGGTACCGGCGGCCTTGAAGCCCAGGCCGTAACCTTCTTGGCTGGTTTCCGGCAGGGTGTCCAGTTCTGCTTGCATATCCAGTTTGCTGGCCACATCGATCACATGCACCCGGGCTCGCGCCAGCCGCAGTTGTTCCAGATGGAATTGCCATTTTGACTCGGCCGAATCATCGGGGTTTTCGCGAGTGAAAGTCCAGTTGTCCGCACCCTCCGCATTGCGGCTCAGGAGCACATTGGCATCTTCTATCTCGAGACGTGGTAGCTCGATGGTGTGAGCGAATAAAGCCAGGGGGTTGACCACGGCGGTGAGATTGCTGATCTCCGCCATGTTGCCATCCAGTGCGGCTTCCGGCGGATTTCCGACGATGAGCTGCTGAGCCTTGATCTCGGGCCAAGGCAGCCAGCCACGCCAACCGTTTTGCTTTTTTTCGGGGCGCAGCCAATTGACCGACAGGTCGCCTTCGATCACAACTTGCCGATTGGCAAGCTCGGTGGCCTGACGATTGATCCAGGGCTTGGCGTGATTCCAATTGAAGGTCGCCAAGATCAACACGAGTAAAGCGATTATCGCCAAAAGGCCGAAACAGCCCCACAACACGACTTTTATATAGCGTGGCATGCTCGCTCCTGATGCGCCGCCAACGCCGTGGCGATCGACGCCCCATTGTAAAAGGAAGACTGTTTAGCCATTGATACGAAGCAATACGGAGCACGACAAACGTATGAAGATACAAGGCCATTTGGCCTCAAGGCCGATTCAAGCTTGTTGATGCGGCGGTCGCAAAGACCGCTACACAGGCCAGCCAAATTGCACTAGACTGATGGTTCCCATCGAACCGGCGGCCACTCGATAGCCTGCATGCCAAGTTCTCTTTCCTTCAACGGAGATCACCTCGCCCGCAGCGTGCGAGGGGTGCCCTGCGCGCCACCGGCCTGAGCCCTGGCCCGCCTGTCGGCCGCTAGGCTCCGGGTCGCGCGGCTTCCATGCCGCGATCCCTTAGCCTACAGAGCCCAGGCCCGTTCGCCATTCGCGACCCACCGCGCCTGTTCCGCCCGCTTCTTCGGCAGGGCGTCCGTCTTCGTATTCGATAGGGGTGTCAAGATGACACAATCTTCTTCGTCGGCCACCGCCGGCAAACTTTCCGATTCCCAGTTGGCGGCCCTGGCCACCACGCTGCCAAACTGGTCGCTCACCCGTGAGCGCGGCGGCGAACTCCATCGCGAGTTCGTGTTTCACGACTTTGCCCAGGCCTTTGGCTTCATGGGCCAAGTGGCGGTATACGCCGAGGGTCGCAACCATCATCCCGAGTGGTTCAACGTCTACAACCGCGTGAAGGTCACACTCACCACCCACGATGTGGGCGGGCTGTCCGCCAAAGACCTCGCCATGGCGACCTTCATGGACCGTATCGCGGCGGCCCTGGCAAGCCAGGCGAAGTAACGCCGGGAGACTCAGATGCCGCAAACGTCCACTCACGAGAAACACGGTCTGGCGGCTGGCACGGGCCAGGCCCCCGAACGACCCGATTGGACCATTCCGCAAGGCTGGTCCGACTACACCGCCGAGGAACACGGCGTTTGGCGCACGCTGTTCGAGCGCCAGACCCGTTTGCTGCCGGGGCGCGCCTGCCAAGCCTTCATCCAGGGCATGCGCGATCTTCCCATCGGTCCCGAGCAGATTCCCGACTTCGAGCAATTATCGGAAGTGTTGGGCCGGCGCACGGGCTGGCAGATCGTGGCGGTACCCGGCCTGGTGCCGGACGACGTGTTTTTTGAACATCTGGCCAATCGGCGCTTTCCGGCCGGCAATTTCATCCGCAAGCCGCACGAGCTCGATTACCTCGAAGAACCGGACGTCTTCCATGATGTTTTCGGTCACGTGCCGATGCTGATGAATCCGTTGATGGCCGACTATATCCAGGCCTACGGCGAGGGCGGACTGCGCGCCAAGCAATTGGGCATGCTGGAGCAACTGGCGCGGGTCTATTGGTACACCGTGGAGTTCGGCTTGGTGCGCGAGCAGGGCGAGTTCCGGATCTACGGCGCCGGGATTGCCTCATCGGCCACCGAAACCCGTTTTTCGGTGGAAGACACGTCGCCCAATCGCCTGCGCTTCGATCTGCAGCGGGTCATGCGCACGCGGTATCGCATCGACGACTTCCAGGAAACCTATTTCGTGCTCGACGACCTGGACGAGTTGCTGGAACTGGCCCGCATCGACTTCGCCTCCCACTATGAAGCGGTACGCGGCCGCGATGTCTTCGAGCCTGGCGACGTGCTACCAAGCGACACGGTATTCACGCGCGGAACGGGGGTTTATCACGCCGGCCGGCGCCAGCCCGACTCCTGATCTCGCGGATGCCCGCGACGGCGGCCCGGCGCGCCGGATGCACCACCCTCCAGTCGCTTTGCGACTGCCTCCCCGAGGGAGGCTTCGCGCTTGGGGCGGCCCGGCGCGCCGGATGCACGGCCCTCCAGTCGCTTTGCGACTGCCTCCCCGGGGGAGGCTTCGCGCTTGGGACGGCCCGGCGCGTCGGATGCACGGCCCTCCAGTCGCTTTGCGACTGCCTTCCCGGGGGAGGCTTCGCGCTTGGGACGGCCCGGCGCGCCGGATGTACTACCCTCCAGTCGCTTCGCGACTGCCTCCCCGGGGGAGGCTTCGCGCTTGGGACGGCCCGGCGCGCTCAGGCATCTTGGGCCTGGCCGCCGTCGTGGCCGTCCAGGTGCATGTACTTTTGGTAGAGCTCGAGTCGGGAGGTGACTTCCAGCTTGCGGTAGAGTTTCTTGCGGAAGGTGCCCACGGTATTGATCGAGACGCCGAGATCCAGCGCTATCGCCTCGGTGCTGAGGCCGGCCAGCAGGCGCTGGAACACGGCTTTCTCACGGACGGACAAGCGCGCCAGCGCTTGCTGCCGGGTGGCTGAGTGAGGCCTGGCCGCGGGCGGCGCTTCGTGGGCGGCGTGGTGCGACGTCCAGTGGGTAAGGGCATGGTGTTGCCGCAGCAGCGCCGCCAGGGTGCCCAGCCAGGGCTGGAAAGCCGTCAGATCGGCTTCGGTGAACTCCGGCGAGGGGCTGCGGCGATAACCATGGCAGGCGACGACGGTGCCGTCCAGGCCGCGGCTGAGGATGGCCACGCGATCCACCAGCCGGCTGTGGGCGAAGAAAAACGCCCGATAAACCGAACTGGCCGGCACCTCGCGGTTCATGCGGGTAAGCCGGGCGTCTTCCTGTTCCAGAATGCCAAGCTCATCGGCGGTGGGATCCATCAAATGATAGGAATCCAGGTAGCGCTGGGTGAGTGATTGCGCCAGGCGCGCCGGCATGTCGCCGACGGTGAACAAGGCAAGGCCCCGCCGCCCGGGTTCGCGGGTAAAGCCCACCACTTGATCGACGGCGCAGACTTCCTGCCGAAGGAAGTCGAGCAGGGCGGCGCCGAAACCGTCGCCGCCCACGGCCCGGACGAGGCGGGGCAGAGCGGCATCGGCCGCGCTGGCGCTGCCCATGATGCGTGCGTTCTCGGCCGGGACGCGCGGTGCTCGCGGCACTGGACTGCCCTCCAGTCGCCGCGCGACTTCGTCCCCGGGAGAGGACCCGCGCTTGGGGCGGCCCGGCGCGCTCATACCCGCGCTTCCGGTTCGCTCCCGCGCCGTCATATTTGCCAGGCGCAAACCAGGCTTGCCTTCTAGGAGGCCAGGGTGGCGGCCTCGGGCCGCGCTCTGGCGCTGACCGGCGCCGCCGCCGCGCGCTCTTGCTCCAGGCGCTTATCGATCATCCAGCGGAAGCGGTTGAGGGCCGCATCCAGGCCCACCGGCACCATCTCGAACGCCGGATCCAGCGCCAGGTTGTTCTGCTGGGCATGGATCATGGCGTGATCCTCGTTGAAGGCGTCGATCAACACTTGATGGATGACGTCGGTGACCTTCGGGTCGTCGATGCAGAAGTTGTGGGCCTGCGAGAAGAAGTAATGGCAGCTATTGGCGGTTTCGGGTGTCACGGCCTGGGCCGAGCGGAATTCCACCGCCTGCTCGAATCTGCCCTCTGGCGCGCCGGTGCCGGCGGGGGCGCTGCCGGAATGCATCAACAGGATGCCGGGCACGAGAAAGTCGTAGATGTTCCAGCGATCGACCGGATCGGTCCAGTCGGTAACCTTGCGGACGAAGGGCGCCGGTGGCGAACTCAGGTGCCAGCGTGAAATGCGCAGGCCATCCTTGACGTTCTCGATCGTGGGCCGCAGCCTGGCGAAGCTCTCGTCGCCGCCGACCGTATTGGGATGGACGTAAGGCAGGTGGGAGAAGTCGAGCAGATTGTCGGTCACGAGCAGATAGTTGACGTTGTAGTGAAGGTAGCCTTCGCGGTAGCGCCAGGCGGGATCGTCGAGCCAATAAGTATCGGGGATGTCGGCGGGGTTGGCCAGCTCGGGATCGCCCATCCAGATCCACACCCATTGCTTGGTTTCCACCACCGGATAGCCGCGCACACGTGCGTTGGGGGGAATGCGATCCTGGGCGGGAACCTCGATGCACTGGCCATCGGGAGCGAACAGCAGCCCGTGATACAGGCAGCGGACTTTATCGCCTTCGAGGCGCCCGCGCGAAAGCGGAGCGCCGCGGTGACAGCAGCGGTCTTCGAGGGCGCGGACCTGCCCCTGGGCGTCGCGCCATAGCAAGACCGGCGTATCCAGCAGCACACGGGAAAAGAGCCGATCGGCGTGGACCTCGCTGGACCAGGCCGCCACATACCAGGTGTTTTTGACGAACATGATGAGCCTCCCGTCATGGGGTCAGGCCACGCCCGCCAGGGAGACTGGCGGCGCAACGGGTTTTTCTTCGGCCGGGACGCGGGCCTGGGCTTCGGCGTCGGCCCGGCTCTTGAGGTAGCGGCGCATCTCGATCGACGCGCGATCGCTCGCGACCGAGATCTCGTAGAAATCTTCGTCGGTTTTTTCGAGCATGCGCTCGAGGTGCTGCATGCCGTCGACATCTTCCTGGAAAGCGGTGAACAGGCCGTCGTGCATATGCTGTGTGACCCAGTCCTGGTCTTGCGCGAAGTCGCGGCCGTGCACGATGAAGTAGTGCGTCGTGCCGTGGGTTTCAGGGGTGGGAATGTGGGCGGTACGGATTCGGAATTCGGGGCGGCCGGCTTCGGGCAGGGCGTTGTCGTAGAAGCGCACCGCCACGGTGTGCAGCGAGGGCGCCAGGAACTCCGAGCGCACGATGCGGGCGGCCTGGGGGTAGCCTTCCATGCCGGTGGGCTTGGCCCAGACCGGCGGCAGCGTGGTGGGCACGACGTCGCGCAGCAGGGCGAAGCGACCCTCGCCGATCTCGGCGTCGAACTTGGCGGCGGCGTAGTCGGGCGTACCGAAGCTCTTGGCGTGGAGGTAGCTGAGGTGGGTGAGATCGAGCAGGTTTTCATGCAGGCTGACGTAGTTGCCCTGCAGGTGGAAGTAGCCTTTGGAACAGACCCAGTCGGGGTCGACCAGCCAGTCGTGAGGCGGCAGCAGGGCGGGGTCGGCGGCTTCGTCGCCCAGCCAGATCCACAGCAGCGGGCCGCGTTCGATCACCGGATAGTTGCGTACGCCCAGACCCTTGGGACAGCGTTCTTGTGACGGCACCTGGATCAGTTCGCCATCGGGCGCATAGCGAAAGCCGTGATAGCCGCAGACGACGGTATCGCCGTCGAGCAGGCCTTCGGAGAGCGGGAAGGAGCGATGGATGCAACGGTTGTCGAGCGCGACGGCGCGGCCTTCCTGGGTACGATAGAAGATGACATCGCGGCCGAGCAGCGTACGGCGCAGCAGGCTGCGGCCGACTTCGTCGGCAAAGGCCCCGACATACCACTCGTTGAAGATGAAAGAGGTGTTGCGGTCGGCCATCCGGGCGCCGGCGGCCTGCGCCGCGCGCACCATGGCGGGGGAGGGTTGAGTCATGGAAATCTCCTGCCTGACGGGATATCGTGAGCGCGCGGCGGGCGCCCGTGACACCCGCCGCCGTTTCCCTGACATAGTGCAAGAGTGTGCCATGAGGCGACAATCACCTGCGAAGGTGATAGGGAAATCCCGAGGCTAGTGAGCCTCCGCCATCCCCGAATGCCGAAGCAGCGCGTCGATCTCGGGATCCCGGCCCCGGAAGGTGCGAAAAACCTCTTCCGCGGGCTGGCTGCCGCCCACGGCCAGTACGGTTTGGCGGAAACGCCGGCCGAGCTCGGGGTTGAGGCGCGAGCCGTGTTCGCCGGCGGCCTCTTCAAACGCCGCATAGGCATCGGCCGACAACACTTCAGCCCATTTGTAGCTGTAGTAGCCGGCGCTGTAGCCGCCCGCGAAGATGTGCGAGAAGCTATGCGGGGAGCGATGCCAGGCCGGCGGCACGACCACGGCCACTTCACGGCGCACCTCATCCAGGATCGCCAGAACCTCGGCGGCATCGGTTTCATTGGTGCGCTGGTGCAGCAGCATATCGAACAAGGCGAACTCGATCTGCCGCACGGCGCCCAGCCCGCTCTGGAAGTTGCGCGCGGCTTGCAGTTTGTCGAACAGCTCCCGCTCGAGCGGCTTGCCGGTCTCGATATGGGCGCTCAGACGCTGCAGGACATCCCACTCCCAGCCGAAGTTCTCCATGAACTGCGATGGCAGCTCGATGGCGTCCCATTCGACACTGCTGAAAGGCGACGCCCCGATATCGTCCACCTCCGACAACAAGGCATGCAGGGCATGGCCGGTTTCGTGGAACAGGGTGATGATGTCGTCGTGCGTCAGCAGCGAAGGACGATCGGCGGCGGGCGGTGCAAAGTTGCACGTGAGGAAGACCACCGGGGTTTGCAGGCCGTGACGGGTGCGCCGGCGGTGGCGATCGAGGTCGACCCAAGCCCCCGGCTGCTTGCCCTGGCGGGCATAGAGATCAAGATAATAATGGCCGATCAAATGGCCGTCGCCGTCTTCCACCCGCACCACTTGCACGTCGGGATGCCAAACCGGGGCCTCCACCGACCGGGTACGCACGCCAAACAGTTGCTCCAGGATCTCGAACAGGCCGTCGAGCACCCGGGGCAAAGGGAAGTACGGCTTGAGCTCTTCTTCGGAATAGGCAAAGCGTGCCTGGCGCAGGCGCTCGGAGGCATAGGCCAGATCCCACGGCTGCAACTCGGCCAGTCCCAAAGTATCGCGGGCGAAGGCTCGCACCTCTTGCAGGTCGCGTTCGGCGTAGCGCCGGGCGCGGCCCGCGAGGTCGCGCAAGAAACCCAGTACCTGCTCGGGGCTGCGGGCCATGCGGGTTTGCAGTTGACGATTGGCGTAGGTGTCGAAGCCCAATAGCGCGGCCTCCTCACGCCGCAATTGCAGCAGTTCCTCGATCAGCGCGGAATTATCGAAGCGGGTGTCGCCGGTGTCGGAGGCCCGGGTACCGTAGGCCCGGTAGATCTCGGCACGCAACTCCGTGGATTCCGCGTACTGCATCACCGGGATGTAGCAGGGCGCTTGCAAGGTCAGTTTCCAGCCGGGCTTGCCGTCGCTTTCGGCGGCGGCCCGGGCCGCCGCCAGAACGTCGGCCGGGATTCCCGCCAGGCGGCCTTCGTCCTCGGCGTACAGCGCCCAGGCATCGGTGGCGTCGAGCACATTCTCGGAAAACTTCTGCGAAACCTCGGCATGACGCTCGTGGAGGCTGGCGAAGCGCTTGCGGTCCGCCGGGGGTAGTTCGACGCCGCTGAGGCGAAAGTCGCGCAGGCCGAGCTCGACGATGCGTTGCCGGACGGGTGGCAAGTCGTTGAAATGCGCCGAATCACGCAAGCGGCGGTACTGCCGGTAAAGCCCCTCGTGCAGACCGACCCAAGTGGAAAACTCCACCACCTGGGGCAGCGCCTCGTTGTAGGCCTCCCGCAGTTCGGGCGTGTTGACCACGGCATTGAGGTGGCCGGCGGCCGACCAGGCCCGCCAGAGCGGTTCGGTGGCGTCATCCAGCGCGTCCACCAAGTGTTCCCAGGTGGCGGGAGTGGCGGGATCGGCCGCGCGTTCGACGGCGGCGCGGGCCTGGGCCAGCAGCTCGCCCACGGCGGGCCCGATATGGTCGGGCCGGATGGCGGCAAAATCCTGCAGGCCATCGGCGTGAAGCAATGGGTTGGACATCGGTCGACCTCGGAGAAAATCGGAATAGCCTTGCCAGGCAGATGGAGACGATCCGCCGCCAGGCAAGGGGAAGACGGGGAGTCCCGGCTGGGCCGAGCCGGGCCTTCGCCCCGCGCGAGGCCGGCGCCTCACGGCTCTTTGGGGCTGGAAGCCGGGGCCAGGGCCGCCTGCTGCGGGAAGTTCTGCGGGCCGGGCGGCGCGTGCTCAGGCCCGGGCGAGGCCGCGCTGGGCGGCTTCGAGCGTGTTGACCAGCAGCATGGCGATGGTCATGGGGCCGACGCCGCCCGGAACCGGGGTGATGGCGCCTGCCACTTCCACGGCCGACGCGAAATCGACGTCGCCATGCAGCTTGCCGTCGGCGCCGCGATTGATGCCGACGTCGATCACCACGGCGCCCGGCTTGATCATGTCGCCCCTGACCAGCCCCGGCTTGCCGGTGGCCACGACCAGCACGTCGGCGCGCCGGCATTGGGCACCGAGGTCGCGGGTTTTCGAGTTGCACAGGGTAACGGTGGCGCCGGCCTGCAGCAGCAGCATCGCCATGGGCTTGCCCACGATGTTGCTGGCGCCAACCACTACGGCTTCGGCGCCGCGCAGGGGTACATCCAGGGCCTGCAACATCTTCATGATGCCGTAGGGCGTGCAGGGCACGACCTGGGGCTGGCCGGTCATCAGCAGTCCGGCGTTGGAAATATGGAAGCCGTCGACGTCTTTCTCGGGTGCGATGGCTTCGATGACCAGGTGCGACGACAAGTGCGGCGGCAGCGGCAATTGCACCAGGATGCCGTGGATCGCGGGATCGCGATTGAGGGCGTCGATGCGTGCCAGCAGGGCGTCTTGCGTGGTGTCGGCCGGAAGGCGCTCGAGCACGGAATGCAGGCCGGCTTCTTCACAGGCCTTCACTTTGTTGCGGACATAGACTTGGGACGCCGGGTCGTCGCCCACCAGCAGCACCGCCAGGCCCGGCGTGACGCCATGGCGTTGCCGAAGCTCGGCGGCGGCGCGCGCCACATCGGCGCGCAGGGATCGGGCCATTTCGGTCCCGTTGATGAGGGTGGCAGACATAGGCGGCTATGGGTCAGGACAAAACAAAGAAAGACATCGGAGAGGGTGCAACCCCTGGCGTGCCCGGAGCCGGGCGTGATGGCGGGCTCCGGACACCGGCAAAGACCTTGCGTGTTTCGTGGAAGAGGCGTCAGCCCAGGGCGACCTTCATCAAGTCGGCCACGGTCGCGACCTGGAGCTTTTCCATGATGTTGGCCCGGTGGGCCTCGACGGTTTTGATGCTGATGCCGAGATCGTCGGCAATCTGCTTGTTCAGCCGCCCGGCAACGATGCGTTCGAGGACTTGTTGCTCGCGCGAGGTGAGGCGGGAAAGCATGGCTTCGCGTTCGCGTTTCTGGGCGGCGAGGTCGGCCTGCTCCTGGGCGCGGATGAACATGTTGGCGACGATCACTCGCAGGTCGGCTTCGTTGAAGGGTTTCTCGAGAAAGTCGACGGCTCCCTTCTTGATGGTGCTGACCGCCATGGGAACGTCGCCGTGGCCAGTAATGAAGACGATGGGCAGCGGAATCTTGCGGGCGATCAGGACCTCCTGGAGTTCCAGGCCGCTCATGCCCGGCATGCGTACATCGACGATGAGCACGCCCACCACTTCGGGGTCGTAGGCTTCCAGAAACGCCTCGGCACTGGCGAAGTCGCGGACCCGGTAGCCATTGGCTTCGAGTAGCCAGCGCAAGGAGTCACGGACCGCTTCGTCGTCGTCCACGATGAACACGGTGTTCGACGGGGAGAGGGTTTTCATGCCTGATGCTCCTTTTGGTTGAAGGCCAGCGCCGGAACGTTGCCGGCTTCGTGGTCGGTGTCGGGGTCGGTGCAAATGACCTCGCGCGGTGCGATGGGCAGGGTAAAACGGAACACGGTGCCGCCGGCTTCGTTCGGACCGGCCCAGAGCCGGCCATGGTGCGACTCGATGATGGTACGGCAAATATTGAGCCCCATGCCCATGCCCTCTGCCTTGGTGCTGAAGAAAGGTTCGAAGAGCCGGGCGGGATCGAGTTCGCCCAGGCCATAGCCGTGGTCGGCCACCGCCACCTCGAGCTGGTCGCCGCGCACGGCCACCGAGACTTCGACCTCGCGTACCGTAGCGTCGGTCATGGCGTCCATGCCGTTCTTGATGAGATTGAGCAACACCTGTTCGACCAGGATGGGATCGGCCAGCACGTCGGGCAGCTCGGGCGGCAATTGCTTGAAAATCTCGATTCGGCGCTTCTGGGCGTCGATCTCGGCAAAACCCACGGCATTGTCGATTACCGCGGCGATGTCCACCCGCTGGCGGCGGGGCTCGCTGCGCTTTACGAACTCGCGGATGCGGCGGATGATGAGGCCCGCGCGCTCGGCCTGGGCGGCGGCTTTTTCGAGGGCGGGCAGCAGTCGGTCGGGTTCGGCGCGGCCCGACTTGACCATGGCCACCGCGCCCATGCTGTAGTTGGCGATGGCGGTGAGCGGCTGGTTGAGCTCGTGGGCCAGCGACGAGGCCATTTCGCCCATGGCGATCAGGCGGCTGGTGATCTGGATTTTTTCTTGCTGCACCAGCGAGGCGTCTTCCTGGGCGCGCCGCTCGGTAATATCGCGCGCCACTTGCAGGCGCACGCGCCGGCCATCGGTCCAGGCCAGCGTACGGTGATTGACCTCGAACCAGCGCCGCGTAGACGGTGAGTACACCTCCACGGCCTCGTCGGTGTAGCGGCCGCGCCGGCCGCCCAGGAGCTCGGCGTGGCCCGCGGCCTGATGGCCGAAGATGCGCCGGTAGGTTTTGTTGGCGAACAGCAGTTCGGGCCCCTGGGCGCCGTCGGCGGTGACCGAGATCGCGTCGTCCAGGCCTTCGAGTACGGTCATGAAGCGCTCATGCGCGGCGGCGAGGGTCTCGCGGATGCGCTTGGATTCGGTAATGTCGGTGATCGACGTCATCCAGCCGGTCTGCACGCCATTGTGATCGACGAGCGGCGAAACATACATCCGGGTGGTAAGGCGGGAGCCATCGCGGCGCTGTGCCTGCATTTCTAGGCCGCTGGTGGGCGCATTGCCGGCCAGCAGCATGGCCATCATGCGCTGGTGGGCGGCGTGCTGGCCGGGCACCCAATAGGGGAAGGGCTGGGTGCGGCCGATGAGGTCGGACTCGTTCCAGCCGATCAGGCGGCAGAAGGCCGGATTGACGTAGGTAATGCGGCCATCCATATCCAGCACCCGCATGCCGGTGAGCATGGAGTTTTCCATCGCGCGCCGGAAAGCGGTTTCGGCAATCAGGGCTTTCTCGGCCTTCTGGCGAAACCGCATATGCCGGTAGAGTGCGATGAGACTCCAGACGATCACCAGCGCGAGCGACAGCACCACCCAGATCAGGGTGCGATGGGAATCCTGGGTAAGGGTGCCGTAGGGGTCTTCCAGGCGTTCAAGCCAGACCACCACAGCACCCACCACGCCCACCAGGGCCACAATGGCGATCAGAGGCGCCAGCCATTGCAAATAGCGCCGCAGCCGCGGGGGTTCGGCGTCCGCGGGCAGAGGTCCGGAAGGGTGTTGGCGAGCCATGGTGCGAAGTGTAATGCTTTGCTTCGTCATTATATTTCATAATATGAAATGATGCATCGCAATATGAAAAACTGTTTGCCTTCCAGGGGGAGCAACCACTAGAATCAGTAACCGATTCAACGACCGGAGACAGGTTCATGTCTGCTCAACCCGCCTTTTTGGCTCCCGACGACGATTCCCAGGAAACCCGGGAGTGGCTCGATGCCCTCGAAGCCGTCCTGGATCGCGAAGGTCCTCAGCGCGCCCACTATCTGCTCGAGCGCCTGATCGATCTCGCTCGTCGCTCCGGCGCCAACCTGCCGTTCCGGGCGCAAACCGCATACGTCAACACCATTCCGCCGCACCTCGAAGAACCCTCGCCGGGGCGGCACGATCTCGAAGAACGCATTCGTTCGTATGTCCGCTGGAACGCGATGGCGATGGTCGTCAAGGCCAACCGCCAGTCGCCGCCCGATGGCGGCGACCTCGGCGGCCACATCGCATCGTTCGCGTCGCTCGCCACCATGATCGGCACCGGCCAAAATCACTTCTGGCATGCCGAGAACGAAAACCACGGTGGCGATCTCGTGTACTTCCAGGGCCATTCGTCGCCCGGCATCTACGGCCGCGCCTTCCTCGAAGGCCGGCTCACCGCCGAACAGCTCGATCACTTCCGCCAGGAAGTCGACGGCAAGGGATTGCCATCCTATCCGCATCCCAAGCTGATGCCCGATTTCTGGCAATTCCCCACGGTGTCGATGGGCCTGGGGCCGATCATGGCCATCTACCAGGCGCGATTCCTCAAATACCTGCATGCGCGCGGCATTGCCGACACCAGCCAGCGCAAGGTCTGGGTATTCTGCGGCGACGGCGAGATGGACGAGCCGGAGTCCCTGGGCGCGATCAGCCTGGCGGCCCGCGAGAAGCTCGACAATCTGATCTTCGTCATCAACTGCAACCTGCAGCGCCTCGATGGCCCGGTGCGCGGCAATGGCAAGATCATCCAGGAGCTCGAAGGCGAGTTCCGCGGTAGCGGCTGGAACGTGATCAAGCTGATCTGGGGCGGTTATTGGGATCCGCTGTTCGCCCGCGACAAAGAAGGCATCCTGCGCCGGATCATGGAAGAAACCGTCGATGGCGAGTACCAGGCGTACAAAGCCAACGACGGCGCCTACGTGCGCGAAAAATTCTTCGGCAAGCACCCCAAGCTGCTCGAGATGGTGAGCCGCCTGAGCGACGAAGATGTCTGGCGCCTCAATCGCGGCGGCCATGATCCGCACAAGGTGTATGCCGCCTTCCATTCGGCGGTCAACCACACCGGCGAGCCTTCGGTGATCCTGGCCAAAACCATCAAGGGTTATGGCATGGGCCGGGTCGGCGAGGCCAAGAACCCCACTCACCAGCAAAAGAAGCTCGATGCGGACTCCCTCCGCGAGTTCCGCGATCGCTTCAATATTCCCGTCACCGACGAGCAGCTCGAGGCACTCCCGTACTACACGCCGCCCGAAGACTCGCCCGAGATGCAGTACCTGCACGAGCGCCGACGGGCTTTGGGAGGCTACTTGCCGCGTCGCCGCGTGAAGGCCGACGAATCCCTGCCGGTGCCCGAGCTTTCGGTGTTCCAGTCGATTCTCGACCCCACCGCCGAAGGCCGCGAGGTATCCACCACGCAGGCGTTCGTGCGCATCCTCACCCAGTTGCTGCGCGACAAAACCCTGGGGCCGCGCGTGGTGCCGATCGTTGCCGACGAATCCCGCACCTTCGGCATGGAGGGCATGTTCCGCCAAATCGGCATCTACGCTCCCGAAGGCCAGAAGTACATCCCGGTCGATAAAGACCAGGTCATGTACTACAAAGAGGCCAAAGACGGCCAGATCCTGCAGGAAGGCATCAACGAGGCGGGCGCTTTCAGTTCGTGGATCGCGGCGGCCACGTCGTATTCATCCAATAACCGCATCATGCTGCCGTTCTTCATCTATTACTCGATGTTCGGCTTCCAGCGGGTGGGCGACCTGGCCTGGGCCGCGGGCGATATGCAGGCCCGCGGCTTCCTGCTGGGCGGTACGGCGGGGCGCACCACGCTCAACGGCGAAGGCCTGCAGCACGAAGACGGCCACAGTCACCTGCTGTCGTCCACCATCCCCAACTGCGTCTCGTACGATCCCGCCTTCGCCCACGAAGTGGCCGTGATCGTTCACCAAGGCCTCAAGCGCATGGTCGAACGGCAGGAGAACGTGTTCTATTACATCACCGTGATGAACGAGAACTACGCCCAGCCGGGCCTGCGCCAGGGCGACGAAGACGCGATCATCCGCGGGATCTACCGCTTGCAGGCCGCCGACGAAGGCAAGGCCGATGCGCCGCGCGTGCAACTGCTGGGCTCGGGCACCATTCTGCGCGAAGTCCTGGCGGCCCAGCGCCTGCTGGCCGACGACTGGAACGTGGCCGGCGATGTCTGGAGCGTGACCAGCTTCACCGAACTGCGCCGCAATGGCCTGGATTGCGAGCGGCACAACCTGCTGCATCCCGAGGCCGAAGCGCAAGTGCCGTTCGTGACCCAGCAACTCGCCACCAGCGAAGGCCCGGTGATCGCCTCCACCGACTACATGAAGGCGGTGGCCGATCAGATCCGCGCGTTCATCCCGAAAGGCCGCGAGTATCGCGTACTGGGCACCGATGGCTTCGGCCGCTCCGACTTCCGGGCCAAGCTGCGCGAGCACTTCGAGGTGGATCGCCATTTCGTCGTGCTCTCGGCCTTGCGCGCGCTGGTCGACGAAGGCAAGCTGCCCGCCAAGGTGCTGCCGGAAGCCATCCGCAAATACGGCATCAACCCTGATAAAGCCAATCCGCAATACGCCTGACGGAAGGAACCGGAATGACTCAACTCGTAGAACTCAAGGTCCCCGATATCGGCGACTTCGACCAGGTCGAAGTCATCGAGGTTCTGGTATCCGAAGGCGACACCATCGAAACCGAACAGAGCCTGATCACCGTGGAGTCCGACAAGGCGTCGATGGAGATCCCGGCCGAGCAGGGCGGCGTGGTCAAATCGCTCAAGATCAAGGTGGGCGATAAAGTGGCCGAAGGCAGCGTCATCCTCGAGATCGAGCCCGCGGCCGAGGCCGCCAAGGGCGGCGAGGCCCAGGCCAAGGCCGAGCCGGCGCAAGACGCCGCCGGCGACAACAACGCCGAAGCCAGCCCGGAAGCGAAGGCCGATACCAGCCAGGCCAACGCCGGGGGCGATGACGCCCAGGAAGAGGCGGCTGCCGATTCCGGAGCTCGACGACAGGCCGAGCCGCCCCCCGCCGCCGAGTCCACCGCGCCGGCGGGCCAGGCGGCGCGCACGGCGCCCGTGCCTCCCGTCGACAGCGATGGTTCGGCACCCAAGCCCCATGCTTCGCCGTCGGTGCGCAAGTTCGCCCGCGAACTTGGGGTGGATCTCTACAAGGTTCGCGGCAGCGGGGCCAAGCAGCGCATCACGCACGATGATGTGCGCGCTTTCGTCAAGGCCCTGAACCAGGCGGCGAGCGGCGCGGCGGCGCCGGCCGCCCAGGGCGCCGGCGCCGGCGGCGCGGGTCTGGGCCTGCTGCCCTGGCCCAAGGTCGACTTCGAAAAATACGGGCCGATCGAGCGCAAGGATCTCTCCCGCATCCAGAAAATCTCGGGCGCCAATCTCCATCGCAATTGGGTGATGATTCCCCACGTCACCAACAACGACGAGGCCGATATCACCGAGCTCGAGGCCTTGCGCCAGGAGCTCAACCGCGAGAACGAAAAAGCCGGCATCAAGGTCACCATGCTGGCCTTCCTGATCAAGGCGGTGGTGGCCAGCCTCAAAAAATACCCGCAGTTCAACGCCTCGCTCGATGGCGAAACCCTGGTTTTCAAGCAGTACTTCCACATCGGCTTCGCGGCCGATACGCCCAATGGCCTGGTGGTGCCGGTCATCCGCGACGCCGACCGCAAGGGCGTGCTCGAACTCGCTCAGGAAACCGCCGCCTTGGCCAAGAAAGCCCGTGACGGCAAGCTTTCGCCGGGCGAGATGCAGGGTGGCTGCTTCTCCATTTCGTCGCTGGGCGGAATCGGCGGCACGCATTTCACGCCCATCATCAACGCGCCCGAGGTGGCCATCCTGGGGGTTTCGCGCTCTTACCAGAAGCCGGTCTGGAATGGCGACGCTTTCATCCCGCGCCTGACGCTGCCCCTGTCATTGTCGTACGACCATCGCGTGATCGATGGCGCCCTGGCGGCGCGCTTCAACGCGCATCTCGCCAGTCTACTGGCGGATTTCCGCCGCATTGCCCTTTGAATCCGGAGACTGCATGAGCCAAACGATAGAACTCAAGGTCCCCGATATCGGCGACTTCGACCAGGTCGAAGTCATCGAGGTTCTGGTATCCGAAGGCGACACCATCGAAACCGAACAGAGCCTGATCACCGTGGAGTCCGACAAGGCGTCGATGGAGATCCCGGCCGAGCAGGGCGGCGTGGTCAAATCGCTCAAGATCAAGGTGGGCGATAAAGTGGCCGAAGGCAGCGTCATCCTCGAGATCGAGCCCGCGGGCGAGGTCGCCAAGGGCGAGCCCGACGCCGTCGCGGAACCGGACAAGGCGGCCGGCAGCCGGCCGGAAGCCCCCGCCAAGGCCGCCGAGCCCAGGCGCGAGGCGAGTCACGACAAACCCGATCCGGACGCGCGCCAGCCCGCCCCGACCGCCGCCGAGGGCAAAGGCGAGCCCGCCCGCAACGAAAAAACCGTTTTCGCCGGTCCCGCCGATCTCGAATGCGACGTGCTCGTGCTGGGCGCCGGCCCCGGGGGCTATTCGGCGGCTTTTCGCGCCGCCGATCTGGGCCTTTCGGTGGTGCTGGTCGAGCGCTATCCCACGCTGGGCGGCGTGTGCCTCAACGTTGGCTGCATTCCTTCCAAAGCTCTGCTGCACACGGCAAGCGTGATCGATGCGGCCCGGGCGATGTCCAGCCACGGCATCAAGTTCGCCGAGCCCGAGATCGATCTCCACGCCTTGCGCAATTTCAAGGACGGCGTGATCGGCAAGCTCACCGGCGGCCTGGCCGCGATGGCCAAGATGCGCAAGGTGACCGTGCTGCAGGGCAATGGCCGCTTTCTCGACGCGAATCGCCTGCAGGTAGAAGGCAACCTGCCGCAAGTCGTGGGCTTTCGCCATGCCATCATCGCGGCGGGTAGCGAAGCCATCAAGCTGCCCTTTCTGCCCGACGACGAACGCATCGTCGACTCCACCGGCGCGCTGCAACTGCGCCAGCTGCCCAAGAAGATGCTGGTCGTCGGCGGCGGCATCATCGGCCTCGAAATGGGCACGGTGTATTCCACCTTGGGCAGCCGGCTCGATGTGGTCGAAATGCAAGGCAGCCTGATGCTGGGCGCCGATCGCGACCTGGTCAAGGTGTGGCAGAAGCTCAACGCGCCGCGCTTCGATAACATCATGCTCAATACCCGCACGGTGGCCGCCGAAGCGCGCGACGACGGCATCTGGGTCAGCTTCGAAGGCGAGGGCGCTCCGCCCGAGCCGCAGCGCTACGACCTCGTGCTGCAGGCCGTGGGCCGGCGGCCCAACGGCGACCGCATCGGCGCCGACCAGGCCGGGGTGGCGGTAGACGAGCGCGGCTTCATCGCGGTCGATTCGCAGATGCGCACCAACGTGCCGCATATCTTCGCCATCGGCGATATCATCGGCCAGCCCATGCTCGCCCACAAGGCGGTGCATGAGGGCCACGTGGCGGCCGAGGCGGCGGCGGGCCAGAAAAGCCACTTCGACGCGCGCGTGATTCCCTCGGTGGCATACACCGATCCCGAGATCGCGTGGGCCGGCCTGACCGAAGACGAAGCCAAGGCCAAGGGCGTCAAGGTGCGCAAGGGCCTGATGCCCTGGAACGCATCGGGCCGCGCCATCGCCAACGGGCGCGACGAGGGCTTTACCAAGCTCCTGTTCGACGCCGAGGACGGCCGCATCGTAGGGGGCGGTATCGTTGGCACCCACGCCGGCGATCTGATCAGCGAAGTGGCCCTGGCCATCGAGATGGGCGCCGATTCCGTCGATATCGGTAAAACCATCCACCCGCACCCGACCCTGGGCGAATCCATCGGCATGGCGGCCGAAGCCGCCGACGGGCATTGCACCGACCTGCCTCCGGTACGCAAGAAGTAGCGTTCCATACCGGTTCCATACCGGGCTGGCCGCCGCCCGCTCCGAGCGGCGGCCGCACCCGAAATCGTGTGCGAACAGCATCCGAATAGCGCTCGATTCACCTCCGAATCACGTCAGAATGCGAGTTTCGCGGCCCTGGCGGCCGTTCCATCCGGGAGCTCTGCATGTCCCTGCCTTTCTCGTGGCGAACCCTCGCGGCCTGCTCGGCCTTTGCCTCTGTCCTGGCCGTGCCGCCCTCCGCGGCGGCGCAGGGCCATTTGCCGGCGGGGTTCGGCTATGTGGCCAATGCGATTCCCACGGTGATCGAAGCCATCCGCTATTACGGCACCGATAACTTCATCGGCGTGCCGATTCGCGGCTACGAGGCGTCGCGCTGCATTCTCAGCCTGCCCGCCATCCACGCCCTGGCCCGGGTGCAGCAGCGCCTCGAGCCCTTCGGCCTGGGGCTCAAGCTTTTCGATTGCTACCGGCCCCAGCGCGCGGTCGATCATTTCCTCGAGTGGTCGAAAGATCCCCACGATCAGCGCCATAAGGCCACCTATTATCCCGAGGTGGCGAAGGACCGCCTGTTCACCGAAGGCTACATCGCGGAAAGATCGGGACATTCCCGAGGTTCCACCGTCGATCTCACGCTGGTCGACAGCGCCAGCGCCGCCGAGCTCGACATGGGCACCGTCTTCGATTACTTCGGGCCGGCCTCCTGGCCGGAGTCGCCCGCGGTGGCGCCGCAGGCCAGGGCCAACCGCCTGTTGCTGCAAATGCTGATGCGGGATGCCGGCTTTTTGCCTTTGGCGGAGGAATGGTGGCATTTCACGCTGGCCAACGAGCCGTTCCCCGACACCTACTTCGATTTCACCGTCCGCTGACCAGACGCATTTGACACGCCGCGCGATGTGTCCGTAAGATGGACTTCGCTCTCATTTTTATAAAACATCGTGCCAGTGCCATTCGAGAGCCGGCGCTGGCGGACTCACGGAGACAACGGATGCGACGCGTATCTTGTGCTTTGGCGGCCATGGCGGCTGCTGCCACGATCAGCTTGCCGGCCTGGGGGCACGCCTTTCCCGAACGCCCTATCACCCTGATTGTTCCTTTTTCGCCCGGAGCCTCGGCCGACGGTCTGGCGCGTCTCACCGCGAATGAGCTCTCCCGGCGGCTGGGCCAGCCCGTGGTGGTGGAGAACCGACCCGGCGCCGGCGGCGCCACCGGCCTGATGGCCCTGGCCAAGGCGGCGCCCGACGGCTACACGCTGGGCATGGGGGCCACCGGCGCCATTGCCGTCAATCCCCATGTGCCCGGTAGCGCGCCGCTGGATCCCAAGCGCGAGCTCGCGCCGGTGGCCAAGCTGGCCGACATTCCGCTGGTCTTGGTGGCCGACGCAAAAACGGGTCTCAAGACGGTCAACGACGTGGTGGCCGCCTATCAAAAGCAACCCGATAAGCTTTCCTATGGCTCCACGGGCAACAATACCGCGCAGCATTTGTCAGCCGAGTTATTCAACAAAATGGCGGGCACCAAGATCGTTCACGTACCGTACAAAGGTAGCGCCCCAGCCGTGACGGACACACTGTCGGGCACCCTGCAGCTGTCCATGGTGGACCTCACATCCGCGGCCCCGCATCTCAAGGCCGGCACCTTGGTGGCGATTGGCACCACCAGCCCGCAGCGCGTCAGCGCCGCGCCCGATATCCCCACCATTGCAGAGGGCGGGCTGGATGGCTACGCAGCCACCGCCTGGATGGGGATTTTCGCCCCTCATGGCATCGACCCCACGCTGGCCAAACGCATCAGCGCCGAAATCGGCGATATTCTGGCCCAACCCGAGATCCAGGAGAAAGTGCTGGGGCTGGGGGCTGAAGCGGCCTATCTGAATCCCGATGAATTCAGTGCTTTCATCGATGCCGCCTCCCAGCAATGGGGTGAGCTCGTCAAGGCGGCGAATCCGTCTTAGGTAGCGCGAAGTCAGCTGCTCCCACCAACTTCAATCAGCAGGTATCCCCAGTCGGGCCGCCATCCAGGCGAACAAGGATTGCCCGGACATCCCGCGCCATGCCGTCCGCCAGGGCATGCAGGAGTTTCTGGCCTTTGTCGGCCGACGCCCGGCTGGGAAAGCCGATGATGCCGTGCTCGGTGTAGTGCCGCATGCCCCAGAGCTGCAACCAGGGCCGGCTGGTGGCTTCGTGATCGCGGATGGCAGCCACCCGTACCTGCTCGGGCATGGCGTGCAGCAGCAGCGATGTTTCGATCTCGCCGCCGTGCATATCTTCGCTGATGCCGCTGGCGATTCCGGCGGCCTCGATCGACGCCTGCCATTGTTGGCGAGTGGGCAACACCAGTACCCGGGGGGCGTCCTGGTTGAGTTCCTGGGCCACGTTGCCCAGCACATAATTGCCGCCGTGGCCATTGACGACGACAGTCAGGCGGATGCCGCTGCGCTCGAGCGAGGCCACGGCGTCACGGATCACCAGCGCCAGCGTCGCGCTGCCCAGCGACACCGCATACGGAAAGCCCGCATGCTCATGCGAGCAGCTCAGGGGAATCGGCGGCACCAGCAGGGCGCCAAGCCGCTGCGCCAGGGCCTGGCCCAGCAGACCGGCGATCAGGGTATCGGTATGGTAAGGCAGGTGGGCGCCGTGCTGCTCGAACGAGCCGATCGGCAGGATCGCGACCGTGGGCGCAAGGGCGGTCAGGCCGGGGAGGGTGGCTCCTTCCGGAGCCTGTGGGTTCGCGCGTTTTGCCATGCTTCCGTACCGGGGTTTAAGCCACCGGCACCACGCGTATCGCCGCCACCATGCGAGCGGCGTTGGCGCGGGCTTCATCGGTGTCGACGGCCGTGGCCAGCGCCACGCCCATGCGGCGCCGGACGTGGGCGAGGGGCTTGCCGAACAGCCGCAGATCGGTGCCGGGCTCGGCCAGCGCCTGCGCTACGCCCTCGAACCGTACCGCGGCGGCGTCGGTGCCGCCATAGATGACGGCGCTGGCGCCGGCCTGCCGCAGTGCCGTATCCACCGGCAGGCCGAGCAGGGCGCGGGCGTGCAGCGTGAACTCGCTCTGGGTTTGGGTGATCAACGTTACCAGCCCGGTATCGTGGGGGCGGGGGCTCACCTCCGAAAACCAGACCTGATCGCCGGCCACGAAAAGCTCGACGCCAAAAATACCCAGGCCTCCCAGCTCTTGCGTCACGGCGAGCGCGATGTCGCGCGCCCGTTCGCCCGCCGCGGATGACATCGCCTGCGGCTGCCAGCTTTCGACGTAGTCGCCTTGCACCTGGCGATGGCCGATGGGCTCGCAGAATCGCGTGACGGGCTTGCCTTGCGTATCGAGCGCGCGCACGGTGAGCAGTGTGATCTCGTAGTCGAAATCCACGAAGCCTTCGACGATGACGCGGCCTGCTCCGGTGCGGCCGCCTTCCTGGGCGTAGCGCCACGCGGTGTCGAGATCCTGGGGGCCGTCGAGCCGCGACTGCCCTTTGCCGGAGGACGACATGATGGGCTTGACCAGGCAGGGATAGCCGATATCCGCGACGGCCGCCTCGAAGGCCTCGCGGGTATCCGCAAAGTGATAGGGAGAGGTTGGCAGGCCGAGGGTTTCGGCCGCCAGTCGCCGGATACCTTCGCGGTTCATGGTCAGATGGGCCGCGCGCGCGGTGGGCGTGACGCGCATGAGACCCTCGGCTTCGAGTTCGGTCAGTACGTCGGTGGCGATGGCTTCGATCTCGGGCACCACGACGTGGGGGCGCTCCTGTTCGATCAGCGCGCGCAGAGCGGCGCCGTCGGTCATGTCGATCACATGGCTCCGATGAGCCACCTGATGCCCCGGCGCATCGGCGTAGCGGTCGACGGCGATCACTTCGACACCGAGACGCTGCAGGGCGATGATGACCTCTTTCCCCAGCTCGCCGGCGCCAAGCAGCATGACGCGCAGGGCGGCGGAAGAGAGCGGGGTGCCAAACGGCGCCGGAGAAGAGAGGGAGGTCATGGGAGAAGCCACCGGAAGACTCGTCAAAAAGGCGTTATTGTAGGCTCCTTCCGGCGTGCCGGCGCCATGTCAGCGAAGCCTCCGGAAGTGTATGGCTTGCGGGCAGGGGGCGCGTACCAGCCCCGCCGCCATGCGCGGGGCGCCAGGCCGGGCTCAGGAAAGCGGCGCCGCGCCCAGCCAGCGCTGCACCGCCACTACCAGCCACACGGCGAACAGCACGGCCAGGCACAGCCACACCGCCGCGCTGCCCAGATCCTTGGCGCGGCCCAGCAGCACATGATATTCCGCCGATAAGGCGTCGGCCACCGCTTCGATCGCCGAGTTCAGCAGTTCGACGACCAATACCGCGGCGACCGGCAACAGCAGCACAATCATTTCGAGCGGCGTACGGGCCAGCCAGAAAGCGGCCGGCACGAGCACCACAGCCAGCAACAGCTCTTGGCGAAAGGCGGCTTCATAGCGCCAGGCGGCGCGCAAGCCTTGCCAGGAATAGCGAAAGGCGGCCGCCAGGCGTCGCCATCCTGGCACGCTTTTGAAGCGGGAAACGGGAGGGATGGGGTCGGTCAAGGCACGGCTCCCGTGGCGGCGGCCAGCGGCGGCGCAAGGCGATACTGGCGATCGCGATAGGCGTGCTCGGGCCAAAGGGCATGGGCCAGGGCCCGCCGCGCTAGCGCCGGGTCGATGGGCTCGGGTGACAGCGTACCATCGGCCTGGTGCCGCCATTGCGACGCTTTGCCGCCTGGCTCGAGAACCAGGAGATGGCGCGGCGTGGAGAGCGCTACTATGGCGGCAGCACCTCCGGCAACGCCAGGCGCGGTGGCGGCTGCCGGCGGCCCGGGCTGCTCAGACTGGGCCGCGCCGCCGGCCGCGTGGCCGTCGCCGAGGCGCGTCGTCAGCCAGCCGAAATTGTCGCCGTACTGAAGCATGGCCCGGCCGCCGGCCGTGGCCTGGTTCAGGTCCTGGCCGATCATGGGGTGTTCACTATCCAGCCCCAGCAGGCCAAGCAGGGTGGGAGCGAAATCGATCTGGCTGACCAGACGGGCATCACGCCGCGGCTCGATGCCGGCTCCCAGAAGCAGGGCAGGGATGTGAAAGTTGTGTACCGGCACCAAGCTGGCGCCCCCCGCCCGCGAATCGTGATCGGCGATCACCAGAAACAGGGTATCTTGCCAATACGGCGCTGCGCGAGCGCGCCGGAAAAAATCGCCCAGGGCCCAATCGGCGTAGCGGATGGCATTGTCCTGGCTAGCGGCTTCGCCTACCGTCTCGATGCGCCCCGCGGGATAGTCCCACGGCGTATGGTGAGAGACTGAAAACGCCAGTGTAAATGTCGGTCTGCCGGGAGGGTCGCTGCGCAGCAGGCGATCGACCTGCTGGAACATGTCTTCGTCGGAAGCTCCCCACGAGCCGACGAACCGGGTGTCGACGAACTCCGGCCGGTCGATCACCTGGTCGAAACCATTGGCCAGGAAAAAACCGCTCATATTGTCGAAGTGCGCCTCGCCGCCATAGACGAAACGGCTGTGGTAGCCGTGCTCACGCAGCAGGGCGGGCAGGGTGAAGAACCCGCCCTGGGCCTTGGAAAGCTTGAGCACGGACTCCGCCGGCGTGGGTGGAAAGCCCGCGACGATAGCCTCGAGCCCGCGCGCCGACCGCGTACCGGTGGCGTAGGCCGACGTAAATGTCCAGGCCTGGGCGGCAAGCGCGTCCAGTTGCGGCGTGAGAGCACGGCCACCCAGATGTCCGACGAATTGCGCGCCCAGGCTTTCTTCCACGATGACCACGACGTTGCGTGGCCGTGTAGCCACCGGGGGTGCGTGCGGCAACTGGCGATGCCAGGTGGGAGGCAGCCGGGGGCCTGGCCCGGAGCCCATGCCGGCACCCGTGCGGACGATATCGATAATCTCGTCAAATGGCATGGCGCCGTACAGAGACGATGCCGATCGTTCGTCCTTCATCCGGTAAATGGCATGCGTGACTTGATAAAAACTGTTGAGCGGCAGCGTATTGAGCATGGCGTCGCTGCAGAAAGCCACGGTGGCGGGATTGATCGGCCGGTGCTGCAGCGTGCCGCGTATGCCGAGCACCATCACGGCCAGCAAAGCGACCGACAGGACGGTTCGCCAGAGCCAGTGACGGCGCGGCTCCGGCTTTACGTCACGGAACCACCACCAGGCAAGTGCCGCGGCGCCCGCCATGGCGAGCGTCACGGCAAGCAAGGTGGCGCCAAAGCCATACCAGAGCATGCCCGCCACTTCCCGCGGATGGTTCAGATACTCCACCAGCAGGCGGTTCGGCCGGCTGTCGTACTCCTGGATGAAGGCCGGCGTGATGACCTCCAGAAACGCCAGTAGCAGCCACGCGGCGGCGTACCAGATCGAGGTCACCCGATTGGCCAGCCGCCAATGACCGAGCCAGGGGGCGAGAACGGCCACCGGGACCGACAGCATGCAGAGCACCACGATATCGAAGCGCAAGCCGCCGACGAGAATCGGCCACCATCCGGCTGCCGAATCCACCCTGACGCTTTGCCAGGCCATCAAGCCCAGGCGGCTTATCGCAAAAAGCAACAAGCCCGCGATCCAGAAGCGCAAGGTCAGTTTCAGCATGCAGGGTTCATCCCAAATAGTTGGGCGCTCTAAAGGCCCAGGACGGCGGAAACGCCGACCGCTGGCGATCTTAGCGCATCCACTGGTCAAGAATTCGTCAAGAAAGGCGGGAATAAAGACGAAAACCTCTGTGCCGTGGGATGCGCGGCGTCAAGAGTTCAAGGCACGGTTTCAGGATGCCGTGGATGGAAGAGGCCAAGATCGGTGGCGGACGTTCGGGGTGCCTTGGGGATCGCCAAGTCCGGAATATCTTTGAGTTTACATAATATTGATTATGCAACTTATATTACGAGTTCGATGAGGCTCGGACCCGGCCGCCGGATGGAGCGCAGGAACGCGGCATTGAACTCCTCCATGGAGGTTGCCCGCTCGGCCTCGACCCCGAAACCCCGGGCCACCTGCAGCCAGTCGATGCTCGGCTCGGCAAGGCTCAGGAGATGGCTGGCCGTCTTGCCCGGCACCGCCCCCATGCGCTTCATTTCGTCGAAGAGCGTCGCGTAGCTTCGGTTCGAGAAGATCACCGTGGTGACGTCCAGGCCGTACCGTGCCTGCGTCCACAAGGCTGGAACCGTGTACAGCGCGGCGCCATCCGATTGCAGGTTGACGACGCGGCGCCCCGGCGCCGCGATCGACGCCCCCGTGGCCATCGGAAGGCCTGACCCGATCGCGCCGCCCGTCAGTTGCATCCAGTCGTGGGGAGCGGCGGCGGCCATCGCCGGAAAGACGGCGCGGCCGAAGGATAGCCCTTCTTCGACCACGATCGCGTCGTCGGGCAACAGCGCGGCGATCGAATGGGCAAAGGCTTCGGGCGTGACCGCCCCCGACGCGGGGGCATCCCGGCGAGCTGGCGGTAGCGCGGCATTCCGGGCGTCGCCCAAGGGGCGCAGCGCCTCTGCAAGCCGTTCCAGGGCATCCAGGGTATCGTCTTCCGGATGGCTGAGCACCGCGATTTCCAGCCCCTCCGGCTCCGGGTACGATCTGCCATCCGGGCCGGCGAAGGAGAAGACCGGCCGCCGCGCACCGACCACCAGCAACCGCTGGGTGGCGGCCAGGGCCTCGATCGCCGGCGCCTGTGCATAGGGAATCCGCTGCACCCCTGGCCTGCCCTGCCCCCGCTCGATGCGCGGGATCGTGCTTTCCGTCAGAAGCCGTACGCCGGTGGCGGCGGCAATGGCGCCGGCCAGCTGCAGGGCGGGCCCGATCAGCGCGTCTCCGCCGAGCAGGAGCGCAGTGGCTGCGCCCTCGCGGAGCCACTTGGCGGCGTGCAGGATCGCGGCGTCCTGCACCGGTGCCGGCGCCCGCGGAGGCCGTGGCATGGCCGTCTGCGCCCCCTCGGACCAGCAGACGTCGGAAGGCAGGATCAGCGTGGCGATGGCGGATCCCGGCACCACCGCCGCGGCCACGGCCTCGGCGCCGTCCCGCGCCACCGAATGGCCGTCCAGCGATCTGCGGGTCCAGGACGACACCGTATGGGCGAGGCTTTCGATATCGGCCGCCAGGGGCGGGTCGACGGCGCGATGGAGGCTGGAAACGTCGCCGACCAGGTTCACCACCGACGTGCGCGCGCGCCGGGCATTGTGCAGGTTGGCAATCCCATTGGCCAAGCCGGGCCCGCAATGCAGCAAGGTGGCGGCCGGCCGCCTGGCCATGCGGCCATAGCCGTCCGCCGCTCCGGTCGCCACGCCTTCGGCGAGCGTCAGGATTCCCGTGGCCTCCGGCACGGCATCCAGGGCCGCGACAGAATGCATCTCACTGGTTCCCGGATTGGCGAAGTACGTATCGATTCCGGCCGCACCCAGGGTGCGGAGCAAGGCTTCAGCACCGTTCATGTCTCAGTCCTCGAGTTTGATGCCGAGCGTACGGATCTGCTTGCCCCGGACGTCGAACTCTTTCTGCAGCATGTCCCGGAACTCGTCAGGCGATGACAGTTTCGGCTCATAGCCGCGCGAGATCAGATCCTGCGTGCGAATCTCCTGGTTGCCGTAAATAGCCTTGAGGTCGCCGGCGATCTTTGCCGCGATCTCGGGCGGCGTGCCCGCCGGTGCGAACATCCCGAACCAGGGGAAAGGATCCACTTCCGCGTAGCCCAGTTCGGTCAGGGTCGGAATGTCCGGCGCCAGGGCAGACCGCGAACCCCCGGAGATCACAAGGCCGCGCAGCCTGCCGGCCTGGATGAAGGTATTCGCCACAGCGATGCTGCCCATGGCAAGCTTCACTTCACCGGCGATCGCGCCGTTCAGCGAGGCGGCCGTGCCGCGGTACGGCACGTGGAGGAAACTCCCTCCCCCACTCGCGGCCAGCGCTTCGAAGAAGATATGCGGCTGGCTGGCGGGGCCGAACGAGCCGTAGGGCACGACCTCGCGCTTTGCCAGCTCAATGAGCTCGGGAAAGGTCTGGATCGGCGTACCGGCGTTGAGCAGCACCACCAGATTGGCGCCGACCAGTTGCGTGACCGGCAGCAGATCCCGCATCGGGTCATAGCGCAGGGTCTGCACCAGATGCGGGCTGGTCGTCACCGGCGAATCGCTGGTGATGAGCAGGGTGTAGCCGTCCGGCTTTGCCCGGGCGACGAACTCCTGCCCGATCGCGGCGTTCGCGCCCGGGCGGTTCTGGATGATGACGGCCTGTTTCCAGTGCTGGGCCAGACGCTCGGCGACCAGCCGCGCCACTACGTCCACCCCGCCTCCGGGAGCATACGGAACCACGATTTCCACCATGCGGTCGGGGTAGCTGGCGAATGCCAGCTTGGAGACCGCGAGCGCGGCGGTGGCAGCCAGGACTTTCACGAGTTTCATCTGAAACCTCTACATTGGGTGGGGAATCCGGGCGCGGTCCTGTTGCACCATTTCTACTAGTAGACCAGTCGTCTTGAAAATAGGATACTAGGAGAACTACCAATGCTGTCACGGGCTTGAGGCTGATGTGTGATCGGGAAAGACCGCGGCCGAGACCGGAACGAACCGGTCAAGGTGTTGCAACGCGGGGGCGCGGGCCGCCGGCCGCACTTACCGCATCTGGCTGGCCTGGCGGTTGATCTGATCGTGCTGCTGCCGGATCTCGGCCGGCCATTGCGACTTGATCCAGGCCACCACGGCGGTGATGTCCTGATCGCTGAGGATGCCCTCGTAGGCCGGCATGTCGGAGGGGTAGTCGGCGATGCCGGCCACCGGGCCGATGCCGTACTTGATCATGGCGAACAGCTGGGCGTCGGGGTGGTGCCAGGTATGGCCGCTGGCGTCGTGCGGCGGGGCCGGCAGGCGGCCGTCCGCCCTCCTCTCGCGCCAGGCCGGCTGGCCCTGCAGCTGATCGCCATGACAGGACGCGCACTGCGCCATGTAGACGGCCTGGCCGCGCGCCAGCAGCTCGCCGCCATCGCTGGCGGGGCCGATCGGGGCCAGCGGCCCGGAGCCCACCGGCGGCAGGCCCATCTGTTCGTTGCTGGGCAGGCTCTGCCAGAACACCATGCCGATGCCGGCGGCCAGCACTACCACCAGTACGACGATGAAACCCCATCGGAAACCTGCCATCGATCCTCGCTCCCCTCGCCTCGCCTGATGCACCGGACCGGCCAGGGACGGCGGGCGACGCGCCGCGGGCCGGCGGGAGGATCATAACCAATCCGGCGCGGCGGCAGGGCCGGGCAGGCGGCCGGCGCCGTAACACGCACTCACGCCTTGCCGCGCGCCGAATCGGTTACCATGCCCGCCATTTCCTCCGCGTCCTTTTGACGCCGGAGCTATCGGGAGAGCGCAATGGATCTGGTTCACGTCTTGGTGTTGGCGATCGTCCAAGGGGTGACAGAATTCATACCGGTATCGAGTTCCGCGCATCTCGTCTTGGCTCCCGTGCTGCTGGGCTGGCCCGACCAGGGCCTGAGCTTCGACGTTGCCCTGCACTTGGGCAGCCTGTTCGCCATCTTCAGTTATTTTCGGCGCGATATCGTCAACATGGCTGGCGCCTGGGCCGACTCGATCCGCCACCGCCGGCTTTCGACCGATGGCCGCCTGGCCTGGGCCGTGTTGCTCGGCACCATCCCGGTGGGATTGGCGGGCTTGCTGTTTGGCTCGCTGATTGCCCACTACCTGCGCTCGCCGGTGATACTGGCCTGGTCGATGATCATTTTCGGCATCATCCTGGCCTGGGCCGACGCGCGGCCCCACGCCGAGCGCACCGTCGAACAGATGACCTGGCGCGATGTGGCCTGGATCGCGCTGGCCCAGGCGATTGCCTTGATTCCGGGCACGTCGCGCTCGGGAATCACCCTCACGGCGGGTCTGTTCGTGGGCCTGAGCCGGCAAGCGGCGGCCCGCTTTTCGTTTTTGCTGGCGATCCCGGTGATCGTCCTGGCCAGTCTGCTGCAGCTCAAAGAGCTGACCGAATCTCCCGAAGTCATCGACTGGGCCGCCCTGGCGGTTGGCACCGTGGCCTCGGCAATCGCCAGCTACCTCTGCATCAAGCTCTTTCTGGCCTTCATCCAGCGCATCGGCGTGATGCCGTTCGTGATCTATCGCATTGTGCTCGGTGTGATCCTGCTGATCACGTTCAGCTGAGCGCCCTGCCCTGACGCCAACCGCACATTAGCGAACGGCGTGCCGGCATCCCGTTATCGTTCGTTATTCATGACGAAGGTCTTTCGCGGAGGATGGGCCTGTCGTGACTTTCACACCTGGCGCTGTGCGCGCAAACAGGCGATGAAAGTTCGCCGTCGACGCCTCGGCCACCGCTTCGAGCGGGATTCCGCGCAGCTCCGCGATTTTGGCCGCCACATGCGGCACCAGCGAGGGGTCGTTGACCTTGCCGCGATGCGGTACCGGGGCCAGATAGGGAGAATCCGTCTCGATCAGGAGACGCTCCAGCGGGATGGACGCGGCTACCGCCTGCAGTTCGCGGGCGTTCTTGAAGGTGACGATGCCCGAGAACGAGATGTAGAAGTTCATGGCGATCGCCGCGTCGGCCATGGCTTGCGACTCGGTGAAGCAGTGCAGCACGCCGCCAACCTCGTCGGCGCCCTCCTCCGCCATGATGCGCAGGGTGTCGTCGCAGGCCTGGCGGGTGTGGACGATGAGCGGCAAGCCCGCCTGGCGCGCGGCACGGATGTGCACCCGAAAGCGCTCGCGCTGCCATTCGAGATCGCCTTCGATCCGGAAATAGTCCAGGCCGGTTTCCCCGATCGCCACCACGCGGGAATCGCGGGCAAACTCGACCAGGGCCTCGACCGTGGGCTCGGGCGTATCTTCGTAGTCGGGATGGACGCCAACGGAGGCCCAGAGGCCTTCGTGCGCCCGCACCATGGCTATGAGCTCGGGCCAGTCGGGCAGGTTGACGCTAACGCACAGCGCCTGCGCCACACCCTGTTGCTGCATATTGTCCAGGATCTCGGGAAGACGGCTGCGCAGCTTGGGAAAGTCGAGGTGGCAATGCGAATCGATGAACATGGAAAACCGGAAAGCGATAAAAGGGTAAAACATGCCCTGCCCCCGACGGGCTCTGGAGGGAGGCGGACGTGGCGCCACCGCCCTGACCGTTAGGGCACTCTGGCCAGTGGTCAGGCCGCGGTTTCGGCCATGCGCAGCAAGGTGGCCTGGGCGAACAGGCGGGCATTGAGCGGATGATTGGCGATGCGTATCTGCTGCGCCAAATGGCGGGAAAACTCGGCCAGCGGAACCTTGCCGCAACGCGAGGCCAGTGCGCCCGAAGCTTGAGCCAACCCGGGATAATACCGCGGCTCGAGGCCATTCTGCTGCCATTGCAAGTCGCAGACGGCCCGTTGCAGCACCGCCAGCCACTCGGTGGCGGGCTGTTTCTCGAGATCGCCGGCCAGGCGCGCCGCCAACGCGCGCCCCTGCCCTCGCCCTAGCCCTTCCAGCCAAAGCGGCAGCCATTCGGGCCAGGCCTTGTCGTGCTGCCTCGCCATGGCGAGCGCCGCCACGGGTGCTTGGCCGGCGGCGGCGAGGAAGCCCCCGGGTTCGGCGACGCCCATCGACTCCAGCCAGGCCTGGGCTTCGTCTGGCTCGGGAGCGGCCAGCGGCAGGCGCCGGCTACGCGACAGCAAAGTGGGCAGCACGCGATCGGGAGCGTCGGTGACCATCAGAAAAACCGTATGCGCCGGCGGCTCTTCGAGCATCTTGAGCAGCGCGTTGGCGGCATAGGGGTTGAGTGAATGCAAGGGGTACAGCAGGACCACCCGCCAGCCGCCGCGGTGAGTCGCGGTGGTGATCCAGCGCTCCAGTTCGCGCACCTGCTCGATGCGGATTTCGCGCGAGGGTGTTTTTTTGGCGCGTGAGGCGTCGGTCTCGGGCTCGCCCGCTTCCTGCCCGCCCTCCGCCAGGGCCACGGCGTCGGGGCGTACCACGCGGAAGTCGGGATGATTGCCCTGGCGCAACCAGCGGCAGGCCGGACATTCGCCACAGGCCAGGCCGTGGCGGGGCTGTTCGCACAGCAGGCTGGCCGCCGCCGCCCAGGCGAATTGCCGCTTGCCGATGCCGGCCTGGCCATGCAACAGCCAGGCGTGGGCGAAGCGCTCGCGCCCGCCGCCCAGCCAGGCGGCCGCCGTGGCTGCCTGCCACGGCAGGAAAACGGGTTCTGGCGTGTCGGTCGGCAAACCGGCGTCAGACATGGTGGTGCTCCCACAGCTTGTCGAGATCACGGGCCAGCTGGGCACGGACGTCGTCCAGGGTGCCGGTGGCATCCACGCGCAGGATCCGCCCTTTGGAGCTCGCGGCGCGCGCCAGATACGCCGCGCGGGTGCGTTCGAAGAAGGCCGCATTCTCGGCCTCGAAACGGTCGGCCTCGCGGGCGCCGGCGCGCCGTGCCTGGGCGACCTCCAGCGGGACATCGAACAACCACGTACGGTCGGGCTGCAGGTGGGGATGCACCCAGTCCTCCAGCGCGGCGATGGCGGCTTCGCCCAACTCCCGGCCGCCGCCTTGATAGGCATAGCTGGCGTCGGTGAAGCGATCGCATACGACCCAGTCGCCACGGCGCAGCGCGGGCTCGATCACCTGCGCCAGGTGTTCGGCGCGCGCGGCGAACATCAGCAGGGTTTCGGTGCGCAACCGCATGGGGCGTTGCAGCAGCAATTGGCGCAGGTCTTCGCCCAAGGGCGTACCGCCGGGCTCGCGGGTGCTGACCACGCGCAGCCCCCGGGAGCGCAGGCGGTCGGTCAACCAGTCGAGGTGCGAGCTTTTGCCGGCGCCATCGACGCCTTCGAGGGTGAGGAACAGGCCTGGCCCGGCGTTTGGACGGATCATGGCTGGCGGGCTCCCCGGATGTAGCGATTGACTTCGCGGTTGTGCTGCGCCAGATTCTGCGAAAAAGCACTGGTGCCATCGCCGCGCGAGACGAAATAGTAATAGCGGTGCTCTTCGGGCCTCGCGGCCGCGTCGAGCGCCGCCCGGCCCGGATTGGCGATGGGCGTGGGCGGGAGTCCCGGCCGGGTATAGGTATTCCAGGGGTGATCGATTTGCAGGTGCCGGCGCAGCAGGCGGCCGTCGTAGGCGTCGCCCATGCCGTAGATCACGGTGGGATCGGTTTGCAGTGGCATGCCAACCTTCAGCCGATTGGCGAAAACTCCGGCCACGCGGCCGCGATCGGCCGAGTCGCCGGTTTCCTTTTCGACGATGGACGCCATGATCAGCATCTCGTAGGGCGTACGCCAGGGTGTGTCGGGATCGCGGGCCTTCCAGGCCTCGTCTAGCCGTTGCCGCTGTGCCGCGTGGGCCCGGCGCAGGATGTCGAAATCGCTGGACCCCTTGGCGAACGAATAGGTGTCCGGAAAGAACAGGCCCTCGGGATGCTTGGCTTCCGCGCCCAGGCGCTTCAGCAACTCGGCGTCGTCCACGCCTTCCAGAACGGAGCGGATGTCGGGGTGCTTGGCCAGTTCGGCGCGCATTTGCCGGTAGGTCCAGCCTTCGATGAACGTAATGCGGGCATACTGGACGTCGCCCTGCGCCATGCGATTGAGCAACTGCCAGAGGTTGTCGCGAGACGTGACTTCGTAGCTGCCGGCCTTGATTTGGCGATCGAGACCACTGAATCGGGCCATCAGTACGAAAGCCTCGGGATGCACATCAAGGCCTTCTTTTTGCAAGTCGCGCGCGATGCCGCGCAGGCTGGTGCCGGGTGCGATACTGAAGTCCAGAGGGTCGTGTGGCAGGGAGAGCGGCCGTAGCGCCCAATACACGGCTGCCGCCACCGCAAGCGCCGCCACGATGGCGACCAACACCAATGCGCGAACCACAAATCCCAGCATAATCGGCCCTATGTCTGCAGCCCGGTATCATACCCGGTGTGCCAGACCGAATTAGAGTGTGTTTTCGTCCATGAGTGCCCCGATGACCGTGTCCCCGTCTTCCGCTCCGCACGCCGCGAACCAGGCGCTGCTCGACTCCCTGCGTGTGGTCCGCGTGACCGGCGCCGATGCCGTGGGCTTCCTCCACGGCCAACTCACCCACGATGTCGAAAAACTGACGCCCGGGCACGCCCGCCTGGCGGCGTATTGCAATGCCAAGGGTCGCGTACAAGCCACCTTGGTGCTCTGGCGGGCCGACGACGCCGGCGCCCCCGTCGTCTATTTTTTCACGCATGCCAGCGTGGTCGACGCCCTGCTCAAACGACTGCGCATGTTCGTCCTGCGCGCCAAGGTGGTGTTCGAGCTGCTGGATTGGAGCGTTTCGGGGGTGTGGGCCGAAACCGGCGCCGGGCCCGCGGCCTGGCATACCGAGCCCGCCGATGCCGAGGGCGGCGTGCGTATCGGCGCGCCGGCCGCCGCGCCGCTCGCCTGGCGGGCCTGGCAGGTGCAGGCCGCGCCAGTCAAGTCGGCCGAGGGTGATCCCGCCGCCTGGGCTTGCCAGGAGATCCGCGCGGGCCTGCCCTGGATCAGCGCGGCCACGTTCGAACTTTTTACGCCGCTGATGATCAATTTCGATCTGATCGACGGCGTCAGCTTTACCAAAGGCTGCTACCCCGGCCAGGAGGTGGTTGCCCGCAGCCATTATCGAGGCAAGCAAAAGCGCCGCACCCATCGTGGCCGCCTGCCGCTGCCCGAGGCCCTCGACCCGGCGGTTCTGCCGGGCTCCGACCTATACACCCCCGGGGCGGTCGAACCCGTGGGCCGGGTAATCAATGCCGCAGCCTGCAACGGTACGCTCGAAGTGCTGTTCGAAGCCACTTTCGACACGATCGACGCCAATGCCCTGCACCTGGGTTCGCCCGAAGGCCCGCAACTTATCCTCCAAGCACTTCCCTACGATCCGGCTGCACGCTCCGCTTGATGCCTCATCTGTCGCAATGCCCCTTGAAATCTACTTGCTGGGCTTCGGCAAAAGTTTTTTGTTTGCCCTTGCAACCCTGCTTCCCATCCTGAACCCGACGGCGACGGCGCCGATCTTCCTGTCGCTCACCACTGGCGCTTCCAGCTCCACGCGCGCCATCCTGGCGCGCAAGATCGGCCGCAATGTGTTTCTCATCCTGCTGGCGGCGATGGTGGGAGGGTCGGTGGTACTCAATTTCTTTGGTATCTCGTTGCCGGTCGTCCGGGTCGCGGGCGGGCTGCTGGTGGCCACCACCGCCTGGCGGCTGCTCAACTCCAACGATGCCGGCATGCAACGCGCCGTGGAGCTGGCGGAAGGCTATACGCCCGAGGTGGCCCGCCGCCAGGCCTTTTACCCCCTTACCTTTCCGATCGCCTGCGGCCCGGGCTCGATTGCGGCGGCGATCACGGTGGGCGCCAGCCTGTATGATCCCAGGCTTCCCCTGCGGGCCGTGCAACTGGCCGGCGCGGTACCCGCCCTGATGCTGATCGGCCTCACGGTATTCATCTGCCTGCGTTTTGCGCTGCAGCTGCTCAAGCCCCTGGGCGAATCCGGCACCGCGGTGTTCATGCGTCTGATGGCTTTTTTGCTGCTTTGCCTGGGTTTCCAGATCATGTGGGATGGCTTCTATGAGTTGTTCCTGCAACTGCGTCCCGATTAACCTGGCGCTTCGGCGCCAACCTCATCCCCCGGCGGCCGGCAGGCCATGCAGGGGCGTCACACGACACCCGCCGCCGGCTTCCCGATCCTCACTCGACCCACTGGGCTGCCATGCTCGCTTCCCTCTCCTTGCGCCAAACCCTCGGCATCGTGTCGCTCCTGGCCTTTGTGGCCTTTTTATTCGCCCTGTTCTCCCAGCACGTTCTGGGAATGGCGCCCTGCGCCTGGTGCATCCTGCAGCGCCTGATCGTCCTGGCCATCGCGATCATCGCGGGTTTGGGCTGGTGGCTGCACGGCCGCCGTCCGGCCGTGGCGGCCTGGGCCGCCGCCCTCTCGGGCTTGCTGGCCATCGGGGGGGCGCTTGCCGCCTGGTACCAACACACGGTGGCCGCCAATGCGTTTTCGTGCGATTTGAGCTTTGCCGATGCCGTGGTTACCACCTCGCGCCTTGACCTCGTCTTGCCCCAGGTGTTTGGTATCTATGCCACCTGCGCCGATAGCGCCACAAACCTGCTGGGCGTGCGCTACGAAATCTGGACGCTGATTTTGTTCGTCGTGCTGGCGGCCCTGGCCATCCTGGCCCTGGCCCCACGCGGTCGGCGCGAAGCTTGACCTCGCGCCTAAGCGCAAGCCTCGGCAGCCACGATTAATTGCATTCAACTTAAGGCTAAAGATTCGTTTTCTTCCGACGGTCTGGCCAAAAAAGCTCTGAAACCTGCCTGATTTCTGCCAAAATATAAGGGTTTATACTTATATTTTGTGCTTATCCATTGCTTTCCGTCATCGAGACACCAATAATTGCATACTGTTGTATGCAATTGAATGCGAAGATCTTCTCTTCAGGAGTGTGTCGAATAAATGATCAAGCCCATCGCGGTTTTCCAACATACCGACGTCGGCGCGCCCGGCACGATCACTCCCATCCTGGAAGCCTTGGGCCATCAGGTACGCCTGGTGCGCATCGTCGATGGCGACCCCGTGCCCCAAAGCGCCGCCGACTTCAGCGGCCTGGTGTTCCTGGGCGGCTACATGGGGGTTCATGACGATCTCCCCTGGATACCGCGCGAACTGGCTCTGATCCGCGAGGCGGATGCGCGTGGTCTGCCCCTGGCGGGTCATTGCCTGGGGAGTCAGTTGCTGGCCCTGGCGCTCGGCGGCAGCGTCGCGCGCCACCCCGCGCCCGAAATCGGTTGGCTACCGATTCAAACGGGAAACGACGCCTTGGCGCAAGAATGGTGGGGAGAATTCTCAGGCCGCGAAGTGCAGACTTTCCAATGGCATGGCGATACCTTCCAGCCACCCCAGGGTGCCCGGCAGATCGCACGCAGCGCGCATTGCGAGAACCAGGCCTTCGTCTTGCGCGATCGCCACCTGTTGCTGCAGTCGCATCTGGAGATGACGCCGCGCCTGGTGGAGTTGTCGCTGGAACGCAATGGCGCGCAACTGAAGCGGCAGTTTGCCGCCGGTAATCCGGCCGTCAGCGACCCCGCCGATATTGCCAACGACCTGGAAACCCGGACCGCCGGCATGCGTGCCGTGCTGGAGCGCTTGTACGCTCGTTGGGTACGCGGCTGCGCCTGACGGTCGCCGCCGATCCGGTAGCGGCCATGGCCAAGCAGCCGCTCAGGCCGCCGCCTGCTGGTCGTCTACCCGAACATAAGTGTCGCAGGCATGGGCGCCGCCGCAGGCCGCCAACGCCTGCAGGACGTCGCCCAGTACCACCAGCGCCGGGCCGCCCGTCAGGCGCTCCGCCAAGCGCGGCAGATCATCAAGGCGTCCCGCATGCACGGCCTGCGCAGGCAGGGTGGCGTTCTCGACCAGAGCCACGGGCCGCTCACCCTCGATTCCCGCCTGGAGCAGGCCGTCGCGGATCGCAGCGGCCTGGCGGCTGGCCATGTAGAGCACCACGGTATCGGCGGCGGCAGCCGGACGCGCCCAATCGTGACCGGCTTCGCCCCGCCCCACCGCCGGCGTGAGAAAGCAGACGCTGCGGCTCAAGCCTCGCTGCGTGAGGGAGACTCCCATGCCGGCGGCGGCGCCAAAGGCCGCGCTGATGCCCGGCACTACCTCGTGCTCGATGCCGGCGGCGCGCAAGGCCGCGAGTTCTTCCTGGGCCCGGCCGAACAGCATGGGGTCGCCGCCCTTGAGCCGCACGACAACGGCATGGCCGTGCGCCGCGTCCACCAACTGCTTGTTGATGAAGGCTTGGGCACTGGATCGTTGGCCGCAGCGCTTGCCGACCGGTACCCAGCGCGCCTGGGGCGCACAGGAAAGGAGATCGGGGCCGACCAGGGCGTCGTAGAGCACGACCTCGGCCTCGGCCAACAAGCGGTGGGCACGAACGGTAAGCAGATCGGCGGCGCCTGGGCCTGCGCCGACGAGATAGACTTTGCCCGGCCTCGCTTGCGTGGCCGGAGAGGCGGTTCGGGCCATCAGGCGGCCTCGCTCAGCGGCCGGTAGCCGCGCTGGTAGGGCCGGGGAAACAGCTGCAGTTGGCGGCGGGCCAGTTCGGGATCGTGCCCGGGCTTGAGCTGGAAGCTGTCGAAGCCGCAGCGCGCCAGGTAATTGACGGTATCCACCAGGATATCGCCAATGGCGCGCATCTCGCCTTCCCAGCCCAGTTGCTGGCGAAGATGGCGGCCGGCGCTGAAGCCGCGGCCATCGTTGAACACGGGGAACTCCACGGCAATCAGGCTCAGGCCCGAAAGGTGGCCGGACAAAGCCTTGGCGTCGTCGTGACCCACCAGGCGCACGCCACGGCGGGCGCCTTGCCGCCGCCAGGATTCGCCATGCTCAAGCCAGCTCTGCAGCGGCACGACGGCGGCCACGTCGGCAGCCAGCGCGGCGGCATCCGCAACTTCCGGCCAACGCCAGAGATCGGGCGCCAACGTAGCGTCCTGCGCGCTGCGGGCGTGCAATACCGGGCCGCCAGGCACGAAAATCGCCTCGACGTTCGCTGCCTGGGCGGAGGCGTCGCCCCCCAGGGGGGCATTCTTGCCTTGGGGGCGCTCGCTGGCGGAAGGTCCGGGGGTTTGCGTATCAGACATGAAGAGCCTCGGCTTGGCGGGGAGCGGCGGTTTTGTCGGGTCCATAC
Source organism: Pigmentiphaga sp. (assembly GCA_023228945.1). Lineage (GTDB taxonomy): Bacteria > Pseudomonadota > Gammaproteobacteria > Burkholderiales > Burkholderiaceae_B > Verticiella. The sequence continues at coordinate 234,210 of JALOAI010000001.1, read as the reverse complement.
ACGGCGGTTTTGAAGGGGTCCAGCCCCAGGCGGTCGACCACGTCGATAAAACGCTCTTGCTCGTCATCGCGGGCGTCGAGATAGGTGCGTACCAGGGTTTCGACCACGTCGGGAACTTGGGCGCGCGAGAAGGAGCGGCCGATGATGCGGCCCAACGCGGCGCCGCCGCCGCCCTTGGCCTGCAGCGCTTCGCCGCTCTCGAGTGCGGTGCCCGGAGGCCCGCTCTGGCGGCCGCCCAGCGTCACCTGGTACCACTCCTCACCCGCCTTGTCGACGCCGAGGATGCCGATGTGGCCAACGTGATGGTGGCCGCAGGCGTTGATGCAACCCGAGATGTTCAGATCGAGTTCGCCGATGTCATGCACGTAATCCAGATTATCGAAACGCTCCTGGATCGCCGCGGCCACCGGGAGGGAAACGGCATTGGCCAGCGAGCAGAAATCGCCGCCCGGACAGGCGATGATGTTGGTGATCAGGCCGATATTGGGAGTGGCGAGATTGAGCTCGCGCAACCGTTGCCACAAGGCGTACAGGCCGGCGCGCGGTACGTCGGCGAACACCAGATTCTGTTCGTGGGTGACCCGGACTTCGCCGAAGCTATAGTGGTCGGCGAGATCGGCCACGGCCTCCATCTGGTCGGCCGAAAGGTCGCCCGGCGGCACGCCGGTGGGCTTGAGCGAGGCCGAGACGGCGATATAGCCTTCGACGCGATGCGGATGCGTATTGGTGCGCAGCCAGCGGGCGAACTCGGGATCGGCCGCGCCGCGCTCGGCAATGTCGTCGGGCTCGGCGGCGGCGTACTCGGGCCACGTAAAGCGGGCCGCGATGTCGTCGACGTCTTGCTGCGTGAGATAGGCCTGCGCATTGCGGGCGTTCTGCCACTCGGTATTCACTTGCTGCGCAAAAACCTCGGGCGTGAGCTCGCGAACCAGGATCTTGATCCTGGCCTTGAATTTATTGTCGCGACGGCCGTGCAGGTTGTAGACCCGCAGGATGGCTTCGAGGTAAGTCAGCAGTTCCTGCCAAGGTACGAAAGGCTGGATCAGGCTCGCCAGCACCGGGGTGCGCCCCAGGCCGCCACCGACCCATACCTTGAAGCCGATCTCGCCGGCATCGTTGCGTACCGCCTGCAGGCCGATGTCGTGGACCCCCACGGCGGCGCGGTCGTGCGTTGCGCCGCTGACCGCGATCTTGAACTTGCGCGGCAAAAAGGCGAACTCGGGATGGAAGGTGGACCACTGGCGGATGATCTCGCACCAGACGACGGGATTGACGAGCTCGTCGGGCGCGATGCCGGCGAAATGATCGGTGGTGGTATTGCGGATGCAATTGCCGCTGGTTTGGATGGAGTGCATCTGCACCGTTGCCAGCTCGGCCAGGATGTCGGGCACATCTTCCAGCTTGGGCCAGTTGAACTGGATGTTCTGCCGGGTGGTGAAATGACCATAGCCGCGATCCCAGCGCCGGGCGATATACGCCAGCTTGCGCAGCTGCCGGCTGGCCAGCAGGCCATACGGAACGGCAATGCGCAGCATCGGCGCGTGGCGCTGAAAATAAAGACCGTTTTGTAGCCGCAGGGGCAGGAAGTTATCCGCGCTCAGGCTGCCGTCGATAAAACGGCCGACTTGCCCTCGGAACTGCTCGACGCGATGATCGACCAACTGCTGATCGACCGAGGTATAGACATACATGGAGAATGACTCGCCAAAACCGACAGGATATGCGTCGATGGTAGGCAGGATGGTTAATAACTACAACCAATCATTCTCTATTTGCTTATAACTCAAAAGCCGCTGGACGCCCTTGCCAGGCACTGTCTCAGGTGGCGGGAGATCGGCCAGGTTTTGCCCCCGCCTGGCCTTCCGGACCGGGCGGGACGAAGCGCCGGAGCTCGCGCTGGGCAGAGGCGCTCAGCCGCGGCCGCTGCGGAGTTCTTCCAGGCGGCGCAAATGCTCGGGAGTGATATCGCCGGTGACGTACCGGCCGTCGAAGCATGAGGCCTCATAGCCGCTGATCGCGGGGTTGAGTTCGCTGATGGCGAGCTTCAGGTCGTCGAGTTCCTGGTACACCAGCGCGTCGGCGCCGATGATCCGGCCGACCTCCTCGTCGCTGCGGCCGTGGGCGATGAGCTCGCCGCTGGTGGGCATATCGATGCCATAGACATTCGGAAAACGCACGGGCGGCGCGGCCGAGGCGAAGAACACCTTGTTGGCGCCCGCCGCGCGCGCCATGTCGACGATCTCGCCGCTGGTCGTGCCCCGCACGATGGAGTCGTCGACGATCAGCACGTTCTTGCCTTTGAACTCCTCGCTGATGGCGTTGAGCTTCTGGCGCACCGATTTTTTGCGCACGGCCTGGCCGGGCATGATGAAGGTCCGGCCGACATAGCGATTTTTGATGAAACCTTCGCGGTAGTCGAGGTTCAGACTGGCCGCCAGTTGCATGGCGGCGGGCCGCGACGAATCCGGAATGGGCATCACCACGTCGACTTCGCCCAGGCGCAGTTGGCGGGCAACCTTATGGCCAAGATACTCGCCCATGCGCAGGCGCGAGCCATAGACCGACACGCCATCAAGGATGGAGTCGGGCCGCGCGAGGTACACGTATTCGAAGACGCAGGGATTCAAGCGCGGCGCTTCGGCGCACTGCCGGCTCTCGACCTGGCCATCAAGCGTGATGAAGACCGCCTCGCCGGGCTGGATATCGCGCTCGATCTGGAAGCCGGTGGCGTCCAGCGCCACGGACTCGGAGGCAACCATCCATTCGGGCCCATGCTCGGATGAGGCCCGCCCCAGCACCAGGGGCCGGATGCCGTTGGGATCGCGGAAGGCCAGGAGGCCGTAGCCCGCGATGTGGGCCACCACCGCATAGGCGCCCCGCACCCGGCGATGAACCTCGCTCACGGCGCGAAACAGCGCGTCGGCGTCGAGCGAGACGCCCGAGGCCGCTTGCTGCAGTTCGTGGGCCAGCACGTTGAGCAACACCTCGGAGTCGGAGTTGGTGTTGATGTGGCGCCGGTCGATGCGGAACAGCTCCTGGCGCAGTTCTTCGTGGTTGGTGAGATTGCCGTTATGGGCAAACATGATGCCGAACGGCGCGTTCACGTAGAGCGGCTGGGTTTCGTCTTCGTTTTCCGACGAGCCCGCGGTGGGATAGCGAACCTGGCCGATGCCGCTATTGCCCGGCAACGAGCGCATGTTGCGTGTGCGGAACACGTCGCGCACCTGCCCCCTCGCCCGGAATGAATTGAACATGTTGCCATGCTCGGTCGCGATGCCCGCGGCGTCCTGTCCGCGATGCTGCAGCAGCAGCAAGGCGTCGTACAGGAGTTGGTTGACGGGTGCGTGCGCCACGACCCCTACGATTCCACACATGGATGGTGAATCCCTGACTGATAGATGAAAAAAGCGATGCGGTTCGCTACAGCGGCTGCAGAGTGGCGCCGCCGGCCGGCATGACCGGAGAGAACCCCGGCGCGGCTGGCGGCTGGTACGGATAAGGCACCCAGGCCGCGACGGCCTCGGGCAGATAGGATTTGAGGGCGATGGCGGCGCGTTCGAACGGCGGCGCCAGCCAGGCATTGCGCCACCAGGGCTCGGCGGGCATCGGCGTATAGCCGGCGCCGATCACCAGCGCCATCATGATGAGCAAGCCGCGCAGCAAGCCGAAGAGCCCCCCCAGGCCGCGGTCGGCCGGCGCCAGCCCGGTACCTTCGATCAGGGTGCCCAGCGCGAGATTGATCACGCCGACGCCGATCAGGACCAGCAGGAACACACCGGCATAACCCAGTGCCATGCGCAGCAGGCTGTTGTCGATCCAGGAGGCGAGCGTATCGTGAACGATGGGCCCCCAGAGAATGGCGGCGACCGCGGCGGCGACGAACGCCACCAAAGAGAGCACCTCGCGTACCAGGCCCCGCCACATCCCTGCGAGGGCCGAGGCGATGACGATGGCTAACGCGACGATGTCGAAGCCGGTCACAGGGGCACCAGGTTTCCTTGATAGCCGCCGGGAAGGCCCTGCAGCCGGTTCTGTGCGGTCTCGGCCTGGGCTCGCGAGGCGTAAGGCCCGAGCCGGACGCGGTGGACTTCGCCGTCGGGCGTTTTGACGGTTTCGATATAGGCGCTCAGGCCCGCGGACTTGAGCCGGCCAAGGAGATCGTCGGCGCCCGAGCGCGAGCGGACGGCCGCGACCTGGACGGCGTAGCGCGAACCGCCGCCGGCCGCGGGCGCGGCGGGCGCCGCGCTGGAAGACGCTTGGCTGGTGGGGTTGCGGCCCTGCAGGAGCGCCAGCGCGCGCGCGGCTTCGGCCTCACGGCTATCGCGGGCCGGCGCGCCAGCGCTGGCGGGCGGCCTGGCCGGTGCGGCCGCTGGCGGTGCTGGAGCTTCGGTACGGGCGGGAGGCTCTGGCTTGCGCGTGGTCTCGGGCTCGGGCGGCGTGGGCTTGCTGCCGGGCAGCGGGGTGATGGTGGCGATGCTGGCCGGCACGCGGGAGTCGGTGGCGCTGGCGGCGGGCTCGCCGGGAGCGGCGGGCAGGGGCGTGACGCCCTGGGTGGCATCGTTGCCCGCCCCGGCGGGAAGCTCGGGCGGCCGCGGCGCTTCGGCGAAGCGCGGCTCGAAAGGAGCGTTCTGGCTGGGGATCTCGATGGCGATATCGTCGGGAACGTTATCGGGCGGTGAATCGAGGATCATGGGCAGCACGATGACCGCCGCCAGCACCATGGCGATCGCGCCGACCAGCCGGCGCCGGGCACGGCGACGCAGCTCGTTGGCGGCGTTATCACGTTGCGCTGCCGCCGGATTGCGCCGGCGTTGTAACGGCGCTTGGCCGCCATTGCCGGCGGACTCCGCCGAACGACGCGCCGAATCGGCGTCATCCTTTGGGTGGCGCGTAAAGAACCCCATGCGACAGAACCTCGGAGACGGTCAAGAAGGAGCCAAAGACGACAATTCTATCATTCTCGCCCACCTGTTCGCGGACGGCGGCGAGCGCCTCCACGGGGTTGCCGTATGCCGTCACCGAACCGTCGGGCGGCTCGGCCGCGGCGCCGGCGGCCCGCACGCGTTCGGCCAACTGCTCGCCCGACAGGCCGCGAGGCCCCGGCAGGCCGGCACAATACCAGTGATCGATGCGGCCCTTGATACTCTGCAGAACCCCGGCCACGTCTTTGTCGGCCAGCATCCCGAATACCGCGTAGGTATACGGAAAAAATCCCATGTTGTCGAGATTCTGCGCCAGCACCGCCACCGCCTGCGGGTTGTGGGCGACGTCCAGGATCAAGGTTGGCTGGCCGGGCACGATCTGGAAGCGGCCGGGCAGCACCGCCTGGATCAAGCCCTGGCGCACCGCCTGCTGCGGCACCGGCAGGCGGTCTTCGAGGGCTTCGAGGGCGGCCAGCGCGCCAGAGGCATTGAGCAGTTGATTGGCGCCGCGCAGCGCCGGATACGCCAAGGCGCTGCGGCGGCGTCTGCGGCCGCCATAGCTCCACTGCTGCCGATCGCCGGAATAGTTGAAGTCGCGCCCGAATCGCCAGAGATCGGCGCCGATGCCTTCGGCGTATTCCACCAGCGAGGCCGGCGGCGCCGGGTCGGCGCAGATCGCGGGGCGCCCCGGACGGTAGACGTGGGCTTTTTCCAGTCCGATCTGCTCGCGGGTATCGCCCAGCCATTCGGCATGATCGATATCGACACTGGTGACGATGGCGCAATCGGCGTCGAACAGATTGACGGCGTCGAGCCGCCCTCCCAGGCCCACCTCGAGAATGACGGCATCCAGCGGCTGGCTGGCGAACCACGAGACGATGGCGAGGGTGGAGAATTCAAAATAAGTGAGGCTGACGCCGTCGCGGGCGCCTTCCACCGCCTCGAAGTGCGGTACGAGCTGCTCGTCGGTGGCGATGGCGCCATTGACTCGCGCGCGCTCGTTGAAGTCGACCAGATGCGGCGAGGTATACAGCCCCACCCGGTAGCCGGCGGCGAGCAGGATGCTTTCGAGCATGGCGCAGGTGGAACCCTTGCCATTGGTGCCGGCCACCGTGATCACGACGCCGGGCAATCGCAGCCGCAGCCGGTCGGCCACGGCGCGAATGCGATCCAGCCCCAGTTCGATCGGCCGTGCATGCAGGGCCTCGAGATAGGCCAGCCACTGAGCCAGGCCACGTGGCGCGGATGGTTCGCTCATGGGTTCTACTCCTCGATACCGCGGAACGCCAGGTAGTCTTCGTAGCTGCCCTTGTAGTCGATGATCTCGCCGCCGGGCAGGATTTCGATGATCCGGCTGGCTAGGCCCGAGACGAACTCGCGGTCGTGCGAGACGAAGAAGAGCGTACCCGCGTATTTTTCGAGGGCGAATTGCAGCGACTCGATCGACTCCATGTCGAGGTGGTTGGTGGGTTCGTCGAGCAGCATGACATTGTGCCGGCCCAGCATCAGGCGGCCGAACATCATGCGGTTTTTTTCGCCTCCCGACAGCACCGCCGGCTTTTTGGGCAGATCGTCGCTGGAGAACAACAACCGGCCCAACGCCGAGCGGATGGATTGGTCGTCGTCGCCGGGCTTGGCCCATTGCGACATCCAGTCGAACAGATTGTCGCCCTTCTGGAACTCGCTGGAGACATCTTGCGCCATATAGCCGCGGTCGGCGTTCTCCGACCACTTCAGGGTGCCGCTGTCGGGCTGGAGGTCGCCCGCCAGCATGCGCAGTAGCGTGGTCTTGCCCACCCCGTTGGCGCCGATGATGGCGACCTTCTCGCCGGCGTCGAACATCGCGGTGAAGCCGCGGATCACGGGCTCGTCGTACGACTTGCTCACGCCCTCGGCCTCGAGCGCCAGCCGGTGCATGACCTTGGCCTGCTCGAAGCGGATGTAGGGATTCTGCCGCGACGACGGCTTGACCTCGACCATCTCGGCCTTGAGCTTGCCGGCCTGCTTGATGCGCGAGGTGGCCTGGCGGGCCTTGGATTTGTTGGCCGAGAAGCGCCGGGCGAACTCCATCAGTTCCTGGATGCGATCCTTGGCCTTGGCGTTGGCCGACAACTGGCGCTGGCGGGCCTGCGAGGCGGCCAGCATGTATTCGTCGTAGTTGCCCGGATAGACGTTCAGCGTGCCGTAGTCCAGGTCGGCCATGTGGGTGCAGACCTGGTTGAGGAAGTGGCGGTCGTGGCTGATGATGATCATCGTCGACCGGTACTGGTTGAGGACGTTCTCGAGCCAGCGGATGGTGTTGATGTCGAGGTTGTTGGTGGGTTCGTCGAGCAGCAGGACGTCGGGATTGGAGAACAGCGCCTGGGCCAGCAGCACGCGCAGCTTCCAGCCCGGCGCGATCTCGCGCATCGGCACCGTGTGCTGCTCCACCGGAAACTCCAGGCCCAGCAACAGCTCGCCGGCCCGCGCCTCGGCGGTATAGCCGTCGTACTCGGCGAACTTGGCCTCGAGTTCGGCCGCTCGCATGTAGTCGTCTTCGGTGGCCTCGGGATTGGCGTAGATCGCGTCGCGCTCGGTCATGGCCTCCCACATTTCGGCGTGGCCCATCATCACCACGTCGAGCACCCGCACGTCTTCGTAGGCGAACTGATCCTGGCGCAGCTTGCCCAGCCGGGTATTGGGCTCGAGGGCCACGTTGCCGGACGACGATTCGAGATCGCCGCCGATGATCCTCATCAACGTGGACTTGCCGCTACCGTTGGCGCCGATCAGGCCGTAGCGGTTGCCTTCGCCGAACTTCACCGAGATGTTCTCGAAGAGCGGTTTGGGGCCGAACTGGATGGTGAGGTTATTGGTGGAGATCACGGCAGTGCCCTGTTTTTCGGGTAAACCCTGTATTGTAGCGGGTCGGGGCTATCCGTGCGCGGTGTTCCGCTCCTGGCGTTCAGGCGGCGTCGAATACCTGTCGTAGATAGGCCAGGTAGGCGGGATCGTCGCACAGCGCGTTGTCGGGGATATCCGAGACCTTGGCCACCGGCTGGCCATTGCAGCGCACCATCTTCATCGTCAGGCGCAAGGGATCCGGCCCCAGATCGTTGGTGAGCTTGGCCCCGATGCCGAACGACAGCCGGCACTGGCTGTGGAACCGCCGCGCCAGCTCGAGCGCGAGCGGGATGGTGATGTTGTCGGAAAACACCAGCGTCTTGCTGCGTGGATCGACCCGATTGAATTCGTAATGCCGCAGCAGCCGTTCGGCCCAGACGAAAGGATCGCCGGAATCGTGGCGCGCGCCATCGAACAGCTTGCAGAAAAACATATCGAAGTCGCGAAAGAACGCCTCCATGCCGTAAACGTCGGACAAGGCAATGCCGAGGTCGCCTCGGTACTCTCGCGCCCAGGTTTCGAGGGCATAGACCTGGGATTCGCGCAAGCGCGGCCCCAGCGCCTGGCAAGCCTGGAGGTACTCATGCTCCATCGTGCCCAGCGGTTTGAGACCGTAGCGGCGGGCCAGGGCGACGTTGCCGGTGCCGGCCACCGTGGGGCCGAGCTCCTCGGCCAGCGTACGCAGCACCTCGTCGTGCCAGACGCGCGAAAAACGGCGCCGCGTGCCGTAGTCGGCCACGCGGAACTCATCGCGGGTGGGCTCCTGGCGAATCAGATCGATCTTGGCGCGCAGGCGCCGACGCCCTTCCGCCAATGGCGGCCGCGGCGATTCGCGGCGGTTATACACCTCGTTGATGATCGAGAGGACGGGAATCTCGAACAGGATGGTGTGCAGCCAGGAGCCCCGGATGGTGATGTCGAGTTCGCCGGGACGTTCGCTCGAGGCATCGATGGCGATGCACTGCTCCGGTAGATGGAACAAGCCGAGAAAATCGACGAAATCGCTTTTGATAAAACGCAGCGAACCGAGATAGGCCAGTTCTTCGGGGGTGAAGCGCAGGCGGCAGAGCTGGGTCACCGCCTCGCGGATGTCGGGCAGACATGGCCGCAGATCGATGCCGGGCGTCTGGCACTGGTAGCGGTACTCCACCTGGGCGGCCGGGAAATGGTGCAGCACCACCTGCATGGTGCTGAACTTGGAGAGATCGGTGTCGAGCAGCGATTCGATGATCATGGACGGCCAACTGCGCCAACCAGGAGCCCCTGGCCGGAGGTAGGAGTATCAGGACGGGGTTTTGGCGGCGCCGCCGTAGAGTGCCAGCGCTGGTTGCGACTCGGTGTCGGTGGCGGGCGATCCGGCGTAGACGTGTTCGCGGCCCGGAAAGCGGCCTTCGGCCACGTCGGCGGCATAGCGCCGGAAAGCAGCCCTGATCACGCCGCCGGCGGCGTCGTCGGCCGTGAGGCCCGCGGTGAAGTCTTTGACGAAGCGCGCCGGACGCGGTGTGAGACCGAGCATGTCGTGGATCACCAGCACCTGTCCATCGCAGGCCGGGCTGGCGCCGATGCCGATGGTGATGAAGCTGGTGGCCTCGCAGATGCGGCGCGCCAGCGGTTCGGGAACGCCTTCGATCACTACCATGGCCGCGCCAGCGGCTTCAAGCGCCTGGGCATCGGCCACGATACGGTCGGCGTCGCCGCGCTCGCGCCCCTGCACCCGGAATCCTCCGGTGGCATGCACCTGCTGCGGCAGCAGGCCGACATGGGCGCACACAGGGATGCCGGCACGCACCAGGCGGCGCACGGTATCGGCCAGTTCGGCCCCGCCCTCGAGCTTGACCATCTGGGCCCCGGCCTGCATCAGGACCACCGCATTGCGCAAGGCCTGCTCGGGATTCTCGTGATAGCTGCCGAACGGCATGTCGGCGATCAGCCAGGGATGACGCGAGCCCCGAGCCAGACAAGCCACGTGATAGGCGATGTCGGCAACGGTAACCGGCAAGGTGGAGTCGTGGCCCTGCACCACCATGCCCAGCGAATCGCCCACCAGCAGGCAATCGACACCGGCGTCGTCCATGGCGTGGGCGAAACTCGCGTCGTAGCAGGTGAGCATCGACAGCTTTTTGCCGGTGGCAAGCCGTTTGCGTAAAGAGGTAAGCGTGTGACGCATGATGTGAAAAACCCGAAAACCAGCCGTCAACCATAGCACAAGCGACTGTGCCAACTCGCGCGATCGGGCCGGCAACCGGCAGCAACCCTTGCCTTATTGGGGATATGCCCTGATGTTATGAAGCACGCGGGTAGAATAGCGCCTTTTGCGGGCCACCCTGCCCGCGCGTTTTTGCCGGAGTTGCCGCCATGACCCACGTCGTCACCGAAAACTGCATCAAATGCAAGTTCACCGACTGCGTCGATGTCTGTCCCGTCGACTGTTTTCGCGAGGGTCCCAATTTCTTGGTGATCGACCCCGACGAATGCATCGATTGTGCCGTCTGTATTCCAGAATGCCCCGCCAACGCCATCTTCCCCGAAGAAGACCTGCCGGCCGATCAACTCAAATTCATTGCCATCAACGCCGAGCTGGCGCCAGCCTGGCCCGCCATTACGCGAACCAAGGAACCCCTGCCCGACGCCGACGACTGGAACAACGTGCCGGACAAGCTCCAGCATCTCGAGCGCTGACCGAACGCTGGAGCACAAGTCCGGCCCACCCCGCATGAGTGCCAACGACAAATACACCACCGAACGCATTACCTCGATCCATACCTGGGTTCCGGGCAAGCTGTTTTCGTTTCGTTGTACCCGCGACGCCGGCTATCGCTTCGTGGCCGGCCAGTTCGCCCGTTTGGGCGTGCGCTCGCCCGACAGCCCCGACATCGTCTGGCGGGCCTACTCCATGGTGTCGTCTCCGTACGACGAGCATCTGGAATTCTTTTCCATCGTCGTCGAGGGGGGGCTGTTCACCTCCACTCTGGAGCGGCTGCGTGTCGGCGATCCCGTCTTCGTCGACAAAACCGCGCACGGCTTTCTCACCACCGATCGCTTCGCCCACGGCGTGACGCAGCGGCGCCATCTCTGGATGCTGTCGTCCGGCACCGGCCTGGCGCCCTTTCTATCCATCCTGGGCGATCTCCACGTCTGGGAAGAATATGATCGGCTGGTGTTGGTGCACAGCGTGCGCAGCGCCGCCGAACTGGCCTACGTCGATACCATCGCCGGCCTGGCAACGCATCCGGTGTTCGGCGAGTTCTGCCGCGAGCGCCCCGGCAAGCTGACTTACGTACCAGTCGTCACGCGCGAAGCCGTTCCCGGCATGCTCGATCGCCGGCTCACGACCCTGCTCGACGACGGCGGCCTCGAACAGCACGTCGGTCTGGCGCTCGAACCGGCCGACAACTGCGTCATGCTTTGCGGTAATCCCGAAATGGTGTCCGACTTGCGCAAGCGTCTCCAGGAGCGTGGTTTCCGTGCGCCCCGCCGCGGCCAGCCGGGCAACCTGGCCGTCGAAAACTATTGGTAAATCGCCACAATCGGCATTGTTTTTGCTTGGTGTCGCCCCATCTTATTCATGAGGGTAACGAAACTAAGTACACTAACCGCATGCCGATCGGCACCATCTTCGACGCGACCGCGGCGCAGCACCAGCGCGCGGTGCGTCGTTATTCTTTCGACGCCCGGACAAGGGGGCTTTGATGCTGTATCTACTCCAAGACCTGCAACGCTCCTGGCTCTCGCCCATGGCGGCCTTTGCCAACGTAGGCGTGCAGGTATTCTCCAATCCCTATAGTCCCTTGGCCTATACGCCTCTCTCCAGGCGCATCGCGGCCAACTACGAGCTGTTCTACCGGCTGGGAAAAACCTACGAAAAACCCGATTGGGGCCTGACCGAAACCCAGGTCGACGGCCAAACCGTGGCCGTGACCCCCGAAACGGCGCTCGACCTGCCGTTCTGCAAGCTGATTCATTTTCGTCGCGAGCTGCCGGCCGAACGCGCCGCCGATCCGCGCCTGCTGATCGTGGCGCCGATGTCCGGCCACCACGCTACCCTGCTGCGCGATACCGTCCGCGCTTTGCTGCCATCGCACGATATCTACATCACCGATTGGGTCGATGCCCGGATGGTGTCGCTGAGCCACGGCCCGTTCAGCCTCGACGATTACGTCGACTATGTCCGCCGCTGTCTGCAGCATCTCGGCTCGGGCGTCCACGTGATGGCCGTCTGCCAGCCCACCGTGCCCGTGCTGGCGGCGGTGTCGCTCATGGCGGCGCACAACGACCCCTGTCGCCCACGCTCGATGATCATGATGGGCGGCCCCATCGACCCCCGCTGCTCGCCCACGCAGGTCAATAGCCTGGCCGTGACCAAACCCTTCAGCTGGTTCGAAAACAACCTCATTCACCGCGTGCCGCCGCGCTATCCGGGCGCGGGCCGCCTGGTCTACCCGGGCTTCCTGCAGCACGCGGGCTTCGTCTCGATGAATCCCGACCGCCACCTGCAATCGCACCACGATTTCTACCAGCACCTGGTGCAGGGCGACCAAAACGACGCCGAGGCGCATCGCCGCTTTTACGATGAGTACAACGCGGTGCTCGATATGCCCGCCGAGTTCTACCTCGACACCATCCGCATCGTCTTCCAGGAATACCGCCTGCCTCTGGGCACCTGGGAAGTCCGCGGCGAAAAAGTCGATCCCAGCCAGATCCGCGACGTCGCCCTGTTCACCATCGAGGGCGAACTCGACGATATCTCCGGCCTTGGCCAAACCGAAGCCGCCCAGCGCCTGTGCCACAACATCCCCGAGGCGGACCGCCGCCACTTCATCGCCGAGAAGTGCGGGCACTACGGCATCTTCTCCGGTCGCCGCTGGCGCGAAACCATCAGCCCGCAAATCACCGCCTTCATCCGCGAATACGATAGCGATCGCTCCGTACCGGCGGCCACCCGCGCGGCATGAGCGCGCCGGGCCGCCCCAAGCGCGAATCCTCCCTCGGGGAGGAAGTCGCGAAGCGACCGGAGGGCCGTCCATTCGTCGCGCCGGGCGCGAGTCTGGCCGACCGCCTCGACGCCCTGCTGCCGCAAACCCAGTGTACGCAATGCGGTTATTCGGGCTGTCGCCCGTACGCCGAAGCCATGGCAAGCGGCGAAGCCCCGATCAACCGCTGCCCGCCGGGAGGCCCCGATGGCGTGCGCCAGCTGGCCCGCCTGCTTGGTACGACCGAACTGCCCCTGGACCACACCCGGGGCCGCTATGGTCCCCTCGAAGTCGCCGTGATCGATGAGGCGCATTGCATTGGCTGTACGCTCTGTATCCAGGCTTGTCCGGTGGATGCCATCGTGGGCGCCAATCTCAGGATGCATACCGTACTCGAAGCCGATTGCACCGGCTGTGCACTCTGTGTCGCGCCCTGCCCCGTCGACTGCATCGTGATGCGTCCGCTGAAGCCCGAAACCTGGTGGAATGCGGCACGGGCCGACGCGGCGCGCGAACGCTTCGATCAACGGCGCGCGCGCCTGGCCTGGCTGCACGACGTGGCCCACAGCCGCCGTCCCGGCGCCGAAGCCGTGGCCGATGCCTCCGCCACGGTCGCGAAGCCGCCGGTCGGGTCCGCCGCTGCGAGTGGCGACCCAGGTGCCGTCAAGCCCATAGCCTACCCGGCGGCGCCCCTCGGTGGCGCCGCCGACGCCAAACGTGCCGCCATCGCCGCGGCCCTGGCCAAGGCCCGCGAGCGCCGGCGCCATGTCGATCGTTAAGGCACCGGCCGCCAGCCGGCCGATGAATCCCGCGCAGCGCCAGGAGATGTTCGAACGCCTGCGCGCCGCCAACCCCGAGCCGCGCACCGAGCTCGAATACGACAGCACGTTTCAGTTGCTGATCGCGGTGATCCTGTCGGCGCAGGCCACCGATCGCTCGGTCAATCTGGCCACCCGGCCGCTGTTCGCCAGCCACGCCACGCCGCAAGCCCTGCTCGAGCTCGGCGAGGAAGATCTGGCCGAGGCGATCAAAACCATAGGCCTGTATCGCACCAAGGCCAAGAACGTGATCGCCACCTGCCGCATCCTGGTCGAGCAATACGGCGGCGAGGTGCCGGCCAGCCGCGAGGCGCTCGAAGCCCTTCCCGGCGTCGGTCGAAAAACGGCGAACGTCGTGCTGAATACCGCGTTTCGCCAGCCGGCGATGGCGGTCGATACTCACATCTTCCGGGTAGCCAACCGCACGGGCCTGGCGCCAGGCAAAACCGTGTTGGCAGTGGAACAGGCGCTGCTCAAGCGGGTACCCAAGGAGTTTCTGCTCGACGCCCACCACTGGCTGATCCTGCACGGCCGCTATGTCTGCGTGGCCCGCCGGCCGCGGTGCAGGCAATGCGGCATCGCCGACCTTTGCCGCTACCCCGAGAGCGCCCGACCGAAGGACTGACCACCCTCGGAGCCATACACTCGTATCCTTGGGTTCAATCTCCCTCGAGCTCCGCAGTATTGAACTTCAGCACCTCGTAGCTCTCTTCGTGAGCTCTGGGGCGCCGCAGGCGAACCAGGGCGACAGCCCGGCCTTCACAGCACATCCCATCCCCCTCGGCCTTCACGCATGGCGTCATCCGGCCACCTGCAGCATCATGGCCTGAAATCCTCGTCCCCCAAGGATGCCCGCCATGCCACTACGCACCGCAGAGAGCCAGCACCAGCCACGGTACCGCTACACCTCGACACCCCTCACGAGGATGCGCGTATGTCAGCCTCGAGGCGAGTATGTGGCCGACGACTCTGAGCCCCACCCCCACTTCGACGGAATCTGGAAAGAGGCATTGCGCCACTGGCTGCCGCAATGCCTCGTTCTGTTCTGGCCCGACGTCCATGCCGGCATCGACTGGAGCGTTCCTCCGGTCCTCCTCGACAAGGAACTCCAACAACTGAACCGCATCGTGCGCACCGGCACACGACACGTCGATATCCTCGCACGCCTGCAGCTCAAGACCGGCGCCAGCGCACTGCTGTTCATTCACCTGGAAATCCAGGCCGGGCGCATCACCGCCGCCTTCCCCGCCCGCATGTTTCAATACTACATCCGTCTGCTGGAACGCCATCCCGAGGAACGCCTGTTCTCTTGCGCCATCCTGCTCGATAGCCAGAAGGGCGAAGCCACCCAGACCTTCCACCGCGAAAACAACGGCTGCGCTCTCACCTTTCGCTTCCCCGTCGTCCATCTGGCCGCCTGGCGCCAGCGTATGGCAAACTTGGAGGCGCAGGCCGCCACCAACCCCTTTGCCGTCATCGTGCTGGCCCAGCTGCAATACCGCGCCACACGGCCCGACGCCACCCGCATGGCCAGCAAACTGACCCTGGCCCGCGCCCTGGCAAAATGGAATTACACCACCGACACCCGCCGCCTGCTCTTCCACCTGCTCGACAGCCTGTTGACCCTGCCCGAGCTCTTGAACGATCAATTCCTGGAAATCCTGGAAGCCGAGGAAACCGCCATGATGGACACCATGAACAGCTATGAGCGCCTGTTGTTTCGCCGGGAAAGAACGGCGGGGATTGCGGAGGGCAAAATCGAAGGAAAGATCGAAGGAAAGATCGAAGGTGCCGCCGGAATACTGGAAAGCCTGCTGCAACGCAAGTTTGGCTCGCTGCCCGATTGGGTTGCCGCCCGCATGGCTCAAGCCGATGCCATCGCTCTGCAGCGATGGAGCTTGAATGTCCTGGATGCGCAGCGCATCGAGGATGTGTTCAAGGATTGAGGAGCTGCTCGCCGCTGCGAAAAGCGGCGAGCACGCTCAAAAAGGCTGCGGGGAAAAGCCCTTGAAAAAATGACGCTTACACGCCCCAGCGCGGAATGTGATGGCTGCCCATCGAGACGCTGACGTTTTTCACCTCGGCGAAGACCTCGAAGCTGTACTCGCCACCTTCACGGCCGACGCCGGATTCTTTGATGCCGCCGAAAGGCTGGCGCAGGTCGCGTACGTTCTGGCTGTTGATGAACACCATGCCGGCCTCGATGCCGCGGGCCACGCGATGGGCCTTGCCGAGATCGTTGGTCCAGATATACGAGGCCAGGCCATACTTGATGTCGTTGGCCAGCGCCAGGCCGTCCGCTTCGCCCTTGAACGGCAGCAGGCAGGCCACCGGACCGAAGATTTCTTCCTGGGCGCAGCGCATGCGGTTGTCGACATCGGCGAGCACGGTGGGCCGCACGAAGTTGCCCTTGGCCAAGTGGGCCGGCAGGCCCGCCGGCTTATCGGCGCCGCCGGCCAGGATTTTGGCGCCTTCTTCTTCGGCCAGCTTGATGTAGCCGGTGACTTTCTCCCAGTGCTGCCGGGTAATCATCGAGCCCACATTGGTTTTGGGATCGGTGGGATCGCCCACGATCAGGCGGTTGGCGCGTTCGGCGAACTCTTTGACGAATTTGTCGTACACCGACTCCTGCACGAAAATGCGCGAGCCGGCGGTGCAGCGTTCGCCATTGAGCGAGAAAATGGTGAACAGCGCCGCGTCCAGGGCGCGATCGAGGTCGGCGTCTTCGAACACCAGCACCGGCGACTTGCCGCCCAGTTCCATGGAAAACTTCTTGATGCCACCCGCATTGGCCATGATCTTTTTACCGGTAACGGTGCCGCCGGTAAAGGAGATGGCGCGCACGTCGGGGTGGCGCACCAGGGCGTCGCCGGCATCGGCGCCATAGCCCTGCACCACGTTGAGCACGCCCGGAGGGATGCCAGCCTCGAGCGCCAGCCGGCCCAGCTGGTCGGCGGTGAGCGGCGAGAGCTCGGACATCTTGAGCACCGCCGTGTTGCCCAGGGCCAGGCAGGGGGCGGTTTTCCAGGTGGCCGTCATGAACGGCACGTTCCAGGGCGACACCAGCGCGCACACCCCGACCGGCTGGTACAGGGTGTAGTTGAGCATCTGGTCGTCCACCGGATAGGTGTGGCCGTTCATGCGGGTGCAGACTTCGGCAAAGAAATTGAAGTTCTCCGAGGCCCGCGGGATCAGCTGCTTGCTGGTTTGCGAAATGGGCAGACCGGTATCCTGGGTTTCAAGCTCGGCGAGCATGGGAACGTTCTGGTCGATCAGCTCGGCCAGCTTGCGCATGAGGCGGGCGCGCTCTTTGGCGGGGGTTGCCGCCCACTTCGGGAAGGCATCTTTCGCCGCGGCCACCGCGGCGTCGATTTCTTTGGCGCCGCCGGCGGCGACCTCGGCGATCGCCTCGCCGGTGGCGGGGTTCCAGGTGGTGAAGCGCTCGGCGCTATCCACCTGCTGCCCATTGATCCAGTGTTTGATCGTCACGTGTAGACTCCTGAGGGTGGCCATGTGCGGCCATGCGGTTTAATCGACGGGAAGGTATGGCTTGCCTACCCTCGCCGCAATTCATTAACTCGTTAATGATCTCGGGTTTCCAGAGCCGTGTCAAGGCCTGGCGCGCATGGATTCGGATTGCCGCCGGCGGGGCTCCCGGTATATCATTAACATGATAACAACTTCGCGCCGGCCAGCCGCCGTGCATATCTTCATTGTCGCGCATCCGACGCCTCCAGAGGATTCTTCATGCCCCACATCTGGATCGAATACTCCGCCAACCTCGAACCCGACCTTCAGCTCGAGCCGCTGATGCAGACCGTGCAGGACGCTGCCATTGGCGACGGCACGGTCTTTCCCCTGGCTGGCGCCAGAACCCGCGCGGTACCCGTGCAGCGCTACCTCATTGCCGACGGCCATCCCGATAACACTTTCATTCATGTCGTGCTCAAGGTAGGCCACGGCAGGCCGCTGGCCGAGCGCGAAGCCTGCGCCACACGTACCTTCGACGCGCTGCGCGCCGCCACCGCCGAACTCATGTCCAGCCGTCCGCTGGGCCTGTCGCTGCAACTGGAAGAGGCCGACCCCGTCCTTAACTACAAGCACAACAACTACCGCGAATACCTGGCCGCCCGCCGCGGCGGCCAGGCCGGCGCCTGAGCGCCGCCACAGGAGAACCCATGCCTCAGATCCAGGATTTCGCCAGTCTGGCGCAGGCGCGCGCCGCTGGCTGGCCGCGCACCGTCGTCGGCCTGCTGCTCAATGATCCCGCCGCCCTTCCCGCGCTGGGCGATCAGGTGAATCAGCCGCCCTACAAGGCGCCGCCCAAGGCGCCCGTGTTGTACATCAAGCCGGCCAATACCTACGCGCGTGGCGGCGAGGCCATCGTGTTGCCGGCCGACGTGTCCGAAGTACAGATCGGCGCCTGCTTGGGCATCGAGATCGGCCGTACGGCCACGCGAGTCAAGGTCGACGAAGCGCTTGAGTATGTCGCCGGCTATCGCCTGGTGGCCGACCTCACCGTGCCGCACGCGATGTTCTACCGGCCGGCGATCAAACAAAAATGCCGCGACGGCTTTTGCCCGATCGGCGAACTGGCGGCGCGCGAGCGCATTGCCGATCCCGATGCCCTGACGATCTCGGTCAGCGTCGATGGCGCCGCCGCCTGGCAAACCACCACGGCCGGCCGGGTGCGCCCGGTACGCCAGGCGCTTGCCGACGTCACCGAGTTCATGAGCCTGCATCCCGGCGATCTGCTATTGCTGGGTATCCCGGCCAACCCGCCGCTCGCGCGCGCCGGCCAAAGCTACCGCATCCAGGCCGATGGCCTGGGCGAACTCGTCAATACCCTGGTGGCCGCCTGACGGCGCCGCCCCGGCCGCGCCGCCTTGGCGTCGGCCGGGCACACCCCGAGAGGATCCGCATGAAACACGCCCGTGTCCGCTACCAGGACCAAACTTTTCTGGCCACCGAGGCCGAAGGCCATCAATTGCGCCTGGCCGATGGCCGCCTGGTGGCCCAGGACGACGTCACCTGGCTGCCGCCGATCGAACCGCGCACGGTATTCACCCTGGCGATCAACTACGCCGACCACGCGAAGGAACTCGCCTTCAAGGCGCCGGAAGAACCGCTGGGCTTTCTCAAGGCCGCCAATACCTTCATCGGCCACAAACAGCACACCATGCGCCCCGACGACGTCACCTACATGCACTATGAGTGCGAGCTGGTGGCGGTGATCGGCGCCACCGCGCGCAACGTGCGCGCCGCCGATGCCTACGACTACGTCGCGGGCTACACGGTGGCCAACGACTACGCCCTGCGCGACTACCTCGAAAACTGGTATCGCCCCAACCTGCGCGTGAAAAGCCGCGACACCTGCACGCCGCTGGGCCCCTGGTTCGTCGACCGCGACGATATCGCCGACCCGATGAACCTGAAGCTGCGCACCACCGTCAACGGCAAGGTCACCCAGGAAGGCAACACCCGCGACATGGTGTTCGGCATTCCGGCCCTCATCGAGTACTTCAGCAGCTTCATGACGCTCCAGCCCGGCGACATCATCCTCACCGGCACACCCGACGGCATCGTCGATACCCGTCCGGGCGACGAGATCGTCACCGAGGTGGAAGGCGTGGGCCGCTTGGTCAATACCATCATTTCCGAAGCCGACTACCTGGCGCGAGGCCGCTGATGCTTGCTCCCGATACCATCAAATCCATTGCCGCCGGCCTGCACCGCGCCGAACGCGAGCGCAAGCAGATCCGGCAGGTGTCGCTCGATCATCCCGAGATCACGATCGAAGACGCCTACGCCGTGCAGCGCGAATGGGTGGCCATGAAGCTGGCCGAAGGCCGCACGATCAAGGGCCACAAGATCGGCCTTACCTCGCGCGCCATGCAGCAGTCGTCGAACATCGACGAGCCCGACTACGGCACCCTGCTCGACGATATGTTCTTCCACGACGGCGGCGTGATACCCAAGGGCCGCTTCATCGTGCCGCGCGTCGAAGTCGAACTGGCCTTCATTCTCGGCAAGCCGCTCAAGGGGCCTGGCGTCACCCTGTTCGACGTGTACGACGCCGTCGACTACGTGGTGCCGGCGCTCGAAATCATCGACGCCCGCTCGCAGTCGGTGGACCCCGAGACCGGACGCACCCGCAAGGTGTTCGACACCATCTCCGACAATGCCGCCAATGCCGGCGTGGTCATGGGCGGCCGCCCGGCTCGCATCGGCGACTTCGATTGGCGCTGGGTCAGCGCCATCATGTCGCGCAACGCCGTGATCGAGGAAACCGGCGTGGCCGCCGGCGTGCTCAATCATCCGGTCAATGGCGTGGTGTGGCTGGCCAACAAGCTTGCGCCGTATGATGTCACCCTGGAGGCCGGCCAGGTGATCCTGGGCGGCTCCTTCACTCGTCCGGTGGCCGCCCGCTCGGGCGACACCTTCAACGTCGACTACGGCCCGATGGGCGTGGTCAGCTGCCATTTCGAATAATCCATGGATCTGCTCAAAAATTCCTACAAACAGGCGCTGCTCGAGCGCCGGCCCCAGATCGGCCTGTGGCTGGTGCTGGCCAATGGCTACACCACCGAGATCTGCGCCGGCGCCGGTTTCGACTGGATGCTGATCGACTGCGAACATTCGCCAAACACGCTGGTCACGGTGCTCGAACAATTGCAGGCCGCGGCGCCCTACCCCGTGTCGACGGTCGTGCGTGCGCCCTGGAACGACGCCGTGCTGATCAAGCAATTGCTCGACGTCGGCGTGCAGAACCTGCTGGTGCCCATGGTGCAGGATGCCGACGAAGCCCGCCGGGCGGTGGCCGCCACCCGCTACCCGCCGCTGGGCTTTCGCGGTATTGGCAGCGCCGGCGCGCGGGCGTCGCGCTGGAACCGCATTCCCAACTATCTGCAGCGCGCCAACGACGAAATGTGCGTGATGGTGCAGGTCGAAACCCCCGAGGCCCTGGCCAACATCGAGGAGATCGCCGCCGTGGACGGCGTCGATGGGGTATTCATCGGTCCGGCGGATCTGTCGGCCACCATGGGCCACATGGGCAACCCGGGCCATCCCGAGGTGCAGGTCGCCATCGACGACGCCATCGCGCGCATCCTCAAGGCCGGCAAGGCGCCCGGGATTCTGCATTCGGATCCCGCGCTGTGCCGGCGCTGGCTCGACAACGGAGCCGTCTTCGTCGCCGTGGGCCTCGACGGCGCGTTGCTGGCGCGGGCCACCGAAAGCCTGGCGGCCACCTTCAAAGATCACGTCAAGGTGCACCGCAGCCAGGGACCTTACTAATTAATACCGATATTTCGGGCCGCCCGCTCTGCGCATGCGGTTACACTACTTGGCGCCCTTCGGGGCGCTTTTTTTTCATTTTCGGAATCCGCCATGGCTACCACCCGCAAGGCTGCCACCCAGCCCATCCAGTTGTACTCCTGGCCCACGCCAAACGGGCAGAAGGTTCACATCGTCCTGGAAGAACTGAAGTTGCCCTACGAGGTCCACGCCGTGAACATCGGCGCTGGCGACCAGTTCAAACCCGAGTTTCTCGCCATCAGCCCCAACAGCAAGATTCCCGCGATCCTCGATCCCAACGGCCCCGGCGGCAAGCCTTACGGCGTGTTCGAGTCCGGCGCGATCCTGATCTATCTGGCCAGCAAGGCCGGCAAGCTGCTGGGCACCAGCGAAGCCGACAAGTTCACCGTGCTGCAGTGGCTGATGTTCCAGATGGGCGGTGTCGGGCCAATGTTGGGTCAAAACCATCATTTTCGCGTTTACGCCCCCGAGAAGCTGCCCTACGCCATCGACCGCTACACCAACGAGGCCAAGCGCCTGTATGGCGTGGTCGACCAACAGCTGGCCAACCGCGAATACCTCGCGGGCCGGCGCTATTCGATAGCCGACATCGCGGTGTGGCCGTGGTTCGCCGGGCACGAGCGGCAAGGCATCAATCTCAAGCAGTTCCCCAACGTCAAGCGCTGGTTCGAAACCATCGGCGCGCGGCCCGCGGTGCAGCGCGGCATGGCCGTGCTCGCCGAGCACCGCAAGCCCCTCCAGGACGACCCCAAGGCCCTCGAGATCCTGATGGGCAAGCAGCAATACAAAAAACGCCGCCGTTCGTGACCACGCATCCAAGCGCCGGCATCGCCCGTCAGGGCGAAGCCAAGCGGGATCAGTCCACGATAGGGCCAAAGGCCCGCCCGAACGGTGGCGGAGCCGCACCGGCCGCCAGGCCGGAGCGACTCACCACGCATCCAAGCGCCGGCATCGCCCGTCAGGGCGAAGCCAAGCGGGATCAGCCCATGACGGGGCCGACGATTCGCCCGAATGGTCCGCCCGCGGTCGATCTGTTCTGCCGGGTGATCGACAACTATGGCGACATCGGCGTGTGCTGGCGCCTGGCCCGGCGCCTGAGCCTCGAACTCGGCCGCCCTACCCGCCTCTGGGTCGACGATCTCCGGGCCTTTGCCCGCCTGGAGCCGGCGGTCGTTCCCGGCTTGTCGCGCCAGAGCGTCGCCGGCATCGACGTACGGCTCTGGAACGACGCCGAGACGGCCTGGCCCGAGCCCGCCCCTTGCGTGATCGAAGCCTTCGCCTGCGAGCTGCCAGCCGCTTTTCGCGGCCGTCTCGGGCCCGGACACACATGGATCAATCTCGAATACCTCAGTGCCGAGGATTGGGTAGAGTCCTGCCACGGCCTGCCGTCGCCCCAGCCGGGCGGCATGGTCAAGCGCTTTCTATTTCCCGGTTTCACGGCGCGTACCGGCGGCCTGCTGCGCGAGTCGGGTCTGCTGGCGCAACGCGACGCCTGGCAGGCCGATCCCGACCGTCAGGAGGCTTTTCTGCGGGCCCTGGGCGTTGCCGGCACGCTGGCCGCGGAGATTTGCCTTGGCCGCCGGCGCCTGCTCAGCGTGTTCTGCTACCCGCATGCGCCGCTGCAAGAACTGCTGGGCTTCCTCTCCCGGCGTGGCGAGCCGTGGCTGGTGCTGCTCGCCGCGGGCGCCGACCCCGGGCCCGCCTGGCCCGGCGATGCCGCCATCGTCCTGCAGCGCATTCCCTTTCTGGGTCAGCCCGACTACGATCGCGTGCTTTGGTCGGCCGATCTGAACCTGGTGCGAGGCGAAGACTCCTTCGTGCGGGCTCAATTGGCCGGGCGCCCCCTGCTCTGGCACATCTATCCGCAAGCCGACGGGGCGCACCAAACCAAGCTCGAAGCCTGGCTGGCCAAGGCCGGGCCGCCTCCGGACCTTGCCGAGCTGCATCGGCGCTGGAACGCGGCGCCGGCGGATACGGCGGCGACAGGCGCTTGGACCCTCGCTTCCGGCACGGCATCATGGCAAGACTGGCGACATTGGGCCCAGGCCTGGAGCGGAGGATTGCATGCCTTGCCGGAGCTGGCCGAGACCATTCTTGCCTGGCCGCCAGGCGAGTAGCGGCGCCCAGGCCCGGGCTCTCGCGTTAGAATAATGGGCTGCATTACCTTGCCATTTTCTCATCGGGATACTTACTTCGTGAAGACTGCTCAGGAACTCCGCGTCGGTAACGTCATCATGGTCGGCACCGAGCCGCTCGTGGTGCAAAAAGCCGAGTACAACAAATCCGGGCGCAACGCCGCCGTGGTCAAACTCAAGTTCAAGAACTTGCTCACGGGATCCGGCTCCGAAACCGTATTCAAGGCCGACGAAAAGTTCGAAGTCCTCGTGCTCGAGCGCCGCGAATGCACCTACTCGTACTTTGCCGATCCGATGTACGTGTTCATGGACGGCGAATACAACCAATACGAAGTCGAAGCCGACAGCATGGGCGACGCCTTGAACTACCTCGAAGAAGGCATGGAAGTCGAGGTGGTGTTCTACGAAGGCCGCGCCATTTCGGTCGAGATGCCCAACAGCGTGGTGCGCGAGATCACCTACACCGAACCCGCCGTGCGCGGCGATACCTCGGGCAAGGTGCTCAAGCCCGCCAAGATCAACAGTGGCTTCGAAGTCGCGGTGCCTCTGTTTTGCGAAATCGGCGACAAGATCGAAATCGATACCCGCACCAACGAGTACCGTAACCGCGTCAAGTAAAGCGCGCGGCTCGCCGCCGCACCGGCCGCCAGCCGGCGGCGCCGGGCGCAGCCGCCGGCCGCGCCGCGGCACAGTGCCCCTGTGTGCTATCGCGGTTGCGGCAGCCTGACGGTACGCGTGTGGTTGCCGACCTGTGGATAGCCCTCCAGGGCCGCCTCCACCAACAGCGGCAACACTTCGTAGCGATTCTCGCGCAGGTTTTCGTGCACGGCCTGCACATGGTAGATCTCCCGGTCGGGTTGGCGGCGTTCGCGGATCGAGAGCTCCAGCGTATAGCGCCAGCCTTCCACCGGTATGGTTTGGTACATCGGCGCGGCCATCATGCCGAATCCCCACCCCGGGCCATAGTACCCCATGTAGGGATAAGGATAATAAGGCCACATGCCGAACGGCGGCTGCACGGCGGCTTCGGCCCAGCTTTGAAACGACGTGGTGCGATAATCGAAACCGACGATCAGATTGGCCGGGCCGCTGGTCTCGGATTCGAGCGTGAGCCCCACATGCGACAAGCCGATGCGCAGGGCATCGCGCACGGTACGGTATTCAAGCTGGCCGGCTTCGGCAGGCGGTACCTCGGCAAAGCGATACACTCCGCGCGACGGAATCGGCGGCAAAGGCTCGGCCAACGTCGTGACGCTTGCCTGAAAGGCGGGCGGGGTTACCGCGCAACCATTGAGAACTCCCGCCAGCGCCAGCACGCCCATCCAGCCCAGCCAGCGCCGGGTTCGAAACTCCCGGGTCTTAGCCATGATCGCAACTCCATGCCAAGAGCGCTGTCCGATACGATATCGGGCGATTGCACGCTCCCGGTAGAATGACAAGATTACGCCATCCAGGTTCGCCATGCGCACTGATACACCCGTTACGATTCATCGCCACGACTACCTTCCCTACCCCTTTCACATCGATCGGGTGGAGCTGGAGTTCGATCTCGATCCCGCCACCACGCGAGTCCTGGCGCGCTACCAAATCCGCCGCCGCGATGCCGCGGATACCAGCGCACTGCGGCTGAACGGCGAGGCGCTGGAGCTGCTCGAGGTCAGGGTCGACGGCCAGCCCTGGCCCACCGAGCGCCAGCGGATCGAAGGAGGCTTCCTTGTTCTGCAGGGCCTGCCGGCCCGGGCCGTGGTCGAGATCACCAGCCATTGCCATCCCGCCGAGAACACCACGCTGATGGGGCTTTACGTCTCCAACGACGTCTTCTTCACCCAATGCGAGGCCGAGGGCTTCCGGCGCATCGCCTGGTTCCCCGATCGCCCGGACGTGATGAGCGTGTATACCGTCACCTTGCGGGCCGACGCCAAGCGCTACCCCATCCTGCTCTCCAACGGCAATCTGCAGGAACAAACCCGCTTGCCCGACGGCCGGCTGCAGGCGCGCTGGCATGATCCCTTTCCCAAACCCAGCTACTTGTTCGCCCTGGTGGCGGGCAAGCTGGGCGTGCGCGAAAAAACCGTGGCCACGCGTTCAGGCCGGCCAGTGCTTCTGCAAGTGTATTGCGACCCGGGCAACGAAGATAAAACCGAATGGGCGCTGGCCTGCCTCGAGCGCTCGCTGCGCTGGGACGAACAACGCTTCGATCTCGAGCTCGACCTCGATCGCTTCATGATCGTCGCAGTGCGCGACTTCAATATGGGGGCGATGGAAAACAAAGGCCTCAACATCTTCAACGCGGCCTACGTGCTGGCCGATCCCGACACCGCCACCGACGCCAACTACCGGGCTATCGAGGCCGTGATCGGCCACGAGTATTTCCATAACTGGACGGGCAACCGCGTGACCTGCCGCGACTGGTTCCAGCTCAGCCTGAAAGAAGGCCTCACCGTCTTCCGCGACCAGGAATTCACCGCCGACATGATGGCGGCCGCGCTGGCCGAGGCCGGCAGGCTCGAGGGGCCGGCGCTGGAGCGCGCCCAGGCCAGCGCCCGCGCCGTCAAGCGGATCGACGATGTGCAGGCTTTGCGCGCCGCGCAGTTTCCCGAAGATGCCGGCCCCATGGCCCATCCCATCCGGCCTGAGAACTACCAGGAGATCGGCAACTTCTATACCGCCACGGTGTACGAAAAAGGCGCCGAGGTCATCCGCATGCAGCACACGCTGCTGGGCGAGGCCGGCTTCCAGGCCGGCATGGCCGAGTATTTCCGCCGCCACGACGGCCAGGCCGTCACCTGCGACGACTTCGTCGCGGCCATGGAGAGCGTCTATGTCGGCCAGAACCCGGGCCGCGACCTCAACCGCTTTCGTGAGTGGTATCGCCAGGCCGGCACGCCGCGTGTGAGCGTGACCCTGCACCACGACGCCGCTAGCCGTCGTTGCACCGTCACCCTGTCGCAGCGCAATCCGCCGGTGGGTGTCGAGCGACTGGCCGCTGCCTCCCTCCTCAAACCGGCGCTGCATATTCCCTTCGCCATCGGAATGGTCTCGCCCAGCGGGCAGCCCGTACCGCTGCGCCTCGAAGGCAGCAACGAGCCGCCCACCGATACGCTGCTGCTCGAGCTCACCAGCGAAGAAGCCCAATGGGTCTTCAGCGACATCGACCACCCGCCCGTCCCGTCGCTGCTGCGCGACTTCTCCGCGCCTGTGCGCGTGGCCTACGATTACACCGACCGCGACCTCGCCCTGCTGCTGGCGCACGATGGCAATGCCTTCGCCCGCTGGGAGGCCGGCCAGGAACTGGCGACGCGCCATTTGCTGGCGTTGGCCACCGCCTTCGCCAAGAATGAAGCGCCGCCCTCCAGCGGCGCGGTGATCGAGGCCTGGCGCGCGGTACTCGCCGACGGCGCGGTGGATCCGGCCTGGCGGGCGCGGGCGCTGGCGCTGCCCAGCGAGCGCTTGCTGGCCGAGCGCCAATCGCCCATTCAGCCCCAGGCGCTGGCTCAGGCGCGGGAATACCTGCGTGCGCTGCTGGGCCGGGAGCTGGCGGGGGCCTGGCGCGAAACCTTCCTGCGCGAAGCCGTCGCAGGGCCGTATTCGCCCGATCCGCTGGCCGCCGGCCGCCGCGATCTGCGTCATCTGGCCCTGGGCTATTGGCTGGCGGGCAATGAAGATGACGAAGCGCGTCAAGCCGCCGCCGAACTCTATCAGCATGCCGGCAACATGACCGAGCGCGTGGCCGCCTTGGGCGCGATGTTGTCATACGCCCGCGGCGAATCCGCCACCGGCGCGGCGCTGGCGCATTTCTACAAGCGTTGGCACGACGATCCCCTGGTGGTCGACAAGTGGTTCGCGCTGCAGGCCACGGCGCTGGGCACCGGCGTGGACGACATCCGCGCGCTGATGGCGCATCCGGCCTTTACACTGCGCAATCCCAATCGCGTCCGGGCGCTGGTGTTCCAGTTCTGCCTCAACCAGCCGCAGGGCTTTCACCAGGCCGATGGCCAGGGATACGCCTTCTGGCAAGAGCAGGTGCTCGCGCTCGATGCCATCAACCCCGAGATCGCCGCGCGGCTGGCGCGAGCGCTCGAACAATTCCAACGTTACGATGCGCCCTGGCGCCAGGCCATGGAAGCCGCCCTGATCGCCGTCAGGGCCCATCCCGGCCTGTCGCGCAACGTCACCGAAATCGTCGCCAAAGCCCTGGAGATCTCCGCGTGAAACTCAAGACCCTGACCCAGTTCCTGATCGAGCAGCAAAGGCTCGAGAACGCCTTGCCCGCCGACGTGCGCCTGCTGATTGAAGTCGTGGCCCGCGCCTGCAAGACCATCGGCCACCATGTCGGCAAAGGCGCCTTGGGCAATGTCCTGGGCAATCTCGAGAGCTCCAACGTACAAGGCGAAGTGCAAAAGAAGCTCGATGTCCTGTCCAACGAGATCCTGCTCGAAGCCAACGAATGGGGTGGCAACCTGGCCGCCATGGCGTCCGAAGAGATGGACTCGGTTTATCCCATTCCCCATGCCTACCCCCGCGGCGGCTACCTGCTGTTGTTCGATCCGCTCGACGGCTCTTCCAACATCGACGTCAACGTGTCGATCGGCACGATTTTCTCGGTGCTGCGCGCGCCCACCGACAGTGCCGGCCGCGACATCACCGAAGCGGACTTCCTCCAGCCGGGCACGGCACAGGTGGCCGCCGGCTATGCTGTCTACGGGCCCCAGACCGTGCTCGTGCTCACCGTGGGCACCGGCACGTTCGGCTTCACCCTCGACCGCGAAACCGGCAGCTGGATGCTGACCCACGAAAACATCCAGATTCCGGCCGACACCAGCGAATTCGCCATCAACGCTTCCAATCTGCGGCATTGGGCGCCGCCGGTGCGGCGCTACATCGACGAGTGCCTGGCGGGTAAGGCGGGAGAGCGCGAGCGTAACTTCAACATGCGCTGGATCGCCTCGATGGTGGCCGACGTCCATCGCATCCTGTGCCGGGGCGGCATTTTCCTTTATCCATGGGACGCCCGCGAGCCGGAACGTCCCGGCAAGCTGCGCCTGATGTACGAGGCCAATCCCATGGCTTTCCTCGTCGAGCAGGCGGGCGGCGCCGCCACCAATGGCCTGGGCCGCATCCTCGAGATCCAGCCGGGCCAGTTGCATGAACGCGTCAGCGTCATACTGGGCTCCCGCAACGAGGTCGAGCGCGTGACCCGCTATCATCACGAGGTCGATACGCAGGCCTGAGGCGGCGCGCGCTTTCACGCGGCGGACCGGTCCTTCGGGCGCTGGCGGGTCCGCCGTTTCGTTCAATTTGCCCCGATCCGCATTTTGTACAGGACCCGCCATGAAATGGGCCATCATCTTTCTTTGGCTTGGCGCCATCACCGTGGTGTATTTTCGCGGCCGCGTCCGCGCCAGCTTCTTTCGCACGGTGGTCAACCACTCGGCGGCGCTGGCGCCGGTCAATGTGTTCATGTATGGGTTTTCGGCCGTTCCGTCGCGTCCTTTCATCGACGCGGCGCCGTTTCCCGGTCTGCGGATCCTGGACGACAACTGGGAAATCATCCGCGACGAAGCCCGCGCGCTGGCAGAAGCCCAGCGCATCAAGGCCGCCGAGCAGAACAACGACGCGGGCTTCAATTCTTTCTTCAAGACCGGCTGGAAGCGCTTTTATCTCAAGTGGTACGACGCCCAGCACCCCTCGGCGGCCGAGTTCTGCCCCCAAACCGTCAGGCTGCTGCGTGGCATCCCCGAGGTGAAAGCCGCGATGTTCGCCGTGCTGCCGCCGGGCGCCAAGCTCAATCCGCATCGCGATCCTTTCGCGGGTTCGCTCCGCTACCACCTGGGCCTGGATACGCCCAACGACGACGGCTGCTTCATCGAGGTGGACGGCGAGCGCTACAGCTGGCGCGACGGCCAGAGCGTGATCTTCGACGAGACTTATATCCACTGGGCCGAGAACACCACCGGCCAGACCCGCACCATATTGTTTTGCGATATCGAGCGGCCGTTGCGCTACGGCTGGGCCAGCCGCTTCAATCGGTGGTTTTCACGCACGTTCATGACCGCCGCGAGCTCGCCCAACGATAGCGGCGACCAAACCGGCTGGGTGAACAAGGCTTTCCGGATCTCGTGGCAGCTGGGCCAGTACCGTCGGCGGCTCAAGGCCTGGAACCGCACCGTGTACCAACTCGTACGCATCCTGCTGATCGTCGCGGTGGTGGCCCTGATCTGGTATCTGTAAAGCGTATCCGGCGCCCGGCGCGACGCGCCGAAGCGGGGACGCTGAACCAGCGGCGGCGCCCCGCGGCCTGCCGGCAAGGCGGCTGCCGCCCGGGCTGCCGGGGGGCGACGTTAGTCCAGCACGAACACGGTGGATCCGGTTGTTTTGCGCGCCTCCAGCGCGCGGTGCGCCTCGGCCGCATCGCGCAGCGCGTAGCGCTGGTCGATCGACGCCTTGACGTCGCCCGCCCGGACCCGCGAAAATAGATCGTCGGCGGCTTCGGCAGCCATCTCGGGCGTGAGCATGTAGCTGGCCAGCGTGGGCCGCGTGACATAGAGCGAACCTTTGCTGGCCAGGATGCCCAGGTTGACGCCGGTGACGGGGCCAGAGGCGTTGCCGAAGCTCACCATCAGGCCTCGCGGCTGCAGGCAATCCAGGGAAGCTTCCCAGGTGTCGCGGCCTACGCTGTCGTATACCACTGGTACCATGGCGCCGTCGGTGAGTTCGCGCACGCGGCCGGCGATGTCCTCGCGGGAGGTATCGATGACCGCCCAGGCGCCGTTGGCCAGCGCCAGCTCGGCCTTGCGGGCATTCGACACTGTGCCGATCAGTTTGGCCCCCAGGGCTTTGGCCCATTGACAGGCGATCAGGCCCACGCCGCCGGCCGCCGCATGGAACAGGATGGTCTGCCCGGCCTCGACGGGGTAGGTTTTGCGCAGCAGGTAGCGCACGGTCAGGCCCTTGAGCGCGAGCGCCGCGCCGTCGTCGAAGCCGACATCGTCGGGCAGGCGAAATACATTGCGCGCCTCGAGGCAATGTTCCTCGGCATAAGCGCCCAAACCGCCCATGGCGTAGGCCACGCGGTCACCCACCGCCAAATGGCGCACTTCGCCGCCGACCGCGATCACTTCGCCGGCCCCTTCCAACCCGAGGCCGTGCGGCAGTGGATGCGGATAGAGGCCGGTACGGTAATACACATCGATGAAATTGAGACCGACCGCCCGGTTGCGCACCACCACCTGGTGCGCGGCCGGTGCCGGAGTGGCCAGCTCCGTCCAGCGCAGGACTTCGGGTCCGCCGTGTTCCTGTAACTGAATAGCGTATGGCATGCTGCTACTCCTGGTTAAGCAAATGGATGAAACGATCGACTTCGGCGGTGTCGGTGAGGAAGGACGTGACCAGCCTGGCCAGGAGGGTGCCGGCGCCCGCTTCGGGGTCGCCTTCGGCGTTGGGTTGTACCCATTCGTAGAACACCGCCCCCGCCGCCCATAAGGCTTCGGCGCGCTTACGGGGCAACAGCGCAAAGACTTCGTTGGCTTCGCAAGGCCAGGCCAAACGCGCGCCGGGCGCCGCCGCGATGCCTTGGGCCAGGCGTGCGGCCATGGCGTTGGCATGGCGGGCGAGCTCCAGCCAGTGCCCGTCGCGCAGCCAGCCGACGAACTGGGCGCCGAAGAACCGGCCCTTGGCGGCGGTTTGCCCCGCGCGCTTGATGCGCCAGGCGAAATCGCCGGCCAGCTCGCGATCGAAGAACACCACCGCCTCGGCCATCAGGCCGCCGTTCTTGGAGGCGCCCAGCGTCAGCACATCGACGCCCGCGCGCCATGTGATGTCGGCCGGCGCGCAACCCAGGCTTGCCACCGCATTGGCAAAGCGGGCGCCATCCATGTGGACCTTGAGGCCATGGCGCCGCGCCACGGCACACAGCGCGGCGACCTCGGCAACGCCGAACACCCGGCCGCGCTCATTGCATTGCGTGAGGCTGAAGGCGGCGGGCAGCGGGCGATGCGGCGGATGCCGCGGGCGCGACAGTGCCTCGTCGAGGGTATCGGGCTCGAGCTTGCCATGATGCGGCGGCAGCCCGATCATGCGGGCCCCGCCGGTGAACAGCTCCGGAGCCGTGGATTCTTCGTTGAGGATATGCGCATCGGCCTGGGCATAGACGGCGCCCCACGGCGGCACCAGGGCCGAGAGCGCCAGCGAGTTGGCCACCGTGCCGGAGGCGACGAAGAACACCTCGACCTCGCATTCGAAAGCCTCGGCGATCCGCCTGGTGGCCTCGGCGCACCAGGGATCGCCGCCGTAGGATGCCAGCGCGCCGTGGTTGGCCTCGATGATGGCATCCAATATTGGCGCGGAAGCGCCCACCATGTTGTCGCTACCGAAGTTCATGCGCCCGCATCCGACTGAATCTTCATCAATGCCTGTTCGAAATCGTCGATCAGATCGGCGGTGTCCTCGATACCAACGGAGACGCGGACCAGACTGTCGGCAACGCCCATTTGTGCGCGCCGCTCGGGCCCCATCTCGTAGTAAATGGTGTGGGCGGCGGGCAGCGCCAGGGTGCGGGTGTCGCCCAGATGGGTCGAGAGGATGACCACTTGCAAGTGGTTGAGCAGCGCCAGGCAATCCAGCCCCTGGCGCAATTCGAAGCTGAGCAGGGCGCCATAGCGGGGCTCGCCCCGCGGCCCCCCGGCGCGAAAGCAGGAGGTGGCGCGCCGGTGTTCGGTATGCGAGGCCAGCCCGGGGTAATTGACGCGCGCCACCTCTGGCCGCTGGGCCAGCCAGCGCGCCAGGCCAAGCGCATTGTGGCAGGCCCGCTCCATGCGCAGGGCCAGGGTTTCGGCGCCCACCGCGATACGGTGCGCCGCTTCCGAGGAGAGTGTGGCGCCCTGGTCGCGCAAGCCTTTTTTGCGGATTTGCGTCAATCCCCAGGAAGCCGGGTTGCCATTGCGGTAGATGTCGTGGATGTTGGGATAGCGCCGCCAATCGAAACCGCCGACGTCGGTGACCGCGCCTCCCAGGGCATTGCCATGGCCGCCGATGTACTTGGTGAGGGAGTTCACGACCAGGCCCGCCCCCACCCGCTTGGGTTGGAAGAGGTAGGGCGTGGTGAGGGTGTTGTCCACCACATACAGCAAGCCGTGCTCGGCGCAGAGTTCGCCAATGCCTGAGAGGTCGGCCACCTGCACGCCGGGATTGGCGATGGTCTCGACGAATACCAGGCGGGTTTCGGGCCGCAGCGCCGCGGCCACGGCCCCGGCATCGGTGGCGTCGACCATGCTGACCGATACGCCCAGCGCCTGCAGCGTGCCGAACAGGCTATTGGTGTTGCCAAAAATGTATTGGCTGCTGACGACGTGGTCGCCCGCGCGCAGCAGGGTGGTAAAAATCCCGGCTAGCGCGGCCATGCCGGTGGCGAAGCTCACGGTGCCCAGGCCGTCTTCGAGCAGGGTGATCTTGTTCTCGAGTGCGGCGGTGGTCGGGGTGCCTTGGCGGGCATAGGAAAAACCCGAGCGAGTGCCCTGGAACACCGCCACGAGATCGTTGACGTTGTCGTAGCGATAGGCGGCCGACACATGCATGGGCTTGTGCACCGCGCCGTGCTCGATGGGCTGGCGGCGATCCGCGTGCAGCAGCGTGGTGGTGATTCCGGCTTTCATGGTTCAGCTCGAGGTTGTCCGCGCCGCCCGTTGGCGTACGGTTTCGTAGAGGCAAACGGCGGTGGCGACGCTGACATTGAGGCTTTCGACCGAGCCCGCCATCGGGATGCGCACCAGTTGGTCGCAGGTTTCGCGCGTGAGGCGCCGCATTCCCTCGCCCTCGGCGCCCAGCACCCAGGCGATGGGGCGGGTTGCGTCAACGTCGTAGAGCGTATCGGACGCCTGGTCGTCGGTGCCCACCAGCCAGATGTCGCGCTCGCGCAGGTGGCGCATGGTGCGGGCAAGGTTGGTTACGGTGAGATACGGCACGGTATCGGCCGCACCGCAGGCCACGCGTTGCACGGTGGTGTTGAGTCCCACCGCGCGGTCGCGTGGCGCCATGACGGCGTGCGCGCCCGCGCCATCGGCCGTGCGCAGGCAAGCGCCGAGATTGTGCGGATCGGTCACCCCGTCGAGCAGCAGCAGCAGCGGCGGCGCGGTCGTGAGATCGTCGAGAATATCGTCGATGTTCTGGGCGAGATCGAGCGCGTCGGCCTGGGCCAGCACACCCTGGTGGCGGCCGCCGCGCGCCAGGCCATCGAGGCGTTCGGCGGCCACGCCGTGGGCTTTGACACCGGCGGCCTTGGCTTGGTCGACCAGGGTCAGCAGCCGGCGATCGCGCCGGCTGGCGTCGTAGTAAAGCTCCCGCACCGACGAAGGCGCGTGGCGAAGACGGGCGGTGACGGCGTGGAAACCGATCAGGAGCTGCGCGGCGGACATGGCTGATTATCGTAATGAGCGACGGCGCCGGGCCGGCGCCAGGTCGATAAGAGGCGAAGCGCGCCCCGGCGGCGCGAACGAGCCTGGAGTGGCCTCATTGCAAGTGATCATCGTCGAGCATCGCTGGTACCGGGATCGCGGCGATGCCGTCGGCCGCCAGCGCCTCGCGCTCGGCCGGCGTGGCCGTGCCGCGGATCGCGCGCTCGGGCGCCTCGCCTTCGTGGATGCGGCGCGCCTCGTGCGCGAATTGATCGCCGACGTTATCGGCGCTGCGCACCGCCTCGCGCAAGCGCCGCATCCACTCGGCCTGCCACTGCGGCGCCGAGGCCATGGATGCGGCGGCCTCTTCCTGGCGCGGGCCCGTTTGGATACGGCTGGCCGAGACTTGCCGCACGACCTCGCGGCTATCGCATAGGGGACAGGTGAGCAGGCCGTTGTGTTGCTGCTGGTGGAAGTCGTCGTGCGACGAGAACCAACCTTCGAACACGTGGCCGTTTTCACACTGGAGATCGAAGACTTTGAGTGCCATCGTCAAATTGTAATGGAAGGATCGGCGCCCCGCCCGCTCCCGGTGCCGGCCAGCCCGTGCAAAACCCGCGGGCCGTGGCGCTTTCGGCACTCCTTCGGTCATCCTTGATTGTCCGATCATGGGAAATTGGTTACATTGGCTGCTGGAATCGATTCCCAACTGCGGCGCACACTGCACATCCTAGGTCGCGCCGTTCAAGGCCAGGTCATGCGTCAAGAACACGGGCCAGAAACCCGCGGCTCCGCCTGGCGCCTGTTTTGTCGGGGACGTTTATTCATGCGCCGTTTCGCGCACTGCCGTCTCTTGCGCCCTCGCCTGTCGTCAGCGCCTGGCCAACGTGGCCTGTCGGCCACACCTCTTCTCCGTGGCTTGCTGCCGCCTCCCAGGCCGATACCGGCGGTATCGGCGCGTGGCCGCGCGCCGTCTCCTTCCCACCTCCCTTTCGGAACCCCAGCACCGTGGACTCAGACTTCGTCAATTACTTCGGCGACCGCCGTAGCGGTCCTCAGTGGAAAGCCTTTTTGCACAATCTGGCCAACGAACTCGTCAATGTGGGCACCGACGGCGAACTCCACGCGCTCGCGCAACGCGCCGGGGCCAGGTTCGCCGAGGCGCACGCTCTGCCGCCCTGCGAAACCCTGGACGATATCGGCAACGCCATGCGCGAAGCCTGGGCCGCGGTCGATTGGGGCTGGGTTGACCTTTTCGAACACGAAGACCATCTCCAGATCGTCCATCATTGCTCGCCGCTGGTAGCGGGGTTTGGCGAACAGCACGCCGGTTGGGCGGTGGGCTACCTCGAAGGCGCCTATCAGCACTGGTTCAGCGCCATCGACCCTCAAAGCACGCTCCAGGTTCGTGCCGACGGCGCCCTCGATCCGCTGGGCTCGGTCTCGCTGCGCCTGGGAGCCTGATGCTTCCCGCCACCCAGCCCTTTCCCCGATTACCGCAGGTGATGAACGATGAGCAACGCTAACGACATCAAGAACCTGTTTGCCAAGTTCGGCGGTAAGCCAGAAGGCTATCGCGAACTCGCGCTCGAGAATGATGCCGCGCACTCGCGGGCTCGCTGGCCCATGCTCAACGCGATCTCTCCCGAACACGCCGAACACCCGCCTGGTGTGACGCAGGCTTCGCAGCCGGCATCGCGCCGCCGGCCCTATCTGGGCTTCGGTTCGGTGCGCCAGTCGCATGTCGAACCCGGATCGGCAACGCCCCCGCAGGCGTCCGCCCCGAAACGGCCTTCCGGCTTCGTGCCCTTCGGCGAGCCGGGCCGCCGGCAGGCGCCGTCGTCGTCACGCGGCCCTGATGCCGCCGGCGCGCCAACCGCTCCAGCACCGGTTGCCGGCGTCGCGCTCGCCGTCACCCGCACTGTCCCGGCTCCCGGACCGAGGCCCACCCCGGCCGTCGTGCGACGCGCCGGGATTCCGGACGCGGTATCGCCCATTCCGTCCGCCGATGGCGCTATGCCGGCCCGCGAACCGCTCTCGATCGGCGCCAACACGCCTCGTGCCGAACCGCCTTCCGTCAAGTCCCCGACTTCCGTGCAACGCACGTTAAGGCGCCTGAGCCAAGCCGCCTCCCAAGCGCCAGCGTCCGAGCCTCCGGCCCCGGCCGTCGCGCCCGAACCGGCGGCGGCGCCCGAAAGCGGCCTCGCGGCATTGTTTGCACGGTTGGCTCGGCGATGAACGTCGTTGCCATCGTTTCCGCCAAGGGCGGCGTCGGGAAAACCACGGTGTGCGCCAATCTTGCCGTGGCACTGGCCCGCCGCCAACGCCAGGTGCTGGCGGTCGATCTCGATCCGCAGAATGCCTTGCGCCATCATTTCGGCCTCGATCCCAGCGGGCTGGCCGGCCTGTCGCGCGCCACGCTGGGCGAAAGCGATCTGCTCAGCGTCTGCCAGCCCACCGATTCCGGCGTCATCGTGCTGCCCTACGGCATGGTCAACGAGACCGATCGCGAGACCTTCGAAACCGTGCTTGCCCAAGAGCCCGCGTGGTTGGCGCGTCATTTGGGCGATCTCGCGCTCAACGACGACGCCATCGTCGTGCTCGATACGCCGCCGGGCCCCTCCATCTATCTTCGCCAGGCGCTCACCGCGGCCCATCTGGTGCTGGTGGTCACCCTGGCCGACGCGGCGTCTTACGCGACTCTGCCCATGATCGAAGGCTTGATCGAAACCTATTGCGCCGGCCGCTCGGGATTCATCGATCACGCCTTCATCATCAACCAGGTGAACCGCAGCCGGCAATTGGCCAGAGACGTCGTGCTTTCCATGCAAGCCAGCCTCGGCGATCGCGTGGTCAGCTTGCTGCACCAGGATCAGGCTGTCAGCGAAGCCCTCGCTTGCAACCAGAGCGTGCTCGATTACGACCCCTATTGCCAGGGCACGAGCGACTTCCAACATACGGCGGATTGGGTGCTGGAGTCGCTCCGGCAATCGCCGCCCCACCCGTAAGGCCGCGCATGTCCGCTCCGTCTCCTTCCCGGTCCGCATCGCGCCTCGACCGGCTGGTGCAACAGGTGGCCAACTCGCCCGTCTGGCATTCGCGCGCGTTCTCGGTGCTGCTTGCGCTGGGAGCGTTGCTGTTCTTCCTGCTGGCCGTCGTCACGCCGCTGGAGCTGGTCGAACAGTTCTGGTTTTCCGCCATTTGCTTCGGCTTGGCGCTGATCGTGCGGCGCTACCGCGGCCGGCTGATTACGCTGGTCATGATGGGTTTATCGGTGACCGCCACCAGCCGCTATCTGTACTGGCGGCTGACGTCCACACTGGGCTTCGAGAATACGCTCGACTTCGTCTTCGGCTATGGCCTGCTGGCCGCCGAGCTGTATGCCATCATGGTGCTTTTCCTGGGCTACATCCAAACGGCCTGGCCGCTGGAGCGCAAACCCGTTCCCCTGCCCGCCGATCCTCGCGACTGGCCCACGATCGACGTTTTCATTCCCACCTATAACGAGCCCTTGCAAGTCGTGCAGCAGACCGTGTTCACCGCCACCGGCATGGACTGGCCGCGCGACAAGCTCAAGGTCTGGGTGCTCGACGACGGCCGCCGCCCGGAATTCCGCGAATTCTGCGAATCCGTCGGCGTGGGCTATCTCACCCGTCCCGACAACCAGCACGCCAAGGCCGGCAATCTCAATGCGGCCCTGGCGCGCACCTCGGGCGAGTTCGTGGCCATCTTCGATTGCGACCACATCCCCACCCGCTCCTTTCTGCAGGTCACGCTGGGCTGGTTCTTCCGCGATCCCAAACTGGCGATGCTGCAGACGCCGCACGTGTTCTTCTCGCCCGACCCGTTCGAAAAAAACCTTGCCACGTTTCGCGTGGTGCCCAACGAGGGCGAGCTGTTCTATGGCCTGGTCCAGGACGGCAACGATCTCTGGAACGCCACGTTCTTTTGTGGCTCGTGCGCGCTGATGCGGCGCTCGATGCTCGAAGAAGTGGGCGGCGTGGCCACCGAAACCGTGACGGAAGACGCCCACACCGCGCTCAAGCTGAACCGCCTGGGCTACAACACCGCCTATCTGGCGCTGCCGCAAGCGGCCGGCCTGGCCACCGAGAGCCTGTCGGGCCACGTTGGACAGCGGATCCGCTGGGCGCGCGGCATGGCGCAGATCTGCCGCATCGATAACCCGCTGTTCGGCCCCGGGCTCTCGCTCGCCCAGCGGTTGTGCTATCTCAATGCGATGATGCACTTCTTCTACGGGCTGCCGCGACTGGTGTTCCTCACTGCCCCGCTGGCCTATCTGTTCTTCGACGCCCACGTGTTTCAGTCGACGGCGCTGATGATCGCCGCCTACGCCTTGCCGCACATCCTACATTCCAGCGTCACCAACTCGCGGGTGCAGGGGCAGTTCCGGCATTCATTCTGGAACGAAGTCTACGAAACCGTGCTGGCCTGGTACATCATGCGCCCGACGCTGATCGCCTTTATTAACCCCAGGCTGGGCAAGTTCAACGTCACGGCCAAGGGCGGGCTGGTCAACGAGAACTACTTCGACTGGGCCATGGCCCGCCCATACCTGGTGTTCTTCGTCCTCAATGCGGCGGGGCTGATATTCGGGATCCTCAAGCTGATGCAGCCGGAAGTCGACGAAGACATCTTCTTCACCCTGGTCATCAACATGGCCTGGACGACCTACAACCTCGTCATCATCTGCGCCAGCATCGCGGTGGCCGCCGAAGTCCGGCAGATACGCGCCGACCCGCGCGTCGCAGCCCGCCTGCGGGCGACGGTGATCCTGCCAAATGGCCGCACCATAGCCTGCCTTACCAACGACTTCTCGCGCCACGGCCTGGGACTGCAACTCCCTCTCGACGTCGATATTCCCTTGCACGAGCCCATCCAGGTATCGCTGTTCCGCGATACCGAAGCCGCCACGTTTCCGGCCAAGGTGGTGTTCAGCCAGGGACGCCGGCTGGGCATCCTGTTCCAGGAACTGGATCTGCAACAACAAAGCGAACTCGCGCGCCTGACCTTCGCCCGCGCCGATATCTGGGCCAACCAATGGGGCATGGCCGTGCGCGACACGCCGCTGCGTTCCCTGCACGAAGTCGGGACCATCGGCTTGCGCGGCTTCAGGCTCGTCTTCGTCTATGGCTACGACCTGTTTCGCATCACCCTTGGTCTCGGTGCCACGAAAGCACGCAAACCCAAAGACGTACCTCCGGAGGCACTGCATGGCAAAGGTTAATTGGTTGGGACAATTTGCAATTCTTGGCCTGGCCGTGTTCGGCGCCGCCGCGCATGCCCAGGCTCCGGCGCCCGATGGCGGCCCCGGCGCGCCGGCCGCGCCGGCTGCCGGCGTAACCGCCACCGCGGCGCCGGCCCAGCCGGTGCGCCGTCCTGTCCCGCGTCCCGGAGAGCGCACCTACGACCTGACGTTCCGCGAACTCGGCGCCGCCTACCCCCTGGCCTTGCGCGGCGTCGACGGACGCAATGGCGTGCTCTTCAGCGTGCGCGCCGATGAAGTCGTGACCAACGCCCGCGTCAATCTCGAGTATTCGTACTCGCCGGCGCTGCTGCCCGAGATCTCGCAGCTCAACGTCATGATCAACGAGCAGACCATTGCCAGCCTGCCCGTACCGACCGCGGAAGCCGGCACGCTGCGAACCGCGACGGTGGCGATCCCGCCCCACCTGATTTCCGAGTTCAACCGGGCCAACGTGCAATTGATCGGCCATTACACGCTCGAATGCGAAGACCCGATGCACACCAGCCTGTGGGCCATCGTCAACAACCAAAGCTCGCTGCAGTTCACCGTCCAGCCCTTGAGGCTCGAGAACGATCTAAGCCTGTTGCCGCTGCCCTTCTTCGACCGGCGCAGCTTCGGCAAGCTGCACTTGCCGATCGTGTTCGGCCGCAATCTGGCGCTGCCCAAATGGGAGGCCGCGGGAGTGCTGGCCTCGTGGTTCGGCGGTCTGGCGGACTTCCGGGGAGCCGAGTTTCCCGTGCGGGTCGATAGCCTTCCCGAGCGCGGCAACGCCATCGTGATGGCGGTTCGCGGCGATCGCTTCACCGGGCTGGAGGTTCCCGAGGTCAGCACGCCCACCATCCAGATGATGGACAATCCCAACGATCCGTATGGCAAGGTGCTGCTGCTGGTCGCGCCCGATTACGACGGCCTCATGACGGCCGCCCGCGCCCTGGCGCTGGGCAGCCAGGTGTTCGACGGCCCCACCGCCAATATCGCCAGGCTGGCCGATCTGGCGCCGCGCGTGCCCTACGACGCGCCGCGCTGGCTGAGCTCGTCGGGCCCGGTCACTTTCGGTGAACTCACTCCGTACCAGGATCTCAGCGTGCGCGGCTACACGCCCGAGGCCGTTCGCATACCGCTGCGCATCCCGCCCGACCTGTTCGGCTGGCGCGAGAAAGGCATACCCGTCGATCTGAAATACCGCTACACCCCGCGCCCCATCCAGGATCAATCGTCGCTCAATGTCAGTGTCGGCGATCTGTTCCTGCGCGCCATGCCGCTGCCTTCGGCGACGGGCGCCGCGTCGTCGGAAGCCGAGCGCTTCCTGCGGGACAAGCTGACCGACCCCAGCGAAGTGGGCCATGCCAGGTTCCATGTCCCCTTGTATCAGCTGCCGACGAACACCGAGCTGCGTTTTCAGTACTACTACGAGTACATCAAGGAGGGGTGGTGCCGCACCGTCCCCCTGGATAACGTGGAGGGCACCATCGATCCCGACTCCATGCTCGATATTTCCGGCCTGAAACACTATATCGAAATGCCCAATCTGGGGGCCTTCGCCAACAGCGGGTTTCCGTTCACCAGGATGGCCGATTTTTCCGAAACCGTCGTCGTGGTGCCCAATCAGCCCGACGCCGAAGTCCTGCAGGCCTTTCTCGAATTGATGGGCTATATGGGCAACATCACCGGCTATCCGGCCACGCAGTTGCGCGTCCGCACCGGCGCCGACACGAGCGAGCTCGCCGGCAACGACTTGCTCGTCCTGGCGGCGGGCCGCGACCAGCCCTTGCTATCCACCTGGGTGGATCGGCTGCCGTTCCAACTGAGCGCCTCGGGCAACACCTTCGAGCTGGCCAACCCTCCTGGCGGCCTGCTGCCCAACCTGCTGCGGCGCTTTGCCGATACCGATCAGGCCCGCAGGATCGAACTCGTGATCCGGGGCTCGGAAACCCAGGCCTTGGTCGCCGGTTTCGAATCACCGCTGAGCGCCAAGCGCAGCGTCGTCGTGCTGGCCAGCACAGATCCGTCGCACCTGCGCAAGGCGGTGGCGGCACTGGCCGATACCGACACCAACGTCACCACCGAGCTGCAGGGCAGCTTTGCCGTGATCAAAGACGAAGGCCGCGCCGAAACGCTCGTCACCCGCTACGATTACAGCCTGGGCGAGCTCGGCTGGTGGCTGGGAACGCGCTACCATCTGTCGCGCAATCCCCTGGGCCTGGTGGTGCTGTCCCTCATCAGCATCATCGTTCTGGCCTTCATTGCCTATCTCCTGCTGCGTGCCCGCGCCCGCCGGCGTCTCGAGCGGCCCTGATCATCCCCATGCAGCATTCTGGCCAAATCGGTAATGAGCGACTCCGCCGCGCCCTCGCGCGGCGGC
Source organism: Pigmentiphaga sp. (assembly GCA_023228945.1). Classification (GTDB taxonomy): domain Bacteria; phylum Pseudomonadota; class Gammaproteobacteria; order Burkholderiales; family Burkholderiaceae_B; genus Verticiella. Next base: position 193,149 of record JALOAI010000001.1, on the reverse strand, counting down.
CTGCCGGACGCCGTTCCTCGGCTGCGCCGGCCTGGCGGGCCTTGTTGCTGGCGGCGCTGCTGTTCCTGAGCCAAGCCACGGCGGCCGCAAGCCCGGCCTGCCGCGCCCCTTGGCCTTTGTGGGAACTTTTAACCCAGCATTACCTGAGCGACGACGGCCGCATCATCGACGACGCGGTCGCCACTCAGCACTCGACCTCCGAAAGCCAGTCGTACGGCATGTTCTTCGCGCTCGTGGCCAATGATCGCCAGCGTTTCGACCTGATCTGGGAGTGGTCGCTCAACAACCTGTTGGACGGCGAGCTGAACGATGCGCTGCCGGCCTGGCAATGGGGCCTTCGCGACGATGGCGAATGGGGTGTGCTCGACGGCAACGCCGCCTCGGATGCGAACCTGTGGTTCAGCTACGCGCTCCTGGAAGCCGGCCGTTTGTGGTCCAACCCCGGATACACCCAGCAGGGCCTGCGCCTGGCACGGCTGGTGGCCGAGCAAGAATGGGTGGAGCTGCCGGGTTTCGGGCCGCAACTGCTGCCGGGGCCCACCGGTTTCTTCGATGAAGCGGCCATGCTCTGGCGGCTCAATCCCAGCTATCTCGTGATCCCTCAGTTGCGGTTGCTGGCCCGCCTCGATCCGGCGCACGATTGGCAGGGCCTGGCGGCTGGAACCCTGGATATGATCCGTACCGTGTCGCCTCGCGGCCTGGCCCCCGATTGGACCGCCTACCATCAAATGGCCGAAGGCCAGAGCGGATTCGTGGTGGATCCCGTAACGGGCGACATCGGCAGCTACGACGCCATCCGCACCTATCTTTGGGCCGGCCTCATCGATGATAGCGATCCCATCGCCCGGCCCCTCCGGCACGCGCTTTATGGCATGACGGCGATCGCGCGACGCTCGGGCGGGGTACCCGAGAAGGTGTCGACCCTCACCGGCGCCAGCCAGGGCATGGGACCCGCGGGTTTCGAAGCCGCCCTGCTGCCCTTGTGGGCCACGACCGGCCAATACGACCTGCTCAACTCCCGGGTGCCAGCCCTGCGCGCCCGATTCGAGTACTGGTCGCTGTCGGGAGCGCCGCGTCCCGCCTACTATGACATGATGCTGGCCATGTTCGGCCTTGGCTGGTACGACCAACACTATCGTTTTGCTGCCGACGGCAGCTTGCTGACCCGCTGGGAGAACTCATGCTGAAGCGCTACCCCGCCGCGCTCCTGCTCCTGATGGCCGCCTTATCCCAGCCTTTGGGGCACGCCCAGAGCGATGCGGAAAAACTGCTGCTCGAGCAGGCCAACTATTGGCAGCGCCAGGGAGACTACGCACGCGCCGCGGACGCGCTCGAAAAGCTGCTGCGGGCCAATCCCAACCAGCAGCAAGGCCTCTATGCGATGGCCATGCTCGAGCTGGAACGCGGCCAGCCGGCGCAGGCGCGCGAGTATGTGCAACGCTTGCGGAGCCTGGGCGCCCCGCAGCTCGCCGAACAGCTCGAACAACAGATTGCGCTGGCATCGCCCGAAGCTGTCCGGCAGATCGAACGCGCGCGCGAGGCCGTCCAGGAGCAACAGGTGGATACGGCGCTCGATGCCTATCGAACGGCCTTGGGCGGACGCGAACCGACCGGCCCCCTGGCGCTCGAGTACTACCAGACCCTGGCGGCGCGCGATCAAGACTGGGAAGCGGCCCGGGCGGGCCTCGAGCGCCTCGTCCAGGCCGAGCCCGGCAATGCGCGCGCGCGGCTGGCCTTGGCCGAAGTCCTCACTTATCGTGAGAGCAGCCGGCGCGCGGGTATCGCCAGCCTGGCCGAGCTCGCCAAGAACCCGGCCGTGGCCGACGCCGCGATGCGCAGCTGGCGTACCGCCCTGCTCTGGCTTGGCGATCCTCCGCCGTTGAGCGATGTCAAGTTGTTCGAAGCCTACCTGGCGGTGCGCCCCGACGACGAAGCCGTACGTGGCCGCATCACGGCCTCGCGCCAGGCCAGCGCGCCGCGGCCGCCGGATCCCATCTCACAGGCCGTCGCGGCGGCTTTCCGCACTCTGGACCGCGGCGATCTCGACGCCGCCGAAGAACAGTTCCAACGTTTGCTGCAGCAACGCCCCAATCTCGCCGATGCGCTGGGCGGGCTGGGGCTGGTGCGCCTGCGGCAACAGCGGTTCACCGAAGCGGCCGAATACCTGCAAAATGCCACTCAGCGGGGGAATGCGCAGCGCTGGCGCCCCGCTCTGAATTCCGCGCGATACTGGATTCTGTTCAACGAAGCCGAAGCGCTGCGCCAGCAGCGAAACCTCGAGGCCGCGCGCGACAAACTCGAACAGGCCATCCGCCTGAGCCCTCGCGAGGTCACGGGCCTGGTGGCCCTGGCCACGGTCAGGGGTCAGCTCGGGCAGCTGGAACAGGCGGAAACCGAACTCCGGCAAGTCCTCGAACACCACCCCGATAACCCGCAAGCGATCCAGGCCCTGGCCGGTGTGCTCGGCCAGCAAGGCCGTTCATCCGAGGCGCTGAGCTGGATCGAGCGGCTCACGCCCGCCGATCAACAGCGCTTCGGCTTGAGCGACGAACTCGAGATCGGCCGCCATCTTGCCCGCGCCGAGGCCGCTGGTGCGGGCGGCGACGTCGTGGCCCAACGGCAGGCGCTGGAAGAGGCCCTGAGCCTGGCGCCCAACAATCCCTGGGTAAGGCTGGAGCTGGCCCAGCTCTATTTGCGCGAGGGCGCCACCGAGCAGGCCCGCGGCCTGGTGGACGGCCTGTTGCTGTCGGAACCGGACAACCCGGATGCGCTCTATGCCAGTGCGTTGGTGGCCTCGGCGACTCAAGACTGGACGGGCGCCATGCGGATTCTGGAACGCATTCCGGCGGAGCGTCTTACCCAGCCCATGCGCAATCTGCAACAAGAGGCGTGGCTGCACGAGCAAGTGCAGCGTGCGCGGCAGTTTCAGGCCAAGGGCCAACGCAATCATGCCTTGGCGGCCCTGCGCGACGCGGAATCCTTCGCCAATCGCCCGGAGTGGCGGGCCATCCTGGCGGAAGGCTACGCCGGCTTGGGCGACACCGAGCGCGCGGCCAGCCTGATGCGGCGGGCGCTGAGCGACGCCGGATCGCCGCCGCCTCCGGCCATGCTCCTGCAATACGCGGGAATCCTGTCGCGTTCAGGGCAGGACGCCGAGCTCGCATCGATCTTGCGCCAATTGCAGGGCCAAACGCTCAGCGCGCAAGAGCGCAGCGGTTTTGAAAGCCTCTCGACCGCCTTTGCCTTGCGCCAGGTGGATGTCTTGCGTCAGCGCGGCGATCTTGCGGGCGCCTACGACCTGCTCGCGCCCTGGTTGGCCGCCCGGCCCACCGATCCCGACATTCTGGCGGCGCTGGCCTGGCTTTATCAGGATGCCGGCGATGCGCCGCAGGCGCTCGCGTTGTTCAAGCCGGTGGTGCAGCAGCGCCCCGACGACCTCGGCCTGCTCAGCGGCGCCGGCAATGCGGCCCTGGCCGCCAACGACCTGGCCTATGCCGAGCCCGTGATCGAGCGCGCCCTCGCACTCCGGCCGAACGACGCCGACATACAGGCCATGGCGGCCCGCCTGTATCGTGCGCAGGGGCGGCGCAGCGACGCCATCCGGGCGCTCGAGGCCTCCATCGCGCTGCGTCGGGCCGGTGGCGGGCCGCCGGCCACGGCCTCCGGAGCCGCCGCAGGCATGGCGGCGGCACGCAATCCTTTTGCCAGCGCCTGGCCGGCGGCAGCCGATGGTTCGTCCGGCCAAGCGGCCTATTCCGATCCCGCTTACGCCGCGGGCGCCCGAGGGCTCGCCGTCGTTCCCCCGGCTCATCTTGCCGGGAATACCGCCTGGCCGGAAGCGGCGGCCGCCCCGCCGTCGGTGCCCCCGCCTTCCACGGGACCGGAACCGGTGCGCGTCGCCAGCGTGACGCCGATGGTGCCGATCGGCATGGCCGCGCCCATGGCCAACCCTTGGCTGGCGGCTCAAGGCTCCAGGCCGCCAGCCGCGCCACACGCGGCGGGGCAGCGGCCAGCGCCATTCCCGGCGGCGGGAATGGCGCCGTACGCTCAGGGCTACCCGGCTCCAGGCCAGGCGCCTGGCGGGCCGATGCCAGGCTATATCACGCCGGGGTCAGGCCAGGTCGTACCGATGCAAGGCTATGCCATGCCGGGTCAGGCTCCCGCGGGACAGGTCCAGGGCTATACCACGCCGGGCCGGCCCTTGCAGCCGCTCGGCCCGACCACCACCGGGCCGGCCAATCCGATATCCGGGCTCGAGCGTGAGCTGATGGCCTTGCGCGCCGAGAACAGCGCGGTCGCGACGGGCGGCGCCTTGGTTCGCGGGCGCGACGGCGAATCCGGAATGAGCCGCTCCACGGCGATCGAAGTTCCCCTGGAAGCTCGCCTGCCGGTGGGCAACGGCAAGCTTGCCTTGCGTGTCACGCCGGTCACGATCGACGCCGGCTCCGTCGGTGGCGATTACGGCACCTCCAGCCGCTTTGGCGGCGGACCGGTGGCCGCCCTCGCCCAGGCCGACGGCCGTGTCGGCGGAGCCGGCTCGCAAAGCGAGAGCGGCGTCGGTGTCGCCGTCGCCTATCTGGGCGACAAGATCCAGGCGGACATCGGTTCGACCCCCCTGGGCATGCAGCAAACCAACGTCGTGGGCGGCGTGACCGTCGGCACAGGCTTCGACCAGGGCTTCGGTATCAGCGCCACCGGTTCGCGTCGTGCCGTCACCGACAGCCTGCTGTCGTTTGCCGGGGCCTCGGATGCGCGAACCGGCCAAAAATGGGGTGGGGTTACCGCCACCGGCGCTCGCGTCGACCTCGGATACACGCAGGACAACTGGGGCGTCTATGGCCATGGCGGCTGGTATTCGCTGCAGGGACACAATGTGGTCGATAACACCCGGGTCGAAGGCGGCGCGGGCGTGTACGGCTACGTCGATCGCAGCGACGACCACGAGCTCATGGTGGGCTTGAACGTCAGCGGCATGGCCTATGACAAAAACCTGCGCTACTTCACCTATGGCCATGGCGGCTACTTCAGCCCGCAGCGCTTTTTGTCCGTATCGGTGCCGGTCAACTGGACCCAGCGCCAGGGCCGGCTGCGCTACAGCGTGGGCGCATCGCTCGGCGTCCAGAATTTCAAAGAAGACGCGGCGCGATACTTTCCGGGGAACAGCCAGATGCAGCTGGAAGCGCAGCTGGCCGCGGCCGAAGCCACCGATCGCCAGCTCACCAGCGACTCGAGCGCCATGTACGGCGGCCAGAGCAAGACGGGCCTGGGCTATGGCCTCGCAGCCGCCTTTGAGTATCAAATGACCCCACAGCTGTTCTTCGGCGGCAATCTGTCCACCGATAACGCGCGCGACTACCGCGAGTGGCGGGCCGGCGTGCATCTGCGCTATCAGTTTGCGCCATCGTTACTGCCGCCGCCTTTGCCGATCGTACCGCTCAAGTCGCCTTATCAGCCCTGAGACCGCGGGCCTGGCCGCAAGGCCGGCTCCGCCATCGTCACCCGGCATTGCCCGCGCACGCTTCGGGCACGAAATCCGGCGCCGATTGGGGCGCCGGAAGCGCTTATTCGGGCACCGGAGGCGTGGGCGGTGTGGGGGCCGGCACGGGCAGCGCAATAGCCGACGCGCCTTGCCAGCGGTCGGCGGTGGCCATCGCGAGAGACAGAACAGCGTCTTCGGCCGCGCCATTGAGGACCGCCACACCGGTGACCGTTTGGCCGGGCATCAGGCACTCGCGGCTGCCGCTGAACTGGATCATGAGGGTGTAGTAGCCGCCCCGCTCGGCCACGGGCACCATATTGCCCGTAAAGCCGCATTGGCTGCCACCCGCCAGGCCCGTTCCGTTGACGGCGCCCAGGCGGGAAATATTCATCGCGCCGTAGGGTTGGCGTGCCCCGGAGGCGGGGTCGCGCAAGGTCAGCTGCCAGTCGCCCGCGATGGCGGTGAAGGTGGCGTTTTGATAGAACCGGGGATCGAACACCGTGTTGAAGCGCACCGGCGTGGGCCGCGTGATATTGCCGTCGAAGCTTTTTTCAGGCGCCACCTTGATCGTGCCTTCGCCGATCGCCACCTGCCCTCCTCCCATGTAGTCGCGGAAGTCGAACACGAAGGTCGAACCGGAGGCATCGGCATCGTCGACCTTGAGCTCGCTGTAAAGCGCTCCGGAGGCCAACGTGAGCGGATCCTGATACACGCCCCAGAGAATGAGGTCTTCGTCGACCACGAACTGGGTATCGGCCCCTACACTGGAAGAGCCGACCCACAACCCCGCCGCATTGACGGGTTTGGGGGGCTGCGGAGGAATGGGAACCGGGTCGGTATCACCACCACCTCCGCCGCAGGCAACAAGAACGGACAAGCCTGCCAGGAGGCCGTAACGCAATACAGACATGGCAATCCCCATCGAGCAAAGTTCAAGACGACGGCATGGGTGGCACTCCAGCCATCGAAGGGCTGAATTATCCCTCAATATGGCGCGTCAGCGCGGCCGATGGCGAATTTTCCAGTGCGCCACGACGTCGTCGCCGATGGGAACGAGTGCAAACAGCAGGAGGATCACCGCCAGCGGTATGGTGGTGGTATAGCCGTAGATCTTGAAGCCCAGCGCGCCACACAGCCCGCCCAAAAAGAACATGAACAGCAGCCCGCCCAGCAGCAGCATGCGCGGCCGATTGGCCAGCACCCGGGCGCCATGCTCGCCCCGATTCCAATAAACCCATTTGCCGAACTCGATGCCGAGATCGGTGACGATGCCGGTGACATGAGTGGTCCGTATTTCGGCGTGGGAGATTTTGGTAATGATGGCATTTTGCAAGCCCATCACGAAGCACAAAAGCGCAACGGTGGACGGCACGAAGATCCAGGCGAAATTCGCCAGCCTGGAGCCCAGCACGCCAAAGACCAGCAGCAAGGCGGCCTCGAGGGCCAGCGGCAGGGCGTAGGCGCTTTGCCAGCCGTTGCGTCGCCCCCAATTGACGAGCAGCGCGCAGCAGGCCGCCCCCGCCACGAAGCACAGCATGGCGGCGAAGCCGCCGATGACCCAGGGGTAATAGGCCAGAGCCAAATGATCGGCCATGGCCGAGACGATCCCGGTCATGTGGGAGGTGTAGTAGCCGATCGCCAGGAAGCCGCCGGCATTGACGGCGCCCGCCACGAAAGCCAGCGCGAGCCCCAGGTGGCGATTGGCGATGGGGGTTCGCTGCGAGCCGGTGAGGCCGCGTAGATAAGCAATGGGCATGTGTGAGAAGCCGATCCAGACGAAGGGGAAGGACGCGGCTCGGCGAAAGTGGTTTTACGCGCATTCCGGCAATGCCGGCCGCCCACGGGCGTGGCCATCGACTCCTGCCCCGGCATAGTGTAGTACGAGGCGGCGATCGGCATGGCGGCCCTCTTTGGCGCGCCGCCCCGCGCGGCCGCCTTGAAAGCCGCAGCGGCGCATGGGACAATGCCCACCGTGACGGAGTTCGCCTTCGAGTCCACTCATTACGATCTTCGCCATGCTCATACGCCAATCCACTCTCCTGCTTGCCGTGCTGGCCGCGTTGGCACAACCCGTCGGCCATGCCCAGAACGACGCCGTTCAGTTATTGCTCGAACAAGGCCGATACTGGCAGGAGCGCGGCGACGACCAGCGCGCCGCCGAAGCCTGGGAAAAACTCCTGCGCGCCGACGCCGACCAACCCGATGCCTTATACGGCCTGGGCCTGATCGCCCTGCGCCAGCAGCGCCTCGATCTGGTGGACGGCTACATTCGGCGGCTGCGGCGGCAAGGCCACGAGCGGCTCGCCCGTTTGTTGGAACAAGAACGCGCGCTCCAGGCGCCTGGCGCCAGCGGGCAGATCGACCAGGCCCGCCAGGCACTTGAAGCAGACGACCTCGACACCGCCCTCGAAAGCTACCAGCGGGCCCTGGGCGACCGCCAACCCGAAGGTGAGCTGGCGCTGGAGTACTACCAGACGCTGGCGGCCACCGATTCGGGGTGGGAGCCCGCCCGCGCAGGCCTGGAACGCCTCGTGCGCGAAGACCCCGGCAATGCCCGGGCGCGGCTTGCCTTGGCCGAGATGCTGACCTACCGCGAGCCGACGCGGCGTGAAGGCGTCCGCCAGCTCCAGGCCCTGGCGCGCGACTCCCAGGTGGGCGCCGATGCCAATGAGCGTTGGGCCATAGGCCTCGAATGGCTGGGAGATCCCGCCGATCCCAAGGATGTCGCGCTCTACGAAGCCTATCTCGCCGCCAACCCCGATCACAAAACACTGCGGGCCCGCTACGAGGCGCTGCGCCGAACCCTGCAGGCCAGCCAGGCCGCGGCCAGCCGCCCGGCGGCGCCGTTGGACCCCACCGCGCGGGCCCTGGCACAGGCATTCCGGGCGCTCGAAGGCAATCAACTGGAGTCCGCCGAGCAACAGTTCCGGCTCCTCCTGGAGCAACGGCCGCGGCAGGCCGAAGCCCTGGGCGGATTGGGGCTCCTTCGGCTGCGCCAAGAGCGCTTCGCCGAGGCCGCCGACCTGCTGCAACAAGCCAGCGAAGCCGGCAACGCCCGGCGTTGGCAGCCGGCCTTGCGCTCCGCCCGTTACTGGACCCTGGTTCACGAAGCCGAGGCCCTGCGCCGGCTGGAACAGCCCGAGCCCGCGCGTGCACGGCTCCAGCAAGCCATTGCGCTCGACGGTCGCGAGCCGGCGGCTCGCCTGGCCCTGGCCACCCTGCAAACAGAAACCGGCCAGGCCGAAACCGCGGCCGCCGAATTGCGCCGGCTTGCCGCGCAGCACCCGCGCAACCACGACATCATCGGCGCGCTCGTGCTGGCGCTGACCCAACTACAGCGCTACGACGAAGCCATGGGCTGGTTCCAGCGCCTGCCCCTGGCCGAGCAGCAGGAATTGCGGATTGGTCCCACATTGCAACTGGGCCAGGCCCAGGCCGCCGAACATGCCGCCGCCGTGCGCGGCGATCTGCCGGCCCGTCGGCAGGCCCTGCGAACCATTCTGGATCTGGCCCCAGAAGACCCCTGGCCCCGCCTGGAACTGCTGCGCACCGAGCTCCTCTTGGGCAATCCGGATGGCGCGCGCCAGCAAGCCGATCGCTTGCGCGCCGCTTATCCCGACGACCCCGAGTTCCAGAACGTCGCGGCGATCGCGGCCCGCGAAATCCACACCTGGGAGATCGAACAGGCACAGGAGCTGGCCCGCACCACCGGTCAGCAAGGCGATCTGGCGGCGCAACGGCGGGCGCTGGACGATCTGATCCGCCTCGACCCCGATGATCCCTGGCATCGCCTCGAGCTCGCCCGCCTGGAACTCAGCCAGGGCAATCTCGTCCAGGCGCAGCACATTGCCGACTCCTTGCGCGCGGCCCCGCCACAAAACCCCGACGCCCGGCAGGTCGGCGAACTGCTGGTCAACGAGATCCGGGTCGTGGAACTGGCCCAGGCCAAAGATCGCGCCCAGGCGGCTGCCTTGCAGGGCGACGCGGCCGGCCAGCGTGCGGCCCTGGAAGCCGCCGCCGGCCTGGCCCCCGGCGATGCCTGGATCCGGCTCGATCTCGCCCGGCTCGAACAACAGGCGGGCAATGCCGCCAAGGCCCGTGAGTGGGTCGAAGCACCGCTGCGTGCCGATCCCGACGATCTCGACGCGCGCTACGCCAGCGCCTTGTTTGCCGCCGAAAACAGCCAGTGGGATCTCGTCCTGCAGCGCCTCGAGCCGGTCCCCGATGCGCAATTGTCCGAACCCTTGCTCACGCTCAAGCGCGAAGCCGGCCTGCAGGTGCAATTGGCGCACGCCCGAGACCTCACGGCCAGCGGCCAGCCGGCCGCCGCCCGTTCCCTCCTTCAGTCTCTCGAACCGCAGGCCGATCGCCTCGACTGGCAAATGGCGCTGGCCGATGCTTATGCCAAAGCGGGCGATCCGGCGCGCAGCCTGTCCATCCTGCGTCCCGTGCTCCGCGCCGATACCGCCCAGCCGGCCGGCTTGTGGCTGCAGTACGCCGCCGTGCTTGCCGACACCTCGCAGGACGCCGAATTGGCCATCGTGCTGGATCGCCTCCAGGGAATGTCCCTGAATCCACAAGAGCGGGCGGGGCTGGAGGATTTGCAGATTGCCCACGCCGCCAGGCAATCGGATGCGTTGCGGCAGCGGGGAGACCTCGCCGGCGCCTACGATCAGCTGGCGCCCTGGCTGGCCTCCCACCCCGACGACGTTCTCCTGACCAGCGCCCTCGCCCGCTTGTATGCCGACGCCGGCGACGCCAAGCAGGCGCTCGACCTGCTGCGGCCTTTGCTGGAACAGAGCCCCGACGACCCGTCCCTGACGCTGGCGGCCGCCAACGCCGCCCTGCAGGCCGGCGACCTGGGCTATGCGGGACGCCTGGCCGACGCCGCGATCGTCATGCAGCCCGGTTCCATCGAAGCCCAATCGACCGCGGCGCGGGTCTATCAGGCCCAGGGCCGGCGCGGCGACGCGATCCGGGCCCTGGAGGCGGCGATCGCCCTGCAACGGAGCCCCGGCCTGCCGTCGTCCGCGGCAAACACGGGATCGTCTCAGGGTCAGCCCGCGCCTTACCATAACCCGTTTGCCGGGCGCAGCCTGCCGCCGCAGATGCCTGGCGCCGGCGCGCCTTTCCCGCCACCGGCCCCAAGCGGCCAGGGCCAAGACGGCGCTCTCCAGGGCTGGCCGGCGAATGGCGCCCAGATGTTGCCGGCGCCGCTGCCGCCGCCGGTTTCCGCCCAGCCCGCGGGGCTGCCCATGGCGGGGCCGCTCGGCCTTCCCGATACCGCTGCATCGATGCCACCGGTCCCGGCGCCCTACCCCGCCGCGGTTTGGCCGGCTACGCCCTTGGCGGCGCCCGCGCGTGTCCAGCCGATCACGCCGCCGCCTTATACCGCCACCGGCTTGCCGCCGCCTGTCGCCGCAAGCCATTTGCCTCCTTTACCGGCCCCGCCCGGCCCGACGGCTGCCGCGCCGCTGCCGCCGTTGGCCGTCGCCGGCTATGGCGCAGAGCCCGTGCCTTCGTTCGGCCAGTCGCCGCTCGAACAACAGCTTCAGACTTTGCGCGCCGAGTTCAGCAGCGGCGCGGCTGGCGGCGCCCAACTGCGCCAGCGCGACGGCGAGTCCGGCATGAGCGCCTACACTGGTGTCGATCTGCCCCTGGAAGCGACGCTGCCCGTGGGCAACGGCAAGGTGGCCGTGCGCGTGACCCCCGTTACCATCGATGCGGGTTCGGTTGGCGGCGACTACAACACCTCCAGCCGTTTCGGCGCCGGGCCCGCGGCGGCGCTGGCTCAAGCCGACGGCCGGACCGGCGGGCCCGGCAAGCAGCAAGACAGCGGGGTCGGCGTGTCGATTGCCTACGAAGGCGAGAACCTCCAGGCCGACGTTGGCTCCACACCGCTCGGCATGCAGCAAACCAATATCGTCGGCGGCGTCAGCGCCAACGCGCGTTTCGCCAACGGCATGAACGCCGGCGTTACCGTATCGCGCCGGGCGGTAACCGACAGCCTGTTGTCGTTTGCCGGCACCCGCGACGAGCGCACCGACGAGCGCTGGGGCGGCGTCACCGCCACCGGCGGCCAGCTGGAACTGGGCTACGACGGCGGCAACTGGGGCGTTTATGGCCACGCCGGCTGGCACGCCTTGCGTGGCCACAACGTCGTCGACAATACCCGCATCGACGGCGGGCTTGGCGTTTATGGCCACGTCAGCCGCGACGACAACCACGAGGTTACCGTGGGGCTCAACCTCACCGGCATGGGCTACGACAAAAACCTGCGTTACTTCACCTATAGCCACGGGGGCTACTTCAGCCCGCAACGCTTCGTGTCGCTGGCCGTTCCGGTAAGCTGGACCCAGCGCGAAGGCAAGCTGCGCTTCGGCTTATCGGGCTCGGTGGGCATCCAGAACTTCAAGGAAGACGCCGCCCGCTATTACCCCGGCAGCGAGGCGCGGCAGCGGCAGGCCCAGATCGCCGCCGCCGAAGCCGCCGAACGCGGCCTGACCACCAATCCCACGGCCATGTACGAAGGCCAAACCAAAACCGGCCTGGGTTACGGAGTAGCGGCCGCCGCGGAGTATCAATTTGCCCCGCAATGGTTCGTCGGCGGCAATGTGTCGGCCGATAACGCGCGCGACTACCGCGAGTGGCAAGGCGGGCTTTATGTACGTTATCAGTTCTCGCCGTCGATGGCGCCGCCGCCCCTGCCCCTTTCACCACTCAAGTCACCCTACCGGCGCTGAATTGAAGCTGCCCCCCTCCTCAGCGCACGTACATATAGTCGCGGCGGAACGGAAACTCGCGATCGACGGGGTAGTCGAGTTCGGTGGCCGTGCCCTGAGGCAGGGTTTGGCACAAAACCTGATGTAGCGAAATCCAGCCATGCTCGAAGCTCATGGCGCAACCCGCCAGGTACAGACGGTAGGCGCGGATGGCTTTCTCGCCTTCGGGGCCGGGCAAAATGCGATGGGCCTCTTCCAGGCGGTTTTCGAGGGCGTCGCTCCAGGCCCAGAGCGTGCGGGCATAGTGCGGCCGCAGATTCTCCACATCCACCGCCTCCAGGCCGCCCTCGGTGACCGAGCGCAGCACCTGCGAGACATGCACGAGCTCCCCACCGGGGAAGATATATTTTTCGATGAAGTCGCCCATGCCGGCGCCCAGCTGGGTGTTATTGACGCCTCCGGCGGTAATGCCGTGGTTCATCGCCAGGCCGCCAGGCCGCAGCAGTGTGCGGACGCGCTCGAAATAGCCGGTCATCCGTGCCTGGCCCACGTGCTCGAACATCCCCACCGAGGCGATTTTGTCCCAGGGCCGGCTGGCATCCAGCTCGCGGTAGTCTTGCAATTGCATTCGCACGCGCCCTTGCAGGCCGCGCGCTTCGATCAGGCGGTTGACGTAGGCGTGCTGATTGCGCGACAGCGTGATGCCCGTGGCATCAATATCGTAGTGTTCGGCCGCCCACAGCAACAGGCCGCCCCAGCCGGCGCCGATGTCGAGAAAACGCTCGCCCGAGCGCAGGCGCAGCTTGCGGCAAATATGATCGAGCTTGGCTTCCTGGGCTTGTGCCAGCGTGGTTTCGGGCGTGGGATAGTAGGCGCAGGAATACACCCGGCGTGGATCCAGCCACAGGCCATAGAACTCGTCGGACAGATCGTAGTGAAACTGAATCTGCCGAGCATCGCGCGCCAGGGTGTGGTAAAAAAACGACGTCAATGCCTTGAGACCGCGTGCCCACCAGCGCGTGGTGGCGCCATCGGTGGGAGAGTCGTCGAGCACGGAGCTGGCGGCGGCCATCAGGTCGCGCATCGTGCCTTTGAGTTCGATGCGGCCCTCGACGTAATCGCTGCCCAGGGCGCCGATATTGCCGGTGGCCAAATGGGCGATCGCCGATTTGGCCTTGAAGTGAATCGCTATCGTGGGGCTGGGGCTGCCCAGCGTCGTGCCGTCGGGCAAGGTCACTCGAACGGCAACGGGAGACTTGGCGAGTTGTTTTTCGACCGACGACAACAAGGGATTCACTACGAACACTCCTGACGAGGTGAGGGACAAGGCCGTACTGTATACAAATTTAACCGCGCTCGGCAAAAGACGCGGCGGCCTGACGTTTCACGGGCCGAACCCTAGGGTTAACACCGATGTTGGAGCCCGTTTTCTGGTAGTCTTGCAGATTCGCTGCGACATCGGTGTCGCGCGAACGCAAAGGGAAGGCAATAGGTGGGCAAGGCGACCGAAGTCCGAGGAATGCCGGGGTGGCTGATCTTGATGGGGCTGCTGACGATGTCGGTGCCGCTGGGCATCGATATGTATCTGCCCGCCTTTCCCGACATCGCGGCGTCCTATGGTACCGACGTGTCGGCCGTCGAACGCACGCTACCGGTGTTTTTGTTCGGCATGGCCCTGGGCCAGTTGCTGTTCGGCCCCTTCAGCGATCGCTATGGCCGCCGCCTGCCGTTGTACCTGGGGGTCATCCTGTTCATCCTCGGTTCGCTGGGCAGCGGCCTGGCCGGCAGCCTGAATCAGCTCATGCTCTGGCGTGGGGTGCAGGCCCTGGGCTGTTCGGCCTGTATGGTCGTCCCGCGCGCCGTGATCCGCGATCACTACCAAACCCAGGCCGCCGCTCGCGCGATGTCGCTGCTGGTCCTGATTACCGGCGCCGCGCCCTTGTTGGCGCCCAGTCTGGGCGGCCAGGTCTTGCTCGTGGCCGAATGGCCCATGGTGTTCTACCTGCAGGTCGTATTTGGCCTGGCCCTGCTCGCCGCCATGATCAAGGTATTGCGCGAAAGCCTGCCCCGCGAAGCGCGCCGCGCCACCGGGGTGCTGGCGTCGCTGCGCACCTACGGCAGCCTCTTGCGGCACCGGCAGTTCATGGCGATGTCGCTGGCCGGCGGGCTTGCCATGGGCGGGCTCTTTGCCTATCTCACCGGCTCGCCGCGGGTGTTCATCGAGGTCTATGGCTTATCGCCGCAATGGTATGGGCCGCTGTTCGCCTTCAATGCGGTCGTGATGATCATCGCCTCGCAGCTCAACTCGCGGCTGTTGCGCCGCCATCATCCCCTGGTGCTGCTGCGCCGCCTGTTCCAGGTGTGGCCGGTGCTCGGCCTGATCATCCTGGCCCTGGCGGCGGCAGGCCTGCTCACCTTCAGCGTGATGCTCGCCAGCCTGGTGATCTTCATGTTCGGCCTGGGCATCATCAATCCCAACGGCACCGCCATGGCCCTGGCCTTCCAGGGCGAGCGCCTGGGATCGGCGTCGGCCCTGATGGGCGCGCTGCAGTTTCTGGCCGGGACCTTGGGTGGGTTCGCGGTCAGCGCCTGGCACGCCGACAGCGCTGTGAATCTGGTGGCCGTGATGATGATTTGCATGATCGCCGCCTGCGGCCTTGGCTGGCAGGGACTGCGCTTATCGCAATCCGAGCTGGGGGCGGCGGGCCGCTAACGCGAGCCGCCGAAACGGCCGGCCGCGACGAGGCAAACCCGCATCTGCGCCGGCACCCGGCCAGTTCGGGACGCGCCCGCTTTCTCTCGCCGGCAGCACAGCACTTGCTGTTACAATCGGCCGCTTGCCCGGGTGATGGAATTGGTAGACATACCGGACTTAAAATCCGGAGCCGCAAGGCGTACGGGTTCGATTCCCGTCCCGGGCACCACAACCCATTGATTTATAAGCGTTTCTCGCAATAACCGGCAAGATTGGCTATTTTTTGGCCAGGATCTGGACGCAGCCCGCTGCCACCTCACTGATTGTCATAGTCGCCATGACCTCGGGTTGCGGCGACTTCATCGCCTCCTTCAGGCAGTCCAGCAACTCAGATTGCCGAATAAGCTGTTTTCCGACCCTCTTATTCACTTCCGTGGCGACTTGGCGAGCGTACTCGACCTGCCCGGCATCTTGGGCGGTAGGCCAGGATGCCGCCGGATGGTTGGGGCTGACGGAGAGAACTGCGGCAGAAAACGTAAGGCCCAAGGCCGCAAGTATGGCTCTGGCGTTGAGAACATCTACGGATCTATGACTCTTCGGAGTGGGCCGAACGCGCCTTCTGCGGCCACTGCGGTTCCCATGTGTTCTATCGCCTCAAGGACGGCACGTTGTACTCGTTGTCGGCCGGGCTGCTCGAACGGAATGAGTCGATTCGTTTTATGCGTTCGCGCCGTCGTAGTACTGGAGTTCCAGCGCATCCAGGTCGATTGACGGCACACATCGCAGATTGATAGCCCGAACCTGAGATCCGTCAGGATTTGCCCCGCATGCGAAAGGCTCGGTGCCGCAGTTCTGGCAAAATCGATGCTCGATTTTGTGAGTATTGAACATATAGGAGCGAAGGGACTCTTCACCGTGCGTCAAGACGAATTGCTCTGCGGGAAAGAAAGACAACAAAAACCCTTTCCGTCGACAGTGAGAGCAATTGCAACTAATAGCCTTGGAGGGCAATTGGGCGTCAACCTTGAATTGAACAGCCCCACAATGACAGCTTCCTTCAAATGACATATAGGCTCCTTACACACGAATTGACAGGCTTTAACTACGGTAAGCGACGTAGTCGACGAACTGGCGGAATTCGTCGTGCCACAACTCCCCGTCCACGCGTGAGCCCTCGCCTTCGCGGCGCCCATCGCGTGCGCTCAGCGCCGCTGGGCGCTGACCACTCCCGGCACGTCGCCCAGGGCGGTCAGGGCGCGCGACAACTGTTGGCCGCTGCTGACTTCCAGCGTGAAGACCATGCGCGCCAGCGACTGCCGGCTCAGGGTGTTGACGCCGATCACGTTCAGGCGCAAACGGGCAAATACCTCCGACAAATCGCGCAACAGACCCGAGCGGTCTTGGGCCAGAACCTGCACGTCGACGGGATATAACGTTTCGTCGGTATCGCCCCAGGATACGCTGATCACCCGTTCGGGATGGCGGCGCCCCATGGAGGCGAAGTTCTGGCAATCGGCGCGATGCACCGACACGCCCCGGCCACGGGTGACGAAGCCGAGGATTTCGTCGGGCGGCGCGGGCCGGCAGCAGCGCGCTAGCTGCGTCATGAGGGAATCGACCCCCACCACCAGTACGCCGCTCTTGCCGCTGCGCTCGGTGCTATCGGGGCGGCTGGCATGCGTGGCCACCCGATCGAGCTCGGCTTCGCGCACCGCCTCGGCGTCGGGCCGCTCCCATTGCTCGAAGACCTGATCCAATTGCCGCAGGCTGAATTCGTCTTTGGCGATGGCGATGTACAGATCGTCGGCCCGCGCGAATTGCAGTTGCTGGGCCAGATGCTCCTGGTTGATCGCGGTACGGCCGCGCCGCTGGAGTTCTTTCTCGAGGATGGCCTGGCCCTGGCCCATGCGCTGCTGCACTTCGATGGCATTGAACCACTGGCGCACCTTGGCGCGCGACCGCCCGCTGGCCAGATAGCCCAATTGCGGATTGAGCCAATCGCGCGAGGGTCCGCCGGCCTTGGCGGCGATGATCTCCACGGTTTGCCCGGTTTTCAAGCGGGTGTGCAAGGGCACGATCTGGCCGTCGACCCGCGCGCCCCGGCAGCGGTGGCCCAGATCGGTATGCACGTAGTAGGCAAAATCCACCGGTGTCGCGTCGCGGGGCAGTTCGACCACGCGGGCCTGGGGGGTGAGAACGTAGATCCGGTCTTCGTCGATCAGCGAGGTTTGCCCGGCGCCGGCGGTGGCCGCGCCCGCGGCTACCTGTTCGTTGCTCCAGGCCAGCAATTGACGCAACCAGGCCAGCCGGCGGTCGTAGTCGGAATCGGCCTTGGCTTGCCCGCCCTTGGCGCCGGCCTCTTTATAGCGCCAGTGCGCGGCCACGCCGAACTCGGCGAACTCGTGCATTTCGCGCGTGCGGATCTGGATTTCGAAGGGCCGGTGGACCCCATCGGACACCACCGTGTGCAAGGAGCGATAGCCATTGGCCTTGGGTTTGGCGATGTAATCGTCGAACTCCTGGGTGATCGGGCTGTAGCGTTCGTGGACCAGGGCCAGGACGGTATAGCAAGTGCGCACGTCGTCGACGATGATGCGCAAGGCATGGATATCGTAGAGATCGGAGAAATCCAGCCCTTTGATCTGCATCTTGTTCCAGATGCTGTAGATGTGCTTGGGCCGGCCGGAGATCTCGGCCTGCACTCCATTGGCCTGGAGATCCCGCCGCAATTGCGCGATGGCGTTGGCGATGAAGGCTTCGCGGCCTGCTCGTTTGTCGTCCAGCAGGCTGGCGATCTCTTTGTAGCGCACAGGCTCCAGGAACCGGAAGGCCAGGTCTTCGAGTTCCCATTTGATCTGCCACACCCCCAGCCGGCTGGCCAGCGGCGCGTACAGATCGAGGGTTTCGAGCGCGAGTGGCCGCTCCGGCGGCTGCTTGGCGCCGGCATGCCAACGCAGGGTTTGCAAGCGCGACGCGAGGCGCATCAGCACGATGCGAAGGTCGGCCGCCATGGCCAGCATCATCTTGCGGGTTTTTTCGACTTGCGGGGTTTCTCCCTGGCGATGCAGCTCGCCGGACTCGCGCGTGGCCATTGCGACCCGCACCAGGGCGTGGTAGCCGCGCACCAATTGCGCGACCTCGTCGCCAAAGAGATGGGCCAGCGGATCGAGCTTGCCGCGCGACGCCTGGCCCCACTCGGCTTCGGGCGTATTGGCGATCAGCGCGGCGGCGCGCGTGGTGGCGTCGGTATTCAGGTTGGCGAGGATCAGCACCGTACCCGCCGCGTGCGAGGCCATCGCCTCGCCATCGCCAGCGGCGGCAAAGCGGGAAATGGCCCACTCCAGGGCGTGGTCGACGAGCGTGGAGGCCTGGTGATCGAGCCCGGCCAATGCGGCGGAGCGCCATTCGGCATTGAAGCCGGCGTTGATCGATTGCACTGCTGTCATGAAGATCCGCCTAACGAGGCTGGCGGCTGCGGCCACCCCCGACGATGAAAGAAAGTTTCCTTTCACATGAAACGCCGGACAACTTTAGCATTTCTGCCAGAGGCGCCGCGCCGTTTGGCGCCGCCAAGGTATCCGGGAGGGTCCGCCGTGGCGCGTGCCGGCCGCCGCGCGCCATATGCAGTATGCTGCGGCCGGACACTTCATCAAGGAGCACCGATGCTGCGCTGGTTGACCGGCCGCGGCGCTAGCCCGCGAGCCGTGGAGCGGCAGGCCGAAACCCTCACGGGCGAAGTGTGGCACGCCACGCTCGAACGGCATGATTTCCTTGCCGGCCTGACCGCCGGCGAGTCGGAAGCGCTGCGCCAGCGCACGGCCTGGCTGCTGGCCAGCAAAACCTTCAGCGCCGCCCAAGGCCTGGAGCTGACCGATACCGTACGCTTGTCGATCGCGGTGCAGGCCGCCCTGCCCATCTTGGCTCTGGAGCCGGAGCGCTACGAAGGCTGGACCGAGATTATCGTCTATCCGGAAGGATTCCTCATTCCCCGCCAGGAGGTGGATGAGGCGGGCGTCGTGCATGAATATATGCAGGAAGCCGCCGGCGAGGCCTGGGACGGCGGGCCGCTGATACTGTCCTGGCACGACATCGACCAGGCCGAGGGTGACATGAACGTGGTGATCCACGAATTCGCGCACAAGCTCGATCTGCATCACGGGCCGGCCGATGGCCAGCCCGATCTGTCGCGGCACCCCGAGCTCCGCCCCCGACGATGGCGTCAGGTGCTGGAACAGTCGTTCACGAGTTTCCAGCGTGCGCTGGAGGCGGTGGAAGCCGCCATCCCGCACGACGTGGATCCCGAAAGCGAGGCGGCCGACGCCTGGTATGGCCAGTTGCCGCTCGATCCCTACGCCGCCACCGATCCCGCCGAATTTTTTGCAGTCAGTTCGGAAGCGTTTTTCGTGGCGCCTCGTGGCCTGGTGGAATTGCTGCCGGATTGGTACGAGCTGTTGGCCGGCTTTTACCGCCAGGACCCCTGGCGGCGATGGCGCGACTACGTCGACTCGACCAATATGGCTTCCGCATCCGCAGCGGGCCGGCTGACACCCGGTAGCTGACAATCGGCGATCGCCTCGAGCAGGGCCTGGATCGCCTGCAGGCGCGGAAAGCTCTTGCGCCACACCAGTACGACACGACGAGTGGGGACCGGTGGATCCAACGACAAATACTGTAGGAGATCGCCGGGTTTGCGCTCTTCGGGAATGGAAGCGGCGGGCAAGACGGTGATGCCGATGCCGGCCGCCACCATGTGGCGTATGGTTTCGAGCGACGAGCCCTCGAAAGTGCGCTGCATGCCGTCGCTGGTGGGCGAAAAACGCGCCAGTTCGGGGCAGACTTCGAGCACCTGATCGCGAAAGCAGTGACCGCTGCCGAGCAGCAGCATGGTTTGCTCTTTGAGTTCGTCGGCCGTGACCGACTCGCGCTCGGCCCAGGGATGATGGCGCGGCACGGCCACCACGAAAGGCTCGTCGTACAGCGGCTCGACGGCCAGGCCGCTGTCGGCCAGCGGCAGCGCCATGATGGCGCAGTCGAGTTCGCCCTGGCGGAGCAGTTCGAGCAGCCGGTGGGTGAAGTTTTCTTGCAGCAGTAAAGGCATCTGCGGCACCCGCTCGATCAGCAAAGGCATCAGGCGCGGCAACAGGTAGGGGCCCACGGTGTAGATCACGCCGAGACGCAGCGGGCCGGACAGCGGATCATGGCCCTGGCGCGCGATCTCCTTCAGGTTGGCGCTTTCTTCGAGCACTTTCTGCGCCTGGACGATGATGCGTTCGCCGATCGGCGTAATGCTGATCTCGTTGCCCCCGCGTTCGAACAGCACCACGCCTAGCTCCTCTTCCAGCTTGCGGATCGCCACCGACAGCGTGGGCTGGCTGACGAAGCAGCTTTCGGCGGCGCGGCCAAAATGGCGTTCGCGCGCGACGGCAACGATGTACTTGAGTTCGGTCAGGGTCATAAGCGCTCAGGCTCGCAAAAAATCCTCCCGGCCGCGCGCCCAGCGTTCCAGATGAGCGGCCACAGCATCGGGATGATACTCCCGCAGCTCGGTGGCGCATTCGCGGGCGCGCTCCACGATCGCCGAATCGCCTTCGAGATCGGCGAAACGCAGCAGTTCGGTGCCGGATTGGCGCACGCCGAGAAACTCGCCGGGACCGCGCAGTTCGAGATCGCGCTGCGCGATGACGAAGCCGTCCTGGGTTTCGTGCAGGCAGCGCAGGCGTTCCTTGGCCAGCATGGACAAGGGCGATTGATACAACAGCACGCACGCCGACTGGTGGCTGCCGCGCCCCACCCGCCCGCGCAATTGATGCAACTGCGCCAGGCCGAAGCGCTCGGCGTGTTCGATGACCATGAGAGTGGCGTTGGGCACGTCCACGCCGACCTCGATCACGGTGGTCGCCACCAGCAGATCGAGTTCGCCGGCCTGAAAAGCCTGCATCACCGCGGCCTTGTCGGCCGACGGCAGCTTGCCGTGTACCAGGCCCACCCGGACGTCGGGCAAAGCCTGGCGCAAGACGTCGTAGGTGTCCACCGCGGTTTGCAGCTGCAGGGCCTCGCTTTCTTCCACCAAGGGGCATACCCAATAGGCCTGGCGGCCGTCGCGCACCGCCTGCCGGATGCGGGCCATGATCTCGTCGCGCCGCGCATCGCTCGCCAGCTTGGTGATGACCGGAGAGCGGCCCGGCGGGAGTTCGTCGATGGTGGACACATCGAGGTCGGCGAATACCGTCATGGCGAGTGTGCGCGGAATGGGGGTGGCCGACATCATCAACTGGTGAACCGCCAGCCCGGGATCGCCGGACTTTTGACGCAATGCCAAACGCTGGCCCACGCCGAACCGATGCTGTTCGTCGGAAATCGCCAGGCCCAGCCGATGAAATTGCACGGTGTCCTGGATCAAGGCCTGCGTGCCCACCACCAATTGCGCCCGGCCTTCGGCGATGGCGGCCAGCGCCTCGCGCCTGGCCCGAACGCCCAGGCTGCCCGACAGCCAGCTGAGTTCCACGCCAAGCGGCTGGAGCCAGCCACGCAGCTTATGCCAGTGCTGCTCGGCCAGGATCTCGGTGGGGGCCATCAAGGCCACCTGCACACCATGATCGATGGCCTGTGCGGCGGCCAACGCCGCCACCACCGTTTTGCCGCTGCCCACGTCGCCCTGCAGCAGGCGCTGCATGGGATGATGCTGGCCGAGATCGCCACCGATTTCGGCGACCACCCGGCGCTGCGCCGGTGTCAGGGCAAACGGCAAGGCGGCCAGCAGACGGGCCGCCAGCCCCTCACCCGGCTGCGCCGGCAAGGGCAAAGCCCGCTGCGCGCGGCGCCGCGCGCGGGCCTCGGCCAAAGAAAGCTGCTGGGCCAGCAACTCATCGAACTTGATCCGCTGCCAGGCGGGATGGTGGTGTTCCAGAAGTTCGCCCTGCGCCACGCCGGCGGGCGGCTGGTGCAGCGTCCGGATCGCCTCGGCGAAAGTCGGCAGCGCCAAGCGCGCGCGCATCGCTTCGGGCAGGGTTTCGGCGAGATCGGCCACCGCCAGTGCTTCGCCGATCAGGCGTCGCAGGGTGGGCTGGGGCAGGCCCTGGGTCGTGGGATAAACCGGCGTGAGCGTATCCGGCAGCTCGGTTCCGGCGCGGGTCACGCGCGGGTGGATCATTTCCAGCCCGAACAGGCCGCCGCGTGGCTCGCCCAGCACCCGCACCTGCTGGCCGACGGCCAGCTGCGCGTGCTGGCTGGGATAGAAGTTGAGAAATCGCAGACCGAGACGGCCGGTGTCGTCTGCCAGCGTGGCCACCAATTGCCGCCTGGGCCGCAGCTGCACCTCGGACTGCACGACGCGTCCTTCCGCCTGCGCCTCGCGCCCTGGCCGCAGCGAGCCGATGGGCGTCAGCGAGGTTTCGTCTTGATAGCGCAGCGGCAGGTGCAGGATGAAGTCCTGCGTGGACCGCAGCCCGAGCTTGGCCAGCTTGCGCTGGGTGGGCGTTTCGGCCTTGGCCACGCCGCGCTATACCGCGATGACGGCCTCGACCTCGAACTGGGCGCCCTTGGGCAGGCTGGCCACCCCGACGGTCGAGCGCGCCGGGAACGGCTGCGGCAAGGTCTCGGCCATGATGGCGTTGGCGGTGGCGAACTGCTCGAGATCGGTGAGAAACAGCGTGAGCTTGACGATGTTGTCGAGCGTGCCGCCGGCCGCCTGGATGACCGCCGCCATGTTGGCGAACGACTGCCGCACCTGGGCGGAGAAATCGTCGGACACCAGGACACCGGTGGCCGGCACCAGGCCGATCTGGCCCGACAAAAACACCAGGCGCGCCTGGGCCGGCAACGATACGGCCTGGGAGTAAGGACCCACCGCGGCCGGAGCGGCGTCGGTATGGACAATGGTTTTGCTCATGAAGCCTCCGGACAGCGGCGCGACTGCCGCCGCGCCGCAATGAGAAATTAGAGCTCGCCCAGCGCGATGCGCAGCATGCGGCGCAATGGCTCGGCGGCGCCCCACAGGAGCTGGTCGCCCACGGTGAAGGCGCTGAGATACTCGGGGCCCATCGCCTGTTTGCGCAAGCGGCCCACCGGGATCTGCAACGTGCCGGTGACGGCCACGGGCGTGAGCTCGGTCATGGAGGCTTCGCGCGTGTTGGCTACGACTTTGGCCCAGGGGTTGTTGTTGCGCAGCATGTCGGTGATCTCGTCGAGCGGCACATCGCGCTTGAGCTTGATCGTGAGCGCCTGGCTGTGACAGCGCATGGCGCCGATGCGCACGCACAGGCTGTCGATGGGGATCGCCGGCGCCCCGCCCTCGCGGCCGCGACCGAGGATCTTGTTGGTTTCGGCGCCGCCCTTCCATTCTTCGCGCGACATGCCGTTGCCAAGATCTTTGTCGATCCAGGGGATGAGATTGCCCGCCAGCGGCACGCCGAAGTGCTCGTGCGGCAAGTCGCCGCTTTGCTGCAGGCCCAGCACGCCGCGATCGATCTCGAGGATGGCCGACGACGGGTCGTCGAGCAGACCCTTGACGTGCTGGTTGATGAGGCCGAACTGGGTGAGCAGCTCACGCATGTGCTGCGCGCCGCCACCCGAGGCCGCCTGGTAGGTCATGGCCGTCATCCACTCGACCAGATCGTGCTCGAACAGCCCGCCCAGACCCATCAGCATGCAGCTGACGGTGCAATTGCCGCCCACGAAGGCACGCACGCCGGAGTTCAGGGCTTCGTCGATCACCTTGCGGTTGACCGGATCGAGCACGATGACGGCGTCGTCTTTCATGCGCAGCGTACTGGCCGCATCGATCCAGAGGCCGTTCCAGCCGGCTGCGCGCAGCTTGGGATACACCTCGCTGGTGTAGTCGCCGCCTTGCGCGGTAACGATGATCGGCAGCTTCTTCAGGGCCTCGATGTCGAAGGCATTTTGCAAGGGGCCCGCGCCTGTGGCCCACGAGGGCGCGGCGCCGCCGGCATTGCTGGTGGAGAAGAAAACCGGCTCGATGAAGCGGAAGTCGTTTTCGTCGCGCATGCGCTGCATGAGCACGGAGCCGACCATGCCGCGCCAACCAACCAAACCAACTGCTTGACTCATGATGTTCAATCCTTTTTCAGTGCCCGCAGGACGGCGTCGCCCATCTCCTGCGTGCCGACACGCGTGGTGCCGGGCTCATGGATGTCGGCGGTGCGCAGGCCCTCGGCCAGGACGCGCTTGACCGCGTTCTCGATGCGGTCGGCCGCCTCGCCCAGGTCGAGCGAGTAGCGCAACAGCATGGACGCCGACAGGATGGTGGCCAGCGGGTTCGCCAGGTTCTGCCCCGCGATGTCGGGCGCCGAACCATGGCTGGGTTCGTACAGGCCCTGCCCCGCTTCGTTGAGCGAGGCCGAGGGCAGCATGCCGATGGAGCCGGTGAGCATGGCGGCTTCATCGGAGAGAATGTCGCCGAACAGATTGCCGGTGACGATCACGTCGAACTGGCGCGGCGCCCGCACCAATTGCATGGCGGCGTTATCGACGTACATATGGCTGAGCTCGACATCGGGATAGTCGCGGGCTACGTCGATCACGATATCGCGCCAGAACTGCGAGGTTTCGAGGACGTTGGCCTTGTCGACGCTGCACAGCTTGCGGTTGCGCTTGCGCGCGGTCTCGAAGCCGATGCGCGCGATGCGGCGGACCTCGGTTTCGGCGTAGCGCATGGTATCGAAGCCCTCGCGCTCGCCTGCGAACGGGCCGTCGGGAGCGCTGCGCACGCCGCGTGGCGAACCAAAGTAGATATCGCCGGTGAGTTCGCGCACGATGACGATATCGAGGCCGGAGACGATCTCGGGCTTGAGCGACGAGGCGTTGGCCAATTCGGGATACAGAATGGCCGGCCGCAGATTGGCAAACAAACCCAGCGCCTTGCGCAGGCCCAGAATCGCTTGCTCGGGCCGCAGCTCGCGCGCCAGGGAATCGTACTGGAAGTCGCCCACGGCCCCGAACAGAATGGCCTTGGCGCGCTTGGCCAGCTCGAGCGTGGTGGGCGGCAGCGGATGGCCATGCTTGGCATAGGCCGCGCCGCCGACCGGCTCGGTTTCGAAGGCGAGATCCAGATCGAGCGCGGTGAGCACGCGCTGGGCCTGTTCGACGATTTCGGGGCCGATGCCGTCGCCCGGCAGAACTGCGATGAGATGCGTCATGTGCGTAGAAGAAGAACCAGGGATCAGAGGCTGACCGGCCGCGACGTCAGCCAGCCGTGCCGCGCCAGGCGTTCGGCCTCGAAGGCGCGGATCGCGTCGGCGTTTTGCAGGGTGAGGCCGATCTCGTCGAGGCCATTCAGCAGACAGTGCTTGCGAAAGGCCGTGA
Organism: Pigmentiphaga sp.; assembly: GCA_023228945.1. Classification (GTDB taxonomy): domain Bacteria; phylum Pseudomonadota; class Gammaproteobacteria; order Burkholderiales; family Burkholderiaceae_B; genus Verticiella. The sequence goes on along the minus strand of JALOAI010000001.1, from coordinate 167,933 downwards.
TGTCGAAACCATGCTCATGGCCATCGGCGGTGATAACCACCTGGCGTTCGAGATCGATGCGCAGCTGATAGCCCACGTGCGCCTTGACTTCGTCGAACAGGCGGGACACCACGAGTTCGGACAGCACGATCGGCAGCAGCCCGGTCTTGTAGCAGTTATTGAAGAAGATATCGGCGAACGACGGCGCGATGACGGCGCGGAAGCCATATTGCTGGAGGGCCCACGGCGCATGCTCGCGGCTGGAACCGCAACCGAAATTCTGGCGCGCGAGCAGAATGGTGGCACCCTGGTAGCGCGGCTGGTTGAGCACGAAATCCGGATTGAGCGGCCGGCGGGAATTATCCATCCCCGGCTCGCCGTGATCGAGATAGCGCAGTTCGTCGAACAAGTTGGGGCCGAAGCCGGTGCGCTTGATCGACTTGAGGAACTGCTTGGGAATGATCAGGTCGGTGTCGACGTTCTCGCGATCGAGCGGGGCCACCAGCCCTTCGTGTACGGTGAATGCCTGCATGACGGACTCCTTTAGCGCAGCGTGCGCACGTCGACGAAGTGACCCGCGATCGCGGCGGCGGCGGCCATCGCCGGGCTGACCAGGTGGGTGCGGCCGCCCTGCCCCTGCCGTCCCTCGAAATTGCGGTTGGAGGTGGAGGCACAGCGCTCGCCCGGCTCCAGGCGATCGGCGTTCATGGCCAGGCACATCGAGCAGCCCGGATCGCGCCATTCGAAACCCGCAGCCAGAAAGATTTTGTCCAGCCCTTCGCGTTCGGCCTGGGCCTTGACCAAGCCCGAGCCCGGCACCACCATCGCCAGCTTGACGTTCGATGCCACGCGCTTGCCCTGGGCCACCTCGGCGGCGGCGCGGAGGTCTTCGATGCGCGAGTTGGTGCATGAGCCGATGAAAACCTTATCGATGCGGATGTCGGTCATCGGGGTATTGGGCTTGAGACCCATGTACTCGAGCGCGCGTTCCATGCCGGAACGCTTGACGTCGTCTTTTTCGCGGTCGGGATCGGGAACCCGCGCGGTAACGGACACCACCATCTCGGGCGAAGTGCCCCAGGTGACTTGCGGCGTGATGTCGGCGGCGTTGATTTCGACCACGTGGTCGAAGTGCGCGCCGGGATCGCTGTGCAAGGTACGCCAGTAGGCCACGGCCTGGTCCCAGGCGGCGCCCACCGGCGAGTACGGCCGGCCCCGCAGGTACTCGATGGTTTTGTCGTCGACGGCCACCAGGCCCGAGCGCGCCCCGGCCTCGATCGCCATATTGCAGACGGTCATCCGGCCCTCGATGGACAGTTCGCGGATGGTGCTGCCGGCGAACTCGATGGTACAGCCGGTGCCGCCCGCCGTGCCGATGACGCCGATGACGTGCAGGACGAGATCCTTGGCCGTGCAGCCGCGCGGCAGGGGGCCTTCGACCCTGACCAGCATGTTGCGGTTTTTCTTGGCCACCAGGGTTTGCGTGGCGAGCGCGTGCTCGACCTCGGAGGTGCCGATGCCGAAGGCGAGCGCGGCCATGGCGCCATGCGTGCTGGTGTGCGAATCGCCGCAGACCACCGTCATGCCCGGCAACGTGGCACCCTGTTCGGGCCCGATCACGTGCACGATGCCCTGCCGCATGTCGTTCATGCGGAACTCGGTGATGCCGTAGGCCTCGCAATTGGCGTCGAGGGTTTCGACCTGCAGGCGCGAGACGGGATCTTCGATGCCTTCGTCGCGATTGATGGTGGGCACGTTGTGATCGGCCACCGCGAGGTTGGCCGCCACGCGCCAGGGCTTGCGCCCGGCCAGGCGCAGGCCTTCGAACGCCTGGGGACTGGTGACTTCGTGCACTAGGTGCCTGTCGATATAGAGCAGGCAGGTGCCGTCGTCGTCCTGGCGGACGACATGGTCATTCCATAATTTGTCGTACAGCGTCTGGGCCATGGCTAACCTCGAGGCGATGCCAGCCGCAGGCCGGCAGACTCGCCGATGGTGAAAATCGATGGGAATCATTGATTATGCCATAGGCGATAGCCTTGGCCGCCTGCCTGGGGCGCACGCGATCACGTCGTCCATGGATCGAGCAGCCGCAGGCCGAGGCCCGCGAAATCCCGGGTGTTGCGCGTGACCAGCCAACGAAATTCAAGGCTCCGCCACGTCGGTATGCCAGTAACGCCGCGCATGTTGCCTCCAGGGCTTCACGTCCAAGCCTTCGCTCGTCGAGTTCACGATCACCGCGCCGTGGCTGGCGCTGCTCAGGACCCGCGCCCCCGATTCCCGCCAGCGCCGCACGACCTCCGGCCGGGGATGGCCGAAGCGGCTGAGGTAGCCGGCCTGCGCGATCGCCACCTTCGCCTCGGCGGCGGACACCCAAGGCGGCGTTGAAGACGTGCTGGAACCGTGGTGGGGCATCAGGACGACATCGGCGGCGAAGTCCAGGCCCTGCTCCACCATCCACCGCTCCTGGGCCGCCTCGATGTCGCCGGGCAGCAAGGCGGCGTGCCACCAGCCCTGCACCCGCAGGACGCAACTGGTGGCATTGCCGTGAGGCTTGCCGGCTTGTGGCTCGGGTGGCGTCGTTTCGGGATTCCAGGCGCCGGCCCCAGGGCTCCCGGCCGGATGCAGCACCCGGAACGAAACTCCATCGAGTTGCCAGCCCTGGCCGGCCCGGCAGGCCGCGCGTGGCGGCGTGGCGTTGGCGGACGACGGCAAAAACCGGGAGGTGGCGCCCTCGCCCTCGCCCTCGCCCTCGCCCTCGCCCTCGCCCTCGCCCCGGCGCGGCGCGGCCCGGCCCACCGGTTGGGCCCCCGACCCGGGCAACGCCTGCGCCCGCAAGCGCCTCACCGGCACGCGGCGCAACAGACTCGCCACCCCGCCGGCATGATCGGCGTCGCCGTGAGACACCACGAGGTCGTCTATCCGCCGCCAGCCACGGGCCCGCAGGTGCGGCCAGACGACACGGTCGCCCGCATCGCTCTCGCGGCCCAGGGGCGGGCCGGTATCGAATACCACCACATGGCGCCGGGTTTCGATCACGATGGCCGAGCCCTGGCCGACGTCCAGTGCGGCAAGCCGCCATTCGCCGTCGCGGGGCCGGGCCGGCTGATAGAAGAACAAGGGCAGCAGCAGACTCCAGCCCAGCCACCGGGCGGGCAGGCCCGCCGGCAGCAAGGCGTACACGCAGCCCGCCAGCGCCAGCAGGCCCAGCGGCCAAGGCGGCGCCGCCACCGGCCATACCGCCCAGTCCGCCTCCGCCATCCAGGCCACCGGTACCATCATCCAACGGAATATCCGTTCGGCCAGCCAGGCGCTGCCTTGGCCCAGCCAGACTAGCCCCGGCCAGGGCGAGAACAGCATGCCCAGCAACGCCAGGGGTGTTACCAGAAAGCTGACCACGGGTATCGCCAGGGCGTTGGCGAGCGGCGAGGCCAGCGACACCTCGTGGAACTGCAACGCCAGCATCGGCACCAGCGCGACGGTCATCGCACCTTGCACCAGGGCTGCCGCAATCAGTGCGCGGCGCCAGGGTGGGCCCTGGCGCCGCCGCCAGCGGCCGCTCCCCAGCAGCATCAGCACCGCCACCGCGCCGAACGACAGCCAGAAGCCCGGCGACATCACGGCCCAGGGATCCAGGGCCAGGATGATCCAGGCCGCCAGCGGCAACAGCCGCGAGGCGCTGATCGGCAAGCGCAGCACCGCCGCCATGCCCACGGTGGCCAGCATGAAGAAAGTGCGCTGGGCCGGCACGCCCCAGCCCGCCACCAGGCAGTACAGCCAGGCCGCGAGCAAGGCGACGATGGCGCCCGCGGTGCGGGCGGGGCCGTATTCCGGCAACGGTAATCCCCGCCAGGACCCTCGTTTCCAGAGCCAGAGCGCGGCGGCGCCCGCCAGGCCGGCCAGCAAGGTGACGTGCAGGCCACTGATGGACACCAGGTGAATGATGCCGGTACGGCTGAACACCTCCCAATCGGAGGCCGGCACGCTGGCCTGATCGCCCAGCGCCAGGGCGATCACCACCGGACCATAGCGGGCGTCGCCCAGGGCGTTGCGCAAGGCGCGGCGCAGCTGATAGCGCGCGCGCTCCACGGCAACACCGGCGCCGGCCCAGGCGGGCCGGGCCAGCAGGACGGGTTCGCCGCGCACGGTGGCGCGAGCGCGCAAGCCGCGCTCGAACATCCAGGCCTCGGCGTCGAACGCCCGCGGATTGCGGGGGCCATGAGGCCGCTTGAGCACCACGGCCGCGCTATAGACATCGCCCGGCACCAGTTCGGGTATGCCGCCTTCGGCAGGCGCCGGCCAGCCCAGCCATAGCTGCCTGGGCACGCCCGCGACGGGGCTGTGGAGCACCGTGGCTTCGGCCCGCTGGAACGAGTCGTCGCCGACGGCCAGGCTGTCGAGCCGCAAAGTGAGGCGTGTGACGAAATTTTCGTGGCGCACGTCGAGTGCCTGGACCAGACGCTCGTCGGCTCGCCAAACCGTGTAGCTGGCGCCCAGGACGATCATCCAGAGCAGCCAGGCCAGCATGAATAATCCGCGGCCGGCGCGGAGCCGGCGGGAGTTCGCCCCGGCCTGCCCGTACCGGCGCCGCAGCCAGATGCCTACCGCCATCGTCACTCCCGCTCCGGCGACAGCGGCCAGCGGCGGCAGGGCCGATGCCCCCAGGGCGGCTCCCAATTGCACTCCGCCGCTGCCGGCCATCATCGCCAACAACGTGCTCCGGCCTTTCATCGACCCCCCTTTGCCACGCCTTCCCGCGTCTCTTGGCCAAGCTAACGCGGAGCGGGCCGATGCCGGCGCCGCTGTGACGCCCGTTACCCATCATGGCCGCCGTGACCCCGCGGGGGTAGCGCGCTAAAATGACGGGTCGATTTCACAGCTTTCATATAACGGGGTTTTATGGCGGGACACTCGAAATGGGCCAATATCCAGCACCGTAAAGGTCGCCAGGATGCCAAACGGGGCAAGCTCTGGACCAAGATCATCCGTGAGATCACTGTGGCGGCGCGCGCGGGAGGGCCGGATCCCGACACCAACCCGCGCCTGCGCTTGGCGTGGGACAAAGCCACCGACGCCAACATGCCCAAAGACAACATCCAGCGCGCCATCGCCCGCGGCGCCGGCAGCGGCGACGGCGACAACTACGACGAAATCCGCTACGAGGGCTACGGCATCGGCGGGGCCGCGATCATCGTCGATTGCATGACCGACAACCGCACCCGCACGGTGGCGGAAGTCCGGCACGCCTTTGCCAAGAACGGCGGCAACCTCGGCCAGGATGGGTCGGTCGTTTTCATGTTCAAGCACTGCGGGCAGTTCCTGTTCGCCCCGGGCACCTCCGAAGACGCCGTGATGGAAGCCGGCCTTGAGGCGGGCGCCGACGATATCCAGACCGACGACGACGGCGTGATCGAAGTCACTTGCGCGCCGGGCGACTACGCCGGCCTCAAGAAGGCCTTCGCCGAAGCCGGCCTCAAAGCCGAGGAAGACGGCATCGTGATGAAGCCCGAGAACGAAACCGTGCTTGCCGGCGAAGACGCGCAGCGCATGCAGAAGCTGCTCGATGCCCTCGAAGGCCTGGACGACGTACAAGAGGTCTACACCAACGCCATTCTCGAACTCGACGACTGAGCGCCGCGGCGGCCCCCAAAGGGCCGCCACCGCTCAGTCCACTGCCCGGCAGCCCGCGACTTTTCCTTTTCTTTTTTGACCACTCATCATGCGTATCCTGATCATCGGCTCCGGCGGCCGCGAACATGCCCTGGCCTGGCGACTGGCCCAGTCGAGCCGAGTCGAAACCGTGTTCGTTGCGCCCGGCAACGGCGGCACCGCTCGCGATGCCGCCTTGCGCAACGTCGCCCTCACCGACCCTGTCGAACTCGCCGACTTCGCCCGGCGTGAAAAAATCGACCTCACCGTGGTCGGGCCCGAAGCGCCGCTGGCCGCGGGCGTGGTCGATCGTTTCCGCGAACACGGCCTGCGCATCTTCGGCCCCACCCAGGCCGCGGCCCAGCTCGAGAGCTCCAAGGATTACGCCAAGCGGTTCCTGGTGCGGCACGACATTCCCACCGCGCGCCATCAAACCTTCACCGAGCCTGCCGCGGCGCATGCCTATGTCGACGAGCAAGGCGCGCCCATCGTGATCAAGGCCGACGGCCTCGCGGCCGGCAAGGGCGTGGTGGTGGCCGATACCACCGCCGAAGCCCACGCGGCGATCGATGCCATGCTGGGTGACGGCAGCCTGGGCGCGGCCGGCGCCCGCGTGGTGATCGAAGAATGCCTGGTTGGCGAAGAAGTCAGCTTCATCGTCATGTGCGACGGCCAGCACGTTCTGCCGCTGGCCACCAGCCAAGACCACAAGCGCCTGCTGAACGGCGACCAGGGCCCCAACACCGGCGGCATGGGCGCCTATTCGCCCGCGCCCCTGGTCACGCCGCAACTGCACAATCGCATCATGCGCGAGGTGATTCTGCCCACCGTCCAGGGCATGAAGAACGACGGCGTGCCCTATTCCGGCTTCCTGTATGCGGGCCTGATGATCTCGCCGGCCACCGCCGACAAGCCGGCCGGCATCAAGGTGCTGGAGTTCAATTGCCGCATGGGCGACCCCGAAACCCAGCCCATTCTGATGCGACTCAAGGGCGACTTCCTGCGCGTGATGGAGCACGCCGTCAATGGCACTCTCGATCAGGCCGAGATCGACTGGGACCGCCGCAGCGCCCTGGGCGTGGTCATGGCCGCCGCCAACTACCCCGCCACGCCGCGCGCCGGCGATGTGATCGACGGGCTGCCGGCCGATCATCCCGACTGCATGGTGTTCCACGCCGGCACCGTCCTCGACGCCGATGGCAAGGTCCGCACCGCGGGCGGCCGGGTGCTCTGCGTGACCGCGCTGGGCGATTCCGTCAAGCTCGCCCAGCAGCGCGCCTACCAGGCGGTGGACCAGATCCGATTCGCCGGTGCCCAGGTACGGCGCGATATCGGTTGGCGCGCCATCAAACCCACCGGTTCCCACCCATGAATACCGAGCTTGCTTCGCGCCACGCCGAGCTGCGTGAGTACTTCACGGGGCTGCAGGCCGCCATCGTCGGCGGTCTCGAGGCCGCCGGCGGCGCCACGTTCCGCACCGATATCTGGGAGCGGGCCGAAGGCGGCGGCGGCATCTCGCGCCTGATCGAGGATGCCGAGCTGTTCGAGCGGGCGGGGGTATTGTTCAGCGACGTCCGGGGCCAAACCTTGCCGCCCTCCGCCACCGCGCAGCGCCCTCAACTGGCGGGCCGGCCCTGGCAGGCCATGGGTGTGTCGCTGGTCCTGCATCCGCGCAATCCCTATATCCCCACCGTCCACATGAACGTTCGCGCCTTCGTGGCGGGCGACGTCTTCTGGTTCGGTGGCGGGATGGATCTCACGCCGTATTATCCCTTCGAAGACGATGCCCGCCACTTCCATCAAGTGTGCGCGCGGGCGCTGGCGCCGCACGGCAGCCATTACTACCACCGCTTCAAAACCTGGTGCGATGAGTATTTCTATCTCAAGCACCGCCAGGAAACCCGGGGCGTGGGCGGCATTTTCTTCGACGATCTCGACGAAGGCGGCTTCGAGGCGGCGTTTGCCCTTACCCGCGACGTCGGCAATGCCTTCCTGCCGGCCTACCTGCCCATCGTGGAACGCCGCCGCGAATCGCCCTATGGCGAGCGCGAGCGCGACTTCCAGGCCTACCGCCGCGGCCGCTACGTCGAGTTCAACCTGGTCTTCGACCGGGGCACGCTGTTCGGCCTCCAGTCGGGCGGGCGCACCGAATCGATCCTGATGTCGATGCCACCGCTTGCGCGCTGGCGGTATTGCTACGAGCCCGAGCCCGGCTCGCCCGAGGCTCGCCTCTCCGAGTTTCTGGTACCCCGTTCATGGGTGTAGCCGAGTCGCCCCTTGTTCGCCGGCGGCTCGGCTTGCTCGGCGGCAGTTTCGACCCGGTTCACCATGCCCACCTCGAGCTGGCCCGCGCCGCGCACCAGCAGTTGGCGCTCGACCAAGTGCTCTGGCTGCCGGCCCGACGACCCTGGCAGCGCAGCCCCCTGGGCGCCGCAGCCGAGCATCGGCTGGCCATGCTGCGCCTGGCCCTGGCGAACGAGCCCGGCATGACGATCCTCACCCTTGAACTGGAGCGCGCCGGGCCAACCTATACCGCCGACACCCTGGCCGAACTGGGGGCCGGCGACGATCCGTCGACGGAATACGTCTGGTTTTTGGGCAGCGATCAACTTCGCAACTTCTGCACCTGGGAGCGCTGGCCCGAGATCGTGCGTCGCGTACGATTGGCCGTGGCAAGACGCCCGGAACACGATGTGCTGCCCCCCCTGGAGCTGGCCGAGCGCCTCGAAGCCCAGGGCTCGCCGCTACTCACCATCGAATTCCCGCCCCTGGCCATCTCGGCCACCGAAATCCGTCGCCGCGTGGCCGCCGGCCAGCCGATCGAGGCTTGCACGCCGCCCGCGGTGGCCGACTACATCCACCAGCATCAGCTTTATCGCTCCTCACCAACTGCCTGAACGTCATGGACATCAGAAAACTGCAACGAGCCGTCATCGACGCCCTGGAAGACGTCAAGGCCCAGGACATCAAGGTCTTCAATACCACCGAACTCACCAGTCTGTTCGATCGCGTCGTGATCGCCACCGCCACCTCGAACCGGCAAACCCGGGCGCTGGCCAGCCACGTCAAAGAGCGGGCCGGCAAGATCGGCGCAACCGTGGTGGCCACTGAAGGCGAGGCCACCGGCGAGTGGGTGCTGGTCGATCTCGGCGACATCGTCGTCCACATCATGCAGCCGGCCATTCGCCAGTACTACGCCCTTGAAGAAGTCTGGGGCGGCAAGCCGGTGCGGGTCAAGCTGGCGCCATCGTCCACCGCCACCGGCTTGAGCGGATGAGATTGATCCTGGCCGCCGTCGGCACCCGTATGCCCGATTGGGTAACGACGGGCTATCAGGAATACGCCCGCCGCCTCCCGGCGGATTGCCCCCTGGAGCTGCGCGAAGTCAAAGCCGAGCCCAGGGCGGGGGGCCGCACAGCCGCGCAGCTGATGCAGGCCGAAGCCCGACGTCTCGAGGCCGCGCTGCCGGCCTCGTGCCAACGCGTGGCGCTGGACGAGCGCGGCCGCGACTGGACCACCCAGGATCTGGCGCAGGCCCTGGAGCGCTGGCGGGCCGACGGCCGCGACGTGGCCTTCCTGATCGGCGGCGCCGATGGCCTCGAGCCCGTCCTCAAGCAGGGCTGCGAGCAACGCCTGCGTTTATCTTCGCTTACCCTGCCCCACGCGATGGTACGGGTTTTGCTGGCCGAACAGCTCTACCGGGCCTGGTCCATCCTGCACAACCATCCATACCACCGGGCATAATCGCACCATGACCGCAATTTACCTGGCTTCCCGCAGCCCGCGCCGCCACGAGCTGCTCACACAGATGCGCGTGCCCCACGACGTGCTGGTGCTGCCCTCGGCGCCGGGCGACGACGAGCCCCGACTGTCCGGCGAGTCGCCCGCCGATTACGTCAGTCGCACCGCCCGCGACAAAGCCCTGAAAGGCGTCGTCGCCATCCGCAAGCGCGGCCTGGCCCCGCGTCCCATCCTCGCGGCCGACACCACGGTCATCCTCGGCAACGACGTGCTCGGCAAGCCCGCCGACCGCGGCGATGCCGCACGGATGCTGCAGCAGCTTTCCGGTGCGCGACACGAAGTCCGCACCGCCCTCGCACTCGCCCACGGCGATGCCCTGCACGAGGACGTTTCCAGTACCTGGGTTTGGTTCCGTGCCCTCTCGGCGCGCGACATCCAGCGCTATTGCGACACCAACGAACCCTACGACAAGGCGGGAGCCTACGGGATCCAGGGCCTGGCCGGCGTTTTCGTGGAACGAATCGAAGGCAGTTATACCGGAGTCATGGGCCTGCCCTTGTTCGAAACCGCCCGCCTGCTCGGCCACGCTGGAATTCTCGTGCCATGACCCAGGACATCCTGATCAATATCTCGCCCTTCGAAACCCGGGTCGCCGTCGTCGATCACGGCGCGGTGCAAGAACTGCACGTCGAACGCAGCGCCCACAAAGGCTACGTGGGCAACGTCTATCTCGGTAAAGTGGCACGCGTCTTGCCTGGCATGCAAAGCGCGTTCATCGCCATCGGGCTGGAGCGCGCGGCCTTCCTGCACATCGCCGATATTCGTGAGAACCGTCTCGAACGGGCGGCCGGCACGCCGCCGACACCCATCGAGAAGCTCCTGTTCGAGGGTCAATCGATCAAAGTGCAGGTCATCAAAGACCCGATCGGCACCAAGGGAGCCCGTCTCTCGACCCAGATCAGCCTGGCCGGGCGCCTGCTGGTCTATCTGCCCCACGATCCGCATATCGGCATTTCGCAACGCATCGAAACCGAGACCGAGCGCCAGCGGCTGCGCGACGCCTTGCAGACCCTGCGGCCCGCGGCCGAAACCGGCGGCTACATCGTGCGCACCCAGGCCGAAGGCGCCACCGAAGACGAACTCCGGGCCGATATCGAATACCTCGCCACGCTCTGGGCCACCATCCAGGAAGCCAGCCGCGGCGGTGGCGCGCCGGCCTTGCTGTACGAAGACCTCACCCTCGCCCAACGGGTCTTGCGCGACGTCGTCGGCACCGAGACCCACAGCATCCAGGTCGATTCACGCACCACCCTCGGCCGTCTCCAGGAATGGGCCGCCGTGTATACGCCCAAAGTCGCCGACCGCCTTCAGCACTACGGCGGCGAACGCCCGCTGTTCGACCTCTATCACGTGGACGACGAGATCAACCGCGGCCTGTCCCGCCGTGTCGAGCTCAAGTCCGGCGGTTATCTGATCCTCGACCAGACCGAAGCGCTCACCACCATCGACGTCAACACCGGCGGCTTCGTGGGCGGCCGCAACTTCGACGACACGATCTTCAAGACCAACCTCGAAGCGGCCCAGGCCATCGCCCGCCAGTTGCGCCTGCGCAACCTCGGCGGCATCGTCATCCTGGATTTCATCGACATGGAGAATGCCGAGCACCGCGACGCCGTGCTGGAAGAGCTCAAGCGCAACCTGGCACGCGATCGCACCCGCGTCACCGTCAATGGCTTCACCCAGCTTGGCCTGGTCGAAATGACCCGCAAGCGCACCCGCGAATCGCTGGCCCAGGTGCTCTCCGAGCCTTGCCCCGTTTGCCAGGCCCGCGGCAGCATCAAAACGGCCCGCACCGTGTGCTACGAAATCCTGCGCGAACTCCTGCGCGAGGCCCGGCAGTTCAATCCCCGCGAATTCCGCATCCTGGCCTCGCAGAGCGTCATCGACCTCTTCCTCGAAGAAGAAAGCCAGCACCTGGCGCAAATGGGCGACCTGATCGGCAAGCCGGTGTCGCTGCAGGTGGAAGGCGGTTATAGCCAAGAACAGTACGACATCATTTTGGTATGAGTGTCCGGGCATATCCCGGCGTCTCACCGATGCCCGGATATGCCTGATTTTCCCAGGCAATTCGTCTCACGCCATCTTTTCCCGTCTCCTTGCCTCTCACGGAAAATGATGCGAGGCTTTGCCCTGCGGCAAACCTTCTGTATCGGTCAAGGCGGGAGTGTGGCGTAGCCGCACGAACACCTTGTCAACGGCGTCGGGCACCCCCATACTGCGCGCTGTTCCGGCCATAAGATCCTTTTTCATCTGGCGCCATCCGCCGTCTCGTCGTCTCATGGTCCCTCCGTTCTGGCCGGTGTTCAATCCGTTCAAGGCCGTACGCCGCTCCGGCCGGCAGCGCTGGCGGGGCGCGTTCCCGAAGCCGATTCGGGCGAGTGGCCGCCGCTCCATGCTTTTGTCTCCGTTCGATATTTCCAAGCATCAACCCTTTTCTCCGCGCGAGCGCCGGCGACGGAAGGTGTTGCAGACCCTGGCGCAAAACCGCCCCCTGGCCGAATCGCTGGAGGCGCTGGCGGGGCTCGCCCAAACCGAGGTGCCTGGCTCGGCTGCCTGCATCCTGCTGGTGTCGGCCGATGGCAGCGCCCTGGAGTTTGCCGCGGGCGTGGAGCTGCCCGAGCCTTTGCGCCCCCTCTGCCAATCGCTGGTCTGGGCCGATACCGACGATGCCAACCCGCAGACTTCCAGCGTACGCGAACCCGTGTTCTCCGCCAGTTTGGCGGGCGACCCGTACTGGCATGCCCTTGACGGTGCCGCGCGCGAAGCCGGCCTGCGCTCTTGCTGGACGTTCCCGATCCTCGACGGCTCAGGCACGCTGTTGGGCCTGCTCTCGGTGTTCCAGCGCCCCCTGCCCCGCTTATCGGCGGCGGACTCGAACCCATTGGCCGAGGTCGCGTCGCTGGCCGGCATTGCGATCGAGCGGTATCGCAACCGGATCGATCTCCAGCGCCGCATGGAGCTGGAGACTCTGGTACGCGATATCAGCCTGCAGTTGCTCTGTCTGCCTGAAGCCGCCACCGACGACGGCATCCGGCATGTGCTGGCCAGGCTGGGCAGCTTCATCGCCGCCGACCGCTGCTATCTGATGCAGCATTCGGCGGATGGCGACACCATCGACAACACGCACGAATGGTGCGCCGCCGGCGTTGCGCCGCAAATCGACGACTTGCAGCAGTTGCCCACCAATGAATTGCGCAACTGGCTCGATCTGCTGGAAGAGCAGCAATTGCTGATCGTCCACCAGCGTACCGAAATGCCGCCAAATCCTCGCTGGGCCCGTATCTTCGACGACGGCCGGATCGAGTCCGTGCTGTTCGTGCCGATGATGCATCATGGCGTGCTGATCGGGCTGCTGGGCTTCGATGCGGTGCGCGCGCCGCGGCGCTGGGAAGACAACGTCATCACGCTGGTGCAATTGGTGGCCGACCTCCTGGTCGGCGCCATTATCCGACGGCAGCTCGTGGCCGCCCTGCGCCACGACGCCGAGCGCGACCCGCTCACCGGCCTGGCCAACCGGCGCCGCATCCAGCAAACGCTGCGGGCCGAAGCCCTGCGCCTGGATCGCGATGGCGGTACCTTGGCTTTGGTCATGTTCGACATCGACCACTTCCAGCGCATCAACGCCAACTATGGCTACGACGCCGGAAACGATGTCTTGCGCATGTTGGCCGGAGTCGTCGACCGTCATTGCCGGCGTACCGACCGGGCCGCACGCTGGGACGGCGAACGGTTTTTGGTGCTCTTGCCCCAAACCGACCTGGACCAGGCCATGCTGGTTGCCGAAAGGCTGCGCCAGGAAGTGGCAGCCGCGGTGTTTCCGGTACCGGAGCCACTGAGCATCAGCCTTGGCGTGGCCAGCGTTCGCGAAGGGCAAACGCTGGCCCAGGCGGTACGGGCCGCCGAAGACGCCTTGGCTTTGGCCAAGCGGAGCGGCCGCAACTTCGTCGCCACCGTGGCTTGACCGCGGGGCAAAGTACCCCCGGCCCACCTCGCGGCCTGCATGTTGCTCGGCTGCGTCAGGCTCCAGCTAGTTTGCGGGGACCGACCAGTATCCGGGTTTATCCTTCAGAACGGGGTGAAGCGAGGCCGTCGTTCCCTGGAGCCGGAGAGCTCCTCCGAAGGGTGGCGGAGAAGCTCCGGCCGGGAGGCCGGAACTCTTCGAACCGCCTCAGCGAGGCGCCGCTTGTGTGAGGGTGGCGCCTGGCGTGGCGGTATAGAACACGATCAGACGTACCGGTCCTTCGCCGACGTTGCGGCCGTTGTGGGCGAGCCCCACGACTTCGGCCAACGCCTGGCCGCGGTGGGCGCGATGCTGTCGCCCGTCTTCGAGAGTGATCTCGAGCTCACCCTCGAGAACGTAGGCGTACGACGCCACGGGGTGCGAATGCCAGCCGGTTTCGGCCCCCGGCGCCAGCGTGATCTCCATCGCACTGATTTCGGCCTGCCCCTGGGGATATGCCAGGGGCTGGCCCGCCCAGGTGGTGGAGGTTTGCATCAAGGGCTTGGCAACCAGGGCCAAGGGCTTGAAGTCGCTTGCACCGGCGGGCATGGCGCCCAGGCACAGCGCCAATCCCAGCGCGGCGCCGCGCCACCCCATGCCGGTGCGTACCACCCGGCGGCAGACATCGACAGGCATGTTGCTCCTCCTTGAGCGCCCGATGGGCCTTTGCGATCAGCGATCGCCCCAGACCTCTTGGGCGGTTTCGAGTACCAGCCGCAATTTGTTGCGCTGGTCTTCCACCGCGATGTCATTGCCGTGCACCGTGCTGGAAAACCCGCACTGCGGCGACAGCGCCAGTTGTTCGAGCGGAGCGTAGCGCGCGGCTTCGTCGATGCGGCGCTTGAGATCGTCTTTGGATTCGAGCTGGCCGAACTTGGTGGTGACCAGGCCCAGCACCGCCAGCTTGTTCTTGGGCAGAAAACGCAAGGGCCGGAAGTCGCCCGAACGATCATCGTCGTATTCGAGGAAATAGGCGTCGACCTTCATCTCGGCCAGCAAGGCTTCGGCCACCGGTTCGTAATTGCCCGCCGCCGCATGCGTGCTGCGGAAGTTGCCGCGGCACAGGTGGATCGCCAGCGTCATGCCCGCGGGCTTGTGCGCCACGACCTTGTTGATGAACCAGGCGTAGCGGTGGGGCAGTTCGTCGGGATCATCGCCCCGCTGGCGAGCCGCCTCGCGCATTTTTTCGTCGCAAAGGTACGCCAGGTTGGTATCGTCCATTTGCACGTAGGTGCAGCCGGCGGCGGCCAGGGCCTTCAGTTCGTCGCCATAGGCGCGCGCGACATCGTCGTAAAATTCGGGGTCGAGCTCGGGATAGGCTTCGCGGCTGATGCCGCCACGCCCGCCGCGGAAATGCAACATGGTGGGCGACGGGATCGTGACTTTCGGGATCGCGCCGGGCGCCTGGATCTGGCTCTTGAGATATTCGAAGTCTGCCAGCTGGATATTGACGGCATGGCGAACCTTATCGATCACCCGAATGGCCGGTGGGGCGAGCTCTTCTTTGCCATCCGGACGCTTGACGATCACCGGGACGTCGGTTTTGACGCCACCCAGCTGCTGCAGGAAGTCGATATGGAAGTAGGTGCGGCGGAACTCGCCATCGGTGATAGAGCGCAGCCCGACCTCTTCCTGGAAGCGTACGATTTCGGTGATCGCGCGATCTTCGACCTCCCGCAGCTGTGCGGCGTCGATCTGGCCTTGCGCCTTGGCCTCGCGAGCTTCGAGCAAATACTTGGGCCTCAGGAAGCTGCCCACATGGTCGGCGCGAAACGGGGGATTGAGCGGAATGGTCATAAAGTCTCCGGAGGGGGTGGCGCAATGTTGGCGGTCATTATAGTGAGTAACGTCCGCCGCGCACGCTTGCCCTGACCCGACTTTTAAAGATATATTCAACACTCCACTTATTAGGATTCGCCATGCGCAATGCCGCCCTCTGCACCGAAGACGAAATCCGTCAGTTGGTGTACGCCTTCTACGACCGGGTACGCAGCGACGCCATCCTCGCCCCGGTGTTCAACGCACACATCGCACCCGACGAATGGCCCGCGCACCTGAACAAGATGGTCGACTTCTGGTCGTCGCTGTTGCTGGGCACCGCCCGCTTCTCGGGCACGCCCATGACCCGCCATGCCGCGCTGCCGGATATCTCGCCAGAGCACTTCCAGCACTGGATCGCGCTGTTCGACGCCACCGCGGCCACGCTCGACAACCAGGCCATGGCCGAGCGCGCGCGCATGATGGCGCGGCGCATTGCACGCAGCCTGTGGCTGGGCTATCAAACCAGCAATTTTCCCGACCGCCTGGCGGCGGATCTTGCACTGCCCGCCTGACGCGAGGGTTTTTCTACGCGGTGCCGAGGCTAGCCTTGGCCCTGGCGGCCCTGCGTTGCGCAGGGCCTGACCACCCGGCGCCGGGCTTACGTCGACACTCCCTCATGCGGCGTACCAGCGCTCATCCTCCAGGCGTACCCGCCCCTCTTGCCGCAATTTGAGCAAATGGGCGCGCAGCGAGCGGGCCGCCACCGGCTTGAGCGGCGGCGCCAACTGCGTATAGACACGGGCCAGCAGCGCGTCGGCATCCAACCCTCCGCCGGCGGCGTTTTCAAGCGCCTTCAGCACCAGCGCTTCGCGGCGCAGGCGATGATCGATCAGCTCCCGGATGATCGTTGCGGCAGGTTCCATGGTGAAGCCATGGGCGGGCGCAAACCAATCGATGGGCTCGCGCAGCAGCCGCTCCAGCGACGACAGATACACGGCCATGTCGCCGTCGGGCGGATTGATGACGACCGTGGAGCCTTGCATGATGTGGTCGCCGGTGAACAGCAGGCGCTGTTCTTCGAGCAGGAAGCACAGATGATTGGCGGCGTGCCCCGGGGTATGCAAAACGCGCAGCGTACCCGCGCGCGTGACGATCCTTTCGCCTTCCCGAGGCTCCCGATCGGGGACGAAGTCGTCTTGCCCGGGATTGCGCGGCGCCCAGCCCAGCGCCTGGAAGTCGGCCTGTTCGCGCAGCAGGCGCACGGCGGGGGAATGATCGCTGTGGGTGTGGGTAACCAGCACTTGGCGGATCGGCCCCGGCGCACAGGCCAGGATGGCCGCCACGTGCTCGGGCAGCGCCGGCCCGGGATCGATCACGGTAACGCCGCCAGCATCGCCAAGAAGGTAGGTATTGGTGCCCGGCCCCGTCATGTAGCCCGGGTTGGGGGCCGTCAGGCGGATCACGCCCGGCGCCAGCGTCACGGGGCGGCCCGGCTCGATGTCGTAATAGGCGCGCCCCGCGCCTTCGGGGTCGATGCGGGCGATCTCGTTGTAGCTGGCTTCGCGCGGCCCCACGGCCTGCACGCCCCGGCTGCCTCTGGCCATGCGCGGGATGATCGCCGGAATATCGCGCAGTGCCGCTACCTTGGCCAGGAGCTCGTCCACGGTGGCAAAGCCCGACAGGTATTCAAGTGTGGTGCGGGTGGCGAACACCAACGGAAACTCGCCCCGCCGAAAAGCCTCGAGCGCGCGTGCCGGATCCACCCAGGCGCTGGCCACGGTTTCGGAGCCGTCGTGGCCCGATACTTGCGCCGGCGGCATCTCCGCCACGAAAAACCGGGTGTCGAAACGCCGGTTTTGGCCTCGTGGCGTGATCCAGTGGCTGAGGTACAGCAGCTTATCCAGCGCCAGCTCGACGCCGAAGTCGCGGCACACCTCCGCCAGCGAGCTCCGGCCCGCGTGCAGATCCAGCCGCGCCCGATGCCAGCGCTCCAGGCCGATGTCTTCGGTGCGCAGCCATTCACCATCGGGCCGGCGCGCCAGCAGCAGGCCGGCTTCTTCGAAGCACTCGCGCAGCGCGGCGATCCAGTATCCCAGCCCCCCTTTAGGCAGGCCCAGGCGGGCGCTCGCCACGGCGTCGTCGATATCGGTTTCGGGGCCCAGAGTGCCCGGGTCGGCGTCGGCGGCATCGACCGACCCGCCGGGAAAGACATGAACGCCCGGAACGAAGGCCGCGCGCGACGTGCGCTGCATCATGAAAACCTCGATTCCGCGGGCACCCTGGCGCACGGGCACGACCAGCGCCGCCGGACGCAGCGCGACTTCGGCGTGGCCTATGCGATCGGCGTCAGGGGGCATGGGCGCCGTCATCGATTGCATCTTGCGATCTCCTCAAACAAGCCAGCATTATGCCGCGATTGCTCCGGGGCCACGGCGTGGCGACCGTACCACATGGATGTCGGAGACGGACACGGCGGGTAAAATGCGGCAATGAATGACTCCCCTGCTTCCGTGCCCGAGCCCCGCGCGGGCTCCGTGCTATTGGTGGCGGCTCCCAGCGGGGCCGGCAAGTCCAGTCTCGTCACCCGTCTGATCGCCGACGATCCCTCGCTGCGGCTCTCGGTCTCGTGCACCACGCGCCCGCCGCGTCCCGGAGAGGTCGAGGGCCGCGAATATTACTTTGTCAGCGTGGCCGAGTTCGAGCGCCTGCGCGACGCCGGCGAACTGCTCGAGTGGGCCCGCGTACACGGCAACTATTACGGCACGCCGCGCCAGCCCATCCTCGCGGCAACGGCGGGCGGGCACGATGTCATCCTCGAGATCGATTGGCAGGGCGCCCGCCAGGTGCGCCAGAGCTATCCCGCCGCGATCGGGGTATTCATCCTGCCGCCGTCGATCGAGGCCCTGGAGCAAAGGCTGCATCGGCGAGGCACCGATTCGGCCACCGTGATCGCCCAGCGCCTGCTGGCCGCCGGCAGCGAGATCTCGCACGCTCCCGAGTTCGAATATGTTATTATTAATCAAGACTTTACATCTGCGCTAGCCGAGCTCGCCGAAATCGTCCGGGTCGGGCGCCTGCGGTTTGCCGCCCAAGCGGCACGGCACCAGCGGCTTTTCCAGCAGTTCGGTATCATCACTTAATTCGTTGTGGGTGCAACGGTACGCCTCCCGGGCGGGTCTTTGCGCCCCTGAACGCTTATCAGTAGTCCCAAGGATATCCATGGCCCGCATCACCGTCGAAGACTGCCTGCAGCACATTCCCAACCGTTTCAAGCTCACGTTGGCCGCCACCTATCGCGCCCGCGAACTGGCCCAGGGCCACGTGCCGCGCCTCGATAGCAAAGACAAACCCACCGTGACCGCCCTGCGCGAGATCGCGGCCGGCCTTACCGGCGTCGAGATGCTACGCAAGGTTCCAACCTAAGCTTCGATACGCGTCGTCTCCCCAAGGCTCATCATGAACAGCAGCGCGATCTCCACCGACACTCCCAGCGTTACCGGGAGCGCGCAGGTCACGATCGCGCCGCTGGCCGAGCTGATCTCGCAGTATCTCGCACCCGCCGATATCCGGCGGGTGCGCAATGCCTTCCGGTTTTCCGACGCCGCCCACCTGGGGCAGTTCCGCGCCAGCGGCGAGCCGTATATCACGCATCCCATCGCGGTCACCGAAATCTGCGCCGGCTGGCGACTCGATGCCGATGCGCTGATGGCCGCCCTCCTCCACGACGTCATGGAGGACCAGGGCGTCCCCAAGCAAGAGCTGGCCGAGCATTTCGGCACCGACGTCGCCGAGCTGGTCGACGGCCTGTCCAAGCTCGACCGCATCGAGTTCGCCACCAAAACCGATCAGCAGGCGGATAGCTTCCGCAAGATGCTGTTGGCCATGGCGCGCGACGTCCGGGTGATACTCATCAAGCTGGCCGACCGCCTGCACAATATGCGCACGCTGGGGCCGGTATCGCCCGAAAAACGCCGTCGCGTGGCCCGCGAAACTCTCGAGATCTACACCCCCATCGCTCATCGCCTGGGGCTCAACGTCCTGTATCGCGAGCTGCAGGATCGGTGTTTCGAGGCCATGTACCCCAATCGCTACCGGGTGCTGCAGAAGGCGGTGCGCGCCGCCCGCGGCAACCGCCGCGAGGTGATCGGCAATGTCACCGACGCGGTACGCGCGGCGCTGCCGGCGGCCGGCATCGAGGCCGAGGTATATGGCCGCGAAAAAAACCTCGCCGGCATCTACCGCAAGATGACCCTGCAGGAGAAAAGCTTCTCCGAAGTGCTCGACATCTACGGCTTCCGGGTCGTCGTCCATACCCAGGCCGATTGCTACCTGGCCCTGGGCGCCTTGCACCAGCTATACCGCCCGGTGCCGGGCAAGTTCAAAGACTACATCGCCATTCCCAAGATCAATGGCTACCAGTCTTTGCACACCACCCTGGTCGGGCCGTACGGCACGCCCATCGAATTCCAGATCCGCACCCGCGACATGCATCACATCGCCGAAAGCGGTGTGGCGGCGCACTGGATCTATAAATCGGCCGACGTCTCGCTCAACGATCTGCAAAAGCGCACGCACCAGTGGCTGCAATCCTTGCTCGACATCCAGCGCCAAACCGGCGACTCGGGCGAGTTCCTCGAGCATGTCAAGGTCGATCTCTTCCCCGATGCGGTGTATGTTTTCACGCCGCGGGGCAAGATCATTTCCCTGCCGCGGGGCGCAACGCCGCTCGATTTCGCCTATCACATCCACACCGATGTCGGCAATCAGGCGTCCAGCGCGCGCGTCAATCACGAGCAGGTGCCGCTGCACACCGAACTCAAAAGCGGCGATACCGTCGAAATCGTCACCTCGATGGCCGCCCGCCCAAGCAGCCAATGGCTGGGGTTCGTGCGCACCGGCCGGGCGCGCTCCGAAATCCGCCACTATCTGCGCACGGTGCAGTACGCGGAGTCCGTGGCATTCGGCGAGCGCCTGCTGGCCCATGAGCTGAAGCAACTTGGCCTGTCGCTCGACGAAGTCAACGACGCCACCTGGGAGAAGCTCGCGCGCGCCTCCGGCGCCGACTCGCGCGCCGAGATCCTCGCCGACATCGGCCTGGGCAAACGGTTAGCCGCGGTGGTGGCTCGCCGCTTCATGCCGGGGGCCGACGTCGTGGCCACCACCGCCGCCGCCGTCGACGAAGTCACCGCCGTGCGCAGTGCGCCGATTCTGATCCAGGGCAACGAGGGCCAGTCGGTGCAACTGGCCACCTGTTGCTCCCCCATTCCCGGTGATGCGTTGATCGCCTGTATCCGCACCGGCCATGGCCTGGTGGTGCACACCGCCGACTGCCCCACGGCCCTGCGCCAGCGCGAGCGGGAGCCCGAGCGCTGGATCCAGAACGTGGCCTGGGACAACAATCCGGCCCATCATTTCAATGTCCGCGTCGACGTCGTGGCGCGCAACGAGCGCGGAGTGCTGGGCCGGATCGCCGCCGAAGTCAGCGCCGCCGACGCCAACATCGCCCACATCACCACGCAAGACGACGCCGCGGCCACCGTCATGCTGCACTTCACCATCCAGGTGGCCGATCGCGAGCATCTGGCCAAGGTTTTCCGCTATCTGCGGCGCGTGCCGCAGGTACAGCGCATCCTGCGCCTGCGCGGCTGAGGTTGCTTCGCCTACCCCGTTTGCCAGCCGCTGCTCGGCTGCGAGTTCCCACCCTAGCCACCGCAGCGCAAGCCCGCTCGCCGGAAGCGTCGGTTGGCATGGTCCGCCGTCAGTTGCCCCGGCCCGGCGGTGCGGGATCGGCCTCGGTGTATTCCACCTCCAGAACCTCCAGGCTCTGCTCGCCCGCCGGCGTGCGCAACGTAACCACATCGCCCGCCCGGGCGCGGGTCAGGGCACGGGCAACCGGCGACACCCAACTGATGCGCTGCTGCAAGGGCTCGGCTTCGTCCACGCCGACGATCTTGATCCGCTGCTCCTCGCCCTCGTCGTCCAGATACGTCACGGTGGCGCCGAAGAAAATCTGCTCCTGGCCCAGCTGATCGCGCGGATCCACCACTTCGGCGATTTCGAGCCGCCGGGTGAGAAAGCGCATGCGGCGATCGATCTCGCGCAAACGCTTCTTGCCATAGAGATAATCGCCGTTCTCGGAGCGATCGCCATTGGAAGCCGCCCACGACACCACGTTGACGACTTCAGGGCGCTCGACCGTCATCAAATGCGTGAGCTCGTCGCGCAGGCGGGCGTAGCCTTGCGGCGTCAGATAGTTGCGCGTGCCCTTGGGCAGCGCGGGCTCGGGCATGTCGAGGTCGTCGTCGACGTTATCGTCTTCTCGGGTAAAGGCCTTGCTCATGATCGTGGAAATGCAACAAAACGTGGACAGGGCGGCAAATGGCCGCGCCCAGACCCCACTATAGCCAATCGTGCCAGATGGGAGCCAGGTGCGGCGGCAAGGCGGGCAACTGGCCGAGATCGACCCGGCTTTCGCCGGGCGCGTGGAAATCGGAGCCGCGCGACGCCAGAAAACCGTAGCGCGCCGCCACCTCGGCATACTCCCGGTATTGCTCGGGCGTGTGGCTGCCGGTGATCACCTCGATCCCCTCGCCGCCGAGATCGGCGAACGCGGCAAAGAAGGCATCGAAGGCGGTCGGGTCGTAGGTATAGCGTCCCGGATGGGCGATCACCGCCCTGCCCCCCGCGCCGTGGATCCAGCTCAAGGCGTCTTCCAGGCTTGCCCATTGCATGGGTTCGAATCCCGGCTTGCCCGGAGACAAATAGTGGTCGAACACCTTGCCCACGGACGGCGCCGCTCCCTGCTCCACCAGAAAACGGGCGAAATGGGTCCGGCTGATGATTTCGGGGTTGCCCGCCAGGCGCTGCGCGGCCTCCAGGCCGCCGGGATAGCCGGCGCGCTCCAGTTGCTCGGCGATGCGGCCGGCGCGGGCCAGGCGGCCACGGCGCGTCTGCGCCAGGCCGGCACGCAAGCGGGCGTCTTGCGGATCGATGTTCAAGCCGACGATATGCACGCCGCGCCGGGCCCAGGTGACGGAGATCTCGACACCCGGAATGAAGCGCACGCCCTCGGCGGTGGCGGCGGCCTGGGCGTCGGCCAGGCCCGCGACCTCATCGTGATCGGTCAGGGCCAGCACGTGGACGCCCAGCCGCTTGGCGCGCGCCACCACCTCGGCGGGTGGCAGCGCGCCGTCCGAGAGACAAGAGTGGCTATGCAGATCGATGTTGGCCGCAAGCTCACGCCGACGCGATGTCGTGTTGGTGGTGAGGGTCGTCGTGATCGTGATGGTGATGCTCCTGTAATACCAGATAGGCCATGCCGTCTTGGGTGGCGATGCCCACTTTGGCACCCACGGGCAAGGTGGCCTTGAGCGGCACGTGGCCGAACGGCAGCCCCGTCACGATGGGTACACGCACCTGGCCGCGCAACCAGGCGATGACCGCCGTTAAGTCGTAGCCCTGGTCGAGCGGCGATGACGGCATCTCGGTGAAGCGGCCCAATACGATCGCCTTCTGTTTGTCGAGGATGCCGGCATGCAGCAATTGCAACAGCATCCGCTCGATGCGATAGGCGGATTCGTTGACGTCTTCCAGGAAGAGAATGCCGCCGCGGATCTTGGGCAGGTACGGCGTACCCACCAGCGCCGTGACGAGCGCCAGATTGCCGCCCCATAGCACGCCGCGGGCGTCGACCGGGTCGGAGTCGGGGGACTCGAAGCTCAGGATCTCGAGTTGGCCCGAAAGAGCTTCGACAAATAAGTCGGCGGTGAGTTCATCGACTGCCTCGCCGCCGAAGTCGTAGGACGCCATCGGCCCCGCCCAGCTGACCGCGCCGGTTTTGGCCAGCAAAGCCAACTGGAAGGCGGTGAAGTCGCTATGCCCGACAAAACGCTTGCCGCTATCGGCCAGGGCCCGGAAGTCGAGCCGCGGCAGCAGGCGCGATATGCCGTAGCCGCCACGCGTGGCCATGACGATGTCGGCGGGATGGCGCAAGGCGCGCTCAAAAGCCGCCAGGCGTTGGGCATCGGTGCCTGCGAAGCGCTGCTCGCGGGCCGTGGCCGTGCGATCCAGCGTGCAATTGAAACCCAGCTTGCGCAAGTTTGCTCGCGCGCGCTCGAGTCGTTCGGGCTCGATGATGGCGCCGGCCGGCGATAACAGATAAATACCCGGACGGCGGCGGCGGCGGGCGCGTGCGGGGGGCTGGTGGAGGTCGCTCATGGCATCAGTGTAACGCTGCGCGCCACGCCGCATTCACCCGAAAGCCTTGCCATCGATGCGCTTGAGCACCGCCAGCAGCTCCGCCGTGGCGGCCTCGCTCTCGCCATCGCGCATGGCCCGCGCCACGCAGCGCCGCGCCTGGTTTTCGAGCAATTGCATGGCCACCTGATTGAGCGCGGCTTTGACCGCCGCCAACTGGGTGAGCACGTCGAGGCAATCGCGATCCTCGCCGACCATGCGGGCCACGCCCCGCACCTGGCCGTCGATGCGGCTCAGGCGGGCCAGCAGGCGGTCTTTGTGAAGAACTCCGGCCTCCCGGTCGGCGCTTCTCCGCCACCTTTCGGGGGAGCCTTCGGCTCCAGAGGAGAACTGCCTTGCTTCATCCCGCCCTGAAGGACGGGGCTTGCGCTTTGGCGCGTGGTCAATCGAGGTCATAGCCGGCATCCTGGATGGTCTGCCGGAATTGAGCCAGGCCTGCTTGGTCCGACGCATGGCGGATCTGCGTATTGCCGCTGCCTTGGTCGATCTCGACATCCTCGACGCCCGGCAAGGCCTTGAGCAGCCGGGTCAGCGCGGTGACGCAACCGCCGCAGGTAATGCCGGTGATTTGAAGGGAAGTGATAACGGCTTGGCTCATGACAAGGCTCCACTAGGACGATCTGAAACGCTCCATACCCGAGGGGGGTATATGCCAAGAGCCAATATACCTCATGGCGCACGCCTCGCCACACGCCGAAGCGCCGAGCCCGAGCGACGCGTTCTAGGGGGTGCCGGCCAGCGCCTCGCGCAATTGGCGCGCGTTGTGGGTCATCAGATCGAGATAGCTGGCGGCGGGACCGTCGATGGGCGAGAGCGTATCGCTATACAAGCGGCCTGCCAGCGGGGCGCCCGACTCGCGCGCCAGTTGCCGCAGCAAGGCCGGCGTACCGGGACTTTCGCTGAAGATCACCGCCGTGCCCGAAGCCCGCATTTGCTGGATCAATCGCGCAATCTCGCGAGCGCCGGGTTCGCTGCCGGCGTTCGGACCCTGCGCCGCCAGAAACCGCAAACCGTAGCGCTCGCCAAAATAACGCATCGCCGCGTGTGGCGTGACCACGGTTCGCCGATCATCGGCGAGGGTGCCGAGTTCGCCGGCGATCTGCTCATCCAATTGCCGCAGGCGCTCTTGGTACCGCCGCGCCCGCTGCCGGTAGATCTCCGCATGGTCCGGATCCACCTCGGCCAGCGCGCTGGCGATGTTCTCGACGTAGACCTGGACTCTGGCAGGGTCCTGCCAGGCATGGGGATCGGGCGCTTCACGGCCGGCCCCCGATGGGGAGAGCGGTTGCGGTAATGGAGCCACGCCTTCGGTGGCCACCACCACGGGGCCGCGATAACCGGCGCTCTGCAGCAAGCGAGTCATCCAGCCCTCGAAGCCCAGGCCATTGACCACCACCAGATCGGCGTTGCGCAAGCGCGCCAGTTCCGACGGCCTGGGCTGGAAGACGTGGCCATCCTGCTCGCGCCCCACCAGGCTGCTGACGGCAACCTGCTCGCCACCCACCTGGGCGACGAGATCGGCCAGAATGCTGAAGCTGGCGATGACGTCGATGGCCCGCGCCGGAACGGGCAAACCGACCAGCATCGCCAGCAGCAGCGCCGCCAGCCAGCGGCGCGCCGCGGCCGGAGGGCATAACTGCCAGGGTCTTGAAATACGCATCGTCAGCTTCCCGAAAAATCCACGTGGCGCGCCCGCCAGCGCCCAAGCCACCCTTGCGGCGCCAACCATAGCGAACCCAGGTAAAGCGCCCCGGCGCATAGAATGATGACGGGGCCCGACGGCAGATCATAATGGAACGAGAGCAGGAGCCCGGCATACCCCGCGCCCATGGCCTGCAGCGAGGCGTTGAGCAATTGCGCCGGCAGCATGGCGTGCCACAGGCGGGCTGATACCGCGGGCAGCATCATCAGGCCCACCGCCATCAAGGTGCCCAGCACCTGGAAGGCCGCCACCAGATTGGCCACCACCAGTAGCAGGAAACAGAGTTGATACCATCCGCCCCGGCGGCTTACCGCCTGCAAAAACGCGGGGTCGAAGGTTTCGAGCAAAAAGGCGCGATAGCCCCAGGCCAGGCCCAGCAAAGTGAGGCTGGCGACCCCGGCGACCAGCAGCAAGCCCACGCGATCCACGGCCAGGATATTGCCGAACAGAATGTGCAGCAGATCGAGTTGCGTGCCGTGGGCCGAAATCAGCAGCACACCGCCCGCCAGGGCCACCAGATAGCCGGCCGCAAAGGTGGCGTCTTCCTTGAGATCGGTATAGCGGCTGACCCACACCGCCACCAGCACCACCACCACGCCGGCCAGAAACCCGCCCAGGCTCAAAGCCGGCAGCGACAGGCCGAACACCACGAACCCCACTGCCACTCCCGGTAGCACGGCATGGGCCAGCGCATCGCCCACCAGGCTCATCCGGCGCAAGGTAAGCAACACGCCCAGCGGCGCACAGCCCAGCGCCACGGCAAGGGTGGCCACCAGCGCGCGCCTGAGAAAGACGAAATCGACGAACGGAGCGATCAGGAAGTCGTACATACCGGTTTGATAGGCACTTCGTGCCTCAGGCGTACGAGGCGGCTGCGCCCGGCCCGGCCGGCGTCAGCGAATCCAGTACCTCGCCAGCGGGCCCCCAGCCCAGCAGCCGGCCATCCCCCAGGCACAGGGCCTGGGGAAACCGCGTCCGGACCTGCTGGTAATCGTGCAGCACCGCCAGCACCGTGCGCCCTTCGCGGTGCCAGCCATCGACCACATCGAGCAGGAGGGCGGTGGTGGCGGTGTCAACGGCATTGAATGGTTCGTCGAGCACGATGAAATCGGCATCCTGTAGCTGCACGCGCACGAACAGCATGCGCTGGAATTGGCCCGACGAAAGAGTGGCGATCGGCCGGGAGGCAAAATCCAGCAGCCCCGCGGCGTCGAGGGCATGCAGGGCCGCTTCGCGCTGCGCCGCCCCAACCCGCCGCCAAAGCTTGGCCGCCGGCCAGAAACCGAGCATGACGCAATCGAGCACCGACAGCGGAAATTGGCGATCGATCTGGCTTTGCTGGGCCAGGTAGGCGATACGCTCGCGGGGAACGTGGCAGATGACTTCGCCATGGGCCGGCTTGAGCAGGCCCAGGGTGGCGCGCATCAATGTGCTTTTGCCCGCGCCGTTGGGGCCGATCACCGCGGTGAGCGAACCGCGCCCGACCCGGCCCTCGATGTTTCGAAGGATGATCCGGCCGCGATGGGCCAGGCCGAGTTGCCGATACGTGACGACGGCGGAATCGGTACGGGGGGCGGCTACCGCGGCGCTGCCGCACGGGGCGGCGAACGCCTGGGTCATGCGCCGGCGCCCCAGGCCCAGGCTACGGCCAGCCACAAAGCGCCGGCCAGCGGCAGGGCGAGCAGCAAGCGCGACCACGCCGAATCGGCAAGCACGGTGCAGCGGGGACGAATGGCGGTGCGACGGGACATCGGCAGGCGAATATGCAATGTAATAGTATTGCATCATACACCGCGAGCCTGCGGTATGCAATGTTATTGCATCGCATCGCCAGCGCCCGAGGCTCCCGCGCCGGCCTCCTGCTCGCCCCCTGCGTCCCCGCCCTGGCGGCGGGCGCGGATTTGCTCTCGGCGACAGCGGAAGAACTCGCGCAGCAATTGGCCGCAGAGGTCGGCCAACAGGCCACCCTCCACCGCGGTTTGATGATTCAGGGCGGCCACGGCGGGCAGATCGAGAACACTGCCGCACACCCCCGTCTTGGCGTCGCGGGCGCCAAACACCACGCGCGCGAGGCGGGCATGCAGCATCGCCCCCATGCACATCGCGCAGGGTTCGAGAGTGACGTACAGCGTGGCGCCAGGCAGGCGGTAATTGCCGGTGGCCGCGCAAGCCTGGCGCAGCGCCACGATCTCGGCGTGCGCCGTGGGATCGTGGCGCGAGATCGGCGCGTTATCGCCGGCGCCCAGCAACTCGCCCGCCTCGCTGACCACCACGGCGCCCACCGGCACTTCGCCCGCGGCGGCGGCGGCCCGCGCGCGCTCCAGCGCCAGCGCCATCCAATGATGATCGTCGTCGGAAAACATGAAAGAACGGGTTTCGTGCGCCACGGGCTTACCTTGCGTCATTTTGCACGATTGTAGCGACCGCCCCCGGCGGGAACGGCCCGCGGACCGGCTACACTGCGGCATGTCCTGCTTGCCCAACTCCGACACCTTGCCGCCGGCCCTGGTCCTGGACGCCTGCATTCTGATGTCCGGCGTCCTGCGTCCCGCCCTGCTCGATATCGCCGAACTGGGCTGGTTCCGGCCGGTCTGGAGCGAACGCATCGGCGTCGAATGGCGCCGTAATGCGGCTCGCATCTGGGGTGTCGATCCCGGCGTGCTCGCCGACGAATGGCAGCGCATGAACCAGCGTTTTCCGCAGGCCGATGCGGGCGACGTCACGCCTTATCTGGCGGGGCTGCGCGAGAGCGACGCCAAAGACTGGCATGTGATCGCCGCCGGCCTCGCCGCCCGCGCCCGGCGGCCCGGCGAGTTCCGCCACGTCTCGGTACTTACCTGGAATCTCAAGGATTTCCGCCGTGCGGAGTTGCGGCGCCTGGGCCTGCAGCTTACCGACCCCGACCGCCTGCTGTCGGCCTGGTGGCAGGCCGATCCCGAACCTTTGCGTACCCTTTTGGTCAGTACCCTCGACGATCTCGCCCGTGACGGCAGGCCGCGCCGTGGCAGCCTCTTCGATGTCATGCGGCGCGAACGGCTGTTCCGGCTGGCCCGGCTCGCCGCAGCGCCGATCGACCGCGCCGCCTGAGACCCGCGGGGCTGTCGCCAGCCCTTTCATGCCCATCATGCCCGACTTCGCCACCATTCCGCTCTCCGTCCTCGACTTGGCCCCCATCGTCCAGGGTGCCACGGCCGCCGACGCCTTTCGCAATACCGTTGCCCTGGCCCGCCACGTGGAGGCCCGGGGCTACCGCCGGTTCTGGCTGGCCGAACACCACAACATCACCGGCGTTGCCAGCAGCGCCACGGCGGTGCTGGCGGGCCACGTGGCCGCCCACACCCATACCCTGCGCATCGGGTCGGGCGGCGTCATGCTGCCCAACCATGCGCCGCTGATCATCGCCGAGCAATTCGGCACACTGGAGTCCCTGTTTCCAGGCCGTATCGATCTGGGATTGGGCCGCGCCCCGGGCACCGACGGCGCCACCGTGCGCGCCCTGGGCCGCGATCCCTATGCGGGCCAGCGTTTTCCGGAACTGCTCCAGGAGCTCATGGCCTATTTTGCGGAGCCGCGCCCGGGCCAGGCCGTACGCGCCATCCCCGGAGCGGGCCTGCGGGTACCGATCTGGCTACTGGGCTCCAGCGATTTCAGCGCGCGGCTGGCGGCGCACCTGGGGCTGCCTTTTTCCTTCGCCGGACACTTTTCTCCCGAAGGCATGGCCGCGATGCGGCTCTACCGCCATCTTTTCCGTCCCTCGGCCTGGCTGGAGCGCCCCTACGCCATGATCGGCGTGCCCGTGGTGGCCGCCGATACCGACGCCGAGGCGGAATTCCAGGCCACCACCCAGCAGCAGAAATTCCTCTCGCTGGTACGCGGTAACCGGCTGCCGATCCAGCCGCCGGTGGATTCGATGGAGCCGCTTTGGAACCCCGCCGAGAAAGCCGCCGTGATGCAGCGGCTGGGCGCCGCCGTGGTGGGCGGGCCCGAGCGCGTCGCCGCGCAGCTACAACGCCTGATCGAAGCCACCGAGGCCGACGAGCTCATGATCGTGTCCGACTTCTACCGGCTCGAAGATCGCCTGCATTCGTATACGCTGGTGGCCGAAGCCCAGCGTCGCCTGCAAGCCAGCGGCAACCGGCCCTGATACGCGGGGCGGGTGGCCCGCCCGCGCGGTAAATCGGCCCTTGCTTCTCAGGCCTTGGCCAGCCGCCAGAGCGACACCACCTCGGCGGCCCTGGCCTGATGTAGCGGATCGGCGGCGTCCAGGGCACGGCGGTGGCGCGGCCTGGTGTCATGCCGCTGCAGCACGCGCAGCCCGGCTTGGGCGAACTCCTCCGCCAGCGCTCCAGGCGCGCGCAAGCCCAGGCGTTCGGCCAGGTCCGACAGAATCAACCAAGCCTCGCCGCCGGCCGTGAGTCTGGAGGCCGAGCCCGCCAGAAATGCCCGCAGCATGCGCGATTCGGGATCGTAGATCGCCGCATCGAGCGCATTCGCCACCTTGCCCGGCAGCCAGGGCGGGTTGCACACCATGAGGTCGGCCGGCTCCTCTTCCGGAAACATGTCGTGCTCGCGAACCTCGATCACGACGTCCAGGCCCAGGCGTTGCGCCGTGTCGCGCGCCGTGGCCACCGCGGCGGCGCTGGTATCGGTGGCGATGACCCGAGGCACGCCCCGGCGGGCCAGGATGGCCGCGATCACGCCCGTGCCGGTGCCGATGTCGATCGCCAGCCGGCAAGTTTCGGGCAGAGGCGCCTGGGCCAGCAGATCGAGGTATTCGCTGCGAATCGGTGCGAATACGCCGTAGTGCGGATACACCCGGGCGGAATCGAGCGCCGGAATGGGCACGCCGCGCACCCGCCACTGCCAGGCGCCGATGATGCCGAGCAGCTCGCGCAGCGGCAGCAGGCCCGGGCCGCGCAAAGGGCCCAGGGCCGCCTGCAAGGCGTCGGCCGCGTCGGGCGCTCGCGCCAGTGCGATGCCGGCGTCAGCCAGGGGCACCAGCAGGCGCGCCAGCACCGCGGCCTGCTGGGCCTGGCGCAACCGGCCCCGGTGAAACACCTCGCGTAGCGGCAACTCCGGCCCCGGCTTGGGCGGCCGGCCTTCCAGGCGGCGGGCAACCGCCTGCAGCAGCTGGCGCGCATTGTGGTAATCGCCGCGCCACAGCAATGCCGTACCGTCTTGCAGGCGGCGCGTCGCCGCGGCGGCCGGAATCCGGTCGTCGATCGCTTCAATCCGCAGCGGCGATGGCCATCTTGGGGAACGCCAGACCGCCTTTTGCGTCTGATCGTTCTCATTCCAGGCCACAGCCTGGTCTATGATGTCGCCGTCCGAGGTTTCGGAGTCGTTGATGCGCCGATTGCGTTTTTCCATGTCACGTCTGCATATCTATTTTTTTCGCGGACTGATCGCCATTTTGCCTGTGGCTCTCACGCTCTATCTACTGTATTTATTTCTCACCTGGAGCGAGAGCCTGGCCGTGAGCGTCTTGCGGCCGTTCATCGGTACGTTCTATTTTCCCGGCCTGGGGCTTGCTCTCGGCGTACTGCTCATCCTGTTCATCGGGATGCTGTTTTCGCTGGAGCGCATCCGCAGCATATTCCAGTTCATCGAGCGCCCCTTTACCAACACGCCGGTGATCAAAAGCATTTACTCATCGCTCAAGGCCTTTGCCGATTATTTTTCGCCTTCGCCCTCGCCCGGCGCGCAACAGGTGGTGATTTTGCGCCATCCCGATTATCCGATCGAGATGGTCGGGCTGATCACCCGCCACGGCGTCGAAAGCCTGCCTTCGGGCTTCATGCCCGGCGAGCGGGTGGCGGTGTATCTGCCGATGAGCTACATGATCGGGGGCTACACGGTGTTCGTGCCGGCCGCCTGGGTGCAGCCGATCGATATGTCGGTGGAGGAAGCCATGCGCTCGTCGCTGATCGCCTGGCTGGCTGGGCAGGATCGCGCGGCGGCTGCCCAAGCAGCGCGCAACCCCATGCCCGCCGCCAACGCGGACGCGGCGGTGCCGCCCTTTCCATTTGCCGCCGGAGCCGCGCCGGCCGACGCGCGGGGCAACAACGCGGCTTCCGGTCAAGCGGCCTCCGCCCCGGGCAGTTTGCCGGCCGACGGTCAAGCTGATGGCCAGACGGCAGGCTGAGCACAAAGACCCGAGGAATCTTGCCGGCGCCTGGCGGCGACGCAAAGCCCGCGCCCCGTGGCCGATCTCAGAGGGACAGGCGCTGCGCCCGGCCAAAGCCGGGCGCAGCGCTTTGCATCAAGGACCGAAGCGAACGGAGCCGCCCCGCCGGGCGCGGTTGCCCGCGGCGGAGGGGGTTCAGGCACCGATCAGAGGTCGAGCACCAGCATGGGCGACCTGGAACGCGAGCAACACGGCAGCATCTGGTCGTTGGCTTCGCGTTCGGCGTCGGTCAGGTACAAATCGCGGTGATCCGGCTCGCCCTCGAGCACACGGGTGAGGCAGGTGCCGCAAACACCCTGCTCGCAGGACACCGGAACGTCGATACCGTTGGCGGCCAAGGCGTCGGTGATGGACTGATCGGGTTCGACATCGATCACCTGGCCGCTGCTGGCGACCTTGACCTGGAAGGTTTCGCCTTCGCCGGTAGTGGCGGTGACGCCGGTGAAGTACTCGCGATGCAGGCGCGACTCGGGCCAGCCCAGCGACTTGGCGGTATTGAGGACGGCATCGATGAAGCCGCCGGGCCCGCACACATAGAGGTGTTTGTCGGCCTGCGGCTCGCCAATGATCTCTTTGAGGCTGATGCGCTCGGACTCCGGGGCGTTATCGTAGTAGACGCGGGCGTGCGGCTGGATGGCCTCGGCTTCGAGACGAGCCCGAAACGCCGTGCGCTCCGGCGCGCGAGTGCAGTAATGCAGCTTGAACGCCGCGCCGATATGCGCCAGGCGCTCGGCCATACACAGGATGGGCGTGATGCCGATACCACCGGCCAGCAATACCGACTGCTTGGCGCCGGCATCGAGCGGGAAGTGGTTGCGCGGCTCGCTGATTTCGAGGATGTCGCCTTCGTTCAGGGCATGCACGGCCTTGGAACCGCCGCGCGATTCGGGTTCGAGCAGGACGCCCAGGACGTATCGGCTACGATCGGCAGGATTGTTGCACAGCGAATATTGCCGGCTCAGCCCCTCTCCTAGTTGAACATCGATATGCGCCCCGGCGGAAAACACCGGCAGCGGCTGGCCCGACGGGTCGGCCAGCTCCAGCGCAACGATATCCTGGGCCTCGGCGATTTTTTTCTTGACCTGCACTTTCATCGTATGACTGACTCCAATACGCAGAACGTCGCCACGCTCGGTCAGGCGACTGCGTGAGCGCCCTGCTCTTCTTTCATGATGCGATCCAGGATCCGCCGAGACTGCACCCCGCCAGCATCGATGTTCAAGCTCAGGATCCGGCGCTCGGGATTGGCGAGCAGGTTCCGTTGCTGCGACTCGAGCATTTCGAGGTCTTCGGCGAAGATCTTGCCCTGGCCTTCGCGGATGGTTTCGGTAAGGGCGGCATCCTTGACATTGAAGTTGCGCGCCATCCCCCAGAAGTACCAGATCGAGGTCTCGGTTTCAGGGGTTATAAAGTCTACAACAATACTCGACGCTTTGTGTTCGGGCGCAGCATTGTAGCCGCCCTTCCCGGCGTGGGCCACGCCCACTTCGATCATGACATGGCTGGGCGGCGTGAACCGGCAAATCTGCCAGCGGTCTACCGGAACGTCGTCGGCGAGCCCATTGCCGCGCAAGGCCGCGCGCCAGAATGGCGGCGCCATGATGTTCTCCATGAACCGGCTGGTAACCACCTGCTCGCCTTCCACCTTGGTGGTGGGCAGGGATTCTTCGATCTCGGGTTGGCCGATGCTGGTGGCGTGCACGTAGGTTTCGTGCGTGAGGTCCATCAGGTTGTCGATCATCAGGCGGTAATCGCACTGGATATGGTACAGGCCGCCGCCATAGGCCCAATCAGGGCTATCGAACCATTCGAAGTTGGGGATCAGGCCCGCATCCGCCTTGGCCGGGTCGCCCGGCCATACCCACAGAAAGCCATAGCGCTCCACGACGGGGAAACTGCGGATGGCCGGAAAGCCGCCGACGCGCTGCATCGGCATGTGGGCGCAGCGGCCGTCGGAATGCACGGCCAGGCCGTGGTAGCCGCACACCACCTGGCCGTCGCGCACGAAGCCCAGCGACAGCGCCGCGCCGCGATGCGGACAGAAGTCTTCCAGGGCGGCCGGGGCGCCGTCGGCCCCGCGGAAGAACACCATGCGCTGGCCGCAGATCTGGCGGCCCAGCGGTTTGTCTTGGATATCGGCCGGGGTGCCGGCCACATACCAGGTATTGATGGGATACATAACGCCTCCGTGAGCCATTGAGGGAGATGGAAACAGGATCGAAATCCGAATCGGGCCGGCGATCATTCGCCAGAATGTGTACATATTGTATACATTATTGGCGGTCGCGCCAAGAGACCGGCGGGTTTTATCGCGTCTTGAGACGAGCTTGGATACAGGGTTGGAAAATCAGACCGGGAAGCTTCGCTCCCCGCCAGACGATGCGGGGGCTCATGGACAAATGAACGCGCCCGCGCCAAGCTCCGCGCGGCATCGGTTATCTCAGGCGGTGCAGAACGCTGGCCTTGCGACCGGAGCTTGTCCGTCACCCTTCGAGGCAGCCTCCGACTCCGGTAGTTTCAGCCTCGCTTACCCCATGCAGCCAATGTGGTTGCGATGGATGCCGGGCTCAGCGCCGGATGAGCACCCCACCCTGGAGGCGATTCATGGCTTTTTGGCTATCCAGCGCGCTTTGCAGGTTGCGATGGGCGATGCGCGCGTGCTCGCGCATGATGGCCTCCGCGCGGGTGCCCTCGCGCCGTTCGATGGCATCGATGACGGCGCGATGCTGGGACTGCGCCACGACCAGCGTGGCGTGGGCATCCGGCGTCACGGCCTGCACCATGACGAAACCGCTGGGCGATGCAAAGGGCGACGACATGGCTTTTTCGAGCTGGCGCTCGACCAGCGGGCTCTGGCAGGCTCCGGCCAGCGCGCGATGGAACGCCTCGTTGGCGACCACATATTCGGAAAAGCGTTCTTCCGTAAGGTCTTGGCGCAGAATGCCGTCGATATCGTCGGCGCAGGCGTGGAGTTCGCGCAAGGTACGCGGATGCACGCCACGCTCGGCCGACAAACGCGCCGCCAGCCCTTCCAGGGTGCCGCGCACCTCGATGGCGTCCCACACGTCGCTTTCGCTGAAAGACCGTACCGCAAATCCACCCGAGGGGATGGGTTCGAGCAGCCCCTCCTCCTGCAGGCGCAGCAGGGCCGCGCGCACCGGGGTACGCGACACGCCGAGGCGCTCCACCACCCACAGCTCCGAAATGCGGGCGCCCGCCGCCAGTTCGCCTTCCAGGATCAGCTCGCGCAACTGCAGCTGCGCTTTCAGTGCCTGCGATCCGCCGGATGCCGGCGATTCGATGGGAGCTGGACCAGAAGACGAGAGACCACGCATGACCAGACCTCGATAGGGGGAACTGACAAGTCCTATTGTATACAGCTTGTCAGGCCAGCTCGGCCCAAACACCCGGGAGGCTGGACAGCAGGTCTTCGGGAATCAGGCCCGGCCCCACCCGCTGCGCGGCGCGCCCATGCAGCCAGACCGCCGCCGCCGCCGCTTCGAACACGGGCATCCCCTGGGCCAGCAGCCCCGCCACCAGGCCGGCCAGCACATCGCCGGTGCCGCCGGTGGCCAAGGTTGGCGGCGCATTGTCGTTGATCGCGACCCGGCCGTCGGGCGCGGCGATCACGGTATCGGAACCCTTGAGCACCACCACGGCGCCACTGGCCCGGGCCGCCCGCCTGGCGCGGCTGGGTTTATCATCTTTAGCGGCACCGAACAAGCGTACGAACTCCCCCTCGTGCGGGGTGAGCACGCAATCGCCCCGGATCCCGGAAAACAAGCGTTGCGGCGCGTCGGCAAAGACCGAGAGCGCGTCGGCATCGAGCACTACGCGGCGGCGGCCGTCGAAGGCCGTCAGTACATGGTTGCGCTGGCTGGGGTGGCGGCCCAGGCCGGGGCCCAGCAGTACCGCGTTGCGCCGGGCATCGGCCAGCAGCGCCGGCCATTCCGAAGCCTCGGCGCCAGTCTCTGGCGTGGCGCAAGGCTCGACCATGATGCTGCACAGGGCGGCGGCATACACCGGCCAGACCGGCGTTGGCGCGGCTATCGTGACCAGGCCGGCACCCGCGCGCTGGGCCGCGGCCGCCGCCAGCCGGGCGGCGCCCGTCATGCGCGCGCCGCCCAGCGCCAAGACATGGCCACGATCGTATTTGTGGCCGTGCGCTGCCGCACGGGGCAAGGCTTGCCGCCACAGTGCCGGCACGTTATGCCAGGTGTCGACGTCGAGCGAACGGAGCACACCCTCGGGTATGCCGATCTGGGCGAGTTCGAGCCGCCCGCAGCAATCACGCCCGGGCAGCAAGAGGTGGCCGGGCTTGAGGCGGAAGAAGGTCACGGTAAGGTCGGCCGGCACCACGTCGCCCCGCAGCCTGCCGCCATCGCCATCCAGGCCGCTGGGTACGTCGATGGCGACAACGGCGGCACCTTGTGTGCGGGCCGCTTGGAGCAGTGCGGTGACGTCGGGCGGGAGATCGCGGCTGAGGCCGGCACCGAACACGGCGTCGATCACCACGCCAGCGCCCGCCACCGCCTCGCTGTCCCAGGGCAGGCAGGGGGCGGCCCATTGCCGGGCATGGTAGGCGGCATCCCCGCTCAGCGCGCGGCGCTCGCCGCGCAGTGCCAGGCGGACCGGCCAACCCCGCTCGGCCAGGCGGCGTGCCGCCACAAAGCCATCGCCGCCGTTGTTGCCCGGCCCACAAAGCACGGTCACGGGCCGGCGCGCGAAATGCCGACACACGGCGTCGGCAACGGCTTCGCCGGCCACAGCCATCAAGCGTGGGCCCGCCGTGCCCGCCGCGATGGCCAGGGCGTCGGCGCGGGCCATCTGCCCGCAGCGCAGCAGTGCCGCGGCGTCGACGCGGGAGGGCGTACCCCTTGCAGCCAGGCGCGCGGGAGTGAGGGCCAGAGCGCCGTCACGCTGCGAGCCGGGTTCATCTCCGCTGGAAGGCTCGTGCCCTCCCGGTGGCGCGGGATCGTTCACGGCCCCTCGCCTTCGGGCAGGCTTACCGTCGCCCTCAGGGCATCGAGCGCGCGGCGGCCGATCCGGGCGTCGCGGGAGACGCCGAGCTGGCTGGCCAGCGCCTCTCGTGTGCGGGCGCCCGGGATGCCGTCGGCGGCGCCGATGTCGTGGCCCGCGGCGATCAGCAAACGTTGCAATTCGCGGACTTCGGCGCGCGACAGACCGGGGTCTTCCGTGGGCCACTCGCCCTGGATCCCCGGACCTCCGGCCAGTTGATTGGCCAGCATCCCCACCGCCAGGGCATAACGTGTCGAGCGGTTGTACTGCAGCAGGGCATCGAAGTTGCGCGTGACGAGAAAAATGGGGCCCTGCCCGCCCGTCGGCGCGAAGATCGCGGCCCGGGTATCGTTGGGCAACGCATCCAGCTGTGGGCCGCCCGGCACGCCTCGCACGCCGCGCAGGCGCCACTGGGTGAGCGGCAGATTGCGCGACTGCTCGAAGATTTCGCGCGAGTGTTCGCTGGGCAAGCGCGCCCGCTCACGATCGGGCAGTTGGACTTCGATCACGGCGGGCAGGCCGCGCTGCCAGCGCGCCCCTCGCTGCCGCAGATGGTTGGCGGCCGAAGCCAGCGCATCGGGCAAGGACTCGTAGAGATCGATCCTGCCATCGCCATCTCCATCCACGGCCAGCTCGTAGAAAGACGTGGGAATGAACTGAGTCATGCCGAACGCCCCGCTCCAGGAGCCGGCGAACTCCTCGGGCTCCACGATGCCATCTCGCAGCAGCCGAATCGAGGCGAAGGCATTGCTTTCCCAGAGCGGCCGGCGCTCAACGCAGGCGCGCGTCAGCCAAGCATCGAGGACCGGAGTGGACCCCAGCAAACGACCGTAGTTGGTTTCGACGCCGAAAATGGCAACGACGACTTCGGGGTCGACTTCAAAGCGATAAGCGATCCGATCGAGAGGATCGCGTTCGGCGGCCAATAAAGCCTTGCCGTCGTCGACTCTTTCCTGGTCGACCACCCTGGCGAGGTAATCCCACCAGGTGATGCGCTGTTCGGGCTGGCTGCGCGCCGCCTGGACGGTGGCTTCGAGCAGCTTGGCATCGCGTGTGTAGGTATCGAATTCGGCCGCCGTCAGACCGTGGCGGCCCGCCATGGGGCGCAGCCGGTCGAGGCAGGCCTGCAAGGCAGCGTCGCCGGTTTCGGCGGACGCCGCCGCGGGCCATGCCACGGCAAGCGCCACGCCGAGAACGGCGACCGCCGACAGCGCCTTATGCCATGGGCCCCGCGGCCGAGGGGCCGCGGGGTAGCGCAAGCCGCGCTTGGGCTGGTGGTCATGCATCGATTGTGGTTCCAAGCCTTGAATTCCCTATGATACGTTGCCGCCTCCGTCGGCAGGCACGAGGGCTTCCGCCAGCGCCTGATCTACGTTATCGAGCCAGATAAACTCCAATCGTTCCCGCACGTCGGCGGGAATGTCGTCGTAGTCGCGGCGGTTGCGGGCCGGCAGCATGACGCGGCTGATGCCCGAGCGCGCGGCGGCCACCACCTTTTCTTTGATGCCGCCCACCGGCAGCACGAGGCCCCGCAGGCTGATCTCGCCGGTCATGGCGGTGTCCGGGCGCACCGGCCGGCCGGTAAGAATGGAGACCAGCGCGGTGGTCATGGCCACGCCGGCGCTGGGCCCGTCTTTGGGCGTCGCGCCGGCCGGCACGTGCACGTGCAGGTCGAAGGTGTCGAACTTCTCGGGCGAAATCCCCAGGGCCTGGCTGCGGCTCTTGACGAGGCTGAGGGCGGCCTGCACGCTCTCCCGCATCACGTCGCCGAGCTGGCCCGTCAGGGTCAGTTTGCCCTTGCCCGGGGTGAGCGCGGCCTCGATGAAGAGGATGTCGCCGCCGACCGGCGTCCAGGCCAGGCCCGTGGCCACGCCGGGCAGACTGGTACGCATGGCGACTTCATCGTCGAAGCGCGGCGTGCCCAGCAGTTCGTGGATCTGCCCGGCGGAGATCGTGGCGGCGGCATTCTGGCCTTCGGCCACCCGCACCGCGACCTTGCGCAGGGCCCGGCCCAGCTCCCGCTCGAGATTGCGTACCCCCGCCTCGCGGGTGTATTGCCGGATCACGTCGCGGATCGCGGCGTCGTCGAAGCCGGCGCCGGTTTGCGCCAGTCCGTTGGCCTCGAGCGCCTTGGGTATCAAGTAGCGGCGCGCGATCTCGAGTTTTTCATCGTCGGTGTAGCCACTCAACGTGATGACTTCCATGCGGTCGCGCAACGGCCCCGGGATTCCCTCGAGCATATTGGCGGTGGCGATGAACACCACTCGCGACAAATCGAAAGGCACGCCCAGGTAGTTGTCGCGGAACGTGCCGTTCTGCTCGGGATCGAGCACTTCGAGCATGGCCGCGGAGGGATCGCCCTGCACGCCCCTGCCCATTTTGTCGATCTCGTCGAGCATCATCACGCATTGCCGGCTGCCCGCCTTGCGGATGCCCTGGATGATGTTGCCCGGCAGCGCACCGATGTAGGTACGGCGATGGCCCCGGATTTCGGCTTCGTCGTGCACGCCGCCCAGGCTGACCCGGACGAAGGGCCGCTGCATGGCGCGCGCGATCGACTGGCCGAGCGAGGTCTTGCCCACGCCGGGAGGCCCGGCGAAGCACAGGATGGGCGCCTTGCCCTCGGGTGCGAGCTTGCGCACCGCGAGGAATTCGAGGATGCGCTCTTTGATGCGCTCCAGGCCGTGATGGTCGGCCTCAAGCACCTCGCGCGCCTTGGCGATGTCGACCGGGGGATCGTCGGGCAGCTTCCAGGGCAGTTCGATCAGCCAATCGAGATAGGTGCGGATCATGCCGTACTCGGCTGCCGCCTCGGGCATGCGCTCGAGCCGGCGCAGCTCTTTGCGCGCGGCCTTTTCCACCTCTTCGGGCATGCCGGCTTCGTCGATCGCCGCCGTGAGTTCGGCGATTTCCTGGGCCTTGCCGGCGCCTTCGTCCTCGCCGAGCTGGCGCTGGATGGTGGCCAGCTGCTCGCGCAGCAGGACCTCGCGCTGCCGCTCATCGAGCGAGGCGCGGGTCTGGCGGCCGATCTCTTGCGACAGGCGCAGGACCTCGATGCGCTCGGCCAGATAGCTGGACACCATCTGGATGCGGCGCGGCAGATCGAGGGTTTCGAGCACGTCTTGCTTGCCATCGGGCGGCATATCGGAATACGCCGCGATGAAGTCGGCCAGCGCGGCCGGCGTGTTGATCGAGCGCACCGCCGTCATCAACTCGGGCGTGGCCTGGGGCAGCAGGCCCAGCGCCTCGAGCGCCTGGCCCTGCAAATGGATGAAGCGCGCCTCGAGGTCGGCCGGCCCGGCTTCGGAGGGATCGGGATGACGCTGGACCCGCGCCTGCAGAAACGGCCGCTCCTGGATGTAGGAGTCGATATGGAAGCGCTGTTCGCCCTGGCACACGAGGTGGTGCTCGCCGTCGGGCCCGGTAACGTAGCGCAGTACGTTGGCCACCACGCCCATGCGATGCAGATTGATCGGCGCGTAGGGCTCGTCGTCGCTACCGCCGCGCTGCATCACCAGCCCGATGGGCAGCCCCTGGCGCACGGCATGCTGGGCCGCCGCGATGGCGGTGGGGTCTTTGAGCGCCACGGGCATGACCACCCCGGGAAACAGCACGAACTGCCGCACCGGCACGATGGTCAGGGTGTTTTCGTCGGCCGGCGGCCCGGCTTTGGCCGGTTCGTCGCCCACGGCGGTCGGAGGCGCGTCGGCCACGGCGTCGGCCGACAAATGGCGGAAATCCGTCAATGACATACAAATCCTCCCAGTCAGGCAATCTTGCGCAGGATGATGACCAGGCAGCCGTTTTCCATGGCTGGCGGCCGCACGTCGTAGCGCCCTGGCGGCAGGCCCAGGCGCCGCTCGAAGCGGCCTTGCGGCAACTCCAGGCGATGAATCACGACGTCCTGCAAGGCGGGGCGCAGTTTGCGCTCGCCGGCGATGATGAGCACTCCCTGGTCGATGACGACCTGGATCTGTTCCGGGTCGACCCCCGGCAACGCGGCCAGGACTCGCAACTCGTCGTCGCTTTCAAAGACATCGACGGGAGGCTCCCAACTGGGGGAGCGCATCTGGCCGCCGGCCATGGGCTGGAACAACTGGCGCTGCAGGCGCTCGGCCCGGGCCAGTGTCTGAATCGCGTCGGACCACATCCAGGCGCGAACGTCGGATCGTTTCATGAATGCCTCGTGTCGTGGCGTTATAAGCCGATGATCGATACTTCCGGACATGGAGACGCCCGTGGCCAAATGCAAGAGTCCGGACGCTGACGCCCGGATCGCGGCCCTTGGCTCCACCCCTGGCCTGCGCCGCTCTGCCGTGAGGCGGCGGCAAACCGCGGCTCCGTGCCCGCTGCCGACCGTCGGCGGGGCCGGCTCAGGCCAGCGCCCGCTCGATGGCGGCGGTGATCAGCGGATCCTGCGGCGCGATGTCGGGGGCGAAGCGACCGATCACCTGGCCATCGCGATCGACCAGGAATTTTTCGAAGTTCCAGAGCACCTCGGCGGGGTTCTCGGGCGTCAGGCCGTTGGCCGCCAGCCGATCGCGCAGGCCGGTGCCTTGCTGGGTGGCTTGGGGCTGGGCTTCGACCAGGGCATCGTACAGCGGGTGGCGGGTGTCGCCCTTGACCGAGATCTTGGCGAACATCGGGAAGGTGACGCCGAAACGGCCGGAGCAGAACTGGGCGATTTCTTCGTTCGTGCCCGGCTCCTGGGCCTTGAAATCGTTGGCGGGGAAGCCCAGGACTTCAAAGCCCTGTTCGCGGTAGGCGTCGTAGAGTGCCTGCAGGCCCTCGTACTGAGGCGTAAGACCGCATTGCGACGCCACATTGACGACCAGGCGTACCTTGCCGGAATGTTCGGCCAGCGAGGCCTCCGTACCGTCGATGCGCTGAACGGGGATGGATTCGAGTGAACGGGACATGAAGGAAAACTCCTGAGAAGACAGCCACACAGCCCGGGGGGCGGCACATGGCGAAGGGACGGCGGCCACGATACCGGCGCCTGTCGGCACTGTAGCGCAATCCGCGCCGCGCACGCCAAGCCCGGCTTTGTCCAGCCGAAACGGCACGGCACAAAGGGTTGGCTCCGTCTGTTATGGTTGCTGACGCGGGTGAGCACTCGCCACCCTTCGGCTTCCTTCCAGACACGACACCGGATTTTCCCGCCATGCTGCTTTTTGTTGGGCGCTACTCGGTCTTTGGACTCTGTATTCTCCTCACCCTCCTCGGCTTCGCCCTGCTGCCCGAGCATCCGCACGCCGCGTGGTTCACATTGCCGGCGCTGGTGCTCAGTTGCCTGGGCATCTACGACCTGATCCAGCCGCATCACGCCGTGCGGCGCAATTACCCGGTAACCGGCAACCTGCGCTACTTGCTCGAGTACTTCCGGCCCGAGCTCCGCCAGTATCTGTTCGAGACCGACAGCGAAGCGCAGCCGTTCTCGCGCATCCAGCGCGCCATGGTGTACCAGCGCGCCAAACAAGTGCTGGACAAAAGGCCGTTCGGCACCCAGCAGAACGTGTACGGCGATGGCTACGAATGGATCCATCATTCCATGATGCCCACCCACATCGCCGGCAGCGACTTCCGCATCGTGGTCGGCGGGCCGGAATGCACTCAGCCGGTCTCGCTATCGGTGTTCAATATTTCGGCCATGAGCTTCGGTGCGCTGTCGGCCAATGCCATCCTGGCGCTCAATACCGGCGCCAAGATGGGCGGCTTCGCCCACGACACCGGCGAAGGCGGCATCAGCCGCTATCACCGCGAACCGGGCGGCGACCTGATCTGGAACATCGGTTCGGGCTATTTCGGCTGCCGCGACGCCGACGGCAACTTCGACCCCGACCGCTTTGCGGTGCAAGCCGCCCTGCCGCAAGTCAAAATGATCGAACTCAAGCTTTCCCAAGGCGCCAAGCCGGGGCATGGCGGCATCCTGCCCGGCGCCAAGGTCACGCCCGAGATCGCCGAGGCCCGCGGCGTGGCCGTCGGCCTCGACTGCAACTCGCCGGCGCGCCACGCCACGTTCTCGACACCGGTGGAGATGCTGCAGTTCATCGCCCGCCTGCGCGAGCTCGCCGAGGGCAAGCCGGTGGGCTTCAAGCTGTGCATCGGCCATCCCTGGGAATGGTTCGCCATCACCAAGGCCATGCTCGCCACCGGCATCACGCCGGACTTCATCGTCGTCGACGGCGCCGAGGGCGGCACCGGCGCGGCGCCGCTCGAACTGGTCGATCATGTCGGGTTGCCGTTGCGCGAGGCCCTTTGGCTGGTGCACAACACCCTGGTGGGCACCAATTTGCGCAACCGCATCCGTATCGGCGCCGCCGGCAAGATCACCTCGGCTTTCGATATGGCTCGCGCCTTCGCGATGGGCGCCGACTGGTGCAACAGCGCTCGCGGCTTCATGTTCGCCGTCGGCTGCATCCAGGCACAAAGCTGCCATACCGACCGCTGCCCGACCGGCGTTGCCACTCAAGACCCTTATCGCCAGCGCGCGCTGGTGGTGCCCGACAAAGCTCCCCGCGTGGCGCATTTTCACCAAAACACCCTGCGCGCCTTCAAAGAGCTCCTGGAAGTGGCGGGCCTCGAACATCCCAGTGCCCTCAAGCCCCACCATATCGCGCGACGGATTTCCGCCAGCGAAATCCGTCTGCTGTCCACGCTGTATCCCGTGCTGCCCGCGGGCGCCCTGCTCGACCCCAACGCCCAGTTGCCACAGGTGTTCCAGGTGATCTGGCCGATGGCCAGGGCCGAGACCTTCGCCCCCACCGAAGCCCTGGACGTGGCCATGGCCGGGCGCGGCGGCGAATGGGAGGGCGTGGCCTGAGGCGGCCAAACCTGGCATCCGGCTTGCTCCCGCCACGGCAATGAAGGCATTATTGCGGTCTTTGTCCGCCCCCTCCCCCATGCCAGACACTCCGGTCGATCCGACTTCCGCCGAAAACGCCAGCGCCGGGGCGCGCGCCGGCGTGCCGCGCTATATGCTGGTGGCCGAGGCCTTGATCCGCGACATCCAGTCGGGGCGCTATCCCGTGGGCAGCCTGTTGCCGGCCGAGCGCGAGATCGGCCAGCGCTTCGGCGTATCGCGCCACACCACCCGCGAGGCGATCCGCCGGCTGGAAGACATGGGCCTGATCACCCGCCGCGCGGGTATCGGCACCACCGTCAAATCGCGCCTGGCGCCCAGCCGCTACACCGCCAGCATCTCCGGCCTTACCGAACTGGTGCATTACGCCGAAGAAACACGGCTGCAGGTTCTGAGCGAAGACTGGGTGCTCATCACCGGCGATCTCGCCGATATCGTCCACCACGCCGAAGGCCAGCGCTGGCTCAAGATCACCGCCTTGCGATTTCCGGGCGATCAATCAACCCCCATCTCGTATACCGAAACCCTGGTGCCCGCCACCTTCGAGGCCATCCGCGATGGCATCCGCAAACCGCATGCCACCGTCTTCAAGCTCATCGAAGGCATACGCGGCGAGCGCGTGGCCGAGGTGCGCCAGGACATCGCCTGCCGGCCGCTGCCGCGACCGCAAGCCGAGGCGCTGGGCGTGGCGCCCGATTCGCCCAGTTTGTATGTTCTGCGGTACTACTACGGCCGCCACGACGATCTGTTGTCGGTATCGGTCAACTTCTATTCTCAAGATCGCTTCAAGATCTCCACGCGCTGGCGGCTGGACCCGGGCTACGAATCCTAGCGGGGCGCGACGGCGCGCTTTGGCGTGCCGCATGATGAGGTCGACGCCAGACCTCTGACCGGAAACCACTCTCACGACGCCGCACCATAGGCTTGAGCGTGGGCGAGAGCGGCCGGCGCGTGACGGCGCCCACCTGGGCGTTCACAAGGCTCTCGGCGCTTGCCGCCAAGCGGCGCTGGCCTGCCCGCAGCCCTGAAATCCAACGAACAGTTGACAAGAATGGCAGCCGGCTTGTATTGTCCGGACATCCGGATAACCGGTCCTTTGGATTACCGCCTTGCTTCATCGGCGGCGTTGGAGAAACGAGCATGTCCGATTACCCGGCCTGGGGCCATTACATCCACGGCGGCTATACGCAGCCGGATCCCGCGCAGGCGCTTCAGGAATACGATCCTCGCGACGGTTCGGCCACCTGGCGGGTCGCGCGCGGCACGGCCGCGGAGGTCGATCAGGCCGTCCGCTCCGCCCATGGCGCCCAAGCCGCCTGGGCCGATACCAAGCCGCTGGATCGCGGTCGTCTGCTCACCCGCATCGCCAACCGCCTGCGCGAAGAAGCC
Source organism: Pigmentiphaga sp. (assembly GCA_023228945.1). Classification (GTDB taxonomy): domain Bacteria; phylum Pseudomonadota; class Gammaproteobacteria; order Burkholderiales; family Burkholderiaceae_B; genus Verticiella. Next base: position 123,328 of record JALOAI010000001.1, on the reverse strand, counting down.
GAGCGATTTGCCGCGATCGAACAACGCGAAACCGGCAAGCCGCTGCCGCAGGCGCGTGGCGACCTCGAACTGGCGGCGCAGTACTTCGAGTTTTATGGCGGCCTGGCCCCGGGGCTGGAGGGCGAAGCCATCGATATCGGGCCGGAACGCCTGTGCTACACCCGGCGGGAGCCCTACGGCGTGGTCGGCATCATCCTGCCCTGGAATGCGCCGCTGAACCAGGCCGCGCGCGCCGCCGCGCCGGCGCTTGCGGCCGGCAACGCGGTGGTGGCAAAACCCTCCGAGTTCACCTCGGTGTCGCTGCTTTGCTTTGCCGAACTGGCGGTGCAATGCGGCTTGCCGGCCGGCCTGCTCAACGTCGTTACCGGCACCGGCCCCGAAGCCGGCGCCGCCCTGGTACGGCATCCCGATGTCGCCAAGATCGCCTTCACGGGCTCGGTGCGGGCGGGGCGCGAGATCGGCCTGATGGCGGCCGAGCGCACGCTTCCCGTGACGCTCGAACTCGGCGGCAAGTCGCCGAACATCGTTTTTGCCGACGCCAACCTGGATGACGCGGTGGCCGGCTCGCTGCGCGCCTTCACCGTCAATGCGGGTCAGGCCTGCATCGCGGGCACGCGTTGCCTGGTCGAGCGCAGCCTGTACGACGACTTCGTGGCCAGGCTCGCGGCGGCCGCGGGCGACCTCCGGGTCGGCGCCGCCGACGGCGACCACGTCGGCCCCATCATTACCGAGGCCCAGTACCAGCGCGTGCAGGATTACTTCGACATCGCCCGTCAGGAGGGAGCCCGCGCCCTGACGGGCGGCACGGTGGAAGGCGGCCAGGGTAGCGGCTGGTTCGTGCCGCCCACCATTTTTACCGACGCCCCCGCCACCGCCCGCATCGCGCGTGAAGAGATCTTCGGCCCGGTCTGCGTGGTGCTGCCGTTCGACGGCGAGGCGGAAGCCATTCGCATGGCCAACGATACCGATTACGGTCTGGCCGCGGGTCTCTGGACCCGCGACGTCGGGCGCGCCCACCGCGTGGCCGCGCGCCTGCAGGCGGGCCAGGTCTATATCAACGAGTATCCCGTCGGCGGTGTGGAGACTCCCTTCGGCGGTTTCAAGCAAAGCGGCCTCGGCCGTGAAAAAGGCCGCGAAGCCCTGCATCATTACTCGCAACTGAAGACCGTCATTCTGAAACTGTAGTTGGCAACGTTCGCCGGACTCTATCGTCCGGCGTTTTTTTACCTTGGGCTTGGTCCGGATATCCGGACCTTAGAAAAAAACGGGAGACTCTCACCATGACCAAGCACCGCAGTGCCCACCGCGCCGGCAAGATCCGGGACCGGCACGGTCTCTCCGGGCAGCAGCCACAGGCATTCCCGCAGGGTAGCGAGCCGGCGCCGGCGGCGAGGCCGGCTTCCCCGACCTCACTTATCTGGAATGGTTCGGTGTGTTCATGCCGGCCGGCTCGCCCATGGATAAGGTCGAAGCCGCCAATCGCGCCATCCGGGAGGCGGCTCGCAACCCGCGCATCATCGACACCCTGGAGCGCATCGCCATCCAGGTGGAAACCTCCAGCGTCGCCGATTTCACCCGCGACGTCCGCGACAATCATGCGCACTGGGCGCAAGTGGTCAAGGCCGTGGGTTTCGATCCGATGGAATGATCCAGGCTCATGATCTACGACTACATCATTCTGGGCGCGGGCACATCGGGATGCGTTCTTGCCAACCGTCTGTCGGCCGATCCTTCGGTCAAGGTACTCCTGGTGGAGGCCGGAAAGCGCGAGCGCGGCCTGTGGGTGACGATGCCGGCCGGCACCTCGCGCCTGATTCACCCGGGTCCGGCGAACTGGGGTTTTCATACCGAGGCCGAGCCCGGCCTCGGCCAGCGCCGTATCTATGCGCCGCGCGGGCGTGGGCTGGGCGGCTCCAGCCTGATCAACGGCATGGGTTACTTTCGGGGCCAGCCGGCCGACTACGACAGCTGGGCGGCACAGGGAGCCCCCAGCTGGCGCTGGGCGGATCTCTTGCCGCTGTTCCAGCGCCTGGAGCGGCGCCCCGGCGGCGACCCCGCCTGGCGCGGCCGCGACGGCGCGCTGGCCGTGACCGACGCCCGTTTCCAGCATCCGTCGTCACATGATTTCGTGGCGGCCGCCGAACAGGCGGGCTACCCCCGCACGGCCGACTTCAATGGCGCGCAACCCGAGGGCGCGGGCCTGATCCAGTTCAGCATCCACGACGGGCGGCGGCACAGCTCGGCCGAGGCCTTTCTGTATCCGATCGCGGGTCGCCGCAACCTCACGGTCATGACGGAAACCCTGGTGGATCGCGTGGTGGTGGAGGATGGCAGGGCCGTGGCGGTGGAACTGCTGAGAGGGAGCGATCGCCTACGGCAGCGCGTCGGCGTCGGGCGGGAGGTCATCGTCAGCGCCGGCGCGTTCGGCTCGCCGGCCATCCTGCAGCGCTCGGGCCTCGGACCCGCCGACTGGCTGCGGCAAGCGGGCATCGAGGTGGTGCGCGACCTGCCCGGCGTGGGCCGCAATCTGCAGGACCACCTGTACATCCACTATACCTACGCGGCCACGCCCGAGACTTCGATGAATGCCCAGCTACGGGGCTGGCACGCCTTGCGGCATGGCTTGCGCTATCTGTTCACCCGGCGGGGCCCCCTGACCATGGGCGCTTCGCAGGCTTGCGCTTTCGTGCGCAGTTCTCCCGGCCAGGAGCGCGCCGACCTGCAAATCACCTACCGTCCCATGAGCTGGCGGTTCGATGCCGACGGCTCCTTCGAAATCGGCCGTACCCCCGAGATCACCGTGTCGTGCTGCCATCTGCGGCCCACCTCCCGCGGCGAAGTCCGGATCCATTCGCGCGAGCCGGCGGCGGCGCCCTCCATCCAGGCCAATTACTTCACCACCGAGCACGATCAGCAAGTGGGGGTGGCGTCGGTCGACGTCGTGCGCCGGATCTTTGCCATGCCTCCCATGCGGCCGCGCATCACGGGTGAGCTCCTTCCCGGCCCGGGGGTTGAAAGCGCAGCCGATATCCTGGGATACATCCGCGACACCGCCCAGTCCATGCATCATTGGGCCGGCACCTGCGCCATGGGCAGCGGCGCCAACGCGGTGGTCGACGACCGACTGCGCGTGCATGGCGTTGAGCGGCTGCGCGTGGCCGACGCCTCGGTCATGCCGTTCATCATTTCGGCCAACACCAACGCCCCTTGTTTCGTGATCGCCGAACGCCTGGCACAGCTCATGCAAGGCGCCCCGTGAAAACCCTTCTTGTACGGCACCGACGCGTGATGCATAGTGGCGAGTGGACTCGATCCAGGACTCCCTCATGGCCGCCGCTACGGTTTCATCACGCCCGACGCTCGCCGAACCGCTCGCGGGCCATGTGCGGCTGCGCTCGCACGATCTGGCGGAGGTCCGCCACAAGGTGGGCGAAGTCTTCTGCCCCCACGCCCTGCAGCCCGTCCATCCGCGGCAGCGGCTGGATGCGCGTCACCACATGGTGCAACTGGGCCAAACCGGTCTCAACTACCTGGCCTATGGCGCCGATGTCCGCATCGAGCCCGGCGAGCTCGAGCGTTTTTATCTCGTGCAGATGCCGCTCAGCGGCGGGGCCGAGATCACCTGCGGTACGCAGTACGTCGTGTCCAGTCCCGAGGTCGCCAGCCTGCTCAATCCCCAGGACTCCACCCGGATGCTCTGGGGCGCCAGCAACCGGCAATTGTTGCTCTGGATTCCGCGCGAGGCGCTCGAACAGCGCCTGACCGAGCACCTGGGCAGCCAGCCCACCGAGGCCTTGCGCTTCGACGTCGCCTTGCCGCAAAGCCAGGGCCTCACCCAGGCGTGGTGCCGCATGGTGCGCGACCTCGCCCACAACATCGACCACAGCGGCGCCGCCTGGCTGCAGTTCCAGGCCACGGTATCGGGGTTTGAAGACGCGCTGATGCGCGGGCTGCTGCAACTGCACCGGCACAATTATTCCGAGCAGCTTCAGCAGCCAGCCGCCGCGGCGGCGCCGCGCCACGTCCAGCGCGCCATCGATTACCTCGAGGCCCACCTCGAACACGACGTCAGCGCCGCCGATCTTGCCCGCGCGGCCTGCTGCAGCGTGCGCGCCCTCGAAGAAGGCTTCCGCCGGCATTGCCAAAGCACGCCCATGCAGTATGCGCGCTCGCTCAAGCTCGATCGTATCCACCAGCTTCTCAAGCATCAGCACGACGTCCGGGGTTTGTCCATCACCTTGCTGGCCCATCGCTACGGCTTCATCCACCTGGGCCGCTTCGCGGCCTACTACAAAGAGCGGTTTGGCGAATCCCCCTCGCAAACCCTCAAGCGGCGGCAGACCCACTAAGCCGCGCAGCCGGCCGAGGGTCCGGCGTGCTCCGCGTTTTTTTGGGCCCGGCCGTTGGCCTTGCCGCTGACGATCTCGCGAGCCCAGAACAGGATCGTCGCCGCGTTTTTCGGATAACCATCCGCGCCACCCGGATAGTGAGGCCGGCCGCCTCTTGCCAAACTGTGTCCATCGGCGAGCTTCATCGCCCCAATAACTGGAGGACACACCCATGCAAGGCCTTGCGGACAAAGTCGCAATCGTGACCGGCGGCGCCACCCTGATCGGCGCCGCCGTCGCCGAACGCCTGGTTCAGGCTGGCGCTCGCGTGCTCATCGCCGATATCGACCAGGAAAACGGCGCCGCCGTCGCCCAGCGCCTGGGCTCCAGCGTGCGCTTCGAAGCCACCGACGTCACCGACGACGACGCCATCGCCCGCTGCATCGACACCGCGGTCCAGGCCTTCGGCGGAATCGACGGCCTGGTCAACTGCGCCTGCACCTACCTCGACAATGGGGCCGACTCCAGCCGCGCGGAGTGGCTGCAGGCGCTCGACGTGAACCTGGTGGGGGCGGCCATGATGCTGCAAGCCTGCCGGCCTCAAATGGTGCGGCGCGGCGGCGGCGCGGTCGTCAACTTCGCCTCGATCTCGGCGGGTGTGGCGCAAACCGGGCGCTGGCTGTATCCCGTCAGCAAGGCCGCGATGCAGCAACTGACCCGCACCGCGGCGCTCGATCTCGCCGCCGACGGCATTCGCGTCAACGCCGTCTCGCCGGGCTGGACGTGGTCGTCGGTGATGTCGCAACTCTCCGGCGGCGACCGCGCCAAGGCCGATGCCGTGGCCGCCGATTTCCACATTCTCGGCCGGCTGGGCCTGCCCGAAGAGGTTGCCAACGTCGTCGCGTTCCTGTTGTCCGATCTCGCTTCGGGCGTCACCGGCGCCGACTATGCCTGCGACGGCGGTTATCGCGCCCTCGGCCCCGAGGCCCGCGTCGCGGCCATCGCCCGCCTCATGGCCTGAATCCACAGCCCGCACGCCGCCGCCGCGCCCCGCCGGCTCATCCCAAGTTGCGGCCTAGGCGATGCTTCTCGATACCGACATTTCAAAGACGGAGACCATCATGACCTCACAAAACCAAGCACCCCGCTCGATCGCCATCGTCGGCGCCGGCCAGGCCGGCCTGCTGCTGGGCTGCGCCCTGCTCGACCAGGGCTATGCCGTGACGCTCGTTACCAACCGCACGCCGGAAGATGTCTGGCATGGCCGGGTGATGTCATCGCAGTTCATCTTCGACCCGGGCCTGCAGATCGAGCGCGATTTCGGCATGAATCAATGGGAAGCCCAATGTCCCAACACCGAAGGCATCGGCTTCAGCATCCCGGCGCCCGATGGCAGCGGCAAGCAGGCCCTGCACTGGCATGCCCGCCTGCGGGCGCCCGGCCAGGCCGTGGACCAGCGCATCAAGATGCCCGGCTGGATGGCCGAATTCCAGCGGCGCGGCGGCGAGCTGCGTTTCGAGGAAGTGGACATCGCGGGCCTGGAGCGGCTGGCGGCCGGCCATGAGCTGGTGCTGCTGGCCGGCGGCAAGGGCGAGATCGTCAACCTGCTGGGCCGCGACGAAAGCCGCTCGCCCGTCAAGCAGCCCATGCGACAACTGGCGCTCACCTATGTGAAGGGCATGCGGCGCTTCGACTACTTCGAGTGCGTCAACTTCAACCTGATTCCCGGCGTGGGCGAGTACTTTGTGTTCCCCTCGCTCACCACCAAGGGCGACAACGACACCCAGGTTTGCGACATCATGGTGTTCGAGGGCGTTCCCGGCGGCCCGATGGATTGCTGGCAGGATGCCAAGACGCCCGAACAACATCTCGAGGTGAGCCTGAACATCCTGAAGACCTTCCTGCCCTGGGAGCATGAGCGCAGCCGCGATTGCGAACTGACCGACGCCAACGGCATCCTGAGCGGCCGCGTCACGCCGGCGGTGCGCAATCCGGTGCTGACCTTGCCTTCGGGCAAGCTGGTGATGGGCCTGGGCGACGCCGCGATCGTCAACGACCCCATCACGGGCCAGGGGTCCAACAATGCCACCAAGTCGGCGGGACATTACTACCATGCCATCCTGGCGCGCGGCAACCAGCCTTTCGACGCGGCCTGGATGCGGCATACCTTCGACGACCTTTATGACAACAATCTGAGCGCCGTGGCGCGCTGGACCAATAGCCTGCTCTTCCCGCCGCCAGAGCACGTCGTCAACCTGCTGGGCGCCGCGCAGCAGTTACCGACCTTGGCCAGCCGGATCGCCAATGGCTTCAACGATCCGCGCGACTACCTGCCATTCTGGTTCGACGCCGAAGGTGCGGGCAAAGCCATCGAACAGGCGGCCGCGCCCATGGCGGCCTGACTTCGGCTCCGAACCCCCAAGTCCCGGCCCCGCCCCACGGGCACGGCCGGGGCGCGGCAAGATCTTTTTTCGGATGTCGATCATGCAAGCCAATCCCAATCTCCGTCAAGCTCTGGGCCATTTTGCCACCGGCGTCACCATCATCACCAGCCGCGATGCCGCAGGGCAGCCGATTGGCGTTACCGTAAACAGCTTCAACTCGGTCTCGCTCGAGCCGCCCCTGATTCTCTGGAGCTTAGCGCGCCGCGCGTACAGTTTCGATACCTTTGCCACCCAGCGCCACTTCGCAGTGCATATTTTGTCGGCCCACCAGCAGCACCTGTCGGACCGGTTCGCCCGGGCCGGCGCCGATAAGTTCGCCGATATCGAGCTGGAGGAAGGTCTGGGCGGCGCTCCCTTGCTGAGCGATTGCGCGGCGGTCTTCCAATGTCAGACCGAAGCCCGCTACGACGGCGGTGATCATCTGATCGTACTGGGGCGCGTGCAGGCCTACCACACGCGCGAACACCCGCCGCTGCTCTTTTATCGAGGCCGCTACGCGCGGCCGGCGATCGCCCATGGGCTCGGTTATGATGGGGCGACTCATCATAGCCATTCATGACCAGAACCCCGTCCGCGCAAACTCCTTCGCATCCCACCGGCGGCCTCGGGCCGGCCGTCGTGCTGGCCACCGGCACCTTCGCCGTCGGCACCGATGCCTTCGTGGTTACTGGCTTCCTGCCCGCGATGGCCGCCGACCTCGGCGTTTCCACCGCGGCGGCGGGGCAGTCGCTAACGCTGTTCGCCATCACCTACGCCATCCTGGCGCCGCTGCTCACCTCCCTGACGGCACAACTGCCGCGCCGCACCTTGCTGGCCGGCGCCTTGCTATTGTTGGGCCTGGCCAATATCGGAACGGCTCTCGCCCCCAATCTCGGGCTGTTGCTGCTCACGCGTGTCCTGGCGGCGGCGGGAGCCGCCTTGTACACCCCCAACGCGGGCTCGGTGGCGGGCATGCTGGTGCGGCCCGACCTGCGGGGCCGCGCCTTTGCCCTGGTGATCACGGGCCTGACCGTGGCCACCGCGATCGGCGTGCCGCTCGGCCTGCTCGCCAGCCAGTGGCTGGGATGGCGCTCCGCGATCAGTCTGGTCGCGCTGCTCGCGCTCGCCGCATCGCTGGGAGTACGGCTGAGCCTGCCCGCGGTGCCCGGAGCCTCGTCTTCGGCGCCTCTGCGCCACCGCCTTTCGGTACTGCGCCTGCCTAGCGTGCGCGCGATCCTGCCTCTCACCTGGCTGGGCATGGCGGCGAGCTACGTCCCGTATGTCTACAGCGTGGGCATTCTCGGTGAGTTGCAGGTGCCGCCGGCCGGGCTGGCCTTCATGCTCTTCCTGTATGGCGCGGGGGCCGTGATCGGCGTCAGTCTTTCGGGCTGGGCCACCGACCGCAGCACACCAGCGCGGGTACTCGCCGTCACCTACATCGTCATGGCGCTTTCCCTGGCCGGCCTGGCCTGGATGGCGGTGGCCGGCCGACCGATGCCTTGGCTGATCGGCCTTTGCATGCTGGCCTGGGGCGGTAGCAGCTGGTCGCAAACGCCTCCTCAGCAGCACCGTTTGTTCGAGGCCTCGCACGAGCACGCCATGCTGCTCGTCGCCCTCAATGCGTCGGGCATTTATGTGGGTATCGGGCTGGGCACCCTGATTGGAGGCCTGACGATCGCATTCGGCGGCCAGGCGCCACTGATCGTCGGCACCGTGATCGCGTTGGGCGCCCTGGTCTTTCTGCGCACCACGCGCCGCGCGTTCGGGCCCGCCGCGGCCACGTCCTGACGAGCACCGCCAATGGCCAACGCCTACGCCTTCATCAAGGGGCTGCACGTCAGCCTGGTGCTGGTCAGCGGCGCGCTGTTCCTGCTGCGCGGGCTGATCGCCCTGCCCCGGCCACGATGGGCGCGGGCGCGGTGGCTGCGGATCCTGAGCCAGGTGATCGACACCGGGCTGCTCCTGGCCGCGCTGGGATTGCTGTTCATCCTGGCCCTGAATCCATTCAGCACGCCCTGGCTGCTCACCAAGCTTCTGCTGCTGCTCGCCTATATCGGCGCGGGTTATTTTGCGCTGAATCCCACCACGCCGTTCAAGCGCCGCCTGCTGTGCTTCATCGCCGCCGTACTGTGCTTTCTGGCGATGCTGTCGGTGGCGCAGCATCATCATCCGCTGGGCGCGCTGAGGATACTGGCATAGCACAAAAAGGTGGCGCCTTCGGCCGCCGCCGGCAGGACCGCCCGCCGTTCTCACTCGGGCTGGACCACGCTCCCCGTCTCGTTGTCCAGCATCAGCACCAAGTCGTAGTAAGTGATCGTCACGGCGGCGCCCGTCTGTCGCTCCTTCTCGGCGATCCACTCGGCGTTGTGCGCCTCGCGCGCGGCCTCGAGGCTGTGCCAGAAATACAGTCCCGCTCCCTGGCGGTTGTCCTGACTGACAAGAAAGTGCTTGCGGAAGAGGTCCGGCTCCGCGCGCCAGCGCGGCAGCACTGCCAACGCCCCTTCCACGATCTCGGCCCGGGTGGTTCCATCGGGGTGGGTGAATGTGACGAATTCAGCAATCATGGCAAATATCCTTACGTATGCGGGTTGACAGGAGGGGCGTCGCCAAGACCTTGCCGACCTCGGCGTTCACCTACCGCACGATGCCGGGATCGAAAGGCATGTCGGCGTAAAGGTGGTGGTTGGCCAGTCCTGGCTTTCGACCTGGGTAAAAGAAACCGATCCCCGCATCCCGCCCGGGTGAGGATCTCCCTTGCTTACAATGGCGGGCAGGCCGGCCCGAACGGCCGCGCCTCACGTCCCTCACATCACATTGCCATGAGCCAGCCCTTTCCCATCCGCCAGGAATGCCCCCCCGGCGCCTGTACCTGCCGGCGCGAACAGGTACTGGGCAATCCCCAGGCCGACTGGCGTCCGCTGCGCCTCACCCGCGAGGAAGAAAAACGCCTGATTGCTCGCCTGGAAACCATTGCCAGTCTCGATGACCTGCGCTATATGCAAGAACGCATGCATTCCCTGCTCGGCCTGGAGGTCAGCATTGCACCCAGCCCGCATGGCGTCCGTACCGTGCGCGGCATCCTGATCGAAGTGACCGAACAGCCGGGGTTGTGCCGCAAGATCCGGCAATCGATCCCGGCCGCCATCCGGCGGGCCATGGAGGAGCGTCCCGAAATCGCCTACGCCCTGCTCGATGCCGAGGGCCTGTTCGGCTTGTGAGATCCCACCCGGGCGCTGCGCCCTGCGCTGGCTCAGGGCCGACGCCGGCGCCAATGCACCGGCAGCACGGTCTGCCAGCTGCTGGCCCAGCGCGCTTCGTGGCGCTGCCAGAGTATCCCCAGGCCCACCACCGCCAGCCCAATCAGGCTGAGCACTACCGGAAACGCCAGGCTGTCGGCAAAGGCATCGTAGGCAAGGTATCCCAGCAGCAGCACCACGCCAATGCCGCCATACGCCGCCAGTACCCTGCGGCCCACCAGGGTGGCGAGGGCGATCAATGCAAGGTTGGCACCCAGGTAGACCCAGCGCTGAACGGGATCCTCGAAGGCCAGCACCGACAAGCCGCCCCAGAACGATAGGCCGCCGCACACATATAGCCAAAAGGCAAAGTCGGTACGCGCCCCCAGCCGCCGCCGGCGATCATCGATCGCGATCGCCGCGGCGAGAATCAGTGCGCCCCAGCCCAGTGCCAGCCAGGCGCGCTGGTCCCACAACGGACGCTCCCACCACACGGGTGCCGAGTCGATGGCCAGGAACCAAAGCGCGATGGCGATGGGCAGCATGAGGATCGGCCGGGCGTAGCGCCACAACGACAAAAGGCCGGCCACTACGGTTGCCAGCTCAAGCGTCGTCCAGCGTACACGCATGGTGCCGTACAAATCGGCATAGCGTTCGCCGTCGAGATCGGGCCACCAGCCCAGGGCATGCTGCAAGCCATAGACGCCCAAGGGGACCACGGCCACCGCCAGCGCCGCCATCAGGCCCGAAGGAATGGGCTGGCGCCCCCGCCAATATTCGGCCAGGCCGAGGGCCCCGATCAAGTAGACCAGAGCGAGACCGGACATGCCCCAGCCCCCGGCGGTTTCCCAGGCCAGGGTCATGAACAGGCTCAGGGCGGCCATGGCCAGCAGGCCGCCGAAATAGAACAGAACATGGGCGGCCCGGAACGCCGGTACGTCGGCCGCCGTCTCGCGCTCGCCTTCGGCGAGGAACTCCCACAAGGCGCGGCTTTGCTCGGTGGACATCATGCCGGCATCGATCGCGGCCTGCCAGCGTTTGGGGTCTATGCGCATCGGAGCGCCTCCCGTCGACAGTGTGAGCGACTCCGGCTTGGTGGCCGGAGTGTGTTTGCCGCCGTGCCCGAGGCTACAACGTTCATACGAAAAGGGCCACTGACATCAGCAGGCTGGCGGCGCAATGATCGCTAACGACGGACAAAACCGGCGCTCAGCACAGCTTGTGAATCGAGCCCCACCTGCAGCTCGAAGGCGCCGGGCTCGACCACCCGCTCGAGCTCGGCGTTGTAAAAAGCGAGCACGTCGTCATCCACGATCATCCGGACCTCGCGCGACTCGCCGGGCGCCAGCTCCACGCGCTCGAAATGCTTGAGCTCCTTCACGGGCCGCACCACCGAGGCCGCTTCGTCGCGCAGATACCACTGCACGACCGTGGCGCCCCGGCGATCGCCGGTATTGCGCACGGTGGCCACGGCTTCCAGTGTTTCGCCCGCCCCCACTTCGGGCCGCGAGAGCCGCGGGTCGTCGAGTTCGAACTCGGTGTAGCTGAGCCCATGGCCAAAGGCGTAGCGCGGCCCGTTGGGCTGGTCGAAATACTGCGAGGTGTAGTTGCCGGGCTTGCCCTCGGTGAACGGCCGGCCCAGGCGGGCGTGGTTGTAGTGCGCGGGAATATGCCCCACGGAGCGGGGGAACGACAGCGGCAGCTTGCCCGAGGGGTTGGCCTCGCCGTAGAGCACGTCGGCAATCGCGTGGCCGCCCTCGGTGCCGGGATACCAGGCTTCGAGAATCGCCGCTGCGTGCTCCTGCGCCCAGCCGAGATCGAGCGGACGGCCGTTGAGCAGCACCAATACCAGCGGCTTGCCGGTGGCGGCCAGGGCTTCGAGCAAGCGCTGCTGGCTGGCGGGGATATCGAGCGAGGTGCGGCTGGAGGATTCATGCGACATGCCGCGCGCCTCGCCCACCGCGGCCACGATCACGTCGGCCTCGCGCGCCAGCGCCAAGGCTTCGTCGATCATGGCCTGCGGGTCGCGCTCGTCCTGCACTACCTCGGGCGTGTCCCAATTGAGAAAGTTGAGATATTCCACGATCGCCGGATCATCGGTGACGTTGGCGCCCCGTGCCAGGCGCACCCAGCCGGGTTCGCGCGCCGCTGCGCGCATGCCCTGCCACAGGGTAACGGCCTGTTCGCGCCGGCCCGCGGCCGACCAGCTGCCCAGCATGTCCACCTGGGAATCGGCCAGCGGCCCGACCAGCGCCACTTTGGCGGTTGGCGACAGTGGTAGCGCCCGATCATGATTCTCGAGCAACACCAGGGATTGTTGCGCCACCCGGCGCGCCTCGGCACGATGCAGGCGGCCTTCGTCGTTCACGTCGGCGGGATCGTCGGCGGCCTGCCCGATGCGGCGATAGGGATCGTGGAACAAGCCGAGGTCGTACTTGGTGCGCAGCACGTTGCGCACGGCCTGGTCGAGCCATCCGGGCTCGACATCGCCGCGTTCGAGGAGGCCCGGCAGCTCCTGGCCGAAAAGCGTATCGGCCATGCTCATGTCCAGCCCCGCCGCCAGAGCGAGCCGCGCCGCTTCGGCATCGTCGGCCGCCACGCCATGGCGCAGCAGCTCGGTGATCGCGCCGTGGTCGCTGATGGTGACGCCCTGGAAGCCCCATTCGTCGCGCAGCAGGTCGCGCAGCAGCCAGCGATTGGCGCTCGCCGGCACGCCATTGATCGCATTGAGCGCCACCATGACCGCACCCGCCCCCTCCTCCACCGCGGCGCGATAGGGTGGAAGGTAGTCTTGATACATCCTCAGCGGGCTCATGTCGACCACGTTGTAGTCCCGTCCGCCCTCCACCGCGCCGTACAGGGCGAAATGCTTGACGCTCGCCATGATGCGATCGGCCTGGGCCGGATCGCCTCCCTGCATCGAGCGCACCATGGCGCGTGCGATCTCGGACACCAGATGAGGGTCTTCGCCGAAGCCTTCGGAGGTGCGGCCCCAGCGCGGATCGCGCGTGATGTCGACGACGGGGGCGAAGCTCATGTCGAGGCCGTCGGCCGCCGCTTCGCGCGCCATCACCTCGCCCGTGATCGCGATGGCCTCGGGATTCCAGGTGGACGCCAGGCCGGGGCCGATCGGGAAAATCGTGCGATGGCCGTGCACCACGTCGTAGGCGAAGAAGATCGGGATCCCCAGCCGGCTATCCTCGACAGCGGCCTGTTGCAGCGGCCGATTATCGTGGCGGGTCACCGAATTGAAGGTGCCTCCCACCCGGCCGGCGGCGATCTCTTCCCGCAGGCGTTCGTGCGGCATGTCGGCGCCGATACTGATCAGGCGCAATTGGCCGATCTTCTCGTCGAGTGTCATGTCCTCGATGAGCTGATCGAGCAAGGCTTCGCGATCGTCGAGCAATTCCGGCGGCCACGCCGGCGGAGTGGCCGCCAGGGCAAGCGAGCCGGCAAGGCAGAGGGCGATGCTGGAGAGGACGCGCGGCAATGACGACAAGGACATGGGCGATGCTCGGCTTTGGCATGCCGCGGACGGCATACGGTGACAAGACCGCCTTGGGCCGGCGGGTCGTCGGCCGATTGTACCGGCAGCGTCCGCCCCCTCCCACCGGGGGCCGTTACCATCGTTTACCAGGGGATTCGGGGAATCTTTGGCGCTCGGCGGTGGTCAGTTGTGATAATTTGCCTGGCGCCGGCGGCCACCTGGAGGCTGCCGGCATTCCTTAGACTGGAGGATTTTGTGCCATTGCTTACCGACCGCTTCCGTCCTTGGCGACGCGCCTGTTCCGGCCTTGGGCTTGTCTTGGGATTGTCGTTCGCCGCGTCCGGCGCCGTGTCCGCGTTTACGCTGGACGACGTGACCGCGCTGGCCCGGGAACGCGCGGCACAGCCCTACGAAGCGCCGGCGAGCAATCTGCCGCCCGAGTTCAGCCGCATGCTGTTTGGCGATTACATCAAGATCCGGCCCCGGCCCGAGGCTTTTGCCTGGCGCGAGCACGACACGCCGTTCAAACTCGCGTTCTACCATCAGGGTATGCAATTCGACAGCCCGGTGGTGATCCACGAGATCGTCGGCGACGAGGTCAGCGAGTTCCAGTACGACCCGGCGGCCTTCGATTTCGGCGGCATGGAGTTCGACCCCCAGGCCACCAGCCAGTTGGGCTACGCCGGTTTTCGTGTGCTTTATCCCATCAATCAGGCCGAGAAAGAAGACGAGATCATGAGCGTCCTCGGCGCCAGCTATTATCGGGTGATCGGCAAAGATCAGATCTATGGTCTTTCCGGGCGGGGCCTGGCGATCGAAACCGCCATGCCGCATGCCGAGGAGTTTCCAGACTTCCGCGAGCTCTGGATCGAACGTCCCGCGCCCGGCGACGAATCGCTGGTGTTCTATGCGCTGCTGGATTCGCCGCGCGCCACGGGAGCCTACAAATATACGCTGACCCCGGGAGAGGACTCCGTGCTCGACGTCGAGTCCAGGATCTTTCTGCGCGAGCCGGTCGACAAGCTCGGCATCGCGCCACTCACCAGCATGTTCCTGTTTGGCCCGCACCAACCGGCCCGCGAGCGGAACTTCCGCCCCGCCATCCACGATTCCAACGGCCTGGCCATCGAAACCGGTGAAGGCGAATGGTTGTGGCGGCCGCTGCACAATCCTCCCCACCTCAACATCAGCTTGTTCAGCGTAACCAATCCTCGCGGCTTCGGCCTGTTGCAGCGCGGCCATGAGTTCTGGCGCTACGAAGACATCGAAGACCGCTACGACCTGCGGCCAAGCGCCTGGATCGAGCCGCGCGGCAACTGGGGCAAGGGGGTGGTCGAGCTGGTGGAGATTCCCACGCTGGATGAAACCAACGACAACATCGTTGCGTTCTGGTCGCCGGAGCGCATGCCCGAGCCGGGCCAGATGCAAACCTACGATTACCGCATTCGCTGGACGCTCGACGAGCCGGGCCTCTTGCCCGACGATCTGGCCTGGGTCGATCAAACCTTGAGCACCGCGGGCGAGGTGCGGCAGGCCAATCTCATTCGCGAACTGGATGGCAGCCTGGGATTGTTGGTGGATTTCAAAGGTCCGGTGTTCGCCACGCTGCCCGGCGATGCCAAACTGCGGCCCGAGGTCGACGTGAACGGCAACGCGGAGGTGATCGATCAGTTGCTGCAACGCAATCCCGGGCTGCCCGGCTGGCGCCTGTCGTTGCGGGTCCGCGTGAAGGACACCGAGCAACCGGTGGAGATGCGGGCGCGGCTGGACCATCAGGGCAAGCCGGTAACCGAGACCTGGAGTTTCCAGATTCCGCCCGGCGAGTTGTCGCGCCAGCCTCATTCGCGGCCTTGATCATGTTCCATCATTCGCGCACCGATGAGCAGGCCGTCGCCGCGGCGGTGCGGCGCTGGATCGATCGCGCCGTGATCGGCCTGAAGCTTTGCCCCTTTGCCGCCGAGCCGGTGCGGCAGGGGCGGTTGCGGCTGGTGGTGAGCGAGGCAGGCGATGACGATGCTTTGCTGCGCGATCTCGAGGCCGAGTTGATCCGGCTGCGCGATACGCCGGCCGAAGCGCTGGAGACGACTCTGATCGTGCATCCCGGGGTGCTGGTCGATTTCGAGCAGTTCAGCAATTTTCTGCCGGTGGCCAATCTGGCGGTGCGCATGCTGGGGCTGGAAGGTACGCTGCAGGTGGCCAGCTTCCATCCCGATTACCGGTTTGACGGCAGCGGCGCGGACGATATCGAGAATTTTACGAATCGCGCGCCCTACCCTTGTCTGCATTTGTTGCGTGAGGACAGTATTGAAGCCGCGGTGGCGGGTTTGCCGGATCCTGATGCGATTTACCGGCGCAATCTGGAGACGCTGCGTCGGCTGGGGCATGCGGGGTGGGAGGTGCTGGGGATCGGTCCTGGCGGTTGAAGGGGGACGAGGTTCTTGACCACGCGCCTAAGCCGGAGTTCTTTACACGCCGCACGATTGAGCCCAGAGCCGCTTGGGCAGTCGAGCGGTCCGGCCGCTGCGCGACCGGACTTCCCGCGCCCCGCGCCGCCGGACGGGCGGCGGGCAAACTCGGCCCCGCCCTGCGGGCGGGACCTCAAACAGTGCCCGCCGACTGCCCCCGCCCGCCGACACGGGCCACGGCGCTCTCCAATGTCCCAAGCGGCTCTGGGCTCAATCGTGCAGCTGCGGAGGTTGCCGACTCGAGACGCTTTAACGCCATTGTGCTGGCGCTGTGCGCAGGATCTCGGGGCGTTTTGAGCCCCGCTCACGATGCCGGGCTAGGCTTCCGTGGCTTCGCGTTCCAACAAGAAATTGCCGGCCGCGAACCGCACGGGCGGGGCCTCGGGGTCGAAGCTCACACCGGAGGGGTCGCCGCCGGCTTCGACCGCTTCGACTTCGCGCAGCAGGCGACGGCGCAGCATGACGATGCCGCGGTCGGTGGTGGCGAGGTGCTCCTCGGCGTGCACGGCGATCGGGCGCTGGCTGACCTGGGCTTCGTAGTCGCCCGGGAATTGCTGATGCTCTTCTTCGGACAGTTCCTCCCACAGCTTGCCGTTCTGGCGCGAACGCATGTTGGCAAGTTCGCCGGGCCGGCGCACGCGGCCCGCCACATAGATACGGAAGGTGGTGTCGTCGATGGGCAGGATCCAGCCCAGCGATTCCACCGGGCCGTACTGGCCTACCGTGGGGCTGGGAATGACCCGCAGCGTGGGCACGGCGGCCTCGCTGATGCGCAGGAACAATTTGCCGTCGGGCAGGTTGCGGCGCGAGGTGGTGCGGATGCCGGTTTCGCACTCGCTCCATTCGACATCGGGCATCAAGGCCATGGCATCGATGAACTGGGTGCCGCTGAAGGTGGAATGCAGCACTACCACGTGGAAGGGGTCGACCAGGTTGTCGTAGTGCTGCAGCCAGTTGCAGGGGATGATCTGCGGGCCGCCGCCGCCGATGCTACGGTCGTTGGCTTCGATGAACTCGCCTTCGGCCAGGGTTTCGAGCGCTTCATAGCGCGGCAGCACCGGCTGACGCTCGGCCGGACCCAGGTAGGCCCAGATCAGTCCGTAGCGCTCTTCGACGGGGTACCAGGGCTGGCGGATGCGATTCCGGGCGCGGCCACCCTCGGGTTCACAGGGCTGCTCGACGCAACGGCCCTGGGTGTCGAACAGCCAGCCGTGATAGCAGCAGCGGATGCCGCGATCTTCGACCTTGCCGTAGTACAGCGAGGTGCCGCGGTGGGCGCAGTGCTCGGTGACCAGCCCGGGCACGCCTTGGCCATCGCGGAACAGAATGAGGTTTTCGCCCAGAACGCGGACGCGGCGCGGCGTGGCGCTGGCGTCGGCGGCAAGACCGATCGGATGCCAGTAGCGGCGCAGCAACTCGCCCATGGGCGTCCCGGCGCCCACCTCGGTAAGGCGGGGATCGTGCAGCGCCGGCGCGCGCCCGTAGGCGCGACCGTCGGGCTGTTTGACCGGGGGGGCAGAAGAAACGGAAGACATGGCACTCTCTCAAAAATCAACAATTCCGATTTGGCCTCGCCAACCTCGCCGTGAATGGCGAGGCTTGCGCTTAATGTGAAAGAGATATCCCTTTCATCGTCAGGGGTGGCAGCGAAGCCATGATCGTTAGGCGCGTGGCCAAAACGTCGTTTTGGCGGGTGATCATTGCACCGTGACGCCGGCCGCCTTGATCAGTTCGGCGACGCGGGGGTAGTCCCGCTGGTACGACACCATGAACTCATCGGGCGTATTGGCCAGGGCTTCAAAACCCATGCGGGTGAGGAGTTCGCCCACTTCCGGTGAGTGCGTGATCTCGCGCAAGGCTTCGACCCAGGCGTCGACCACCGGCTGCGGCGTGCCGGCGGGCGCGTAGGCGCCGATCCAGCTATCCATCTCGAAACCGGAGAGTCCCTGTTCGCTGAACGTGCTGACTTCCGGCAGGATCGACAGGCGCTTGGAGGCCGCCAGGCCCAGGATCTTGATCCGGCCGTCGCTGGCCAGCGCCATGGCGGTGGCCGGGTTGGCCCAGGCGATGTCGAGGGCGCCGCCCAGCATGTCGATGTGCGCGTTGGCTTCGCCCTTGTAGGGAACGTGCAGCAGCTCGAGATCATGCTGCCGGCTCAGAAGCTCGCCATACAGGTGGGCCTGCGAGCCATTGCCCCAGGTGCCGTACGACATGCCCTTTTTCTGGCGCGCAAATTCCACCAGCTCGGTCATGTTGGAATATGGCGCGCTCGCCGGCGCGATCAGTACCGGGCCGCCGATGGCCAGCTGCGAGAGCGGCTGGAAATCCTTGACGGGATCGAACGGCAGCTTCTCGTGCAGGATGGGCACATTGATGTGGGAGAGCGACAGCGTGATCATCACCGTATGGCCGTCCGGCTTGGCCTTGGCCACGGCGTCGGCCGCCAGGATGCCGCTGGCGCCCGGCTTGGCGTCGACGATCACCGACGTATTCCAGCGTTTGTTCAACTGCTCGGCATAGGCCCTGGCGATGGTGCCTATGGGTCCTCCGGCGGTCCCGAAGGGAACGATGCGGATCAATTGATCGGGAAAAGCAGGCTCGTTTTGCGCCTGGGCGCCGGTTGCCATGGCCAGGGTGGCCAGGCCCAGCAGCGACGCCGCCGCCGTGCGTTGCCAGCCCCGTGCCCAGCGACCCAGGCTGGTTCGACAGGCGGCGGTTGAGAAAGCCCGGCCGGCGGCCGGCGAAAGAGCGGGATCGAACATCGCGGATTCTCCTCGTGTAGGCGTGAATGTGTTATGAACCCGGGATCCTAGAAGGCCCCGCCTCCACAATCCAGTTCGTTTTTCAAATATCAGATATGGCCGGCACCAATATCCGCAATCTCGACATCGGCATGCTGCGCACCTTCGACGCCCTGATGCGCGAGCGCAGCGTGTCGCGCGCGGCAACCAGGCTGTTCCTGAGCCAGCCCGCGGTCAGCCAGTCGTTGCGCCGGCTGCGCGAGGCGTTCGACGATCCTCTGTTCACCCGCACCCCGCACGGCGTGACCCCCACCGCCAAGGCCGAGGCCCTGGCCGCGCAAGTCGGCGGCATCCTGGCCGAACTGGAACGCTTGCTGCAGGACGCGCAAGGCGGATTCCAGCCGCAGACGGCGCAACGGGTATTCCGGATCGCCGGCGGCGACTATTCGTTTCGTATCCTGCTGCCGGAGCTGGCGCGGCGCCTGCATCGCCAGGCGCCGGGCATCCAGCTGCATTGGCTGACGCTCGACTTCCTCGATCTCGATCAGCAACTGGCCCACGGCGACGTCGATCTTGCACTGGTGCCCCGCCTCGCACCCAAGTCGGACGGCTACAGCGAGTCGCTCTACCAGGATGCCTACGTGCTGGTCGTCTCGCGCCGCCACCCTCTGGCACGCACCGGCCCCGTGTCGGTGGAACAGTTCTGCGGCGTGCCGCATGCCATTCTGGGCAGCGGCACCTTCCGGCTGGAAAGCCTGATCGACGATGCCCTGGCCCGGCTGGGCCAGCATCGCGTGCGCCGCCTGACGGTGGCCACCACGACCCAGCTGCTGCAATTGGTGGAACATGGCGATTTTGCCGCGGTGGTGCCGCAGCGCATCCTGGCGCTATACCGCGACACGCTGCACGATGCCGGCATGCCCCTGGCCATCCCGCCCTATACCCTGCAATTGTGCCACCATGCCCGTTCCGTGGATGATGGCGGCGTAACATGGCTGCGCCGGCAGATCCTCGACATTCTGTGGCCGGCCGATGCGCGCATCCAGACGACCGGCCGGCCCCTGGAGAACACCGGCCCCGGCGTTGCGGACGCCGGATGGCCAGGCCGGACTCAGGCCTGAGCGCGGGCCAGTTCGACGAAAGCCCGCAGGTAATCCAGGGTGGCGTCGCCGGCGCGGTAACCCAGGTGGATCTGTTTTGGCACCCCCGCCTTGCCCAGGCGTACTGGTACGATGGCCTGCCGTTGCGCTTCACGCTCCACCAGCCAGCGCGGCAGCGCCGCCACGCCGCGGCCGGCGGCGACCAGCTCGAGCATGATGTCGGTATCTTCCACCTCTTGATGACGCCAGGGCCGCACGCCGGCCGGCAGCAGAAAAGCGGTATAAATGTCGAGCCGATCGAGGGCCACGGGATAGGTCAGTAAGGTTTCGTCGGCGAGCTGCGCGGGTTCGGCCCAGGCCTGGCCGGCCAGGCGATGCGTGGCCGGCACCACCAGCACCTGCTCGTAGTCGAACACCGGCTCGAAGCACAAGCCGCGCTCGAACAGGGGATCCGGCGTGACCAGCAAATCGATCTCATGGCCGATCAGGGCACCGATGCCGCCAAACTGGAAACGCCGCCGCACGTCGACATCCACCGAAGGCCATTGCGCCAGGTAGGGCGCCACCAGCGGCAGCAGCCATTGGTGGCAGGGATGGCACTCCATGCCGATCCGCAAACCGCCCCGGCCACCGTCGGCGTATTGCCGCAAGCGTGTCTCGGCATGTTCCAGTTGCGGCAGCAGCCGCTGCGCCACGCCCTGCAGATACTCGCCGGCCTGGGTGAGGCGCAGGCCGCGGCCGTCGCGCTGCCACAGGGGCGTACCCACGGCCTCTTCCAGCTTGCGGATGGTGTGGCTCAGCGCCGATTGCGTGAGGTGCAGGGCTTGGGCGGCGGCCGTGAGGGAGCCCCGGCGTTCGATCTCGCGCAGGATGATCAGGTGGATGCGTTCAAGACGGTAAGCCATGCAGCCTTAGAAAGTCGACGAGTGAAGAACTCCGGCCTCCCGGCCGCGAGGGATCGGGTCTTGCGCTTTGGCTCGTGGTCACCAGAATCGGTTAAACCGCATTGTAGGTGAGCCGCCAGGATCGCCGCTACACTGGTGATTTTGGTGCGAGACGGCTTACGACCTACAGCCGCTCGCCGGATTTTTTTGGAGATCCGCATGACAGATTTGTCCGCCTTCCCCATTACCCGGCGCTGGCCGGCGCAGCATCCCGATCGCCTGCAGCTGTATTCGCTCCCCACGCCCAATGGCGTCAAGGTGTCGATCATGCTGGAAGAAACCGGCCTGCCTTACGAGGTGCATCGCATCAGCTTCGACGACAACGACCAGACCACGCCCGAGTATCTGTCGCTCAACCCCAATAACAAGATCCCGGCGATCATCGATCCCGACGGCCCCGGCGGCCAGCCGCTGCCGCTGTTCGAATCCGGCGCCATCCTGGTTTACCTGGCCGAGAAAACCGGGCAACTGATCCCCGCCGACCCGGCCGGGCGCTACCGGGCGCTGCAATGGGTCATGTTCCAGATGGGCGGCGTGGGCCCGATGTTCGGCCAACTGGGCTTCTTCCACAAATTCGCCGGCAAGGATTACGAAGACAAGCGGCCCCGCGATCGCTACGTGGCCGAAAGCCGCCGCCTGCTGAGCGTGCTCGATCGCCGGCTGGCCGATAACGCCTGGCTGCTGGGCGACGATTACTCCATCGCCGACATCGCCACCCTGCCGTGGGTACGCAATCTGGTCGGTTTCTATGAGGCCGGAGAACTGGTGAAGTTCGAAGAATTTGCCCACGTGCGGCGCGCCCTGGACGCCTTCCTGGCGCGGCCGGCGGTGCAGCGCGGCCTGGAGATTCCTCCCGCTCCCTGAATGGCGGCAAACGACCGGCCACGAGCCCCCATGCGAGCGAGGCCCTGGCCCCGCCGGGCGGCCCTGGCGCACAGCATGAGGGCGTGCCGCTCCAGGCGCGCCCCGCCTCGGCCGGTTTCGTGCCGGCGATTCAGGGCCGCGCCCGGCACGTGGTTCAGGATACGTTCAGGGTCAGGGATTCGGTTGTTTGCCGACCGCCCATTTCGGTCCAGCTCAGCGTCATTTCACCGCCCTGCTCCGGGGCTACATGAAAGCGCAAATAAGGATTGGCCGCCAGCGATCGATAGAAACGCGCCGTGAGGACCGGCTCTCCATCGAGGCTGGCCTGGAAGGATTCGACGATACGTAGCGGTGGGGTCTGCCCGTTGGCGTCTTGGGCCAGCCCGGTGTGCATGGGATGGGAGACCAGGGTCAGGATCTCGCCGCTCTCGCCAGCCTTGAAACGCTGCGGCGCGCGCACCCGCGACTGCATCTCCTGCGCTCCCGCGCCCGCGCCGGCTCCCGCCAGGCAGCCGCTGGTGGTGACGCGAACCGCCCTTTCGGCCACGAGCGAGCGGCCGCTTTCGGTGCGGGCCACGACGATGACGCTCTGCGATTCGCTCAGGCGTACGCGGGTGGCCAAGCGCACGGGGTTGGCCTGGGGCGCGAGTTCAAACGATGCCACTTCGGGCGTCGGGTTGGCGGGAGCGAAGATCGCCATGGATCGGATCGGATCGCCGACCTCCGCCGCGATGGTGATTCCGAGATTGACCGACGAACCGTCTTCCACCACCAGGGGCAGGTCGATGTCGATCTTGCGTTCGGTCGGCTGCGCACCGCCCAGCCATTCGCGTACGGGCTCGACGCGTTGCCATTCCTGGGCCTGCACAGCCAGCACCGGCATTGTCGCCAACGCCAGTGCCATGCCCAGCTGCCGCCAGCGCGTGCTGCGCCGGCTGGAGGAATACGAGACCCACATAGCCTTCATGCCTTCTATCCTGGAAACGATAACGGAGGTTGGACCATCCGACGATCGAATCGTTGCAGACGCTTCGATCGGGGCCTGGTGTCGGAGAGCGTCCGACGGAAAAGCCGATTTGCGCGGCCTGCACCGGGCCGGGTGGCCTCAAGCCTGGGCGCGATACGGCAGCAGCAAACCCAGGCGCGCGCCCAGCACGATGCCGGCCGTGGCCAATACCGAGCACAGCGCCAGCGTCGACATGCCGGTCAGGCCCTGGCCGATGGAACACCCCAGGGCCAGCGCGCCCCCGACGCCCATGGCCACGCCGCCAAAGATCGAGCGCAGCATGTGCCGGGGCGAGTCGAAGCTGCGCCAGGTGAACTCGCGACGGAGCAAGGCCGTGGCCAGCGATCCCGCCAGCGTCCCGAAGACGACCGCGCCGCCGAAGCCCAGCGACATGCCCGTGGCGATCATGAGGTATTGCAGGCTCTCGCCGATCGGCGCGACGAAGGTGAGCGACGCCAGCGGCGCGGGATCGAAGTCGTCGGCCGCCAGGACGCCGGTGACGATCCAGCCCGCCACCACCAGCGCGCCGATCAGGACTCCCGCGACCGCATCTTTAGGATGGCGCCAGACGCCACCGCGCCAGAAGACGAACACCAGCAGGGCCAGCACGCCCAGGCCAGCCACGATCTGATACGCCGTCGTCACCGGCAAGCCCCACACGCCGGGCGACCAGGAAGTCAATTCAGCCACCAGTTGGCGTAGCGGCGCCAGCACCCCGGTCAGCGTCGCGTAGCCGGCAAGCCCGAGACAGAGCAGCACCACCAGCGAGCGCAGATTGCCTTCGCCCAGAAGGACGAGGGCCCGCGCTCCACAGCCGTTGGCCAGCGTCATGCCCAGGCCGAACAACACGCCGCCCAGTGGCACCAGTAGCCACGAGAAAGTCGGCGTGGTGTAGATCGCCGAAGAAAGATCCAGCATCCCCCACGCCACGGCGGCCTGGGTGCCGAGGATGGCCACCGCCAGCGCCAGGGCGACGCTGCGCAGCTTGGCCAGCCCCTGCTTCGTCCAGGCGTCGTGCAGGCCCCTGTGCAGACAAAAGCCGCTGGCCTGACCCACGGCGCCGAACAACAGGCCTATGGCCAGGCCGCCCCACAATACGATTTCTGCTGGCGTCAGCATGCCGCGATTCTATCGGGAAGCACAGCTTTTTAGGCGCCGGTACCCCAGGCATCCTGGGAAATGGACTGGTACCAACCCACTCCGTACTCGGCCTCCAGCTTGCGGAACTCGTCGCTGGCGTCGCGCGGACTCAGGCCGCCCGCCTTTTCCACCAGCTTGCCGTCTTCCACCGCGTAGACGCCCGCCACCGAAATGCCGTAGTCCGGCGCGATCAGGCTGTAGCAGGTATTGGCAAAAGCAGCCTGGGGCGGCTCTTTACCTTCGAGGGCGGCGACGATGGCCGCGGCCGCGACCTTGGCCTGGTTGTTGGCGACGAAGCCCGACTTGGGCATCGGCGCGGCCACGGTGGCATCGCCCACGACGAAGATATCGGGCACCTGGGTCGACTCGAACGTGTGGGGATCGATGGGCACCCAGCCGCTTTCATTGGTGACACCGGCCCGCTCGGCAATGAAGCCGGCCTTTTGAGGTGGAATCACGTTGAGCACCGACGCCTTGTGCTTCTCGCCGAATTCGGTTTCGACCGTCAGGTTCTTGGCGTCGACACGGATCACCTTACCATCTTTGGAAGCGGGCACCCATTCGATCATGCCGTCGTAGAACTTCTTCCAGCCATCGGTGAATAGACCTTGTTTGGAGAAGTTGTCTTTGGCATCCAGGACGAGGATCTTGGAGTTGGGCTTGTGCGTCTTGAAGTAGTGCGCCACCATGCTGACCCGCTCGTACGGCCCCGGCGGGCAGCGATAGGGATTGGGCGGCGCCACCATGATGAACAGGCCGCCGTCGGGCATGGCCTCTAGCTGTTCGCGCAGCAGGCGGCTCTGGGGGCCGGCCTTCCAGGCATGCGGCGCGAGCTCGGCCGCCGCTTCGTCGTAGCCCTCGATGGCATCCCAGCGAAAGTCGATTCCGGGGGAGAGAACGAGTTTGTCGTAGGGTAATACCTGGCCATTACCCAGCGTCACGGTGTGCGCCTTGCCATCCACCGCCTGCGCGGTATCGTGGATGACATTCACGCCCAGGCTGCGCAGCTCGTCGTAGTTGTGCTCCTGCTGCTCGAAAGTGCGCAAGCCGCCGAAATACAGGTTGGTAAACGGACAGGTGACGAAAACCTCGGAGGGTTCGACCAGCGCGACGTCGATCTTCGGGTTGCGCCGCTTGAGGTACTTGGCCGCGGTGGCGCCGCCAAAGCCGCCGCCAACCACGACCACGCGGCCGGCTGGCGCGGTATTGGCTCGTGCGCGCCGCGGCGCCACGCCCAGGGTGGCCGCGGCTCCGGCGGACCCGATCGCGGCCAGCACGCCGCGTCGCGAGATATGGACAGTATTTTTCATCGTTCGACCTTTAGCTTGCCGCGCCTCAGCGCGAAACCTGCGAAAAATAGCGCGCCAGCGCGGCGAGCTCTTCGGCGGAATACCCCTTGGCGAGGCGATTCATGACGGTCGTGCCCGCGGGCGGCGGATCGGCCTGGAAACCCTTGAGCTGCATGAGCAGCACGGATTCCGGCCGGCCGGCGATCGACGGGATGCTGCCCGGCGAGGTGCCGCCCGTGCCATGACAGGTGAAACAGGTGGCCGCCTGCACCGAGACATCGAAGGTGGATTGCGCCGGCTGCGCGGTGGCGTCGTTCGCGGCGGCGGGGGACACCGCCAGCCACGCCATGGCCACCGCCGCCGCTGTCTTGATGACAGAGTTTTTCATGTTGCAACCCCAGATTGGCAGTTTCAGGAAGAACCGGGGATGCTAGCCAAGGTATAGAGGCGATCCAAATATCAATAGGTTATATCGATATGCGAATTTGAAACGTTTGCCATGAAAAGATACGTTCCGGCGCCAGTTGTGCCGGTCCTTGGCGGCAAGCGCGCGCAGCCATCCGACTGCCGCGTCAGGCTTCGTTGCCGGCTGGGCGCTGCTCGCGCAGCCAGCAACGGAGGTTATCCAGGCGGCGGTCTTCCCGCAGGCTTTCCGGATACACCAGATGAAACCCGATGCCGGCCGGCACCGGGTGCCGGAATACCGATTCCAGGCGTCCTTGCTCGACCATGTGCTCCGCCAGCTCGCACACGGCGATCGCGACGCCGGCGCCGTCGGCCGCCGCCTGAAGCGTCAGGCCGCTGGAGTCGACCCACGTCAGGCAGCCAGGCTCGAATGGTCCTCCCGGCAAGGTGGCCATCCAGTGGCGCCAACCCACGCAATGACGCGACATGAACAAGTTGGCTTGGCCAACGCGGGCGATCTTCTCGCTCGGGCGGCCACTGGCAAAACCCGGCCGGGCGTAAAGATCGATGGAGGTTTCGAACAGCAGTTCGGACACCACGCCCGGCCACTGGCCATCGCCATACCAGATGCCGGCGTCCGCCACGCCCGCCGCCAGATCCACTTCTTCTTGAGTGGTGGCGATCTCGAGTGAAAATCCACGACGGGCAAAGGGGTAGCGCCCCAGGCGCGGCGACAGCCAATGCGTGGCGAATGTCGGCAGCATGTTCAGGCGCAGCGGGCCGGCCAGTCTTTCTTCTCGCAAGCCGCCCACGCTTTCCGCAATCTGCGTGAAACCCAGATTCAGGCCCGGCGCCAGCTTGCGTCCGGCCGCCGTCAGTTCCAGTCGCGTACCGATGCGGCGCAGCAATTCCACCCCAAGCGCGTCTTCCAGCGAGCGTAATTGATGGCTGACGGCCGAAGGCGTAACCGCCAGTTCGAGCGCGGCTTCCTTGATCGACAAGTGGCGGGCCGCGGCTTCGAAGGCCCGCAGGCCGTTGAGGGCAACTGGAATGCGCATGGCGTGAACGAAGGAGCGGCCCGAGGCGGCCGCGATCCGCCATAGCTTACACAGGAACGCGGCCTCGCACGGCGGGACGTCGTAGAGCAAATCTCATGCCAATCTGAGATTTGCTCAT
Source organism: Pigmentiphaga sp. (assembly GCA_023228945.1). GTDB lineage: Bacteria > Pseudomonadota > Gammaproteobacteria > Burkholderiales > Burkholderiaceae_B > Verticiella. Next base: position 96,724 of record JALOAI010000001.1, on the reverse strand, counting down.
TCGCCAGCGTGGCCGACTCGTCGCACACTGCCGGCATCGACAACCGCCCAGAGGCCTTTACCATGATGACTCCTCTCGATGACCGCGACGGCCACATCTGGCTCGACGGCGAGCTCCTGCCCTGGCGCGACGCCCGGCTGCACGTGCTGACCCATGCCTTGCATATGGGCGGCGCCGTGTTCGAAGGCATGCGCGCCTATGGCGGCAAGGTGTTCCTCAACGACCCCCACGTGGCGCGCCTGGCACACTCCGCGGAACTGCTGGGCTACCGGTTGCCCTGGACCCACGATGAACTGACGCTGGCCATCGAGACGGTGCTGTCGGTGAACCAGCTCGGCAACGCCTATATCCGCCCCGTGGCCTGGCGCGGCACGGAAAGCGTATCGATCGCATCCCCGCACGCCCGCATCCACGTGGCCATCGCCGCCTGGGACTGGCCCACCGCGGCCGACCAGGGCCGGGCCGAGGACGGGATCCGGCTGCATCTGGCGAGCTGGCGGCGGCCGCGTCCGGACACAGCCCCCACCGCGGCCAAATGTTCGGGCCTTTACATGATCGGCACGCTGGCGCGCCATGCGGCGGCCGCCGAGGGCTGCGACGACGCCTTGCTGCTCGATAGCGAGGGCAAGGTGGCCGAAACCACCGCAACCAATCTGTTGGCCGTGATCGACGGAGTGTTGGTCACGCCGCCCGCCACTTGCTTTCTCGATGGCATCACCAAGCGGCATGTGATGCAGCTGGCCAGGCAACGCGGCTTGACGGTGGAGGAGCGCACACTCGACTTGGAGACGTTGTGTCAGGCTTCGGAGGTTTTTACGGCGGGCACCTCGGTGGAGTTGCAGCCGGTGATCGCGCTGGTGATGAACGGACGCACCATCGAGTGGCCGCTGGGGCCGGTGACCCGGCAATTGATCGCCGACTTCCGGGATTCGACTGCAGCCGCCGCCCAGGCCGAATCGCGCCGGCGCGACGAAGATGCCATGCGGCCGCGCCGGCCGTTGCCGGCATCGCAGCTCGAGGTTGCGCCAGCCACCCCATGAGCGGCGCCCGGCGGGCGCGCGGCTCGGGTTCGCGCTAGAGATGCAAGGTGCCGGTCGCCACCGTGGCCGTTTGGCCTCCGATGCGGATCTGCAGGCGTCCATCCGTGCGGGTCCAGGCCGCCCGCACCTCGCCGTTGCGGCCGATCTCCACGCCCTGCTCCGCCCGATACTCGCCCGCGGCTTCGCCGTCGTGCTTGTAGCGGGCGACAAAGGCCGCCACGCAGCCATTGCCCGAGCCGCACACCGGATCTTCGGCGATGCCATCGCCCGGCGCGAAGGTACGCACGCGCAAGCGATGCGGCCCGCCCGCCGGATGCTCGGCGAACGCCGTGATCCCGGCCGCGCCGAGCTCACGGGCGAGAGCCTCCAGGCGCGGGAGGTCGACTCGCACCGACGCCAGGGCTTCGACGCTGCGCAACTCGACGATCCACCAGGGCACGCCGGTGGAGACCACGGCGGGTATCGTATCGGCCAGATCGGCGGGCTGGCAGCCCAATAGTTCGGCCAGGATCGAAGGCTGGATCGGCGCTTCGCGGAATTCCGGTTCGGCTTGGGTCATCCAGTACCAGCGGGCCTTGTCTTCGGTCACCACCTCGATCGGCACGATGCCGATGCCGCACGATTGGCGCAACCGGGTAGCGCCGGCAAACGCCGGCTGGTTGGCGAGCACGGCGCTTGCCGCCGCCAGGGTGGGATGCCCCCCGAAAGGCAACTCGCGAACCGGTGAAAAAATGCGGGCACGATAGTCGGCCTCGGGCGTGTCGGGCGCGAGGATGAAGACCGTTTCGGAAAGGTTCATCTCCCGTGCGATGCGCTGGAGGATATCGCCGGGCAGATCGTCGGCATCGAAGACGACCGCGGCCGGGTTGCCCAGCAGAGGGCGATCGGTAAAGACGTCGACCTGAAAAAATGCCTTGCGCATGCGTGCTCCTTTGAATTGACCTCATCTTGCATGACGCTACGATACACAAAACCGGCCCTTGCGCGCGCAAGACGGATGCGGCGGCGTGCCGCGGCGCCCGAGTCGGGCGCGTGGTGAAGAACTCCGGCCTCCCGGCCGCGAGGTGGACCGGGGCTTGCGCTTTGACTACGTCGAAACTTCGTTTTGGCGCGTGGTCAGTCTTCGTCGAGGTGGAATTTGTGCAGGAGGCGATGGGCCAGCGGCGCGAGAATGACGCCCAGGGCGCCAATCAATACCAGCCCCACGACCAGGCCATAGAATGCGAAGAAGAACTTCCCCGCCACCGTGGTGGGCAGCGCAAACGGGCCGATGCCGGAAAGGATCAAAGCCACGTTCAGCGCGGCATCGTGCCAATGCATGGGCTCCAGCCAAAGATGGCCGGCCACGCCCAGGCCCCAGATGAACAACAGCAGTAGCACGGCATAAAGCACGTGCCGCGCCAATCGCATACTGAAATGCAGCCGCGAGAGCAAGGGCTCTTCTTTGGATTCGTACAAATCCCACCCCTCAGCCAAGAGATAATCCGCCCGCCACCCGCATGGGGGGCGGGCCCGTGACGCCGGCGGAATCCCCTTCCTCCGGCGGGCGACATCCTACCTCAAAAGCCCGCGGCGGATATGCCATATCATACGGGCACCCATCCGGGCCGGAACTGCCGTGGCCCACGGTGTCTTTTCCAAACCCGAAATCGAAGTGGCCGGCCGCAGCCACGCCCTTGCCGCCGGCGAGGCCACCAGCCATCCCGCCTTCTAGCCTTCCGCATGTCGAACGCTGCCTCCTCCTTTCATCCCAATTCCTGGCTCCGCGAGCTTTCACACCTGAACCCCGCCCGCTGGCGCTGGGGCCGATCGTTGCGCGCCGCCCTCGGTATCGGCCTGCCGCTGGCCATCGGCCTGGCCACCCACACGCTGGAGTACACCTTGTGGATCGCGATGGGGACTTTGTTCCAATCCGTTGGCGAGCGCGACGGCCCCTACCAGGCGATTTTCCGCAAGATTCTGGTCTCGGCGCCGCTCGGCGCGGCAGGATATTTGCTTGGCTACCTGAGCGGCCTGCCTTGGGGCCTGCTCATCGCCATCATGGTGCTGGTGGCCTTTCTTTCCGGAATTATCAGCACATATAGCTCGGCGCTATCCACGGGCGCCTTGCAGTTTCTGGTCATGGGCGCGGTGGCGATCGGCAACCCCGAGATCGGCCAGTTTTGGCACGCCTCCTTGCTGCTGCTCACGGGAACCGTGCTGTACGCCGCCATGCTGGGCGTGGAGATCCTGATTTATCCGCAGCGGCCGCAGCGCGAAATGACCGCCTCGCTGGTCCGGGCGCTGAGCGAGCTCGCCCGCAGCCGGGCCGAGGGCAAAACCTTCGAAGCCCAACGGCGGCAGGTTACCACCCACCAATCCGCGCTCTACTCGCTCTTGATGCAAATCCGCTATCACGCCGCCGGCCGCAACCAGCACCTCGAGTCCACTGCCGCGGTGTTGCAACGCTTCGACGTCCTGTTTCCGCTCCTGCTTTCGGTGTCCGAAGCACCAGAGCTCCGGGCCGCGGCGGACGCGCTGGACGGTATGGCCGCGGCGTTCTCGGCGGGCCGCAAACGGCCGGCGCCGGCCGTGGCCCACGACACCACGCCGCTTGGCCGGGCCGTGGCGGGGCTGGGCGACGCTTTGTGGGGCGACCCCGCCGCCTTGCCGAGCTTGGCCACGGCCCGCCCCGCCGCTCGGGAATCCCGGCTGGCAATCCATCTCGATCGTTTGAATCCTGGCCGCAACGCCGTGTTATCGGCAATGGCCCTGGCGCTGTGCACCGGCATCGGCTATTCGTTGCACTGGGTGGATGGCAAAAGCCATTGGTACTGGGTGCCGATGACCATCGCCATCGTCATGAAGCCCGACCTCGGCTCGATTTTCGCCCGCGCCATCCATCGCAGCGTCGGAACCATCGGCGGCGTTGCCATTGGCGCCACCCTGCTCACGGTGGTTCCGGTGGGTCCCGCCTTTATCCTGTTGATCTCGCTGATCGCCCTGTTCCTGCCCTGGGCTTCGCAACGATCCTATGCCTTGTCGGCGTTGACGCTGACCCCCCTGGTCCTGATCCTGATCGATTTCGTCAGCCCCGAGGCGGCCGGCGTGCATTACGCCACGCTACGCCTGGTCGATACGCTGTTGGGCAGCGCCATCACCCTGGTGTTCGGCTATCTCATCTGGCCCAAACGGCACGCCCGCGAATTGAACCAGGCGCTCCGCGGTGCAAGGCAAGCGATCGCCGCCTATCTGCGCGCCGTGGTGCCGAGCGCCGCGGCCGCCAAGGCTGGTCTCTGCCGCCGAGCGGCGTACGGCCAATTGGCGGACATGCGGGCAGCGCTGCAGAAGTCGCTGGCCGAGCCGCCCCCCGCCGGCCGCGAAGCCGCCGCCTGGTTCCCGCTCGTCACGGGCGCCGAGCGCATGTGCGACGCCATCACGGCCTATTCCACGGTGGCCAGCCCGCAGCCGGATGCCGGGGAGGCCGCCGCCCTGGCGCGGCTCGCCAGCCTGATCGACCACGATGGGCGGCCTGCGCCGGGCGATTTACCCCGGCTTCCCGCCGCGAGCGATTCGCCCGAGGCCAGGCTCCTTGAGCGCCTCGACGAGGAAATGACAAGCCTGCTCGAACTGGCGTCGCCGGCGAGGCGCGCCAAAACACACGCCTGAGCACCGCGCCGAGCGCGAGCCGCCGGCCCTGCGCCGCGCCTGGAGCCACGCAATGGCTCCAGAGCTGGGCTGGCCCCTGCCGGCAGGGCTTGTGCCCGCTTGAGCGGTAGCGCTTCCGGGCCCGGGCTTTTACCGTCCCGGAGTATCCACTCAGCCGATCCAGCGCCGGGCGTTGCGGAACATCCGCATCCACGGCGTCCAGGGGCCGCCGCTATCGGCCGGCCCCCAATTTGGCGGCGCCCACGACAACTGCACGTTGCGCACGCCGCGTTCCGGATGCGGCATGAGTACCGTGAAGCGGCCGTCGGCGGTGGTCACGCCCGCAATACCCTGCGGGCTGCCATTCGGATTCGCGGGATAGGCTTCGGTGGTGCGTCCGTGATTGTCTACGTAGCGCAGCGCCACCGTGGCCGCCCCGATGTCGCCCTGCTGCGAGAAGTTGGCGCGGCCTTCGCCATGCGATACGACCACCGGCATCCGGCTGCCGGCCATGCCGTGCAGCAGTATCGACGGCGATTCCGGAACTTCAACCAGCGATAGGCGGGCTTCGAATTTTTCCGATGTGTTGGTGGTGAAGCGCGGCCAGGCTTCGGCGCCGGGAATCATCGGCGCCATGGCGGCCATCATCTGGCAGCCGTTGCAGATTCCCAGTCCGAAGGTGTCGGTGCGCCCGAACCAGGCGGCAAAGGCATCGGCCAGGCGCGGATTGAAACGGATGGTGCGTGCCCAGCCCTCGCCGGCACCCAGCACGTCGCCGTAGCTGAACCCCCCCACGGCCACCAGGCCATGGAAATCGGCAAGCTCCACCCGACCCGACAGCAGGTCGGTCATGTGCACGTCCCAGGCCGCAAAACCGGCGGCATCGAACGCCCAGGCCATCTCCACCTGGCTGTTGCAACCTTGTTCGCGCAGAATGGCAACTCGCGGCCGCTGGCCCGTGGCGATGAACGGCGCGGCGATGTCTTCTTGCGGATCGAAGGCGACCGCTGGCGCCAGGCCGGGATCGTCGGCTTCCAGCCAGCGATCGAACTCTGCGTCGGCGCAGGCCGGGTTGTCGCGCAAGCGCATGATCTGGTGGCTGACTTCGCTCCAGGCCCGTGCCAATTCCGCCCGCGGCCGGCCCCAAACCTTGCGCGCGTCGCAGAACACTTCGATCTCGTCGGTTTGATTGAGCGTCCCTACCACATGCGAGTGCCGGGACAGGCCCGCGCCGCGCAGCACCGCCAACACGGCGTCGCGCTCGGCGGCCGGCACTTGCAGCAGCATGCCCGCTTCTTCGGCGAACAAGGCGCGCACCACCGCCTCGCCGCGCTGCACCGCCACTTGCTCGGGACGGATCTTGTAATCGCCCCAATCCGCGACGTTGACATCGAAAGTGAGCATGTCGAGGTTGAGGGAGACGCCGACGCGGCCGGCAAAGGCCATCTCGCAGGCCGTGGTCAGCAGGCCGCCATCGGAGCGATCGTGATACGCCAATACCGCTCCCTGCTCGGCCAGGGCCCTCACGGTGGCGAAGGCCGCGCGCAGCAGTTCCGGATCGTCGAGGTCCGGTACCTCGTCGCCCACCTGGTTGAGGATTTGCGCCAGTACCGAACCGCCCAGGCGCTGGCGGCCCTGGCCAAGATCGATCAGGATCAGCACGGTATCGCCGGCATCGGTGCGCAGCTGGGGCGTGAGCGCCTGGCGCACATCGGCCACCGGCGCGAACGCCGACACGATGAGCGACACCGGCGCGATGACCCTGCGCTCGTCACCGGCTTCCTGCCAGGAGGTACGCATGGACATGGAATCCTTGCCCACCGGGATCGCCACGCCCAGCGCCTGGCAGAAGGTGCTGACCGCCTGCACGGTGTCGTAGAGCGCGGCATCCTGGCCGGGCTCGCCGCAAGCCGCCATCCAGTTGGCCGACAGCTTGACGTCTTCGAGCGCGGCAACCGGCGCCGCCATCAGGTTGGTGATCGCCTCGGCCACCGCCATGCGCCCCGACGCGACGGCGTCGATCACCGCCAGCGGCGTGCGCTCGCCCATGGCCATGGCCTCGCCGGCCACACCGTCGTAGTCGCGCAGCGTGACGGCGCAATCGGCCACCGGCACCTGCCAGGGACCGACCATCTGGTCGCGCGACACCAGGCCGCCCACGGTGCGGTCGCCGATGGTGATGAGGAAGGTTTTGTTGGCCACCGTGGGATGGCGCAGCACATCGAGCGCCAGAGTGTCGAGATCCAGGGCGGCGATGTCGAGCGCCTCGCTCACTCCGGCTTCGCGGGCGACATCGCGCAGCATGCGCGGCGGCTTGCCCAGGATCACGTCGATCGGCAGATCCACCGGGCGCTCGGGCGCTCCGGCGGCCGGCGCGTCGCCCGGCAGCGGCTCCAGGCCTTCGCCATCCACCACGCGCAGCTGCCGCTCTTCGGTGGCCACGCCGACGACGGCGAAGGGACAGCGCTCGCGCTCGGCCATGGCGCGGAAACGCGGCAGGTCGTCCGGGTCGATGGCGAGCACATAGCGCTCTTGCGACTCGTTGCACCAGATCTCGGCCGGCGACATGCCGGATTCTTCCAGGTGGACTTCGCGCAGATCGAAGGTGGCGCCGCGACCGGCGTCATTCACGATTTCGGGGAAGGCATTGGACAGCCCGCCGGCGCCGACGTCGTGGATCGACAGGATGGGATTGTTTTCGCCCAGTTGCCAGCAGCGGTCGATCACCTCTTGCGCGCGGCGCTCGATCTCGGGGTTGCCGCGCTGGACGGAGTCGAAATCCAGTTCGGCGGTGTTGCTGCCCACGCCCATGCTGGACGCCGCGCTGCCACCCATACCGATGCGCATGCCCGGGCCGCCGAGCTGGATCAGCAGGCTGCCGGCCGGCAGCGGCTTCTTGTGGGTCAGGCCATCGTCGATGCTGCCCAGGCCGCCGGCGATCATGATGGGCTTGTGGTAGCCCCAGCGGCGCCCTCCCGCGGTTTGCTCGTAGGTGCGGAAATAGCCGGCGACGTTGGGCCGGCCGAACTCGTTATTGAAGGCCGCGCCGCCGATCGGGCCCTGGATCATGATGTCCAGCGGGCTGGCGATGCGCTCGGGCAGGCCATGGTGGTCGTTTTCCCAGTGCCGCGGCAAGTCGGGCAGGCGCAGGTGCGACACCGTGAAACCGGTCAGGCCGGCCTTGGGTTTGGAACCCCGGCCGGTGGCGCCTTCGTCGCGGATCTCGCCGCCCGCGCCGGTGGACGCGCCGGCAAACGGCGCGATCGCGGTGGGGTGGTTGTGGGTTTCGACCTTCATCAAGGTGTGCATGACCGCCGGACGGCCTTGATATTCATGACCCTCGGCCACCGGATGGAAGCGCTGGCCGGGGCCGCCCTCCATGACGGCGGCATTGTCGGAATAGGCCACCACCGTGCCGCGCGGCTGGGCGGCATGGGTTTGGCGGATCATTCCGAACAGGGTATGGGGCTGGGCCTCGCCGTCGATCACCCATTGCGCGTTGAAGATTTTGTGCCGGCAATGTTCGCTGTTGGCCTGGGCGAACATCATCAGCTCGACGTCGGTGGGATCGCGCCGCAACTGGCCGAAGGCGTCGGCCAGATAATCGATTTCGTCTTCGGACAAGGCCAGGCCCAGCTCGCGGTCGGCCCGCTCCAGGGCCGCCCGGCCCTCCTTCTGCACCGGGATGCGCGCCATGGCCTTGCCGGCGAGCTCGGTGAACAGCGCCGCGCCATCGAAGGCGTCGTCGACCACGGTTTCGACCATGCGGTCGTGCAAGGCGGCGGCCACTTGCGCGAGTTGCTCGGCTTCGAGTTTCTTGCCGCCCAGCCAACCGCGTCGGGGCACCAGCGTATAACGCACGGCGCGTTCGATGCGATGCACGTTGGCCAGGCCGCAATTATGCGCAATATCGGTGGCCTTGCTGGCCCAGGGCGAAATCGTGCCCAGGCGCGGGATCACCAGCAGGTGCAGGCCTTCGGCCTCGGCCGCCGGCTCGCCGTACTCCAGCAGGGCTTCGAGCCGGCCTCGTTCGGCAGCCTCGAGCCCCTGGGGACAATGAACGAAATGCACATAGCGCGCATGGACGTCGGCCACCGGCGCCTCCATCGCCCGCAGGCGCGCCAGAAGGCGCTCGCGACGAAAGTTGGACAGGGCGAGGGAACCAGAAAGACGGATCAGGGTAGACACGGTGTGATGGCTAAGTAGCGGCGGCGACGGCGGAAAATCGCCATTTTAGCCCGTGAGCGGCCAACGGCACCGCGCGGTGAGCCCATCCCCCGCACCGAACCGAAAGCGCCGTGACCTCACCGTGGAAGCACCCGCTCGGCGATTGGCCGCTGTTCGTATTCCAAGGCTGGCCAACACCGCCCTCATCGGCAAGGCCGCGAACGGCTGGCCAACCGATACGACCGGCCTCCGCGCCGCTGCCGGACGCCACTTGCGATCCCGGGACCGCGCCGTCAGCGTCTTGTGCCGCCCCGTCTTGGGACGTTCATGGCTTTGCGGCACAATGGTGGCCGCGCCAGGCCCAGAACGCGCGGGGCCAGGCGTCCCACTTTACTGATTCCAGGCTCTTGCAGGAGTGTGTTTATGGCCGCGTCCACGCAACGTTCATTCTGGCGCATCGCGGCGGGTATTCTGCTGCTCCTGGTGGCGGCCGCCGCCGGCGCCTGGCTCGGACGCCTGACGGCTCAGGAAACACCTTCGGCCACCGCGGCCGCCGCCGCTTCCGGCACACCGGCGATTTCCTCGGGCACCACCGCAAACCCTGGCACGCCAAGCGCCGCGCCACCCGAAGGCGCGGCGTCGCCCAGCCAACCCATCGCCGAGGCGGGTCCGCCCGCCCTGCTTTCCTGCGATGCCCGCTTGTTCCAGGGCCGGCCCGCGCTGCTCCTCACGTTTGAACAGCCGCTGGCCCGCGATCAGGATTTCGGGGCCGCACTGCAAGCCTTCGACCTCGGACCGCTTGCCGACTCGGACGCCACGAACGACGGCAACGAAGCCGACGGTTCCGGCGCAGTCGACGAGGCGGCGGCCGATGCGGCCGACGCCACCGCAGCCCCCGGCTCCCGCGATGCGAGCCCAGGCAAGGTCTTGCCGGCGGCCTGGAGCCTGGACGACAACCCTCATCTGCTGTGGTACACCGCCGCCCGGCCCTCCCGGCAATACCGGGTACAGGCCGGTCCGCCCTTGCTGGCCGGCAACGGTACCGCCATGCGGCAGGCGGCCGATTGCCGGGTCGACAGCCCGGCCATGCCGCCCACCTTCTATTTCGCCAGCCGCGGCGTGGTGCTGCCGGCCGGCCAGAACGGCGGCCTGCCGGTGGTCACCGTCAATGTTCCGGTGGTCGACGTGGAGTTCCTGCGCATCCGCCCCGAGCGCGTGGCCGACTTCTACGACAAAGTGCTCGGCTATGGCCTGGGCAGCGGCAACGATGACGACCGCTGGCGCTACCGCAGCAACCGCGCCCTGCAGGGCAATGTCGGTACCTGGGAGCTCGACCAGCTCGCTCCCCTGGGCGAAAGCGTGTTCCGCGGCCGCTTCGACACCACTCCCGACCGCGATCTGCGCCAGACCAGCTTTTTGCCGGTGGAAGCCATCGAGGCGCTGCGCGCGCCCGGCATCTACATCGCCATCATGAGCGAGCCGGGGCGTTACCGCTACGAGTTCCAGGTCACGCACTTCTACGTCAGTGATATCGGCCTGCACCTGCGCCAGCACGAACGCCAGCACACGGCCTTTGTTACTTCCCTGCGCGATGCCTCCGCCATGCCCGGCGTCGAGGTGAGCCTGCTCGATGCCCGCGGCCAGACCCTGGCCAGCGCCATCAGCGACGCCGAAGGCAAGGTCAGCTTCGACGGCGACTGGCGCGCCGCGCGCGTGCTGCGAGCCCGGCGTGGCGACGAACAAAGCCTGCTGGCGCTCTACCAGCCGGCGCTGGACCTGAGCGAGTTTCCCGTCACCGGCCTGCCGGGCGGCGATCCCCGCGCCTTCATCTGGGCGGGACGCACCCTGTACCGACCGGGCGAAACCTTCGTCGTCTCGGCACTGGTGCGCAACGCCGACGGCGAGGCGCTGCCGCCACAGGCCGTACAGGCCGATTGGAAGCAACCCGATGGCCGGGTGGTTCGCACCGAGCATTGGCGGCCCTCGGCCAGCGAGGCAGGCTACCTGCAGGGCGGCTTCGACCTGCCCGCCGACGCGCCCACCGGCCGCTGGCGGCTCGAGCTGCGCGCCGAGCCTGGCGACGCCACGCCGCTGGGGGTGTGGAATTTCCAGGTGGAGGACTTCCTGCCCGAACGACTGGAGCTGACTTTCGATGAACATCCGCCGGCTCTGGCCGCCGGCGAGGACTGGCGCCTCACGCTGCAGGGAGACTACCGCCACGGCGCGCCCGCGGCTGGCCACCGCGTGGTTTCCGAAATGCGCGGCGAACCCGCGGACCAGCTTCTGCCCGCCGCCTGGCCGGGCTACCGTTTCGGCGATCTGGCCAGGACCAGCGAGGACAACTGGCAATCGTTGCCCGAACTGGAGCTCGACGCCGAGGGGCGGGCCGAATGGCGCGTGCCATCCAGCCTCATGGCGGCCACCGCTCCCACGCGCTGGATCGCCAGCCTGCGACTGCTCGACAGCGGCGGCCGGCCGGTGATCCGCCAGGCCGAGGCCACCCTCTGGCCCGCTCCCGTCCTCATCGGCATACGCCCTGGGTTTGCCGGCGACACCACCGCCGACGGCGGCAATGCCACGTTCGACGTCATCCGCGTCGACCCGCAGGGCCAGCTCTCGGGCCTGTCGCAAGCCGAGGTGCGGCTGTTGCGCGAGCACCGCGAATACCATTGGCGCTACGACGAGCAAAGCGGCTGGAGCAGCGCCTTCATCGACCAGGACGAACTGGTCGAGGCCCTGTCGCTCGATCTCGCGAGCGGCCAGAATACCTTGCAGTTTCCCGTGCAATGGGGCCGCTATCGCCTGGAAATTCTCGATTCCGACACCGGCGAGATGCTGACGTATCGCTTTTTTGCCGGCTGGGATGCCGAGGCCGCCGGCGAACTCGGCCAGCGCCCCGATCGCGTGCAGCTCAAGGTGGGCCCGCAGCCCGTGACGGCCGCCACCCGCGCGCTACAGGTGGAAGTGCAGCCGCCGCACGACGGTATCGCCGTGCTCACCCTCGAAACCGACCGGGTGCTGTGGAGCGCGCGCGTACCGGTGCTGGCCACGGGCAGCGTGGTCGAAGTGCCGTGGCCGGAGGGCCTGGCCCGCCACGACGCCTACGTTACCGCCACGGTCTTCCGGCCCGCCGGCGAAGGCGACACCCGGCAGGCCACCCCCAGCCGGGCGGTGGGTATCGCCTATGTGGCGCTCGACCGCCGCGATCGCCGGCTCGAGCTGGCCCTCTCGCATCCGCCGCAGGTCCGCCCCGGCACCACGCTCGACCTCGAGATCCAGTTGGCGGAAGCACCGGCGCCCGGCTCCGACCCGCTGTACGTCACGGTGTCGGCGGTGGACACCGGTATTCTCGATCTGGTGGGCGACACCTTGCCGTCGCCCTGGCAGGCCTGGTTCGGCCAGCAACGCTACGATGGCCGGTTGCTCGATCTCTACGGCCGACTCATCGAACGCATGCCCGGCACCACCGCCCGCCTGCGCTGGGGCGGCGACAGCGCGGGGGCCATGCGCGGCGACCTGACCATCCCGGTGAAGCTGGTCGACATTTTCCATGGCCCGGTCGGCTTCGATGCCGAGGGCCGGGCCACGGTGGCGCTCGAACTGCCCGATTTCGATGGCCGCCTGCGCCTGCAGGCCGTGGCCTTCGGCGAGCGCCGGTACGGCAGCGGGCAAAGCGATGTCACCCTCGTGTCGCCCTGGGTTGCCGATTGGGCCACACCGTTGTTCCTGCGCACCGGCGACCGATCGCAAGCCTGGCTCGAGCTGCAGAACCGCAGCGGCGGGAATGGCATACTCGACTGGCGCCTCAAGGCCGATGGCGCCTTGCAGCCGCCTCGCCCCGCCGCCGGCAGCGTGACGCTGGCCGACAGCGAGCGCCAGCGCCTGGCCATCATGCTCGAAGCCGCCGCCGAACCCGGGCCGGCCGCGCTGAGCTTGCAACGCCAGCCTCGGGATCCCGCGGTGGCCCTGCCGGAACGCACTCGCGAGCTGCCCGTGCTGCCCACTGCCGCCGCCAGCAGCGCGACAGGTTTCATCAGCGTGCCGGCGGGCGCACACCTGACGGTGCCGCTTTCCGCCCTCGCCCAGACTCTGCCCGCCGGCCGCCAACTGGGCGTCAGGGGCGCCGCCCAGCCAGCACTGGATTGGGCGCCATGGGCCAGCGCGCTGTTAACGTACGCCTATCCCTGCGCCGAGCAAACCGTCAGCGCTCACTATCCCTTGCTTTGGCTGTCCGCCGGCCAGTTGGCGGCGCTGCCCCCGGCCCCCGGCTTGGCCGCCGCGCCGCTACCCTCGCCGGAGGCCATTCCCGGCCGGCTGGCCCAGGCCGTGGCTCGTCTCGTCCGCCTGCAAACACCCGGGGGAGCTTTCACCCTGTGGCCAGGCGGCGACGCCGACCCGTGGCTGACCGCCTGGGTGGCGCAATTCCTGAATGATATGGCCCAGGCCAGCCAGCCCTTGCCCCCCGACCTGCTCTCGGCCGCACTCGACGCCACGCGCGGACAGCTCCAGGGCGCGCCGGCGGCGCTGCAAGAGCTGCCTGTGGCCAAAGCCGGCGACAATCCGGACGCGCCTTATGCCAAGGCCGACCGGATGTGGGCGGACGAAGCCCACGCCCGTTTTGCCGCCGCGGCGCTGGCCGGCTATGTGCTTGCCCAGCGCCAGCAGGCGCCGCTCGGTACGCTGCGCCAACTGTGGGATCAGCATCGAGCCCGCGCGCTCTCGCCGCTGCCCCTGTTGCAACTGGGGTTGGCGCTACAGGCGATGGGCGACCAGCCTCGCGCCGAAGCCGCCTTCCAGCGCGCCGCATCCCAGGTGTACCAGGCTACGCCCTGGACGGCCGGCACCACGGATTACGGCTCGCGCCTGCGCGATCTTGCCTGGTCACTGGCGCTCGCCTATCGGCACAACGTGCTCGCCGATCACCGCGACACGTGGCTGGCGGAGGTACTGGAGATCCTGAACCAGCGCCAGGGTCGGGGCTTGTCCACGCAAGAATGGCAGGCGCTGGTGCAGGCCGGCCTGGCGCTCCCCGCGGCGGCACAGGGCCAGGACTGGCGGCTGCAAGTGCGGTTGGGCAGCGATGCGGCACGGCAACTGACGCCCGCCACCGACGCCACCCACTGGCGGGCGGAACCCGCGCTGCAAGCGGCCTCTCCCGCGCTGACGCTGCACAACCCCGGCTCGCATCCCGTCTTCGTCCGCACCGATTGGCAGGGCTATCCGCGCGACGCCGCGCAGGGCGCCGATACCGCCACCGGCCTCAAGGTCGAGCGCCGCTGGTTCCATCCCGACGGCACTCCCTGGAATGGCGAACCGCTGGTTTCCGGCGATGCCCTGATCGTGCGCCTCGATGCCCAGGCGGAACGTCCGGTGCGCCAGGCGCTGCTGGTCGATCCGTTGCCCGCCGGATTCGCCCTGGACAATCTCGCCCTGCTGGACGACGACGCCCTGCCCGACGCTGACTACGATGGCGTAACCCTGCGCGACAGCCTGCGCGACGGCCGGGTACATGAGCGCAGCTATCGCGATGATCGCTTCGTCGCGGCCCTGGACGTCGACGGCACGGTCTCGCTGCTCTATCGCGTGCAAGTGCTGAATCCAGGAAGCTACCACGTGCCCGCCGCCGTGGTCTCCGCCATGTACCAGCCGGAGTTCCGCGCCGCCAGCGCGGCCGCGCCGCCAGCGGCGACCGCCGCCACGGATCCGCGCGACACCCGGCTCGTGATCGTGGCGGAGCAGCGTCCATGAGCGCGCCGGGCCGCCCCAAGCGCGAATCCTCCCTCGGGGAGGGGGTCGCGAAGCGACTGGAGGGCACCGTCAGCGCGCCGGGCCGCCCCAAGCGCGAATCCTCCCTCGGGGAGGAGGTCGCGCAGCGACCGGAGGGCACCGTCAGCGCGCCGGGCCGCCCCAAGCGCGAATCCTCCCTCGGGGAGGAAGTCGCGCAGCGACCGGAGGGCACCGTCAGCGCGCCGGGCCGCCCTCATGGATGGCTCCCGACCGGGAGTCCATTTCCCGGGTGAGCAGCGAGGGAAACGCCATGGGGCCGCCAAGGGCTCGAGATCCCGCAGTGGGTCGCTCGCCTCACGAACGGAGGCACGCCTGGCGGCGCGCGCTGGCCGGGGTGCTGGTGTCCGGCCTGCTCTTGGCGGCCATCGCCCTCTGGCTGGACCACCGTTATCCACTGCCGCCGCTGGAGCCGCCGCCCTCGCCTGCCGTGGTCGACCGGCATGGCGTTTTGCTGCGCCAATGGCCGGCCGCCGACGGCGCCTGGCGGCGGCCCGTGGCGCTCGACGCCATTGCACCGGAATACCTCGACGCGCTGATCGCCTACGAAGACCGCGCCTTCTGGTGGCATCCGGGCGTCAATGCGTACGCCCTGGGCCGCGCCGCCTGGCAATGGCTGCGCCAGGGCCGCATCGTGTCGGGGGGCTCCACCCTGACCATGCAATTGGCGCGACTGGTCGACCCCGCGCTACAGCAGGATACCCGGCGAGTCGCAACCAAGCTGCGCCAGATTCTGCGCGCCCTCCAATTGGAATGGCATCACGACAAACGCACGCTGCTGCGGCTCTATGTCAACCGCGTACCCATGGGTGGCCGCTGGGAAGGCGTGGCCGCCGGCAGCGAACATTGGCTGGGCAAGCCTCCCGGCCAACTGACGTTCGCCGAAGCCGCCCTGCTGGCGGCCCTGCCGCGCGCGCCATCGCTGACCCGGCCGGATCGCTTTCCCGAAGCCGCTCGCGAGGCGCGCGACCGCGTCCTGGAACGTTTGGTGCGCACCGGGCGCCTGACTGCCGCCGAAGCTGCCGACGCCCGACTCGAAGCCATCCTCCCCCCACCGCCGGCACGGCCCCGCCGAGCGCCCCTGGCCGCCGAGCTGGCACGCCGCCTGCAGCCGGACGAGGCCGTGGTCTCGACTACCCTCGACACCGCCATTCAGGCCACCATCGAACGGCTGGTGCGGCAGCGTCTGTGGCAGTTGCCCGCCGACGCCAGCGCCGCGGTGCTCGTCCTCGACAGTACGGATCTATCGGTGCTGGCGTATGCCGGTTCCGCCGACTATGGTTCGGAGGCCCGCTCCGGCTATCTCGACATGGTGCATGCCTGGCGCTCGCCGGGTTCCGCTCTCAAGCCTTTTCTGTATGCGCTGGCGCTGGATCGCGGCCTGATCCACTCGCAGAGCCTGCTGGTCGACGCTCCCCAGTCCTTCGACGGCTATCGGCCAGGCAACTTCCAGGCCAGTTTCCAAGGCCCCGTGGCTGCCGCCGAAGCCCTGGCGCGCTCGCTGAATGTTCCCGCCGTCGATCTGCTCGACCGGCTCGGTCCGGCAAGCGTCGATGCCGCCTGGAATCACGCCGGTCTGCGTTTGCGCTATCCCGCAGGCGCGGCGCCCAACCTCAGCCTGATCCTCGGCGGCGTCGCCACCACGCTGTGGGATCTCGCCGGCGCCTATCGCGCCCTGGGCGCGGCCGGCATGGCCGGCACGCCGCGGCTGCTGTCGGGCGAACCGCCGCGGGAACGGCGGCTGATGAGCCCCGGCGCCGCCTACATCGTGCGCGACATGCTGGAGCGCGGCCTGCCCGGACGGCCGCAGCCGCGCGGCATGGCCTGGAAGACCGGCACCAGCTTCGGCTTCCGGGATGCCTGGGCGGCCGGCGTTGCCGACGACTATACGCTCGCCGTCTGGGTGGGACGGCCCGACGGCACGCCCAACCCCGGCCACGTCGGCGCCACCAGCGCCGCGCCGCTTTGGCAAGACATCGCCCGCAATCTGCCCCGTCGCCATCGCGCGGCGCCACGTCCAAGCGGCGTCGAATCCGCCATCATCTGTTGGCCGCTGGGCTTGCGGGAACAGGCGCTACCGGCAGCCCAATGCGCCGAACGGCGGCGCGCCTGGCTCCTGGCCGGGACGGCTCCACCCACGCTGCCGGATCGCAGTGGCCAGCCCCTGTTGATGCCCGCCTGGGTCCGCGAGGAGGCCGCCGTCCGCGTTCGACCGGGGTGCGCGGCGTTTACCGATGACGTGAAGGCGGGAGCGATCACCCGTTGGCCACAGGCGCTGGCCCCCTGGGTCGTCGAGCTGGAAACCGGTCCGTGGTCGGGCCTGCCCTGGGCCCCGGGATGCGCGCCGCCGCCACCGGCATCTCGCCTGGCGCTGCACGGCGTGGTCGACGATGGCTGGCTGCAGGCGGCGCCGGGGGCCAACGGCGTCCGCCTGTCGCTTGAAGTCACGGGCGGCACCGCACCCTATCGCTGGTGGCTGGACGGACGCCAGCTCGCCGCCACCGCGGCGCGCTCCGTACTGGAGGTACGACAGCCCGGCCGGCATCGCCTGGCGGTGATGGACGCCGATGGCCGCCATCAGGCCGCGACCTTTACGCTGGCGGCGCCGCCGGCCATGCCATACCGCATAAAGTCGCACCGGTCCGCTACTGCGGCTCGATGCCCGCCTCCTGGATCAGTTTGCCGCGCTTGGCCACGTCGGCCTTGAGAATCTCGGCGAACTCCCGCGGCGAATTGGCAACCGGAACCATGCCCGCGGCCAGCAGTTGCTCCCGAATCGCGGGATCATTGATCGCCGCGACCAAGGCGCTATTCAACTTTTCCAGGGCTTCGGGATTCATGTTCGCCGGCCCGAAGAATGCCAGCCATGAATCCATTTCGAAACCCGGCAGGGATTCGGCAATCGCCGGAATATCCGGCGTGCCCGAATAGCGCTCGCGTTCGGTCACGCCCAGCGCCTTGAGCTTGCCGCTGCGGATCTGGGGCTCGACCGTGGCCATGCTCGAGAACGCCAGGGGAATCTGACCACCCAAGACGTCCACCACCGCCTGACTGCCGCCCTTGTAGGGTACGTGGATGAAATCGATATCGGTCATTTGCCCGAGCAGCGCACCCGCCAGGAAATGAGGCGACGCCAGGCCCGAACTGCCATAGGACAGTTGCTGTTCGGGATGTTCCTTGGCGTAGGTGACGAGTTCCGCCACATTCTTGGGCGGGAAGTCGTTGTTGGCCACCAGGACGAGAATGTTCTTGACCGCCATCGTAATCGGCGTGAAGTCGCGGATCGGATCGTAGGGCTTGGCCTTCATCAGGTGGGGCGAGGTGGCATGGCTGCCGTCGGTGCCCATGCCGAAGGTATAGCCGTCGGGCGCGGCGTGAGCCACCGTGGTCGAGCCGATCGTGCCGCTCGCCCCGCCCCGGTTCTCCACCACGATGGGTTGCCCCAGCGTCTTGCTCATGTGCTCGGCCACCAGGCGGGCAATGGTGTCGGTGGACGCGCCGGGGGGATACGGTACGATGAGCCGCACCGGACGATCGGGATAGGCGGCCTGGACCAAGGCGGGGGTCGCCATGGCGATGCACGCCGCCGCGGCGGCGAGCGTGCGCACGAGCTTGAACATGGAGTGGTCTCCTGAGAATGAATCGGCGGGAAGCCGGAGAGTCTGCACTTGAAATTGATACGCCTTGAAATACATCCGGACGTCTGGACAAGATTACCAACGGCCATTCTGGACTGTCAACGCCCGCGCCACGATCTTGTGACGTAAAAGAACAGGGGATAATCCCGGGCTTGACTCCGCGCCCAAGCGCTTGCCTTGCCGCGCACTGCGAGGCAAGCGAGGCCAAGGCTCCACTGAAGGGTGATGCTCCCCCGACAGGCCGGAGCTCTTCACGATCTATCCGCCATCTTGGTCCCCACACGAACACAAAGAGCCACCCCCGGATGAACTCCCCACAACGCCATCGCGGCCTGCACAGCCTGGCTTGGCTGATCACTGAAAAGCTATTACAACTCGGCGTGTCGGTGATCACGGTGGGCGCCGTGGCCCAGACTCTGGGCGTCGCCGCCTTTGGCGACTTCCAGTACGCGCTGGCTGCTCTGTTCGTGTTCTCTTCGATCGCCCTGATGGCGGGCTCGGAGGTGGCTGCGCCCACCCTCGCCGCCCAAGCCACGGAGTCGGGCAGGCGCACGGTATTGGGTTCGGTCTTTCGGGCCAGACTTGCCGTGTCGGGCCTGGCATTCCTCGCCATGGCGCTCTGGGCACTGGCGCAGCCCAACGCCGATTTGCGCTTGCCGCTGGTGCTGTTGGCAGCTGCGCTGCTGGTTGCCGAACCCTTCAACACGCTGCGGCTGATTCGCGAAGTGCGGCAGGACACCCGCGTGGTGGCGGGAATCCGGCTGGCATCCTCGCTGTTCAAGCTGGCGGCGGTGCTGCTGGGCGCGGCCTGGGGTGCTGGCCTGACCTACTTTGCCTTGGTCTACGCGGTTGAGTATCTCGTGACCGCCTGCCTGTTGCACCGGCAGGTGCGCGAGCATGGCGCCTTCTGGACCTGGCCCTGGAGCGCCCCCCAATTACGCGGTTTGCTGCGCCAAGGCGTGGTCGTGTGGATCGCAATCATGGCGATGATGCTGGCGCAGCGGCTCGATCGCCTGTTGCTGGCCAACGTGCTCGACCCTTCAATATATGGACAATATACCGCCGCCATGACGCTGGTGGACTCCGCCTGGTTCTTCGGCCCCGTGGCCATCGCGGCGCTCGCGCCTTCGCTGGTCTATCGCGCCACGGCGCCGATCGGCACGCTGGTGCCGCGCTTCGCCGGCGTCGTGCTTGCCCTCGGCGCCGCCGCGGCGGCGGCTCTGGCCTTGCTGGCGCCCTGGATCGTGCCGCTCATCTTCGGTGCGGCCTTTGCCCCTGCGAGCAGCATGCTGGCGGGATCGGCCCTGGTTTTGCTGCCAGGCTTCGCCGCGCTCGCGCTCGATCCGATCCTGATCCGTGCCCAGCGGCACCGCATGGTGATGGCCAAGTGGCTGCTTGGCGTCGCCGTCTGCTACCTCGCCCTCATTCTGAATCCGGCAGACTCCTGGACGCGGGGACCCCTCGCCATCGGACTGGGCTACAGCGCCAGCCTCCTGGCCGGCGCCTGGGCGATCTGGCGCCTGCGCGGCAGCCGCTTTGCCGCACATGGACCGCAAGCATGAAAATCGTACAACTCTACGATCATTTTCAGGAGCGCGGCGGCGTCGAGCGGGTGATCACCATGCTGGCCAATGGCTGGCGCGACCGCGGCCACGAGGTTGCCTTGGTGGTTCGACACGGCAAAGTGCGGGAGGTCTATCCCCTCGACGCCGGCATCCGGCGTCATTCGCTGCGGTCGTTGAGCCCCCGTGGCCGGCTCGCCCGCCTGCTGCGCTATCTGGGCGACCTCCCGCGCCTGCGCCGGCTCCGGGCGCTCCGGGAGGCCGACGTGGTGATTGCCAATGGCCCGTGGTGCGCCCTGCTCATGCTGCTGGCGTGGCGCCTACCCGGCCTGCGGCGCCGCTCCCCCGCCATCGTCCTGTGCGATCACAACAGTCCCGACGCCTTCGGCGCGATCACCCGCTGGTTGGGCCGGCGTCTCTATGGCTGGGCCGACGGCATCGTCGCCCTGACGGCCCAGCAAGCCGGCCAATATCGTCCTTATGCTTCGCGGGTGGAGGTTCTGCCCAATCCGGTGGAGATCCCACCCGCCGGCCAACTGGCCCAGGTGGCGCAATCACGGATTTTGCTCGCCGCGGGCCGACTGACGCCCCAGAAAGGCTACGATCTCCTGCTCCAGGCCTGGCGGCAGGCGAGCCCCCAGTTGCCGGAATATCATCTGCGGATCATCGGCGATGGGCCCGAGCGAGCGGCCCTGGCGGCACTCGCCACCCAACTCCAGCTCGATGATCGGGTCTCCTTCGTTGCCGCCACTGACGATCTCGCCAGCCATTACACGGCGGCGGCGGCATTCATACTCAGCTCCCGCCACGAAGGCCTGCCCCTGGTCCTGCTGGAAGCCCTTGCCCATGGCCTGCCGGTGATCGCCTTTGATTGCGACTACGGGCCTCGGCAAGTCATCCAGCCTGGCCGAAACGGTTTGCTTTGCGAGCCCGGGAACCCGGCCGCGCTGGCGGCGGGGCTGCTCGATACCTTGCGCAATCCGTCGGTGCTGCTTGCGATGGCCGCCGCCGCCCGGTGCTCGGCCGAGGCCTATGCCCTGCCCGGGATTCTGGACCGCTGGGAACATTTGCTGGTGGAGGTCGCCGCTTCGCGCAGGCTTTCAAGGAAATAACGCATGGACTCGGACTGGGTGTCTTCGTCGCGCCAGATCATGCCGATCGCGCCCCGGCTGCTCATGCGTAGCGGCAGAATACTCAGCAAGCCCTGTTCCTGGAACCGTTCGGCCAGCCGGCGGGACATCGGGGCGATCAAGTCCGAACCCGCCAGCAGCGCGACGTTCGTTTGTACCGACGAAGACTGGATTTGATGCCAGGGATGGGGCTCCCCTGCCAGCGCCAGTTCGTAATCGACCCGGATCCGCAAGGGAGTCGAGGGCTCCGGCGAGATCCAGGGGAAGTCGCGCACTTCCGCCCACCCCACCTCGCGGCGTCCGGCCAGCGGGTGCTCGGGCGCCACCGTCAGGCAAACGGGTTCGGCATACAGCGCCTCGCAGCGCAACCCTCCCGGCAGGGCATGCTCTTCCAGGCGGCCGACGAGAATGTCGAAACGGCCTTCGTGCAACTGCGGCAGCAGCAGATCCAGCGTGGCCTCCGCCACCCGGACGACCATCCGGGGATAGGCCTTCCGGAACCGGCGGATGCTGGCCGGTAACAACACCGGCGCCACGACGGGCGAGAAGCCCACCGACAAATAACCGGCCGCGCCGCTGGCCACTTGCTCCATGACGATCTGGGCATTGTCCAGCCGCCCGATGATGCCGCGGGCATGCTCGGCAAGTTCCAAGGCACCCGCCGTGGGTATCACGCCCTTGGCATGCCTCTCGAACAGCAAGAGGCCGAGATCGGCTTCCAGGTCTTTGAGCCGCTTGGAAAGGGCCGGCTGCGTGATGTTCAACTCTTCGGCCACCTTGCTGAGATTACGCGTCTCGCACAAGCGCAACAACAGCTCGAGGTGACGCAAGCGGATGCGGTGGGTCCAGTTTGTGGCGCGCATAAGTTTCTATAGCCATAACAGAAAGGTTATCTATATCCAAGAATATTTCATTTTTTATTTATATGCCAAACAGACATACTGGATAGCTGCCATCCGCTCCCGGCCAAGGCCGGCACGCGGGGGGTCCAAGCGGGCAGCGCCTTTCATCGGCACTGGCTCGCGGACGCCGCCGATGCCGCTCGGGCATTCCATGGCTACGGCATCAGCCCCCGGCCCGATCCCGCCCTTCAGCACACGCACCCCTGGAGATGTTTCGTATGTTTGCTCGTTCCCTGCTGGCCGGCGCCAGCCTCGCCCTTTTATTGGCCGCGCCGAATGCTCACGCCGAGTATCCCAGCAAGCCCATCACCCTCGTCGTCAACTTCACCGCCGGCGGCCCCCTGGATATCGAGGCTCGCCTCATCGCACAGCACGCCAGCCGGCTGCTGGGCCAATCCGTGATCGTCGAAAACCGCCCCGGCGCCGCCGGCAACATCGGCGCGGGCGCCGTGGCACGGGCCAAGCCGGACGGCTACACCCTGCTCATCACCACCGATACCCTGGCCACCGTCAATCCGCATGTGTATCCCAGCATGCCGTTCGACCCCATCAAGGATTTCCGGCCGGTGGCCCTGGCGGGTGCGTTCGGCCAGGTGATGGTGGTGCGTCCGGAACTGGAAGTCCCAACGCTGGATGCCCTCCTGGCCCAGGCCAAGGCCAACCCCATGGCTTACGCCACCGCGGGAAGCGCCAGCCCGGGACACCTGACCTTCGAGATGTTCAATCAAGCGGCGGACTTGGATCTCACGCATATTCCCTATCGCGGCAATGCGCAGGCAACCAACGACCTGCTTGGCGGCCAGGTCGAGACCGGGTTTCTCGCCATCCCGGGCGTCCTGCCCCATATC
Source organism: Pigmentiphaga sp. (assembly GCA_023228945.1). Classification (GTDB taxonomy): domain Bacteria; phylum Pseudomonadota; class Gammaproteobacteria; order Burkholderiales; family Burkholderiaceae_B; genus Verticiella. Next base: position 74,026 of record JALOAI010000001.1, on the reverse strand, counting down.
CAGCAAGGCAAGCTCGTCGCGCTGGCCGTCTCGGGCCAGGAGCGTGACCCGGCGCTGCCCGATGTCCCCGCCGTCGCCGAAAACCAGCAGGCCGGCCTGCGGGATTTCGATGCCCGCTTCGCCTACCTGGTGTTGATGCCCGCCGAAACGCCCGATGCCATCGTCGATCGCTGGGAAGAAGTCCTTGGCGAAGTCTTCCAGGACGAGGCATTCCAGGAACGGCTTGCCAGCCTGGGCATACGCCCGCCTTTCGCCGGCCGCCAGGCCGCCACCGACTGGGTCGACACTCAATCCGAGAAGTGGGCCAAGGTCGTGCAACAGGCCAACATTACGGTTGAGTAATGCCTTGGATGCGGCGCGCCCTTTGCGCCGCGCTCCACCCGGCGCCGCCCGAGCCGCGGCGGCGCCGATTCGTCGCCCCCATCGCGACAGCCCGCCGTCCTCCTCCCGCCTCCAGGCGGATCGCAACGATCCGCCTGGAGCGCTTCGCGTCGCCTCATCGCGGCAAATTCCGCCCGCCCGCAAAAGACCACTTGAAAGACACCATCGTCGTCCCTATAATTAGCACTCAGTTGTGGTGAGTGCTAACAGCGCATTCGCTCACGACGCTTTACCCCTTTTTCCTAGTCCTTCATCAACCAACAGGAGTCTGTATGGCCCTCCGTCCCCTGCATGATCGCGTGATCGTCAAGCGCCTGGACAACGAGCGCAAAACCGCCTCGGGCATCGTTATTCCGGAAAGCGCCGCCGAGAAGCCCGATCAGGGTGAAGTCGTCGCTGTCGGCCCCGGCAAGCGCGGCGAAGATGGCAAGCTGGCCCCGATGGACGTCAAGCCCGGCGATAAGGTTCTGTTCGGCAAGTACGCCGGCCAGACCGTGAAGGTCGATGGCGAAGAAGTCCTGGTCATCCGCGAAGACGAAATCCTGGCTGTCGTCGAGTAACACCGGCTTGCGCCGCGCCGGCGCCTCCGCCGCAGCGCGCATCCCGATTGCCCCGACATCCATCCATCCACTTTCCAAGGAACTCTCTCCATGGCTGCAAAGCAAGTTCAGTTTGGTGACGACGCCCGCGCCCGCATCGTCCGCGGCGTCAACGTCCTGGCCAATGCCGTCAAGACCACCCTCGGCCCCAAAGGCCGCAACGTCGTGCTCGAGCGCTCGTTCGGCGCCCCCACCGTCACAAAAGACGGCGTGTCCGTCGCCAAGGAAATCGAACTGAAGGACAAGTTCGAGAACATGGGCGCCCAGCTGGTCAAGGAAGTCGCTTCCAAAACCAGCGACACCGCCGGTGACGGCACCACCACCGCCACCGTGCTGGCCCAGGCCATCGTCGTCGAAGGCATGAAGTACGTTGCCGCCGGCATCAACCCGATGGACCTCAAGCGCGGTATCGACAAGGCCGTTGCCGCCGGTGTGGAAGAGCTGCGCAACCTGTCCAAGCCCTGCACCACCACCAAGCAGATCGCCGAAGTCGGCTCGATCTCGGCCAACAGCGATCGCTCGATCGGCCAGATCATCGCCGACGCGATGGACAAGGTCGGCAAGGAAGGCGTGATCACCGTCGAAGACGGCAAGTCGCTCGACAACGAACTCGACGTCGTCGAGGGCATGCAGTTCGACCGCGGCTATCTGTCGCCCTACTTCATCAACAACCCCGACAAGCAGGTTGCCGTTCTCGAGGATCCGTACGTCCTGATCCACGACAAAAAGATCAGCAACATCCGCGACCTCCTGCCGGTGCTCGAGCAAGTGGCCAAGTCCAGTCGCCCGCTGCTGATCATCGCCGAAGACGTGGAAGGCGAAGCCCTGGCCACCCTGGTGGTCAACAACATCCGTGGCATCCTCAAAACCACCGCCGTCAAGGCGCCTGGTTTCGGTGACCGCCGCAAGGCCATGCTCGAAGACATCGCCATCCTCACCGGCGGCACCGTGATTTCGGAAGAAACCGGCCTGTCGCTCGAGAAGGCGACGCTGGAAGAGCTCGGCCAGGCCAAGCGCATTGAAGTCGGCAAGGAAAACACCACCGTCATCGACGGCAACGGCGACAGCAAGGCGATCGAAGCCCGCGTCAAGCAGATCCGCGTGCAGATCGACGAAGCCACCTCCGACTACGACCGCGAAAAACTGCAAGAGCGCGTGGCCAAGCTGGCCGGCGGTGTTGCCGTGATCCGCGTCGGTGCCGCCACCGAAGTCGAGATGAAGGAAAAGAAGGCGCGCGTCGAAGACGCCCTGCACGCCACCCGTGCCGCCGTTGAAGAAGGCATCGTGGCTGGCGGCGGCGTGGCGCTGATCCGCGCCAAGCAAGCCATCGCCAAGGTCAAGGGCGAGAACGCCGACCAGGACGCCGGCATCAAGCTGGTTCTGCGCGCCGTCGAAGAGCCGCTGCGCACCATCGTCAGCAACGCTGGCGACGAATCCAGCGTCGTGGTCAACCAAGTCGCCAGCGGTGAAGGCAACTACGGCTACAACGCCACCACCGGCGAGTACGGCGATCTGGTCGAGCAAGGCGTGCTGGATCCCACCAAGGTTACCCGCACCGCGCTGCAAAACGCCGCTTCGGTGGCCAGCCTGATCCTCACCACCGAGGTCACCGTGGCCGAGCTGGTCGAAGACAAGCCCGCCGCTGCGGCCATGCCCCCGGGCGGCATGGGCGGCATGGGTGGTATGGGCGGCATGGACTTCTAAACCAGTCCGCCGCCGGCCGGAAGAACCTGTCCGCCGCATCGCTCCGGGTTGCCGCCCGGAGCTTTTTGCGGCAGATCTCCAGGTTCTCCCGCCATCGCACTGTCTTACAATGGGGTCTGTCCTTTCGGGGCCAGACCCCATTCTTTTGTCCCCTACAGAGCCCCGCCGCCCGCCCCATGTCCTTTTATTCCCATCTCCAAGATGCCTGGCAGCGCCAGGGCTCCCTGCTCACCGTCGGCCTCGACCCCGATCTCGCGCGCCTGCCCGCCGAGCTGCGCGACGAACCCGACGCCATTCTTCGCTTCTGCCGCGAGATCGTCGATCTCACCGCGCCCTATGCCGCGGCGTTCAAGCCCCAGATCGCCTACTTTGCCGCCCTGCGCGCCGAAGGCCAGCTGGAAGCCCTTTGCACCTACATTCGCGAGCAGCACCCCCATCTCGCCCTGGTGCTCGATGCCAAGCGCGGCGACATCGGCGCCACCGCCACGCAGTACGCCCGAGAAGCCTTCGAGCGCTATCAGGCGCACGCGGTCACGGTCAATCCGTATATGGGTTTCGATTCGATCGCCCCTTATCTGCAATGGCGCGACCGCGGGGTGTTCGTGCTCTGCCGCACGTCCAACCCCGGCGGCTCCGACCTGCAGTTCCTCGAAGTCGAGGGCGATCCCTTGTACCTGCGCGTGGCCGAGCTGGCCGCCGGCCCGTGGCAGCGCGGCGCACCCGCCGGCCAATTGGGCCTGGTGGTGGGTGCCACCTATCCCGATGAGCTGGCGCGCGTGCGCGCCCGCGTGGGCGACGACGTCCCGGTGCTGGTGCCCGGCATCGGCGCCCAGGGCGGCGATGTGGCGGCCAGCGTCAAGGCTGGCCGCAACGCCGCCGGCGATGGCTTGCTCATCAACTCGTCGCGCGCCATCCTGTATGCGCCGGGCGACGACTGGCGCGCCGCCGCCGCCGAGGCCGCCCGGGCCACGCGCGATGCCATCGAGGCGGCGAGGCGGGAGGTTTAGGACGCATCCGCAGGGAGCCATCCATGCCGGCGGTGTCTCGTCCGGCGATTCCCGGCGTCAAACAGATCGTGTAGCGGCCAGCTTGCGACTACCGCGCTTGGTCCGGCATTCCCCGTGATGTCTGTCCAAGGGCGGCGGGCCTCCGTTGCTCAGGCGGTGGCCTTGCCGCGCAGCGCGGCAATCCCGGTGCTACCGGTCATGGCCATGGCGCTGTGCAGCTCCACCCTCATGATGTCCAGCATCCGACGAACGGCGGCCTCGCCACCGGCCGCCAAGGCGTAGAGAACCGCCCGGCCCAACTGCACGCCATCGGCTCCCAAGGCGATGGCTTTGGCCACGTCGGTCCCGGACCGGAAGCCACTGTCGATCAGGATGACCATGCCGCCGCCGACAGCCTGCACGATCTCCGGCAGCGACTCGACGCTCGAGACGCTGCCATCCAATTGCCTACCGCCGTGGTTGGACACGACGACGCCATCGATTCCTTCTCGCTGCGCCGCCACGGCATGCGCGGCGCAGCCCACGCCTTTGAGGACCAATTTGCCGGGCCAATGCCGCCGCAGCCATGCCAGATCCTGCCAGTCGAACGTCGAGCTAAGCTGCTGGTTCATGACGGCGGTGATCGTTTCTCCCGCAGGAATGGGGCCGACGACTTCGGCGAACAGCTTCAGGGTCGGCAGCCCTCCGGCCAGCATCTGTGCCGTCCAGCGGGGATGGCGCGCCACATCCCATAACTTGGGCAATGACCAGCGAAACGGAAGCGAGAAGCCGTTGCGGATGTCCCGGTTGCGATAGCCGCCGACCGGCGTGTCGACCGTCAACTCCAGCACCTCGAAGCCGTATTGCCACACCCGCTCCAGCAAGGACAATGCCAGCGCCTTATCCTTGAACATGTAGAGTTGGAACCAGCGCAGCGGCCCCGCGGTTCGGTGCATGTCGTCCAAGGTGACGCAGGCCGCCGTGCTCATGACGAACGGAATACCCGAGGCCTTGGCCGCCCGCGCCAGCGCGAGGTCGCCTTGATGCCAATAGGCGCCGTTCAGGCCGGTCGGGGCGATCACGATTGGCAAGCGGGACGGTTGGCCGAACAACCGGCAGGAGGTATCGACCCGCGATACGTCCTGCAGAATATTCGGACATAAGGCCACCTTCCGTAAAGCGGAGAGGTTGCGGTCCGCGGTCGATTCACGGCCCGCGGCCCCGTCGATATAGTCGAACACCATTCGGGGCAGGCGGCGAGACGCCCTTACCCTGAAGTCCTCGGCATCGGCACAGGCGTCAAATCGGCCGGCCCTGCCCTTCGTCGTTTGGGGTCCGGCATCAGGCTTGCGCCTCTTCAGCGTACCAGTCCCGTCTTTTTCTTGCGTCGCCGTCATGGCGTCTCCCAGATCTTCAGCCCTCATGAAGAGCTGCGGCCCAGTTGATCGTCGCTTATGCCGCCCTTCGGCGGTACTCAACGCCTCTTGAGTGCCGCAGCGCCCGCCCTCGCCATGCCGGAATGCGCTGGAGGAGTGAAAAGCCGTCGGTCCTCCCGTCATCCTTGCCTGACTTCACCGCTGCATCGTCGAATTGCGTTACGAGGGAAAACCCTTGAATCAGCAACCTGAAAAATAATTATACAATACACCTATATTGTATATTTCAGGAAGGGAGAATCATGAAAATCGCCTCTGTGAAGGAGATCGTCAGTCAGTCGGAATGGGCGCTACGCGTCGATCTCGCGGCTTGCTACCGTCTGGCCGCGCTGTATGGCTGGACCGATCTCATCTTTACCCATATCAGCGCCAAGCTGCCGGAGGCCGGCAGCAACGGTCAGCCCGAATTTCTCATCAACCCTTATGGCCTTCTGTTCGAAGAGATCACGGCGTCTTCTTTGATCAAGATCGATGCCGAGGGCAGGCAACTGAGCGCTTCGCCCTTTCATGTAAATCGCGCCGGCTTCATCATCCACTCCGCCGTCCATTCGGCGCGGGAAGACGCGACTTGCGTCATTCATACCCATACGCGGGCCGGCGTTGCCGTCAGCGCGCAGCGGCAAGGCATCCTGCCAATCTCGCAGCAGGCAACGCTGCTGCTGGATTCGCTTGGCTACCATACCTACGAAGGCGTTGCCGTTCATGAAGAAGAGCAAGCTCGTCTGCAGCACGATCTAGGTTCCAATCAATGCCTCATTCTGCGCAACCACGGTTTACTGGCCGTCGGGCCGACCATCGCGGATGCCTTCATGAATATGTATACGCTGGAAAGCGCCTGCCAGATTCAATTGGCGGCACAATCCGGCGGCGAGCTGACGATGATCCCCGCCGAAGTCCTGCAAGGCGTGTCCGCAGCCGTCGACTTGATGGATGGCGGAGTCTCCCGCGGTCAACAGGCTTGGCCGGCCCTGCTGCGCCGGCTCGACCGGGTCAATCCGGGATACGACGCATGACGCCTCGCACCGCATTGGTTACCGGCGCGGGCACGGGCATCGGCCGCGCCGCGGCGCGCTCCCTGCTCACGGGCGGCTGGCAGGTGGTGCTGGCCGGCAGGCGGCGCGAGCCGCTGGAGGCCGTGGCGCGCGAACACGGCCTCGGCGACACCGTGCTCGTCGTCACCACCGACGTCACCCAGCCCGCCGAGGTTGACGCCTTGTTCGATGCGGTCGTCCAGCGTTTCGGGCGGCTGGATCTGCTCTTCAACAACGCCGGCATCAGCGGCACCTCGCAGCCCATCGCGGATATCTCGTTCACGGCTTGGCAGCAGGTCGTCGCCACCAATCTGACCGGCATGTTTCTGTGCCTCCAGGCTGCCTTTCGGCTCATGAGCGCCCAGGCGCCGCGCGGTGGGCGCATCATCAACAATGGTTCGCTGGCCGCGCATGCGCCCCGTCCCGACACGCTCCCCTATACCGCCACCAAACATGCCGTCACCGGCATGACCAAGGCCGCGGCGCTGGAAGGCCGACGCCACGACATCGCCGTGGGCCAGATCGATATCGGCAATGCCGCCACCGACATGGTGGCGGCCATGAGCCGCGGCGTGCCGCAGGCCAATGGCGAACTCAGGCCCGAACCCATGATGGACGTGGCGCTCGTTGGCGATGCCATCCTGCACATGGCCAATCTTCCCCCGCAGGCCAACGTGTTGTTCCAAACCCTCATGGCCACCGCCATGCCCCTCGTGGGACGTGGCTGACCACGCCCTTCTGACACCCAAGGAGACCTTCACAGTGAAAACCCTCCCTCCCAGCCCCCAGCGCCGCCGCCTCATGCAATGGTCGGCGGCATCGCTCCTGCCTCTCGGTTCGTTCTCCGCACTCGCGCAGAAGGCGGCGGGCCAGGATATCGTCAAGGTCGTTTGCGGTTTTCCCGCCGGCAGCACCTCGGACGTCACCGCCCGCAACCTGGCGGATCGTCTGGCGCAAGATGGATATGCCAAGACCGGCGTGGTTGAGAACCGTACCGGCGCCGGCGCGCAGATCGCCGTCCAGTATGTCGTGGGGCAGTCCGCGAACGGCGGCACTCTGCTGCAAACGCCGATGTCGATGCTGGGCATTTATCCCCATACCTATGGCAAGCTGCCCTACGATCCCGTGACGGACCTCACGCTGGTGTCGCTGGCCTGCACTTTCGATTTCGCCCTGGCGATCGGCCCCGCCGTTCCGGCAGAGGTACAAAGCCTGGCGGATTTCCTGGACTGGACGAAAGCGCATCCCGACCAAGCCAGCTTTGGCGGCCCCGCCGCAGGCGCCGTACCGCATTTCATCGGCGTTCTGCTCGGGCGCGCCAACGGCCTGGAGCTGACCCACGTCGCCTATCGCGGCACCCAACCCGCGATCCAGGACGTGGTGGGCGGGCACCTGCCGGCCGTTATCGGCCCAGTTGGGGACATCCAGCGTTTCATCGGGCATCCCGGCTATCGCATGCTTGCCGTCACTGGCGCGGAGCGCAGTCGATTCGCTCCCGACGTGCCCACCCTGGTCGAGCAAGGCCAGAAAGACTTCGCCTATTCCGAGTGGTACGGCATCTACATGCCGCCCCATGCGGATGCCGACACGCTCAAACGGGCCAACGCCGCGGTCGTCGCGGCGTTCTCCCACCCCGATACCATCCAGTCGCTGGCCACCATGGGCATGGAGGCCAAGACTTCGACACCGCAAGAGCTGGCCGATCTGCTTCAGAGCGACACGGAACGCTGGGCGCCGATCGTCCGCGAGGTTGGCTTCCGAGCCGATTCCTGAGCCCCTGCGAACCCGCCGCCGCGCGTCGCCCCGGAGACGAGCCAGAAGCCGGGGAGCGCCCGGCATATCTTGAGCGGCCGCAAAGAGCCGAACTGCTAAGATGGCGCGTCCTTGCCGCGCCATTTTCTTTCGTCCCTATGTCACGCTCCCCCGCGGCGCCACGCCGCAGTCATGCCGAACGCAGCCAGGCCACGCAAAAGCAGATTATTGCGGCGGCAATCGAAGTGATCGACACCAAAGGCCTGCAAGCCGCGTCGATGTTCGAGATCGCCAAGGCAGCCGGTGTCACGCCGGGCGCGCTGCAGCACCACTTTACGAACAAAGCCTCGCTGATCCAGCACGCGGCGACCGAACTCGTGCATGCCGACGACCAGTACGGGGAAGTCGCCGTCTGGTCCGCCACCTCCCCGGCCCTGTCCGAGCGCGCGCACGAGGCCGTGCGCAGCGCCTGGGCACGGATGTACTCCCAGCCGCGCTACGTCGCCATGTGGAGCGTCATCCTTGGCATGCGCTATGAGCCCGAGCTTCGGCAACATATCGCGCGGGAAAGAGTCCAGTTGCGGCAGCGTTCTCTGGATCACTTCCTGGCCGTTTTCCCCGAGCTTGCGTCCGATGCCGATGCCGAGGGTTTTGCCGATATGGTGTTTTCGACGCTGCGCGGGATGGGCTTGCTCCTGACGTTCGGCCAGCCTCCCGAGTATTTCGATCCTCTGCTGGATAATCTCAGTCACACCATCCGCCTGCGCTGCGAGGCGGCGCTGCGCAGCGCCGCCCCCGCCAAGCCGCCACGGCGCAAACGCTGAGTCGCACGGCGGCGCCAGCTACGCCGCCAAGGATTCGCAGCGCACGGGCCCCTGCTCCCAGCGCCGCCATAGCTCGGTGCGCCGCTCGCGAGCCACGGCCGCGGCGGCTTCGCGCACGTGGCCGTAACCCCGCACCTCGGCCGGCCAGTCCGCGATCTCGCGGGCCAGCTCCAAGCGGCCCGGCGCCAGCCCGGTCAAGAGCCGCTCGATATCGGCCTCATAATCGACCAGCAGAGCGTTGGCCAGCCGCCGCTCGGCGCTGTGGCGGAAAGGATCCAGCCACGTACCGCGCCAGCGCCGCCAGCGCGCCAGGCCGCCCATCAGCGGCCAGATCCACGGCCCCAGCTCGCGCTTGCGCCATTGGCCGGTTACCGGATCGCGCCGCGCCAGCGGCCAGGCCGCCAGGTGGGCGCGAACCGTGTAGTCTCCTTCGAACACGCCGTCCAGTTGCTGCCGGAAGGCGGGATCCCGGAACAGCCGGGCCACTTCGTATTCGTCTTTGTGCGCGAGCAGGCGATAGTATTGACGGGCCACGGTGCGCGCGAGCGAGGCGTCGTCGGCCACGTCTTCCGTCGCCTGGCGCACGCGTTCCACCAGCGTCTGGTAACGCCGGGCGTAGGCGGCGTTCTGGTAGGCCGCCAGGCGCGCCATCCGGTCTTTGACGATGTCTTCCACGCGCTGCAGCGGCGGCTTGACGAAGGTCATCACCTGCCCCGCCCGTAGATGGCGCAAGACGGCCTCGGGTTCCACGGCCAGTTGCCGCCCCCAGGCGAAGGCCTGCTGATTGAGCGCCACACTGACGCCATTGAGCTCGATCGCGCGCAAAATGGCGGCCTCCGACACCGGCACCCAGCCTTGCTGCCAGGCATAGCCCAGCAGCAGGATATTGGCACCGATCGCGTCGCCCATCAGGGTGGTGGCCAGTCGGGTGGCGGGAACCGCGCGCAGCGCTCCTCCGGAGGGCATGGCATCGCGCAAGCGCGCCAGCAAAGCGGCTGGCTCGAGGTGCCAATCGCGCTGGCGCAGGAAGTCGCTGGTTGGGGCCAGCTCGTCGTTGATCACCGCGTTCGCCCGCGCGCGGGACAAGCGGCTGATGGCCTCGTCACCCGCGCTTACCACGAGATCGCAACCGATCAGCACATCGGCCTCGCCGGCCGCCAGCCGAGCCGTACGCAGTTGCTCGGGACGACGCGCCAGCCGCACGTGCGACATGACCGCGCCATACTTTTGCGACAAGCCGGTGAGATCCAGCGTGCTGACAGCCAACCCATCGAGATGCGCCGCCTGCGCCAGAATCGCGCCGACCGTGATCACCCCGGTGCCTCCGATGCCGGTGATCAGCACCGCCCGCGTCTCTTCGCTCAACACGGGCAGCCGCGGCGCCGGTAGCGCGCGGGGATCGGGAGCCGCCACCCTTTCTCCCTCGGCCGACTTGCCTTTGCGTAAGCGGCCGCCCTCGATGGTGACGAAGCTCGGACAAAAACCTTCGAGGCAGGAAAAATCCTTGTTGCAGCTGGATTGATTGATACGCCGCTTGCGCCCCAGTTCGGTTTCCAGCGGCTCCACCGACATGCAGTTGGACTTCACGGAACAATCGCCGCAGCCTTCGCACACCTCGGGATTGATGAAGGTGCGCCGCTCGGGGTCGGGGTACTTGCCGCGTTTGCGCAGCCGCCGGCGTTCGGTGGCGCACATCTGGTCGTAGATGAGCACCGACACCCGGGGGAACTCGCGCAGTTCGCGCTGTACGGCGTCCAGCCGATGCCGGGGTTCCACCCGTACGCCGGCGGGCAGCGCCACGCCCTGGTAACGCTCGGGGTCGTCGGCCACCACGATCAGGCGGCCCACGCCTTCGGCCACCAGCTCGGCCGCCATTTGCGGAACGCTCAGCTCGCCCTCGATCGGCTGGCCGCCGGTCATCGAGACGAAGCCATTGACCAGCAGCTTATAGGTGATCGGGACCCGCGCCGCCACCGCTTGCCGGATGGCCAGGATGCCCGAATGAAAATACGTGCCATCGCCCAGATTGGCGAAGAGATGCTTTTCGTCGGTGAACGGCGCCTGCCCGACCCACATGACGCCTTCGCCGCCCATGTGCGAAATGTTCCCGGTGATGCCGGGCTGCTGCATCATGGCGATACCGTGGCAGCCAATGCCCGCCAGGGCCCGGCTGCCCTGCGGCACCTTGGTGGAGGTATTGTGCGGACATCCCGAGCAGAAGCTCGGCAGGCGTACCGGCCCGGGAGCTTGCGTCTCGCCCGCGGCGGCTGCCTGTTGGTGCTCCAGCCCCAGCAACCCCGCCGCCAACGCGGCGATCCGGCCCGGCTGCAGTTCGCCAACCGCCGGCAGGACGCCGGCACCCGCCCGGCCCCAGCTGGGCGTGGCGGCGTGCTTGCCAACGACCCGGATCGCCCGCCCGGGCAGCAGATCGAATAACAAGGCCTTGAGCTGGTCTTCGATCAGGGCGCGTTTCTCCTCGATCACCAGAATGGTCTCGAGGCCTTCGGCGAACTCGCGCACGATCTCCGGCTCCAGCGGCCAGACCATGCCCAACTTGAGCAGGCGGACGCCCGCGGCGGCGGCCGCCGCATCGTCCAGCCCCAGCTCGTGCAGGGCCTGCCGGGTGTCGGCATAGGCCTTGCCGGCGGTGATGATGCCCAGGCGTGGGCGCTCGGGCTGGATGACGATGCGGTCGAGGCCATTGGCCCTGGCATAGGCCAGCGCCATCGGCAGCTTTTGTTGATAGAGCCGGGCCTCCTGGTTCAGCGGCGGATCGACCGCGCGGATCGAAACGCCCTCTGCCGGTTCCTCAGGCAGGTTTACCCCGGTGCGCACCGCACCCAGCTCTACCGTACAGGCGCTTTCGACCACGTCGGTAACCAGCTTGAGACCCACCCAACAGCCGGTATAGCGGCTCATGGCGATGCCGTGCAGGCCGAAGTCGAGGATCTCCTGCACGTTGGCGGGATACAGCACCGGGATGCCAACCGCCGCCAGGATGTAATCGGACTGCGCGGCCTGGGTGGACGACTTGGCGCCGTGATCGTCGCCGCACAGGGCCAGCACGCCGCCGTGGGGCGAGGTGCCCGCGCCGTTGGCGTGGCGCAGCGCGTCGGCGCTGCGATCGACTCCCGGCGTCTTGCCGTACCAGATGCCGAACACGCCGTCGTAGCGCGCGCCCTGAAATGTGCCGATATATTGCGAACCCCAGATCGCGGTGGCGGCGAGGTCTTCATTGACGCCGGGCTGGAAATGGATGTGATGCGCCTTGAGCCGGTCGGTGTTGCGCCACAGTTCGAGGTCGTAGCCGCCCAGGGGCGAGCCGCGATAGCCGCTGATGAAACCGGCGGTGTTCAGCCCCGCGGCCTGGTCGCGCAAGCGCTGCTCGAAGGGCAGTCTCACCAGGGCCTGGGTGCCCGACAGGAACACCCAGCCGTCGGCCGCATCATATTTGTCATCGAGATTGGCCTCGCGGGCCAGGGGGGCGGATAAGGGAGCATTCATGACGATCTCGGTAAGAAGCGGGGCTTCCCGGCGCCGGCCGGGACAGCCTTGTCCAGGCCAGTGTAGACAGATCCCCCCGGGAAAGCACCACCCGAACAGGTAGCCGACGCTTGCTGCGCGCCCGCCCCGACGCGCGATCAGCGGATCAGGCCTCGCTGCCGAGCCCGCAAAATGGCCTCGGCGCGATTCCTGGCATCGAGCTTGAGATAGAGGTTCTTGAGATACCACTTGACCGTGTTTTCGGAAATCCGAAAGGCTCCCGCCAACTCGCGATTGCGGCTCCCCTTGGCCAGGGCCGCGAGCAACTCCCGTTCGCGCGGGTTGAAGTCGCCGTCTTTGCCAAGCGCGGCGCCAGGCTGCGGCGGCGGCGCCGCGCCGGCCGCGCGCAGAATGCGGAGCGGCAGATCCCGTTCGACCCCGGCGGGCAGCCGCCCGCTTGCCAGCCACCCGCGCAGGCGCGACACCACGGGCTCGCCTTCGTCGGCAAACGTGCGGACGAATCCCTGGCTCCCCCCTTCGATGAGTGCGGCCGCCAGCAGACCATCGGCCTCGCCTGAGCGGCCCAGGGAGCGCAGGGCCTCGGCCTCCAGCAAGGCGAGCTTGAGGGCCCGCCAGCCTCTGCCGACGGACTTCGCGGCCAATCCCGCCTCGCGTATGGCGGGCAGGACCCCTCCGGCCTCTCCACTGCGCAGCCGCAGGCGCCAGCCCGCCACCTGGCAGGCTTCGGTATCGGTGGTATAGAACAACAGGCCATTGGCCGCCCATGGCGCCGCCAGCGTGGTCCAGTGCCGGGCTTGCGCCAAATCGTTCGCCAGGGTGGCGAGACGGACTCGTTCCCATTGGCAGGCAAAGACCAGGCGGGCGAAACGCCGTTCCGCCGCGTGCGCCAGCGAATCGTCGAGCAGGCGCAAGGCGGGTTCGAGCCCCTGCGCGACGAAGGCGAGACGGGCCGCGGTGATATGGGCGCCTACCGTCAGGCTCAAGGACAGATAGCCATCGGCGCCGGGCGGGTACAGCGCCTGGAGCCGGCGGGCGGCATCGAGCGCATCGGCTTCGTACAGCAGTTCGGCCTGGACGCCCGAGCCCACGGCCTCCTCGGATGAGGGCTCGAACGCCAGGCCGGCCTCGTCCGCTGCCCCACCCTCGGTATCCGCCGCGCTCCCACCGGGCAAGCGCGCCGTGGCCGCGCCAAACGCCGCCAGCCCGCGACGTGGATAGCCTTGCGCGCTCCAGGCCGCGGCGCGCAAGGCGCGGGTCGCCGACAAGCCGAACAAATTCGAAGCTCGGCCGTTATCCTGGTCGGCCCGATCGAGCAAGACCAGGCTGGCCTCGAACTCGCTCTTGGCCAGCTTGGCCGATGCCTGCAGATTGAGCATGATGCCTCGCGCATAGGCTCCCGACGCGCGGGCCAGGTTGCGCTCCACCACCACTTCCAGTTGTGGGATGTTCTCCACCGCCGCCTGGATCAGGGCCTCCAGGGCCAGGCAATCCTCCCAGGTGCCGACATCGAATGGCCCGTGCTCGGCCAGCGCGAACAACTGGCGCAGCCGGGTTTCGGCATGCTCGATCTGTTGAAAATAGGCATGCGCCCTGGCCGCGGCCCACACGATGTCGGGCCGGGTATCCGCCACGTGTGGCGGCAAGCGGCGCAGCCAACGCAAGATGGCCGCCAGGTGGCCAGCCTTGACCAAAGGCTTGGCGCCCCGCTCCAGAAGTTCGGCGGCAAAGACCGCGTCGCCGGACTCCAGCGCGTGCTCCACCGCTTGCGGCCATTGGCCCTGGCTCTCGTGCGCCAGGGCGACGCGGCGCTGCAGCCGGGCAGCCAGCGCTGGCTGCCCGCTTCGCAACCGGGCCTGCAAGCATGCCCGCAACAGCGCGGGATAGCGATAGCGGCCGGGAGCTATCGGCTCCAGCGGGATGAGGCCGCCGCCACGCGCCAGATCCTGTAAGCGACGCGGCGCCGCATCCTCGCAAACCGCCGCGCAAAGGGCGGCATCCAGTTCCGGCAGAATGCTGGTGCGCAGCATGAAGTCGCGCATATCGGGCGGCAGGCGGTCGATGATCTCGCCCGAGAGATAGGCCGCGAGGTCGGAATCCGGATTCTGCAAGGCCGCCGGCAAGTCTTGCGGGGCGCCGGGCTGGCCCAGCGCAGCCACGCCCAGGCTCAGCAAGGCCGGCCAACCTTCGCAGCGCTCGGCCAACAAATCGCGCCAGGCTCCGGCGATGCCCTGGCCGGCATGCCGTCGCAGAAACTCCGAGGTTTCATCGGCGCTGAATCGCAACTGCCTGGCATGCCATTCGACGACTTCGCCACCCGCTCGCAATCGATTGAAGTCCAATGGCGCAGCGGGGCGCGCGCCGATCACGAAGCGCAGCGTGGGCGGCGCAAACCGCAGCAAGCGCGTCAGCATCTGCACCACCGCGGTGTCGGTCACCGCCTCGACTTCATCGAGAAACAAAACCTGCGAAAGCGCGCGCTGCTCCAGTTCGGCCAGCCAGACTCCGAAGGGTAGCGCGGCACCGCCGGCGGAGCCCGGCCCGTCCGCGCCCAAAGCGGCTTGCAAATGCAGCGCAAGCTGTCCCACGTCGTCGTCGCCGGCATCAAGTGTGAGCCAGCGGCAAGCCTGGCCGGTTTGCCGCAATTGCCCAAATAGCTGGGACATCAGCGTGGTTTTCCCATAGCCGGCGGGCGCGCGCAGCACCAGGACGCGCCAGCCCGGGCTGGCGTCCAGGGTTTCCAGCAAACGGGGGCGGGCTACGGCTTGTGCGGTATCGGGCGCCTGCAGCTTGCTGGGCAGAACTTCCGGCGACATCGGGACGCTCATCTTAGGCAATGCCAGGACCTTTGCCCTTCCATCTGGGCAAAAGGCGGCCAGAATACTCCAAAATCCTGGGCGCAAGTGCCACTGGACGGTGCGACGGATTCACCCTTCCGGCGCCACCTGACTTGGCGGTGGTCCGTCGGGGCCGGAACCCCGGCGCTCCCGCCGGCCGTCCAAGACGGCATTGATGCGGGCCAGCAGCCCCGCCCCCTCTACCGGCTTGGAGACATGCGCCTGGAAGCCAGCCATGATAGCCTGCAAGCGGCCATGCTCGCCGCGTTGGCGCGATATGGCGATCGCCGGAACTCTCCGTCCGAGTGGGACCTCGCGCTCCGCCTCCAGTTCGCGCAAGCGCGTCACCAAGGCATAGCCGTCCATGTCGGGCAGAGCCAGGTCGCACACGATGGCATCTGGCCATTCGTGCGGCCCACCCTCGTTGACAAGAGCAATGAATTGCGCGCCGGTGGCGACCGGAATCGCGGTTGCGCCCGCCGACTGCAGGATGTCCACGAGCACGGCCCGGCTGTCGGCGTCGGGGTCGAGCAAGGCAATGCGCGCGCCGGACAGGGCGTGCAAGGATGCCGCCGCCGGCCCGGAAGCTTTGGCCCGCTCCCGTGGTGACGCCAGCGGCAGTTCGAGCCAGTATGCCAAGCCATGGCCGCCAGGCACGGTATCCCAGCCAAACACCCCGCCAGCCTGTGCCACGGCGGCCTGGATTTCGTTGGGATCCAGGGGGCGAGCGCCGGCGTCGTTCCAGACGGAGTCGTCTTCAGCCTGCTGTGCCGCCAATCCGGGGGCGATCCGGGCGTCCGTCACGGTCAAGCGTGCCCGCTGTTGCTGGCGCGCCAGGCGCACGCCGATCCGTCCGCCAGGCGGTGTTACCGCGATGGCATTGAAGCAGATCGTCCACACCACATCCCGGAGCGTGGCCGGATCCGCCATGACGCGCGCCCCTTCCACTTCGATCTGGGAATATAGATTCAGCTCTTTTTCGTCGATGGCGCCGCGTGCCACATCGACTACCCCGGCCACCAGCGTCGCCAGATTGAGCGGCTGGATGACGATCCGCGCGCCCGCGGCCTCCAGCGCATTCTGCTGGCGCTGCAAAGACCACATTTGTGCGTAGATACCATCAGTCGCGAGCAATTGCGCATGCGTGCCGTGCTCGACGACGCGGCCTTGTTCCAGCACGATGATGTCATCCGCATTCACGACCGTGGACAGGCGGTGCGCGATCACCAGGGTGGTTCGTCCTTGCGAGATGCGTTCGAGCTCGCCCTGGATGGCTCGTTCGGTGCGCGAGTCCAGCGCCGACGTCGCTTCGTCGAAGATCAGTATCGGCGGGTTCTTGAGCAGCGCCCGGGCGATCGCGATCCGCTGCCTCTCGCCGCCGGAAAGCTTCACGCCGCGTTCGCCCACCAGGGTGTCGTATTGCGCCGGCAAACCCTGGATGAAATCATGGACGCGGGCGCCCTTGGCTGCCTCGATGACATCGGATAACGACGAACCCGGCTTGCCATAAGCGATGTTGTAGGCGATGGTCTCGTTGAACAGCACGGTATCTTGCGGCACGATGCCCAGCACCGCGCGCAGCGAACGGGCATCCACCTCCCGCACATCCTGGCCATCGACGCTCACGCTGCCCGAATCGGCATCATAAAAACGGAACAGCAAACGAGCCAGCGTGGATTTTCCGGAGCCGCTGCCGCCCACCACCGCCACGGTCTTGCCCGGCGCGAGGACGAAGTCCACGCCCCACAGGATCTGGCGGCCTGGCTCATAGCTGAAGTCGACGTTCTCGAAACGTATCTCGCCGCGCCCGAGAACCAGCTCCGGCAGAACGGCGGCGTCCGGCTCTTCGGGTTGATTCAGCAAGGCCCCGACCTTCTCCGCATTGACGAACGCCTCCTTGGTCTGCCGAAACACGAGGCCAAGCGCACTCAGGGGAAGGCAGATCTGAATGATGTAGGCATTGACCAGAACCAGATCACCCACCGTCATGCGACCCAGCAGGACTTCCTGTCCGGCCAGCAGCATGACGGCCGCCACGCCCAGGGCGATCATGGCGCTCTGAGCCACGTGCAAGGCCGATAAGGCGCGCTGATTATCGATCCCCACCGCGACCCAGCGCATCAGGGTGTCGCGCAGCCGCTCCGACTCCACCGGCTGATTGTTATAGAGTTTCACGGTTTCGTAGTTCAGCAGGCTGTCGACCAGCCTGCCCGTCGACAAAGAATCGTACTCGTTGAGCTGCCGCTGGAAAATCATGCGCCGTGCGGTGAACACCACGGTCACGATCGCATACAGGATGAAGGTGACCCCTACGATGCCGGCGAACGTGAGGCGGTAGCTGGATATCAGAATGATCACGACCGACACGATTTCCACAAGCGTGGGCAGCAGGGTGAACAGCGCCGTTCCCAGCAGGAAAGCCACGCCCGCGGTACCGCGCTCGACATCGCGCGACAGGGCGCCGGTCTGGCGGCCGGCATGAAAACGAGCCCCCAGCTTGTGCAAATGTTCGAAGACGCGTAAGTTGAAGTCGGCAACCGTCGTTTGCGTAACGCGGATGAACGCCATATCCCGCAACTCGGTGAACAATCCTCCGCCGAACCGCAGCAGCGAATAGCCGATGAGCAGGAAGAGCGGCAGCGCCGCCATCCCAGCGGGCGCACCAAATCCATCCACGATCAACTTGAGGACCACCGGCACCGCCACCATCATCAATTTGGCGGCAATCAGCAAAACCAGTGCCAGCAGCGTGCGCCGGCGAAACCGCCACAGGGCGCGCCCCAGGGTGCGGTAGATTTCTTTGCGCGCGACCGCGGTCGCGTCGCTGCGGCCGGTGCCTCGCCACCAACGGCGGCGCAGGCCACGCCGGCTGGCGGGCGGGCCGGTGTGGCCGCCGCCGTCCGATGGCTGGCTGGCACCGTCCCGGGGTCGCGGCTCCGCCGGAGCGTCCCGCTCATCGCGCGACGGCTCGGCCTCGGCATTCACAGGTGGCTGGTTCACGGTCGGCTCCCCTCTGGAACGCACCGTTGCCCGGCAAGAGCCGTGCCCGCCATTGACCACCAGGACGGACGGGACCAGTCCGCCCCTCATCGGAGGATCCGGCATGATTCCACTCTACGCCCCCCGCGACACCGCCGAGGCCGCCGTCGTCGCCGCGCTACTGGAGGCTTACGACGTGCGCTTCTTCATCCAGGGCCAGGCGTTTGGCAGCCTGTACCCCGGCCCGCTCAGCAATAGCCTGAATGCGCTGATGGTCATGGTGGATGCGGGCCAGGCCGATCTGGCCCGTGAACTCCTGGCGGAATTCATGGCGGATGCGGACGACGCCGAACCGGCCGCGGAAGAGGGAGACTGATCGATCCAGCCGCCCGGCTCAAGCCACGACCGGGTCTGCCGCAATCGCCTGGATCAGCCAATCCAGCGCGAAGCGCAGCGATTGCTCCCTGACCTGGGTCCGGTCGCCCACGAAATGCCGCACGACCGCCTGGGTGCGGACGGTTTCGGGCGCCAGCCGCTGAGCCAGGCCGAACCAGACCGTGCCCACCGGTTTTCCAGGCACCTCGCCACCCGGTCCCGCGATCCCGCTGACCGAGATGGCCCAATGCGCCGACAGGTTCGCCAGCGCGCCGCAGGCCATCTGGCGGACCGTGGCCTCGCTCACGGCGCCATCGTTCTGCAAAGTGTCGGGCCGCACCCCCAGGATGGCTTGCTTGACCGCGTTGTCGTACGCGACATAAGCGCCATGGAACCATTGGCTGGAACCGGCCACCGAGGTGATGGCGGCGGCGATCAAGCCTCCGGTACACGACTCCGCGCACGTCACCTGTTGCCCCCGGGCTGCCAGAAGCTGACCCAACTGGCTCGCCAACCGCGTGATCTCATCGTTGAACACCCTACCCTCCTCCACCGCGTGGCGCGGCGCAAACCGCATCGGCCCGGCGACCGCGGCGATGCCGTTAGAACAACACGGACAACAACCACACCAGCAGCACGGTGTAGGCCGCCGCCGCCAAATCATCCGCCATCACGCCCAGGCCGCCGCGCAACCGCCGTTCCCATTGCCGGATCGGCCACGGCTTGCGGATATCGAATACCCGGAACAGGACGAAGGCCAGGGCCTGCGCGAAGAGGTTGCCCGGCACCAGCCACAGCACCAGCCAGAAGGCGATGATTTCATCCCACACCATGCCGCCGTGGTCGGGCCGGCCCAGCTCACGCCCCACCACGCCGCAAGCCCACACGCCATAGAGGAATCCCAACACCAGGATCAACGCGATGCCCCACGGCGCGGCGTGGCCCACCGCCAGCCACCACAGCAGCCAGGCCGCCAGGGTGCCCCAGGTTCCCGGCGCCGGCCGCAACAGACCGCTGCCAAAGCCGAACGCCACGATGCGGGCCAGCCGGGCACCCATCCAGCGCAGGCTGGGCTCCAGCGGCGCGGGCGGCGGAAAGCGGCGTGATGGGTCCGTCATACAACACTCCTGAAAAACCCGTGGCGGCGACGCCTCATGGCATCCCTTCGGCAAAATGATCGTAGCCACGCCCCCAGGGGGCCAACGGCCGCCCCATCGGGTCGAGAACACGCAGGCCGGCCGCCGGCTCAAGGATGGTACCGATGCGCGCGACGGCCACGCCGGCGTCGCGGCTCGCGGCCAGCACCTCGGCGCGCCGCGCCGGCGCCGCGGTAAAGCAGAGTTCGTAGGCATCGCCGCCGCCCAGGGCGGCCTGCCAGGCGGCTTCGGGAGGCAGTTGCTCCAGGAGACCAAGCGGCAGATCGGCAACTCGCAGTTCGGCGCCGCGGGCGCTGGCGGCGAGAATATGCCCGAGATCCTGCAACAGCCCATCGGAAATATCGAGCGCGGCGCGGGCGATGCCACGCAAGGCGAGGCCCAGGCCGATCCTCGGCTCCGGAAGCTCAAGGGCGTCGCGGGTTCGGCGCCACCACTGCTCGCGCACCTGTGGCTCCAGGCCGGAGATCCAGCGCTGCAGCGGCCAGGCTGATTGGCCACCCGCCACCGGCAGCTCCCGCAGACTCCAGGCGAGCTGCAAGGCGACATCGGCGGCGCCCAGGCAACCGGAAACCCAGATGTCATCGCCTTCGCGGGCCGCATCGCGGCGCAGCGCCTGCGCGGCCGGCACTTGGCCCAGCACCGTCACGGTGATGGCGAGATCACGACGGGCGCGGGTGGTATCACCGCCCACCAAAGGGCAGTTCCAGCGATCCGCCAACGCATACCAGCCTTCGGCGAAGGCCGCCACCCAGGCCTCATCGGCCGAGGGCAGCGCCAGCGCGAGCACGCAGCCCACCGGTTGTGCGGCCATGGCCGCCAGGTCGGAAAGATTCACCGCCAGGGCCTTGTGGCCCAGGCGGCGCGGCTCGATGTCATCGAAAAAATGGCGGCCGGCCACCAGCATGTCGGTGCTCACGGCCAATTGGCCCGACACGGCGGGCAGCAGCGCACAATCGTCGCCGGGGCCGAGCACCCCGGGCGGCATCGGACGCTTGAAATAGCGTTCGATCAGATCGAACTCGGACACGGGTTGCCGGGCCGCCACCGCCTGCCCTCAGCGGCGCCTGGCCGCCTGCACTTCGGCGGCACGCATCTCGGCCGCCACCCGGTCGAGCACGCCATTGACGAACTTGAAGCCGTCGGTGCCGCCAAAGGATTTGGCCAGTTCGACCGCTTCGTTGATCACCACCTTGTAGGGAACGTCGGGGTGATTGAGCAGTTCGTAGCTGCCGAGCAGCAGAATGCCGTGCTCCACCGGCGACAGCTCGGCCAGCGGCCGATCAATGTAGGGTGTGAAACGCTCGCGCAAAGCCGGCGCCTGGTGCAGCGCGCCGTAAAGCAAGGTGCGCAGATATTCGGCGTCGGCCTCGGCGTAGTCTTCCTGATCGCGGAGATTGGCGTCGATCAGGCCGAGATCGGACAGATCGTCGCCACCCTTGACCAGCCACTCATAGGCGCCTTGCAGCGCGAACTCGCGAGCCCGGCGCCGGGAGGTACGCCCGCGCGAACGCGGTGCGCCTTCGGTCATTGCATTCTCCGCGAGGTGCCCTCGTCGTCGTCTTCGTCGTCGAGGTCGTACTCGGCGCCGTCTTCATCGTCGTCGTCGAGGCTTTCGGGTTCGAGCGCGGCCATGAGGTTGGCCATCTCGACCGCGGCGCGGGCGCAATCGCGGCCCTTGCCTTCGGCGCGTTCTTCGGCCTGCTCGTCGGTTTCGGTGGTGAGCACGCCGTTGGCGACGGGAATGCCCGTGGCCTGGGCCACCCGGCCGATGGCGGCGGCGCTTTCGTTGCTCACGACTTCGAAGTGATAGGTTTCGCCGCGGATCACCGCGCCGAAAGCGATGAGCGCGTCGAACTCGCCGGTTTCGGCCATCTGCGCGAGCACCACTCCCATTTCGAGGGCGCCCGGCACGGTGGCGACCATCACGTCGCGCTCGTCGACGCCGAGCTTGGAGAGTTCATCGAGGCAGGCCTCGAGTTCGGCCAGGCCGATGTCTTCGTTGAAACGGCCGCGGACGATGCCGATGTGCAGGCCTTCGCCATCGAGATCGGGACTCAGGGTATAGGGAATCATGGCACTAGCCTCTTGAAGGAATACAGGTGGAACGGAACGATGGACACAGCCGCCCACAAAGGCCGGCAACGGCTTCAGTTTGCCCCAGTATCGCCCGGCGCGGTGGCAAACCCTGTGACAGAAAGCGCAAATCCCGACATGCTGGGCATCTTGCGCGGCCGGCCCAGCAGTTTCATCTGGTGCACGCCGAGATCCTTGAGGATCTGCGCGCCGATGCCATAGACCCGCAACTCGTTGCTGGCGGAACGCTCGCCATGGCTGCGCCGCGGCTGGCTGCTGCCCTCGAAATCGCGGAGGTCGTCGAACTTGGCGAAGAAATCGTCGGCCTCGCCGTGACAATTGAGCAACACGGCAACCCCGCATTCGCTTTGCGCAATGGCCTGCAGCGAGTCGGGCAACGCCCAGCTGTGGGGGCCCCGGCCGCTGAGAAGGGCGTCGAGCAGGCTGGTCGGCTCGTGCACGCGCACCAAGGCTTCGCGCTCGGGATGCGGCTCGCCATGCACCAATGCCAGGTGCGGCGCGCCGCTGGGCACATCGCGGTAGGCGATCGCCTGGAACTCGCCCCAGGGGGTTTGCAGGCGCTGTTCGCCCACGCGCTGCACCATGGATTCGGTTTCGCTGCGATATTGGATGAGGTCGACGATGGTGCCGATCTTCAATTGATGCTTGCGGGCGAACTCGAGCAGATCCGGCAGCCGGGCCATGGTGCCGTCTTCCTTGAGGATCTCGCAGATCACGGCGGCCGGCGTCAGCCCCGCCATGGCGGTGAGATCACAGCCCGCCTCGGTATGCCCCGCCCGCACCAGTACGCCGCCGCGCACGGCGCGCACCGGGAAGATATGCCCGGGCTGGACGATATCCTCGGGCCCGGTGTCGGCCGCCACCGCGGTGCGGATGGTATGGGCGCGATCCGCCGCCGAAATGCCGGTGGTAACGCCGGTGGCCGCCTCGATCGAGGCCGTGAAGTTGGTACCGTAGCGCGTGCCGTTGGCGCGCACCATGGGCTGCAGGCCGAGCTGATCGCAGCGTTCTTCGGTGAGCGTGAGGCAGACCAGACCACGCGCATGCGTGACCATGAAGTTGATGGCTTCGGGAGTGACGAACTCGGCGGCCATGACGATGTCGCCCTCGTTCTCGCGATCTTCTTCGTCGATCAGGATCACCATGCGGCCGGCTTTCAGATCCTCCAGGATCTCGGAAACCGGGGCAATATTGGACGGCGCGGCCTGTGGCGCGCTGGATACCGCTGTCATGGAATTCGAACTCCGGTGGCCCCGCCGCCAGGCAAAACAAACCAGCCCTTGGCGCATGGGTGAATAACGGACAATTGCCTAGTTTACCGCGCGCGGACGAAGCCTGCCCTTCCGGCGCGGCAACATGGCATATCATTGGGGTTTCACGGCGCTCGAGGCCGTCGGCGGCACCGCGCAGGCGGCCGCCCCATTTTTTTCCAACCCGGAACGCACATCCATGGTCAATAAAATTTTTGATTCGGTGGCCGCGGCGCTGGCCGACATCCAGGACGGCGCCACGATCCTGATCGGTGGCTTCGGCAACGCCGGCATGCCACATCAGCTCATCGACGGCCTCATCGAACAGGGTGCCCGCGACCTCGTGGTGGTCAGCAACAACGCCGGCAACGGGGATACCGGGCTGGCGGCGCTGCTCAAGGCCGGCCAGGTGCGCAAGGTGGTCTGCTCCTTCCCGCGACAGGCCGACTCCTGGGTGTTCGACGAACTCTATCGCGCCGGAAAAATCGAACTCGAACTCGTCCCTCAGGGCAACCTGGCCGAGCGCATTCGCGCCGCGGGCGCCGGCGTCGGCGCCTTCTTCACCCCTACCGGCTACGGCACCCAGCTCGCCGAAGGCAAAGAAACCCGCGAGATCAACGGCCGCCAGTACGTTCTCGAATACCCCATCCATGCCGATGTCGCGCTGATCTCGGCGCTGCGCGGCGATCGCTGGGGCAATCTCGTGTATCGCAAAACCGCCCGCAACTTCGGCCCGATCATGGCCACCGCCTCCAAGGTCGCCATCGCGCAGGTGCGCGACATCGCCGAACTTGGCGAGCTCGACCCCGAAGCCGTCGTTACGCCCGGCATCTTCGTCCAACGCGTCGTCAAAGTTGCCTGATTCAGGGGTTCTCCATGCAAAAACGTGATCGCAATCAAATCGCCGCCCGCGTCGCCCAAGACATCCCCGGCGGCGCCTACGTCAATCTCGGCATCGGCTTGCCCACCCTGGTGGCCAATCATTTGCCGCCCGAGCGCGAAGTCATCCTGCACACCGAAAACGGCTTGCTGGGCATGGGCCCGGCGCCCGCCAAGGGCGAGGAAGACGACGACCTCATCAACGCCGGCAAGCAGCCCGTAACCGCGCTGCCGGGCGCCGCGTTCTTCCATCACGCCGACTCATTCGCCATGATGCGCGGCGGCCACCTCGACATCTGCGTGCTCGGCGCCTTCCAGGTGTCCCGCCGCGGCGATCTCGCCAACTGGCATACCGGTGCGCCCGACGCCATTCCGGCCGTGGGCGGCGCCATGGACCTCGCCATCGGCGCGCGCAAGGTGTACGTCATGATGGAGCACCTCACCAAAACCGGGGAAAGCAAGCTGGTCGATACCTGCACCTATCCGCTTACCGGCGTGGCCTGCGTCAGCCGGGTCTATACCGACCTCGCGGTGCTCGACATCACGCCCGAGGGCGTACGGGTGGTCGAAATCATCGACGGCCTGGACTTCGACGAACTACAGAGGTTGAGCGGCATCACCTTGCTGCGCTGAACCGGCAATGGACGCGCTCAACGCCACCTACTCCACCGCCGCCATGCGGCGGCTCTGGGCCGATGACGCCATCCTGGCCGCCATGCTGCGCTTCGAGGCCGAGCTGGCCGCGGCGCAGGCCGAATGCGGCCTGATCCCGGCCGAAGCCGCCGAAGCCATCGGCGCCGCCTGCGCCGGCTTGCAGCCCGATGCGCTGGCCATCGGCACCGATGCGCAGCGCAGCGGCACCCTGGCCATCCCTCTCGTCAAGCAGCTCAAGGCCGCGGTCGCGCAGCGGCGGCCCGAGGCCGCCCACTTGGTGCATCTGGGCGCCACCAGCCAGGATATCGCCGACACCGCGCTGGTTGTCACCGCCGTGGCCTCGCTCGATTTGCTGCTGGCCGATTTGCGCGGGCTGGGCGAGGCACTCGCGGCCTTGGTCCGGGAGCATGGCGCAACGCCCATTCTGGCCCGTACGCTGCTGCAACCAGCGGCTCCGGTGAGTTTCGGCTGGAAGGCCGCTGGCTGGCTGGACGCCGTGGCCCGGTGCGCCGCCGCGGTGCAGCGGCAGCGCCAGGAAGCCGCCGTGCTGCAACTCGGCGGCGCCAACGGCACCTTGCTGCTCCACGGCGGCCAGGGCACCGGTGTGCTGCGGGCACTGGCCCGCCGGCTCGGCCTGGCGGTACCCGACATCACATGGCATGGCGCACGCGACCGCCTGGCCAGGCTGGCCGCCGAGCTCGCCATTCTTTGCGGCATGCTGGGCAAGTTCGGCCGCGACGTTTCGCTTTTGATGCAGGCCGAAGTCGGCGAAGCCTTCGAGCCCTCCGGCGAAGGCCGGGGCGGCTCCTCCGCCATGCCGCACAAGCGCAACCCGGTGGCCTCCATGCACATGCTGGACGCCGCCTACCGAGCCCCGGCGCTGGCCCAGATGCTGATCGGCGAGCTTCCCGCCGAACACGAGCGCGGGCTGGGCAGCTGGCCCAACGCGCTGCCGGTGTTCGACACCCTGTTCGGACTCTGCGCCAATGCCCTGGCCGCCGCCGCCGAAACCGCCGGCGGCCTTCGCGTGGACGCCGAGGCCATGCGACGCAATCTCGACCAGATGCACGGCGTGGTGTTTTCCGAGAGCCTCAACCGGGTGGTGGCCGAGGCCATCGGGCCGGCCAAGGCCGCCAAGGCCGTGGCCGCCGCCAGCGCCATCGCCATCCAGTCCGGCCGGCATGTCGTCGACGTGCTCGCCAAATCGCCCGAGCTGGCCGGCCAGGTCGACCGCGCCGCCCTCGAACACGCCTGCGCCATGGAACGCAACCTCGACGGCGCCCGCCCCATGGTCGAGCGCGTGCTCGCCCGCTGGAACGACCTCGCGCCGCGCCTGCACGCCTGAACCCTCTCTTGCCTACCTGAACCCGGAGTACGACATGCCGCATGCCATCAGCCACGACGCCCGCATCTACTGGCGCTCGGACGGCGATCCCACCCTGCCCGCCCTGGTACTGGGCAACTCGCTGGGCACGGATTTCTCGCTATGGGACGACGTGCTGCCGCGCCTGCTGCGGCATTTCTACGTCATCCGCTACGACATGCGCGGCCACGGCGCCTCCGACGCGCCGGCCGGCGACTACACGCTCGAGCTCCTCACCGACGACCTCCAGGCGGTGATCGCCGCCAGCGGCGTCAAGCGCTACGCCTATTGCGGTATTTCGCTGGGCGGCATGGTGGGCATGACCCTCGCCTCGCGGCGGCCGGCGGGCCTCACCGCCGTCGTGCTCAGCAATACCACGGCCAAGTTCCCCGATCCCTCGTTGTGGAGCGCCCGCATCCAGGCCGTCCTCGACGGCGGCCTCGCCTCCATCTGCGAAGCGGGCCTGGCGCGCTTCTTCACCCCGGCCTTCACGGAGCTCAACCCGATGTCCGTGCAGCGGGTGCGCAATACGTTGCTGGGCCTGTCGGCACAGGGCTATGCCGCTTGCTGCGCGGCGATCCGCGACATGGATCTCCAGCCCCTGTTGTCCCGTATCGAAGTCCCCGCCCTGATCGTCAGCGGCGAGTTCGACGTTTCCACGCCGCCCGACGTCGCCGTGGCGCTGAGCGATGCCATCCCGGGTAGCCGTCATGTCATGCTGCGTTCGGCCCATATCCCCTGCATCGAGGTGCCGCTGGCCTACGTCGATACCCTGCTCGACTTCCTGGCGCCCGATCCCGTCGATAGCGATGTCAGCCGCTACGATGCCGGCATGGTCCGTCGCCGCCAAGTGCTCGGCCACGCCCACGTCGAGCGCAGTACCAACAATGCCACGTCTTTCAATGCCGACTTCCAGCGCTTCATCACGCGCTATGCCTGGGGCGAAATCTGGACTTCCAGCCGCTTCGACGACGTCCAGCGCCGCCTGCTGGTGCTGGCCATGACGGCCGGCATGGCGCGTTGGGAAGAGTTTGAACTGCACGTGGGCGCCGCCCTGCGCGGCGGGCTGGAGCCGGAAGCGATCCAGGAACTGCTGTACCAGGTGGCGGTGTACGCCGGCGTACCGGCGGCCAACACCGGTTTCAAGCTGGCGGGCGACATCCTCAAAGCCCAACGCGGTGAGTAAGATCGGCGCCAGAGCCGCCGCCGCGCCGCAGCTTCCCCAAGGGGAGCCGGACTGTCTGGCGGCGGCCACGTGCCCGCCCCTGTCCCACGTGGCCTATATCGGGCTGGGCGCGAATCTTGGCGAGGCCGAGGCTACCGTGCGCCGGGCCGCGCGCGAGCTTTCGGGCGCGGCCGGCGTACAGGCCTGCCGGCTGTCGCCGCTGTATCGCACTCGGCCGGTCGACGCCGGGGGTCCCGACTACGTGAATGGCGTGGTGGAACTGAACACCAGCCTCTCCGCCCTCCCGCTGTGGCGGACGATGCAAGCCATCGAGCAAGCCCATGGCAGGCAGCGCCCCTATCGCAACGCGCCGCGGACGCTCGATCTCGATTTGCTGTGGTTCGACGGCTCGACCATCGACACGCGGGAGCTCACCGTGCCGCATCCTCGCCTGGCACAGCGGGCCTTTGTCTTGCGGCCGCTGGCCGATCTGGCGCCCGCGCTGCGCATCCACGGCGCCGCCGTGTCGGATTTGCTACAGCATGTGGATCAATCCGGCCTCTGGCCGATATGAGCCGTTACATTACGGCTTGACCTCTACGCCCGCGCTCTCGTGATTCAACCGCCCAACGACACATCTCTGATCACGGCCAACCAGATCCTGGTCCGGCTCAAGGTTCGCCGCGCACTGATCTTCGCGACGGTGGCGGCCACCTTCCTGGCAGTTGCGATCCTGGTACTCATACTGCCGCGGGCCTGGACGTCCTCCACCGATATCTATATCGATTACCGCGAAAACGACCCGATCAGCGGTATGCGCTTCTCGGCGATGCTCGACGATAGCTATATGCGCACCCAGCTCGAGATGATACGCAGCCGGGTGGTAACCGAGCGCGTCATCGAGCGTCTTGGCCTGCGCGATACGCCCGAGTTTCGCGAAGCACTCGACGATGGCAAAGGCGCGGCCGCCTTCGATGGGCTGGTCCGCCAGATCAACCAGAATACCGAAATCACGACCTCCAGCAACAGCCGGGTGCTGACCGTTTCGTATACGGCCGATACGCCGGAGCATGCGCGAGCCTACGCCGACGCCATCATCGCGGCCTATCTGCAAGTCACGCGCGACATGGCGGTTTCCACCGCCACGCAGCGCACCGATCAATACCGCACGCAACTCGACCAGCTCCGCCACGACGTCGAAGCCGCGCAAACCGCCGTCACCCAGTTCCAGCAAGAAACCGGGCTGCTCACGCCCCTGATCAACGTGGCCGATGCCGACACCCGCCGGCTCGATGAGATGCTCACCCATCAGCTCGAGCTGCAAAGCCAGCTCAACGCCGCCCTGTCGCGCAACCAGGCCTGGCAGTTGCAAATCGATGCCGGCGCCCGGCCCCAGGAACTGCCGCAGGTGGGACAATTGCCGCAGATGGTGGAGATCCAGCGCCGCTACACCGAAGCCGCGCAGCGGCTGGCCGAACAACGCGTCGAGCTAGGCCCCAATCATCCCAGGGTGCGGGAGGCCCGCGCCGAGGTCGAGCAGCTCTTGGCGCAGCAAAGCGTCGAAGCCCAGGCCATCCTCGATGCGCAGCGCACCGAGGCGCTCGCGCTGGATACTCAATTGCAAAGCCTCGACTTCGAGATCGCGCGCCAGCGCGAGTTCGTCCTGAGCCGCATGACCCAGCGCGATCAGCTTGCCTCCCTGCAACGGCAGCTGGAAAGCGCCAACCAGATCTACCGCGCCGCCCTGAGCAACTACGACACCCTGGTGCTGGCCGGCACCATCACGCCGCACAACGTTAGCGTGTTGCGCCCGGCCAGCCTGCCCAGCAGTCCATCGCGGCCGAAGATCCTGCAGAGCCTGCTGGCCAGCTTGTTCGTGGGGCTGTTCCTGGGGGTGTGCCTGGCCCTGCTGCTCGAACTGCTGCAACTGCGCCTGCGCTGCCTCGACGACCTGCTGCGCACCATTCCGCAACCCACCCTGGGCCGCATCGGCCTGCCGGATAGCCGTATCGTCTCCCGCCCATGACCGAACCCTTCGTGCCCCCGTCCGGCTCCGGCAGTTCGCGTATCGGCGACGAATTGATCGCCCAAGGCGTGCTGTCGCGCGAACAGGTGGAACAGATTCTGGCCCTGCAGCAGAGCGCGGGGCTGCGCTTCGGCGAAGCCGCCATCCGCCTGGGCCATCTCAGCGAGCGGCAGGTTCAGCGCATTCTGTCGCAGCAGTTCGGCTACGCCACGGCCTTGTCCAGCGATACCGAAGCGCTGGCCGTACCGCTGGCCATCACCGACGCCCCGCTCAGCCAGGAAGCCGAGGCCATCCGGCAGATCCGCGCCAATCTCGCCACCAGCCAGGACGAAGACGGCTGCCTGACGGTGGCCATTCTCAGTCCCACTGAAGGCGAAGGCAAAACCTATCTCGCCAGCAGCCTGGCGATCGCCTTTGCCCAAACGGGGCAATCCACCCTGCTGATCAACGCCAACCTGCGGTCCTCGGGCCAGCCGGAGCCCTTGCGGCCACGCCACCATGGCAATCCCACCGGGCTGTCCACCATGCTGGCCGGGCGAATCACGGACCCGCCGATCCGCTCGGTACCCGGCTATCCGGAGCTCTCGGTGCTGGACGCCGGCCCCATTCCGCCCAATCCATTGGAGATCCTGGCCGACCCGGCGCTGCGCCGCCTGATCGCCAGCCTGCGCGAGCGCTATCACATCATTCTGCTCGATACGCCCGCCGCGATGACCTCCTCCGACGCCCTGGTCATCGCCCGGCAGGCACGCAACGCCATCCTGGTGGGCCGCCGCGATCTCACGCGGCTCAAGGATCTTCAGCAGGTGGAGCGCCAATTGGCAAGCCATGGCGTCGCCTTGCTTGGCACCGTGTACAACACCTTCGACTCCACGCCCG
The DNA here is from genome assembly GCA_023228945.1 of Pigmentiphaga sp. GTDB lineage: Bacteria > Pseudomonadota > Gammaproteobacteria > Burkholderiales > Burkholderiaceae_B > Verticiella. Next base: position 44,154 of record JALOAI010000001.1, on the reverse strand, counting down.
CCGCCACGTCCGCCCGCTCGTACCAGGAACGCCTGCTACGTTTGTTGGCATCATGGCGACAACGCTGGGCCAGATACCGCGCTTGATGCCGCTTCATTCGCCGGCCACCATTCGGGGGAGCCTTCGGCGCCGGCAGGTTTGACCTCGCTTACTGCGCGGTGAACAACGAGGCTTGCGCTGAACGGGCCGCTAATCGTCAAGGTCTCTCACCTCCCACGATCCTGCGCGCCACCTGCACCACGACGAAGACATTGCCGCGTACCTGACCCAGATCGTCGTCGTTCACAAATGCCGGTCAGCGCGGCCAGAAGCTGGACTGCTCCGTAGCGGTGAACCGTCCAAGGGCTGACCGCCGGAGTGCAAGGCTCGTTGCGCCAGCTCTCGAAATCTGCTGGCGGCAGGCGATGGCTGTTCTGCCGGCGTAGCAATCGCCAAGCCGATCGTCGCGGCCTCGGGCATATCCACGATTCTTCGGAACACCACGCCCGCGTTGGGGGCAGTTTGCATAATTGACGGCACCAAAGCGACACCCAGGCCGCTTTCCACCAACGCCAGCACAGTTTGCACTTGCGTCGCCTCTTGCGCGATGCTCGGTAAAAACCCAGATAGCTGGCATGCCAAGATAGCCATGGCGTGAAGACCAGCCGCCTCCTCACGCGAATAGAATACGAAAGACTCTTGAGACAAATCCTCCAAGCGTAGCTCGGGAAGACGAGCCAAGTGACTTCCCGCTGGCAAGGCAGCAACGAAAGGCTCCGCTAGTAACGAGCTCAGCTCAACCCTGGGTGCCGTCATCAGCGGCGTCCGCACTACACCAATATCCAACTGCCGCTCAGCCACTCTATCCATGATCGTGACTGATGTCGCCTCCTTAAGCACTAGCTCGACACCCGGATACTCACTGCGAAACAAGCGCACCATCCGCTGCAACGATCCATGAGTGCTTGACCCCACAAAGCCAACGCTCAAGGCGCCTCCCAATCCCGCTTTCGCCGCTCTGGCGACCTCACCTAACTGAGCATTGTGGAACAATAGCCGGCGAGCCTCGGGAAGAGCCGCCAGCCCGCTGGGCGTGAGCGTTACCCCGCCTGCGCCACCTCGCTCGAACAGCCGCACCCCGAGGTCCGATTCCAGCTTTTGAATCGATACGGACAAAGGCGGCTGTGCCATGTGCAAACGCTCGGCCGCGCGTCGGAAATTCAGCACTTCAGCCAAGACGACGAACTGCCGGATACGTCGTAAATCCAACATCGGACCTTCCAGCACGTTGTCGGACCACGTCAAGGACAAACGATTAGCCACTGTCGGGCGCTCACGCGTCAAAGCGCGGTGGGCGCTTCTCGATGAAAGCATTCACAGCTTCTGCATGCTCCGGCGTTTTGTGAGCTAGAGCCTGATAAGCAGCAGACAGCTCAAGCACCGTCTCCAGCCTGGCGTGCAGCGCTTCTCGCATGAGTTGCTTGGTCATGCGCATGGCCTGAGGCGGGTGCACTGCGATTCGTTGTGCCAACCCACGATTTCCGAGCGGGTCGAGAGCACCCACGAGGCCTTCGAGGCGGGCGCGAGTACGGGGAATATTGCCACTCGCCCCCGATATGGCTTCGCTGGCGGTCGGCTCCAATAATTTTCTCGTGCGAGCCTCTGAGAGCTCCCCCGAGCTCGTCGATTGGCTCGCGGCGGAGATGATCCCGCATAACGTCAATCGAAACTCTGGCAAGCCATGGCCTCGATATAGTGCGGCGGCTGGCACTCCGGGCGCCAGAAGAAGTCGACCGGCGGCTCCCAGCGATTGTCCAGCTGGATCACCACGCCAATGCGCACGACGGTGTTGCGATAGCGGCTGAACGCCGACGCCCCCATATTGCGATCGTGCCAGGCGTCGACGAACAGCATCGCCCGCCGGTGCCACCGCCACTCGAAGCGCGGGCCGATCCGCAGCAGGCGGCTCGTGCGGGCATCATTGCCCACGGCCGGCGTATCGTTCTGGCGCTCATAAGCCGCCGCGAACGAGAACATCGTTTTGACCGTAGGCCGCCAGCGCACGCTAAAACGGGCTCCCGTGACGGTGGCATACAAGATCTCGGGGTCTTCGTCGTTGGGATAGGCCTGGTGCCAGCCGAACAGGTCGAACCGGGTCTTGGGAGAGTAATCCCAGCCCGCTCGCAGCAGGGTGGTCCATTGGCTTGCATCGCGGCCCGCCAAACCGGGATAGCGCCGCTGCTGGTAGCCAACGCGGGCCGCCAGTTGGGTTTTTACGCTGTAATCCCAATGCAGATCGGCGAAGTATGCATCATCCTTGAAGCGGCTGCCGACCTGCTCGACCCACTCCGGCGTGCGGTTCGGGTAGTCGCCCGCCGCGTGCTGCCAGCCTAGCGTGAACGACGACCTTCCGGTGCCCAGCCAGGTTCCCGACACCTCGACATGGCGCGAACGCCTGTCGAACAGCATGTGGTGTTCGGCATATTCGTAACCCGTCGTCTCGCGCCATACCGACACCCGGGGCGCGATCAAACGGGGGCTGACGTGCAGATTGATCTCCGCCTGTTTCCGCCGGGTCGTGACCATATCCCGCTCGGGATAGGTGCGATTGAGGTTGTAGTACAGGCTCTTGCCGTAGCGATACCGGACGTTGCCGCTGAACAGCTTGCCGGCGTGCCAGCGCAAGGCGCCATCGAAATGGGCGGGATTATGATCGAGCTGGCGGTAGTGGGCGTAGCGCGCGTGCCCCGTGGTGCCGCTGAGCTCCAGGCGTGTACGCTCCGACAACAGCGGCACCTTGAGGCCGCCACGCAGCAAAGCGCCGGTGATCATATCGCTGTGCCGCTCGCCGTCGTTGGCATCGGAGAAACGGAAGGGGTTGGACTGGTACGACCACCAAGGCTCGGCTTCCAGATGCCAGCCGATGCCCTCGGGAAACTGCGTGGCGGCGGCCGGCAAGGCGATCGCCGCCAGCATTGCCACCGCGGCCCGCCGAAGCCGCATCGCGCGCTTCAGTTGACGCACCCGGGGCCACCCACTCAGAAGAAACGCTCGTTGACGTACACCACGTCGCCGGGCTCCACCCGGGTATCCAGTTCCACCCGGAAAGTCTGGCTGCGGCCGGTGGCCGGATCCGTGCGCCGGATATCGACCCGCCGCTCGGAGGCGCGCGGCGTCAGGCCGCCGGCCAAGGCCAGCGCGCGCATGACGTTGAGTTGCGGCTGCATGAAGTAGGCGCCGGCGTTATTCACTTCGCCATACACGAAGAACTGCGGCTGCTGCGCAATCTGTACGACATCGCCCGCCTGCAAGGGCATATCGTAGAAGCGCTGCCAGGGCTCCTGCTTGGGCGCCAGGGGAATCTCATAGCGCTGCGGCGGCGCGCCTGGCACCGTACGCATGACCACGGCGGCAGTGCCCGCGTTCGGCAACAGGCCGCCAGCCTGCGAGAGCAGCTCGAGCAGAGTGAGCTCGCCCGGAATCACGTAGCGCCCCGGACGCAACACTTCGCCCAGCAGCGAAACGGCCTGGCTGCGTACCAGGATCACATCCACGGCAACCTCGGGCCGATTGACCAGACCTTTCTTTTGTAGCGCTTCCGCAACAAAGCGGGAGATCTCAGCCGGCGACAATCCGGCCACCGCGGCCTCGCCCAGCAGCGGTAAAGTTATTGTGCCATCCGCCGTTACCGTCACGCGCGCCGCAAGGTCGGGCTGCCCAAAAACCGTTACCGACAAGGTATCCCCGGGCCCCACGGTACGCACCGCGCCCGACGTGGCATCCAGCCCGCCTTGCAGCACCGGGGCTCCCGCGCTGCTGCCCGGTATCTGGGCTTGCGCCCACGCCGGGCTCACCAAACCGCAACAGAGCAAGGCGAGTGCAAATCCAAAAGCACGGGCTATCATGACCAAGGCCGAACGAGAAGAGTCGAAGTGAAAAAAATACGGCATGCCTGTATCAGGACAACGCCTTTGCGCTACGCGCCAGTGTGCCATAGACTTGATAATGCTTTACGTCTGAAACAACGGCAAAGCGCGACGTTGTTCGTCAACACTCCGCCCCTTCTTTCATGAGCCGCCCTCAATACAGCCGGATCTATTTTTCACTGGTCGGCCTGGGAGTCGCCATCGTGGCCGTCGCCACTTTCCTGGGCTTCAGTTTTTATCATTCCGGCGCCACCACCGGCATCAGCCAGACCATGGCGGCCACCATTGCCTTGGCCGCCACTGCCGTGTTCTACCGGTTTCGCCTGCTGCTGAGCGCGCGCACCCTGCACTATATGCTGGGCCGCGCACTTCTCCAATGGGGCTTGGTCGTTCTGTTCAGCGCCCTGGCCTACGTCGTGCTGCCCGACACCCATCTCCAGGTCACCACCGATCTGTTCCTGCAATGGGCGATCTTCACGGTGCCCGTGTTGCTGCCCGTGCTGCTGGCCATGCGCGCATCGGCGCATCGCGTCTATGCCACCGACGTCGAGCCTCGCGTGTCGGTGCTGCTCGAACCCGGCGACGTCACGCTGGAGTTCGCCAACCGCATCCGGCGCTCGCCCGCCCTGGGACTGCGCTTGCTGGGCTACTTCCAGGATGCGCCGGAAGGCGTGTCGCGTGCGGCCAGCCTGCCGGGTGATCCCCTGCCCTGCCTGGGCTCGCTGGATGACGCCACCGCGCGCATCCATGCACAGGAGTTCGACGTCGTCCTGCTGGGCATGGATCTCCTGCGCCACCCCAAATCGTCGCAAATCATGGCCACCCTGGCCGACTCCACGGCCAGCGTCTACCTCATCCCCGAACCGCATATGTTGGGCGGTTTCAGTGCGCGCTCGGCCGATATCGCCGGCATCGCCATGCTGGCGCTGCACGAGAACCGTATTCTGGGCCTGTCGCGTCTAATCAAGCGCGGCTTCGACGTCGCCGCCGCCGGGGTGCTACTGGTATTGCTCAGCCCCGTTCTACTGGCCATCGTGGTTGCCATCAAGCTCGACTCCCCCGGCCCTGTGCTCTTTCGCCAGCGTCGCTATGGCCACAGCGGCGAGCCTATCTGGGTGCGCAAGTTCCGCTCGATGCGCGTGGGCACCGACCGCGACGGCATCGTTGTCCAGGCCACCCAGAACGATCCGCGCGTCACGCGTGTCGGCCGCTTTTTGCGCCGCAGCTCGCTCGACGAACTCCCGCAGCTATTCAACGTGCTGGACGGGAGCATGAGCCTGGTGGGCCCGCGACCACACGCGGCCGAGCATAACGAGTTTTATCGGCGGCAGATTCCCGGCTACATGCTGCGGCATACGATCCAGCCGGGCATCACGGGCTGGGCCCAGGTGCACGGCCTGCGCGGCGAAACCGAAACCCTCGAAAAAATGGCGCAGCGGGTGCAATACGATCTTGAGTACATCCAGCAATGGACGCTTTGGCTGGACATCAAGATTCTCTTCATGACGGCCTGGGCGCTGTTGCGCCATCGCAATGTGTATTGACTATCGCGGTCGCCGCAACAACGACCGCGCCCAACGCCGGGCCGGCAAGCCGAACTCGGCTTCCACCTGTTCGGCCCGGGCCAGCAGCAACCCGGCGTCCAGGGGCGTGACATCGCCGGTCAGCGCCAGCGCGATCCGGTTACCCGCATCCATTTCCGGCAGCAACAGCACTTGGCCATCGAAGGCGGCGTCGATGTTGGCGAGGTTGTGTTCGAAGCTCTCGTGAGCGCCAAACAGATTGACGCTGAGCACCCCGGCCTCTTCACCGACCACCCGCCGACAGTCGCGGTAGAACTCGACTGTATCGCGCACCGGCCCGCGAGCCTCGGAATCGTACAGATCGACCATCACCACCGGGCAGGTCTCGTGGTTCTCGGGATTGGCTACCCACAACGCGGCGTCCTCGCACTCCACCTGCAGGCGGCGCTGCGTGGGCTTGAGCTTGAAGTACATATCGCACACCGCCACCACCTGCGGGTTCCACTCCACCACCCGTACCGGGCTGCGTGTGCGCTTCAGGCAGAACCGTGTGAGCGAACCCGCGCCCAGGCCCAGGTTGGCGATGGCCTGCGGCGCCTTGGGCGGCGGCACGAACAGCAGCCAGGCCATCATTTGCCGGGTGTACTCCAGCACCAGGGCGGCCGGATCGGCAACCGCCATGGCGCCCTGGATCCATTCCGAACCAAAGTGCAGATAGCGGATGCCGTCGGCCTCCGACAAGGTCGGCTGGTCGTCTTCCGACGGCACATGCTTCACGAGGTTTGACCCAACAAAAGCCGGTTCATGCGCTGCACGAAGCTGGCGGGATCCTCCAGCGTCGCGCCTTCGGCCAGCAAGGCCTGATCCAGCAGCAACTGCGCCCAATCGCCGAACTGCTCATCGGCGGCCTGCTCCACCCGCTTGAGCATGACGTGCTCGGGGTTGATCTCGAGGATCGGCTTGCTGTCCGGCGCCGCCTGCCCCGCCGCCTTCAACAGACGCTGCAGGTTCTGGCTCAGATCCTGCTCATCGGCCACCACGCAGGCCGGCGACTCCGTCAGGCGGAACGTCACCCGCACCGACTTCACGCGCTCGCCCAGCGCCGTCTGCAGACGCTCGACCAGCGGTTTCACAGCCTCGGCCACCTGCTCCTGCTGCTGCTTCTCTTCGGCGTCGGCCAGATTGCCCAGATCGAGATCGCCCTTGGCGATCGACACCAGCGATTTGCCATCGAACGCGGACAGATGCGAGAGCATCCATTCATCCACCCGGTCGGTCAGCAACAGCACCTCGATCCCCTTCTTGCGGAAAATCTCCAGGTGCGGGCTGTGGCTCGCGGTGGCAAAGTTCTCGGCGGTGACGTAGTAGATCTTGTCCTGGCCTTCCTTCATGCGGGCCACATAATCTTCCAGCGACACATCCTGCACCGAACCCTCGTTGTGCGTGGACGCAAAGCGCAGCAGCTTGGCGATGCGCTCCTGGTTGGCCATATCCTCGCCGGTGCCTTCCTTGAGCACCTGGCCAAAGGCCTCCCAGAACGCCTGGTAATCCTCCGGCCGGTTCTCGGCCAGATCCTCCAGCAGCCCTAGCACGCGCTTGGCCGACCCTTCGCGGATCGCCCGCACATCGCGGCTTTCCTGCAGAATCTCGCGCGACACGTTCAGCGGCAAATCGGCCGAATCGATCACGCCGCGCACAAAACGCAGATACCCGGGCAGCAACTGCTCGGCGTCGTCCATGATGAACACGCGCTTGACGTACAGCTTCACGCCCCGCTTGGCATTGCGGTCCCACAGATCAAACGGCGCACGGCGCGGCACGTACAGCAACTGCGTATACTCGCTGCGCCCCTCCACCCGATTGTGGGTCCAGGCCAGCGGATCCTCGAAATCGTGGGCCACGTGCTTGTAGAACTCGCGATACTGCTCGTCGGAAACATCGGACTTGGAACGGGTCCAGAGCGCGCTCGCCTGGTTCACCGTCTCGTCTTCGTCCCGCACCACCTGCTCGCCCTTCTCGCTATCCCACTCTTCCTTCTTCATCAGGATGGGCAGCGAAATATGATCGGAATAGCGGCGCAGAATCTCGCGCAAACGCCAGCCCGACAAAAACTCATCCTCGCCCTCGCGCAGCGTCAGCACGATCTCGGTACCGCGCTCGGCCTTCTCCACCGACGCCACCGTAAACTCGCCATCGCCGGCGGACTCCCAGCGCACCGCGGCATCGGCCGGCTCGCCGGCGCGGCGGCTGGTGACCACCACCTTCTGCGCCACGATAAACGACGCATAAAAACCCACGCCAAACTGACCGATCAACTGCGCATCCTGCTGCTGATCGCCCGTTAGCTGCGAGAAAAACTCGCGCGTGCCCGACCGGGCGATGGTGCCCAGATTGGCCACCGCCTCATCGCGGCTCATGCCGATGCCGTTATCGGACATCGTAATCGTGCGCGCGTCTTTGTCGTAGCTGATACGAATCGCCAGCTCGCCGCCGCCTTCCAGCAATTCGGGACGGTCGATGGCCTCGAAACGCAGCTTATCGCAGGCGTCAGACGCGTTGGACACCAGCTCGCGCAGGAAAATCTCCTTGTTGCTATACAAGGAGTGAATCATCAGGTGCAGCAGTTGCTTGACCTCGGCCTGAAAGCCCAAGGTTTCGGGGGAACTGGAAGCCTGGCTCATGAGTGCTAGCGATCTCTCAAAAAAGGAATGGGAGGAACGGTGCGGTTCGGCGAATCCAGCGCCGCGCCGCCCGCGACCCGCCCTAGATGGGGATGATGGGCGGCGCTTCAAGGGTTCCGGCTGGAATCAGTCGTCCGGCGGCGCGGCCGTCATCAGCGAATACAGCGCCAACGTGAGAATGACGCAGGCCGCCACCAGCGGCGCGATCATACCGCCCAGCTTCGTCAAGCCCGCACCCACGATACCCGCGATAAAAAAGACCAGGATCGAACCACCGCGCCGCTGCCAATGCTTGCTGGCGCCGCCCGCCGCCCGGGTGTCGGACATGAAGGTCGCCAGCGTCGTCGTCATCACGTTGGACGCCAGATCCGGCACCCCATGCCCGCGCACCATGGCGCCATGCACGCCCATGGATAAACCCAGCAGCGCCACCACCGTTTGTCCCACCGCATTCGTATCGCTGGGCGAGCCCAGCCAGGCCAGCAAGGTGGCGGCCACCAGAAACAGCCACTCCAAGGCAAATCCCAGGCGCCAGCCCTGGATGCGGCCCGGCAAACGCTCGGGCAAGCGCATCAAGCGGCCGCCCAGCACAGCGCCAACCATGAACGTGATGATGGGCAACGCCTGCCGCCCCAGTTCGGCCCAGCCAGCCCACTTGCCCACCGACACCGCCATCAACAGTAGATTGCCCGTCATCATGCTCGCGAACACCCCGCCCAGGGCCACGAAACAGACGACATCGATCAATGCGCAAATGGCGGTGAGGCCGTACCAGGCGAGTTCGTACTCGCGGGGGTGGCGGGAGTTGGTCGGGTGGGTGGAGGGTTGGGGCGTGGGTGTGGTCGGCTGAGGCAGGGTCATGGGTTTCTGGGTCGGGAATGTGTGGCTGGCGGGCGACACTGGGCGGGTTTGCCCGATGATACCTGCTGCACTTCCAAACTGCCGGACTTGCGCTATACTTGCGGACTTCGCCGTGATTGCAACATGATCGGCGTAGCTGCCCGGGTGGTGAAATTGGTAGACGCAGGGGACTCAAAAATAGGGACTTTTACCTATTTACCACTTGAGTCACATGCTCTACAAGCCGCATGGGATAAGGTTTTGCAGGAAATTTCGGCTCTTGAACAGAAAGCTCGCTTTTTGCTCTAGGAGCCAAATAGGAGCCAGACCAGTTCGTACTGGTTCCTAGTAGGTAGTACGAGGTAGTGCAGTAAGACTGCTTCACAATTTTGCCCGGGTGGTGAAATTGGTAGACGCAGGGGACTCAGACCAAATTTGAGCCCTCCGGGGGAAACCCCAGAGGTGAAGCCCGTCAAACTCGGCGAAGGCCCTGGACGCAAGTCCGAGCTAATACCGAGCCAAGCCCTGGAACCGAAAGGTTCCTCGGAAGGTGTAGAGAGCAGACGGCGGGCACCTAAAGCAAAGCGTTAACGCGCAATGCTATGGTGAAGGCGTGCTCCAGACCACGAACGCCGTTCTTCGGAACGTCGGCGGTGAAAACCGAAGTGGTAAGAAAATCCCCCGCCGCAAGGCGTGCCGGTTCGATTCCGGCCCCGGGCACCAATTTCGGAAGGCCGTCTCTGTTTGCGCAGAGACGGCTTTTTTATTTTTAGCTCAGCCCTACCAGCTATGGCTCTAGGCTCTACTGGCCCCACTCCATAAATAGGGGAGGAGCATGCACTAGATACGGTTGATCATTCCTCTCCGGTCCACCGAATGCAACGATTAGTACGTTTGTTTAGTCTATTGATACACTCAGTAAAGATAGTGCTGTCACCCTAAACAACGAATAGGATCATTGTTATGGTTAGTGCCGCCCCGCCCCCACCCGAGAAAACTAGCGAAGGACAACAGGCCTACCTCCCACCAGGCCGCTCCGAGTGGCTGCCGCTCACCGAGGAAGCCTTCAAAGTATTGAAAGCGACTGACGAAGTGGACGAGGCGCAAATACAGTCAAATCTAAATGCTCTGTCTGACATGTTCACAGTCGCGCTGCAAATGCCAAACCTAGGCTTTTTCGCCGGTAGTGGCACTTCGCTTGGTAAAGTCGGCGGCCCGAGCATGGGGCAATTATGGAAGCAAGCGATGTGTACCGACGAGCAAGGGACTCTCTCTAATATTGCGACGGAGATAACTGAAAAAGTTCGTTACGCTGAGCGTGAAAACCCAAACATCGAGCACTTTTTGTCTCAATGCGATGCCTATCTCGCTTTTAATAATGACCAAGAAGTCAGTGCCTTTGTAAATACAGTTAAGGAACTAATCCTTCGTGCCTGCTCCGACTTTATAGACGATCCCTCATCAGATCTCTCAGCCCACCGGGACCTGCTGCAAAAGCTTGCTAGGCGAAGGGTCCGCGACCCTAGGCTGAAGGTTTTTACTACCAACTATGACATGTGCTTCGAAACTGCAGCGTCTGATTTGGGAATGATCACTATTGATGGATTCTCCTATACTCGGAAGCGCAGATTTGATGGGAAACACTTTACTTATGACATAGTACGGCGAGAGGCAGATGGCCACGAATTTTCCGAAGGTATTTATCAACTTTTAAAGCTTCATGGCTCAGTCAGTTGGATGCGACAAGGCACAGAGATCTATGAGCACGTTTCACCTGATGCAGCAGATGCCTGTTTGATCTATCCAGCAAAAGGGAAATATCAACAGGCTTTTCTACAACCCCACCTAGAATTGCTCTCAAGATTTCTTGAGTTCTTACGTCAACCCAATAGCTGCTTAATGATAGCCGGCTTCGGATTCAATGATGACCATTTATCCGAGCCTATTTACTCGGCGATACAATCAAACCCAAGCCTGAAACTCGTCCTCTGCGATTTTCGATGCATTAACCATGTACGTAATCATGCCCAACATGGCTCAAGTCCCTACTGGAGAAAACTGCACTCTCTTGCCACGAAAGGCTTCGACATTCATTTCATTAGTGGCTCATTCAATGATTTGGTAAATCATATTCCCCATCTTCGCTCAGCGTCTCCTGCTGAGCAACTTGCAAATGCCGTACGTCGTGTAGGGGCAAGGGAGTAAAAATGCTACTGGATGGAATATTGAGCAATACGCTGAAAATCGGAGTAGTTTCAAGTATTAACGCTCAGCTGGTCAAAACAAACCTAGCACACGCTGGTAATGTCAGTGGGCACTATGTAGGAAAAAACAGGTACGGAAAAGGTGAGGTCGGCGAACTTGTTCTGATTGAAGGACAGCAATCAATACTTCTAGGGCGCATTACTGAAGTCAGCCTACCTGATCGGGATCGCAGCGAAATCGCTCAGGACTTCTCAGGTGTTGATCAGATTGACGCAATTGGATTTATCCGTTTACTTGGCTCAATAAACCCTCATACGCTCAAAATTGCAGCTGGCGTCAGTTCTTATCCTCGCCTAGGTGACCGTGTCTACTCCGCGCCGGGGACATTTGTGTCTCAAATTCCACTACTGATTTCCTCAGGAGTGGACGGAAAAGCACCGCGTGTTTCACTCGATCTTGGGCATGTTTCAGGTGATACCGGATTCCCGATATCCGTAACACCAGAAAAGCTTTTTGGCCGACATTGTGCGATCCTAGGATCAACCGGTGGAGGCAAAAGCTGGACAACTTCAAAACTGATTCAAGAGTGTCGGAAATTTTCCTCCAAAGTCGTCTTAATCGATGCTACTGGGGAATACCGCTCTTTGAATGGAGCCGACATTGCTCATTGCCATCTTGGTGAACCAGTACACCGAAACCAAGAATCGATAGAAATATCCATTCCACCTACAAGCTTTACCGAAGCCGACTTCATCGCTCTATTTCAGCCATCCGGGAAAACTCAAGGGCCAAAGCTTAGAGAGGCAATTAAAAGCTTAAGGCTAGTCTCCCTTGCACCGGATCTGTTCCCAAACGGAATCGTGCCCAAGGTAAATCAAGCAAAGAAAACTTACCGAGAAGCGATGAGGCGTGACAATAACGCCAGCCTAGTGGGTAAACCAAGTCAACCGTTCGACCCCAAACACCTCGTTCGACAGGTGGTCCAAGAATGCTGCTTCCCAGACGGAGGCGCGGACAGACTAGATAGATGGGGTGGAGCAAGCAATGAGTTATCCTATTGCTCCTCACTCATGACGAGGATTATGAGCGTAATGGAATCCCATTCGCTCAGCTGTGTCTTTAGCGCCGACACGAACCTTCCTGGCATCGTCAAGCAGCTCGATTATTTTTTGGCTGGTAAAAAGCGTTTACTGAGGGTCTGTCTAAGTTCAATCGGTTACGAGTTCAATGCTCGTGAAGTAATCGCCAATGCGATTGGCCGACTCCTTTTGCAACATGCACGAAACGGCTCATTCCAGAAAAAACCGTTAATTGTTATGCTCGACGAAGCTCATAACTTCCTCGGAAAAACCCTAGGGACTGAGGATGATATGCAGACCCTTGACGCATTCGAGCTGATTGCCAAAGAGGGTCGAAAATACGGCTTGAACATTTGCCTTGCTACTCAGCGGCCACGAGATATTACCGAAGGTGTATTGAGCCAGATGGGGACATTACTAGTCCATCGATTAACTAATGATAGAGACCGAGAAGTTGTCGAACGAGCATGTGGCGAAATTGATAAGTCCTCGGCAGCCTTCCTACCTAATCTAAAACAGGGTGAAGTAGCTATGGTAGGTGTGGATTTTCCGATCCCAGTGACAATTCAAATTGGTCGCCCATCTCAGCCTCCCATTTCAGATGGCCCTAGCTACCAAGACATGTGGCTCTCAGAGTAACGCTTCATCACTTACCTTCTCCGAAACACCCGATCCCCCGCCATGAACGCTTCCAACATATGTGGAATCAGCGTCACAGCATCGACAGCTTCCCCATACGTCTGCGCATGCTGCGCAGCGTAGCGCTCCAGCTCCGCTTTCAGACTGGCCGGACATGTAAAGGTCACCTTAACGGTTTCAGTCTTGGGCAGCGGCCCCAGCCGCAGCTTTCTGGTGGTGGTCATTGTGATACTCCCTTGTTGAAGAACAGCGGCTGGTATGGCCGCAGCACCAGGTCACGGTTGACGATGATGCGCACCGGCAGACCTGGGCGGCTGGTCAATGTGGGCTGGATGTTCATGTTGCGTCGGGTCATTTCCTGTCCGACCTGATTGATGCTGTCCTGCGCGCTGTCGCGCCCGGCGATGATGATCCGGTCGCCGTCCTGACGGTTTTCCGGGGCGGCCAGCTCGGCGCCAACGCCCAGTAGCGTTGTCAGTACCGCACCACCAACGATGCGTCCCCAATGCCAGTCCACGTCATCTTCCAGGCCGGCGTAGCCTGCCGGGTCGGTGCCGATCACGTTATCCAGCGTGAGCGAGGACGTATCAGGCAGGATGACCCGGTGCCACACGACCTGTACCCGGCTTTGGCCGTAGCTGACCTGGCTGTTATAGCGGCCCAGAATGCGCGAGCCTTGCGGAATCAACAGATACTTGCCGGTCGCGGAGTCATAGACGGGTTCTGTCACAGTGCCGATGACATCGCCCGGAAGATCGGATTTGATGCCTGTCACCAAGGCGGCCGCGATCACCGTACCGGCCATTACCTGGTATGGCGACGCCGGCATTTGCAGGTTGCCGGAATTACGAGTTTCCGCAGAGCCGGATTGCAAGAACGCCTCTTTTTGGTCTTGCCGGTTCTGTGCTGCGGTGGGGTCGGTCGGCTGTGCTGCCGTAGAAGCCGGGCCTGCGGCCAGCGGGTCGAAAGCGGCCATCGTACTATCCATTCCGGGAGCCACAGGCATCGCCTGCGCAGCCATGGTCGAAGGTTGTCCAGACTGTCCTTGGCCGGTGCGGAAGAACACCGACGAAGCCGCAGCGGCTTCAGCCTCTTTGCGCCGCGCTTCCCGTTCAGCAGCTTCGGCGTCAACGCCCGGCGGCGCGTAGGTGGCGACCGCCGGTTGCTGGCTATTCACAATGGCCGGCCCCAAGTCGCCGGGCAATGGCGGGCCAAGTTCCGGCACGTCGGGTGACACCTCTGGTGTCGGCAGCATAGAGTAGTCCGCTGGCAAGGCATCAAGCCCTTCCGATTTTGACACCCTGTCCACGTTGTAAAGCTCGGTCTGTATACCTGCACCGCGCCGCTGGGGTTGCAGCGACCAGATCGTAGCGCCCAGCACCGCCACCGACAGCCCACCTACCAGCAAGGTCAAGATGCGCCGGTTCAGTCGTGTAACGGGCCGTGGCTGGGCGCGCAGCGCCACGGTTTCAGGGGCTACCTTATCCCCGGTCTGGGGCGCGGCCTGATCGGGCGTGTGATCGGATAATTCTTCCTGACTCATTTCAATGCCTCCGCGCCACACCATCAGTGCGCTCAATGCGCACCACGTCACCCCGATCACCACCCAGGCGCAGTTCAGCCGTTCCAAACAGCCGATCCACGATGTAGTACGGCGAGCGGAAGCGGTAGTTCACCAGTTGGCCGTCGCCTTCAGCGCCGATCACAAAGAGCGGCGGCAGCTCCCCTTGGGCAATGCCAGCCGGAAACTGGATATAGACCTTCTGCCCATCATCAAAGGCCCGCAGCGGCTTCCAGAGCGGATTACTGCCGCTGACGGCATAGCGGAAACGTAGATTTTCCAGCGCCAGCCCACTATCAACAGGCGCACCGGCGTGTGCCGCTTGATTCTGACGTTGCAATGCCAGCATCCGATCCTTCGGATACTCCCAGGACACCGATGCCATCCATGTCTTTTCCGTGGAAGTCAGCTCCAGCAAATAGGTGCGCCGATTGGTGGTGATAACAAGGTTTGTTTTCAGGCCAGAGCGGATAGGTTTAACCAGCACGTTCACGCGCAAGTCCGCACCGCTGCCGCTGGACGTATCGCCCACTATCCAGCGCACAGTGTCGCCAGCGGCGACCGTCACCAATTCCTCGCCTGGCTGCAGCGCAATCACCGTCACGCGGCCCACGCCGGTATAGACCTGATAAAGCGCGCCATCGGTATACGGCCAGACCTGAATGGCATTGACGTAACCCTCAAGGGTGGGCGCGACCCGCGCCTGGGCATTGGCGCGGGAGACGCGCACGGTTTCATCCGCCGGCTCCGGTGCTGGCTTGGTATCGTCAACGCCCGGCAAGGGCTTTAACTGCCCCGGCATGGGAAGCACCTCGGGCAGCGTCACCACCTCCACTGGCGCGGGCGGCTCGGGAATCGGCAGCGCCTGCACGGGTTCATCGAGCGAAATCATGGGCGGCGGTTTGCTCTTCGAAGCGCAGCCCGAGAACAACGCAAGCGAAGCCAGCAGCGTGAGCGGCAAAGCGTAAACACGGAAAGACGGATTCATGGCGTAACTCCTTCGGAAGAATCCAGTTCACGGCTCCACGACAAGCCATTGACGTAGATGCCCAGCGGGTTGCGGCGCAGCCGTTCTTCGGTGCGCGGGGTTTGCAGCACGATGGACACCACGGCCGTCCATCGCTCCAAGCCGGCGGCCGCGCCGTTCACGTAGCGGCGCTGCGTCCAGCGCACGTTGAACGACGTGTCGCTGGCGCGCACGACGCTGGTGATCTGCACCGTGACGGATTCCTTGCCGATACGGCCAAATGGGTCATTCACCCGGGCGTAGTCGTTCAGTACCGCCGCGCCCCGATCAGTGGTGTAGTCGTAGGCATCGAGCCAGTTCTGCCTCACCACGATGGGGTCGATGGACAGCGAACGCACCAGGGTGATGAAACGGGCGATATGGTGCGCCTGCTGCGCGTCGGCGGGCCGGTACTGCGTGGCGGCTTCGCCGACCGCACGCACCTGGCCGGTTTGATCGACTTCGACGACGTAGGGCGTCACGATCGATTGCATTGAGCGCCACACCAGGCCGCCGGCCATCAGCAGCGCCAATACCAGGCAACCGAACGCCATCCATCGCCAGTTCTTTGCCTGTACGCGGGCCGAGCCGATACGTTCGTCCCAAACCTGGGCGGCGGATTGGTATGGGGTCGCTGGTTGCGGCGTCTCGGCATAGCGCACCCGCGGTCGTTTGAATCGCATGGGGTTTTCTCCTTATGAATCGGAATCGCGAAGGCTCGGGCCTTGCCCGGCGCCGCCGCCATCGCCCCCGCGCAATGTGTGCGCGGCGGTCGTGACGGCCTGAGTAATCTGCTGGCGGCGTTGCAGGCGTTTGGCCCAGGCGGGTTGGCTTTGTTTTTGCGAACCGGCGGCACCGTCGACAGCTTTGCCTGCGGCGGTAGGCCCAGCGGTAGAAGCCGCTTGAAATGCTGACCGGGTACTGCCAGCCGCCGATCCGGCCGCACGCGCACCGCTACCCGCCAATCGGGCAGCCGCTGGCGCCATGCGTGCGCCTGCCATCACCGCCGCACCTACACCCGTCGCGGCAGCGCCCACGGCGACGGCTGTGCCTGCTGCACCCAGCGCCGCACCGGCCATCGCGCCTGCCCCCAGTTGCGGCCCGCCGGAAATCAGCCCCGTGGCAATGCCCGGCCCGAAGATGCCCAGCGCGAGCAAGGCCAGCGAGGCCAGCATGATGACCAGTGCATGGTCGATGGACGGCTCGGACGGATGCACCTGAAAATCGGCGAACAGGCCGGTGCCAATACCGATAATCACCGCCAGCACCAACACCTTCACACCGGAAGACACCACATTGCCCAGCACCTTCTCCGCGAGGAACGAGGTCTTGTTCCACAGCGCGAACGGCACGAGGACAAACCCAGCCAAGGTCGTCAGCTTGAACTCAATCAGCGTGATGAAAAGCTGCACCGCCAGCACGAAGAAGCAGACGATGACCACCAGCCAGGCCAGAAACATCACGACGATGGGCGTGAGGTTTACGAACACTTCGGGAAAGCCCGCCATCTCTCCGATCTGTTCCAGAATCGGCGTACCCGCGTCGATACCGGTCTTGGCCAGCCGTCCCGGTTGCAGAAATTCGCCCATACTTACCGCCGACCCGCTGGCCGTCAGGCCCAGGCCGGCAAAGGAACGAAAGACGATGCCGGCCAGCCAGTTGAAGTTGTTGATGATGTAGGCGAAGGCACCGACGTAAAGCACCTTGCGCAACAGCTTGGCGATCACATCATCACCCTGGCCGGTGGCGTGGCTCATGGCCCAATACAGGCCCGCAATCGTGATATCGATGACGATCAGCGTGGCCGTCAGGAACGCCACTTCGCCTTGCAACAGTCCGAAGCCGGAGTCGATGTAGGTGGAAAAGGTGTTCAGGAAGCGGTCGATGACCGTCACGTCATTCATGGCCTGGCCTCGTCAGTTGCCGTAGAAATCCACGCGCTGCGGCGTGTACGGCGTGCCACTGCCCAGAAAGCGCCGCGTCACTTCGCGGCCACGCTCGACGGCCGCGGCCTGTCGCGCGAGTTCCAGCGCGGCGGCGCGTTCCTGGGTGATCTGAAGCTGCTGCGCCTGAATGGACTGCTTGGCTTGCAGGGCCAGAAGCTGATTGGTCGCCTGCGTGGCCTGCAACGCCCCTTGCGCCGACTGGCTCTGGCTCACCAGATCAGCCAGGGCGCTTTCGTCATCGCGCAGGTTCTGCGAGACCTGTGCCTGCATTCGCATCGCGGTATGCAGGCTGTCGAGCGTATGCTTCCAGCGTTCCTTGGCGTCGCGAACCATCTGGTCGCCGCTGACCGTAGCGGCATACTGGTCGGGATACAGCCGCGCAAACTCGCGGTCGAGGTGCTGCACGTCGTAGGCCATGCCCTGGGCCTCGGCGATCAGCCGATCCGTGGCGGCCAGCGTGGTACGCAGGCGGTTGACGACATTGAAGTCCAGACTCGCCAGATTGCGGGCCTGGTTCATCAGCATCTGCGCCTCGTTCTGAAGCTGGTTGATCTGGTTGTTGATCTGTTCCAGGGTGCGAACGGCGGTCAGCGTGTTCTGCGTATAGTTCGACGGGTCAAAGACGGTACGCCACGCCCAGGCGGGCGAAGCGACCAGCAAGGACGCCGTGAGCACAGCGGCGAGCAACAGGGAGTGTGTACGGGTTGTCATGGGGAAATCTCCAGCGGTTGAGCATTGAGGAAGGAAGCCGCCACTGGCGCGGACGGCAGGAGGTCAGCCGCCCAATCCAGACCGCAATGACGCAGCCACGCACCCGCAAAGCCTGGGGCTCCATCGTTTGCCAGCACACGATCCATGTCGCGCTGGTCTTGCGGCGAGGACGCCCCCGCAAAAGCCAACGTCGCTGGCCCCAGGTCAAGATCGAACACGCGATTGCCCAGCCGCGACTGGTAGTAGTAGTCACGCTTGGGTTCGGCGGTGGCGACAATCTCGATCTGGCGCGCGTTCAGACCGAAGCCTTCGTAGATCGTCCTGATCTGGGGCTCGCTCGCCTGTGGGTTGGGTAGGAAAATGCGGCTCGCGCAGCTTTCGATGATCGCGGGCGCAATGCTCGACTCCTTGATGTCGGCCAGCGATTGCGTGGCGAAGATGACGCTGACATTCTTCTTGCGCAGGGTCTTGAGCCATTGGCGGATGCGGGCGGCAAACACCGGGTCATCCAGAAACAGCCAAGATTCGTCCAGAATCAGCAGCGTGGGCGCACCGTCGAAGCGCTCATCAAAGCGGGCGAACAGATAACCGAGCACGGCCAGCACCGCTGCGCGGCTGGCCATCAGCTCTTCCATCTCGAAGCACTGCACGTCCGCCATGCCCAGTCGGTCGTGATCGGCGTCCAGCAGTTTGCCGTGGGCGCCGCCCAGCACATAGGGTGCGAGCGCCTGGCGCAGCGCGTTCGATTGCAGCAGCACCGACAGACCCGTCATGGTGCGCTGCTCCACCGGCGCGCCCGCAAGACTGCCCAGCGCAGACCAGATGGCGGCTTTTTCATCGGGGCCGACGGCCACGCCCTCGTGTCGCAATCGGCCTTCCAGCCACTCCGCCGCCCAGGTGCGGTCGCTTTCGGCGTCGATACGCGCCAGCGGCTGAAAGGCAATCTCGCCGTCATGACCCAGGTCATAGTGCTCGCCGCCGAGCCCCAGGATGGTGGCGCGCATGGAGCGGCCCATGTCGAAAGCGAGAATGCGCGAGCCGCGATAGCGGCGAAACTGCAAGGCGAGCGTCGCCAGCAGCACCGATTTACCCATGCCGGTCGGCCCCACCACCAGGGTATGCCCCACATCGCCGATGTGCGTCACCAGCCGAAACGGCGTGGCGCCATCAGTGCGGGTCACGATCAGCGGCGGGCCGTCCAGGTGCTTGTTCTCCTGCGGCCCGGCCCACACCGCTGAGACCGGCATCATGTGCGCGAGATTCAATGTCGACACAATGGGCTGGCGCACGTTGGCGTAGGCATTGCCGGGAATGGACGACAGCCAGGCATCGACGGCGTTGAGCGTTTCGGGAATGGTGACAAAGCCCCGGCCCTGAATGACGCGCTCCACCAGACGTTGTTTTTCATCGGCCGTGGCCGGGTCGGTATCCAGTACCGTTACCGTGGCAGTGAGGTAGCCAAAGGCCACCTGATCACTGCCCAGCGCCTGCAAGGCGGCATCCGCATCGACGGCCTTGTTGCTGGCATCGGTATCAACCAGCGGCGACTCTTGCTGAAAGATGGTTTCGCGCAGCAGTGCGACCACGTTCTTTCTTTTCGCAAACCACTGACGGCGCAGGCGGGTCAGTTCTTTTTCCGCTTCGGCCTTGTCCATACAGATGAAGCGCGTACTCCAGCGATAGGCAAAACCAAGGCGGTTCAGATCATCCAGCAGCCCTGGCCACGTCGAGGTCGGAAAACCCCGCACCGACACCACCCGCAGGTGCGCCTCGCCCAGCGTGGGCGCCAGGCCGCCTACCAGCGCGCAATCGCTCAGCAGCGCGTCGATGTGAAACGGCACGTCGGGCACGCCGACGCGGTAACGCCGTGTCGAGATGGTGGCGTGCAGATAGGTCAAGGTCTGGCCGTCATCCAGCCAGGCAATTTCCGGCATCACGCCATCGAGTAAGTCGAACACGCGGTCGGTTTCCGCGACAAAGGCTCCCAGCCGTCCCTGCCAATCCACGCCATCGCCGGGCGCGTTCTCGTACAAGAGCTTGGCGGCGCGGGCGCGGGATTCTTCCGGCGGCAGGTAGGCCAGCGTCAGGTGATAGCTGCTCTCGAAGTGGCTGCTTGACGCTTCAAACGCGGCGCGGCGTTCCTCGTCCACCAGCCAGGACAGCGGTTCGGGAAAATCGGAGCGTGGATAGTCCGCCGCCGCCTGGCGTTCGGCTTCGATGAACAGTGCCCAGCCTGAGCCCAGGCGGCGCAGTGCGTTGTTCAAACGTGCCGAGGTGGCGATCAGTTCGCCTTGTGTCGCGCTGTCCAGATCCGGCCCGCGAAAGCGCGCCGTACGCTGAAAGGAACCATCCTTGTTCAGCACCACGCCCGGTGCAATCAATCCGGCCCAGGGTAGCCAGTCAGCCAGTAACGCGGGCCGCTGGCGGTATTCGGCAAGGTTTAGCATGACGTCATCCCCTCACACGTCCAGCAGCGGCTTGTGTTTGATGTGGCGGGCGAAGACCTGCATGAACTGCGGATCGACACGCGCGCCCCATACCGCCAGCGAATGGCCGGCGATCCACAACACCACGCCGGGAATCCACAGTTGCAGTCCCAATCCGACGGCGGCGGCCAGCGTGCCGTTGGCAATCGCCACGGTGCGGGGCGCACCACCCAGCAGAATGGGTTCGGTCAGCGAGCGATGCAGTGGCACCTCAAACCCGGCAGTGAAGGTGTCGGCGGCGCTCATACGACGGCCCCGCCTGAGAAGCTGAAGAACGACAGAAAGAACGAGGACGCGGCAAAGGCGATGGACAGGCCAAAGACGATCTGGATCAACTTGCGAAAGCCCCCGCTGGTATCACCAAAGGCCAGTGCCAGACCCGTGGCGATAATGATGATGACCGCGACAATGCGCGCCACGGGTCCTTGAATGGACTCCAGGATGGATTGCAGCGGGCCTTCCCAGGGCATCGCGGAACCGGCGGCGTGCGCTGCACCAGCCGCCAGCAGCATCAAAGCGGCCAGCAACAGCCCCTGTCCGGCAGCCCGAACCAAAACTCGCAGCCGTGCGAGACTGAAAGGCGGGTTTACAGAAAAGCGGAAAGCGTCAGCGTACGTCATGGCAAGTCTCCAGCAGGGTCAGGGGATGGGGAAGGAAGCGGCGGCGACTCGGAAAGCGGTGCGTCCAGTGCATCGGCCAATTGGTAGCCTGTGCCGTCAAAGCCGACGACGCGGGCAATGCTTTCGATGCGGCGCTTGTGCCCGCGCCCGGCGATATAGATCACGACGTTGACCGCCTCGGCGATCAGGGCGCGGGGCGGGTTCACCGCCACTTCCAGAATCAGTTGTTCCAGGCGCAGTAACGCGCCCAGGGCGGAACCGGCGTGGATGGTGGCGATACCGCCAGGGTGTCCGGTACCCCAGACCTTGATGAGATCCAGGGCTTCGCCGCCGCGCACTTCACCGACGATGACGCGATCGGGGCGCAGGCGCATGGTGGCGCGCACCAGCTCCTGCATTGACACGACGCCCGCACGGGTGCGCAGCGGTACGTGGTCGCGGGCCGCGCATTGCAGTTCAATGGTGTCTTCGAGCACCAGCACGCGGTCGCCCGTAGCGGCGATCTCGGCCAACAAGGCATTGGCAAGCGTGGTCTTGCCGGTACTGGTGCCGCCAGCGATCAGGATGTTCTGCCGCTCGTGTACCGCAAGCTTCAGAAAGTCGGCCTGATTAGTGGTCAGGATGCCGTCGGCCACGTAGCGATCCAGGCTGATGATGCTCACGGCCCGCTTGCGCAGCGCAAAGGCCGGACCGGGTGCGGCAGGTGGCAAGATGCCCTCGAAGCGTTCGCCCGTCTCGGGCAATTCAGCCGTCAGCAGCGGCTGACCGCGATGGACTTCCGCGCCGACGTGGGCGGCGACCAGACGGATGATGCGCTCGCCATCGGCTTCGGACAGTTCGACGCCCAAGGGTGAGCGGCCAGACGACAAGCGATCCACCCAAAGGGTGCGATCGGGATTGAGCATGATTTCCACCACGTCGGGGTCTTCCAGCGCGGCGGCGATCAGCGGCCCCATCGCCGTGCGCAGCATCTGGATGCGGCGATCCAATGAGGTGGACAAAGAAGACTTCGGAACGGCGCTCATGAGACACGCTCCTGCGCTTCGAAATGCGCTGGCGCGTCGTCCATCCGTACCGGCTCGGGGTGCAGCTCCTCCACCACATCACGCACCAGGCTGCGACCACGCAACAGGTGGCGGCCAAGCTGTTCGACGAATTGCTCAAAGCGCGCCTTGCCCTGGGCGCGGGCGGCATCCTGATGGGCTTCGGGAACCGGCGTACTGACTGTCAGGTAATAGCGCACAAACAGCGCCAGCGTTTCGATCTGGATGTTCTGGTCACGTTCCAGACGCTCGAACTGGCGTGACAGCCGATCCAGCCGCTTGGCCATCGCCGCTTCGCGCTGGTCGCCCGCATCGGGCGAGAGCCAGGATGCCAGCGCCGCCGCCACAATGGAAGATTTGGAAACCCCTTTCTTGGCAGCCAGTTCGTCCAGGCGCTTGGCATGCTCAGGATGGATAAAGAGATTCAGGCGATATCGGCTCATAGCTGGATTCCGTCATCAGGGTCGAGGGCAGCCAGCCGCGCCACGCGCTGCATGGCGGGATCAAGCTGGCTGGGAAGAATGGGCGGCAGATCGTCGTCATCAAGTAGCGCCAGGTCGCTGGCCAGGTATTCCGGCTGCGGGTTGTAGGCGACGGCCTGCGCAAGCTCGGGCTGATGGCGCGGGCCGCCATCGTCGGCAGCGCCCGTCATTCCACCGCTATCCGCCGAGGCGGGTGCAACGGGAACAGCCGGAATCGTCAGAGCACTCCAATCGTCGGGACGGGCTGGCGGCGCGTCCGCATAGCGCCCAGCGGCGAACACAGGCGGGGACAGCACGCGGTGCTTGAAATTGGCATCCAGGTAGTAGCGCAGCTTCTTGGCCTTGATCGGCGCCACGCTGGACACCATCACCACCGCCTCATCCGGCGGAAGCTGCATGACTTCGCCGGGGGTCAGCAGTGGCCGCGCCGTTTCCTGGCGCGACACCATCAGATGCCCCAGCCAGGGCGCAAGGCGATGGCCGGCATAGTTGCGCTGGGCGCGCAGTTCGGTGGCGGTGCCAAGGGTTTCGGAAATCCGCTTGGCCGTGCGCTCATCGTTGGTGGCGAAGGTGACGCGCACATGGCAGTTGTCCAGAATCGAGTGGTTCTGGCCGTAGGCTTTGTCGATTTGGTTGAGCGACTGCGAGATGAGAAAACTGCGGATGCCGTAACCCGCCATGAAGGCCAGCGCCGTTTCGAAAAAATCCAGGCGACCCAACGCCGGAAATTCGTCGAGCATCAACAGCAGCTTGTGACGACGCTCGATCCCATCGGAACCATCTAACGATTCCGTGAGACGCCGGCCGATCTGGTTGAGAATCAGACGAATCAGCGGCTTGGTGCGGCTGATGTCGGACGGCGGCACCACCAGATACAGCGATACCGGATGCTCGGACGCAATTAGGTCGGCGATGCGCCAATCGCAGCGCGAGGTGACTTCAGCCACCGTGGGGTCACGGTATAAGCCCAGAAACGACATGGCAGTGGACAGCACGCCCGAGCGCTCGTTGTCGCTCTTGTTCAGCACTTCACGCGCAGCCGACGCTACCACCGGATGTGGTGTATCGCCCAGGTGCTGCGTCGTCATCATCTGGTGCAAGGTCAGCTCGAACGGGCATGCCGGGTCGGACAGGAAGTTCGCCACACCGCGCAGCGTCTTGTCTTCGCCGGCATAGAGCACATGCAGGATGGCGCCCACCAACAGCGCATGACTGGTCTTCTCCCAATGGTTGCGGCGCTCCAATGCTCCTTCGGGGTCAACCAGGATATCCGCGATGTTTTGCACGTCGCGTACTTCATGCGCGCCGCGCCGTACTTCCAGCAGCGGGTTATAGCCCGCTGATTGTGCATCGGTGGGGTTGAACAGAAGGCAGTGCGAAAAACGCGCGCGCCAGCCTGCGGTGATTTGCCAGTTCTCGCCCTTGATATCGTGGATAACGGCGGACGCTGGCCAGGCGAGCAAGGTGGGCACTACCAGGCCCACACCCTTGCCCGAGCGTGTGGGCGCGAAGGCAAGGACGTGCTCCGGGCCTTCGTGACGCAGGTATTGCCCTTCGTGCTGGCCCAGGAATACGCCGACCGGTTGGGTGAGCCTGGCTTCGCGGATGTCGCTGTTATCGGCCCAGCGCGCTGAACCGTAGGTCGTGACCAGCCGCGCCTGACGCGAGCGCCAGATCGACATGCCGATAGCCACCACAACGGCAATCAGGCCGCTGCCGCCAGCGATCATGCCACCAACATTGAAGACCTCGGGGGCATAAGCATCGAAGAAGAACCACCACTCGAACAGGCGCCAGGGGTGATAGATCGGCGTACCGTGGAAATCAAACCAGGGCGAGCCAAGGCGTAGCTGATAGCCCAGGGCGGCGGCTGTCCATTGTGTGGCGCCCCACACACCGGCGATCACGATGCCGAATACGACGGCGATCTGCCCGAACAGCACGTTCGTCCCTTGCATAACCTGGCCTCCGATGTCTCCTGCGCTGATTCCCCGTGAAAAGACGGCACATGGATGTGCCTGCCCTACGAGGATGGGTGTCTGAGCAGTGCCGGTCAAAGACCTTTATCGGGATGAAGGTGTTGTAAAAAGCATCGTTTCAGGTTGGGGCGAAACCGACAAAAACGCCGCAAGCGCGGGCGCGCAGCGGCGTGTCAACAAAAAAAAGCGGAAATATGTGGCGAGTTGCCGACGATCAGAACTTTGGCGAGGTTTCCTGCGGTGTATAAGGCACCTTACCGTCACCGAAAAAGCGCCGGTTCGTCGCTTCGGCCACGCGGTTGCACAGCACGTCGCCCATGTTGGGGCGATCGGTCTTGCACTGTTGGCGCAGTTCCTTCAACCGCTCAGGGTTCGCAGCCAGTTCCTCCACGGTGGGCACATCCTGCTGGGATGTGGGAGTTTCCGATTGACCGCAAGCGGCCAGCCCCATGATCAGCAGAAAAAAGGCAATTTGCTTCATAATTCAACTTCCTCCTCGACATCGGGTTCACGTGGTGGTTCGGGCCTGGAGCCTTCCGCTGATTCAATGGCTTGCACCCGTTCAATGAAACCAGATACGGCTTCTGACGCTTCCCCTTCGCGCCGTAATAGATAGGTGGTCAGCAGAGGCGAGCGGCCCGCCAGCGGTCGTGCCACAACGCCAGGTTCACGACTTGCCGCGATATACGGCGCACCCGCCAGACCCAGCGCAAAACCAGCCGAAATGAGTGCCATCATCAGATCAAACGAAGAGACGCGATCTGTAATCAGCGGTTCCACCTCTGAGCGGCGCAACACCCGATCAATCTGGCGAGCATGGCCTTCGCACACCTGCGGGTCACATAACACCAGCGGATAGCGCAACACTTCGTCCAACGGAATCCGCTTGTGCGCCAGAAGAGGGTGCCGAGCCGGCACGGCCACCATCAAGGGGTCGTGCCAGATCGCTTCGGCGATCAGGTTTTCTCCCACCTCGTCTGACTGCGCAAAACCCACATCGTAGAGATCATCGTTCAGCCCTTTGATCTGCTGCGCCAACGGCACCTCGAACAAGCGGATTTCGACTTCAGGATCTTCTTGCCTGCACAGTGCCAGCA
The DNA here is from genome assembly GCA_023228945.1 of Pigmentiphaga sp. Lineage (GTDB taxonomy): Bacteria > Pseudomonadota > Gammaproteobacteria > Burkholderiales > Burkholderiaceae_B > Verticiella. The sequence continues at coordinate 18,351 of JALOAI010000001.1, read as the reverse complement.
AGGTAGGCAGGCGCGAAGGTGTGATGCCATCGGATAACGCAATGCGTAACTGACCATGAAAACCGTTGACTGCTGCCTGAACGCTATCGCGGGCTTGCTGCAATACGGTAAAAACACGAGGTACGTGTTCCAGAAAAAGCCTACCTGCGCGAGTCAGCCGCGTACTACGGCTGGTGCGGACAAATAACTGTGCCCCCAATTCTTCTTCCAGTTCCTTGATCGTGCGTGACAGCGGCGACTGTTCGATGTGCAGTCGCTCTGCTGCCCGGGCAAAGTGGAGTTCTTCAGCCACGGCCAGAAAGCAACGAAGGTGTCGGAGCTCCATACGTCCTCCCATCCAAATGAATACAACGCTACATCGCCAGTTCCCGCTTTCTCGCTCACTAACCTTCGCTGACGCCCTCAACAACGGGTTGGCGCTGATCGGAGGATTTCACATCAACAGGTCGAGCCTGTATCGAGAGCGTGTAGTCACACAGATCAAAGCCATGCGCCTCACAAAGATCGGCAATCACATCGTGCAGGCCGGGGCCGGCCACCCAATGTTCCTCACCACTGTCTTCGCACACGATGCAATGACGAATACGACGTGACATCAGTGTGTAGTGCGCTTTGTCGCCTTCGAAGGTTTGCACCGCCACCAGACCGGCCGCTGTCAACCGCTTCAAGGCGGTGTAGACAGAGGACAGGGATACGGACGCACCTGTAACCACTAAATAGCGATGCAGATCCCTTACCAGTAGCGGGGTATCCGATCGCTCCAACGCCATCCATACCGCCAGGCGTGGCAACGTCACCTGCAGACCCGCCTCTTTCATGATGCGGACGGCCTGGCCTGGCCTGTAGGACTCAGTGTTATGCATGGCCTTACCTGGCTGGCGTCGCGGAAGAACCAGCCGATGGCACGGGAACGCCTTTCGCCTTTACGAATCCAAGCGTGGTTGCGTAGTAGACGCTGTCATATTTCTCCGTGTCGTCAGATTTTTGGCGCTCGCCAGGCGTGCTGTCTGTGTGGCTGGCTTCAATGACGTACTGACCCTTCCAGGGCATATCGAAGCTTGCCCGTCCCTGTTCGTCTGTGCGCACCTGCTTGGTCCAACCGGACTGCGTGAGAACTTGTACGTCGGTCGCGGCAAGCGGACGGCCCTTGAACGTCACCGTGAACTGACCGGCCTGGCCGGTGGGAGCAATATCCAAATCCAGCCGTGACGTTTGTGCCGAATCTCCGACGATGTAACGCGCCGCAGGCCGATACCAGACGGCCACTTCCTTGCCGTTACGCTCAGACTTGCGCAGCGGAAACGCTTGGTCTTCGGCGACAATGCTCTCACCTTTACCCGGCTTGGCTGGCAGTGTGAAGCCATTGGCATCCTTGGTGACGACAAGCTGCCTTTCGCCCTCGGGTGAGATCAGTGTGGCTGTTAGATTACCGAAGCTGTCCAGCAGTCCTGGTGAAATTTCACGCAGATTTTCAGCAAACTCGCCAAAGCGGATCGCAATCGATTGCTTCGAGGTCAGCTCAATCCAGATACTGTGCGCTTGGGCGTTGACCACGATACCCAGGCTAACGGCCAATGCGACAAGACGGATCTTTGTTTTCATGGGATCACCTACGATTATTGATTAGGAGAAACGTGTGCGTCATAACTGCAGTCGCGCCACGCTTTCGTTGTTGCCTTTGGAGTCGTCCGGGCCATTTTTGATGGTGACGTACACGGCGCCGGTCTGTGGATTCAAAGCCAGACTGTTTGGGTGGGTGGGCAGTTCTACCGTTTGCAGCGGCGTATAGCTGTTGCTGTCGTATACCGTCACCGTGCCGGACTCGCGGTTAGTGACGTACACACGGTCTCTTGACTCATCCAGCAACAGCGCAACCGGACCCTTTCCTGTGGATATGCTGTGCAGTACGCTGCCATCAGCCGGATCAATGGCCACCACACGGTTCCCTTCACCTCGGTTCTGGTAATCGAGCTCTCCCAGCTTCCCACGCATACCATCAATTTGCGTCATACCCTGATCGGTAGCCAGCACACGATTGAGCCTGCTGTCCAGCGTCAAATTCAGCAACTGATCAGCTTGAACCTCGGCCTTTTCCTGAATCTCCAGGGTGCGCGTGTTCACCGTGTACAACTGCCCCTGGAGATTGGAGACATACAGCGCGTTGCGCGATGCATCCAGCGCGATGCCAGTGGCCAGAAACCCAAATCCGGGAATCACGGTTTCCAGTGTCAGATTCTGGGTATCCACGACATACAAGGCACTGTCCTTGAACCACAGGCCAGGCGCGTAAAGGCGGTTGTTGGCCTTATCCAACACCATTTCACGGAAGTTATGCGGATAGCGCTCTTGCACTTTGCCATCGGGGCCGGTGTCGCTGATTTCCTGTGCCAGTTGCATCACTGTCAGTACCCGGTTTGCACTTGTGTCGATCACGGTGATGGAAGCATCGTTGGTATTGCCTACGTAAAGCCGATTGGCCTCATCGTCCAGCACCACCCCAAAACCGCTGTTCTCCAAGGCAATCTCCGCTTGGACTTGAAGCGTTTCAGGATTCAGGCGCAGTATCCTGGGTGCGTCGGCCCCCTCGCCCCGACCACCGGACGACGCGACGAACACCGCATCCTGCCGCGCGGAATACACCAATTCATACAGCCCGTTAGCTACCGCTTTTCGGCTCACCTGGGGAGGTACGGTCTGTTGCGCGGCGGACGCCGTAACGGCAGGCGCGTCTGAGGTTGCCACACCGGACTGAGAACCAGATGGCGTGCAGCCAGCGGCAACCAGAGCCATGGCCAGCAACATTGAAAGGGACAAACGTTTCATCATCATTCCTAGTAAAAACTCAACATCACAATCATCAGCGGCCACGCCTGCGATTCAAAACCACAAGCATGATGAAAACCAGACCAGCCGCAACGCTGGTATGGCCGCTGTAGGCCGTCAACCCGAAGCTCCATCCCAGACCAGAAACAGCCAACCCTAAAGCCAGCAGCAACAGCAGCCAGCCAGCGACGCGTACACACCGGGTCGCATGCGGGCGCAATGCCGCGCCGAACAGGTCTTCCTGATGCCGGATCATAGCCAGTGCCAGGCAGGCAAACCCTAGCAGCGAAAACAGCAGCACCGCGCCATGCGTCAACCAGGAAAGCGCCGGCCCACTCATGTACGTTCTCCTGGTGTTAGACGATCCAGTGAAACAGCGTCCTGTCTAGTCGCGACACCTTTTCGCCGCGCCGATTTAGCCCTTGGCCGGTGACGCGCCGTGCGCACCGCAAGGTAGGCATGCAAAGCGGCGAAAACCAGCATCGTCAGGTCAAAGCCCACAAACAGCCAATCGCTCTGACGCAGGCTATGCAGTAGATGCCGATCTGTCGTAAAAACGTTCAACACTGGCAGCAACGCCAGCAGAATGGCAGCCAGCCAGAACAGTTCCATCCAGGCGCGCTTGGCGGGGCGCACCATCGCCCAGATCAGCGTGCCCGCCCAGACGATGAAAAAGCCATGGATTTCCCAGGCGGCGCGCTGCACCATATCCAGCGGCAGCAGGCGGTTGAACCAGAAAAATGATGTCATCGACACCGACAAGCCCGCAATGGCGGCAATGTTCAGGCGCTCGACCACTCGAAAGCCAAAGTAAGGTTTTTCAGAATCGGGCAGCCTGGCCCGGCGTTTAACCGTCCATAGCACCAGACCGGTACCCACCATGACCGTGCCAGCCAAACTCACCAGAAAATACAGCCAGCGCGTGACGATATCGGCAAAACGCCCCAGATGCAGCCCGTAGAGCACGCCCTGAGTGGTGGCCGCTGGTCCAGAGCTGTCCTTGGACTGCAGCATCTCGCCCGAAACGCCATCGAACATGATGTAATGCGGCGTGGTCGATATGCGCTGTGCCTGCTGACGGACAATGACGACCCGGGCGGCGGCATCGCCAGGGTTATTGATCTGCACAGCACCCACATTGTCCACACCCCAGCGCTGCGCCGCCTGCTGCACAAGCGGTGCCAGAGGCCGTAGCTCCGCTAACTCACCTGACGGTTTGCCGGCAGGCATAAAAAATCGTATTTCACTGTTGACGGCTGTGCGATCCGCTTGCGAAGGCAAGGCCTGCAAGCCGAAAGGCATATACATCACCATCAAAGTAATCAGTCCGCTCCAGGTAATCATGAAGTGAAAAGGTAGGCCTAATACCGACAGACCCGCATGCGCATCCAGCCAAGAGCGCTGCCCCTTGCTCCAACGGAAGGTAAAGAAATCCGTAAAGATCTTCTTGTGTGTGATGACCCCACTGATGATGGCCACCAGCATGAACATGGCACAAAAGCCCGCAATCCAGCGCCCCCAAATGGCGGACATGTAGTGAAAGTTGAAATGAAAAGCGTAGAAAAAATCCCCGCCTTGCGTGGCGCGCACCTGCAAGGCTTGGCCGGTCTGGGCATCGAATACGCCATTGTGAAAGCCGCGTCCCGGTGCTTGCGGATCACGCCAAAAGGCGCTGGCGAAGGGCTTGCGTTCTGTCGGCAAGGTGATGCTAACTTGCGTGGTGACCGGGGATTGCGTTCGTATGCTTTCCAGTACCCTTGGCACAACCTGAGCCGCCGGTGGCGGCACGGCCGCCACCAGTTCGGGCCGCATATAGCGCGTGATTTCCTCGCGAAAATAGGCCGTCGTGCCGGTCAGGAACATGGAGTACAAAATCCACCCTACCAGCAGGCCAGCCCAAATATGCAAATCAGACATGCTCTGGCGAATCCCGCGTGACTTAGCTTGTTCTTTAGAGGACATGACTAGCAGTGCGTCGACACGCGCCCTGAACGTTTTTTTCACGTCCATCACAGTACGCCTCCCGCTCGCCATACACACAAAGCAAATGGCAGCAAAGCCACTACCACCAGAAGTATCCCCGCCCAGGCACGCCATGCGCTGTGCACGGCAAACACCCAAACCACCGTACCGGCATAGGCGAGAAAACTTAATTGCATGCCCCACAGCACGGCCTCAGACCGTGCGACGGGTAGCGCCAGCGCTGCCAGAGAAAACAGCGCCGCCAACACATAACCGCCAAGTACAGCGGCGACGATGCGCGAGGCCAGGCCTTGCCAGCGCTGGCCCCATGCACGAAACCCCAGCAAACGTTCTATCATCAACGTTCTAGAGCTTGTAAAAAAACACCCACCAAACATGCCAATCAGAAATCCATTGAGGCCGAAAGCATGAAGGTGCGCGGCGCACCCAGAGCCAGGCTCGTGAAGTGCGGCTTTGCCCAATAGGCCTTGTTGGTCACATTGGTGACTGCAGCTCGCAAGGTCACTGGATTACCTGCAACCTTGGTGGCATAGCGCGCACCCACATCGAACACAGTACGGCCGGGCACCGAGAGCGAGTTGTCCGCACTGAGGTACTGCTTGGATGCCGTCGTTGCATTCGCGGTAAGCGTCAGGCCTTGCAGTGCCGGGGTATCCCACTCCACGCCCATCTTGGCCTGCCATTTGGGCAAGCCAGTGGCCTGCTTACCTTGGTTAGCGGGGCTGGCCGCTTTCGTCACTTGCGGATCCGAATAGGCGATACCACCCATCAGACGGACACCCTGTAGCGGCGAGCCGAAAAAGCCCCATTCCACGCCTCGGTTACGCTGTTCGCCTCCAAACGAAAAGACGTTGGTGAAGGGGTCGGTATAGCTGCTCGGACGCTTGATTTCATATAGGCTAACGGTGTGCGCGAACTCTCCAAGGTCAAATTTGAGGCCGACTTCTTTTTGCTTGGTCTTGTAGGGCGCGAAGACTTCGCCCGCATTGGCCGCCGTATTGGGTGCGATGGAACCTTGGCTCAGACCCTCAATGTAGTTGGCATACACGGAAATTTGGTCGGTGACCTTAACCAGCAAGGCCACTGCTGGCGTCGTGGCGCTTTCCTTGTAGCGTTCGCCCATGCGCGCACCGGTCATACCGTTGAAACTTTCGTTGATGACTTGCTGGCGGCGCACACCAAGCGTCAGTTGCACTCTGTCCTCGGCAAATGACAGCGTGTCCGCTAGGCCGAAGCTCGTCAGGCGGGTTTCTGTCTTGCTAATCGCTGGAATGTCGCTGGGCAGAGCAGGCTCAGGGCCCCACACCGGGTTATAGATATTGGAAATCCAGTCCTCCGATAGCAGACCTCTGAACCCACGGAGGTGATAGTCCTCGCTATAGTGTGTAGCGTTGATTGCGAACTGGTGGCCCACCGAGCCCGTGCGAACTTTGCCCATCAGGCCCACTTCAGCCGACTTGCGCTTCATCTCGTCGGACACGCCGCTGAAGTTGGTCCGGAAGTCTCCCGCCTGATTAAACACCTGCGGCGCGCCCATATTGGAATCAAACTCGGTCTTGCTGATGCCCGCTGCGGCATAGGCGGTCAATTGGTCGGTCAGGTCAAACTCACCTCGCAGCATCGCCCCTTTATCCGTGGTGTCATAAAAAGCCCACGGTGGGTTCCACGAGACATCTGGTTTCTTTGGAGGTTTAGGTAAGGGCAAACCAGGGGCAAGCGTTAGGCCTCGGGTCATGCCCTCCGTGCGATCCTTGCTCTGGTACAAGTCTGCGGATACACGCATACGCTCACCGCGCCAGTCCAGCCCAAGAGACGCCAGCGAGATCCTCTTATCCTGCTTCTTCACAGAGGTCTCGCCGTCGCGATAGACACCGTTAAAGCGGATACCAAACTGCTTGTTCTCGCCAAAACGACGCCCCATGTCGATATGACCGCCGAAATGCGAGTCGGACATGTAGCTAGTCGTCAAGCGCGTCAAAGGCTCCTCGCCCGCACGCTTGCTCACCAAGTTGATTGCGCCTCCCGCCGATCCTTTGGGCGGCATGCCATTGAGCAACGCGGAAGGCCCCTTGAGCACTTCAACACGCTCAAACATCTCGGGTAAATTACGGTAGTAACCCGCCATGCCGGCCAAGCCATTGAGAGTCACATCGCCCACGTCTGATCTAAATCCACGGATTGAATAGCTCTCGTTACTCTCTCCTGAGATGCCGCTCATGAATACAGTCGGATCGGTCTTAGCGATCACTTCCTGAATGTCGCTGGCTTGTTGATCCGCCATGAACTTCTCTGTGTAGCTGATGGTGTTGAAGGGTGTTTCCATGAAATCCTTGTCACCCAATAGCCCGACGCGGCCCCCGGTGGTCACCTGTCCACCGGCATAAGGAGTGCTTGCCGATTCCGTGCTTCCCTCCACCTTCACCGCTTGCAATGTTGTAACGTTTTCTGTGACATCGGCGGAGGCGTGAGCTCCATTTGCTCCACTGGGCGTTTGAGCCAGTGTTGAGGGAGTGACTCCGACTAAGGCGCCGAATGCCAGTCCGAGCAGCAACGCCATCCGCACAGCGGCAGCAGTGCGATTCAGAGTAAATGTGGGAAGTTGGTCGGTTGTCCGCCGTAAAGGATTTTCTATGTGGTAGTGATCGTGCGGTGTGTACATGCCGGTTTCCTTTCAATATAGAGGTTGATTACTGCTAGATAAGTAAACGAAACAACAATGAGATCGAGAATGATTAACTTCCATATCTAAACGCTGAGATCAGCGTTATGAACTGAATCAGTCCCGATAACCCTTGAGCACGTCGTCGATGACAAGCTTGATGGAGGTCGGACTGGCGGCAGTGATGTACCAGGCTTCCGCATCGGCGAAAATCACTCGGCCGTTCTTCCAGGCATTGGTTTGCCGCAGCAGCGGATTGCCCAGGCTCTCGGCATCCATGGCGGGACGGCTCTCCATCACGGCGGTGCGATCCACGATGTAGATGATGTCGGGGTTGGCTTGTTGGATGAACTCGCTAGAAATGGGCTGACCATGCAGGCCGGTCTCGACCGCCGGACTAGCAGGCTTGACTCCCAGAGCGTTGAAGACGAAGCCGTAGCGGGACTGCAGTCCAAAAGAGCTGAAGGCGCCGTTGTTGTGCAGGACGATCAGCGCTTTCTCCGGGCGATCCTGGGTGATGCGCCGGGCTTCATCGACCTTGGCGTCCAGTTCGGCAACTTTCTGGCGAGCAAGATCTTCCTTGCCGAAGATCCGTCCCAGGGTCATGAAATGCTGCTTGACGACCTCAATATGGGCGACCTGGCTGTCGCGGTAGTCCACATCAAAGTGAATTGTCGGGGCAATCTCGCTCAGTTCCTTGTAGTGGTTCGCCTGCAATGAAGTAATCAGGATCAGATCGGGCCTGGCGGCGTGAACCTGCTCCACGTTGGGCTGAACGATTGCGCCTGTGTCCTGAATGTCCGGCGCGTTTTTGTACCCCCCAAGGAAGTGCGGAACGAAATCCTTGGGCATGCCTGCCACCGGAATACCCAGTTGGTCGAGAAAATCGACCTCGTTCATGTCGAGTGCCACCACACGCTGCGGCAGCTTCTTGATCACGGTCGTGCCCAGCTTGTGCAGCACCGTGATGGGCTCGTAGGCTGGATGCGAGGGCTGGCTGGCGGCGGCGGTTGGTGTTGACGCCTGTGGAGAGTCGGCCGCATTCCGGTCGCAGCCTTGTAACGCAATGATGACGGTTAGCAGCAGGGCCAGCACCCCATGCCTGTGTCTGTGGTTGAAGGTCATTCCAGTTCTCCTAATGGGTTGAAGTAGTTGCACAGGCATCCGCGCTCGCCGCGTGTGATCTCGAAGTCCAGTCCGTACAGCTCCCGCATCCGTTCCTCGGTCACAACTTCCGACACCGAGCCGGCGCAATGAATCGAGCCGCCTTTCATCGCAACGATGTGATCGGAGTAGTTGGCGGCGAAATTGATGTCGTGAACCACCAGGATCACGGTGCGACCTTGCTCGTCGCACAGGCGGCGCAGTGCACGCATGATGTGGACGGCGTGCTTGATGTCGAGGTTGTTCAGTGGTTCGTCGAGCAGCAGGCAGTCAGTTCGCTGTGCGATGGTCATGGCCAGGAAAGCCATCTGGCGCTGCCCGCCGCTGAGTTCGTCAAGGTACGCTTCGCGTAGCGACTGCAGAGACAGGAAGGCGATGGCCTCGTCGATCACCCTGTGGTCCTCGGCTGTCAGCGATCCGCGGCTGTAAGGGAAGCGCCCGAAGGCGACGAGTTCGTCCACCGTCAGCCGCAGGTTGAAATCGGGAGACTGTCGCAGGGTGGCCACCTGTCTAGCGTAGTCGCCGATGCGGATATCCGTGATCTTGCGGCCTTCGATGAGGATGTCGCCCTGGCTCGGCGCCAGCAACCGAGCGATCATCATCAACAGCGTCGTCTTGCCCGCGCCGTTTGGGCCGATTAGCGAACTCAACTTCCGTGCCGAGAAGCGCGCGCTGACATTGGAGACGACGGCCTTGGCGCCGTACGCTTTGGAGAGCTTGTTGACAGTGATCATGCGGTTCCTCGTGTACGCAACATCAGCGCAAGGAACCAGACGCCACACACCAGATTAACCAGAATGCCGACAGTGGTCCGGTAGTTGAAGACGTGCTCCACCGCGAGCTGAGCCAAGATGAACATGCCGACCGCAATGGCGCATCCTATTGGCAGGGTGATCCGGTGCCTGAAGGTACGGGCCAGCGCATACGTCATATTCGCGACAAAGATGCCCATAAAGGCCGTAGGTCCAAGCAGACTGGTCGAAACAGCCACCAGCACGGCGATCAGTGCCAGGTACAGCCGCACGGTGCGTTGGTAGTCCACGCCCAACGAAATGGCTTGGTCGCGGCCCAGCGAAAGTACATCAAGCGTCGGCAGCGTCTTGACACCGGCAAGGCACACTGCCGCAACGACGATGGCTGAAGTGAGCAATTGCCCGGGCTCCGCTCTGCCAAAGGACGCCTGGCTGAAGCCAAGAAGAATGGAAAATTCGCCGGGGCTGACTTTAAGCTGAACGAATTGCGTAAAAGTGCCGATCACCATGGTCAGCACCAGACCCAGCAGGAGCAGGAGATAGACATTGTTCCGGCCATCACGGAACAGCCACCGATGGATGACCCATGAGTAGCCGAGCATCAGCAGAACAGACAGAAAGAAGTTGCCGTTCGCCCCGAGCACGACCAGACTCTGCGTACCCATGAACAGGATCAGCAGAGATTGCAGCAACAGATAGATCGCCTCATAGCCCATGATGGCTGGCGTCAATATCCGATTGCCGGTGATGGTCTGGAAAGCGATTGAAGACCAGGCGATGCAGACCCCACCGATGAGCATCGCGGCCAGTCGAGCCATCCGCTTGGGGATGACATAGCCGAAGTCGAAGCCGGAGCGCACGAACAGGAAGGCTGTTGCCAACGCAAGAACAAGCACCCAGACAGCATGTCGAGGAACTCGTGCTGTAAGAGCGCTCATCATCGGTTCCTCCAGAAGATAAGCATGAGAAACAGCACGCCGCCTACGCCGCCCGCAGTAAGCCCGATGGGCACCTCGAATGGATGGATGAGCAAACGCCCAAGGATGTCGCATGCCAGCAGTAGCGATGCACCGCCCAGCGCCACGACAGGCAAGGTACGCCCCAGGTTGTCGCCGTAGTACATCGCAACCAGATTGGGAATGACCAGCCCGACGAAGGGAATGGCTCCGACGGTGATCACCGTGGCGGCCACGGTGACGGCCACCAGCATCAGGCCCAACGCCACCGTAGCCGGATAGTTCAGCCCCAGACTCGTGGCCATGCCTTCACCCATGCCCAGCACGGTGAAGCGGTGCGCATACAGGTAAGTGACTACCACGATCGGCAGAATCAGATAAATGATTTCGTAGTTGCCCTGGACGATCTTGGAGAAGTCGCCCAGCAGCCAGCCCTGCATGCTTTGCAGGATGTTGTTGCGATAGGCATAGAACTCGGCAATGGCACTGAGAACGCCGCCATACATCAGGCCTATCACCGGGACAAGCACCGTATTCTTGAACCGGATGCGACGGACGATCGCCACGAAGATCAGGCTGGCGACGAAGCAGAAGGCCAGCGCGAACAGCATCCGGCCTAGATTGCCTGTTGTCGGTACCGTGGTCAGAGCGACGAGAATTCCAAGCTTGGCTGCATCAAGGCCACCTGAAGTGGCCGGCTCGACAAACTTGTTGCGGACAATGTGCTGGAGGATCACGCCGCATACGGACAGGCCCACGCCCGTCAATATCAGCGCCGCCAGGCGCGGCAGCCGGCTGGCCGTCAGCGTCAGCCAGGCATCGCCCGACAGCGAGAACACCTGAGACCATGCCATCTGCTGGACACCGACCAGCAGCGAAGCGCAGCAGAGCGCGATGAACAGACCGCCAAACAGACCCGCACGCATCAGACACGCGCTCCGTCCGACGCTGCGGACGTAATGCGCCAGCCCTTGGCGGCCCTGCGTTGATTCAGGAATCCTGCGTAGCGTCCCTGGCTCTCCCGCAACTGCGTGGGCGTTCCTTGCTCGACGATTTCACCGCCCTCCAGCACCACGATCTGATCGGCCATCGCCACAGTGGAAAGCTGGTGGGCGATCACCACCAGCGTGCGCTGGCCGCGCAGCCGCGTTAGCGCCTGGGCGATAACGGCCTGGTTCTCCGCGTCCAGCGCGGCGGTCGCTTCATCCACCAGCAAGATCGGCGCGTTCTTGATCAGCGCACGAGCAATGGCGATGCGTTGCCGCTCACCGCCTGAAAGGCGTGCGCCACCTTCGCCGACAGTGGTATCCAATCCCTGCGGCAGACGCGCGATGATCTCGTCCACGCCAGCCTGTCGCACGGCCTGCCTGAGCTGGGCATCGCTGGCATCGGGCTTTCCGAGACGGATGTTGTCAGCAATGCTGCCCGAGAACAGGTAGTTGTCTTGGAAGATCTGGCTAATCTGGCCGGCCAACTGTGCGCTGGACATTTGCCGCACATCCACGCCGCCGACAAGCACGCTACCCGCGCTCACGTCAAAGAAGCGCGCGATCAACCGCGCCAGCGTGGTCTTGCCTGAGCCGGATTCGCCGATCAGCGCGGTCATGCTGCCTGGCGCGATGCGCAGGCTCACGCCGTGCAGCACGTCGGGTTCCTCCGCCGTGTAGCGGAAATGCACGTCGCGCAATTCGATCGACCCATCCCGCGGAGTCTGTGGTTCATCAGGCTCCGGCTGAGGTTGAACGGCGAATAGCTCGCGTATCGCATCGAGTTGGCCGCGCGCGCCGCGCAGCACCTCGCCATAGCCGGCTACTTCCAGCAAGGAGTCGATGAAGCGGCCTACCAATAACAACGCCACAATGATGGCGATCAGGTCCCGGGCCACCATTTGCCCGCCCAGGTAGTTGTTCATCCATAGCGCGGCCGTCATCAGCATGATGGCGAACACGGCCTGCACAGCCCATGCGTTGAGGACTGCCGACCCTGCCGACTGCCAAATCAGCCGCGTACCCGATTGGTGCTGCTGCTCGATCGCCTGCTCAAGCAATCGTGTGCCGCCGCCCTCACCGTTGAAAGCGCGCAGCACCGACTGGGCCTGGGCGAACTCCACCACGCGCTGGCTGGCATCGGCGAAATGTTGGTGAAAAGCATCGTCGGCTTGCCGCGAAAGCCGGGCGGTGAACGCGAGGACACCCGCCAGCAGTGGCAGCGCCGTCAACGCGATCAGGCCCAATGGCCAGTGCAGCGCGAACAGCGCGGCGACGAGAACCGCCGGCGTCACCACGCCGGCGATAACCGGGGTAAACACGTGCGCGGGAAGCTGGGCCACGGCCATCATGCCCTGCGTCACAACATGTCCGAGCCGGGCGGTATTTTGCGGCGTGAACCAGCCCACGGGCAGGCGCGCAACATGGTCACCCAAACGATGGCGTGCGCCTTGCAAAATAGCAACGCCAACACGCACGCCGGCCTGCTCGACGTAACGCCGCCAGCTCCAGCAGACAGCCACACCGATGAGGAGTACGGCTAGCCAAGGTACGGCCTCTTTCACTTCGCCCCCCAGCAAATGGGTCAGTACGGGTATCAATGCGGTAATCGTCAACCCACACAGCACCCCATAAGCCACAGCCATCCAGGCATAGCGACGGAAAGTGGGCGCATCGTCACCCAACAACTGAACCAGGGTCCTTAGCATGATGGCTCCTCCGATATCTTGCGCGTCTCGTAGCCGCCAAGCTCCCACAGCCGCGCATAGTGTCCGTTAAGCTCCAGCAGGCGCTCATGAGCGCCTTGCTCAACGATGGCTCCGTCTTCGAGTACGAGGGTGTAATCGGCGTGCATCACAGTATCGAGCCGATGGGCAATAATCATCAGCGTGCGGCCCTGCGCGAAACGTGACAGCGCATCCTGGATTGCCACCTCGTTGCTCGCGTCGGCGGCGGCAGTGGCCTCGTCCAGAACAAGCACGGGTGGGTCAAGCAATACGGCGCGCGCGATGCTGACGCGCTGGCGCTCACCGCCGGAAAGCTGCGCGTCCTCGCCAACTATTGAGTCGTAACCGCGCGGCAGGGTCAGGATGCGCCCATGGATATGGGCGGCGCGTGCGGCGTCCTCGATCTCCTGCTGGCTCGCTGAAGGTCGACCTAGCGCGATGTTGTCGCGCACGCTGGCATGAATCAGCCGCACCTCTTGCAGCACGAAGCCAATACGTCGATAGAGCTCTGAAGTGTCGATATGCCTCAGATCAACACCGCCGAGCGTAATACGACCCTCGCTTGGATCAAAGAAACGCAGCAGCAGCCGCGCCAGCGTCGATTTGCCTGAGCCCGACGAGCCGACGATAGCCGTCACCGTGTCCGGCTCCAGCGTGAAACTGACGTCCGACAGTGCCTGATGCCCGCCGTCATAGGCATAACCCACGTTCTCGAAGCGCACTTCGTGGCCTGCGGGTGTTTGCTGCTGATCGGGTAAAAGTGGCTCCAGCACAGGCGTTTCCAGTAGCGCCAGCACACGTTGCGCGGCACCGGTAGCGCCGCCCAGATCGTGCAGCAGCGTGTGCAGCAACAGCAGCGGCGCGCAGATGCCCGGAGCCACCAGTGCAAAGGGCAGCACGTCCACGGGAGCAATCCAGCCCAGACTCGTGAACAGTGCACCAAAGGACAGCACCACTCCCAGCACGGTGACCGGTGCGATCATTGCGTGGGCATGGGCCATCGTCGCTACGAGGGGGCGGGTGAAGCCAACGAACGCCTTGGCAAAGGCATCGACCGCTTCCTGATAGCCGCTATGGGCCTGGCCGCTGGCGCCAAAGGCTTTGACTACTGGGATGCCGCTGACGAACTCGACTGTTGCACTGTTGATGCGTCCAAGTCGGGCGACAAACTCCTGCATGTTCGTTCCGCTGGAGCTCATGGCGTGACGCAGGAACAGGAAAAAACCAGGGAATGGCAACAGTGCGACCACGGCCATGCGCCAGTCCAGAATGAACAGATAGATGACTGAGATCAGAATCGCGCCCACGGCACGCCCCACGGCTGTGTAGAAATGCGCAGTCAGACTATGCAGCGTGGCGATGTCATCTTGCATCGCCTGTTTGACTTCGCCCGACGCTCGGTTGGTGAACCAGCCCAGCGGCACTTGGGCCAAGCGTTGTGTGGCGGCCAGGCGCAGGCGGCGCGTGAGGCGGTTGTCGGCCTGATGTGCGGTCAGTTCTCCTGCGGACACGAGTGCCATGCCAACAAGCATGCTCACTACGCTGACGATAGCCGTCCACCAGATTTCACCCTGTGCTTCTGTTGACCACGCTCCGCCTAGTGCGGGAGCGTCGAGCACAATCTTGGCGATATGTGCAATGCCCGCCAGCGGTGCGAGCGTGAGCATCGTGCCTACAGCGGCCATCACGGCGGCGACGATCAGTGGCCCCCGTATGGGATTCAATATTTGGTTGATCGGGCCAGGTTCCCGAGGTATGGCTGCGGCTGCATCACGAGTGCTCATGAACAATAAACTTCCGTAAATTCAGATAGGTAGGCTCTTATCGCACCCTGCACCTGCGACGGAGAAAGCGAGACCCCCGGAACGCATGGTGTGGTCGGCTACCCCTTTCTGAGGCATCGCAGAAGATGAGAGTGAGAATTACTTGCATCACTATAAACTAAATATTGAATTAGTTGAAGCCACTAAACTAAATTGTGCAAACAGGTTAAAGTGGCTGCATAGCAGCCGCCACTCACCAAGGAATAGACATGAGAACAACAAAGCGCCCCGCAACGCGCGGACGCCCCCGGACCATCACACACAAACGAATTGCCGACGCCGGCATCGAGATCGGCCTGCCGAATATCACCTTCGTCGGCGTTGCCGCTGCAATGGGCATCAGCCATATGGCGCTCTACAAACACGTACCCAGTCTTGAAAAACTCAAACATCTTGTCGCGGAGGAAATTTTCTGCCGCTGGCAGATTCCTCAGGCCCAGGGCAGCACACGCGGCGGATTGAAGGAGTACCTCATCGTGTTCACCACATCCGTGCGGGAGTTCGTCAAGGCAAACCCAGGACTGACGCCCTACGTGATCCGCAGGCTAGCGGCAACGCAGCCCATGCTCGCCAAGATCGACGGGCACCAGCGTCACATCGCCGATGCCTACGGAATATCAAAGGAACAGGCGCGCTGGCTGCTTGCCACGGTGACGTTTCACTGCCTTGCCGTGGCCGATACGGTGTATTCGGTCGCTGGCCAGGAACCTATTGTGCAAGCAGACCGTGCAGCGGAAGAAGCCGAGATGGAGGAAGAGCTTATACAAGGCGTTCACGCGCTAATCGTCGGTGCGTTGGCTATGCTGGAGGAAGGTACCCGGTCAGCCTGTTCGACCCAGTTCCTGGATTCGTCCGCACTGCCCGTGGCGCGCGTACACGAGTTCCCATCATCCGCCGCTCAGATTGATCAGTGGCTGGCGGATATGGAAACCCTGATGCTGGCAGAAAAGGATTTCGTGTTGGTCTACGAGCGGCTGCCGGCTCCGGATGAACAGGGAGATCCCGACGGTCGCAAAAAAACTGTGCTGTGGTTGAAAGCTCACCGCAACGCCTTCAGCACGCATTGCCGCGGTATGGTGCTGATGTGCGAAGACACCAGTGCCGTACCTGCGCTGCAAGCTATGCTGGCACCTCTGGAAAAAGTCTATCGCGTACCGGCTCGTGTGGCCTGTACCACCGACGAAGCCCGTGCCCATGTCAAGCATCTTATGGCGGCGACCTGAGGGCAGCTCATCTGTAGTTACGAAACGCCAAGCCCCCGCGGTCGCCCAATTTCCCAAGACGCTCCACCGCCGCGCATGGTCGCGGCAATCTGTTGCCCCAGCCGTTGCTCGATCACCGGCCTCCACGGCACCAGACTGAATCCCATCCCGTCATCAAGCATGGCGTAGCGCCCGCTGGCGAGCATGACACTGCGCCGGTAGATACCGGCCACGCGCTCGCCGTCAGCCACGGGGCGATGTTCCAGACCGGTTTCGGTGGCAATATCCTGTGCGGCCTGCGTCAGCTCCCGATTGCGCAGTGTTCCCAACAGGTTGCGCGCCAGGATCATACGCTGTCCACGCCGCTCGGCCAGCCCTTGTTCGGCGAGGAAGCCGGCGCGCTGTTGCAAGGCATCCTTAACGTCGCTCCCAAAACCCAAGTCTCCCAGCCCCTTGCCGCCACCGATCAGTTGCTGATCCAGCCAGGTCGCGCCGATCACACGGGCCTGTCTCTCAATGGGCAGGTGCGATTTCAATTCCACCGCCACGCCGCCCCGACGCTGTGCATCATACTGGCGACCACGTTCAGGCAGGTCGTTCGGTACTTGCCAGACGCCTTCGTCCAATCGCTCCACCAGACCAGCGCGGCGCAGGGCTTCCAGCCGTCGCACGTGAGCTTCGACCACTTCGTGAGGAGCACGGTCGGGGTGCGGCTGAGCCTTGGCAACCGCCAGATGATGATCGGTGCGGTAGAGGCCATCGACGGCCAACGCGGCGATGGTCTTGTCCGCCGCCCGCACGGCGTTCGACCCTTTAACCTCCACCACTGCCCCCGCCGGGTAATGCTCCAGTTCCGTCCTGGGCGGCAGCGCGACATAGTGCGCCTTGCCATCGGTACCATCGACGATCAAGTAACCCTTGTCGTACAGCTCGTCAGCCAACCCTTTGCCCGCCACGCGCCCAACAACAGTGCGGCCATCTTCGCCGGGCTGGAACACAGCCAGTTCGCGCTGCTTACCACTCATGGCCCGTTGCATGGTGCGGATGATGTCGCCGCGTTCGCCCATTGCCCGCAAAGTGGATTCGGCATCAGCATGGACGGCCCAGACGCCAGTCTGCATTTCGCTCGCCAGCCCCATGCGCTGCAAGCGTTGCAGGCGTCCCACCAGTAGCAAGCGTTGGCGTTGCAGTCGGGGCTGCGCTTCGAGCCGCGCCGTGCGAACCAGGCCATCCGCCGCCTCGCACTGCAAAGTGCGATCCAGCCCCGTCCATCGCTCCTGATCCACTTCGCGGGCCATGCTGCGCTGGATCTCCAGCTCGGTGCGCAGCCCCAACCATTCGGTCGCCAGTTCCGAGGCCCGCTCGCGCATGCCCTGGCCGATATAGTCGCGAGAGATGATGAGGTCTTCTCCGGTGTCGGCTTTGCCGCGCAAGACGACGTGCGTATGCGGGTTGTCGGTGTTCCAGTGATCGACCGCCACCCACTCCAGCTGGGTGCCCAGATCGGCTTCCATGCGGTCCATCAGATGGCGCGTATAGGTGCGCAGGTCATCAAGCTGCTCGGCATCTTCGGGCGAGACGATGAGGCGAAATTGGTGCCTGTCCTCGCGGCCACGTTCCTCAAAGGCAGCCAAGTCGGCATCATCAGTCGCCGGGCCATAGGCGTTGCCCGGTTCGCCATCGCGCCCCACGCCTTCACGCTCGATATAGCGCAGGTGCGTAGCCGTTGAACGTGGCCTGGCCTTGGCGAGATTGACCAGCCGGGTCTTGATGGTCACGCGCCGGGAAGCAGCGGTCAGCGAAGCGCCGGTAAAGCGCGCCGCCGTGTGGCCGCGCCCCAGCCGGGCACCAGGTCGATGGCCCGCCTTGGCGGCCTTGACGCCAGCCTTGCTCGTCTGGCGCAACACCTGGCTGATGAAGGCGTCGCCGCGCTGCTTGGACGCCTTTGGGCGGATGCGAAAATGGTCATCATCGTTACGGCTCATGCGCTACCCCCATCCAAGGCTGTCGCAGCCAAGCGAGCGAGGCACGCGCTTTGCTCAATGCCAACAAGGCATTGGCGATCCTCGCGGCACGATGCCACAACCGGCGCGTGCCGCGCCACCCCCACGTGCAGACTGCTTTTTCGCGCAACAACGTGCTGCGACCTTTTACTAACCTTCTTGAAAGTAAAGCCACATATTGAGATAATGTGGGATGAAATCGAAACGTGACACAGACGGTCGAAAGCTGGACCACCATACGCTGCAGGCGATGCGTCAGCGGGCCGTGAAAGC
>JALOAI010000007.1 GCA_023228945.1 Pigmentiphaga sp. | reverse complement strand
CCCTCGGGCAGCCAGTCCTTCAGCGAGCACGGCAGCAGCAACAGTTGATCGGGAGTGTAGGGGCGATAGGTCGTCGGCATGGCTGCTATTTTACCGAGAGGCGGTTCCTACCGCCCACGCTCCTAGGTTGATAAAAACTTTTGAATGCCAGGAACACCGGCCCGGGCGCGCGCCGCCGCAAGGCGACGACCGAGGCGCCGGCCTTGCTCACATGGTTATTGCGCCTTGAAGCCGGTACGCTCGACGATGCGCCGCCAATACTCCGCCTCCTCCCGCATGCGTTCGCTCACCCAGGCCGCATCGTTCACTTCCAGCGTGAAGCCAAGCAGCGCGAGGGTGGCCTTGGCTTCTTCGTTCTTGCTCATCTCGCGCATTGCCGCGGTCAGAGCCTCGATCTCCGCGCGCGGCGTCCCCGCCGGAGCAACCAGGCAGAACCACTCCCGGCCAACCACACTGGGATAGCCCGCTTCGATAAACGTGGGTATTTGCGGATAAAACGTATTGCGCTCGGCGCCGGTGGTGGCCAGGACGCGCAGGCGTCCGCCCTTGATCAACTCGGCAAACAACGGCACCGACGCCATGCCGGCGGCCAGCGTGCCGCCCACCACCTCGTTCGCGATCTGCGGCGGCGAACGATACGGCACATGCTGGGCGTTCAACCCGGCCTCGGCGTCGAAGGCCCAGGCCACGAAATGCGGCGACGACCCGCTCCCCGGGTTGCCGATGCTGGCCTTGCCCGGGTTGGCCTTGCACCAGTCGACGAACTCTTGCAAGGTCTGCGCCGGATGATCCGCCGCCACCGCCAGGGCGAAATCGATGGCGAAAACACTGCACACCGGCACGAGATCCGTGGCAACGTCATACGGCAGGTTGGCGTAGGTCAAGGGATAGAGCGTCAGCGCGGCCAAGGGCGTGAGCGCGAACGGCGCCACGTTGGCAGGCGCCTGCTTGAGCGCGGACAGCGCCAATTGGCCGCCGACGCCTCCGCGGTTCTCGACGATGGCCGGCCGATGCAGGTGCTCCGACAAATGCTTACCCACCACGCGCGCCACGATGTCGGGCACGGACCCTGGCGCAAAACCCACCAGCAAGTTCAGCGGTTTCCCGTCGTCCGGGCCGGCACGGACAGCGGCCAGCGGCGCCAGCCCGGCGGCGGCCAGCATCTGCAAGACAGTACGTCGTTTCATCGAAGCGTCTCCTCTTCGTTCGTTTTCCCATGGGCAGGGGGCGCTTGCGCCACCCTTATCTAAAACTATCCGTATCGTCTCGTATATTAAGGACTGCTTTTGCCTGCTGTCAACCATTCGAGCACTCAGGGAAAGTCCTTACCCGGCCCTGGTCTTTTCATATTGACTGGTCATTTATTTTATGGAACGATTCGTATCGTTTTAATAACAAGGCTCGATCCATGACATCCTCGAGAAGCGATCCGGAATCCCCCGTCGGCACACGCCGCTTCGTGACCGGCGAAGACGCCGAAGGCCGCTCCTATTTCGTGTTCGATGGCCCGGCGCCAAACCGCGTCACCGAACCAGGCCTGCCACAGGCGCAGGTGATCTGGGCCACCGGCGAGGCCGCCGCGCCCGGCGCCGATCCCGCCCCCGCGGGACATCCATTCGGCTTTCATTCGCCTCGCGGCACGGTGTTCCGTATCGCCGAATTCCCGCCGGATGCGCAATACGATCATGCCCGCCTGGCGCGCTTCATCGACGACAATAAGGTCCGGGCCAGCGGCCCCGCCGATCCGGCTCGCCACTTCTGGTTCCACAAAACACAAACCCTGGATTACGCCATCTGCCTGGAAGGCGAAATCCATGCCGTGCTCGACAAAGAAGAGCGCCTGATGCGCCCTGGCGACGTGCTGGTGCAGCGCGCCACCAACCACAGTTGGTCGAACCGCTCCAACCGGGTATGCCGCATGGCATTCATCCTGATCGATCTCGAGCTGGAAGGATGAGCCTGGACAGGCAACCGTCCTGATGGACGGTTGCCGGCCTGGCGAATCCGAGCGGCATGCAGGCCGCGAGGTGGGCCCGCTTGTGCTTAGGCGGGTGGTCAGTCCGACGCCACATCGCCGTCGTCCGCGAGGCAACTTCACGCGGCTGCAACATCCAGGGCCTAGTGTTCGCAGATCATCATGCCGTTGGATGAAATGCAATGCTCAAGCTGCAGGAGCGGGTCGAGTCCCGCTTTCCCCATTGGTTCGAGGGCAGGCGGGCACGCTTGGCGCAGCCGCTATTGCGGCGCTTCGCCAAAGTTGCCCGCCTCGACCAGATCGAATCGTTTCTCGCCGAACACGCGCATTTGCGTGGCCTCGCCATGATCGAGGCCGCTCTGGAACACCTGGACTGCCGCTACCTGATCGATCCCGTCGAGCGCCAGCGCATCCCCGAACAGGGCCGGGTCGTGATCGCGGCCAACCATCCCATGGGCGGTATCGACGCCATGGCCCTGCTCGCCTGCGTCGGCAGCGTGCGGCGCGACGTCCGCGTCATCGGCAACGAGGTGCTGGGCTGGCTGGGATGTATCGACGATCTTCTGATTCCGGTACCGGTATTCGAGGGACGCGCCTCCGCGACCCAACTGACCGCCGTGCGCCAGGCCCTGGAACAGGATTGCGCGGTGATCATTTTCCCAGCCGGCGAGGTTTCCAGGCTCGACTGGCGCGGTCTGCAGGACGGCCCTTGGCGGCCGGGATTCGTGCGCATGGCGCAAAGCGCCGGCGCGCCCATCCTGCCCATGCGCATCGAGGGCCGCAACTCCGTGCTGTTTTACGGCGCCTCCGCCCTCTACAAGCCGCTGGGCACGGCGCTACTGCCACGGGAGCTGTTCGCGCGGCGCGGCGCCCGCCTCACCATTCGCGCCGGCGCCCCCTGCCCCGCGGAAGAGCTGCCGGGAGCCGAACGCGACCGCAGGACCGCCAGCCAGGCCGTCCGACGCGCGGTGGACACGCTCTCGCGCCCCACGCCGGAATGGCGGGCCCCGCAACCGGTGGGACACCGGCCCTGTCTGCGAATCCTGCGTGGCGAAATCGAGCAACTCCCTCTGCTGGGCAATACGGCCGACGGCAAGCGCATCCACGCCGGCCCACTGGGCTCCGACTCAGCCCTGCTGCGCGAAATCGGGCGGCTGCGCGAGCTTACCTTCCGCAGCGTCGGCGAAGGCACCGGCCGGCGAGCCGACACCGACCGCTACGACACCTGGTACGACCATATCGTGCTCTGGGATGATCAGGCCTGCGAGATCGCGGGCGCCTATCGCGCCGCGCCGGGGGCGCGCATCCTGGCTGAGCGCGGCATGGCAGGCCTGTACAGCACCTCCCTTTTTCGCTTTCAGCCGGAACTGCACGACATGGTGCGGCACGGCGTGGAGCTGGGCCGCAGCTTCGTCGCGCCGGCCTATTGGGGCAGCCGCAGCCTGGATTATCTCTGGTACGGCATCGGCGCCTGGCTGCGCCACCACCCGGACGTCCGCTACCTGTTCGGCCCGGTTTCGATCAGCGCCACCCTGCCCGCCGAAGCCCGGGAATGGCTGGTGGGCTATTACAGCCGCTACTTCGGCGACACCCGGCAACTGGCGGAATCCGCCCACCCCTTTCGCTATACGGCCCAGCCGCCGGAATTCAGCTCGCTGGATGCGGACTCCGCGATGAAGGTGTTGCGGGGCGAGCTCGATCGTCTGGGAGCCCGCGTTCCCGTTTTGTACAAACAATACGTGGAGCTTTGCGAGCCGGGCGGCGTGAGCTTCCTGGCGTTCGGCGTGGACCCCGCCTTCAGCAACAGCGTGGATGGCCTGATCCGCGTCGACCTGGCCAAACTCAAGGCGCGCAAGCGGGAACGCTACCTGGGCAAGCTGGCGGACGCGCTGGTAGCTGATCGTGGCTGAAACACGGCTCAAATATCGGGGCGTTGCTCCTTGAGCACACACGCCGAGAATGGCGCAATGAAGGCCGACGAGGCGACGAGGGCGGCGCAGGCTCCGGCTTCGATAAAGGCCGCCGCCCGCTCCGGCGTGCTCGCGCCGCCCACGCCGACCACCTCCAGCCCGAGTCGCTCGCGATCGATGATGGCCCTGGCCTCGCGCACACAATCGAGGGATAAATGGTGGATGCCCGCCCCATGCACCCCCGCCATGCGGCGAGAGGAACCGAAATATGGGGCCCCCGACCGATCCAGGATAGGCCGCGCCAACGCATTGGCCATCACTACGCCACTGGCGTGAGGCGCGACGGCGCGCAAGAAAGCACTCATTTCCGGACCCAAATGGCCGACTTTGAGCAGCGTCGGGAGGCCGCCGGCGCCGCGGCGCAAAGCCTGTGCGATCTGCGCGGAAAGCGCCGTATCCAGATAGACCTGTCCCTCTTCGGCCGTGACATTGGGACAGGACAGATTGCCCTCGACAACGTCGGCCCCCGCCTCCCTGGCCATGCCCGCGAGAGTTTCAAACTCGTTGGCAAAGGCATCCCGGCTCATCCCGCTGCTTGCCGTTCCCATCACGGATACGATGAGCACCTGCCCGGAGCCCAAGCCCGCCTTGGCCACGGCGATGTCCTCCTGCCAGAAGGCCGGTGCCGAGGACGGCGTCCCGATCGACCCTCCCGTCCAGGCCACTTCGGGCGGCAGAGCCGAGCCGGCCGCGCCGATGCCGAGCGCCGCCTCGGCGGCGGCGCTTGCGTCGGCCTCGAGATACGTGAAGTTCGGTGCCGGATGCGCCAGGCGCTCCACCAGGCGCACGGTTTTATAGGTCAGGATATCGAACCCCAGCCGGCCATAGCACTCCAGCCACCGCGAATTGATTCCCGGCCCCGCGGCGATGCCGTAACGCGAGTTCACCGGCAGG
The DNA here is from genome assembly GCA_023228945.1 of Pigmentiphaga sp. Taxonomy (GTDB): domain Bacteria; phylum Pseudomonadota; class Gammaproteobacteria; order Burkholderiales; family Burkholderiaceae_B; genus Verticiella. The sequence continues at coordinate 179,379 of JALOAI010000007.1, read as the reverse complement.
CCCAGAAAGGTTTTGCCCGGAACCTCGGGCACGCGCGGCCAGGGGCCGTCAAACCTCGGCCCTTGCCTGGCATTGTCTTCAAAGCTGAGATCGAACTGATAAATGGTTGGCATGATGTCGTTTCGCGCAATGCTATCGGTCGTATCAGGATCGTTGCTCGTGGCCGTGCGCCGCCTCATCGCCGCTCTTGGATTCGATCGTCCAGATATGTTCGGAAATGTCGAACACAATGCCAAACGGATCCTTGAACTTCGCTTCGGCGTCCACGCCCGGATACCCCTCGGGTATGCGCATGAAGAAGCGGCCTCCCGCATCGGCGATACGCTGCGCCGTCACCTCTTCGTCGTCCACCACGAAGCCGATATGATGCAGCCCGGCCCAATCCGGCCCGTGCAACTGTCCGCCCTTGCCTTCGGGAAAATTGAGCAGCGTCAGGTTCACGGTGCCGTCCGACAGCATGATGGCATTGCCGATCGGCGACTTTGCTTCCGCAACGCGAACCAGCTCCAGCGACTCCTCGTAGAACTTCGCCGCACGCTCCAGGTTGGGTACCTGGATTGCAACGTGTCTGAGTTTGGCCATGGATTCCACTCCTTGAAAAATTGCTCCGCCCGGGGCGCGCCTCAGGGACGAAGCATGGGTTCAAATACCTTGCAGAGGCCGGCATGGGCCTCGAAGCCGACGCCGGGCGCATCCGGCAAGCACAACATGCCGTCGGCCAGGGTGCTGCCCGCGGGAAACCCGCCCAGCAGGGGATGGCTGGGCGCCGTTTCATGGCCGCCCAGCCCCAGCCCCCCCACCACATGCAACGCGAACAGATGGCCGGCATGGGGCACGAAAGCGCGCCGCGCCCATCCGGCCTGCGCCGCAAGATCGAGAATGCGGAGATACTCCGGGATCCCGTAGCTGAGCGAAATGTCCACATTAATGAAATCACGCGTAGAGTCCAGGCCGCCATGGCGCAGCAGATTCCGGACATCGGCCAGCGAGAACAGATTCTCGCCGGTGGACATCGGCATGGGATGGCGTGCGCGCAGCTGCGCCAACAAGCGGTAATCCAGCGGGTCCACCGGCTCCTCGATCCAGGCGAGACCGTAGCCCGCTAGACCTTCGATGGCCGCATCCGCAGTCTGAGACTGAAGCCCCGCATTGAAGTCGACCGCGAGCGTCTGGCCCGCCGTCAACGCCGACAAGGCGGCTTCGATACGGGTCTGGTCGATCCCGCCGGACGCTCCACCGGCCTTGATCTTGAAGTGGTGATACCCCAGATCCTGGTAGGCGCACAGTTCATCGCGCAGGCGTTGCGGGGCCTCGCCGGCTTGATAATGACCGCCGCTGGCGTACACGGTCACGCGATCGGGCTGCGACGCGCCGGGGAATCGATCGCACAGCATCTTCCAAAGCGGCTGATCGAGCAGCTTTGCCTGGAGGTCCCAGAGGGCTGCGTCAAGCAGGCCCACGGCTCCCGCCCGCTCGCCATGGCCGCCAGCTTTCTCGTTGCGCATCATGACGCTCCAGGCCCGGAGGGGATCGATGCCGGGTCCGTCGGCACAGGCATACAGCGAGGGATCGGCCGACAACAGCCGCGGCCCCATGCGCTCGTTGACGAGGAAGCCATGCGCATAGCGGCCGATGGAGTCGAAAGCCAGCCCCACCACCGGCTTGCCCTGCCGCATCACATCGGACACCACCACCAGCGCGGTGGCCGTCATCTCATCGAAACCGATGTCGGCGTTGCGCATGCTCGATGACACCTGGATCGTGCGTTCGATGATATCGACGATTCTAGCCATGTCCTTTCCGTCGTCTCAAAAGGGAATCAGAAAGGCGGAATGGGTTGCTTCGGCATCCACCAGGTCCACACGCTTGGCCAGTATCCTGAGCTTGCCGGCGGCATCCCGACGCAAGCGATGTTCGCACAAGCCCGAGAACAGGCGCCGCCGCTCGGCTACATACTCGTGCACCATGAATACCGAGGCCACCGCGCAGGAGCCGTCGGGTGCCGCGGTATCGTCGAGAAGATGCACGTTGCCGACGACGTGCGTGGTGCGGGGCCGCGGATGCACGCTGTACGTTCTGGGATGCATCAGGCGACTCACCCGCATCGCCAGCACATCCTTGTTCTCATAGATGATGGATGGCATGCCGAGCGGATCGGCTTGTTCGGACCGTGTCGGCACCCAATAGATGCCGTCCTCGTCGAACAGATCCAGCCATGCGTCGAACTGGCCGCGATCCAGAAGCCGGGCCTCGTGGTAGAGAAAATCCCGCGCTTCCCGCGAGTCTATGGCCGCCATGCAAGGGTTGGATTGCTCCATGGCAAGGGCAGTGTAGGTCATGGTTCGGTGGCTCCTCTCTCAAGCTTGCGTCATGTAATCCAGCCAGGCCGTGAACTGAGTCCGGATCGGAGCCTCCGTCGCCGCGGACGACACGCCCCCTTCGTCGTGCGGCCGGTCGAATCCCAGGCCGCGCTGTACGTTGACCCATTCAACGCCGTCGCTGCGGGTGAGGCCGACATCGCAGCTTTCAAAAATACCCGCGTCGTCGCCCAAAATCATCGAGGCTGGAGAACTCAGGTTCGAGAGGAAGCGGACCGCCCGATGAAATACGCCTTCCGGCGCTCCCTTCAAGCGGAAGCAATAGGCGAACACCATGGTGCGATCCGGCGCCACCGGATGCACGACACGCAATTGGTGGTACTGGGCATTGATATTGAGATTGGGGTAGATCAAGTTGTTGAAACGGTTGATCTCCAGGATCTCCGCCGCACGCTGTGCGCCATGGGCATCCTTCAAGGCGGCGAGGTACTCGGCTTGCGTCGGGTCGTTTTCCTGGCGCACCAGCACACCTTCCTGGTAGATCCCGCCCATATAGCTATGGCCATTGGGCAAGGCATACTGTTCTATGCTCTCCCACTCCCGTTTGCCGAAGCCGTTGGCACGCATCATTTGCCGGGTCTGGCCGTCATCGAAGCCGGTGTCGGGATTCTTGTTGCGATTCGCCGTGGTCACCGAAGATTCGTGCACCACGCCGGGATGAATCGTGTCGTTGGCGTTCTCGTGGTGCATCTTCCAGTTGGCGCGGTACTCCAGTTGAAAACCGGTATCGCACAGCTCTATCTCGCCTTCCGGCGCGCGATCCACGAGGTTGTCGATGGCAAGCAGCATGGGCCCCAGAAACTCGCGAAGCGACGGCCCGCTCTCGGCCAGGCTGGCAAAGACAAAACCCCGATAGACCTCGACGCGCGGCGCACGGCCCAGGGAGTTCTCCCGGGCGCCGATGATGAAGTCCTCTGGATAGCTGGAAGGATGAGGCAAGCCCTTGAGCGTGCCATCCAGCGCAAAGGCCCAGGCATGATAGCCGCACACCAGGTTGCGCACATTGCCCCGCTTATCGCTGCACACGGTGGCGCCCCGGTGCGGACAGCTATTCTTCAAGACATGAATCGCGCCGTCATGATCACGGGTGACGATCACTTCGTTCTTGCCCATGCGGGAGCGGACGAAGTCGCCCGGCTTGCGCAACTGGCTGTCATGGGCGACGTAGAGCCACGCATTGCCAAAAATCTTTTCCATCTCCAGATCGAAAACCGCCTGATCGGTGTAGACGCGTTTGTGCACGTGCCCCTCCCGGATCAGCGATCGGATCTCCGCTGTGTCCAACGACATGCTTTTCTCCTACGAGTATGTTGTGTGCTGACGTTCACAACCTGGCGATCATCATAGGCAGCCGCCATCCATAAGTAAATATTGTTCACTATTAAGTCCGTAACAGAAAGTAATGAAAAATGGCGACAATCCTCAAATGTCTCACCAAATAACGATGGACATCCCAGACAGGGTTTCCCCTAGATTGGCAAGCCTGACAGGCTTTCTATACCATCTAAAAATGAACTTCATTTATTAAAAGACGCTATCGCTCTCATTCGATCCCGGGCTCCTGAATCTCAATGCCGCAGCCGGCCTGGCTCCAGGGTCCAAGAGCCTCCTTCCTTTCCCACCCCCTCGTTCAACCGCTCCCGGAGTGATGTATGCCTGGTATCCTGTCCCGCTTATCCCGCACGACCGCCTTGTGTCTGATGGCCTGCGTTCCCCTGGCCACCACCGCGCAGACATCCTCCCCCACTTCCATTGTCATCACCGCACCCCCCGGAGGCGCCGCCGACATGCTCGCGCGCGTCGTCGGCATGAAGTTGGCGCCCCTCATCGATCAGACCGTCATCGTCGAGAACCGGCCTGGCGCCAACGCCACCATCGGCACCAGAGTGGTCAGCCAGGCCAAACCCGACGGGAAAACTCTTTTGCTGGTCGACCGGACCACGGTGGCCGCCAATCCGCTCCTCTTCGACAAGCTGCCTTATGACCCTCAGGACATAACGGGCGTCAGCGATGTCGCCAAGCTGAGTTTTCTCTTCGTCGTTGGCAACGACACACCCTATCAAACGTGGGAGGAGATGGTCGCGTACGCCCGCGCCAATCCTGGCAAGATCACCGTTGGCAGTTCAGGAGTCGGCAGCGGCATGCATCTCAGCATGGAGCTCATTGCCCGCGCTCTAGGCACTAGCTTCACGCACGTCCCATACACCGGCATGGCTCCAGCCATGCAGGATGTTCTCGCCGGTAATACCGACGCGGTCATCAGCGGCCCCGAAGTCGTTATCCCGCATCTGAACTCCGGCAAACTGCGAGTCCTCGCCTCCGGTGGCGACGAGCGCCATCCCATGATGCCCAATGTCCCTACCATGCGCGAACTTGGATTCGACGAGCCCTTGCTCCTGCCGGTATCCTTTGCCATCTATGCGCCACGCGGCACGCCCGAACCCACCATTTCCAGCCTCAACGCCAGTCTAAGAAAAGTGATGAGCGACCCGGAGATTGTTGAACGTCTTACAACGGCCGGACTCCAGCCCAGCGTCAGTAGCCCCGGCGAAGTCGCGGAGACCACCGCCCAACTAGCCACGCGCCTTGAAGCGGTCATTCGCGAGATTGGCTTGAAGCCAAATTGAATCCTGCGGCTCGCCGCAGCACCGCAGCGAGCTCTTAATCTACCTGCACTTGCTTAGGAACCTCATGCATTTCGCTTACCTCCTCACCTTTCGCGACCCAAGGTCCGCGACCAAGATCAGCGAGGATGATCATGCCGGCATTCTGGAAATCGTTCGGTCTACGCCTCGCCTGCGGCGAGCCCACATACACACTCCCAGCACCTCCAAAGATTTCTACATCGACGACGGCCCGTCACCGACACTCGCCTTGCAACTAGACTTTGCAACGCTCTCGGATCTCGAGGCTACTCTGACCGTCAACGGGCACCTGCAGGCCATGGCGAATGGACGCTGGGCAAGTCTGGAGAACTGCGCCGTGGAACAACAGGCCATGGTGGTCCGACCTTTCGCCACTCCCAATCCCCAATTCGAAACCGACCCCAGCACCCTGCCCTGCAGCTACCTTGTCCATTATCCCGGCGAAGCCGAGAACTTCGGCGAATGGATCAACTATTACTTGAGTCACCATCCGCAGATCATGACCCGCTTTGACGGTATCCGTGAGATCGAGATCTTTACCCGTGTGGATTGGCTCGACGCGCTGCCATGGACTCGCGTGCACTATATGCAGCGAAACAAGCTTGTATTCGATAGCCCGGAGGCTCTCACCGCCGCCAATTTTTCAGATGTTCGACACGAGATGCGCAAGGACTTCGAGGCGTTTCCCGCGTTCACAGGTGGCAACCTGCACTACGCGATGCGCACCCTGACCTTGCCATAGTCACTGACGCACCCGTCATTAGGTGGACTCCGACGCGCCCAGCAGTAGGTCAGTCATCATGCCGGCAATCGCGGCCACATTGGGCCGATCCCCAATACGGATGTTGATTACGAAGCCATCGAATGCCATCCACACCACGTGGACCAGAAGTTCGGGGGATACGATCTGGAGACGATCCGGAGGCAAGTATTCTTCCAGCATGGCGCGGACGAACTCCTCGACCTGTGCCAACGAGTCAGTCATCTTCCCCCCATCCCTGGGCGTCGCAGTCAGCGCCTCCATAAGGGTATTGGCGAACGAATGATCGGACAGGGGAATGTCTTGCCACAAGCCCGTGAACAAACGATTCAGCCTCGCCCTGGGAGTCCGGCATCGTTGGACGGAAACGCTTAGTTCGTCGAGCTTCTGCCGTAGCCATGGCGTGTAGATGGCATATAACAGGAGCAGCTTGGAGTCGAAGTAGCGATACAGATTGCCGGGCGTCATGCCGGCCTCGCCGGCAATCTGCGACATCTTGGTCTGGTTGTAGCCTTGCTGCGCAAAAAGCCTGAAAGCCGCCTCGAGAATGGCTTCGCGCATATCGGGTTTTTTGACTTGCGCCAACGTCGGACCTTTGAAGCTCAAGTGCTGACACGGAAGGTCCAGTGTACCCGCTTCCCACGCCGAAGACCGAGCCCGCGCTTTCTTTGCCTGGGCGCAATCCAGCTTTCGAGCCCGGGCTTCTCCTCGGAAAATATAGGCATATTTTCTTCAGGCTCGTCGCGGGCCACGCCGGGACATTGGCGTGCTGAACGTCAGATTTGTTGTCATAACACCACAAATATGTTAGGATCCGCCCCATTGTGTCAATCATGACACGAGCTTTGTGGGTATTGTCCCCACGCCTTCAGCGCGGCATGTCGCGCTGCCTCGTCGGCCTTTTTGCCGGTCATCAACCCGGCGGTTCAATTCGTCAGCGCACGCTCGCAGCCGGGCGCTGTCACCCGAACCGCGCGAGGCAACACCTAGCCAGTCCAGCACGCCCCACGCTGGCGCGTCGGGGGAGCCTGCCTATCACGGCTCTCGCTTCGGCCGCCCGTGCTTGCGGTGCTGGCTAAGTATTGCCATGCGTTCTCCATAGGTGTCATGGAACTCAATACGCTTGGAACTCCCCTTACCCTTCTTCTGCTGGCCGCCTTCTTCGGCGGCACATTTCTCATCTCGGTCTCCATCGGCAAAAAACGGGAAAACGCCGATAACTATATGACGGCGGGCAACCGGGTCGGATTCGGCATCTCCGCCTCATCGATGACGGCCACCTGGATCTGGGCGGCTTCGCTCTACGCCTCGGCCACCTCGGGCTATACCTACGGCATATCCGGGCCCATCCACTACGGCTTGTGGGGGGCGCTGATGATTCTGTTCATCTATCCTTTTGGCAAGCGCATCCGTACGCTGGCGCCCCATGCGCATACCCTGGCCGAGATCCTCCACGCACGCCACGGCCGATCCAGCCAGTTGATACTGGCGGGATCCAATATCCTGGGCAGCGTGCTCAGCCTGACGTCGAACTTCATCGCCGGCGGCGCGCTCATCGCCATGCTCTCGCCGCTGTCGTTCTCCGCCGGCATCCTGATCATCGGCAGCGGCGTGCTGCTCTATACCTTGTGGTCGGGGCTGCGCGCCTCGATTCTCACGGATTTCGTCCAGGTGTGCGCCATGCTGGGCGCGGTGCTGCTGATCGTCCCCACGGTGTTCTTCCTGGCCGGCGGCACATCGATCTTCGAAACCGGCGCGGTCAACCTCACACCGCAGCAGCAAAGCTTCTTCTCCTCCGAGGCATTCTTCAACCAGGGGGCGCCCTACATCGCGGCAGTGCTGGCGTATGCCATCGGCAACCAGACCATCGCGCAGCGCCTGTTCGCGGTGCGCGAGGACAAGATCAAGATTACCTTCATCACCGCCACCGTCGGCTACGGCGCAACGGTGATCGGCGTCGGCATGCTGGGCGTCATTGCCTTGTATCTGGGGATCCAGCCCATGGACGGCGACGTCAACAACCTGGTGCCGCAGCTCGCCGCAACCTACCTGGACACCACGCTGCTCTGCGTCTTCTTCATCATGATCATCGGCGCCATGGCATCCACCGCCGATTCGGATCTGTCGGCCCTGTCCTCCATCATGATGACCGACGTCTATGGCCGCAACCTGGCCGGCGCCAAGAAAGCCAATCCCAGGAAGATGCTGCTGATCGGCCGCCTCACCATGATCGCGGCAACCGTGCTCGGCCTGTATTTTGCCAGCGCACGCTTCAACATCCTCGAGTTGCTCGTCCTCGTCGGCGCCATCTGGGGTGCGCTAGTGTTTCCGGTCATCTCCAGCTTCTACTGGAACAGGGTGACCAACCTCGCCTTCACCGTCGCCGTCCTCGCGGCCCTGGCCGTGTTCTTCCCGGTACGTTTCGGCTGGATCGAACTCCAGGGGCCGGTGGCGCTGGCCACCGACCTTCTGGCGGTGATCGGCGTCGGCGTCATCGCGGGGCTTATGGGCTTCGGCTTCTTCGGCCTGAAGGTCGGACGCGTGATCGGCATCCTCGCGGCCTTGGCCGTGTTGCCGTTCGGTGTCGGTTTCCTGCACCAATACACCGTGCTTACCGCCTCCTTGCTGGCCTACGCGGTCAGCGCCATCCTGTGCACGCTGTTGTCGTTGCGCAACCACGAGGCCTTCGATTTCAAGCAGATCGCACGCAGGACCGGCCGCTTCGACAGCGTTACCCCCTGACCGCGCGCCTAAGCGCAAACCTCGTCGTTCACGGCGAGGTAAGCGAGGCTAAAGTTACTGGAGCCGAAGGCTCCCCTGAATGGTGGCGGAGAAGCTCCGGCCGAAAGGCCGGAGTTCTTCACGCCCTGCTTCGCAGCAGCGGATACGCCTCGGCAAGGCGGCCGAGGCTTCACTCTCACCCCCGAGTCCTTCGGCGACAAGCGGCTATTTATCAGCACAAATATGTTTGCACGCCAGCCGGCGACTCCGTTTCAAGGAGCCCATTTTGAGCCCAACACTTCTGACTTTTTATATTCTCAGCGGCCCCGTCGTCGTGGCCGGCGTCCTGTTCGTTCTGGTGCGCGCGTTCTTCCGCGAGTGGCGCAAGGCCCGGGACGAGGGCCGCTCACTGATCTGAGCCCCGGCCTTTCGTGAAGGTGCAAGATCCGCCCGCAGCGAGGCCTCAAGCCGTGGCGCACGCCTCCCGAAGAAACTCCGCCATCGTTTGCGTCGCCCTGGCCCGGTTCTCCAGCGGCAGCAGCATACCCAAGGGCAAGAACTTCATTGGCCTCAGTGTGGGAATCTCCACCAGTTGCCCGGCGTCCAGGAGCTGCCACGCCGTGCTGTGCGGCACCAGGGTCAACAAGGGTTCGGCCCGAAGCATCGTCCACAGTACCTCCGGAAGCCGTGAGCTGACGAGGCGAAATCTCGGCCATTGCGAGACGTTCTCGAACAGAGTTCCGAGCGCGGCGCCACTGGCGGTATCCGGCGGCACGGCAAGCCAGGTGTGCTCGGCCAAGGTTTCGGGGCTGGGGTTTTTGAGCGGAACCCGCCAATGCCTCGCGCCGCCGACGATGACGAAACGGTCGTCCATCAAGCGGATGTACTCCCAGCCTTCCGGAATCACCTCTGGCTCGCGGCACAGTGCGAGATCGATCTCGCGCAATGCCACCAACCCTTCGAGCTCGGCCGGGCTTGCGGCCCGGAGCTGAACCAGAACGTCTGGATGCCGGGCGCTGAAGCCCGGCAGCGTTCTGGCCAGAATGCCGGCAATGGCGCCTCCGATGGCGCCAACGCGCACGCAACCCGCGGCATGATGGGCCAGCGACGCGGACTGCTCGGCGATATCCGCCAAGGCCGCAAGGATGCGGCGCGCGGTTGGCAGCAGCATTTCGCCCGTTGGGGTCAGGCGCATGCCGCGCGCGTGGCGAAAGAACAGCCGGCCGCCGATCAACTTCTCCAGCTCGGCCAGTGCATGCGTTACCGCCGGCTGCGTCATGCCCAGGCTCTCTGCCGCTTTGTGGGTGGTGCCAAGCTCCGCGATGCGCAGCCAAATCTGCAAATGCCGAAAGCGCGCCCTGGCTTGAAGTCGACCGTGCAGAACGGTGGCGGATACCGGTGGCGCCACGATGGTACCGGGGGAAGATAGCGTCATGGCTTTCGTAGATCCTTGAGAAGGCGGCTGTCGGCGAGCACCGGCGCCCTCCCTGATCGATAAAATTTTTGAATCGGAGATGCTTTGATTCTATTGGATTTTAATTACTTGGCTCTCTAGACTGAGCTTTCCACATGTCCAGATCCCGGGAGACAAGAATGCCGAGCCACCTACTGCGCCGCTGCCTCATCGCCGCCTGCATCGCGCTACCCTTCACAATGGCCGTGGCCGACGAGTCCGCCTACCCCACGCGTCCCATCACTGTCGTCGTGCCTTATGCCGCTGGCGGTGCCGCCGATAATATGGCTCGCGTCGTGGCGGCGAAGCTGGGGGAGCAACTGAGCACCAGCGTGGTGGTCCAGAACTTCGGCGGCGGCTCGGGTGTGGTGGGTGCGCAGAAAGTGCTCCGCTCCGAAGCCGATGGCTATACCCTACTCTACGGCACCAGCAGCGACATGATCGTCTCGCCCTTGACCATCGACGCCGCTGGCTATCAACCCGAGAGCTTTACGCCCATCTCCCAGGTGGGCTATACCGCGATGGCGCTCGCTGTCCATCCTGCTTCGGGCCTCGAGTCCTTGGCGGTCTTTATCGAGCGGGCCAAAAGTGTCCGTCAGCCATTGACCTTGGGCGTCACGGGAATCGCATCCTTGCAAGCCCTGGCCGCCGCCATGCTGATCGAAGCCACCGGCATCGAGGTGACCGTCGTTCCCTATCGCGGCGGCGCCTTGATGATGAATGACCTTCTGGGCCAACAGATCGACGCGGCGATCGTCGCGCTGCCAGGGGTCCTGGGTGCGCACCAGACTGGTCAATTAAAAGCTTTGGCCGTGCTTTCCGCCGCAAGAGCCACCGCCGCGCCGGACGTTCCCACCGTCAACGAAACCCTGCCCCAAGGCGGGGTGGACGTCGGAATCTGGGCTGGATTGGCCGGGCCGGCCAACCTTCCCGAGCCTATCGTCGAACGGCTCAATCGAGCGCTCTCCGCCATCAAGCAAGACCCCGATTTCGTCAAGTCGCAACTTGCGTCCGGCAGCAACCCCGTTGCGCCACAGGAACCAGCGCAGTTCAAAGACCGTATCGCCGCCGAAAAAGCCCGGTTCGCCCAGCTCGTCGGATTGCTGGGAGCCTTCCAGTGATGCGCGCGGCGCTAGCGGCGGTGAACGAAGCGGCCCTGGCGCGAGAGCCAATCTCGCAATGCCGCTTCACCGATGGCCGGGTATTCCACTTCGTGGAGGGCGGCGACGGCTCGCCCGTCGTGTTCGCACATGGTGTGATGGGTGATCTCTGGACTTGGACGCCGCAATGGGACGCTTTTCGGGCCCTGTACCGGACCATCAGCTATAGCCGCCGCTTCAGCGCCCCGAACCACAACCTCCCGGTGGCATCCGATCATTCCGCCCTGACCGAGGCCGCGGATCTCCTCGATCTTCTGGCCCATTGGCGTGCCGAGCCCGCCATCCTGGTGGGTGCTTCCTACGGTGGCTACGCCTCGCTCGCGGCCGCTCTCGCGCGCCCCACGTCGGTTCGGGCCTTGGTACTCGCCGAGCCCCCTTTGTTATACCTGGCCGAGCGCACCCCGGCGGGGCGACATTTGCGGGCACAATTCGACCAGACGGTTCGCATTCCCGCCCGCCTTGCGTTTGCGCGGGGCGACGATCGTCTCGGCCTGGAACTCATGCTCGGCGGCATTGCCGGCCTCGCTTCGAACAGCGCATCGTTGGCGGACGCCGTCGAGCCACGGATGCGCAACGTCGCGTCCATTCGCAACCTGACTCTCTCCAGTAACGAGTTTCCAGTATTGGCCGACGATGAGCTTCGTTCGATCGAATGCCCCGTGTTACTGTTGCGTGGCGAGGCCACGGCAGCCATCCATCGCGTGGTGTACGACGAATTGTCGGACATTCTTGTCCATGCCGAATGCCAGGTGGTTCCCGGCGCCGGTCACGGCATGGCCCGCGACAACCCCACGGCGTTCAACCACATCGTTCTGGATTTCCTCCAGCGCCACGGAGCCACGAGATGAGCCTTGGCCCACACCCTCGCCTCGAACATCTTTTCACGGCCACGGTCGATGTCGGCTCCCGCCGCTACGAAGGCAGCAGTCCCGAAGGCGATCGCTATGCGGTGGACATCCTGGGCGGCACGGTCGGGGGCCGGCACCTGAATGGCGTCGTGCTGCCTGGCGGCACTGACCAGCAAGTCTGGCAAACGCCCTTCAGGCGCCGGCTCTGCGCCACTTACGCGATTCAGCTCGACGACGGCATCGTCTTGCAGATTTGCAATAGGGTCATGGTCGATGATCTTCCCACCGGGCCTGGATATCGCCGCTCGGCGCTGACCATAGAAGCCCCGTCAGAATCCTCGCATGGCTGGCTCAATAACAGGATCATCATCGGCAGCTTCGAGTCTCTCCGGCCCGCGCAGGACGTCGTCCGGATCCACGCCTACCTGGTGACTTGAGCTTCCGCCGGCGGCCTCCCCCGAAGCCGCCCAGGCCTCATGCCAAAGGCGGCAGCAGCACGCCCTCGCGTATCACCTCTTGCCCATCGAGCCTGATGGTGCAATTGCGCAGGGGCAGGTCGAAGTGCCCGCTGGTATAGCGCTGCGCGACTTCGTTGGCGCCGGTGGAGTAAAGAAACGTCCCCGCCAGAGCGCGATACTCGGTCGCGTTGATATCGTTTTTATCGTACATGACCATCGAATCCCAGCGGGCCGCGGGATTCATGCCCCATCCCACGTGCGAAACGCCATAGGCTTCGCGGTCACCAAAGGCCGCCAGGTAGCTGCGCATCAACTCGGCATCCAGGCCCGCGCCTTCGATCGACATGATGAAGTCGTTCTCGATGTGCAAGGCAACGCGGCTTTCCACGTAGCGCTTGAACGTCAGATTCATATCCCCGACGTCCAGAACCAGCGTCCCCTCGACGCTGCCGCCACGAGGGAAGCACAGGCAAAGACCGGCTGGCCAATAAGAGACTTTGCCGGGTTCGGTCACATATCCCGGTGAACCTCGACCCAGTGTGTCGCGCAAATCGACGGCCAACCGCGTTCCCGCCGCCGAGCTCACCTCCATCCGTTCAGCCTGATTGATCAGCTCTACGCCCCGCTGGATCCGGGGAGTCAGCGAGGGGTCGGGCATCAGGCGTTCGAGCACTTCCGGATGTTCGTTGCTGATCATCATCAGCCGAGAGCCCGCGCCCAGAATCTCGCGCAGCTCCGGGGTGTGCAGCAGGCCTTCGATGGTGCAATCGATCACGATCTCGCAATGCGTCAGCGCCGCCAACGCCGCCCGGTTGTTCTGCAAGGCCAGGCTGGTGCCCGTGGAGCGCAAGGGCACCGACCCGGCAAGCGGTGGCGAGGGCAAAGTCACGTGGCACACCTGCGCTCCCAGATCGAGCAAAGCCAGCTCAGCCAGCTTGACGTTGACCTGGCGCGACAGCGTTTCCGAGAGCACGACGGCAACGGTCCCCTGCCGGACTGCGCATAAGGTAAACACCTGCCTGAAACAGGCAATCCATTTTTGTTCCACCGCTTCTGTCAGCATAGCTTCCTCTATTGATGACGTGACTTCATGAAGAACGGGGCTTGCGCTTGGCCTACGTCGAAACTTCGTTTTGGCGCGTGGTCAACCCACCGTCACCTTGCCCGCCTCGATCACCCCGCGCCAACGCCGTTGTTCATCCTCGATCTGCCGCCGCGCCGCTTCGGGATCGAGCAGGCGAGGGCTCATCTGAATCCGGTGATACATTTCCTGAACCTGCGGCTGATCAAACACCTGGTCCAGCACCTCATAAAGCGCACGGATCCGGGCGGCATCGGTTTGCGACGGCACCATCAGATACATGGGAATCGTCACGGAAAAATCGGCATAGCCCGATTCGACGACCGTCGGGACGTCGGGCAATTGGGGAAGCCGCTCGGGCGACGAGCTTGCAATGGCCCTGCCTTTTCCGCTTTGCACGATCTGCGCGGCCTGCGGCGCCCCCAGAAAGCCCGCTTCGACTTCGCCCGACATGACCGCCATCGCCGCCGCCGCGCTGCCGGCATAGGGAATATGCTCCGCGGACAAACCCACCGTATGCAGAAAATGCTCAAAGGTTAAGTGCGCCGCGCTGCCGTTTCCGCCACTCGAGTATCGCAAGGATTCACGCTTTGCCCACTCGACGAACTCTTTCACATTGCGGATGTTCGACTTTTCGTTCACGACGAGCACCAAAGCGGCCTCACCCACCTGGGCTACCGGGGTGAGCTCCGCCAACGGATCGAAGCGCATCCCGGCATACAAGAACGGATTGGCCGTCAGGGCGTTGCCGGCGGTTACCAGCAGCGTATAGCCATCGGCCGGCGCTCTTGCCACGACGCTGGAGCCGATATTACCGTTGGCGCCGGCGCGGTTCTCCACGATGAAACTTTGCTGGAACCTCGTTGATAGCTGGTCTGCCAACAACCTGGCCACCATATCGTTGGGCCCCCCGGGAGGCGCATTGGTGACGATCGTGACCGGCTTGGCGGGATAGGCACTCTCCTGGCCCTGAGCCGCGGGCACCGTGAAGCCGAGGGTGGCTGCCAGTAAAGTTAGCGTGCCGAACATACGTGTAATCATGATATTCGCTCCTGAGTTAGGCGACAGAGGTAGGAAGGGGACTCGTATCCACGGCAGCCAACATCTGGCGCATCAGCCCTTCCGTCAGTTCATGGCGGACAGCGGCGTACTCTTGCCGCTCCCACAGGTTGATCACTTCTCCAGGGTCTTCCCGCAAGTCATAGAGTTCTCCCCATTGCGCGCCATCGTAGATGGAGAGCCGATACCGTTCGGTCACCAGGGTGCGCATGCGAAGACGCGCGTCGATGCCCAGCGCCGTGCGCTGGCTTTCGTCTTCCACCATGATGGCGTCCCGTGCCCTCGATCCGTCACCTCGGATGAGCGGCAGCAGGGAGCTTCCCTGGATGCCGTTATACGGAGTAACGCCGGCACGCTCGAGAATGGTCGGCGCCAAGTCGATGGTTTGCGTCAGCGCCTGACTGGCTTCGCGGTGGCCAACTTGTGGATCGGCCCAGATCAACGGGCAACGGATCAAGCCTTGATAATGCAGCGGCGCCTTGAGCAGCAACTGGTGATCGCCCATGAACTCGCCATGGTCGCTCGTGAAGATCACGATGGTGTCGCGATCCAGATCCAGCCGCGCCAACTCGCTTAGCACACGTCCTATCTGCGCATCGATGTGGGTGATGGAGCCGTAGTTCAGCGCAATCGCCTCGCGAGCCTGCCTCTCGGTGGCGGCAAACGCCGCGTGGCCCGCTTTCGGCACCTTCCCCGCGTCGCGCTGGGCATGCAGCCACCGGACGTGCGGCGGCCGCGGGGCGGACGTATGAAACGACTCCGGCAAGCTGATATCCTCGGGCCGGTACATATCCCAGTAGCGCCCGGGCGGCGTAAAAGGATGATGCGGATCGGGAAACGAACACTGGATGAAGAACGGCTTCTCGTCTTCCGCGCATTGCTGCAGAAAATCGATCGTGCGATCGGCGATCCAGGCCGTGGGATAGATCTCCTCGGGCAAACGGGTACGCCATGCCTGCCCCAGTTGTGCCAGCTCGATCTCGGGCGTGGGAATGGCATGCTCGGAGCCCACCAGGCTTTCGGCCTCCGGATGGTGCCTGCGTAGCCATTCCCGGTAGTGGCCGTCGACGTCATCCCCATGGTTGATGACGAACAAAACGTGATCGAAGCCGTAATAGGGCTCGTCTTTAGCCACGGCCTGTCGCCGCCGCCACAACGGACCAAACTCCCTTTCGTAGTGGGTGCCGGGACAGTCGCGCCGCGCCTCGCCCACCGTTCCCGAAGCCCTCCATGCCGCGGGCAGATCCGTGATGTTCTGCAGATGCGCCTTACCGATCAAGGCCGTGCCGTAGCCCGCATCACGCAGCAGATCAACGAATGTCACGCTCTGGGCCGACAGCGAAACGCCATTCACGCGAACGCCGTGCGCCGTCGGCATACGCCCCGTGAGCAGCGAAGCGCGGTTCGGCATGCAAAGCGGCGCGGCGACATAAAAGCGTTCATTGCGCCAGCCTCGTGCCGCCAGTGCGTCGAGATGCGGTGTGGAGACCACTCTGTTACCGTAAGCGCCAACATGATCGGCTCTTTGCTGATCGGTGATAAAGAGCAGGAAATTCGGGCGTTTGTTCATCTGCATTTTTCCGTTGCCACCCACACAGGCTGCGTGATCAACCCATTCTGCGGACGAAGCCACCCAGCGTCTATTGAAAACTTGGACTCTCCTCATAACCAAACGCTCATGAATGCACATTCAAAAAGCGGCCTCTCTCGCACGGAGCGCGCCCTGCGTTCCCATGTCAAGCTCCGGCAGCTGAAGCTCCTCGTGACGCTGGACAACTACCGGCATCTGGGGCGGGCCGCCGAAGCCCTGGGCATTACGCAGCCGGCCGTTTCAAAAAGCCTGGCCGAAGTCGAGATGGTCTTCGGCGTCCAGCTCTTCACCCGCTCCGTCAGGGGCACGGCTCCAACGGCGGATGGCGAACTCGTGATCCAGCTTGCTCGTCTCATCCTTTCGGAGCTCGACCGCACGGTGGAAGAGCTGGCGGCACGGGCACAAGGCATCACCGGGCGCGTTTGCATCGGCACCGTAGGGCCCGGGGCGCACTTGCTATTGGCGCGCACGGTGGTGTTGCTCAAGAAGCGATCAGCGATGACTACCGTCGTCGTCGAAGAAGAACCTCTGGACGTCCTGCTCCAACAACTCCGGATCGGCAAGGTGGATATCGTGCTATCGCGTATCGACCCCGCGTTCCTCGACGACGACATCGAAGCGGTGCGTCTGTATGACGAGCCCGCCGTCGTGATCTGCGGCCCGGGCCATCCTTTGACGCAACTTCAGCATATCGAGACCGGCCTGCTCGCGGAGCATCCCTGGGTCGTTCCCACGCGCTCCGGAAGCATGCTGTCCAAGTTGAAAGAAATGTTCGGCATCCAGGGGCATGAACCGCCCGCCGACCTGACGGTCGGCTTGTCCATGCTGTCCGCCCTGCTGCTGGTTCAAGAGCGCCAGGCCGTCTGTTTATTGGCACAATCCGTGGCTCGACACCTCGAGCGCTCGGGGCTCGTCACGATCCTGCCCGTTCGCTTCCCGCTCCCGCTGGTTCCGGTTGGTATGCTCTACCGGCGAACCCCGCACCCCTCGGTTGCGCTGTCTCTGTTACTCGAATGCGTCCGGCAGGCCGCCGCCGGCATTCAGGCGGAGCCCTGAGCGCCAGAGGCCCGCAGCGCCTCGGGATTGATGAGCGAGGGCGGCGCTTCCACGCGGCCCGGCACGCCCAGCGCGGCGATGAGGTTATCGACCGCCAGATGGATCATGGCAGCCCGGGTGCGCCGCGTGGCGCTGGCAATATGCGGTGTCATGACCACGTTCGGCAACGCCAGGAGCCGTGGCTCGACGTGCGGTTCGCCCTCGAACACATCCAGCCCCGCCGCCGCGATTCCGCCCTCCTCCAGCGCCTGCGCCAAGGCCGCGTCGTCCACCAGCCCACCCCGGCCGATGTTGACCAGCGTGGCGGTGCGGCGCATCATATCCAGCTCCCGCGGGCCGATCACATGGTGTGTTTCTGACGTATAGGCCAGCGACACCATAAGATGGTCTGCGTTGCGCAGCAGCTCGTCCTTGCCAACGTAGCGCACGCGGGACAAAGTATCGTCGCCGCTGCCCAGCGCCGAGCGGGAGTGGTAGATCACCTCCATGCCGAAACCCAGGGCCCGGCGGGCGATGGCCCGACCGATGCGCCCCATGCCAAGCACGCCGAGGGTCTTGCCGTGCACGTCCAGGCTCATGAAACGCTCGAAAGTGGAGGCATCCCAGCGTCCATGCCGCACCCAGGCGTCGCCCTCGACGATCCGGCGCGCAACCGCCAGCAACAGGCCAAAAGCGAAGTCGGCCGTCGTCTCGGTGTTCACGTCGGGCGTATTGGTACAAAGCACGCCCCTGGCCGTACATGCCGCGACATCGATGTTGTTGAAACCGGCCGCGGTGTTGCAAACGATACGCAGCTCCGGGTTGGCGTCCAGCACTTCGGCGTCGATGCGATCGTAGGGACAGAGAATCGCCCCGGCCTTGCCGGGCAAGCCGGCGATCAGCGACGCCTTGTCCAGCCCCGCCTTGTCTTCACGGTAGTCCAGCTCGAACATCGCCTCGAGGCGCTGAATGGCGTTGGGTTCTAGCGTGTGGGTAATCAGGATCTTCGGTTTCAACATGGCCTTGCGTCGGTGCGGTCGTAGGATCAGTATCGTACCTTGGCACGGCGCGGCCCCGCCGAGCCGGCGCAACGTCCTCACCTAGAATAGCGGGAGTTCCACTCGATCACCCGCCATCATGCACGACTCCGCCCTGGTACTGTTTTCCGGCGGCCAGGATTCCGCCACCTGCCTGGCCTGGGCCCTGGACCGCTACGCGCACGTCGAGACCATCGGCTTCCAGTATGGCCAGCGCCATGCCGTGGAGCTCGAATGCCGCGCGACCTTCATCCAGCACTTGCGCCAGCGCTACCTCGAATGGGATACCCGGCTGGGCGCCGACCATCTGCTGGACCTCGGCCTGCTGGGCCAGATCAGCGACACCGCGCTCACCCAGGCCAAGGCCATCGAATTCGAGCAATCGGGGCTGCCCAACACTTTCGTACCCGGCCGCAACCTCATTTTCTTCACCTTCGCCGCCGCCCTGGCCTACCGCCGGGGCTTGTCGGTGCTGGTCGGCGGCATGTGCGAAACCGATTATTCGGGTTACCCCGATTGCCGCGACGACACCCTCAAGGCGCTGCAAGTCACTCTGGGGCTGGGCCTGGACACACGCTATGTTCTCGAAACCCCGCTGATGTGGCTCGACAAGGCCGCCACGTGGCGGCTGGCCGAAAGCCTGGGCGGGCCCGATCTGGTGTCGCTGCTGCTGGAAGAGACCCACAGTTGCTATCTGGGCGACCGCAGTCAACGCCATGTGTGGGGCTATGGCTGCAACCAGTGCCCGGCCTGCGAGCTGCGTCGCAAAGGCTTCGAGCGCTATCGGCACGAAGCGTCTCGCTGACGGTCTCTTGAGGGATGCCTCTTACTGGTGCCCGCTGGGCTGCGACCCTCCCGGCGCGTCCATGTCGACCGCGCTTGCCCATACCACGGTGCGAGTGGTCTCGTTGATCACCTGGCACGCATAGCGCTGGGCTGCAATGCCGTTCGCCTGCACCGGCAGGCGCGACACTTCGCAATCCAGCAAGAAGGATTCCGCCGACCTGGAACCGCCGCGGCTGCCCTGGCCGCCCCGGGATCCGCCACCGCCCCCGTCGCGGGAGGCGGAGTAGCGCGGTACCGAGGCGACATACTCCAGTTGGGCGGTACGATAAGGGTGCAGACTGGTCAGCAACTGCCGCGCAAACCCTTGTCGGTCGAGCACGACGTCGTTTCCGGCCACGCGCATGCTCTGCGCCCCCACGACGATCTGAACTTTGCGGCCGGCCAAGGCCTGCAATTGCGGGCTCTGAGGAATATCGCCGCCCAGATACGCCGCCATGCGGGCCACATCGTCGTCCCAAAAGCCCTGCGCGGCGAACGTCTTTTGCGCATCGGCCGCGGGATCGCCGGCCGTATCCGGGCCGTCGCCGGCGGTCGTCGCGCAAGCCGCCAGGAGCAGACTACCCAGACTCATCATCATGCTGCGTTTCATGCCATTCTCCGGCTCGATGACGAAGCCGCCATCTTATTGAAAATGGGATTACCTCTCATTCTCATTATATGGTTCAACATGGCGGAGCCCGCCCGTTGACGCCGGGCTGGTAGTTCAATTCGGGGAGCCGAAGGCGATCTGCCAATCGGAAGGCGAGAATCCCGTTACCTGCCGAAACCGGCTGGAGAAATGTGCGGATGAAGAAAACCCCAGCTCGATGGCCAGGTCCGTCATCGAGAGTTCGGTGCTCGCCAACATCGCTTTGGCGCGTTCGATACGCCGCTCGGTGATGGCCTGATGCGGTGAACGACCGGTTGCCGCTTTAAAGGCGCGGCGGAAATGATCGGGTGACAAACCCACGGAACGGGCCAATTCCGTGACCGAGACGCCTGCCGTTTGGTTGGCAATGGCGTCCATGACCTTGCGCAGCCGCCAAGGCGCCAGCGCGGTGCCGCGAGAGCCCAGGGCAGCCTCCGGCGCCGCTCCGGCTTCGAGCAGCAGGGCCAGCATGGTGCCCAGCCCTCGCTCGATGAAACCAAAGGCATTCGCGGACGCGCCCTGGCTGGCCGCCCACAAGCGCTCGGCGATCTGGCCGATCAGCGGATCATCATGCAAGCGACAGGCCGCGCGACGGATCTCGCTCTCGGCATACTCCAGATCGATTCCCATCAAGGCGGCCAGTTGCGGCATCGGCACACCGAGATGCAGCACCACCGGACTGCTATCGAAACGCCAGTACGAACCATGCCCGGGGGGCGTGAGCAGAACTAGGCCCGGGGTATCGATGAAGCTCTGGGCGCCGTCGCCCAGATCACGCAGCACGGCATCGTGGCGCGACCGCAGTACGATACTGATGATCAATTCATTGACGGGGGCGTACTCGATCCCTTGGCTTGGCGCATGTTCCACCAATGCCATGGTGAGCCCGGCCGCCTGAACGGCGCGCACGTCGGTGCGGTTGACAGGCAACTGGCGAGTTCGCAGATAATCCGTGAAGCCCGAACGGGCTGGCTTGCGTGCGGCGGGAGCGACACTCGCCGGCCGCAGGACCGCGGCTTCGCCGGCCAGATGGGGAACCGCCGGTTCGGGGATGATCCGGCCTGGCCAGGACCCGCGTTCCGGGGCCGGACTCGCGCTTGGGCACGTGGTCATCGTCATACTCCTGCGTTGAACGCCGCGAACATCGGGCGCATGGCGAACCAACGCACGGCGTCGCCCGCCAGGGGAACAAGACGGTTTGATGCTAGCACAGCCGGCCTCGGCCCCTGATGTCTAAACCATGCCAGCCCGCCCACGCGGCGCTAGAGCTGCAAAGACATTACAGCGGAAACACAGAAATAAGCCTCATCGCTCCCCCTGGGTTGGTTTTATCTTGGATCGTGGATGAGCGCGCCATGCCGGGAGTAGACCGCGCCATACCAGCAGGCTGCGCGTCAGGAGGGTCGATCAATAGGCTGGCGAGCCGGGCGCCGCGGCCGCCAATTGCTGCAGCATCGGCACGTCCATCAGGTAAAGCGTCTCGTCGTTAGGCCCCAGGAAGGCCGAAGGCCCGTTACAGACCATCAGCAGCTCGGTTTCCTGGTGGAACGGCAGCGCATCGTGCACGGCGCCCTTGCGCTCCGACACGTAGTCGCCGGGGCGGAAGGGTCCGGTCTGCTTGTGCTCGCCCTCGCCCTTGAGGATGAAGATCTCGGCGCTTTCGAGGTGCTTGTGGCGCGGCAACACACCTCCCGGTTCGGCGCGGATCATGACGCTGAAGGCGCCGGTTTCGGGCACCAGTTTGATGATCTTCACGAACACCTGCGGAGCCAGCGGCAGCCAGGGCAACGCGTCGCAATGAATGGTATCTCCGCCATGCTGGGTCATATCGTGTCTCCTTGAGGTCACGGGTTTCGGTCCGCCCTCTCGCGGCGCGGACCGTCCAAGGCCGCTCCAGCCCCGGACTGTTCCATGGTAGAGACCCGTCGCCGGCACCGCTTTCAGAATCCCGGCGGGATTTTCAAGAAACCGATGCGCCGGCTCTCCAGCCGCCGGGCGCGAGGTCCGACTCGCGATGTCGCCGGTTTGCGGGTCCCGACCCAAGTCCTTTCACCGGCAAACGCTTGACAGCCGCCTGGCAGCCGCTTTAATCTCATTGTCATGACAACGAAAATCCCGAGTCCGGCCGAGCTCGACTTCCATGACGGCGCCGCCGCTTTTCCCAACTTCACCGCCGCGGTGGTGCAGGCGGCACCCGTTTTTCTCGATCTGGAAGCGTCGATCGACAAAGCCGAAGCCCTCATCGCCGATGCCGCAAGCCACGGCGCCAGCCTGGTGGTGTTTCCGGAGCTTTGGCTGCCCGGCTATCCGTGGTGGATCTGGCTGGACGGCCCCGCGTGGGCCATGCGAACCGGCTACGATCTACGCTATCGCGAGCAAGCGCTGGTCCATGGCTCTCCTCAGGCCCGACGCCTGGCCGAGGCCGCCCGCCGGCATCGGGTCACGGTCGTCATGGGTCTTGCCGAGCGCGCAGCCGGCACCCTGTACATTGCGCAATGGGCTATCGGGCCCGGCGGCGAAACCCTGGGCACGCGGCGCAAGCTCAAGCCGGGCGCCATCGAACGCGCCACCTTCGGCGAGGGTGGCGCCGGCGATCTCCAGGCGTGGTCCAGCCCGGTCGGCCAGCTCGGCGCGCTCTGTTGCGCCGAACACCGTCATCCCCTGTTTCGCTATGCCCTGCAGCAACAGGGTGAGCAGGTGCATATCGCCGCCTGGCCCAGCTTTTCGGTCTACCAGCCTTTTGCCACCGGCGTCAGCGCCGCCACCAACCTCACGCTCAGCCGCAGCTATGCCGCCGAGGGCGGCTGCTACGTGCTTGCGGCCTGCAGCGTACTGCCCGAAGACACCTGCGCGATTCTGTGCGACACCGAGGTCAAGCAGCAATGGCTGACGCCCGGCGGCGGCCATTCCCAGATCTTCGGCCCCGACGGCTCGCCACTGTGCGAGCCGCTGGGAGAGCAGACCGAGGGCCTGCTGTACGCCCGCATCGAGCATGCGCGCATCCTGGCCGCCAAGGGGGCCTACGACGGCATCGGCCACTCCCACCGCCCCGACGTCGTCGGGCTCTGGCGCGCCGATGCTTCCGGCCCGGCCTCCCCCCTAGTAGCCAACGACAGCGCCAGCGTCCATGGCGAGCAGGAAACCCTATGAGCCAACGCCCCGACACCGTCGCCACCGACACCCCGGCCGCCAACGAGGCGTTCGATGTCACGCGCAACCTCACCTACCACATCGTGCTTCTGGCCAGCAGCCTCAACCGTTCGGCCAGCCGGCAGTTCCAACAGGAAGCCGGCATGACGACGCCCGAATGGCGGCTGCTGGCCGTCATCGGGAGCCATGGCGAGATTTCGTTCAACGGCCTCTACCAGATCCTCGACATCGACAAAGGCTGGATCAGCCGCACCCTGGTCAAGCTCGAACGCAACCAGCTCGTCGTCCGCACTCCCGATCCCGAGGACGGCCGCCAGTTCCGCGTGCGTCTCACGCCCGAGGGCGAGGCGCTGCGCAAGCAGGCGGCCTCGATCTCGCTGCAACGCCAGGCCCATCTCGAATCCCGTTTCTCGCGTGCGGAGCTCGACCAGCTCTATCACCTGCTCGGCCGCCTCAAAAACGCCGCCGATGAACTTCTCTGAAGCCATGAGCCTGCAACTTTCCAGCGAACAGCGGGCCATGGCCCGTGGCGAGGCGGGGCCGGCTGCGGCCTGGGCCATCCAGCAGCAGTTGTCGGTCGGACAGGCCTTGGGCGCCACCCGCCTGCGCCCGATCCGCTCGGTGCATGCCGGCGCCGAGATCGGCACCATGGGCGAGGCGGGACTCGAACTCGTCGAGTGGCTGGTCGAGCAAGGCGCGCGCAGTACCGTTCCCACCTCCACGGCCGCCTGTAGCGTGGATTTCGCCCGTGCCGCCGGCTACGGCGTGCCGCTCCAGCAGATCGAGCGCGAACGCCGTTTGCACCGCGCCCTCGAACGCTTCGGCGTGATCGACGTCGCAACCTGCATCAATTACCAGACGCTGACTCCGCCCCGCTACGGTGAGCATCTGGCTTGGGGCGATACCGGCGCGGTCGCCTTCGCCAACGGCGTCGCCGGCGCCCGCTCCAACTACGAGGGCGGGCCGGCGTCCATCGCCGCCGCGATCACCGGCCTGGCGCCCGATTATGGCTACCATCAGGCCGAAGCCCGGCTGGCCAGCGACGTGATCGAAGTCCGCTGCCGGCTCGACGGCACGGCCGACTGGTCGGCGCTGGGCGCCTGGGTCGGCACGCAGCTGGCCGACTACTGGCGTGTTCCGGCGATCGTCCTGGACGACGGCCAGCCACAACCTTCCATCGACGAGCTGAAGCACTTCGCCGCGGCCGCCGCCAGCTTCGGCTCGATCGCGATGTTCCACGTCGTCGGCATCACGCCCGACGCGGCTACGCTCGACGCGGCCTGCGGCAATCGCCCTCGGCAAGCGCAGCACACGGTCACCCGGCAGGCGCTGCAAGGATTGTTCAGTCAATCCCTGGCCTCCGGCGACAAAGTGGATCTCGTCGTCTTCAGCGCGCCGCAACTGTCGCTGGGCGAAGTGCAAAGGGTCCTTTCCCGTCTCGGGGATCGCGCCGTGGCCGCCGGCACTCGCCTGATTCTCACCGTCAACGCCCAGGTCGAAGCCGAGATGCGTCGGCTGGGCTGGCTCGAGCGCCTGGAGCGCGCCGGTGGCGGGCTGCTCACCGGCACCTGTTTCTACGTGATGGCGCCACGCGACGTGCGCCGCCATCTGGGCGCCACGACCCTGCTCACGCCCTCGGCCAAGCTGGTCAACATTCTGTCGGGCGCGGGCTATCGCACGGCCCTTGCCACGCTCGACACCTGCCTGGATGCCGCCGTGCTGGGATATCTGCCATGAAGCACTCCGTCTCCTTGCGCCAGTTGAGCGGCGGCCGCGGCGTCGGCGCCGCCATCGAAGGCGTCGCCATCGTGTCGCATCAGGGCTTCAACGCCCGCTACGATCTCGACCCCGTACACGGCACCTTCAGCCGGCCCGGGCACGATCTCGAAGGCCAATCCTTCGCCAACCGCATCTACTGCTTTCGCACGCCCAAGGGCGGCATCGCCACGTCCTGGGCACTGCTGGACCTCAAGCGCCGCGGCCTTGCCCCCCTCGGCCTGGTGTGCGTGCGGATGAACCCCATCGTGGCCCAGGGCGCGGTACTGGCCGGCTTGCCGATCCTGGACGGGCTGCAGCCCGATCTGCTCGAACAGGTGCGTACCGGCGATGCGGTTCGCATCGATCCCGCCAGCGGCACGCTCACGTGGCTATGAGCTTTTCTTTTGCCCAGAAATTGTCATGACAACGAAGTATCGAAAGCGTCCCCGCAATCTCCTCTTCCTGCTGTCGGATGAACATCGCGGCGACCTGCTCGGCTGCGAAGGTTCGGTCCCGGTCGCCACGCCCCACCTCGACCTTCTGGCCGAACAAGGTACGCGGTTCCGGCATGCCTATACGCCCAGCCCCATCTGCGTGCCGGCGCGCGCCGCCCTGGCCACCGGCCGCTGGGTACACCAAACCGGCTACTGGGACAACGCCATCGCCTACGAAGGGCGCTGGACCAGTTGGCACCACCGCCTGGCGGCCGCCGGCGTGCGCGTCGAATCGATCGGCAAACTGCACTTCCGGCAGATCGCCGATCCCACGGGTTTCCAGCAGCAGCATGAGGCGCTGCACATTCATGACGGCGTGGGCCTGGTGTGGGGATCGGTGCGCGATCCCCTGCCCCTGCACCGGGGGCCCTCTCCCATTTTCCAGGACATGGGGCCGGGGGAATCGAGCTACAACCGCTTCGATCACCGGGTCACCGAGCGCAGCATCGATTGGCTGGCGCAAAGGGCCAAGGAGCAAGGCGGCGATGAGGAGCGGCCCTGGTGCCTCTTCGTGGGCCTGGTCGCGCCCCATATGCCGTTCGTCGTGCCGCAGTCCTGGCTGGATCGGTATCCGCCCGAGACGATCGCCCTGCCCGCGCTCCATCCGGAGCGCGGCTACCGCCGGCACCCCTGGGTGGAAAGAATGGCGCGACATTGGGACCATGACGCGGCCGCCGCCACCGACGAGCGCAGGCGCCTGGCCATGGCCTGCTACTACGGCCTGCTTTCCTACATGGACCACAACGTGGGCCGCATCCTCGGCGCCCTCGACCAACTGGGCCTGGCCGACGACACCACCGTCGTCTACTCCTCGGATCACGGCGACAACCTCGGCAGCCGGGGGCTCTGGAACAAATCCACCCTGTATCGCGAGTCCACCCATATTCCCATGATCGTGAGAGGAGCTGACATTCCCCGGGGGGCGGTGGTCGATACCCATGTCAACCTGGTCGACGTCTACCCCACGGCGCTGGACGCCTGCGGCATCCAGCCCTTGCTGGAGGAAGCCGCGCTGCCCGGCGCGTCGCTGTTCGAGCTCGCCAACAGCGAGGACGATGCCGGCCGCTACGCCTTCAGCGAATATCATGCGGTCGGCTCCGACGGCGCGGCCTACATGTTGGCGGCCGATGGTTATAAGTACCATCATTATGCGAACCACGATCCCGAGCTCTTCGATCTGCGCCAGGATCCGCAAGAAGCCCGCAACCTGGCGGGCGACGAGCGCTACCGGCCCGTGATCTCCCGTTTCGAGCGGGAACTGTGCGGCCGGCTGGATCCCGCCGCGGTCGATCGGCGCGCCAAGCGCGACCAGAACGACCTGGTGGCCCGCTTCGGCGGCCGCGAGGCGGCGCTGGCCACGGGCAATCCCGGCGCCACTCCCATCCCCGACCCGACGAGCGCAACCGGCTGACCCCGGCCACGCGGCCACGGCGGGAGCTTCGGCTCCAGGCCTCGGCGGCAAACCCGGAGCCGGACTCGTTATCACGAAGTACGCTTTTTCAATCCAAGGAGACACTCATGCAGCGACGCGATTTTCTAACCACCCTGGGCGCCGGCGCGGCACTCGCCGCCCTGCCCGGGCGGGCCGCCCTGGCCAATGGCTTCCCCAACCGGGCCATCCAGATCGTTGGCGGCTTCGGCCCCGGCAGCTCGTCCGACATCGTGACCCGCCTGGTCTCGCCCGGCATGCACGAACGGCTGGGCCAACCCATCGTGACCCACAACGTGCAGGGCGCGGCGGGCCATATCGCCACGCTGCAAGTCGCCAAGGCCAACCCGGACGGCTATACGCTGCTGATGGCCACCAACTCGCAGTTGTCGGCCAACCCCCACCTCCTCCCGCCCCAGGGCTTCGACCCCAACCAGGCCTTCGAGCCCGTCGTGCCTGTGTGCTACATCGGCCTGGTCATCGTCACGCCCGCCGACAGCCCCATCGACAGCCTGGAGGCGGCGATGAAGGCATCGCGGGACGGCCGCATGCTGACTTACGGCACGCCCGGCGTTGCGACGCCCATGCACCTGGTGGGCGAAATGCTGAGCGAGCAAGCTGGTGGCAAGCTGATGCACGTGCCCTATAAAGGAGGGGCGCAAATGTTGACCGATCTCGTTTCCGGACAGATCGATCTGGGCATCGTGGCCTACACGCCGGCCGCCGGCTTCGTTGGAGACGGCAGGTTGCGCGCGCTGGCGGTCTGCGGCGACCGCCGCCTGCAGGCCTTGCCCGACGTCCCGGCCATTCCGGAAGTCGTGCCCGGCATCAGCATGGGCGCCTGGTGTGCGTTGATGGCGCCGGCCGGCACGCCGGCGGACGTTCGCAGCCGCATCGCCGACGCTTTTTCGGCGGCGGCCGCGGCGCCTGACATCCAGGCACAATTGATCGAAATCGGCAACGATCCTATCACCGGCGGCGAAGCGGAGGTCCGCGGGCTGATGGCCAGCGAATATGCCTTGGCGGGCGGCCTCATCCGCCGCTTGAACATCCAGTTGGGTTGACCATGCCGCTCTCCTTACCGCCGGGCCGGTCGGCCACGCCCGTCGTCCTGCTCCACGGCTTCTGCGGCAGCCATCTCGGATGGCAAGGGCTGCGGGCCGCCCTGGAGCCCCGCCATCGCGTCCTCGCGCCCGACTGGCCGGGCTTCGGCGAACGGCATGCCGCTCCCGCGCTCGACAGTATCGAAGCGATGGCCCGCCATGTTCTCGCCCTCGCCGACGATGCCGGCATCGAGCGCTTTGCCGTTGTGGGCCACTCGATGAGCGGTTTCGTCGTGCAACAGCTTTTGCTCGCCGCGCCCGAGCGCCTGAGCGGCGGCGTGCTTTATGGCGCCGGCCTGACCCTGGACTCCCGCCGACGCTTCGAATCCGCCGAGGCCACCCTGGAGCGCCTACGTACGGAAGGCGTTGCCGCCACCGTGGCGCGCATCGTCGCCACCTGGTTCGTCCGGGGCGAACAGGCGCCGGCCTATGCCGGCACCGTGGCCGCGGGCTTATCCATGAACCCCGACGCCGCCAGGACCGTCATGCAGGCCTGCCGCCCCATGGATTATCGTGGCCGCCTGGGAAGCGTCACCACCCCCACCCTGGTCATCGCGGGCTCGCACGATCGCACCTACCCGCCGGAGCTCGTGCTCGAGCTGGCGCGCAGCCTGCCCGGCGCCGAACTCGCGCTTTTGCCCTGGTGCGCCCATGCCGCCCACCTCGAATCCCCCGAACGCTTCGCCGACCTCCTGGGCGACTTCCTGTCACGGCTTTCATGAATTTCGTCTCTCCTCCTGAGCATCAGCCCACCCTCCAGAACGCGTCCTCCGCTCCCCGCGTGCGACAGGTCGCCGCCCGGGCCGTGGAAATTCCCCTGGCCGACCCGGTCAAGACCAGTGCCGGCGTGGTAGCCACCGCGCCGCTGGTGCTGATCGACGTGACGATCGACCAAGGACTGATCGGCCGCGCCTATCTCTTTACCTACACATCGGCTGCCCTGGGCGCCACCCGCCATCTGGTGGAAGCCTTCGGCGCCGCGCTGGTCGGCGCCCCGCTCGCCCCCTGGGATCTGGATCGGAAAATGAGCGGACAATATCGCCTCCTGGGCCGTACCGGCCTGGCGGCGATGGCCTGCGCGGGGCTGGACATGGCCTTCTGGGACGCCCAGGCCAAACTCCACGGTCAACCGCTGGTTCGCCATCTGGGCGCCAGTCCGCGGCCGATCCCGGCCTATGCCAGCCACGCCATGGACGGCCTGGAGCCTGGCTGCCGCCGCGCCGAAGCCGCCCTGCGCGACGGCTTTAGGGCCATCAAGACCAAGATCGGCTATGCCGATTTGCGCGAAGAACGCGACATCCTGCGCGCCTTGCGCCGCACCGTGGGCGACGACGTCGCCCTGATGGTCGACTACAACCAGGCGCTCGACATCCAGGAAGCGCGCCGGCGCTGGCCCATGCTGGCGGAGTTCCGTCCCGCCTGGATCGAGGAGCCACTGGGCTGGGACGACCCCGAAGGACATGCCCTAGCCAAGCAGGGAGCGCCCGCCCCCATCCAGATCGGCGAGAACTGGTTTGGCTGGCGCGACATGCGCCGCGCCCTGCAGCTGGGCGCCTGCGACCTTGCCATGCCCGATGTCATGAAGATCGGCGGCGTGAGCGGCTGGCTACGGGCGGCCAACCTGGCGGAACAAGCCGGGATGCCGATCTCCAGCCATTTGTTCCCCGAGATCAGCGCACATCTTCTGGCGGCAAGCCCGACGGCGCATTGGCTGGAACATCTGGATCTTGCCGGTCCCATCCTGCAGAACCCCGCCAGGCCGGTCGGCGGCCATCTGTCGGCGTCCGACGCTCCCGGAACGGGAGTCGAGTGGGATGAGGCGGCGGTGCGGCGCTTTCTGGTTTAGGACGGTGGCGTTACTCCCTCTGCGCGGCCAACGCCGTGCGCCGCTCCAACCCATCCTCGACATATAGCCGCAGCACCAGAATCCGGACGACCGCGAGGAGCGGTGTCGCCAGCGCGATGCCGAGGCCGCCGAACAAGGCGCCGCCGATCATCAGCGCCGCCAGCGACCACGCGGCGGGCAGATGCACCGCGCGCTGCTGGACCAACGGCGTAAACAGATAGCCCTCGATGGATTCGAGGATGACGAACAGCGAGGCCACCAGGAGGAAGACGGCGAGCCCTTCGGGGATGGCCGCCAGAAAAATCGGCACGGCGGCCAGCACCGGTCCCAGATAGGGAATGAAGTTCAACAGGCCGGCAATGACGCCGAGCACGATCGCGTTGGGTATGCCGACGAGCAGAAGCATGATCGTCATCGAAACGGCCACCAGCACCATCATGGCAAGCTGGCCGACGATCCACCAGCGCAACGCCACCCCGGTTTCGGTCAGCACCTCCCGCACCCGCTCTCGGCGGTGAGGCACGATCAGCTTGACGAAACCGTCGCGGTACCCGGCGGGATTGGAGGCGAAGAAAAGCCCCAGGAAGATCACGATGATGGAGTTGACCAGCACCGCCACCGTCGAGCCGAACGCGTGCTGCGCATGGCCGAACAAAAGCTCGGGGCTTGGCATGTATTCCAGTACCGACAGGCTTCCTTCGTCGTCGGATCCGACATCGATGTCATAGTCGGCCAAGAGCTCGAGCAGGAACTCCGCCTGTTCGACCGCTGAAGTGACGAGCGTCTGCAGCTGAGTAGCCAGAGCATATCCGCCATAGGCCAGACCGACCATCAACAGCACCACCACGGCGACCGTTGCGACTCCAAGCCGCACCAGCCGCGGGATGGGCAGGATCCTGCCCAGCCCCATGACGGCGGCATCCAGGACTGTGGCGAGCAGGATTCCGGCGAACACCAGGAGCAGGGTTCCCGCGATCTCGTAGGCCAGGAACAGGCCCGCACCCGCCGCCACTGCAATGAAAACGAGCCTGAGGCCCATGGCTTCTCCCGTCTGGAGCACATGGCGTCCATGGTCGGTGCTTTATCCACCTGCTGTCTTGTACCGACTTTTCAGAAAGTGTATCGGTATCAGGCCCGACGCGCGGCACGCCGTCGTGGACCGTCCGGGCGGCCGCCGCACACCCGGTAAGTTCTTTTTACGATTACGCACCATTCGAATGCGGTTCTTGCGAATAATCGGTGCATCTCATCACCGAAGGAGACTGGTGGCCGCCCAAGCTCGATCTGGCGCCATGTGCCGCCAACATGTCGATCGAAGGACTGCTTCGAACCTGGAGCGCGGAAACAAGCCATCGCCGCACCCGGGGCAATCAGGCTCCACCCCCCGAGCCCCCCACGGCCGGCCATAACGCCGTTCCCGCGGTTCCCACCACCTGCAGCGGCAGCCCGGCCTCGTTCAGCACGGCCTCAAGACGAGCCAGCGCGGCGCCACGCGCCGCCGCCTCGGTGGGTGCGGCCGCCGGCACGACATGCAGCCAGCCGATCCACGCCAGGATCTGCAACAATGGGTTGATCAGCCCCGAATTGCCGGCAAAAGCCGGTAAAGCAGCCAGCTCCGCATAGCTTCTGGGAGCCTGACTCAGTGCCTGCAGCAGCGGCCGCACGGCTTGCGCCGCGACCGTGACCGGGCCGATGCCGGTGTCGATCTTCAGCTCGTCCGGCAGTTCCGACGCCGCCGGCGCCCCGGGCATGCGCATCACGCGCTGGGCAAGCAGCACGGCGCGATGCTGGTCGGCTTCCAGCCGATAATGGTGCGCCGGGGCCGCGTTCTGCTTTTGATAGAGGTCGCGCCGCAGGCTTTGGTTGCGGGCAATATCGCGAGCCGTTTCCAGTAGCGCGATACCGACGCCCTGACGCTGCAGTTGCGCCAGCTCGGCTTGTGCTCCCGAGGGCAGGGATACCGCATCGATGTTCTCCAGCAGCGACGCGCTGCCGGCGAAATCGCAGCCCGCTCCGGCCATCTGGTCCATAATGTCGGAGACATGAAAAGCCTGCCAATGGGCATTCAAATACTCATGGGCGAGGTAGGCGGCGTCCATCCGGTCCATTTGTTCCAGATGCTCCAGCACCGCGGGATGCGCGGTGAAGTAGCCAGCCCCGCTTTGCGCCAGCCGGCGCAGCAAGGCCACGCCGGCCCCGACCTTGGCGACGCTATCGCCTGGCTGGAGCGGAGCGGCCAGCCGCATCAGTTTCTGCGCGGCGGAAAACGAAACCGCGCCCGGCTGGCTGGTATAGCCCAGATAGGCGACGCCTCCCGGCCGCAGCCGTGTCCGGACCAGATCGGCCATGGCCTCTCTTACCGGTTCGGCTACCCAGGAATAGACACCATGAGAGACGATGAAGTCGCAGTGGGGAATGGCCGCGGGCTCCGGCCCTTTGGCGACATCGCGAATATCCTGACAAACGAAGCGCACGTTGTCCAGCCGCGCCGCCCTGGCCATGCCCGCCGCCCGCTCGACTTCCCGTTCGCTCAAGTCGATGCCGATGAACCGCCCCTGCGGATGACAGGCGGCGGCCACCAGCGCGCCCAGGCCCGCGCCGCAGCCGAGCTCCAGCCAGGTAAACGGCGCCGCCAGGTCCGGTGCCCGTCGGCCCAGCGCGGCAAGCGCGCCGCCGATCCAGGATGGCATGGTTTCGCGGTGGAAATGGGCGGGGTATGCAACATCCGTCAGGTACTCGGCGGAAGGCGAGTCTCCATCGACGTGCTGATTCATGGCGGCTCCACGATAGGATGACGAGAAAGGAGAAAGGCATCCGGGAACGGCGGCAAGGGCCGCTCCCGGATGCCCGAGGTGCTTGGCGATGCGCCGAAACGAAGCCGCCGCGCCGAGCTTAGAACGATACCGTCAGATTGGCCCAGTAAGCACGGCCGGGCTCGTTATAGGTGGCCGCGCCCGAGGCGGAACCGGAGTCTTCGCGGAACAGGCGTTTGTCGAAGAGGTTGTCGATCCCCACGCGCAGGTAGACGTTCTTGGTGAACTGGTAGCCGGAGCTCAGGCCGAACAAGGCATAGGCGCCGCGCACGTTCAGGCCTTCGCCGGTGACGTCGGTGCCGTTCGCCGTGTTGAGCGTGCGCGGCTCCTGCTTGCCGTAGAACGTGGCATAAAAGGCCGCCGACCAGCGCTCGTTGATGTTCCAATCGAGAGTGCTGTTGATCGTGTAGCGCGGGATCACGGTCAGCGGCTGGCCGGTTTCCTTGCTCTTGTTTTCGATCATGTACGTGAAGTTGTTGCTCAGCTTCAGCACATGGCCGTTGTCGCCCAGCAGCGGAATGTTGAAGTTGCCCTCCAGGCCCTGCACCACCGCCTTGCCGGAGTTGAACCACTGGAAGGGCCGGCGCCCATCGACGAAGTCCGGGATCTCCTGGCCCGCGAAGTCGGCGATGATCTTGTTCTTGTAGTCGTTGCGGAAGTACGTCGCGCCCACGTTCCAGCCCCGCGAATCGTAGGCAATGCCGATTTCCTTGTTCACGCTGATCTCGGGCTGCAGGTCCGCGTTGCCGAAGATCGCGCAAGGCCCGCCAACACGATTGCCCGTGGTCGGATCGTAGGGGCAACCGTTGCCCATCGTGTTGTACATATAGTTGGGGTTGATCTGGTACAGGTTGGGCGCCTTGAATGCCCGCGCGATACCGCCCTTGAGCGAGATCTCCGGCGTGAGGAAGTACGATGCGTTCAGGCTGGGACTCCAATTGGTGCCGAACTCGTCGTAGTGATCCACCCGCAGGCCGGGCGTGAGGATAAAGTCGTCCGTGACCGCGATGTTGCTTTCCACGAAGACGGCGCTGTTGCGCATCTTGCTCTGGCTGTTGTCGTCGCCTGTGGCGTTGCGGCCGCTGCTGGTGGAGTATGGGTCGTCGAGCTTCTGCTGGCGGAACTCGCCGCCCACGGTCACCATCTGGTCGATGCCGCCTAGCGCCAGCGGCGTGGTGTATTCGCCCTGCAACATATAGTTGTCCAACTGGGAGAGCGAGCGATCCGTGGTCGTGTTGATGGATCCTTCCCCCCCTCCCGCCAGGCCTTCGTTCAGGCGGTTGTTGGAGGTGCCTTCATACGATGCCGTCAGGCGCGAGGTGCGGCGGTTGCCGTAATCCCCACGGTGCGTGATCGCCGCGGTGCGGCGGTACATGGTGTTGGTCTCGGCGCCGTCGTGCGCCAGGCCGGCCATGGTTTCGTTGCTGCTGGTGAACTGGCGCTCGCCGGCGTAGATGTTGCCCTGGCGGCTGAAGCCGCCTTCGAACTCCAGCACATGGGCCTCGGTGAGGGCCCAGCGAATCAAACCGTTGATGTCTTTGTTCTTGACGCCCTCGCGCCCTGCCGGCGGCACGCCCGTGTCGGTATCGTCGATGCCCGAGGCCGAGGCGTTGACCGACGGCTTGTCGGGGTTGGTGCGGGCGATGTTGCCATAGACCCGGAACGACAGCCGGTCTGAAATCGGACCCGACAAATTGAAGCCGGTACGGTAGGCGCTGCCCTCTTCGCTGTGCTGCGGCACCATGCCGTAGGCGGTGACCGAGCCGGAGAACTTATCAGTGGTCTTCTTGGTGATGATGTTGACCACCCCACCCGCGGCGCCCGAACCATACCGCGCGGCCGCCGGGCCGCGCAGCACCTCGATGCGCTCCACCGCCTCGACCGGCACCCAATTGCTGTCGCCGCGCGAGTTGCGTTCGCCAAAACGACCCATGCGCACCGCTTCGCGCGAGGACACCGGCTTGCCGTCGATGAGGATGAGGGTGTTCTCCGGCCCCATGCCGCGGATGTCGATCTGGCGGTTGTTGCCGTAGGTGCCCGATGCGCTATTGCCGGTGAGGTTGACACCGGGCTGGGTGCGGATGATCTGCGCCAGGTCGTTGGCCGGCGGGCGGTCCCTGAGCTCGGTCGGCGTAATGATCGACACCCCGGGGGCCTGCAACAACTCTTCTTCGGCGGTACCCAAAACTTGTACCGATTCGAGGGTGGACACCGGCGCCTGGGCGGCTCCGGTATGAGGCCAGAATGCCAGGGCTCCGGCAATGGCGAGGGCCAGCCTGGCGGGCTGGAAAGGACGAGAATACATCGGTGTTTCCTGTGCTGCGAAGGTGAATCAGAAGAGCGCGCTCCCCAACCTGCCGCTGCGCGGCAGCCCCCCGAAGGGGTCAAGGATTTGGGGCGGCGCAACGTTTCCTTGAGAGAAACCTTAAATTTCCTTGAGAGAAGCTTTGAATACTGATTATGATAGTGATTATCATTTAATAATAACAGAATGTCTCGTTTTTATTGAACTGTTTCGACAGTCTGTAGTCTAAGGCTGCTGCTTTTTACCCTCAGAGAGTCCGAGTCCCATCAAAGGCTCGCCAGCCGTGAGGCCCGATGCTGTATCGCGCGATACACCCTCGGCGGCTTTTCTTGAATACAGTCCCCGGTATCACTCGTCCGTGAACACCGTGCGGCCCCTGTTTCCATAAAAGTCCTGCGTATGACCACCACCTCACCCTCTCCCGCCACTTCAGGCGCCGATCTGCTCCTCATGGGACAGGTGCGCTGTCTCGACGACGCCGGCCGCCAGGCACAAGCGATCGCAATACGCGATGGCCGCATTCTGGACGTGGGCAGCCGGGAAGCCATGGCGCGCTGGCGCAGCGCCGAGACGGTGGTTCATGATCACGGCGACCGCACCCTCATTCCGGGCTTCAACGACACGCATGCCCACCTCGACTCCATTGGCCTGGTGAAGCTGCGCCCCTCGCTGCATGCCGCCGACAGCGTCGAAGCCATCGTGCATCGGGTCCGCGAGCTTGCCGCCATCACGCCGCGCGGCGAATGGATCGTGACCGGCCCCATCGGCCAAGGCCCCTTCTACTTCGATGCCCCGGCGCACCTGCGCGAACGGCGTCTCCCGGGGCGTCACGAACTCGATGCGGCGGCGCCGCATCATCCCGTGTGCATTACGGCGCCCTCCGGCTACTGGGGCCAACCGCCCTGCTATACGGCGCTGAACTCAGCCGGGCTCGCACTCAACGGCATCGACCGCGATGCCCGCGCCCGCGTGAGCGGGGTCGACATCGAACGAGATGAACACGGCGAGCCCACCGGCATCATCATCGACCACAACTATGCCGAGGCCGCCCAGCTCGACCTGCTGCCAGCCGTGCCCCGCTTTACGCGCGACCAACGCCTGGAGGCCATACGCCTGGCCATGCCGGTGTACCACTCGATGGGCACCACCAGCGTCTACGAAGGCCATGGCATGGTACCGCTGCTGGTGGGCCACTACCGGACGCTGCATGAGCTGGGGCAGCTCAGCATGCGTACCGGGCTCGTTCTGAGCTTGCCCTTGCAGGATGGCGATGACGTCCCCCGGCTGTTGCGCGATTGGTGCGCCCATGCGCGGGGAGCGGGTATCGGCGACGACATGCTGCGCATCAGCGGAGTCTTTCTGCCGTTCGGCGGCGATCCTGTGGTGGCATCGCTGGCACGCCAGGCGCCGGAGGACCTCGGATGGTCGAGCTATGTCAAACAGCATGCCACCCCCGAACAGTTCGAAGCGCTTGCCTTGGAAGCCGCGCGCCTGAACCTGCGGGTCCATACCGTTGCGGCGGATAACATCGATAAGCTCCTGACCAGCCTGGAGCGCGTGGCGGCCCAAATACCACTGCACGGCAAGCGCTGGGTCGTCGAACACCTGGCCACCTGCTCGCCCGAAGCCGTGCAGCGCTTGGCCCGCCTGGGCGTAGGCGTCACGCTGATCCCGCTCTTTCATATCTGGAAAGTCAGCAAGCGCTACGAGAACTACACCGACGCCCAGAAGAGTTACGTCGCACCCGCGCGCCACTTACTCGACGCCGGCGTTCCCGTCTCCACCGGAACCGACGCCGTGCCCAACAATCCCTTGATGGCGGTGTGGTCCATGGCTGCCCGGCGCGAGCGGCGCAACGATCAGGTGTTGGGGGCCGAAGGACGCCTGGAGGTGGAACGCGGCTTGCGGCTGGCCACCGTCGCCGGTGCATGGCTGACTTTCGAAGAGCATCGCAAAGGTCCCTTGCTTCCGGGCTACCTTGCCGATATCGCGGTTCTCGACGAAGACCCCTGCCAGGTCGCGATCGACAGGATCCCGGAGATTCGCTGCGCAGCCACTTACGTCGGTGGCCGACAAGTCTACGGCGGGAGTGTCTAAAAACCGCTAATCCTCGGCTTGTGGGGCCTCGTTGGCACCCGGGAGTCTTTCCAGATAAGATCTTTTGCTCTTCACATCATGCAAAGGAACGAGGGGGACTCCGTGGCTTCCTCCTGTCCGGCCAGTTGAGAATCGAGCTGTTCGGAGGTGAATATGACGTCACGAGCTTTTGGCGGGGCCGATCCACACAGCGGCTCCGCGATTTCCGAGACCTGGATGCCCCGGGGCGAGTTCATCACCCACCTGATGGAATCCGGGCTGGGCGACACCGTGCACTTTCAAGAGGGCAAGTATCTTTTCAGCCAGGGCGAAATCGATCAACGCTTCTACGTCCTGGTGTCGGGCAAGGTTTATGTCTCCAATCTGAGCGCGGAAGGCCATGAATCAACCTTCAACATCATGGGTCCCGGCAGCGTGATTGGCGAGGCCGCCGCCGTCATGGGGCTTCCCAGATACTCGGCCGCCCTCGTGCTGGAAGATTCCGAGCTGCTGCAGTTCCAGGCCTCGCAGCTCGAAGATTACATCCGTCAGAGCCCGCGCTTCGGCTCGGCCTTGATCCACGTCCTGAGCCTGAAGCAGCGGCAGGCCGTGGCGCGGCTGCACCAGGCGGTTTTCGATGCGCCGGACCAGCGCATCCTGCGATTATTGGAACAAATCGCGGAAACCCACGCCGACCGCCTGGACTCGAAAGATTCGCAGTTGCGGGTGCAGTTGACGCACGAGCAGATCGGCAACCTCACCAACCTGTCGCGCGTTACCGTGACTCGCAGCCTGCAAAAGCTCAAGCGCGATGGCCGCGTGGATCTGGTCCGCCGCACCATCGTGTTGTCCGGCAAGCGCCGGAGCCCGGACCGCGACCCCGGCAACTGATCCATTGGCAATAGGCTTACACGCCCCAGCGCGGAATGTCGTGGCTGCCGAAGGACACGCAGACGTTCTTCACTTCGCAGAAGGTCTCGAAGCTGAAGTCGCCGCCTTCACGCCCCACGCCGGACTCCTTGACGCCGCCAAAGGGCTGACGCAGATCGCGGACGTTCTGGCTATTGACGAACACCATGCCGGCCTCGATTCCGGCCGCGAGGCGGTGCGCCCGGCCGATGTCTTGTGTCCAGATGTACGACGCCAGGCCATACTTGACGTCGTTGGCCAGGCGCAGTCCTTCCTCTTCCGTTTCGAAGGGGATCAGGCAGACCACGGGGCCGAAGATTTCTTCCTGGGCCACGCGCATCTTGTTGTGCACATTGGTCAGCACCGTGGGACGCACGAAGTTGCCACGACGCACGCGCTCGGGCAGGTGATCGGGCACCCCGCCACCCGCCGCCACCGTCGCGCCTTCCGCGCGGCCGATGTCGATGTAGCCGGTCACTTTCTCCCAGTGAGCCCGGGAAATCATCGAACCGACGTTGGTGGCCGAGTCGCGAGGGTCGCCGACGATCAGGCGGTTGGCGCGCTCGGCAAACTTCCGAGCAAAGCGATCGTAGATGGACGCCTGAATGAAAATACGCGAACCGGCCGTGCAGCGCTCGCCGTTGATCGAGAAAATCGTGAACAGCGCGGCGTCGAGCGCCCTGTCCAGATCCGCGTCGTCGAACACCAATACCGGCGACTTCCCGCCCAGTTCCAGCGACAAACGCTTCAAGCCCGCGACGCTGCTGATGCGCCTGCCCGTGGCGGTACCGCCGGTGAACGAAATCGTGCGCACGTCGGGATGAACGGCAAGCGGCTCGCCCGCATCGCGGCCGAAGCCGTGCACCACGTTGAGCACGCCTTTGGGCACGCCCGCCTCGAGCGCGATGCGCCCGAGCTGATCGGCCGTCATGGGCGACAGCTCCGACATCTTCAGGACGGCGGTGTTGCCCAGCGCCAGGCAAGGCGCGACTTTCCAGGTGGCCGTCATGAACGGCACGT
This sequence comes from Pigmentiphaga sp., assembly GCA_023228945.1. Classification (GTDB taxonomy): domain Bacteria; phylum Pseudomonadota; class Gammaproteobacteria; order Burkholderiales; family Burkholderiaceae_B; genus Verticiella. The sequence goes on along the minus strand of JALOAI010000007.1, from coordinate 140,776 downwards.
TCCAGGGCGAAATGAGCCCGCACACGCCCACCGGCTGCAGCAGCGTGTAATTGAGCATGGTACGGTCGACGGGGTAGGTCTTGCCGTCCATGCGCGTGGCCACTTCAGAGAAGAAGTAGAAGTTGTCCGCGGCGCGGGGAATCAGCGTATGGCGGGTTTGATGGAGCGGCAAGCCGGTGTCGTCGGTTTCGAGCTCGGCGAGCTGCGGCACCTGTTGCGCGATCAGGTCGCCAAAGCGGCGCATGATGCGGGCGCGCTCTTTGGCCGGCAGTCCCGCCCAGGCGGGAAACGCGCGCTTGGCCGCCGCCACGGCGGCGTCGATTTCCGCCTGGCCGCCGGCCGCCACTTCGGCGATGACTTCACCGGTGGCCGGATTCAGGTTTTCGAATGTGCGGAGGCTTTCGACCTCGCGTCCGTCGATGAGATGCTTGATCATGGTCTCAATCCCGATAGGCGACCAGGTCGATTTCGATCTTCAGCCCCGGCTTGGCCAGATGCGAGATTCCCACGGTGGAACGCGCCGGCAGCGTGCCGGCGAAGAACTCCTTGAAGACCGTATTCATCCCGGCGAACTCGTTCTGCATATCGGTCATGTAGATGGTCATGCGCAAGGTTTTGTCCAGCGTCGTTCCCGCCGCTTCGAGCAGCGCCTTGATATTGGACAAGGTCTGCCGCGTCTGCGACGCAATGTCTTCGTCAAAGGCGTCCGTCATGGGGTCTTTGCCCACCTGCCCCGATACGAAAACCAGGTTCTCCCACACCAGGGCGGGCGAAAAAGGCAAGGTATGAGTAACGCCGGGCAGCGATACCGTACGTGGCGCGCTCATCGTCCGGCCTCCTCGGGCAGCACCGCCACCAGCTCGATCTCCAGCAGCAGCCCGGGGCGGGCGAGATGGGCGACGCCCACGGTCGAGCGCGCCGGCGGCTCTTCGGCGAACACCTCGCGGAACACTTTATTCATGCCTTCGAGATCGTTCGCGACGTCGGTCATGAAGATATTGACTTTGACGACGTCCCTCATGGTGCCGCCCGCCGCTTCCACCACGTCCTGCAGGTTCTTGAAGGCCTGGCGCGTCTGTGACTCGATGCCGGAGCGGATCTCGCGAGTCACGGGATCCGAACCCGTGTGCCCGGAAACATAAAGGGTGTTGCCAACCCGTACGGCGGGCGAATAGGCGCGATGCGGCAGCAGGCCGGTGGCGGGAACGATTATTTGTCGAGACATATTGGTATTACTCGGAAATTGGCGGGCTCTGGGATGGGCATTCAGTCTACGTAATCGGGGATCGCACGCAGCAAGGGGGGCTGCGGCTCCATGATGGCGCCCGTTTCGATGGAGGCCACGCTCATCGACTCCTCATACCAGCGGCGCGGCGGCGGCGGCCCCCACAAAGTCTGGCGCCGCGGGTTGTTGACGTTCCAGCGCACCGGGGCGGCATCGCGGTCGGTGGTGAGGTAATCGCCGGTATACAGCTCGAAGCGGTTGCCGTCGGGGTCGCGGATATACACGAAAAGCGCGTTCGAGATACCGTGCCGGGCGGGGCCGCGCTCGATGTTGTCGGCATAGCCCGCGCCCGCCAGGGCGTCACACGCGCGGATCACGCCCATGGGCTCAAGCACCGAGAATCCCGCGTGATGCACCGCCGGCCCATTGCCGGTCATGACCGCGATGTCGTGCACGGTGGACTTGCGATATAGCCAACTGGCCCAGATGCGGTTCTCGGGCGGATCCGACTCCGTCAGCTCGGCGGCGCCGAAGCCCAGCTCATTCACGTACCATTCATAACCCTTCTGGGCGTCCGGTGTGAGTACGTTGACGTGATCCAGCCGCGTGGGCACGCCATGACGATGCAGGTGATACTGCTGCAACAGCCACTCCGCGGGCTCCATCGACGCATAAAACGCCACCGGAAAACCCAGCGGGTCCTGCACCAGCAGGGTGCGCCCCTGCGCGTAGCGCTCTCCCGCCGCGTACCAGCGGGCCGGGCAGCCCAGACCACGGTATTTTGCCTCGAGCAGATCCAGGTCGGCCTCGCCCGCCACCTTGAAGGCGAAGTGGCCCACCCCGGGGCGATCCGCCTGGCGCAGGATCACGCAATGGTGTTCGCGATCCTCGGTGGCGCGCAGATACACCGCGCCGTCGTCGCGCGCGGATTCGAACAAGCCGATCACGTCGACATAGAAATCGCGCGATCGGTCGAGGTCGCTTACCTGGAACTCCAGGTAACCCAGGCGCAGAATATTGAAGGGGGGTCGAATAGATTCGGTCATGGCTATCGATTCCTGATCATGTCGTGTCGTGCTTCATCGCGGCGGCATTCCCGATGTACGGCACGGAACAATAGGGATTTTCCAGATAAAGGGCTGGCCGGTCTGTATCGGTCGATACATCCGCCGGCAGCGAGGGTGAAGAACTCCGGCCTTTCGGCCTGAGCTTCTCCGCCACCAATCGGGAGAGCCTTCGGCTCCAGCTGATTTAGCCTCGCTAATCTCGCCGTGAACGGCGAGGCTTGCGCTTGGGCGCGTGGTCAGACGGCGCGGCCCATGGGCGCCAGGCGCACGGGAATACGCCGCTCCAGCCAGGCGCCCAGCGTCATCAGGCGGTCGTCGCGATACCGCGGCGCCACGAACTGGATGCCCACCGGCAAACGGCCGCCTGATGGCCACACGGGGAACGACATGGCCGGTACCTGGCTGATATTGAACACCGGCGTGAACGGGTTCCACGACATCCAATCGTCGCTCGGCCAGCCTTCTGGCGTCAGGCGGCCCGCCTCGAAGGGCAGAATGGGCAGCGTGGGCAGCATCAGCACGTCAATCTGGTCGAAGAGCGCCGTCAAGGTATTCGCATGCCAGTCCCGCACGCGGCAAGCCTCGAGATAGTCGCTGAGCGCCAAGCCCTCGATCGACTTCACGAACTCGAGCAACCCCGGATCCAGCCGGCCTCGATCGGCGACGCCCACCCCGCGCACCGCGGCCTCGCAACCCACGCGATAGAAGATCGCGGCCGCGGCCGACGCAGCGGCGACATCGAAATCCACCGTCCGCATCTCGAAGCCGTCCTCCTGGAACAATGCCATGGTTTCGGCCATGCCTTGTTGAACGTCCTCGATGCTGGATGACCAGCGACGCGCGTTCAACACGCCGATGCGCAGGGCCGTCGCGGTGCCCGACAAGGCCTGCACATCTCCCGGGACGGCGCCGGTATAGGACGTCCAATCGCGCGCCGACGGGCCGGCGACCACTTGCATGACCTCGGCGAGGTCGCGCATATTGGCCGCGATCGGCCCGGTATGCACCACCTGTGAAAACGCCGATGGCAGCGGATTGGCCGGAATCCGCCCGAAGGACGGCTTGAAACCGATGAGGCCGGTGAAGGCGGCGGGAATGCGCACCGAGCCGCCGGCATCGCTGCCCATCGACACGCGCACGATGCCAGCCGCCACGGCGGCCGCGCAACCGCCGCTGCTGCCGCCCGGCGTCAGCCGGATGTTCCACGGATTGCGGGTGACGCCGAACATCGGGCTGTCGGTCACGCCTTTCCAGTTGAATTCCGGCGCCCGGGTTTTGCCCAGGAGCACCATCCCGGCGCGCTGCATGCGCTCGACGAACATGGTGCTGGCGGCCGCGGGCTCGCCGCTGGTCACGGCGGAGCCGCGACGGGTGGCCCAGCCTTCCACGGCGGCGAACTCCTTGATCGTGGCGGGCATGCCGTCGAGCGGTCCCAGCGGCGCGGCGGAACGCCAGCGGGTCTGCGACTGCTCGGCCGCGCGCAAGGCGCGTTCGTGATCCAGCACCGCCAGCGCATTGAGCGATTCGTTCATCCGCTCCGCATGGCGCAAGGCACTTAGGGCCACGTCGACGGGCGATAGCTCGCCGCTGCGATACGACGCCGCGCTCGATATCCAGACGGCGGCGTTTGGCAAAAGCGCCCAGCCGGAGATTGTCCTCGACTCTCATGGAGGCGAACAGGGCTCGTTTCTCGGGCACCAGATACATGCCGCGGCCCACGCGCTCTTCGATCGGCAGCTGGCCAAGCTCGACACCGTCGAGCTTGACGCTGCCGCCGCGCACCGGCAACCCGCCCATCAACGCCCGGAGCAAGGTCGTCTTGCCGGCGCCATTGGCGCCGATGAGCGTCACCAGGGCGCCGGTGGGTACGTCGAAGCTGATGTCGTCCACCGCCGTGACCGAGCCGTAGCCGACCGTGAGATTCCGGACTTCGAGCACCATATTGCTCATCCCTCGGCTCCCAAATAGGCGGACATGACGGCGGGGTTGGTCTGGATCTGGCTGCGGTCGCCTTCGGCCAGGAGTTCGCCGTGGTTGAGTACAAAGATATGATCGACGCAGTTCATCACCAGTTCCATGTCGTGTTCGACCAGCAGGATGGCCATTCCCCGTTCGTCGCGCAGCGACTTGAGCAAGGCCACCAATTGCGCTTTCTCGCCGGCGCGCAAGCCGGCCGCGGGTTCGTCCAGCAGCATGACGTGGGGCCGCGACATCAAGGCGCGTGCCACTTCGACCAGTCGCTGGCTGGCCAGCGGCAGACTGCGGATGGGCCGATCCGCCGTGTCGAGCAGACCGACCTGGTCGAGCGCCACCCGGGCGCGCTCGGCCATGATCGCCTCTTCGGCGCGGTCCAGGCCCAGCGCGGAAGACAGCAGACCGGCACGGCCATCGATGTAGCCACCGATCATCACGTTCCGCAGCACCGTCAGCTCGGGCACCAACTGCACGTGCTGGAAGGTTCGCGCCATGCCGGTACGGATCACATCGCGCGCGTGGCGCGGCAGCGGCGCACCGTCGATTCTTACCTCGCCGGTGGTCGCCGGCACCACGGCCGTCACGGCGTTGAACAACGTGGACTTGCCGGCCCCGTTGGGCCCGATGAGGCCCGTGATCCGGCCGGTCGGTACGCTGACGCTGACGCCCTTGAGCGCCTGCAGGCCGCCAAAGCGCTTGGTCACCTGGTCGACTTCGACGCGCTTTACCGCCGGTCTCGCGTCGGCCACCTGCGGCATCCCGGCCGCCGTGGCCGCAGGGGGCGCGAACACATCCTCGCGCGGCTTGATCCAGGTGAGCAGGCCGCCCGGCCAGCGCAGCAGCATGAGGATCAGGAGCGCGCCGAACAGCATCGTTTCCATCTGCCCGGGCACGCCGAGCACGGTGGCAAAAAGATACTGCGCACCGAACTCCATCGCAACGAACACGGCGGCGCCGAGAACGGCGCCGACGGGATGCGCGACGCCGCCCAGCACCACCATGATGAGGTAATTGAAAGACGCGCCGATGGCGAACGAGGTCGGGCTCAGGAAACGCATGTAGTACGCGAACAGGCATCCCGCCAGGGCCGCCAGCGCCGCCGACAGGATGAAGACCTTCATCTTGACCGCCGCCACGTCGGCGCCGAAGGCGTTGGCCATGGTGCTTTGTGCCCGGATCGCCTTGGCGATGCGGCCAACGCGGCCCCGGTAGATGCGGCGATAGGCGATGTAGCTCAACCCCACGCACAGCCACGCCAGCAGGGTGATGCCGCGCGTGTCCAAGGCAAGGCCGAAGAGATTGAGCGCCGGAATATTCGCAAAGCCCGACGCGCCGCCGGTGATGTCGATGGCGGCCACGAAGCAGACATAGATGGCCACTCCCCAGGCCAAGGTGGCCAGCGGCAGGGAATGGCCCTTCAATCGCAAGGTGACACGGCCCAGCACGTAGGCCACCGCCATGCACAGCAACACCGAGACGGGAATGGCAAGCAGCGTGGGAACGCCGAAGTCGCGCGACAGGATGGCGCAGGCATAGGCGCCCATTCCCACGAAGGCGGCGTGGCCCAGCGACACCTGGCCCGTGCCGAGCACGAAGGACAAGCCCATGCAAACCAGCGCATTGATGCCCACGATCGCCAGCAGGCCCACGTAGTAGGTCGGCAGCCGCAGGATCAGGATCAGGCCGATCAGGGCCAATCCCGCCAGGATCCAGGATTCACGGTAAGAGCGCGCGGCCTTGCGCTCCGGTAGACGCTTAGTGTTCATCGAGATCCTCTGCGGCATAGCGATTGCGCCACAACATGATGGGAATGACGAGCGCAAAGACCACGGCATCGCGGTACGAGCTGCTCAGGAAGGAGGCGAACGATTCCAGCACGCCGACGATCACGACGCCTATCACCGATAGCGGATAGTTGACGAGACCGCCCATGGCGGCGCCCACGAAACCCTTGAGCCCGACGATGAAACCCATCTCGTAGTGCGCGCTCACCAGCGGTGCGAGCATCAGGCCGCTGATAGCCGACAGGGCCGCCGCCAGGAAGAAGCTCAGGCGTCCCGCGCGCACCACCGGGATACCGCAATACTGCGCGCCTTCGCGGTTGACCGACGCCGCACGCAGCGCCTTGCCCAATAAGGTGAAACGAAAGAACGCGAAGAGCGCCACCGCCGCGGCGATCGACAGCGCCATGATGAAGAGCGATTGGTAGGCGATGTCCATCGGGCCCACGGGCAAACGGCCGTCGCTGATCGCGGGCACCGCGCGCGGATCCGGCCCCCAGAGCAATAAGGCCAAGGGGTGCATGATCATGGAAACGCCCACGCCGATGATCACCAGCACCACGATCGAGCTGTCCGGCTTGGGCTCGACGGTGAGGCGATAGACGATGGGGCCCAGGGCCGACACCAGCGCCAGCGCGGCGAGCATCTGCAGGGCCAGCGACTGGGTTTGCCAGGCGGCCAGTGTCAGCGCGGCCAGCAGCAGCCCGAGCAAGGCGTACTGCGCGATCGGCCGCATGGCGCTGCGGCGATTGATGATGGCCTGGCGCACGTCGAGCACCAGGCTGACGAAGCCGCCGGCGGCGACGACCCACACCACGGGCGCGATGCTGCCTTCAACGAAACTGGCCAGCGTCAGGGCGCCGAACGTGACGTACTCGCCCTGGGCGATGTTCACGACCCGCGTCGTCGTGAAGATCAGCACCAGGCTGAGCGCCACCAAGGCGTAGACCGCGCCATTGGTCAGGCCATCGGCCAGCAGGAACAACGCAATTTGCAAGTCCATCGCGAGATAAGCCTCCAAGCATTTGAAACGATCAAAAGACGCCGATGCGGGCCATCATCGGACGAAGGCGCAGACTCAGGCTGTATCCGGCGATACATAAATATCGCTGCCAGCGGCTTGTCCCTGCTGAATGTCCGCTCAAATTGATCGTGCGCGAACCTTCGCCAGACAGGCATCCCGATACGTTCTGTATCGCGCGATACATCGCGAAGCCAACCGCCTGACCATACTTGCATGGTCACAAAGGAGACTCTTATGGCGAACATCTCAAGACTTACCCACGGCGCGGCCGCCCTGGCACTTGGCCTCAGCGCCCTGGCGCATCTTCCGGCCCAGGCGCAGGAACCCACGCCCGAGCTGCGCATAGGCGCCGTGATCTCGATCACCGGCGGGGCTTCCTCGCTCGGCGTCAACGCCGCCAACGCGATCAAGATCCTGGAAGAGCGCTATGCGGCCAACACCAGCCTCCCGTACAACGTCAAGATCGTCACCTACGACGACGCGACGGACCCTTCCAAGGCCCTGAACGCGGTACGCCGGCTCATCCAGGAAGATAAGGTCCATGCGGTGATCTGCTGCTCGACCACGCCGAACTCGATGGCGATCATCCCCACCGTTCAAGAGGCAAAAGTACCCACGATCTCGCTGGCACTCGCTTCCAGCATCGTCGAACCGGTGGAAGAGCGGCAGTTCGTCTTCAAGACGGCGGTAACCGACTATCTGACGGTCGACCGCGTGATGGACGACATGATCCAGAAGGGCATGAAGCGCATCGCCTTCCTTGGCCTGGAAGACTCCTATGGCGAAGGCGGCTGGATCGAGTTCCAGAAGGTGGCCAAGGAGCGTGGGCTGGAGATCGTCGCGGCGGAGCGCTTCTCGCGCAACGACACCAACTTCACCGCCCAGGCGCTGCGGGTACGCCAGAGCAATCCCGATGCCGTCTACTTCCATGCCATTCCCCCCTCCGCCTCGCTCGCCCAAGCCGCGTTGCAGCGCGCCGGCTTCCGCGGCCAGTCGTATCAGTCCGGCGGCTCGGCCAATCAGGGCTTCATCAACGTGGGCAAGGCGGCGGTCGAAGGCACGATCGTCGCGGTCGGCCCGATCCAGGTCTATGACCAGTTCGAGGAAGGCCACCCCATGGCGCCGGCGCTCAACGAGTTTGCCGAAGTGTTCGACGGCCGCTATGGAGCCGGCAAGGCGGACATTTTCGCGGGCTATGGCTGGGACGCCATCCGCATGATCGCCACCGCATATGATGGCCTGCGCCAAGACGGCCAGGTTCCCGCCGACCTCGCCGAAGCTCGGCTGGCCATGCGCGACGCGATCGAATCCCTGCAGGACTACTATGCGGTGAGCGGCGTATTCTCCTTCAGCCCCGAAGATCACCTGGGGCTGGATCACCGTTCCATCTACCTCACGACCGTGAAGGACGGCGAGTTCGTGTTGAATACCGACTGAACAGTCCCCTACCCGTCAACGCCGGAGAACCCGGGTGGCCTGGCCACCCGGATCCGAACTGTATCTGATCATGGCCACCTTCCATTACAGCTCCGTCCGGATCGATCGGGTGGAGGATTATCTTGGCCCGGGCTTCGTCCCCGAAGGCATGTTTCCCTCTATCCAGCGCTGGATGCTCGAGGCACAAGGCGATTGGCTGCTGCCGAACTTTTATCTGCCCGACATCGATCGTCTGCGCACCAGCGTACACAGTTGGGTGGTGCGTACCGGTCGGCACAACGTCCTCATCGATAGCTGCGTGGGCAACCATAAGGTCCGCCATGCCGTTCCCAGCTTTCATATGCGCAACGAGCCCTGGCTCGAGCGGCTCGCCACGCTCGGGCTGAGGCCACAGGACATCGATTACGTTTTTTGTACCCATCTTCATGCGGATCACATCGGCTGGAACACCCGCCTGGAGGACGGCCGCTGGGTACCCACCTTCCCCAACGCGCGCTATCTGTTCGGCCGCACCGAGTTCGCGCGCTGGGATGCCCGCGATCCCGGCTACCGCGCAACGGCGCTGAACGACGGCGCCTTCGAAGACAGCATCCTGCCGGTGCTCGAGGCCGGCCTGGTGGACCTCGTCGACGACGGCCACCAGATCGACGACCTGCTGCGGGTCGAGGCCTCGCCCGGCCATACTCCCGGGCATGCCTGTGCCCGGCTCAAAGTGGCCGGGAGCGAAGCCCTCTTCACGGGCGACGTGATTCACCACCCCATCCAGATCCCATACCCGCAGGTCTGCTCCACCTTCGACGACGACATGGCCAGGGCACTGGAAACCCGCATGCGGCTGCTCGATAGCTGCGTCGACCGCGACGTGCGACTGTTTCCCACCCACTTCGCCGAACCGCATACCTGCAAGGTGGTTTCCGCTCCCGGCGGAGGATACGCCATCGATTGGCGCCGCTGAACGATCCGCCGGTCAGCGGCGTCGCCCTTGCCGGCAAACGCCCGCGATCCCGCGCCAGCCTTCACCTTATCGCCCCTGGAAGAGCATGACACCCGATCCATATCTTGGGAACGATCGTTCCGACCCCACCACCCGCGGCGATGTCGCGGCCGCGGGCCGCCCGCCCCGCCCCGCAGCAGGCCCCGGGCGGAGCGGCGCCGCGCTGCAAGCGGACTGGCTGCTTCCCTCCGCGCGTGCCGACGCCCTCGAGCCCGGCGTGGAAGTACGCTATGACGCGAGCGGCGTGCTGGCGCTGAATCGGCGGGCGACGAGCGGCGGCTCGACCTTGCTCATGCCACCGTTCGCCAACGCGCACGACCATGGCCGGGGTGTCAAAACCATGGCCTATGGCGCCGTCGACGCACCGCTGGAAGCCTGGTTTCCCGCGACGTTCGCCCTGCCGCCGGTGGACCCCTACCTTGTCGCCGCGGCGGCTTTCTGCCGCATGGTACGCAGCGGCATTGCCTCCACCGTACATTGCCACTTATCGCGTGAGCCGCGCAGCCTGCTGCTCGAAGCACAGGCGGTCAGCCGGGCGGCGCGCGACATCGGCATCCGGGTGGCCTTCGTCGTTCCCCTGCGCGACCGGCATCGGCTTGGCTACGCGGCGGACGAAACCATCTTGCGATTGCTGGAGCCCGCCGATGCCGAAGCCATCCGCGAGCGCCTGCTGCGGCCGATCGCGCCGCTCGACGAGCAGCTTGCCGTGGTCGACGAGATCGCCGCCACCTGCGAATCGGAACAATTCCAGGTCCAGTACGGACCGGTGGGCGTCGAATGGTGTACCGACGAGCTTCTCTCACGCGTTGCCGCCGCCGCCCATGCCAGCGGCAGGCGGATCCACATGCATCTTCTCGAATCCCGCTACCAGCGCGCTTGGGCGGATTGCGAATATCCGCAAGGCATCGTGCGCCATCTCGACCAGATGGGGCTGTTGTCGCCACGGCTGACGGTGGCGCACTGCACGCAACTGCGCCCCGGCGAATGCGAACTCCTTGCCGCCCGCGGAGTCGTCGTCTCGATCAATACCAGCTCCAACCTGCGTTTGCGCTCCGGCATCGCGCCGGTGCAGAGCATGCACGAAGCGGGTCTGAAGTTCGCGGTCGGCCTCGACGCACTGGCGCTGGATGACGACGATGATCTATTGCGCGAGATTCGTTTGCTGCGGCTCTTGCATGGCGGCGTCGGCTTCCGGGATGGCGTCCCCCGCGAGGCCGTCCTGGAAGCGGCCTGCTGCCACGGCCCGGCGGCGGCCGGCCGCCCCGGCGCCGGTGAGATCGCCCCCGGCGCCATCGCCGACCTGCTGCTGCTGGACCTGGAACCCAAAACGCTGGACCTGTGCGAGCCTTTGTCCGACATCGCCACGGTGCTGCACACGCGGGCCACGGCGGCCAACGTCCGCACCCTGGTGGTGGCCGGCCGCACCGTGGTCGACGATGGCGCGGTGTGCGGCGTGGACGAAGCCGCCATCCAGGCGGAACTGCAAGCGCAGTTGCGCGCCCAGGCGGGGGCCACCGCGCAGTTCCTGCCCTTGCTGCGCCGGTACCAGGCGGCGCTGGCGGAGTTCTACGAGCCGGGGAGCCGGGCGAAGACCGGCACAGCGCCCTAACAAGGCTAGCGGTTCAAGCCGCTCCCTTCCTCGTCCCCATGCTTTGATCGCATCTCGAGCATCGCTTCGGCGGCCTGGCATCAGGCAAAACAGCTTGCGATCGCCGCCACCATCCCCTACCCTTTACGTTGGCCCCAATCCCAGGAGTCCGGGGTGGGCGTCCACTTAGCGAGGATCTCCCTTTTTACAGCGCCATGCACATTTTGTACGTCGAAGACAACGAGCAGTTGCGAGACACTGTGAGCGCCCTCATCCAAGAAGGCGAGAATCGCCGCATCACATGCTGCGCCACGGCCGAAGAAGCCCTGGAGCTCGATGCGCGTACTCGCTTCGATGTCGTCATTACCGACGTCAACCTGCCGGGCCGATCGGGCATCGAGCTGGCTCGCGGGCTACTGCGAACAAATCCCTCGCGCTGGATCGTGCTATGCAGCGGCCACGATCTGGGTTCTCAGCCAGCCGAGTGGGGCTCCCGGGTGCACACCTTGCGGAAGCCCTTCGACATCGAAGCCCTGGAATCCTTGTTGGACGCCACCCAAGAGGCCGGGCCCGGCCTGCCAGGTTCCGGATCTTCACAAGACCGCGGACCGGGCCCGGTGGTCCGTCTGACGCGGTAAGGTGATCTCAACGCGTACCATCCCGCCCTCAGGCTGAACCTCGATGTCGCCGCCATGGGCGAGCACGATCTGCCGGGTGATATACAGCCCCAGCCCCAACCCTTGGGGCTTTCCGGGAGCCCGTTCGCCGCCGCCGAACGGGCTGAACAACACCGGAAGCATTTCGGGCGGAATGTGGCCATGGTTGATGATGGTCAGAACCACGAAAGCGCCATGCGTACCATCCAGCGTTACCCGAACCGGCTGCCCCTCATCGCCATGCTGCATGGCGTTACCCAGCACGTTGCCTAGCACCTGCTCCAAGCGTTCGCCATCCCAACTCCCTTGCCCGTCGCCTTGCCGGCGATACTCGACGACACGCACCGGAAAACGGTTCTGCAGATCGCGCACGGAACGCTCGCAAAGCCCATGCAGGTCGATGGCGTCGGGCACCAGCCGCAGCCCGCCCGCCTGGCGGATCCGCGTCACGTCCAGCAGGTCTTCGATCATGCGGTTCATCTGCTGGCAGCTTCCCAATAACCGCTCGGCGAGATCCGGCACCGTCGGTGCGTCGGGCTGGCGCTTCAAGAGCGTAGCGATCGTCTTGATCACCTGCAGCGGTGTTCGAAGATCATGGCTCAGCACGGCCATGAACATCTCATTGACGCGCAATGCCTCGGTTCTTTCCCGCAGTTGCCGCGCCAGTTGCTGTTTGCGGCGATGGAGCTCGAAGAAGACGTTGGCTTTGGTGACGAGGATGTCGGGATCGACCGGCTTGAAAAGAAAATCCACGGCGCCGCTTTCGTAGCCCTTGAACTGCCAGTTGGCCTCGCGGGCGCCGGCCGTCATGAAGATCAGCGGGATATGCCGCGTGCGCTCGTTACCGCGGATGAGCTCCGCCAGTTCGAAGCCATTCATTTCCGGCATTTGTACATCCAGCAGGGCCAGGGCCACATCGCTGTGCCGAAGCAGCAGCTCCAGGGCTTCGAAACCCGAATGGGCCTTGAGGAACTCGACTCCATCGCGCTGCAGCAAGGCTTCCAGCGCAACGAGATTCTGCGGTAAGTCATCGACGATCAGACATTTGATGCTTTCGCTTGTATTCATTCTGCAATGCCACGGTCAGGTTTATGTCGACACATATTGCATAGCCGGAGAACGGCAAGAGGCTAAGCCCAGAGAAACCCTCCTTCAGGTTGGCAATCCGATTTTTTTCGATAGATCCTCTCACTGATCGCGAACGCTTCGAAAGCCTCGGCCTGTGCCGAGAACCCGAGGGATTCTTTGGAACCCAGCCCCAGGAAACCCCGATGGCACAACGAGTCTCGAAACAGCTTCAAGGCTCGGCTCTGCAGCTCGGACTCGAAGTAGATCAGGACGTTGCGGCAGGAAATGAAGTGGACTTCGGCAAAAACGCTGTCGGTGGCGAGGCTGTGGTCGGCGAAGACGATGTTCCTGCGAAGAGCCTTATCAAACACCACATAGCCATAGCGAGCCATGTAATAGTGGGACAGCGAAGCCTTGCCGCCCGCCTGAATATAGCTGTTCGCAAACGCTTCCACACGCCCCATATCGAAGATCCCCTGTTCCGCTTTCTTGAGGGCCTCGACGTTGATGTCGGTCGCGTAGATAAGACTGCGTTCCAGCAGGCCTTCTTCGTGCAACAGGATCGCCAGCGAGTAGACCTCCTCGCCCGTGCTGCACCCCGCCACCCAGAGCTTGAGCGACGGATACGTGCGCAGCAGCGGTATGACCTCACGGCGCAGCGCGAGAAAATACTCCGGGTCCCGGAACAGCTCACTCACTTGTACTGTGAGGTAACCGAGAAGCGCGGTGAAAACCGCTGGCTCGCGCAAGACCCGGTCTTGTAGCCGGGACAGAGTCTCGCAGCCGAACGATCCCAGTGCCGAGTGCAGGCCCCGCTTGATCGACGCCGGGGCATAGCCTCGAAAATCATAGTGATAACGCCGGTAAATGGCCTCGAGCAGCAGGGCCTGCTCGATCTCCGCGATCTGGGATTTTTTTCGGTGGGGCATAGTGGCTCGATAGGACGCTATACCCTCACTTTGGGCATCCAGACCCGTACCAGCGACAGGAGCTTCTCCACATCCAGCGGCTTGGCGATGTAGTCGTTCGCGCCCGCCGCCAGGCACTTCTCCTGGTCGTCCTTCATGGCTTTCGCGGTCAGGGCGATAATGGGCAGGCGCCGCCATTGAGGCAGGCTGCGAATCTCGCGCATTGCCGTATAGCCGTCCATCTCGGGCATCATGATGTCCATCAGCACCAGATCCACCGCCACATCGTCGCGAGCCAGCAAGTCGAGCGCTTCGCGCCCGTTGCGTGCGATCTCCACCTGGATGCCGGTGGGCTCGAGAATGCTGGTGAGCGCAAACACGTTGCGCACGTCGTCTTCCACCACCAGCACCGTCCGCCCTTCGAGCGCGGCATCGCGGCTGCGAGCCTGCTCCAGCATCTGCCGGTGCTCATCCGACAGCCTGGCTTCCACCTGGTGCAGGAACAATGTCACTTCGTCGAGCAGCCGTTCCGGGGATCGCGCATCCTTGATGATAATGGAGCGCGAGAAGCGGCGTAGCCGCATTTCTTCATCGCGCGACAGGGCCCGGCCGGTGTACACGATGACTGGCGGAAACGAAACGCCCTCTTGCTCCGTCATTTGCTGCAGCAGCTCGTAGCCGCTCATATCGGGCAGATTCAGATCCATGATCATGCAGTCGAATGTACCCTTCCGCAGCTGCTCCAGCGCCGCGGCGGCCGTACCGACGCAAACGACTTCGACGTCGCTGCTGCTCAGAAGGCTGCGCACGCTGTCGCGCTGGCGCTCGTCATCTTCCACCACCAGCACGCGCCGCACTTCCTGGGTGAACTTGGCTTCCAGTTTCCGCAGGGCCAGCACCAGCTCTTCGCGCTTGACGGGCTTCAAGGCATAGCCGATGGCGCCCCGCCCCATGGCCTCCTGGGCATAGTCCGCCACCGACACGATGTGGATGGGAATATGGCGGGTCATGGGGTTGCGCTTGAGCTGATCGAGCACGCCCAATCCCGAGAAGTCGGGCAAATTGATGTCGAGCACGATGGCCTTGGGCGGGGAGCGGACGGCTGCCGCCAGGCCATCGGCGGCGTTTCCGGCCACCTGGCTGCTGAAGTTCATTTCCTTGGCGAGCTCCGCCAGGATGGCGGCAAAGCGCTCGTCGTCTTCGATGATCAGAATGTGCCGCCCGTCTTCCGGCACCACAGGATTGAATGGTGCCACGCCGGCGACCGGGGTAACAGGCGCCATCATGGCCGGTACGGCCGGGAGCTCCAGAGGCTCGGCGTCGGCCGCCGCGGGCTGCGCGGGCGCCACGGGAAGCGTCAAGGTGAAGACGCTCCCCTGGCCGGCGGTGCTGCTGACGGCCAAGGTTCCGCCCAACAGCTCGGCCAGGTCGCGGGCGATTCCCAATCCCAGGCCGGTGCCGGCATATTTGCGATGCGTACCTCCGTCGGCCTGATAAAAAGCCTGGAAGATTCGTTGCTGCTGATGATCTGGGATACCGATGCCGGTGTCTCGTACCGCGAAGGCCACCTGATCCCGCGCCGCACATGACACCTGGAGCTCGACGATTCCGTCATGTGTGAACTTGATCGCGTTGGAGAGCAAATTCTTGAGTATCTGCCCCAGGCGCAAAGCATCGGTCTGCAAACTGGCCGGTACGCCGGGATCGATGCGCCAGCTCAGCTCCAGCCCCTTTTGCTGAGCCAGCGGAAGCAGCGGTTCGATGAGATCCCGCATCGCCGTCACCACGTGCAGGGGCGCGATCGTGATGGTGGCTTGGCCGGCCTCGATTTTGGCCAGATCCAGAATATCGTTGATGAGCTCCAGCAAGTCGGTGCCCGCGGCATGGATGGTTTGCGCGTACTTGACTTGTTCGGGCGTGAGATTGGCGGGTTTGTTATCGGAAAGCAGCTTGGCCAGTATCAGAGTGGAGTTGAGCGGAGTGCGCAGCTCATGGCTCATATTGGCCAGGAACTCGCTCTTGTACTGGCTGGCCAGTTCCAGCTCCCGTGCCTTTTCGGTCAAGGCATCCTGCGCGCGCAATAGCTGCTCCCGCTGATGCTCGAGCTTTTGCGTCTGCTGCTCCAGGTCGGTGTTCGTTTGCTCCAGTTCGCGCTGCTGCTGTTCCATCTGGGTTTGCGAACGCTGCAGTGCCTGGCTCTGTTGTTCCAGCTCTTCATTGCTGGCCTGCATCTCCTCCTGCTGCCGCTGCAGCTCTTCGGATTGGCGCCGGGTTTCTTCCAGCAAACGCTCCAGCCGCGATTTATCCCTGGCCGAACGCACCGCGATGGCGAGCATGCCCGAGGCGGCTTCCAGCAACTCGGACTCGGCTTCGCCGGTGCGGCGCGAAAAGCCCAATTCGATGACCCCGTACACCGTCTGGTATTCGATGGCGGGCGCGATCAGCAATTCGATCGGCAAAGATTCCCCCGTGCCGGACTGGAGCTTCAGGTGATCCGCCGACAGCCCTTCGACTTTCAACAATTCGCGGGATCTTGCCGCCTGCCCTGGCAGCCCTTCGCCCAGGGCGAAGTGGCTCGCCGTCGCCTCTCTGGACAAGGCATGGGCCGCGATCCGCTGATATCCCGTGTCGGCTTCGTCCATCGCATAAGCCGCGCCCACCTGGGCATTGAGATAGCCGGCCAAATAGCCCAGCGTCCGTTCGCCCATCTCCGACAAGCGATAATTGCCCTGCAGACGTTGGCTGAGTCCCGACAAACCGGTGGCCACCCAGGTTTGGCGGGCCTTGCGCCGGTACTCGCGCACCGTCAGGCCACCGGAGATCAACACCAGCGCCAGCAAGATCAAAGAGCCGCCCCACGAGTAAAGCGTGGAGGTCGAGGCGGCGTCCTCCCATGCCTCGCGGCGTTGGTTAAGCTCCTGATTCTGCAAACGATACAGATCCGTCACCAGCGCGCTGATTTCATCCATCGCGCTTTTGCCTCGATCCGTGCGAACCACCGCTATCGCCTCTTCCAGCTGCCCCGCCCGACGCAGCTCTACGGTTTCTCCAAGCTCGGCGAGCTTCTGATGAGATAACCTGTCGATCTCGACGACCAGCCGCGTGCGCGACAGGCTATCGGCGTTACTGGCGGCGAGATCTTGCAAATAAACGTCCGTCATCTCGACGGCGCGCCGATATGGCGTTAAGTAGGCGTCGTCCCCCGTCAATAGATAGCCTCGCTGACCGGTCTCCGCATCCTTCAAGACGAGGTTCAACTCGTTGAGCTGCTGCATCGAGTCGGTCATCGTCTCGATGCTAGCCACGGCCTCCGCCCGCACCGCGGAGGACCGGATGTTGACGACCGCGATGAGCACCGAAGCCAGCGCGGCGGCCACAAACCCCAACACCAATGACGGAGGGAGGGCGAATCGACTATGTTCTGGGACGGAGGAGGAGATTCGGGACATGGGCGGAAGGGGTGGAAGGCGTCGGAATAGCGAGGCAGCGGGCCCTCGGCAATACGGCGGATGAGCCCACGAAACACGCCGTGGGTCGGGAAACCAGCCCTCAACTGTATCGCGAATGAAGCCTTGGCGACGTGACCGGCAGACGAGCCTTCGCTCTGCCGGGCGCTTTCCTAATCCGGGTTTCGTCACTTTCCCATGGGCGTCCGAGTCCGCACTGCTGATACACTACCCGCCCGTAGCCCGACTTCCACCGCTCTCGAAGAGGCTTAACGTTCAGGCTGGTCCAGCCCCCCTTTAGGGATGCGGCCACCAGACAATAGGCGCCCCACTTGAAAGATGGGCTTGGCCACGTCGCAGATGCAGACCAATACTCACGATATTCGGGAGATTTTCCTGAATGGCACCCCCGAGGAAATAAGCGCGACGCTGGCGGCGGAACACCCGGCCGATCTCGCCAAGGCCCTGCAGAAACTTGAACCGGCCGCCGCATGGGCAACCTTGCGGCAGACCCGAAAGTCCCGGCAGGCCGATGTGTTCAGCTATCTCGATCCCGACTCGCAGACCCTGTTGGCGACGGTGACGCCGCGCGGTGATCTGGCTGCGATCGTCATGGGAATGAAGGCCGACGATAGAGCCGATCTCTATAAAAAGCTCTCGGATCATCAGCGGGATGCCCTGATGCCGGCTCTCGCGCAAGCGGAACGAGAAGATATCCGCCGCCTCGCCGCTTACGACGAGGGCACCGCCGGCGCGATCATGACCTCAGGTTATGCCGCGTTGTCCCCAGACTTGAGCGCGACGAGAGCCTTGACGGTTCTGCGCCGCGAAGCTCCGGACAAAGAGACCATCTATCGCGCCTATGTCATTGATACGGACAGAACCTTGCTCGGCTCGGTGCATCTGCAGGATCTCATTACGGCACCGGCCCAGGCCAAGGTCGCCGACATCATGGAGACGAACACCCATGCGATCAGAGTCAATGATGATGTCGAAGAGGCGGCACGCCGAATCGCCCACTATGATGTGATCGCTTTACCCGTGGTGGATGCCGAGGATCGCCTCGTCGGCATCATCACCCACGACGACGCCCTGGACGTGATGGAGGCCGAAGCCACCGAGGATTTTCACCGCGTCGGTACGGTGACGAAGCTGGACTCCGGCGTCGGCACCGCCACGATCGCCATGCTCTACCGGGCCAGAGTGGTTTGGCTCATGCTGCTGGTGTTCGGAAATATCTTCTCGGGCGCGGGCATCGCGCACTTCGAAGACACGATCGCGGCGCACCTGGCTTTGATGTTTTTCCTGCCGATCCTGATCGCGTCCGGCGGTAATGCGGGGGCACAATCCGCCACTCTGATGGTGCGAGCTTTGGCCACGGGTGAGATCAGCGTTTCGGATTGGGGGCGAGTGCTTGGCCGTGAATTGGTCGTAGCCGTTCTGCTGGGTCTGAGCATGGCCGTCGCGATCGCCGTCATTGGCGCCGTTCGGGGCGGCCCGGAAATCGCCTGGGTCATTGCCCTGTCGATGGTCCTGATCGTCATTGTGGGCAGCCTGATCGGGATGCTGCTGCCCTTTGTCCTGAGCCGATTCAAGATGGACCCGGCAACCGCCAGCACGCCGCTCGTTACCTCGATCGCGGACGCGACCGGCGTGTTGATCTACTTCAGTATCGCCAAGTCGATCCTGAGCATGCCGTAATGGCTCGCGCCGCTCCCTCGAGTATCATCCACGCCTGATGGAGCGCACCGACTTGGCGGCCTTCGCTCGACAAGCCCCATCCCGCTGACCAGACCTCATGCCTAACATCAAGACCATCTTGATCGCTCTGGATCTCGAAGACGACGACAGCCAATATGTCGCGAATCGGGCCATCCAGTTAGCCAGCCAACATAAAGCGCAACTCATCGGCGTGCATGTCATCGAGAACCTGCCCCTTCAAGACGCGAGCCTCCCGCCCTCGATCGATACGGTTGCACTGAGCGGCATCATCCAAGAGCAGAAGAGGCACCAGCTTCAGTCGCGGTTGGCAGGAGCCGAAGAGCGTGCCGTTCTTCACCTGACGACAGGGAAGCCGCACGACGCCATTGAAGCCTTGGCGCTGTCACATCGGGTGGACCTCATTATCATTGGTCCCGGCGTCCGCAAGAGCTTAAAAGAGAAGGTTTTCGGTTCTACCGCCGATCGCGTCGTCCGGAGCGCGGCCTGTCCTGTGCTGGTCGTGCGCCGCGACGCTAACGCGCCCTATCGCCATATCGCGGTTGGCGTCGATTTTTCGGAATATGCGCAAGCGGCGGCGCAATGGGCGTCCCGATTGTCACCAACGGCGTCGCGTGATCTCATCCACGCGTTTGAAATTCCGCTGGTCTTCGAACAGGCCATGCTTAAAGCCAATACTTCCCGAGCGGAGATCGACAGCTATCGTCGTGCCAAGGCCAGGGCCGCGCATCAGCAGATGATTAAATTATTTGGTGAAGACGGAATGCTGCCAAAGGCCACGCGGGCGCGCGTCGTGCATGGAAATCCGTCCACGGCGCTGATCAATGCCTCGCGGCGAAAAACGGTAGACCTTATCGCGCTCGGCACCCGAGGCACAAGCACGCTCGCCAGGCATTTGCTCGGCAGCGTCTCCCGGCAGACCCTCGCCGGCGCAAAGTGCGATGTGCTGGCGGTGCCAGCCATCCTCTGAAACATACGCGAGGGTAATACGCCTCGCCCGCATGCAGCTTGCGGATCGCCCGACCACCCTGTAGCCTGAGGCGCACCCCTCTTCGGCACAAGGTATGAAGAATCCCGTCATGTATGTCTCCGCCGCGATCGTGCTATCGCTGGCGGTCATCGGGGCGCTCTGGCCCGACGCCTTTGGCGCCGTCGCGCAGACCCTGCTTTTATCCACCACCCTCAATTTCGGCTGGTTTTACCTGCTGGCGGTCTTCGGGATGATCACATTCCTGATCGGCCTGGCCCTCAGCCGGTGGGGCACGATCCGCCTGGGCCGCGACGACTCCCGTCCTGAGTTCAGCTTTTTCAGTTGGATTGCCATGCTGTTCTCCACCGGTTTCGGCGCGGGCCTGGTGTTCTGGAGCGTAGCCGAGCCCATGAGCCACTTCTTGATGCCTCCCTTCGACACCACCGAAGCCCAATCGGCCGAAGCCGCGCGGCAGGCCATGGGCTACGCTTTTTTTCATTGGGGGATCAGTCAGTGGTCGGTATTCACCATCGCCGGTCTGGGTATCGGCATCCTGCAGTTTCGCAAAGAACGCGACGGCCTGGTGTCCACGGCGCTCGAGCCTGTGCTGGGCCGACGCACCCCGACCAAGGTCGCCGTCGATTCCTTGGCCGTCATCGCCACCACCATGGGCGTCGCGACTTCGATCGGACTTGGCATCCTGCAGATAAATGGCGGCCTGGACGCGCTGTTCGGCGTGCAGGCATCGTTTCCGATCCAAATGGCGCTCATCGCCGCCATGTTCGTCGCCTATATCATTTCGTCGATTTCCGGCCTGGACAAAGGCATGCGCTGGCTCAGCAATCTGAACCTGGCGTTGTGCCTGATCCTGTTGGTGTTTGTGTTCTGCGCCGGTCCGACAGTATTCATTCTGGACTCGTTCACGCTCGCGCTGGGCGATTACCTCAGCAACTTCGTGCAGTACAGCCTGCGCATGACCCCCTATCAAGGCGGCACCTGGGTACAAGACTGGACGATCTTCTACTGGGCCTGGGCCATCGCGTGGTCGCCCTTCATCGGCGCCTTCGTCGCGCGTGTCTCGCGCGGCCGCACGATACGCGAGTTCATCATCGGCGTGCTGATCATCCCGCCCATGATTGCCTGTGTCTGGATCGTCGTCTTCGGCGGAGCTTCCTTGCACCAGGATCTCATGCTTGGTGGAGACATCGCCGAGATCGTCGACCAGGACGTCGCGCTGGCGCTTTTTGCCTTGTATCGGCACCTGCCGTTCGCCGAGCTCCTGTCCGTGGTGTCGATTCTGTTGATTTTCATCTTCCTGGTAACCTCGGCCGACTCCGCCACCTATATCCTCGCCAGCATGACGACCCGCGGCAGCCTGCTGCCACCCACCTTCGCCAAGGTCGTCTGGGGCGTGCTCATGTCGGCCATCGCGGCGGTGCTGCTGGCGTCTGGCGGCCTGGCGTCGCTGCAAACAGCGTCGTTGGTGTCCGCCCTGCCCTTCACTGTCCTGCTGGTACTCATCGGCGTGGCGTTGGTCAAGTTATTGCATGCGGAACCCATCCCCATCCGCCAGAGCGATCTGCGCCGTTACCGGCGGCTCATGATCGCGGTATCGCGGATGGAAGAAGAAAAACGGGTTCATCCGGAGCCGCCGGCGCCGGATCAGCGTGAGTTATCCGGATAACGGCGCCGACGCCGGCTCGGAAACGGTGTGATCAACCGTGTCTAGCGAATACCCCCTTTATGGAGTAGGCGCCGCAAAACACCGGGAAAACACCGGCAATAAAAATGCGGCTTCGCGAAATGGCCGCAAAGCCGCATGAATGCTGGTGCCGGTGAAAGGAATCGAACCCTCGACCTTCTCATTACAAGTGAGCTGCTCTACCAACTGAGCTACACCGGCGCGATATACAGCGGGGTTCCGCGGCGCGTGGCCGCGAAACTTTCAACTTTACTACATTTACTTGACGACCTTGAGAAACGGCCGGCGCGCCGGCGAGGCGGGACCGCCGTCCGGTCCGCCGGAGGGATCATCGGGGGGATCGCCGGAGTCGGTGTCGGGCACAGCGGCCAGCGCTGGACTGGGAGCGCCGCCGGAAGCTTCGGCATCGGCCTCGTTCGGGGCGGGAGCGTCTTCGGGGTTGATCTCGAAAGACATACCCTGCCCGGTTTCGCGGGCGTAAATGGCCTGTACGGCACCCACCGGCACCGAGATTTGCTGGGCGACGCCGCCAAAGCGGGCCTGGAATTCGATGAACTCGTTGCCGATGACGAGCTTGTGCGTGGCAAGCGCGCCGATGTTGAGGACGATCTGGCCGTCGCGCACATGTTCGGGCGGCACGCGGGTATGAGCGTCGACCACCACCGCCAGGTGCGGTGTGTAGCCGCTATCCGTGCACCACTCGTAGAGTGCTCGCAAGAGGTATGGCTTGGTGGGGATTTCGTTCACTTGCGCATGACCTTTTCGGAGGGCGTGAGCGCTTCGATGTAGGCGGGACGGGCGAAAATGCGCTCGGCGTACTTTTGGAGGGGGGCGGCGCTGCGCGGCAGCTCGATGCCGTAATGATCGAGGCGCCACAACAAGGGGGCCAGCGCGACGTCGAGCATGGAGAACTCTTCGCCCAGCAGATATTTGTTCTTGACGAACATCGGAGCGATCTGGGCCAGGCGGTCGCGGATGCTGTTGCGCGCGGTTTCGAGCGTTTTTTCGTCGGGCTGCACACCGCGCGATTCGAGCGTGCCGACGTGGCTGAACAGCTCTTTCTCGAAGTTGTAGAGGAACAAGCGGGTACGGCCCCGCATGACGGGATCGGCCGGCATCAGCTGCGGATGCGGAAAGCGCTCGTCGATGTACTCGTTGATGATATTCGACTCGTAGAGGACGAGATCGCGCTCGGTCAGGATGGGTACCTGGCCGTAGGGATTCATCACCGAGATGTCCTCGGGCTTATTGTAGAGATCGACATCACGGATCTCGAAATCCATGCCTTTCTCGAACAGCACGAACCTGCAGCGCTGCGAAAAAGGACAAGTGGTTCCGGAGTAGAGCACCATCATGGCGGAGATTCCAGCAAAAAACGAACGGAAATGAACGACCGGGGCTGCGCAACTCGCAGCCCCGGGCCTGGCACGACACCGATCGAAAAACGTATCTTACTTGACGTCTTTCCAGTAGACCGCATTGAGGCGCCAGGCAATGACCAGGAACAGGCCAAGGTACAACAGTACCCAGACGCCGAGGCGCCTGCGTTCGGCCTGGTTGGGCTCGGACATCCAGGTGAGGAAGGCGGTGAGGTTGGCCACCTGGTTATCGTATGCCTGCGACTTGCGGACATCGAGCGGTGTGAAATCGTAGTTGGCGTAGGCGCCCTGGACCGGGCGGGCCACGGTTTCGCGGGTGACGACGGAATAGCCATCGGCATCGTACTTGGTGACGACGCGCTCCCAGTCGCCGGTGGCCTCTCCCGCTGCGGTTTCCACCGGGTGGACTTCGGTCTTGGTCAGCTCGCGCGGCCCTTGCAGTTCCCACATCACGTGCGGCATGCCCACGCTGGGAAACACGAGGTTGTCCCAACCGGTGAGCTTGCCGGCATCGCGGTAGAACGAGCGCAGGAAGGTATAGATGTAGTCGGAGCCCGATGGCCCGGCGTTGACCGACTTGGCCCGCGCCATGAGGGAAAGATCGGGCGGCGCCACGCCCAGCCAGCGCGCGGCGTCGGCGGGGTGCATGGCGATCTTCATCAGGTCGTTGACGGTTTCGCCGCTGAACACCAGGTTGTTCTGGATTTGTTCGTCGGTGAGGCCGATCTGCCGCAGATCGCTATAGCGCACGGCACTGGCCGAGTGACAGTTGAGGCACTGGTTGACGAACACGCGGGCACCGGCCTGCAGGGCCGCGAGATCGCTGACCGATTTGGGGGCGCGCTCGAGGGGGATGCCGGCTTCCGCGGCCGCGACGGTGGCCGGGGCCACGACCGCCCCAACCATCAACGCAATTGCACCAAGCAGCTTCTTCATCTTGATATCCGTTTATCCGTTGGCTCAGTGGGGTTTGTACGTGACCCGTTCGGGTACCGGCTTGAACGTGCCGCGGCAGCTCCAGTACGGCATCAGCAGGAAGAAACCGAGATAGATGAGCGTGCCGGCCTGGGCCATGATGTTGAACACCGGGCTGGGCGGCTGGGTACCGAGGTAGCCCAGGATCAGGAAATTGATGATGAAGATGCCGTACAGCACCTTGTGCCAGCCCGGACGATAGCGGATGGAACGCACCGGGCAGTGGTCGAGCCAGGGCAGGAAGAACAGCAGCACCACGGCGCCGCCCATGGCCACCACGCCCCAGAACTTGGCGTCGAGCACGCGCAGCAGCACGGCCAGCACCACCAGCACGACCGGTACCGCGATGCGCCACACGCCGCGCAGGTTGCTGCGCAGCAGCAGGCCGATGGCGCCTAGCACGGACAGGCCGGCCAGCACCCAGGTGTAGTCGTCGGTGATGGCACGCAGCATCGAGTAGAACGGCGTGAAGTACCAGACCGGAGCGATGTGGGCGGGGGTTTTGAGGGGATCGGCCGGGATGAAGTTGTTGTATTCGAGGAAGTAGCCGCCCATCTCGGGCGCGAAGAACACGATCGCGGCAAAGACGATCAGGAACATCGCCACGCCGAAGATGTCGTGCACCGTGTAATAGGGATGGAACGGCACGCCATCCAGCGGCACGCCGTTTTTATCCTTTTTGGCCTTGATCTCGATGCCGTCGGGGTTGTTCGAGCCGACCTCGTGCAGCGCGACAATGTGGGCCACCACCAGGCCGATGAGGACCAGCGGGATGGCGATGACGTGCAGCGCGAAGAACCGGTTGAGGGTGGCGTCGGAGACGACGTAGTCGCCGCGGATCCAGATCGCGAGATCGGGCCCGATGAGCGGTATCGCCGCGAACAGGTTGACGATCACCTGGGCGCCCCAGTACGACATCTGGCCCCAGGGCAGCAGGTAGCCGAAGAAGGCTTCAGCCATCAGACAGAGGAAGATCGCAACGCCGAAGATCCAGACCAGCTCGCGCGGCTTGCGGTAGGAACCATAGAACAGGCCGCGCAGCATGTGCAGGTAGACGACGATGAAGAACATCGACGCCCCCGTGGAATGCATGTAGCGGATCAGCCAGCCCCCGGGCACCTCGCGCATGATGTACTCGACCGACTCGAAGGCCTTGGCGGCGTCGGGCTTGTAGTGCATCACAAGGAAAATGCCGGTGACGATCTGGATGACCAGCACCAGCATCGCCAGCGAACCGAAGATGTACCAGAAGTTGAAATTCTTGGGTGCGTAATATTCCGATACGTGCGCCTTCCAGGTGGACGTAAGCGGAAAACGAGCATCGATCCAGCCGAGCAGGCCTGTTGTCTCGATATTTTTCTCGCCAGCCATGACAGCGGCTCCTTTTGCGTGGCGGTTTGAGTCGAATGACGGCATAGGCCTGCCTGGGCAGGCCTGCGCATCAGGCTTGGTCGTCGTCGACGCCTACGATGAGGCGTGTGTCGGATAAGAACTGATACGGCGGGACTTCGAGGTTATCCGGAGCTGGCTTGTTCTTGAACACCCGACCGGCGAGGTCGAAGGTAGAACCATGACAGGGGCAGAAGAAGCCGCCTTCCCAGTTGGCGGGCAAGCCCGGACCGGGGGTGGGCGCCAGGTTGGCCGTGGGCGAGCATCCCAGATGCGTACAAATGCCGACCGCCACCAGATACTCGGGCTTGCGGGAGCGCCATTCGTTCTTGGCGTAGGCGGGCGTGAAGCCCGGCCGGTCGGAGTCGGGGTCGGCGACCTCGTTGTTGGTGACCTTGAGGGTTTCGAGCATCTCGGGCGACCGGTGGAGAATCCAGACCGGCTTGCCGCGCCACTCGACCGTGCGCATTTCGCCCACGGGAATGGAGCCGATATCGACTTCGACCGGGGCGCCGGCGGCGCGCGCACGACCGGACGGCGCGAACGAGGCGACCAGCGGAACCGCCGCTCCAACCCCCACGACCCCTCCGGCGGCACAGGCCGTACCCACCCAGAAGCGACGTTCCGGGCTCATGGGCGCGTTGTTTTTAAGACCCAGCGGATTGATTTCTTCGGTCGAATCCTGGCCTGTGGAACCCGTGTCACCATTCAAGAACACAGCATCTTGACTCATCTCGCCTTCCTAGCTTCCTAGTTTTACGCTGGTTCTGCGCCTTTTGCCAGGCGCATCGCAACTGCTGATTATAGCCCAGCGACCCCCGTCGGCACTACTCGAATTCTCGCCACCCGAGGGACAACCCGGATCATGTCGCGCCAAACGGAAAAAATCCGTCGTCCGGCGTGGCGCCGCCGGGATCGAGAGCCGCCTCGTACACAAGCTGCGCGCCTGACGGTATGATCCCGCCGGCAACGGCGTTTTTTTGTGAGTCGCACGCCGCCGCCCAACATTTATACCCAGGACGCCGATCGGCGGCGCAGTATGCGCCAACATTTGGCATACCGTTGTTTCCCTTCAGGAAAATGCACATGAAAGGCTTTTTACGCGAATTCCGGGACTTCGCCGTTCGCGGCAACGTCATGGATCTGGCAGTTGCCGTCATCATCGGCGGCGCTTTTTCCAAGATCGTCGATTCGATGGTGCGGGATATCATCATGCCGGTGGTCAACGTCATCCTGGGCGGCTCCGCCGATTTCACCAACAAATTCATCGTGTTGAAAATGCCGGAGGGCTACACCGGCGCCATGACCTACGCCGATCTGAACACCGCGGGAGCCACCCTGTTCGCCTGGGGCAACTTCATCACCATCCTGATCAATTTCATCTTGCTCGCCTTTGTGGTGTTCGTGATGGTGAAAATGCTCAACAACGCCCGCAAGCGCATCGAGCACGAGCGGGAAACCGCGGCTGAAGAGCCTGCCGCGGCGCCGCCCGAGGATGTGTTGCTATTGCGTGAGATCCGCGACGCCCTCAAGCAGCAGAACCGCCAGGGCTGAAGTCCGGCGACGGGGAGCCGGCCGCCGCCACGGGCGCGCGGCGACGCCCCCGGGGCGTTAAACCGGATTGTCGATGTCGATGAACTCCACCGCCACGCCGAAGCGCTCGGCCACCGCCTGGCCCAGCGCCTGCACGCCATAGCGCTCGGTGGCATGATGGCCCGCGGCCACGAAGGCGACACCGGTTTCGCGGGCCAGGTGGGTGTTGTATTCCGACGCTTCGCCGGTGAGATAGACGCTGGCCCCGGCTTCGATCGCCTGGTTCATGTAACCCTGGGCGCCGCCTGTGCACCACACGACTTTGCCCAGCGGGGCCTCGACTTCGCCCACCCAGAGAGCCGCGCGGCCCAGCCGCTGCTCTACTTGCCGAACGAAATCGCCCACCGTGCCCAGGCCGGGCGCCCGGCCCGTCCAGAGCAAACCATCGGCGTCGAGCGTGACCGGCACCTCGGCTTCGCCAGGCTTGCCCTGGGCCATTTCGGGGTCCAGGCCCAGGACCCGCGCCAGTTGCGCGTTATTGCCCCAGACGGGATGCGCATCCAGCGGCAGGTGGTAGGCGAAGAGATTGAGATCGTGCCGCAGCGCGAGCTTGAGCCGCGCATGCAACATGCCGACGATGCGCGGGTCGTCGTTTTTCCAGAACCAGCCGTGGTGCACCAGCACGGCATCGGCGCCGCGCGCCGCCGCTTGTTCGAGCAAGGCGCGCGACGCCGTCACACCGGTGACGATGCGACGAATGGTCTCGGCGCCGGCCACCTGCAAACCATTGGGACAGTAGTCGCGGAACCGGGCAAGGCACAGCTCGTCGGCCAGCCAGCGTTCGAGCTCATCGCGGCCGACCGAGGGCTGGGGCTGGAGGCTTCCGGCTACGGGACCGCCGCGCACCGATTCCGGGACGCCTTCGGCCTCGAACCGGTTGCGCGCCGCCCGCCCGGCCGGGTCGGGCTCGGCCCGGGCTCCGGGGAGCGACTGCCTGGCTTGGTCCGGTTCTGAAGGACGAGGTTTGCGCTTTGGCCCGTGGTCAGACATCCCCCGCCTCCGCCTCGGCCGCTTCGGCCTTGCGCTCGATCACCCGGCCGATGAGGATACCGACCTCGTAGAGCAGGCACAGCGGCACCGCCAGCATGAACTGGCTGACCACGTCGGGCGGCGTGAAAATGGCGGCCACGACGAAGGCTCCCACGATGACGTAGCCCCGGATCGCCCGCAGCTTGGCGACGGTGACCGCGCCGGTGAGGATGAGCAGCACCACGGCCACCGGCACCTCGAAGGTGATGCCGAAGGCGAGGAACATCGTCATCACAAAGTTGAGGTAGGCCTCGATGTCGGGAGCGGGCGTGATCGACTGCGGCGCGAACGACGCAATGAACTGGAACACCGTGCCGAACACGAAGAAATAACAGAAAGCCATTCCGGCCAGAAACAGCAGCGTGCTGGTGAAGATCAGCGGCAGCGCGAGCTTTTTCTCGTGCAGGTAGAGCCCCGGGGCGACGAAGGCCCATGCCTGGTAGAGCACGATGGGCAAGGCCAGCACGAAGGCCGCCAGCAGCGTGACCTTGACCGGCACCATGAACGGCGTGATGACCCCCGTGGCGATCATGCGGGTGCCTTCGGGCAGCGTGGACAGCATGGGCTGGGCCAGCACGTCGTAGATGAAGGAGGCGCCGGGCCAGGCGAAGAGCACGACGAATATCACCATCACGGAACCGGCCGCCTTGAGCAGGCGCTGCCGCAGCTCGACCAGATGGGAAACGAAGGTTTCCGTCTTCTCGTTGGGCTCGGGCGTATCGGCGGAGGTCATGGGGTGCGGGAAGAAGCTTTGGACGCGTCGGCGCGGACAGCCTCGGCGAGCGCGGCCGGGGCCGCGGAGTGCAAGGGCTCGGCGCTGGCCGATGATCGCGAATCGGAGCCGGCCGCAACAGGAGCCTCCGGCTGATCCGGGGCAAGGCTGGCAACAGACGGCTGATCCGGCGCAGGGTTGGCGGCCGACGGCGGGTTTTGCGGTGAGGAAGAGGCTGAAGGGGCCGGCACCGTACCCACGGCTGGCGGCTCCTCCGGGGCGGGCTCTTGCTCGGCGCTCGGCACGGAGGGTATGGCGGCCAGTGTTTCGTCGGCGGCGCCGGCCGGAGCGGCGGCTTCGCCTGCGTTCGCGGCCGGCTCATCGAGATCGAGCGAGGCCTGCTGGCGCAGGGAGTTCTCCATGGACAGCGCGGTGGCCTCGACTGAGCGCGCGGTTTCGTTCATCTCCGCGCGCAGCCGCCGCAACTCTTCGATTTCCATTTCGCGATTGATGTCGTTCTTGACGTCCGACACGTAGCGCTGGATCTTGCCCACCCATTGTCCGGCCGTGCGCGCGACACGAGGCAAGCGTTCCGGGCCGATGACCACCAGAGCCACCGCGCCAATCACGAGGAGCTCGAAAAAACTAAGATCGAACATGCCGGACCGGGGCCGCGAGCGGCATCAAGAGTTGCTCGAATTTTTTTCGCGGGCCTGGACGTCGATCGTGTCGTCCTGCACTTTGCGGGTTTCGACCTTGGCGGCCGCGGCTTCGTCTTCCCCTTCTTTCATGCCCGTTTTGAAGCCCTTGACGGCGCCGCCGAGGTCTTCACCGATATTGCGCAGCTTTTTGGTGCCGAAAATCAGCGCCACCACCAGCAGCACGATGAGCCAATGCCAGATACTGAACGAACCCATGGATCACTCCGTTGGAAACGGGCAGGCATTGCCCGTGTAGAGAATAAGCATTCTAACCAACCTGGAGCGGAACACCGCCTTGTTCGGCTGGTGGTTTTCCCGCCCCGGCGGGGATGGATATGGAAAGAGCCCTAAGCCGCCGACGACGGACGCGCCGCTTTCTCGGCCAAACCGGACAAACCCTCGCGACGAGCCAGCTCGGCCAACACCTGTTCGGGGCGCAGGCCGTAATGCTCGAGCGCCACCAGGCAATGGAACCAGAGATCGGCGGTCTCGTACAGAATCTGCTGGGCATCGCCGTTCTTGGCCGCCAGCACGACTTCGGTGGCCTCCTCACCGATCTTCTTGAGAAAGGCGTCGGGCCCGCGACTGAGCAGTTTGGCCACGTAGGAAGCGGTAGGGTCTCCGCCGCGATCGGGCCGCCGCGCCGCGATGGTATCGGCCACCCGTGCGAGAACGTCGGGCTGGCCGGGGGTGGAGTCGGTCATGGCAGGATCAGGATGAATAGATCCGGGACGGATCCTTGAGTATGGGATCGGTGGTTTGCCAATTGGGTTCCCCGTCTTGCGTGATGAGTTGCCGGAAGAAACAACTCTCGCGGCCGGTGTGGCAGGCGATGCCGCCCTCTTGCTCGATCTGGAGCAGGACGACGTCGCCATCGCAATCGAGGCGCATGGCCCGGACACGCTGACGGTGGCCGGACTCCTCGCCTTTTTTCCAGAGTTTGCCACGCGAACGTGACCAATAGGTGGCATAGCCGCTTGCCTGCGTGAGCGCGAGCGACTCGCGGTTCATGAAGGCGAACATGAGAATGCGCCCCGTGCCGGCATCCTGCGCGATGGCCGGCACCAGGCCGTGCTCGTCGAAGACGACGGCATCGAGCCAGCTACCGCTCATGTTCCATCCTCCAGACGCACGGCGATGCCGCGCTGCGCCATGTAGCGTTTGGCTTCGGCGATGGTGTGCTGGCCGTAGTGGAAGATGCTGGCGGCGAGGACGGCGCTGGCGTGACCGATCTGGATGCCGTCGGCGAGATCGGCGAGGCCGCCCACTCCGCCCGAGGCGATCACGGGCACGGGCACGGCATCGGCCACGGCGCGGGTGAGTTCGAGATCGAATCCCGATCGCGTGCCATCGCGATCCATGCTGGTGAGCAACAGCTCGCCGGCGCCCAGCTCGGCCATGCGGCGCGCCCAGGCCACGACTTCGAGCCCGGTGGCCTTGCGTCCGCCATGGGTGAAGACCTCCCAGCGCGGGGCCTCTCCCGGCCCGCTGACCCGTTTGGCGTCGATCGCCACCACGATGCATTGCGAACCGTATTGGCCCGCGGCCTCTTCGATCAGTTCGGGCCGCTGTACGGCGGAGGTGTTGATGGAAACCTTATCGGCCCCGGCGTTGAGCAAGCGGCGGACGTCGCTGGCCTGACGCACGCCGCCGCCCACGGTGAGCGGAATGAAGACCTGTTCGGCCACCTGCTCGATGATGGGCAGAATGAGATCGCGGTCGTCGCTCGAGGCGGTAATGTCGAGAAAGGTGAGCTCGTCGGCGCCTTGTTCGTTGTAGCGCCGGGCGATTTCCACCGGGTCGCCGGCGTCGGCCAGGCTGACGAAGTTGACGCCCTTGACTACCCGGCCGGCGTTGACGTCGAGACAGGGAATGATCCGGCAGGTGAGCCCCGAGGCTGGCACGCCGGATGCACTGCCCTCCGGTCGCTGCGCGACTGCCTCCCCAAGGGAGGATTCGCGTTTGGGGCGGCCCTGCACGCTCATGCCTCACCTTCCATCAGTTCGTCGGCGCGGGCCTGGGCGGCTTCGAAGTCGAGTGTGCCTTCGTAGATGCTGCGGCCCAGGATGGCGCCTTCGACGCCTTCGTCGTAGACGGCGCACAGGGCTTCGACGTCGGCCATGCTGGCGATGCCGCCCGAGGCATAGACCGGGATGCGCACGGCCTGGGCCAGGCGCACGGTGGCCTCGACGTTGACACCGGAGAGCATGCCATCGCGGCCGATATCGGTGTAGATGATGGCTTCGCAGCCGTAGTCTTCGAACTTGCGGGCGAGGTCGACCACGTCGTGGCCGGTGAGCTTGCTCCAGCCATCGGTGGCCACTTTACCGTCGCGGGCATCGAGGCCGACGATGATGTTGCCCGGGAACGCACTGCAGGCATCGTGCAGGAAACCGGGGTTCTTGACCGCGGCGGTACCGATGATGACGTACGACACGCCGCCATCGAGATAGCGTTCGATGGTGTCGAGATCGCGGATGCCGCCGCCGATCTGGACCGGCATGTCGGCGCCCACGGCGTCGACGATGGCGCGGATCGAGGCTTCGTTGCGCGGCTTGCCGGCCACGGCGCCATTGAGATCCACGAGATGGAGGCGGCGTGCGCCGGCCTCGAACCAACGCTGGGCCATCGCGACGGGATCTTCGGAAAAAATGGTGACATCGTCCAGGTCGCCTTGGCGCAGGCGTACGCAACGCCCGTCTTTGAGGTCGATGGCGGGGATGAGCAACATGACGTGAGAGAGTTCGACTAGAGGTGGATGGCCGGCGTCAGGGCCGGAAGCGGACTTCAGGGCTGCCAGTGCA
The DNA here is from genome assembly GCA_023228945.1 of Pigmentiphaga sp. GTDB lineage: Bacteria > Pseudomonadota > Gammaproteobacteria > Burkholderiales > Burkholderiaceae_B > Verticiella. The sequence goes on along the minus strand of JALOAI010000007.1, from coordinate 108,635 downwards.
CGAAGTTGCGATAGAGCTGCAAACCCGCGTTGGCGCTTTTTTCGGGATGAAACTGAGTAGCAAAGATGTTATCTGCTGCCACCGCGCACGTAAAGTCGAGTCCGTAGAGGGTTTGCCCTGCCCATTGGGCGGGTTCGGCCGGCCTGACGTAATAGCTGTGCACGAAATAGAAATAGGAATGGTCGGCGATGCCATGCCACAGAGGATGCGGCGCGGGCTGGCGCACCCGGTTCCAGCCCATGTGGGGCACCTTGAGCGCTTCGCCGGCGGGCTGGCTGGCGGCATCGAACGACGGCCCGCGAAAACGCGCCACGTCGCCGGCCAACAGCCCCAGACCTTGGACACCGGGAGCTTCTTCGCTGCGCTCGAAGAGCATTTGCAGGCCAACGCAGACGCCCAGCAGAGGCTTGCTGCGCGCGGCCTGCTCGACCACCGGCACCAGGCCGGCGCGCTCGAGCTGTCGCATGCAGTCGCCGAAGGCGCCCTGGCCGGGCAGTACCACCCGCTCGGCCTCGGCGATCTGCGCGGCGGTCTGGCACACCCGGATATCGGCTTCGGGAGCCGCGAAGCGCAAGGCGCGCACCACCGAATGCAGGTTGCCGGCTCCGGCATCGACGACCGCGATGCTGGATGCGGCCATGCTCAGAGCACTCCCTTGGTGGAAGGCACGGTATCGCCGGCCCGCGGATCACCCTCGACCGCCATGCGCAGGGCGCGGCCGAAGGCCTTGAACACCGTCTCGCACTGGTGGTGGGCGTTCTCGCCCTTGAGATTATCGATGTGCAAGGTGACCCAGGCATGGTTGACGAAGCCCTGGAAGAACTCGCGGGCGAGGTCGACATCGAACTGGCCGATCATGGCGCGCGTGTATGGCACGTTGTAGAACAGGCCCGGCCGGCCGGAGAGATCGACCACCACCCGCGTCAGGGCTTCGTCGAGCGGTACGTAGGCATGGCCGTAGCGCCGCAGGCCCGCCTTGTTGCCAACCGCCTGGGCGAAGGCCTGGCCCAGCGTAATGCCGGTGTCTTCGACGGTGTGGTGGGCATCGATGTGCAGATCGCCCTTGACCTGGATGTCGAGATCGATGAGGCCGTGGCGGACGATCTGATCGAGCATGTGATCGAGGAAGGGCACGCCGGTGTTGAGATTCTGGCGGCCGGTGCCGTCGAGGTTGATCTTTACCTCGACCTGGGTTTCCTGGGTGTTACGGGTAATCTGGGCGGTACGCATGGGAAATCCTGTTCAGGAATCGGATGACAGCCGGTACTCGGCGCTGCGGGCGTGCGCGGACAACCCTTCGCCATGAGCCAGCGCGGAAGCGATGCGGCCCAGGGTTTGGGCGCCTTCGCGCGAGACCTGGATGAGGCTGGAACGCTTTTGGAAGTCGTAGACTCCGAGCGGCGAGGAAAAGCGGGCGGTGCGCGCGGTGGGCAGGACGTGGTTGGGGCCCGCGCAGTAGTCGCCCAGGGATTCGGAGGTATAGGGGCCCAGGAAGATCGCGCCGGCATGCCGGATTTTCTGTGCCCAGTGCTCGGGCTCGGCGGTGGCGATCTCGAGGTGCTCCGGCGCAATCCGGTTGGCGATATCGCATGCCTCGGCCAGGTCGTTTACCAGAATCAGCGCGCCGCGATTGGCCAGGCTGGTGCGGATGATGTCGGCGCGCGGCATGGTGGGCAACAACCGGCCGATGGCTTCTTCCACGGCATCGAGATAGGCGGCGTCGGGGCACAGCAGGATGGACTGCGCCATTTCGTCGTGCTCGGCCTGCGAAAAAAGATCCATGGCGATCCAGTCGGCCGGGGCGCTGCCGTCGGCAATGACGAGGATCTCGGAGGGCCCGGCGATCATGTCGATGCCTACCGTGCCGAAGACGCGGCGCTTGGCGGCCGCCACGTAGGCGTTGCCCGGCCCCACGATTTTGTCGACGGGCTCGATGAAGTCGGTGCCATAGGCCAGCGCGGCCACCGCCTGGGCGCCGCCGATGGCCAAGACGCGATCGACGCCGGCGATGGCGGCGGCCGCCAGCACCAGCGGATTGCGTTCGCCGTCCGGCGTGGGCGTGACCATGATCAGTTCGCCGACTCCGGCCACCTTGGCGGGAATGGCGTTCATCAGCAACGACGACGGATAGGCCGCCTTGCCGCCCGGCACGTAGAGGCCCACGCGATCGAGCGGGGTGATCTTCTGCCCCAGCACGGTGCCGTCGGGCTCGGTATATTGCCAGCTTTCGGCCAGTTGATGGCGATGATAGGCGCGGATGCGTTCGGCGGCCGTTTCGAGGGCCTCCCGCTGGGCGGCGGGCAGACTCTCGAGCGCGGCCCGGCAATCGGCCAGCGGGACTTCGAGATGGCTGACGCCGGCCGCCGGATTGCGGTCGAAGCGGCGGGTATATTCGAGCACGGCCTGGTCGCCACGGCGGCGCACGTCGGCCAGGATCGCCGCCACCGCCTGCTCGATGGCGGCGTCGTCGCCGGCCTCGTAGGCCAGCAAGGCATCCAGCCGTTCGGAGAACGTGGGCTGGCGGGTATCGAGTCGATGAATCAGGGTCATCTCGCTTACTCGCTGCCGCTCGCGCGGCCAAAGGCGTCGAGCAGCGGTTGCAGGCGCTCGCGCCGGGTTTTCAGGGCCGCCCGGTTGACGATCAGGCGCGAGGAGATCTCGGCGACCTCCTCGACTGCCACCAACTGGTTGGCGCGCAGGGTGCTGCCGGTGGACACCAGATCGACGATGGCATCGGCGAGGCCCACCAGCGGCGCCAACTCCATCGAGCCGTACAGCTTGATGATGTCGACGTGCATGCCCTTGGCGGCGAAATGCTCGCGCGCCGCCTGGACATACTTGGTTGCCACACGCAAGCGCGCGCCCTGGTAGACGGCGCCTTGGTAATCGAAACCCGCGGGCGCCGCCACGCACAGGCGGCAGCGGGCGATGCCCAGGTCGATCGGCTGGTACAGGCCGCCGGGGTGGAGCACTTCGTGCTCGTTGAGCACATCCTTGCCGGCCACCCCGACGTCGGCGGCACCATATTGCACATAGGTGGGGACATCCGACGCGCGCACAATGATGATGCGCAAATCGGGATCGCTGGTGGCGACGATCAGCCGCCGCGAGCGCTCCAGATCCTCGTCGACCTGGATGCCGGCGTTTTCGAGCAAAGGCAGGGTTTCGTCGAAGATCCTACCCTTGGACAAGGCCAGCGTGATGGGAGTTCGTTCTTGCAGGCGGGCGATCATGATGGCGTCCGTTGGCTCAGGCGCTCGATCCGGGCGCCCAATTGCTTGAGTTTTTGTTCCATGTGCTCGTAGCCGCGGTCGAGGTGGTAGATGCGTTCCACCGTGGTGTCGCCCTCGGCCACCAGGCCGGCGATGACCAGACTGGCCGAGGCCCGGAGGTCGGTGGCCATCACCGTGGCGCCCGATAGTCTGGGTACGCCCTTGACCACCGCGGTGGGGCCATCGATCTCGATATCGGCTCCCAGGCGACGCAGCTCTTGCACGTGCATGAAGCGGTTCTCGAAGATGTTCTCGGTGATCACCGCGGTGCCCCGGGCCACGGTATTGGCCGCCATCAGTTGCGCCTGCATATCGGTGGCGAAGCCGGGATATTCGAGCGTGCGAAAGCCGACCGCGCGCAGCGGCTCGGCGCCGCGCCGGGCGCGGATGGTGCCGTCGTGGCAATCCAGCGACAGACCCGCCTCGCGCAGCTTGCCAAGGGTGGCGCCCAGCGTGGCGGCGTCGACGTCGCGCAGCAGCACGTCGCCGCCCGTGGCGGCTACCGCGCACAGGAAGGTTCCGGCCTCGATGCGATCGGGCATGACGCGATGGTCGGCGCCGTGCAGGCGCTCGACACCCTGCACGACGATGCGCGGCGTGCCGTGGCCCTGGATCCTGGCGCCCATGGCAATCAGCAACTCGGCAAGGTCCACGATCTCGGGCTCGCAGGCGGCGTTGTCGAGTACGGTCTCGCCCTCGGCCAGCGCCGCCGCCATCAGCAGGTTCTCGGTGCCGGTGACGGTGATCATGTCGGTGCGCACCACCGTGCCACGCAAGCGGTCGGCCCGAGCCACCACGAAACCGTGCTCGACGCGGATATCGGCGCCCAGCGCCGACAGGCCCTTGATGTGCTGGTCGACCGGGCGCTGGCCGATGGCGCAGCCACCCGGCAAGCTCACGCGTGCCTCGCCAAAGCGGGTCAGCAACGGACCCAGCACGAGGATGGAGGCGCGCATGGTTTTGACCATCTCGTACGGCGCTTCGAGGGAGTCGACCCGGTCGGCCTGCAACGTGATGCCATGCCGCGCGGAGTCGATCTCGGCCCGCACCCCCAACTGGCGCAAGAGGCGCACCATGGTGGCGATATCGTTGAGATCGGGCACGTTGTCGAGCCGCAGCGCATCGGCCGTCAGGAGGCTGGCGCAGAGAATGGGCAGCGCCGCGTTCTTGGCGCCGGACACCACGACTTCGCCCCGCAGCGGGAGGCCGCCGGTGATTTTGAGTTTATCCATGCGGAAATCCGGGAATGGCGCGAAGCCGGTCAGCCACCCTGCGCGGCGTATTCTTCGGGCGTGAGGGTGCGCATCGACAAGGCGTGGATCTCGGCCCGCATGCGGTCGCCCAGCGCCGCATACACCAACTGGTGGCGGGCAATGGGCCGCTTGCCGGCAAAGGCGGGGGAGACGATCACCGCCTCGAAATGATGACCGTCGCCCTCCACGGCGCAATGATGACAGTCAAGGCCCGCGACGATGTACTCGCGCACCTGCTCGGGGGTGGGAACGCCGCTCATGTCAGCCTCCGTAACGGTCGTTTCATATCAAATTTCTCCACCGTGCGCGGTGAGACCCACGCCGGATGAAAGTACGCCGGCCGATCCAGGGCACAGCGGAGCCGGCTTTGCCGGTCCGCCAGTGCCGCCCCCTGGGGGGCGCGCGTCAGCGCGTAGGGGGGAGGCAGCCTCCGCCCGGCCGCCCGAAGGAGGCTGCGGCCCCCTCGGGGGGCAGCGAACGTAAGTGAGCGTGGGGGCCGTTCCATATCAACTCCTAAGCTTGTAGCCACTGGCCAGCAGCCGGAGGGCCGCCAGCGCCAGGACGATGAAAACACCGCCCACCACGGCCAGGCTGGTCCAGGGCGAGGTATCCGATACGCCGAAAAAGCCGTAGCGGAAGCCATCGATGGCATAGAAAACGGGGTTCCAGTGCGACACAGCCTGCCAGAAAGGTGGCAGCGAATTGATGGAATAGAACACGCCGGACAAAAATGTGGCGGGCATGATGAGGAAGTTCTGGAAGGCGGCGATCTGGTCGAATTTTTCGGCCCAGATCCCCGCCACCAGCCCCAGCGTGGCCATCACACCACAGGACAGCGTGGCGAAAGTGAGGATCCACAACGGCTGGGCCAGATGCGGTCCGGTGAAAAACAGCGTCACCAGCCAGACGCCAAGGCCCACCACCAGGCCGCGCACGACCGATGCCAGCACGTAGGCGGCATACATATCGAGATGCGAGAGCGGCGGCAGCAGCACGAACACCAGATTGCCCGTGACCCGGCTCTGGATCAGCGACGACGAGGCGTTGGAGAAGGCATTCTGGAGCATGCTCATCATGACCAGCCCCGGCACCAGGAAGGCGGTATAGGGGATATCGTAGATGCGCACGTGATCGCGCAGCACGTGGGCGAACACCAGCAGGTACAGCAAAGCCGTGACCACCGGAGCGGCCACGGTCTGGAAGCTGACTTTATAAAAGCGCAGCAACTCTTTGTAGAACAGGGTGGGAAAGCCCGAGCCGCCCCGCAGGTTGGGCTGCAGGATGGGACGACGGCCCGGCGCACCGGATGGACTGCCCTCCAGTCGCTGCGCGACCCCCTCCCCGAGGGAGGATTCGTGCTTGGGACGGCCCGGCGCACTCATCCCAGCCTCCTTTCGATATCAGAATCGTTGTTCATGATGCGTACGAAAGCCTCCTCGAGGTCTTCGGCGCCGCCCTGGCGGATCAGGTTCTCGGTGCGGTCGAGGGCGATGATGCGGCCCGCCTTGAGCATGGCGATACGCCCGCACAGGGCCTCGGCTTCCTCGAGGTAGTGGGTGGTGAGCAGGACGGTATGGCCGAGCTGGTTGAGACGGGCGATGAACTCCCAGAGCGAGCGCCGGAGATCGACGTCGACGCCCGCCGTGGGCTCGTCGAGCACGATGACGGGCGGCCGGTGCACCAGCGCCTGCGCCACCAGCACCCGCCGTTTCATGCCGCCCGACAAGGCCCGCATATTGCTGTCGGCCTTGTCGGACAAGCCGAGATTGGCGAGGATCTCGTCGATCCAGGCGTCGTTCTGGCGCAAGCCGAAATAGCCCGACTGGATGCGCAGGGTTTCGCGCACAGTGAAGAAGGGATCGAAGACCAGTTCCTGGGGCACCACGCCCAGCGCGCGCCGGGCCAGCGCGTACTGCGAATCGACATCGTAGCCACAGACGGCCACCCGGCCCTGGGTGGCACGGGCCAGCCCCGCCAGCACCGAAATCAGTGTGGTCTTGCCGGCGCCGTTGGGGCCGAGAAGGCCAAAGAACTCTCCGTGCTCGATCGTCAGGCTGACGTCGGACAGCGCCTGAAACCCCTTGCCGCGGGTACGGCCGCGCAGGCGGTCGCTCCAGCGGGCTGGGGGCGTATAAACCTTGGAGAGATTCTGGATGGAAACAGCGGACATAATTCGGGGGAGCGTAGCGCCAAGCCCTCCATTATAGGCCGAGGCGCCCGCCCTCCCCGAATGGCGCGCCCGGCTATTGGTTGCGCTGCGCCAAAGTCTTGATCAGGCCGTCGATCCCTTGCTGCTGAATCACGGAGGCAAATTGATTCCGATAATTCTGGATCAGCCAGATGCCCTCGACGCTGAGATCGTAGACCTTCCAGCCCTCGGGCGTGCGTTCGAGGCGGTAATCGACCGCGGCGGGCTGCATGCCCGACTGCACGACCTCGGTGCGCACCACCACATCGTTGGCCTGGGGATCGCCACGGAACGGCAGCATGCGAATGTCGAGCGTGGGATTGACGTCGCGCAGCGCGCCGCTGTAGGTGCGCACCAGCGTGCCCCGGAACTCGCGGGCCAGGGCTTCGCGCTGTGCCGGCGTGGCTTCGCGCCAATAGCGGCCGGCCGCTAGGCGGGTGGTTTTTTCGAAGTTGACGTAGGGCAGCAAGTACTCGTCGATGACCGTATTGACGCGCCGCACGTCGCCGGACTTGAGCTGAGGATCGTCTTTCAGTACCTGCAGCGCCTGGCGCGCCACCTGCTCGACGAAAACCTGGGGCTCGGCCTTGGGGTCGGGGTCGGAAGTGGCGGCCACCGCGCCGCCCACGCCGCCGGCCGCCGCCAGCAGGCTAAGACTGGCCATTGTGAACAGCACGCGCCGGCGGGCGGCTTGCGCCAGCATGCCGGTCATCCATCGAGTGTTGTAACGCATAGGATCTCCTGGGAATTCGGGAACGGGAATACGGCCGGACGCGGCCTCAGGGGGCCGCCGCGGCGGGTACCGCGGTGGGCGCGAGGTCTTCGTCGTCTTCGTAGTCGGGCAAGGAGTAGTCCGGCAGATCGAGCTCGGCATCACGCCCCCGGATTTGCATCAATCGGCGCTGCAAATAGGCGTCGCGCACGAAGGTATAAGGATCGAGTGCCAATTGATCGACAAGTTCCACCGCCTCGATCAGACTGGCGCGCTGATCCACCAGGCTGATGCCGCGCAGGGTATTTTTGAGACGGACGTTGTCGGAGTACGTCAGCACGTTGCCATAGAAATCGGCGACCAGACCCACGCCATCCCGCGCGGTGCTGGGGCCCAGCAGCGGCAGCACCAGGTACGGCCCCGGGCCGATGCCCCAGACACCCAGGGTGGTGCCGAAATCATTGCTGATGCGCGCCACGCCCACCTGGGATGCCGGATCGAAACAGCCCAGGACCCCCAGGGAGGAGTTCATGAGCACCCGGCCAACGGTGTTGATGCCATCGGGAACCCGCAATTGCAGGAAGCTGTTGGCCGCGGACCAGACATCGCGGAGGTTGCCGAAGAAGTTATGGACGCAAGTGCGCACCGGCGGCGGCACGATATCGCGGTAGGCGTGCACCACATGGGAGAACACATGCTCGTCCAGCTCGGAGTTGACCCGATAAATGGTGCGATTCATGGGCTCCAGCGGATCGCGGGGGTCGGGCTCGCCCGGAACGGTGGCGCAGCCTGCCGCCAGAAGCGCCACGGCCAGGGGAAGCAAAGAACGAGTGGAGGTCAATTTCATGGTGTGCTGCCGGACGCCGCGGGAGGATTGGAGGAAGACGAGCCGCGATCGTCGGCCATGCTGTACAGGAACTGGCTGATGAGGTTCTCCAGGACGATGGCGCCCTGGGTATAGGCAATGGTGTCGCCCGCAGCCAGCATACGGTCGTCACTGCCGGGTTCCAGCCCGAGATATTGTTCGCCCAGCAGGCCGGAGGTGAGGATGGCCACCGAGGAGTCGGCCGGAAACTCGAAAGCCTGATTGAGGTTGAGCGTCACGACGGCCTCGTAGGTGTGGGGATCGAGGCGAATGCCCTCGACCCGCCCCACCACTACGCCGGCGCTCTTGACGGCGGCACGGGCCTTGAGGCCGCCGATGTTGTGGAACTTGGCGTCCACCGCATAGGTGGGCGCCCACGAATACGAGGCAAGGTTGCCCGCGCGCAAGGCCAGAAACACCAGGGCCAAGATGCCCAACAGCACGAACAAACCTACCCAGACATCCACTTTGGATTGCGACATAACGAATCAGCTCCGTGTTCGAACGCCCGGCCTCAGCCGAACATCAGCGCGGTAAGAACGAAATCCAGGCCCAGCACCAGCAGGGAGCCCACCACCACCGTTCGCGTGGTGGCCCGCGACACGCCCTCGGGCGTGGGCCGTGCCTGCCAACCGCAGAACAGTGCCACCAGCGTGACGGCCACACCGAACACCACGCTCTTGATGACGCCATTGACGACGTCGTTCATGACGTCGACGCCATCTTGCATCTGTGACCAGAACGAGCCGGGATCGACACCGATCATCTGCACGCCGACCAGCCAGCCGCCCAGCACCCCGACCATGGAAAACACCGCGGCGAGGATGGGCATGGCGATCACGCCCGCCCAGAAACGCGGCGCCACGACGCGCCGCAGCGGGTCGACGGCCATGACTTCCATGGCCGCCAGTTGTTCGCCGGCCTTCATCAGGCCGATCTCGGCCGTGAGCGAGGTACCCGCCCGGCCGGCGAACAACAAGGCCGTGACGACCGGCCCCAGCTCGCGGGTGAGCGACAACGCCACCAGCACGCCCAGGGCTTCCTCGGACCCATAGCGGCTGAGCGTGTAATAGCCCTGCAAGCCGAGCACGAACCCCACGAACAGGCCCGAGACGGCGATGATGAGCAGAGACAGATTGCCGAGGAAGAAGACTTGCTGCAATAGCAGCCGCGGCCGGGCGAGCACAATACCACTGCGCCCCAGCACGGCCAAGAAAAACCGGGCAAACTGGCCCAGTGTGGCGAGGCCGCCACGGCTGGCGGCGCCGAGCCGGGCCACGGGCGACAACCATCGACTCATGGACGCTCCCCTTTTGCAGCCGGCTGCCGGGCCAGCCATTGCTGGAACGCCGGCGAGTCCGGATATTGGAAAGCCACCGGGCCGTCGGGCAGCCCTTCGAGGAACTGGCGTACGTAAGGGTCGTCGCTGGCCCGCAGTTCGGCTGGCGTCCCGCTGGCATGGAGGCGGCCCTTGCCGATCAGGTAGACACGATCGGAAATCTCGAAGGATTCGGGCACATCGTGGGTGATCAGCAGCGACGCGCAACCGAGACGGTCGGACAGTTGACGGATCAGTTGCGCGGTAATGCCCATGGCGATGGGATCGAGGCCCGCGAAGGGTTCGTCGTACAACACGAGTTCGGGGTCGAGCACCACGGCGCGCGCCAGCGCTACGCGCCGCGCCATGCCGCCTGAGATCTCGCCGGTGCGCAGGTGGGCCGCCGCCCTCAGGCCCACGGCCTGCAGGCGGTCGAGCACCCGTTCGCGGATCTCGGTTTCGTTCATGCGCGTGTGCTCGCGCAAGGCGAAGGCGACATTCTCGAACACCGTGAGATCGGTAAACAGCGCGCCCTGCTGGAACAGCACCCCCATGCGCTGGCGCACGGCGCGCACCGCGGCGGGTGACGCTTTGGCGAAGTCGGTACCCAGAACCTGCACGGTACCGGCCATTGGCAGCAACTGGCCGGTGGCCGCGCGCAGCAGCGTGGTCTTGCCCGAGCCGGAGCCGCCGAGCATGGTGACGACCTGGCCGGGCTCCACGTGGAGATCGATGCCGCTCAGTAGCGGGGTCTCGGTGTAGCCGACCGCCACCTGGCGAAACACCAGGGCCGGTTGGGTAGACGCAGCGGTTGCAGGCATGAGGTGATTTGAAGATTACGAACCTACGATTCTAACCTCAGACGCGCGACAACGCTGTCGCACGGCCTCCGCTCCCCGGCAACAAAGACGCCATTCCGCTACCCGCCAACTCCCGGCGCGCGGCGGCCCGCCCCTCGGAAACCCAGGCTCCGGCGGGGGCGTGTCGCAAATGCCCGACCGACGCGCGGACCCGTCCGGCCCCCTATCCGCAGTGGCGCCTACGCCACAACGATGGCGGTGGTTTCTTTGATCTTTTTGAGCACGAAGCTGGAGCGCATGTCGACCACCGCCGGATGATGCATGAGCGTATCCATGGCGAAACGGGAGAAATGCGCGAGGTCGCGCACCTGCACGCGCAGGAGATAGTCCATATCGCCGGTGGTGGCATAACATGCCACGATCTCCGGCCATTGCTCTACGTGCCGGGTGAAGTCCTCGATCGGCCGGTGATCGCTGCCCGTATGCTTTTGCAAACGAACTTCGATATAGGCGGTCAAACCCATCCCGACTTTTTCGGGATCGACGAGCGCCACGTACTGGCGGATCACACCGAGGCTCTCCAGCCGCCGCACACGGCGCAAACAGGGGCTGGGCGTGAGCGCCACGCGGTCGGCCAACTCCTGATTGCTGAGGCGGCCATCGCGCTGAAGTTCGGCCAGGATCCGGTGGTCCGTGCGATCGAGTTCGAGGTCGGGCATTCTGTGCTCCTGCGGGGCTGTTTATCAGCATATTATTGCCCACACCCCCTCAGGCTTAGCAAATTTGGCAATCTTTCACCCTGCCGATCTTTCTACAATGTGTCGACCGCGGGCCTTGGCCTGGCAGCATCGCTTGGCTAGCCAGTTTTGGAGCCCCACATTCACGACAATCCCCTTTCGAGGAGTCCGGACATGCAGAACGACGTCGCCAAATTCGAGCCCTGGGACAACCCCATGGGCACCGCCGGTTTCGAATTCGTGGAGTACGCCGCCCCCGATCCCGCGGCGCTCGGCAAGGTATTCGAAACCCTGGGCTTCAAGGCCATCGCGCGCCATCGCACCAAGAACGTTACGTTGTACCGGCAGGGCGGCATCAACTTCATCGTCAATGCCGAGCCCGACTCCTTCGCACAGCGCTTCGCCCGCCTGCATGGCCCCTCGATCTGCGCTATCGCCTTCCGGGTGCAAGACGCGGCCGCCGCCTACCAGCGCGCCCTCGAACTCGGCGCCTGGGGCTTCGATAGCCGTAGCGGCCCGATGGAACTGAATATTCCCGCCATCAAGGGCATCGGCGACTCGCTGATCTACCTGGTGGATCGCTGGCCCGGCAAGAACGGCCGCGGCGGCATCGGCGACATCAGCATCTACGACGTCGATTTCGTACCCATCAATCCCGACACCGCCGAAGCCGACGCGCATCACGCCGGCGCCGGCCTGCAGGTGCTCGACCATCTCACCCACAACGTCTATCGCGGCCGCATGGCCGAGTGGGCGGAGTTCTACGAGCGTCTGTTCAACTTCCGCGAGATCCGCTACTTCGACATCGAAGGGCAGGTCACCGGCGTGCGCTCCAAGGCCATGACCTCGCCCTGCGGCAACATCCGTATCCCCATCAATGAAGAGGGCAACGAGGAGCGCGGCCAGATCCAGGAATACCTGGATCTCTATCGCGGCGAAGGCATCCAGCATCTGGCGCTGGCCACCGATGACATCTACGCCACGATCGAACAACTGCGCGAGCGCGGCGTGCGGTTCCTCGATACGCCCGATACGTATTACGAATTGCTCGACAAGCGCCTGCCCGGCCACGGCGAAGACGTCGCCCGCCTGAAGAAAAACCGCATCCTGCTCGATGGCGCGCCGGGTGGCGGGCTGCTCCTGCAGATTTTTACCGAAACCGAAATCGGCCCGATCTTCTTCGAGATCATCCAGCGCAAGGGCAATGACGGCTTTGGCGAAGGCAACTTCAAGGCCCTGTTCGAGTCGATCGAACTCGACCAGATGCGCCGCGGCGTGCTCAGCCCCAACAAGGCCGACGCCTCGTAATCCCGCCGTTGCCGACCTGGCGGCGCCATCACGCCGCCGGCTCGGCCGTCAACCACCCCTCCGTGATCGGCAACGCCATCCGGAGGCGTGGTTTTTTTTACCGCCGGGCCGCCCGAAGGAAAAAACCCCCTCGGGGCAGCGCCGCCACGTAGTGGCAAGCGTGGGGGCTTTTTATGATCAGCCCTCGAGGATGGTGACCGAGTGGGTGAGCTCGGCGGTTTTGCCGAGCATGGCCGAGGCGGAACAATACTTGTCGTGCGACAACTGCACGGCACGCCGCACGGCGGCTTCGGGCAGGCTTTTGCCCGTCACCGTAAACGCGAATTCGATGCGGGTGAAAACCTTGGGATCGGTGTCGGCACGCTCCGCCCGCAGTTCCACCGAGCAGCCCTGTACCGCGTGCCGCCCCCGCTTGAGGATCAACACCACATCGTAGGCGGCGCAGCCGCCGGCGCCCGCCAGCAACAATTCCATGGGCCGGGGCGCCAGGTTGTTGCCCCCGCCTTCGGGTGCGCCATCCATCACGGCCACATGGCCGCTCCCGGTTTGCGCCACGAACAGCATTCCTTGGGGCCCGCCCCAATTCACGGTGCATTGCACGATGCATTTCTCCTGATCAAGGCCACGGGGCCTGCGCGAGCGCCGAAGCCCGCGTCAATATTGACGGCGCGGGCAGTCCGCCCGCGCGGAATCGTATTGTCGCACCTGGGCCGCAAGCCGCAAGCCGAGTGCCGTTCGATCCGTTTTCATTGGTTGGGCTCGGTGAATATCTCCAAGTCATGCTGCATTGCAATAAAAACGGACGGTTGCACACGCAACAGATTCGGGACTAACCCTAAAAAAATCCTAAAAATTGCAACCATTTTATACGGAAAAGGGCTTTCATCTTGGCTAGGGGTTTCTACCGTACATATAAGACATTGATTTTAATGTAATTTTTTGCCAATCCAGATGTCATCAAAAAAAACCAGCCTCAGTCAATCACCGCAAAAAATATCTTGCATCGCACAACAAGCCTCGCTATAATTCAGTCATCGGATGTCGAAACGAACACACCGCCAGGCACTGGCAGCAGAGTTCGGATCGAATCCCACCGTTGTCTCCTCCACCCTCCTCCTTTGGTGGATTGAGCCCGAAGCCGCAAGGCCTCGGGCTCTTTTTTTTGCGGTACGCCGTACGGCGCACGCAAGACACTCCCTGCCCCGGATCGCCCTTGGTTCCCGGTCCTTCGAATGCCCGCCTAGCTCCACGCCTCGAACGCGACCCAGTGGCCCACCGCCCCCATGAGCTCGATCGATTCGGCCGAGGCGGCAAAGCCGGCCACCACGTCGGCGGCGTCCAGTTGCTGGTCCACCAGCGCGGTAGTCCAGTAGTCCCGGCCGCCGGCGTCGGCCTCGCGGTTGAAAAAGCGCAGATAGAGGGCGTCGACCCAGGCGCCGGCCTCCCCAGGGTTGATGGAAGGCAAACCGATGCCTTCCAGAAACTCGGCGCTGCCCACAAAACCCGCCGCCACGGCCCGCGCGCCGGCGCCGGCATCCAGTTGGGCGATCCAGTACCCCAGTCCCGCCTCGTCCGCCTCGCGCCCCAGGGCGCCATACAAGCGCCACGCCAGCCCGGCGTTGCCGTCGAGGTCGAGCGCGATCGCGCCGTCGGTGAAGCTCAGCCGCTCGATGCCATGCAGATGGTCGGTGCCGTCTCGCCAGGGCTGGCGATCCTCCACCACCAGTACGTCGTCTTCCCCTTCGAGCGCATACGCGTCGCGCCCGCCATGGTAGATCACCCAATTGATGTCGTCGTTGCCCTGGATGCGATCGTCGGTGACCCGCGATTCGGCGTGGGTCTGGCCGGCGGCGAAATCGATGGCGTAGTCGGCGCCGACCGCAAACGAGGCATAGAAGACCTTGCCGTCGGGGTCTACGTATTGGTGGATCTCGTGTCCGGTCTGGGTATCGCGCACCGCCAGGCCGCGATAGGCGCCCACTGGCTGGCCGGTCTCGGGATCGCGATACACGGGGCCGTCGATCTCCACATACGACACATAGGGATCCTGCCCCGTCAGGTGGGCCACCTCCACGCTGTGCGGCGAGCTCGGGACGGTAAACGGCGCGTCGGGATTGCCGGCGGGGTCGTTGCCGGGGCCGCCGGGGTTGTAAACCGGCGAATAGTCGCCCTCCGATGGAAGGTGCACGCGCTGGATGGCGGCGATCGCCTCGGCATCGCCCGCCAGGATGATGTCGTACTGGTTGTCGTGGTCTTCGACATAGGCCAGGTCGTAGTCGTCCTGTGCCGGGCCGGTATCGGCGATCCCCAGCACCCGCACCACACCCAGGCCGGCGATCTCGACGTCCACCTCGGCGTCGCGGATCCAGACGGTTCGACCGTGGGCATCGATGGCCTCGAGGGCAAAATAGCGTCCGAACTCATCCGGCAGGATGCTGGCGATGCCATCGGGAGAAAAGCCGGCACTGGTGTACAGCCGCAAACGAAACGCGGCCTCGTCGCCGAACAGATCGATACCGCTGTTCTGATTGGAACTGAGGAGCCAGAACGGCGCACCCTCGCCCAGATCGCTGATGCGGTCGAGGTTGGCGCCCACCAGCCTGGGCCCGTTGCCTTCCATATAGGGATTCTGGCTCTCGATGCCCAGCCCCACGGCCGGCACCAGGCCGTCGGCCGTGAGCAGGGTCAGCGGCGTGTCGGTGGCGACGATATCGACATACACCGGATACACCGCATCGGCATCGTCGGTGCCCAGCCGGTTGCCCCAGTAACCCGTCAGCACCACGGTCTGGCGCTCGTTGTACTCGGTATTGGGCAGGAAGCTCGCCGTGAGCGGCGTCACGGTTTCGCCGGTGTTCAAGGTGATGCGAAACGCGGCCGGATCCACCGTATTGCCCAGGACGGGATGGCTGAACACGACGGGGATGGTATCGCCCTGCAGCGCGGCCACGCCGTAGAGAGCAAGGAAATTATCGTAGCCCACCGCCGAGTAGTACGCTCTGGCGGCCGCGTCCAGCGCCGGGTCGAGTTCCTGCCATGCAATATTGGCCGCAAAGGCCGCCTCGCGCGAAGCGGCGTCGATGCCATCCAGCCCCGGCACGCCCATATAGCCTTCGAAGCCATAGTTGGCGGTGATGATGCGCGGATCGGCGCCGTAGTAGTCCGCCCCCAGGTGCAGGGCCAGATTGAGCCCCGCGGAGCTTGGGATGAGGGATAGTTTGTCGTGGCGGAGATACTGCAACAGCGGCTGAGCCAGCTCTGTGTACTGAATGGTCATGGCGAAGGCCTCATCGGCGTGGCGGGTAACGGCCTCCGATTCTAGTCAGGCGCGGGCGCCGACCGTATCCCATATTCAGGTGATGGAGCCGGTCCGAGCGGCGCGAGGCTCGATCATGCGAGTGCCCGGGCCACCCTGAACGGGATATGCGCCGCGCGCGGCCGGCGCCCCCTTGCGGGAAATCGGGAAGCGCTCGAGGCCGCGCTTCGATGGGGCGCTAGAGCGCCCGCCCGCAGGCCACCGCCGAAGCCCAGGCCCACTGGAAGTTGTAGCCGCCCAGCCAGCCGGTGACGTCCACGGCCTCGCCAACGAAGTACAGTCCCGGCTGCTTGCGCGCCTGCATCGAATGCTGGTCCAGCTCGCGGGTGTCCACCCCGCCGCGCATGACTTCGGCCTTGCGATAGCCCGCGGTGCCGGAGGGCACCAGTCGCCATTGGCCCAGGCCCTCGGCCAGGCGGCGCAAATCGCGGTCGGCCACGTCGGCCAGCCGGCGCTGGCCGCCGCCCGGCTGCCAGACATGCTCCAGCCATTGTTCCGCCAAGCGCCGCGGCAAATACTGGGCAAGCACACGATCCAGGTGTTGCCGATTGCCCGACTTGCCGGCGCACAGGGCCTCGGCCCAGTCGTTCTGGTCTGGCAACAGGTCGACCAGAATGGCTTGCCCCGGCTCCCAATAGCTGGAGATCTGCAGGACGGCGGGGCCGGACAGACCACGATGGGTAAACAGCAGGTCTTCCCGGAAATGGCCGGCGCGGCGGCCCTTGCCGGTGGCGATATCCACTTCCAGCGCGGCACCGGCCAAAGGGGTGAAGGCCGCCCAGGCCTCGGCGTCGAAAGTCAGCGGCACCAAGGCCGGCCGCGGCTCGATGACCTTGAGGCCGAACTGCCGGGCCAGGCCCAGGGCGAAGTCGGTGGCACCCAGTTGCGGGATCGCCATGCCCCCCGTGGCCACCACCAGATGGGCGGCGCTCAGCCGGCCCGCCGAGGTGTCGAGTTCGAAACGGGCTCCCGCCCGTGGCTCCGCGGCGCGCACCGCCTTGACCTCACAGCCCATGTGCCACGTGACGCCGCCGCCATCGCACTCGCGCTGCAGCATCCGGATGACGGCTTCGCTGGAGTCGTCGCAGAACAGCTGGCCACGATGCTTTTCGTGCCAGCTTATGCGGTGGCGCGCCAGAAGACCGAGGAAGTCGTGCGGAGTGTAGCGAGCCAGCGCCGAGCGGCAGAAGGCCGGGTTGGCGGACAGAAAGCCGTGCGCCCCTCCGGCCCCCAGGTT
This sequence comes from Pigmentiphaga sp., assembly GCA_023228945.1. GTDB lineage: Bacteria > Pseudomonadota > Gammaproteobacteria > Burkholderiales > Burkholderiaceae_B > Verticiella. The sequence continues at coordinate 91,629 of JALOAI010000007.1, read as the reverse complement.
GGTGAAGTTGCAGCGCCCGCCGCCCGAGATCCGGATTTTTTCGGCCAGGCGGGTGGCGTGATCGATCAGCGCCACCCGCAAGCCGCGCTGGCCGGCCACCGCGGCGCACATCATGCCCGCGGCGCCGGCCCCCAGGATGACCGCGTCGAAGTGATTAGTCGCGGACACAATCGACGTAGTAGCGAACCTCGCCGGGCGCCACGGTCTCGGCCACCAGACCATGGATATCGGTCTCGAAGCCGGGGAACTGCCGGTTGAAATCGCGGGCGAACTGCAGGTACTCCACGATGGTGCGATTGAAGCGCTCGCCCGGGATCAACAGCGGGATGCCGGGCGGGTACGGCGTGAGCAAGGCCGCCGTGATCCGCCCTTCGAGGCGGTCGATCTCCACGCGTTCGATCTCGCGGTGCGCCATCTTGGCGAAGGCGTCGGACGGCTTCATCGCCGGCTGCATGTCGGACAGATACATCTCGGTGGTAAGACGCGCGACGTCGTGGCTGCGGTACATATCATGCAGGCGCTGGCAAAGATCACGCAGGCCCCAGCGCTCGTAGTGCGGCGTATTGCGGCAGAACTCGGGCAGGATGCGCCACATCGGCTGGTTGCGATCGTAGTCGTCCTTGAACTGCTGCAGCGCGGTGAGCAGGGTATTCCATCGGCCCTTGGTGATGCCGATGGTGAACATGATGAAGAACGAATACAGCCCGGTTTTTTCGACCACCACGCCATGTTCGGCCAGGTAGCGGGTGACGATGCCGGCGGGAATGCCGGATTCGGCAAACTGGCCGGACACATCCAGGCCAGGGGTGACGATGGTGGCCTTGATCGGGTCGAGCATGTTGAAGCCCGGCGCCAGGTTGCCGAAGCCGTGCCAGCGGTCGTTGGCCTTGAGCATCCAGTCGTCGCGCTTGCCGATGCCTTCGGCGGCGAGCTTGTCGGGGCCCCACACCTTGAACCACCAGTCGTCGTGGCCGAACTCGGCCTCGACCTTGCGCATGGCGCGGCGGAATTCGAGCGCCTCGAGGATGCTTTCTTCGACCAGGGCGGTGCCTCCGGGCGGCTCCATCATGGCCGCGGCCACGTCGCACGACGCGATGATCGCGTACTGCGGCGAGGTCGACGTATGCATCAGGTAGGCTTCGTTGAAGATATGGCGGTCGAGCTTGCGCTGCTCGGATTCCTGCACCAGGATCTGCGAGGCCTGCGACAGGCCGGCCAGCAGCTTGTGCGTGGAATGCGTGGCGTACACCATGGCTTCGGCGCTGCGCGGGCGATCGCGGCCGATGGCGTGCATGTCTTTGTAGAAGTCGTGGAAGGTGGCGTGGGGCAGCCAGGCTTCGTCGAAGTGCAGCGTGTCGATGGTGGAGCCCAGGGTTTCCTTGATCATCTCGACGTTGTAGGCCACGCCGTCGTAGGTGCTCTGCGTGATCGTGAGGATGCGCGGCTTTTTGTTGACGGCTTCGCGCGCGAAAGGGTTGGCCTCGATCTTGGCGCGGATGGTATCGGGATGGAATTCCGAGAGCGGGATCGGCCCGATGATGCCCAGGTTGTTGCGCGTGGGTTGCAGGAAGACCGGAATCGCGCCGGTCATGGTGATGGCGTGCAGGATGGACTTGTGGCAGTTGCGGTCTACCACCACCACGTCGCCGGGGGCGACGTTGGCGTGCCAGACGATCTTGTTGGACGTGGATGTGCCGTTGGTGACGAAATAGCAGTGGTCGGCGCTGAAGATGCGGGCGGCGTTGAGCTCGGATTGCGCCACCGGGCCGGTGTGATCGAGCAACTGGCCGAGTTCGTCTACCGCGTTGCAGACATCGGCGCGCAGCATGTTTTCGCCGAAGAACTGGTGGAACATCTGCCCCACCGGACTCTTGAGAAACGCCACGCCGCCCGAGTGGCCCGGACAGTGCCAGGAATACGAGCCATCCTGGGCGTACTTGACGAGTTCGCGGAAGAACGGCGGCGCCAGCCCTTCGAGGTAGCTGCGCGCCTCGCGGATGATGTGGCGGGCCACGAACTCCGGCGTGTCTTCGAACATGTGGATGAAGCCATGCAGTTCGCGCAGGATGTCGTTGGGGATATGCTGCGAGGTGCGGGTTTCGCCATACAGATAAATGGGGATATCGGCGTTGCGGAAACGCAACTCGCCGATGAAAACCCGCAGATTCTTGATGGCGTTGGCCACGTCTTCCGGCGAGTCGACGTCGAATTCTTCGTCGTCGATCGACAGGATGAAGGCGCTGGCGCGGCTCTGCTGCTGGGCGAACGAGGAAAGATCGCCATAGCTGGTGACGCCCAGCACCTCGACGCCCTCGGCCTCGATCGCCGCGGCCAGCGCGCGGATCCCCAGTCCCGAGGTGTTCTCGGAACGGAAGTCTTCATCGATGATGACGATGGGAAAACGGAATTTCATGGGCGTCCGCCTGATCCAAAGGGGGAATGAGTGTGGCCGCGCCTCCGCCGGGCGGATGCATGAGTTGCCCTGCCGGGCGACTCCAGCCGATCGAAGCTGCGAGTGTACCGCCAGCATCCCGCCTTGGGGATGACGGCGCCCCACGCACGCCGGCCGGAGGCCGGGGCGCTGCCGCCTTGCCCGGCGCCATCAAGCACGAGGTGTTCGGCGAGCGGCGGCGTGGTGAAGAACCCCGGCCTTGCGGCCGGCTTGCGCTCAGGCGCGTGGTCAGGTGCGCGGCAGGGTCACGCCGCGCTGCCCTTGGTATTTGCCGCCGCGGTCGCGGTAGGAGGTTTCGCAGATTTGGTCGCCTCCCAGGAAAAGCATCTGGGCACAGCCTTCGCCAGCGTAGATTTTGGCCGGCAGCGGCGTGGTATTGGAGAACTCCAGCGTGACGTGTCCTTCCCATTCGGGTTCGAGGGGCGTGACGTTGACGATGATGCCACACCGCGCGTAAGTGCTTTTGCCCAGGCAGATGGTAAGCACGCTGCGCGGAATGCGGAAGTATTCGACCGTGCGTGCCAGGGCGAACGAATTGGGCGGGATGATGCAGACATCGCCTTTGAAGTCGACGAAAGACTTTTCGTCGAACGCCTTGGGATCGACGATGGTGGAATTGATATTGGTGAAGATCTTGAATTCGTCGGCGCAACGGACATCGTAACCATAGCTGCTGGTGCCGTAGCTTACGATCCGGCGGCCGTTTACCTCGCGCACCTGGTCGGGCTCGAAGGGTTCGATCATGCCGCCGCGGGCGGCTTCGCGGATCCAACGATCGCTCTTGATGCTCATGCGAGGTTCCTCGGGGGTTGATAATGGCACGTACTCATACCGGCATTTTATAGGGGGCCCGGCTATAGAGGGCCGACGGGTGGCGGCGTACGCGCCACCGCCAGCGCCCAGACCGGCCCCGCACCAGCCGCGCGCAAGGCGGCGGCGGCCGCGTCGAGTGTAGCGCCTGTGGTGGCGACGTCGTCGACCAGCACGATGGGCGTGCCGGGCGGCAGGCGGCTTGGCCAGGCCACCTGGAAGGCCTGGCGGCCCCGCCGCAGCCGCTGTCGCCGCGAACGGCCGCGCTGGGAAGCCGTGGCTGCCGGCTCACGCCAGCGCAGCAGGCGTCGCTCCAGGGGCAGGCCCAGGCGGGCCGCCAAGCACGCGGCGATCACCCCGGCCGGATTGAAGCCACGCCGATTCAACGCCGTTGGCGACGACGGTACCGGCACGATGCGCGCGCCGGCGGGGAAGGCCGGCGGATCTGGCGGCGCCTCGGCGGACGCCGGGCGGGCTGGCGACCTCGCGTCGAGCGCCGCTTTGTCCGGGATTGGCTCGTTGAGCGGCAGGCCACTGGCCGGAAGATCGGCAAGCGCCGCCGCCAGCAGGGCGGCGAACGGTTCGCCGAGGGCCAGCCGGCCGGCCTGTTTGAATTCGAGAATCAGCGCCGAGCCGGGCGGCACGTAATGCATGCCGGCGATCAGCCGATGGAAGGCCGGTGGCCGGCGGCGGCAGACATTGCAGAGGCCAGGACGGTTGCGGGGCGCCGCGCAGCGTTGGCAGCTTGGCAGCGCCGCGTGGCCGCGCAGATGCGCCCAACATGGCGGGCACAGACCGCCACCGGCGCATCGAGCGCCGCACAAGGCGCAGGGCCCGGGCACGACGGCGCGCAGATGCGCCAGCGCCGTGCCGATACCGCGCCAGACTCGCACGGGCAACTGCCATCGCAAACCGGCTCCAGCCGCGCCGGAGGATTCCTCCTGCCCCGCCCCACCCTTCGGGCGCGACCTCGGCGGCGGCCCCGCTTTGAATCTTGCCAACAACCGCCTCTCCCGTTCCGTTCTCGCCTTGCCGCGGGCGCCGCCGCCCGAGCCATTCCGCCGACACACATCACGTATCATCCAGGGGGTCGAGAGTCTTCACAAGCGCATCGCGCCTCTTCATGTCACACTCACCGCCTCCCGATCTGGCTATCGATCCCCGCCACGTGGCGTTGCAGTTCGAGCGCCGCCAGCCTTGGCGCGATGCCGCTTTTCTGCACCAGGAGATCGGCAACCGCATGCTGGAACGGCTGGCCTACATCCGGCTGGCGCCGGCGGCCCTGCTCGATGCCGGCTGCGGCGCCGGCACCGCCATCGCCGGCTTGCGCGCCCGCTACCCCGACGCGATCTATCACGGCCTGGATCAGTCTGCACGAGCGCTGGAGGCCGGGAGGGCCGCCCACGGCGCCAAGCCCGACGGCTGGCGCCGCTGGTTGGGCCGGAATGCGGCCCGGCCCGAAACCCGCTTTCTCGTTGGCGACCTCGCCCGCACCCCGCTGTCCGACGAAACCGTGGATCTGGTCTGGTCCAATCTGGCCCTGCATTGGCATCCCCGGCCACACCAGGTGTTCGCCGAATGGTTTCGCGTCCTGCGGCCGCAAGGGCTGGCGATGTTCTCCACTTACGGCCCTGCCACGCTGCGCGAGGTCCGCGCCGCCGTCGCCGAGGCCGGTCTGGCCACCGCCACCCTGCCACTGGTCGACATGCACGATTTCGGCGATCTCTTGCTCGAGAACGGTTTTGCCGATCCGGTGATGGACCAGGAAACCCTCACGCTTACCTATTCCGACGCCGCGGAGCTACTGGCCGACGTGCGCCGCCTGGGTGGCAATCCGGCTCGTGGCCGCCATCCGGGGCTGGCGGGGCGCGGCTTCCGCCAGCGCCTGCTCGACGCCCTGGAAGCCCAGCGCGGCCCCGATGGCCATTTGCGGCTGACGCTGGAGGTGGCCTATGGCCACGCCTGGCGTGCCAACACCCGCCGCCAGGGCCAGGAAACCCTGATTCCGGTCAGTGCGATCAGCCGGCGGCGCGATCCCGCCTGAGATACGGCACCAAGACGCCGCCAGCGTGTAGAATGGCGGATGGTGCCGCTTCGTCCAATCAGGCCGCGCACCCTGTGTCTCCCCTATCCCGTCTGCCTCGGATTGGAGCCAGCCTGCCGCGTTTCGTACGTGTCAGCCGCTGGCGGGCCGTCGTCGGACTCCTCCATGACCTCCAGTATTACCTTCGCCGATCTCGGCCTCGATCCCGCTTTGCTGCGCGCCGTGACCGAGACCGGCTATACCCAGCCCACGCCCATCCAGCACCAGGCCATCCCGGTCGTGCTCGACGGGCACGACCTGCTGGCCGCCGCACAAACGGGCACTGGCAAAACCGCGGGCTTTACCCTCCCGGTGCTGCAGCGGCTGCTGCACACCGAGCGCGGCGCCAAACCCGGCCGCCCGCGCTGCCTCATCCTGACTCCCACCCGCGAACTGGCCGCCCAGGTCGAAGCCTCGGTGCAAACCTATGGCCGCCATGTTCCCCTGAAATCGCTGGTGATGTTCGGCGGCGTCAACATCAACCCGCAAATCGCGGCCTTGCGCAAGCCCCTTGATATCCTCGTGGCCACCCCCGGCCGCCTGCTCGATCACGTCGGCCAGAAAACCGTCGATCTCTCCGGGGTGTCCATCCTGGTGCTCGACGAAGCCGACCGCATGCTCGACATGGGCTTCATCCGCGACATCCGCAAGATCCTCGCCCTGCTGCCCAAAGCTCGCCAGACGCTGTTGTTCTCGGCCACGTTTTCCGACGAAATCCGCCAACTCGCGCAAGGTGTGCTGCGCGATCCGCGCGAAGTCTCGGTCGCGGCGCGCAACACCACCGCCGAACGCGTGGACCAAAGCGTGCACCTGGTGCCCCAGCATCTCAAGCGCGATGCCCTCAGCCACCTGATCCGCCGGCACGATTGGCGCCAGGTGCTGGTGTTCACGCGCACCAAGCACGGCGCCAACCGGCTGGCCGAGAAACTCTTGCGCGACGGCATCGGCGCCGCCGCCATCCATGGCAACAAGAGCCAATCGGCCCGCACCCGGGCGCTGGAAGGTTTCAAGAATGGCGACGTCCCGGTGCTGGTCGCCACCGACATCGCGGCGCGGGGGCTGGATATCGATCAACTGCCGCAGGTCGTCAACTTCGAGTTGCCCAATGTGCCGGAAGACTATGTCCACCGTATCGGCCGCACCGGCCGCGCAGGTGCCGCCGGCTCGGCGCTGTCGCTGGTCGACCGCGACGAGATCAAGCTGCTGGCCGCGATCGAGAAGCTGATCAAGCGCCCGATCGATCGCCTGCCCCTGGCCGACTTCGATCTTTCCGCGCCGGCCCCCGCCGCGGCCGAGGCCAGCCACCCGAGCGAGCGGCGCGGCCGCGCGGGACAACCGCAGGAGCGTCGCGGCGATCGGCGCCAGCCGGAACGCCGGTCGCCGGAACCACGCCAGCCGTCGTCGCGTCCCGCCCAGACGGCCGACGCCGGCGGCGGCCGGCAAGCGGCGGCGAACCGGACGGCGCCCTCTTCCGCCCGGCAACCCGCCGCGGCGCGCGACAATGGCCGGCCCCAACGCGAAAGCCAGGCGGCACGGCCCTCTGGCCAGGCCCGCAACGAGGCCGGTCCGCGGCGCGCCGCGCAACCTCGGCAAGATGCCTCACGCAAATCGGGCGCCGGCCAGCGGCCTCCCCGAGCGGCGTTGCTCGGCCGCTAAGCACGCGCAGGCTTCGCCGTGACACTCTCCACTTGGCTGGCCTTGTTTGCCGCCACCTGGGCGATCTCGCTGTCGCCCGGCGTCGGCGCGGTGGCGGCCATGTCGGCCGGCCTGCGTTGCGGCTTCTCCCGAGGCTACTGGAATACCATCGGCCTGGTGCTGGGCATCCTGGCGCAACTCGTGGTGGTTGGCATCGGCCTCGGGGCCCTGCTGAGCGCATCCGAACTCGCGTTCGCCGCGGTGAAATGGCTGGGAGTGGCGTATCTGGTCTATCTCGGGTGGCGCCAGTGGCGTACGGATGCCGCGCCGGTCACCGCCCACGCCATCGCGCCGCAGCGCGAGCCCATCCGCCAATTGGTGGCCCGCGGCTTCCTGATCAACGCCATGAACCCCAAGGGCACGGTGTTTTTGCTGGCGGTGGTGCCGCAGTTCATCGACCCGGCGCAAACGCTCTGGTCGCAGTATGTGATCATCGGCGGCACCATGGCCTCCGTCGACCTCATCGCGATGGGCTTGTATACGGCACTGGCGGCGCATTTGCTGCGCTATTTGAAACAAGCGCATCACGTTCGTTGGCTGAATCGCTGTTTTGGCAGCCTGTTCGTGCTGGCGGCGGTGTGGCTGGCCACTTTCCGGCGGGTCTGATGGCATGGCGCTCCGCGGCTTGGACCCTCACGATCCGTCCGTCAGTGCGCTACGACCGCCGCTCATGGCCTGTGAACACTGCGCGGCCATTCATCGCGAGGTCATCCTCCAGCCCAATGAAACCGCGGCCTGCGGACGCTGCGGCGCGCTCCTGCAGCGCTATAGCCGCCTCACTCCCCATGATTGGCTGGCGCTGACGCTCGCCGCGCTGGTGGTGTTTCTCATCGCCAACGCCTTTCCGGTGGCCAGCGTCGCGGTGCAGGGCCAGGTGCGCAGCGCCACGCTGGGCCAGGCCGTCATCCTGGCCTGGCAAACCGGCCATCCGCTGGTGGCCGCGCTCTGCGGGCTGGTCGCCATCGTTTTGCCGGGACTGCAGATTCTGCTACTGCTGCATATCCTCGTTTACCTTTGCCTCCGGCGTACCTCGGTGGACCTGATATCCAGCCTGCGGCTGCTGGGCTGGATCCGGCCCTGGAGCATGGTGCCGGTGTTCGTTCTGGCCGTGTTGGTGGCGCTGGTCAAGCTGGCGGGCCTGGCCAGCGTCGAACTGCAACCGGGCATGGCGGGCTTTGCCATACTCACCATCCTGATTACCATGCTGGGGCGCCTGACGCCGCGCCTGCTCTGGCGGCTGGCCGAGCGTGAACGGCTGGTGGCCGTGTACCAGCCCGCACCGCGCCCCGGGCAGGCGTTGACCGCCTGCCACGCCTGCGGCCAGGTACAGCCGCTGCCCGGCGGCGGCCATCGGCGATGCCTGCGCTGCCAGGCCGCGCTGCATTGGCGCAAGCCCGATTGGCTGGCCCGCTCCTGGGCCTTGCTTCTGACGGCCGCGATTCTCTATCTGCCGGCCAATCTTTTGCCGATCATGGTGATCGACTCGCCGCTGCTGGGCAACAGCCAGCACACCATCCTCGGCGGCGTCATCGAGCTCGCCCGGCTGGGCTCGTGGGATCTCGCCCTCATCGTTTTCATCGCCAGCTTCGTGGTGCCGTTGGGCAAGATGCTGGCCCTGGCCTGCCTGCTGCTGGCCACGCAATGGCGCTGGCGGGGCAACCTCGCCGCGCGCGGGCAACTCTACCGGGTCGTCGAGTTCGTGGGCCAGTGGTCCATGCTCGACGTCTTCGTCGTCCTGCTATTAACAGCGCTCGCCCACTTCTCGGGCTTGATGACCATCGAAGCCGGCGTGGCCGCCGGCGCCTTCGGCATGGTGGTGGTGCTCACCATGCTCTCGGCGATGGCCTTCGATCCCCGGGTCGGCTGGGATTACGCCCAGCCCGCTCCGCTTTCCGATCCCTCCTCCCCGCCCGCTTCTTCGTGCCGTGACCGAAACCGATCTCCAGGGACAGAACGCTGACCCGTCCAAGCCCGCCGACGCTTACGTCGAGCCCGCCATCGTGCGGCGGCCAAGCCGCATTTCCTGGATCTGGCTGGTTCCGCTGGTGGCCGCCCTCGTCGGCGCCACGCTGCTGGTGCGCGACTGGCTGGAGCGCGGTCCGCAGATCGTCATCACCTTCCAGACCGCCCAGGGACTGGAGGTGGGCAAGACGCAGGTGCGTTACAAAGACGTGACCGTGGGCACGGTCAGCCACATCGAGCTCAGCGAAGACTGGGGCTCGGTGGAAGTGACGGCGGACATCGATAAACACGCGGAAGAACTCGCCAGCCAGGGCGCCCGCTTCTGGGTGGTGCGGCCGCGCATGAGCTTCAGCGGCGTCTCCGGGCTCGGTACCCTGCTCTCGGGCGCGTACATCGAAGCCGACCTGCCCGCCGGCGCCGTCGAGGGTATGCTGCCGACGCAAACGCATTTCCGTGGCCTGGAAACGCCGCCCGAGATCACCACCGACCGTTCGGGCACACATTTCATGCTCGACGCCGCCAACCTGGGCTCGCTGGACGTCGGCTCGCCGGTGTACTTCCGCTACATCAAGGTGGGCCAGGTGATCGGCTATCAGCTCGATCCGACCGGCATCGATGTCGACATCCAGATTTTCGTTGAAGCGCCTTATGATCGGTTCGTGACCACCAGCGCCCGTTTCTGGGACGCCAGCGGCATCGACCTGACGATCGGCGCGGAAGGCCTCACGCTGCGTACGCAATCGTTGCTCTCGATCGCGCTGGGCGGCGTCGCCTTCGAGCCATTTGGCGAAGGCGATGAAGCGCGCGCCGACAACAATACGGCCTTCCCGCTCTACGCCAGCGAAACCGCGGCGCGCGCCGTACCCGACAGCGTGGTGCTGCCGGTGCGCATGCGTTTCGACCAATCCATCCGCGGTCTGTCGGTGGGCGCCGGCGTGGATTTCAAGGGCCTCAAGCTCGGCGAGGTCACGGCCATCACCCTGGATTACGACATCGAGCAGCGCCGTTTCTACGCCCTGGTCGACGCCAATCTCTACCCGCGCCGGCTGGGCCCCGTGTACGAAACCGCCGAACGCTATGCCCGCGACGAGCTGCACGCCCGTAATCTGTTCGAGCCCATGATCGAAAACGGCCTGCGCGCGCAGCTGCGCACCAGCAACCTTCTCACGGGCCAACTGTACGTGGTGATCGACACCTTCCCGGATGCCAAGGCGGTGGCACTGAACGACGGGGCCGAACCCTTTGCCATCCCGACCATACCCGGCGAACTCACTCAGCTCCAGCAACGTCTTAGCGGTATCCTGACCAAAATCGAAGCCTTCCCGATCGATGAGATCGGCCAAAGCGCCGAACGTCTGCTGGCCGAGACCACCCGCATGATTCAGCGCCTGGACAAACAAGTCGCCCCCGAAGCCCAGGCCATGCTGCGCCAAGGCACGCAGGCCCTGCTTGAAATCCAGCGCTTGCTGGCCACCGACGCGCCCCTGATGATCAACTCCGAACAGGCGTTGCAAGAAATGACGCGCGCCGCCCGCTCGCTGCGCAACCTGGCCGATTATCTGCAGACCCATCCCGATGCCCTGATCCGGGGACGCTGATGAATGCGGAGGCTTTAGAACAATCTTGGCCTTCGCCATAACCAGGCCAGCGGCAGCATGACGGCCAGGACAATCAGGCCACGACCGGCCCAGTCCTGGTCGCTCAATGAGTAGGCGTTGCACAGCCGTACCGGCTGGTCCAGGTAAAGCATGCCGACGATGGCGCTCATCCAGCAAAAATTGCCAAGAAAAAACACCTGGATGATCGCTGGTGCCCGACGCACCGAGGCACCGAGCACCCAGCCGCCGATCGGCAGGCCAACATACTTGAACGCGGCGACGCGCCAGTCGGTCAAGGCGTCGTCCAAGGCCTTGGGTATCATCCACGCCGCGCCGATCAGGCTGGCCAGCAGCAAACCCGGCACGCCGTATTCGTTATAAGACCATAACTTGCGCTTGAGGCTGGCGGCTTCATGGGTGGACGTTTTGCCACGGTGCCACACCGCCCGTTCGGCGAACACCCCCGCCAGAACCAGCAAGGGAATTTGTACCAGCATATGCAAGCTCATCGAGGCGGTAAGCGGTCGATGCGCGCCCAGCGCCACGGCCAGGCACGCCACGGCCAGCATCGAGAACACCACTGCGGGGGGCCGTGGGATCATGATGGGTCCTTTTGGCTGGAACCGCCGGTTCCGGCGAGGCCGCGCCGATGGTGCGAAGATCCTTTCCTGCCGGTCGCCTGCGGCACCACCGCGGCTGCGCCGGCGTGGCTTTCATTCAACGCGGTGGCCTGGCCAGCGAGACGGATTTTGCCGGGCGCGGACAGTTTTTTAGCCAGCGCCAACGCCAGCCCGGGCTCATCCAGATCGACGATGCCGGCCAGCCGCCCGTCCGGCGTGACGACATGCAGTGCGGCGTTATGCTCGAAATCCCCAAAAGGCGCGGGTATGACGGTGATGCCAAACTGGCGCAACAGCGCATCGCGCTGCCGAGATTGCTCAAAAGACCAGAACCGCCATATGGCCGGATCGGCGCGCATGCTCGATGCATAGCGGCCGAGGTCGGGCGCGCGGTCGCGGGAGTCGAAGCTGATGCTCAGCAGCCGCACCTGCGACTGCAACCCTTGCGCCGCGATGGCTTCCTGCACCCGCTGGGTGACGGAACCCTGCGCCAGGCACAGGGAAATGCATCGCGTGTAGAAGAAATTGACGATAGCCACACGGCCATCGGCTTCCAGCTCACCAAGCAACGAAGCAGCGCCATCCTTGGTGTTGATGATACGGGCATCGTGAATCGGACGCGGCTGCCGGGCCACCGCCTGGCGGCGAGCCGATTCGGCGGTAACGGCGGTAAAACCGTCGGTCAGGCCATAGAGCGCTCCTGCTCCCGCGAGCAGGGCAAGCACCAGGGCCAGGAACCATCGCATGTCTTGCTCCGGCCCTAGGGTTGGAGCAAGGGCCGCAGATCCTCATCGCCCTTCCAGGGCGTGGTCTGATCTTTGCTGGCTTCGCGCACCTGGGCCACATACGCCGCATCGGTTTTGGGCGCCGAGTTGCCAAAGCTGGTACGGATATGGTTCACGATGGCGGCCAGCTCCTGATCTGAAAACTTATCGTGAAAATGCGGCATGAGTCCGTTGTACTCGGCGCCCCCGACCGTCAGCGGCCCTTGCACACCGTGCAGGATGATCTGGATCAGCACGCCTGGGTCGGGGGCATCGACCCATTCAGAGCCCGAAAGCGGCGGGAAGACTCCGGGCAGTCCGTTGCCACCCGCCTGGTGGCAGGCGACGCAGTTGGCGGTATACAGTTGTCCGCCATCGGCCACCGCCGGCACCGCGAAATCCTCGGCCACGCGCTTGTCGCCCAAGAATGCCGGCATGGGGCTGTAATCGGCGTACAAATAGTAGACGGCCCAGATGAACAAAGCGGCAATAATCGTCAACACCAGCGCTGGCACTTGGCGGCTGCCCTCTTCGGGTTCGGGTTGCTCGCGTTGCTGTTGGGTGAATTGAGGTTCCGTCATTCCGTTGCCTCTTGCGGTGCGCTCGCCTGCCTGGCGGTTTCAGGCAGGGTAGGAAGATCGATCCCCGCCTCGATGGGATAGGTATGATCCAGCCCGATCAGGTACTGCACTAGATCCAAGGCTTCCGGCTTGGCCACGACCACCTTGCCCCAGGGCTGATGGCTGGATGGCAGCTTGACCACCACGTCGCCGTCTTCCGCCTCATCCTTCAGGGTGAACATGAAAGGAAAGGCTGGCATCGTGCTGCCCGGCACATAGGCGCGCGGCTCGTAAAGATGCCCAAGATTCCAGTCGACGCTGGGCTGGCGGGCCCCGATGTTGAACAGGTCGGGCCCGGTTCGCATCGTGCCGAGCAAATGCGGCTGGTCGTAGTAATAATCGCCCGCCACCGAGGCCCGGCCCCACCCGCGCTGGAAATCCGGCGCTTGCGATTGGCTGCGCGGCTGCTGTGAATGGCAGTACACGCAGCCCATGGCGATATACACCTCGCGGCCGCGTAACTGCTGGTCGGTATAGGGCTTGAGCTCGGCGGGCGGCTGTACATCGGACAACTGCAGGTAGGGCAGTACAACCAGGGTGGCGGTTGCCAGAGCCAGCGTCACCATCGCGCCGCTTAGCAGTTTGTATTCGTTTTCCATGATCAGGCCCCTGCGATTGCCGGGAGCTCGGGCTGGCCTTTGCGCTCATGCAGCAGCGCCGGCCCAATGCGGTGACGGCCATAACGCAGCGCCATCTGGGTGAAGTGCAGCGCAAACACCAGGTGACCCAGGGTCATGAGAGTGCCTCCCAGGGTGCGAGCCTGGAGGTAGGGGATGGTGACGAACACGGACTCCATGAACGGTTTGGCGGCGTCGAGCATGTGCAGGCCTTGCAGCCATCCGCCGATGCTCAGGCTTATCGCGTAGATGCCGATGCCGCTGACGACCAGCCAGAAATGAAGGATGATGAGCCTGGGGTGCGGCCACTCCCAGTTCATGATGCGCGGCATGACGAAGTAGATGGCGCCGAACATGACGATGGAAAAGAAGGCGTACAGGCCGATGTGCGCATGCGCGACGGTGAAGTGGGTGAAGTGCGCCACCGTGCTGACGCTGCGCAGCGCCTCGAACGAGCCTTCGACGGAGCTGACGGTGTACATCATGCCGCCCAGCAGGATAAAGCGCAGCGTCGGCGAATAGTAGGCGGTCTTGAAGTGGCCGCGCATGGTCAGGTGCATATTGACCGAGAAGGCCAGCACCGGGATGATCATCATCATCGATTGCACGATGGATAAGGTAATCAGCCAGTGCGGCACGGGGCCGCCAACCAGGTGGTGGCCGCCCACCTGGCCATAGAAAAAAGCCAGGGCCCAGAATCCGATCAGGGACAAGTTGTACGACTGTATGGGCCGGCCGATGATCTTCGGCAGAAAGTAATACACCGAAGCCAGCGCAATGGGCGTGTAGTAAAGCCCCAGCACGTTATGGCCGAACCACCAGTTCATGGTGGCCTGCTCCACCCCGAAATGCACGGCGGGCAGCTTGCCCACCAGATACAGCACGGGAAACCAGAAAAGCGCCGCCCCCATGTACCAGATGGATACATACAGGTGGTCGACCTTGCGATTGACCAAGGTGAACACCAGCGGCAATGCGATGAGGGCGCCGCCTGCCACCAGCAGGATGCTGATCTGCCAGGGAATCTCCAGCCATTCGAGGCCGTCGTTGATGCCCACCGCGATACTGCCCAGGCCGGCGATCAGGCCGGCATTCCAGAGCATGCAGCCCAGCAAGGCGAAGCGGCCGCCGTAAAGATGGGTCTTGAGCAGCCGCGGCAGCATCCAGATGGCGATGCCGAAGGCGGCCATGGGGCACCATCCGTAGGCCACCATATTGAGGTGCAGGGTACGCGTGCGGCCGAAGGTCAGCCATGCATATTGCGTGAGGAATTCGGGGTTGTGCAGCTTGATCGAACTGATGAGGCCGAACACCGAGGCGAATATCAGCCAGACGATGGCGCAGGCCAGAAACACGAAACACACATAGGCGGTGGACTGATCGGCGGCGATCCGGTCGGCCAGCTCCTGCCTGAGCCTGTTGGCCAAAGCGGGGGCGATCACCGCCTTGCCGCCCTCGGCCATCACCTTTTGCAAACCCGCGCGCTGCTCAGGTGTGGCCGAGGGGTCTTCGACGTGGCCGATTTCACCCGTGGAGAAAATGACGCCGGCCGCCTCGGGATTGTCGCCGAACAGATTGCGTCGCAATGACCAGATGAAGATCGCCAGGCCGGTGACGGACAGGATGAAGGTCAGGAGCAGGACCGTGATGGTGTTCATAGCAGTTTTTGCCAAACGGTGGAACGGAGGTGGCCCGGCACTGCACGCACCGGACGAAGCGGACCGGGCGGGCAACGGCTTGAACCCAGTGGTGCGATACCGCCTTGGCGAGCGGCGCGCTCCGACTAGCCGTCGAAGGCCAATAACTGGTATTTATTATGCATCTTTAAAGAGATTCGGTATGCAATAAGCCCACCCAAAACATGGATTTAAGTTTGGTGTCAGCGTCGGCGCGGCCCTGGGCGTGGGCCGCCGCGAACCCGCCCTCCCGCATGGGAATCGGATAACTGGCACCAAGCCCCCGACTCCTGAGCCGAATGTCGTAACATTGAACGCGATGCCTGATGCCTTTAACGCTCTGCCCGACCCTTTGCCTGAAGCGTGCGCAGGGTTGGCGGCCCAGGCTTGATTGAGCTATCCCGCAACTCATTTCCGCGACGGCGTTGTCTTGGCCCAGGCTACGCCGGGCGCGCCCAAGCCACAGCCATGAAACGACCACCCGAGCGCCCATTACCTTCTCTGGCCCCCGCAAGGGCCTCAACCGTCGCCAGCCGACCACACGGCGGGCCGCTCCCGACCCGCCGCGCCGCCATCGTCCCCGCCATCGCCCTCTTGCTGGCCGGCTGCGCGGGCAGCCCGCCGGCCCAGTACTTCACGCTGACCCCCGGCACAGTCGCCACAGCGCCGGCGCGGCCCTCCGCCCTCTCCGTGGAGTTCACGCCGGTCACGGTGCCGCAACAGGTAGACCAGCCGCAGTTGATGCTGCGCACCGCGCCGCTCGAGCTGACGCCGGACTACAACGCCCGCTGGGCGGCCGCCCTGAGCGACGAGATCCGATCCGGCCTGTCGACCGCCTTGTCCGCGCGCGCCGGCATTACCGACGTCACGGCCTTGGGCGGCACCCGAGCGGGTCCGTTATGGCGCCTCCAGGTGCAAGTGCAAACCTTCGATCTCCCGGTGGGCGGCCCGGCCACGCTGGAGGCCTTGTGGCGCGCGCGGCGACTGGACGATCCCAGCGCCGCCGCCTGGTTATGCCACGGGCAGTTCCGCACCGCCACCGCCGGCCCCGGCCTGCCGGCCCTGGTCGACGCCCAACGCCAATCGCTGGACGGCCTGGCCAAACAGATCGCCGGCGTGCTGGCGGGCGAGCCGAGCCCCGACTGCCGCCGCGAAGCGCCGCCGCAAGCGGCGGCAAGCCCCCAGGCGCAGTAACCACACGCTGGAGAGCCGGCTTTACTTTCCCGAACGAACGAACTGGCTTGGGGCAGCGGGGTCGACCCTCACCGACACCAAGCCTGCGAGGCAAACTCGACCAGGCGATCCGGGCTTCGCCGCCGCCCCGTCCTTCGCCCGACTTAGAGCCGTAAGCCGCTGTGAAACCCGACTTTGCGTGACACACGGCCATGAGAGCCCCCCAACGCACGAAACTGCGAGCCGCGGGGCCGCCGCCTCGGAGGCTTGGGACATTGGAGAGCGCCGTGGCCCGGGTCGACGGGCGGGGGCAGTCGGCGGGCACTGTTTGAGCTCCGGCCCGCAGGGCCGGGGCGAGTTTGCCCGCCGCCCGCCCGACGGCACGTGACGCGGGGAGTTTGGCCGCGCGGCGGCCAAACCGCTCGACTGCCCAAGCCTCCGAGGCGGCGGCCCCGCGGCGCCTCAAGACCCCCGACCTTTCATCCTCGAAAGAGCGAACCGCTACGCTGCCCTTCCGGGTGGAACCTCTTACCCCACCGCCGGCAACAACCGCTCAGCCCCCGCGTAAACCGTAGCCGACTCACCCCTCACGAACCCCAGCAGTATCAAGCGATGCTGCGCCGCCATCCGGCAGGCCAGACTCGTAGGCGCCGACACCGCCGCCAGCAACACGTGCCCCGCCGCCAGTGTCTTCTGCACCATCTCGAAACTCGCGCGGCTGGACACCACCACCAAACCGGGCTCCACCCGGCCCGCCGTCGCGCCTATGAGTTTGTCGAGGGCATTATGGCGGCCGACGTCCTCGCGCACGCACAACAGCTCGCCCGCAAGCGTGGCCAATCCCGCGGCATGCGTCGCCCCCGTCTGGCGATGCAAGGATTGACGCTCGGCCATCGCCGCCTGCGCGGCGAACACAGCCGCCAAAGCCACCTGCGGCGGATCAGCCACCGCGGCCACCGGCCGCATCACCTGGGGCAGGGATTCCACGCCGCACAGCCCGCAGCCGGTGCGGCCAGCCATCGCCCGCCGGCGCTCGCGCAGCGCCACCGCGCGGGCGGTGGCGATCTCGACCTCGACCACAATGCCCTCGGGGGTGTCTCTGGCGTCCACCCCGTAGATCTCGGACGGCCTCTCGACCAATCCCTCTGTCAGGGCAAAACCGCGAGCGAAATCCTCGAGATCAGCCGGCGTCGCCAACATGGTGGCGTAGGCGATACCGTTGAACTCGAGCGCGACCGGCGTTTCGTTGGCAATGCGGTCGTCGATCGCCGGCTGCCAGCCGCCGGCCCGCCAGCGCCGAACCTCGGCGGTGACGGCGGAACCGTTGGCATCGCTGGCCATGGCGGGCGCGCGATCGGGGCCGGTTGGCACCAGCCGCGTCAGGCGGCCGGCGCCGCCGGCGTAAGCGCCTGGCGATGCCGCTGAACGGCCTGGAGCACGATCGCGTCGAGCGTGGCGCCATCGCCCCGGCCATCGGGATGCAGGTCGAGAAACGCCAGCAAGGCGCGCCGCATGCGCGGCTCCCAGAACTTCTGCAAATGATTGGCGATGTCGTCGATCGCCTGCTCGCGATCGGGCATGGCGGCGAAGAAAGCGCCGATCTGGTTGGCCATGCGGGTGAGTTGTACGATGTCCATGGATGCCACCTCAGCTTTCGGCACGCATGCGTTCGCGCAGCAGACGATCCTGCTTGACCGAAAACTTCGACCAACGCTGCTGCCATTCCGAGGGCTGGGTAACACGCATCACCTCCACCGCCGTCACCTTGTATTCCGGGCAATTGGTGGCCCAATCGGAATTCTCGGTCGTCACCACGTTGGCTCCCGATTCGGGAAAATGGAAGGTGGTATACACCACGCCCGGCGCCACCCGGTCGGTGATCTGCGCGCGCAGCACGGTTTCGCCGGCGCGGCTGCGAATGCCCACCCAATCACCCTCGCCAATGCCGCGGTCCTCGGCATCCTGCGGATGGATCTCGAGCAGATCCTCGCCATGCCACATGACATTGGCCGTGCGCCGGGTTTGCGCGCCGACGTTGTATTGCGACAGGATGCGGCCGGTGGTGAGCAACAGCGGAAAGCGGCTGTTGGCGCGCTCGTCGGTGGCCACATACTCCGTGATGATGAAGCGGCCCTGGCCGCGTACGAAACTGTCGACGTGCATGGTGGGCGTGCCGTCGGGAGCCTCATCGTTGCAAGGCCATTGCACGCTGCCCAGGCGATCGATCTTGTCGTAGCTCACGCCCGAGAAAGTGGGGGTGAGGCGGGCGATCTCGTCCATGATCTGGCCGGGATGGTCGTAGTGCATGGGATAGCCCAGCGCCTCTGCCAGCGCCACCGTGACCTCCCAGTCGGCCATGCCGCCCAGCGGTTCCATCACCTTGCGCACCCGCGAGATGCGACGCTCGGCGTTGGTGAATGTACCGTCTTTTTCGAGGAAGGACGAACCCGGCAGGAACACATGGGCGTACTTGGCGGTTTCGTTGAGGAAAATATCCTGAACCACGATACATTCCATCGACGACAGCGCCGCCGTCACGTGCTGCGTATTGGGATCGGACTGCACGATGTCTTCGCCCTGGCAGTACAAGCCCATGAAGCTGCCGCTGAGCGCGGCGTCGAACATATTGGGGATGCGCAGGCCCGGCTCGGCTTGCAACGTGACGCCCCAATCGGCCTCGAAAGACGCGCGCACGGCGTTGTCCGACACGTGGCGATAACCCGGGAGCTCGTGCGGGAAGGAGCCCATATCGCAGGAACCCTGCACATTGTTCTGGCCGCGCAGGGGGTTGACGCCCACGCCTTCACGGCCGACGTTGCCGGTGGCCATGGCCAGGTTGGCGATCGCCATCACGGCGGTGGAACCCTGGCTGTGCTCGGTGACGCCCAAGCCATAGTAGATAGACGCGTTGCCGCCGGTGGCGTATAGCCGCGCGGCGGCGCGCACGTCGGCGGCCGGCACGCCGGTGATCGCCTCGGTGGCCTCGGGCGAATGATCGGGGCGCAGGATGAACTCGGCCCAGTCGTCGAAGGCCGGCATCTCGCAGCGCTCGGCGATGAACTCGCGATCGGCCAACCCTTCCGAGAGAATGACGTGGGTCAGGGCATTGAGCAGGGCGACGTTGGTGCCAGGGCGCAATTGCAGATGGAAGTCGGCCTTGACGTGCGGGCCGTCGACCAGCTCGGTTTGGCGCGGGTCGACCACAATCAGACGGGCGCCTTCGCGCAAGCGGCGCTTGAGCCGCGAGGCGAACACCGGGTGGGCGGCGGCCGGGTTGGCGCCGATGATCATCACCACGTCGGTGTGCATGACCGAATCGAAGGTTTGCGTGCCGGCGGACTCGCCCAGCGTCTGCTTGAGCCCGTAGCCGGTGGGCGAGTGGCAGACCCGTGCGCAGGTGTCGACATTGTTGGTGCCGAAGGCGGCACGCACGAGCTTCTGTACCAGCCAGGTTTCTTCGTTGGTGCAGCGCGACGACGTGATGCCGCCCACCGAATCGCGGCCGTACTGCTGCTGGATGCGGCGGAACTCGCTGGCGGCGTACGACAGCGCCTCTTCCCATGACACCTCTTGCCAGGGGTCGGTGATGCGCTTGCGGATCATCGGCTTGGTGATGCGGTCGGGGTGGGTGGCATAGCCCCAGGCGAAGCGGCCCTTGACGCAGGCGTGGCCGCGGTTGGCCTGGCCGTCTTTCCAGGGCGTCATGCGCACCACTTGCTGGCCCTTCATTTCGGCCTTGAAGCCGCAGCCCACACCGCAATAGGCGCAGGTGGTGATCACCGCGTGCTCCGGCTGGCCCATGAAAATGATGGATTTTTCCTGCAAGGTGGACGTGGGACAGGCCTGCACGCAGGCGCCGCACGACACGCACTCGCTATCGAGGAAACTCTCGCTCTGGCTAGCGCTGACGCGCGAATCGAAGCCCCGGCCGCTGATGGTAAGCGCGAAGGTGCCCTGGGTTTCTTCGCAGGCGCGCACGCAGCGGCTGCAGACGATGCACTTGGCGGGATCGTAGGTGAAATAAGGGTTGGACTCGTCGGCTTTTTCGTCGAGGTGATTGGCGCCAGCATAACCGTAGCGCACGGCGCGCAGGCCCACCTGGCCGGCCATGTCTTGCAGCTCGCAGTTGCCGTTGGCCGGGCAGGTGAGGCAATCGAGCGGGTGATCGGAGATATACAGCTCCATCACGTTGCGGCGCAGCTCGTGCAGGCGGGTGTTTTCGGTGGTCACCACCATGCCTTCTTCCACCGGGGTGGTGCAGGAAGCGGGAAAACCGCGCCGGCCCTCGATGTGCACCAGGCACAAACGGCAGGAGCCGAAGGCTTCCAGGCTATCGGTGGCGCAGAGCTTGGGAATGTTGATGCCGGCGATGGCCGCGGCGCGCATCACCGAGGTGCCCTCGGCGACTTGCACCAACTGGCCATCGACGGTGAGCGTGACTTGCTGCTCGGCGACGCGCTCGGGCGTGCCGAAATCGCGATCGCGGATGAGAACGGTTTCGAGCATGGCGATCTCCTGATCAGTCGGCGGCGGCCGCGGGGACCGGCGCCAGCCCGAAGTCTTCGGGAAAATGGTTGAGCGCGGACAGCACCGGATACGGCGCCATGCCGCCCAGGGCGCACAGCGAGCCGGCCAGCATGGTGTCGCAAAGATCACGCAGCAGCACCACCTGCGATTCGCGCGTGGCGGGTTCGGCCACGATACGGTCGATCACCTCGGTACCCCGAACGGAGCCGATGCGGCAGGGCGTGCACTTGCCGCAGGACTCGATGGCACAGAACTCCATGGCGTAACGCGCCATGTGCGCGAGATCGACGGTGTCGTCGAAGGCCACGATGCCGCCATGGCCGACCATGGCCGACACACCGGCGTAGGCTTCGTAGTCGAGCGGAATGTCCCATTGCGACTCGGGCAGATAGGCGCCCAGCGGCCCGCCCACCTGCACCGCCCGCAAGGGCCGCCCCGAGGCGCTGCCGCCGCCAAAATCGTACAGCAGTTCGCGCAGGGTGAGGCCGAAGGCGCGTTCGACCAGGCCGCCCTGGCGCAGGTTGCCGGCCAATTGGAAGGGCAGCGTGCCCAGGGAGCGGCCCATGCCGTAATCGGCGTAGGCCTTGGCGCCATTGGCGAGGATGGTGGGTACGGTGGCCAGCGAAATGACGTTATTGACCACGGTAGGCTGGCCGAACAAGCCCTGGATGGCCGGCAGCGGCGGTTTGAAGCGCACCAGGCCGCGCTTGCCTTCCAGGCTTTCGAGCAGCGAGGTTTCTTCGCCGCAAATGTAGGCGCCGGCGCCCTTGCGCACCTCGAGATGGAAGGCGCGGCCGCTGCCCTGGATGTCGTCGCCCAGCCAGCCGGCTTGTTCCGCCAGCATGATGGCGGCTTCCAGGGCGGCGATGGCGTGCGGATACTCGGAGCGCACATAGATATAGCCGCGCGTGGCGCCCACGGCCAGGCCGGCGATGGCCATGCCTTCGATCAGGGCACAGGGGTCGCCCTCCATCAGCATGCGATCGGAGAAGGTGCCCGAATCGCCTTCGTCGGCGTTGCAGACGATGTATTTTTGCGCGGCCTCGGCGCCCAGCACCGTTTGCCACTTGATGCCGGTGGGAAAGGCGGCGCCGCCGCGGCCACGCAGGCCCGAGGCCTTGACCTCGTCGATGATCTGCTGCGGCGAGAGTTCGAGCGCCCGGCGCAGGCCGCGCCAGCCGTCGTGGGCGGCGTAATCGGCCAGCGAGAGCGGATCGATGATGCCCACCCGGGCGAACGTGAGCCGCTGCTGCCGCGCCAGATAGGGAATCTGCTCGGTGGGACCATGGCACAAGTCGTGCGGCGCGCCCCGCAGCCAGCCGGCCTCGAACAGGCCCGGCACATCGGCGGGCGCCACCGGGCCATAGGCCACGCGACCGGCATCGGTGACGACTTCAACCAGCGGCTCCAGCCAAAGCAGGCCCCTGGAGCCGTTGCGCACGATGCGGACCTGATCGCCACGCTGCCGGGCTTCGGCCTCGACCGCCCGCGCCACGGCATCGGCGCCCACCGCCAGCGCGGCGGCGTCGCGCGGTACGTAGATCGTGATAAGACCGTTCATGCCCGCACCTCGTCAAGTTGTTCGACGATGGCATCGAAGCGTTCGGGAGTGAGGCGCGCATAGGGCTGGCCGTCGATCATCATGGCCGGCGATTGCGCACAGAGCCCCAGGCAATAGACGGGATCGAGCGTGTAGCGGCCGTCGGCGCTGGTGGCCTTGAAATGACAGGACAGGCGCCGCTCGGCATGGGCCGCCAGGGCGTTGGCGCCCATGGACTGGCAGGCTTCGGCGCGGCACAGCTCGATATGATGGCGACCCGCCGGGGTGGATCGGTAATGGGGATAGAACGTAATGACACCATGCACCTCGGCCCGCGAGAGCTGCATGGCCTGGGCGATCACGGACACCGCCTCCGGGGGAATGCAGCCGAGTTCGTCCTGCACATCATGCAGCACCGGCAACAGGCTGCCGGGCTGCCCCGCATGGCGGGACAAAATCGCCTGCACGGCGGCGAGTTGGGCGGCAGGCAAGGCCGCTCGGGCCTTCGGGGTGGACGATTCCACGGAAAAGTCGGCCGGCGGCAGCGGCGTGGGGCGAGTCATGAGTGTCTCCATCGTGGAGGCCGGAGCAGCGGACAGTGTTGGCAGCGCCCGAAACCCTTTAAGATAGGCGCATGGAAAAACCGCTGTACCTGGTGCGGATGGCTCGCGAAAGCGCTCTGGCACCCCGGCCTGACTCACCGATTGTAACCGCCCAGGCGCTCGCCGACACGCGAGGCCGGCCGTTGCGCGACTTGCGCATTTCCGTCACGGATCGTTGCAATTTTCGCTGTGGCTACTGCATGCCGCGCGAGGTCTTCGGCCATCGGCATGCCTTCCTGCCCCAGCCCGCGCTACTGCGCTTCGAAGAAACCGCCCGCCTGGCCGAAGTCTTCGTGGTCCTGGGCGTGCGCAAGATACGCCTCACCGGGGGCGAACCGCTGCTGCGCAAGAATCTCGGCAGGCTCATCGAATTGCTGGCGGCCCTGCGCATCCCCGACGGCGAGCCGCTGGATCTCACCCTCACCACCAACGGCTCCCTGCTCGAGCGCCAGGCCAGGATGCTGCGCGCCGCGGGCCTGCGGCGGGTCACGGTCAGCCTCGACGCCCTGGATCCCATCTTGTTCCAGCGCCTGAGCGACAGCCAAACCGAAGTCGCCACCGTGCTGCGCGGCATCGATGCCGCGGCCGAGGCGGGGCTCACGCCCGTCAAGGTCAATATGGTGGTGCGCCGCGGCCTCAACGACCATCAGATCCTGCCCATGGCCGAGCATTTCCGCGGCAGCGGCCACATCCTGCGCTTTATCGAATATATGGATGTGGGCAGCACCAACGGCTGGCAGGCCGGCGAAGTGCTCAGCGGACGCGAGATCCTCGACCGCCTGCAAACCCACTACCCCCTCGAAGCCCTGCCGGGCAGCTACCCCGGCGAAGTGGCGGAGCGCTGGCGCTATCGCGACGGCCAGGGCGAGATCGGCGTCATCACCAGCATCAGCCACGCCTTTTGCGGCGACTGCAACCGGGCCCGGCTGTCGCCCGAGGGCCGGCTATTTCTTTGCCTGTTCGCCCACCAGGGCTACGACCTGCGAGCCCTGGTGCGCCGCGGCGCTGGCGCCGACGAAATCGCCGGCGCCATCCGCGCCATCTGGAGCGGCCGCACCGACGCCTATTCCGAACAGCGCGGGCGGCTGGCCACCGACCGCCCACGCATCGAGATGAGCTATATCGGTGGCTGATCACGCATCCCCGCGCGAGCACCGGCATGCATTGCGCGGTGAATCGACGCCGGATTTTGCCGGGGCCGAAGCCTTCCCCGCCTCGTCACCGAGAAGCCCCGGCCAAACGGTCGGGGTTCTTCAATCCGCCACCACGGCCGCCTCGCCTCTTCCTCCGCCATTGCCCACGAGCCCACACGAGTTCACCGGCTTGATCCTGGCGGGCGGCTTGTCGCGGCGCATGGGCGGCGCCGACAAAAGCCTGCTTGAGCTTCATGGCCAGCCGCTGCTGGCCCATGTGCTGCGCCGACTCCAGCCACAAGTCGGTTCCATTCTGATCAATACCAACCACCCCGCCGACGCCTACCGGGGATACGGTGCGGTGGTACCCGACCCTCACGATTTGCCCGCCATGGCGGGCCCGTTGCTGGGCGTGGCCGCCGGCCTGCGCGCCAGCCCCACCGACTGGCTACTTTGCGTACCCTGCGACAGCCCCTGGCTACCGCAAGACCTCGCGGCCCGCCTGCGGGCGGCGTTGGCCGGAGGCACGGCCGGCGTGGCGGCGGCCTGGGCGGCCGGCCGGCGCCAGGGCGTGTTTTTGCTGCTGCACCGGGGCTACCTTCCCTCTCTCGAAGATTGGCTGCGCCGGGGGGAGCGCAAAGTCGACCTCTGGCTGACAGCCCAAGGCGTGGTCGACGTGCCGTTTGCAGACGCCGCCGCCTTCGCCAACCTCAATACGCCCGACGACTGGCGCGCCGCGGCTCAGGCCAGCCAGTCGGCAAACCGGTAGTAGTCCACCTCGTCGCCATCGCCTCGCGGCAGGCCCGCGGGAATGCGCGCCACGCCATCGGCCCAGGCCAGGCCGTGGAGGATTCCCGAGCCCTGGCGGGGATGCGGCTGCACCCCCAGCACCGTGCCTTCCGGCACCTCGCGCACCCGGAGGAACTCTTCGCGCCCGCCCAGGTACTCTCGGGGCGCGCGCAACAGCGCCCGGCTCACACGGGGCCTGATGGCGGCCCGGCCCTGCATATGCCGGATCATCGGGCTGGCCAGCACCGCCAAGACCACATAGGTCGATACCGGATTCCCCGGCAAGCCAAGCACGGGCACGGCTCCCACGCGGCCCAGCGCCACCGGTTTACCGGGCTTCATGCGGACTTTCCAGAGATCCAGATCGCCTCCCAGCGCTTGCAGGGCGGGCTTGATGAGATCGCGATCGCCCACCGAAACGCCGCCCGCGCTGACGACGAGGTCGGCGAGGCTCGCCAGCTCCGTCAGCGCCTCGCGGGTGGCGGCAAGGTCGTCGATCGCATGGCGCACCGCCACGACCTCGCAGCCCAGGCCGGCCAGCACGCTGCGCAGCATGGTGCCGTTGGATTCGTAGATCGCTCCGGGCGACAGCGGCCGCCCCGGCGCAACGAGCTCGTCGCCGGTGGTGAGCACAGCCACTTTCAGGCGCGGACGCACCGGCAGGCTGGCCAGGCCCTGCGCCGATAGCAGACCCAGGGCGCCCGGCCCCAGCACGGTGCCGGCGGCCAGCAGCAAGGAACCCGCCGCGACGTCTTCGCCCTGGCGGCGAATGTTGGCGCCACGCTTGGTGAGCTCGCGCATCCGTACCGTACCGGCATCGGCCTCGCAATCTTCCTGGATCACGACGGTATCCGCGCCCTCCGGCACCAGGCCGCCCGTAAAAATGCGCGCCGCGTGGCCAACCGGCAACGGCGGCGGCACTTGGCCGGCGAAACGCGTCGGCCCCACCGGCAGCGGCCGGCCGATGGCCAGGTCGGCATGACGCACGGCGTAGCCATCCATCGCGCTATTATCGGCTGGCGGTAGATCGAGGGTGGCGCTGATGTCGTGTGCCAGCACCCGCCCCAGCCCCTGGATCAGCGGGCAGGACTCGACCGCACCGGGCGCCGCCACCGTGGCCAGCAGACGCGCCTGGGCCTCATCGAATTCAAGCATCCGGAAATTGCGTGGCAAAGTTGCAAGGCGTGTGGGTATGGTCGAACTGCTCGCGCAGAATACCCTCCCAGGCCGTCTGGCAGGCGTTGGTGGAACCGGGCAGGCAGAAGATAAGGGTTCTGTTCGCGGTACCGGCGACCGCGCGCGACTGGATGGTGGAGCTGCCGATCTCGGCGTAGGAAATCTGGCGGAACAGCTCACCGAAGCCGTCGATGGTCTGGTCGAACAGCGGCGTCACGGCTTCGGGCGTGGAGTCGCGGTGCGAAAACCCCGTGCCGCCGGTGCTGATGATCACCTGAATGCGCGGATCGGCGATCCAGTCGCTCATGACCTTGCGGATTTGATAGACGTCGTCTTTGACGATCTGCCGCGCCACGCATTGGTGGCCGGCTTGCGCCAGTGTTTCGGCCAGCCAGTTGCCGGACGTATCGGTTCCGGCGACGCGTGTGTCGCTTACCGTCAAAACGGCGCAATTGAGAGACTTGGCCATGCCGGCGCTCCTTGGTGTGGAAGAGAGGGGAAAAGAGTTGGAAATCAGGCCGAAGGAGGTTCCTCGCCTTCCAGCCAGGCGCGGGTGCGTTCGGCATCGGCTTCGGCCTGCCGCACCCAGAAGGCCTGGCCATCGGCCAGGGTCTCGCGCTTCCAGAACGGAGCCCGGGTTTTCAGGGCATCGATCATGAACTCGCAGGCCCGGAACGCCGCGCCGCGATGCGCGCTGGCGGCACCCACGAACACGATGGGTTCGCCGCGCGCCATCTCGCCGACGCGATGAACAATGCTCCAGGCCGCCAGCTCCCAGCGCCGCGCGGCGCTCTCGCCCAGTTCATCGAGCACCCGTTCGCACATGCCCGGATAATGTTCGAGAAACAGCGTGCGGGTGGCCAGGTTGGGCGCAAAATCGCGTACATGGCCGGTAAAGGTAACGATGGCTCCCGCCGCTTCGCCAGCGCGCTGACGGAGGTCGTCGTAAAGCAGGCCGGTATCGAAGGAAGCGGTTTGCAGCCGGCGCATGCCTAGCCTCCCGTCACGGGCTCGAATACCGCGACTTCGTCGCCGGGGCGGATCCAATCGTCTGCGCGGGCGTGCTGCTGGTTGATCGCCAGCTGCAGGCGGCCGGCGGGTGCCAGTGCCGGATGGCGGCGTTCGAGCCAGGCCAGCAACTGGCGGCCCCGTACCGGCAGCTCGCCATCGTAGACGTCCGCCCGGCGGCCGGCCAGTTCCGCCACCTGGGCGAAATAGGCCAGTGGCACCCGCACCCCTGGCGGCGTGACGGCGGCAGCGGCCGGATCCGCCCCACGCGGATCATCACCTGCGCCGAGCCTTGCGCCCGCGCCTGGCGCGGCGACCGGCGTGTTCACCCCAACGCCGGTGGCGGCCTCCATCGCGGCGTTGGCGCCGCGCGGCGCGGATCCGACGGCCTCAGTAAACGCGGTGGGTGAGCCGTCGCCATGCAGCAAGGCGGGATCGCCTATCGGCCGCGGCGGAAGGTCTTGGGCTTCGTCGCAGCGCCACGTGCCGCTCTTGCCGCCCGACTTGTACACCAGCCGGACGGATTCGACGATGATGCCTTTATCAACGCCCTTGCACATATCGTAGAGCGTGAGGGCCGCCACACTGGCGGCGGTCATGGCTTCCATCTCGACCCCGGTGCGATGGTCGGTGCGGCAGCTGGCGCGGATACGGATGCTGGCGGTCTCGGGTTCCAGAACGAACTCCACACCGGCGAACGACAGCGGTAGCGAATGGCACAGCGGGATGAGCTCGGCGCAGCGCTTGGCCGCCAGGATGCCGGCGATGCGCGCGGTGCCGAGAACATCGCCCTTGGCCACGGTGGCATCGCGTACCGCCACGAAAGCCTGCCGGCCCAAGCGCACGCGAGCTTCGGCAATGGCTTCGCGCGCGGTGATGGCCTTGCCGCCGACGTCGACCATGCGTGCTTCGCCGGAAGGATCCAGGTGTGTGAGGGAGGGAGAAGCGGGTTCTGGGCTCATCCCGCGATCATAGCCTAGGCCGGCCGCGCGACCGGGTAAAATCCGTGGATACGAAGAACCCCCAGGAAGCATGAACATCCCCCAGGAAGTCGCGCGACGACGCACGTTCGCCATTATCTCGCACCCCGATGCGGGTAAAACCACCCTTACCGAAAAACTGCTGCTGTTCGCCGGCGCCATCCAGATTGCCGGCAGCGTCAAGGCGCGCAAGGCGTCGCGCCACGCCGCCTCCGACTGGATGGAAATCGAAAAGCAGCGCGGCATCTCGGTGGCCTCGTCCGTCATGCAGATGGAGTACCGCGACTGCGTGATCAACCTGCTCGACACTCCGGGCCACCAGGACTTCTCGGAAGACACCTACCGGGTGCTCACCGCCGTCGATGCCGCATTGATGGTGATCGAGGCCGGCAACGGCGTCGAGCCGCAAACCATCCGCCTGCTCGAAGTCTGCCGCGCGCGCAACACGCCGATCATCACCTTCGTCAACAAGTTCGACCGCGAAGTCCGCGAACCGCTCGACCTGCTGGCCGAGATCGAAGCGCACCTGGGCATGGACGCCATCCCGTTCTCGTGGCCGGTGGGCATGGGCCGCCGCTTCGGCGGCGTGTTCGACATCCGCCACGATCACATGCGGGTATTCAAGCCCAGCGACGAGCGCTCCGCCGAGGGCGACGAGGTTCTCGACGGCCTGGACAACCCCGTCGCCGTGGAACGCTTCGGCGAAGCCTACCAGCAGGCGCGCGACGAGATCGAACTGCTGCGCGAGGCTTCGGTGCCGTTCGAGCACCAGGCCTTCCTCGAAGGGCGGCAAACACCCGTTTTCTTCGGCTCGGCGATCAACAATTTCGGCGTGCAGGAAGTGCTCGACACCCTGGTCGAACTGGCGCCGCCACCGGGCGCCCGCCAGGCCCTCGAGCGCATGGTCCAGCCCGACGAGCCCAAGTTCTCCGGCGTGGTCTTCAAAGTCCAGGCCAATATGGACCCGGCCCACCGCGACCGCGTGGCCTTCGTGCGTGTGAGCAGCGGCCGCTTCGAGCGCGGCATGCGCCTGAAGGTGGCGCGCACCGGCAAGGAGATCCGGCCGAACAACGTGGTGTCGTTTCTTTCGCAGCGCCGCGACCTGCTCGACGAGGCCTACGCCGGCGACATCATCGGCATTCCCAACCATGGCGTGCTGCACCTGGGCGACGTCCTCACCGAGGGCGAAACCCTGCACTTCACGGGACTGCCCTTCTTCGCGCCCGAGCTGTTCCAGGCCGTCGAAGTGGCCGATCCCTTGCGCACCAAGCAGCTGCGCACCGGTCTCACCCAGTTGGGCGAGGAAGGCGCCATCCAGGTGTTCCGCCCGGTGATGGGCGGCGCCCTGCTGCTGGGCGCCGTGGGCCAGTTGCAGTTCGAAGTCGTGGCGCACCGCCTGAAAACCGAGTATGGAGTGGCGGCGCGGCTGATGCCCAGCCGCTACACGGTGGCGCGCTGGATCACGGCCGAGGATCCCCGCGACCTCAAGAAGTTCATCGACGCCAACCAGGGCAACATCGCCCACGACGTGGTCGACGCGGTGGCCTTTCTCGCCACCTCGAACGCGCAGTTGCGCGTGGTGCAGGAACTCTATCCGGCCATTCAGTTCCACAGCCTGCGCGAACGGGGCGGCCAGATTTTCAACGCCTGACGGCCAACGCGGGCGAGCCGCTTTCGGAGAAAATGTTTCATGTGGCGTGCGATTGTCATCTTCCTGGCGGTGCTCTGGACGATGTCGGCCTTTGCCGGCGTCTGGCTGGGCCAGGCACTCTCCGATAGCGCCCCGCTACGGACCGACAACCTCCCCAATGCCAGCCTCCAGGCCGCGGCGGGCAACGTAGGTCAGGGCATCCCCGCCGCGCCGCAGCCCCGCGTCGACGGTAGCTTTGGCGTGCCCGAGCGCGGCGTGGGCGACCTCGTTGCCGAAGTGTCGCTGGTGTCGGCCATGGAAAACACCGCGTCGTCGGTTTCGATGACCACCGTCGTCGTCGAGCCGCGCCAGCGCTCCGAAGACCCGGCCCGCATCCTGGCCGGCCTCGACGGCGCCGCGCCGCGTGGCCCCGCCAACGAGGCCGATCTTGTCGTGCCGGGCCTCAATGCCATGGCGGGCGACTTGCCGCCAGGGCTGGCCCACGCCCCCGCCGTGCCGCCGCCGCCCCCGCCAACGCCGCGCAACGATTGGCTGCAGCAATTGCGCAACGGGCTGCAGGCCTGTGGCGGCCAGCAGCGCTACAGCGCCGCGGAATGCGAGCAGCGGCTGCGCCAGCAGTTCTGTACGCCCAATGATGGTTGGGGCGTCGTGGCGGAGTGCCCGGGGTATTTGCGGAATCTGCGACTATAGTCTTTCAAGGCGGCGCCGGCGCTAGCCGCGAGATTCGAGCCAGGATAGCCCTCGCCCGCGACATCACGGCTTTGATAAGGAATCGCAATGAACAAACGCGCATTGGGCAATACCGGCCTGTCCATCTCTCCCCTGGTTTTCGGCGCCAACGTATTTGGCTGGACGGCCGACAAGGCCCGTTCGTTCGAGCTGCTGGATCGCCTGGCGGACGCCGGCCTCGAAACCCTCGACACCGCCGACGTCTATTCGACCTGGGTACCCGGCCACCAGGGGGGCGAATCGGAAACCGTGATCGGCGAGTGGCTGAAATCCCGTGGCGGCCGTGATCGCGTGGTGTTGATCACCAAGGTGGGCATGGAGATGGCACCGGATCGCAAGGGGTTATCGCCGGCCTGGATCGAACGCGCCGTCGAAGACTCCCTGCGCCGGCTGCAAACCGACCACATCGACCTTTACTTTTCGCACGTGTTCGACGACACGGTGCCGGTGGAAGACACCTTGCGCGCGTACGAGCGCCTGATCGCGGCGGGCAAGGTGCGCGCCATCGGCGCCTCCAACCACTCGGCGGAGCAGTTGGCCTCGGCCCTGAAAGCCGCCAAGGACGGCGGCCTGCCCCGCTATGAAGTCCTGCAGCCGCATTACAACCTCTACAACCGCGACACCTACGATGGCGCCCTGCGCGATCTCGCCATCGCCGAGGGGCTGGGCGTGATCACGTATTTCAGCCTGGCCAGCGGCTTCCTCAGCGGCAAGTACCGCAGTACCGACGATCTGCAAAAAAGCCCCCGGGGCTCGTGGATCGCCGACTACCTGAATCCCCGCGGCCTGGCGATTCTCGCCGCCCTCGATGAGGTGGCCGCCGCCCACGACGCCACTCCCGCCGAAGTTGCCCTCGCCTGGCTGATCGCCCGTGAAGGCGTGACCGCGCCGATCGCCAGCGCCACCACCCTCGATCAACTCGAAGGCCTGATCCGGGCCACCCGCCTGTCATTGCCGGCGGCGGACATCAACCGGCTGAATCAAGCCAGTGACCTGCCCCAAGGAGCCTGAATATGCTTATCGATTTCAAAGGAAAATCCGCCATCGTCACCGGCTCGACGTCGGGCATCGGCCTGGCCATCACCCAAGGCCTGGCGGCCGCTGGCGCCCGAGTGATCGTGACCGGCCGCTCGCAAGCCACGGTGGACAAGGCGGTCGAGCGCGTCAACGCGGGCCAGCCGGCCCACCCTGCGCGCGGCGTGGCCGCCGATCTCGCCACCGCGCAAGGCGCGCAAACGCTGATCGCCGCCCAGCCCGAGGCCGACATCCTGGTCAACAGCCTGGGCATCTACGAGGCCAAGCCCCTGCTCGAACTGGAGGACGCCGACTGGCATCGCATGTTCGACGTCAACGTGCTCAGCGCCGCGCGGCTGTCCAGCCACTACGCCAAGGGCATGAAGCAGCGCGGCTGGGGCCGCCTGATCTTCGTCTCCAGCGAGTCGGCGGTGAACATTCCCACCGAGATGGTGCATTACGGCGTGAGCAAGGCGGCGCTGCAGGCCCTGGCGCGCGGCTACGCCAAGGACCTCGCCGCCACCGGCGTCACCGCCAACTCCATCCTGCCCGGCCCCACCGCCACCGATAACGTCGGCGCCTTCCTCGAACCCATGGCCGCCGAGCGCGGCATCAGCGTGGAAGAAATGTCGGCCCGTTTCATCCAGGAAAAGCGCCCGGCGTCTTTGTTGCAGCGCTTCGCCCGGCCCGAGGAAGTGGCCAGCCTGGCGGTGTACGTGGCGTCGGAACAGGCCAGCGCCACCACCGGCGCCGCGCTGCGGGTGGAAGGCGGCATCGTGGAAACGCCGTTCGCCTGACGATCTTGGCGTCGAGATCCAGCCAGTGAAGAAGCGTGACGAGCGCACACACGGAGCAGCGGCAAGAAGCCCCACCATGGACACCCGCCGCACGGCGGCAAAAAAAGCCCCCACGCTTGCCGCTACGCGGCGGCGCTGCCCCCAAAAGGGGCTTTTTGCCTTGGGGGCGGCCCGGCGGCAAAAAAACGCCCCGAAGGGCGTCATGAGAATCCAGGCCCGCCGGGGCGGGCCTTGCCGCAAGCTGAGCGACCTCAGGCGTCGGCTTCCATCTGCGATTGCAGGTAGTTCTGGATTCCGACCTGGTTGACCAGCTCGATCTGGGTTTCCAGGTAATCGATGTGTTCTTCGGTATCGCCGAGAATGTCTTCCAGCAGGTCGCGCGAGACGTAATCGCGCACGGATTCACAGTGCGCGATGGCTTCTTTCAGCAGGCTCTGCGAGCCCACTTCGAGCGCCAGATCGGCCTGGAGCAGTTCGGGGACGTCTTCGCCGATGCGCAGCTTGTGGAGATCCTGGAGGTTGGGCAGGCCGTCGAGCATGAAGATGCGCTGGATGAGGCGGTCGGCATGCTTCATTTCCTCGATCGATTCTTCGTATTCGTGCTTGCCCATTTTTTCGAGGCCCCAGTGACGGAGCATGCGGGCGTGCAGGAAATACTGGTTGATCGCGGTGAGCTCGTTGGTGAGCTGCTTGTTGAGGTATTGGATAACGGTGGGATCGCCTTTCATTTGAGACTCCTGTATACGGCAGTCTCGCAGCTTAACAGCCTTGCAGCGGCAGGGCCATGGGGGCGATGTCGATCGTAATCAGCGGTCAGAAAGCCACTGTGAAGCACAAACGCAATGCAAATGCGAGGCAGCCGCAATACGGGACGGCGGCCCGCGCCGCTGAGGCGGATCAGGCGACGCGCGAAGCCTGGCGCGGACCACGGCTGACCCAACGCACCGGGGTGCCGTCGACGGCGGCGATGGTTTCGGGACGCGAGACGGCGACCGCGCCCGGCAGGTAGGTTTCCGCGGTTTCGACACAGGTGCCGCAGCACGAGGCCACGCCCAGCTCTATCTGGAGATCTTCGAGAGTGCTGGCACCGTTGGCCACGCTTTGGCGGACCTGTTTTTCGGTGATGGCGTTGCAGACACACACGTACATGGCGGACCCTGCGGCAAGCAATCAAAGAGAGAACGCGAACCATTATTAATTAAAACTTTGTATTTGGCAAGTGTGCTTTTGTGTCCGCGCCACTGTTCGCGCGCACCTCCCGCTATACTCGCCAACCATGAAGCTCATACCCACGATCTTGTCCGGTGGACGCGGCGCACGCCTCTGGCCGGTTTCTCGCGAACTGCATCCCAAACCCTTCATCCGGCTGGCGGATGGTCAAAGCCTGCTGCAAAAGGCTTTCTTGCGGGCGGCGGCTTTGTCCGACGTCGCCGAGATCCTCACCGTTACCAACCGCGACCTGTTCTTCGAAACGGCCGACGAGTACAACGAAGTCAATACCGGACAGCTTCCGCTGGGTTTCATTCTGGAGCCCCAGGGCCGCAACACCGCGCCGGCCATCGCCGCCGCCGCCCTTACCGTCCAGCGGCTCCATGGCGACGACGCCGTGCTGCTGGTGCTCACCGCCGACCACCTGATCAATGACCAGGCCGCCTTCCAAGACAGCGTCCGGCAAGCGGTACAACTGGCCCAGGCCGGCAAGGTGGTCACCTTCGGCATCGAACCCGGCCATCCCGAAACGGGCTACGGCTATATCGAAGCCCAGGGCAACGAAGTCCTGCGCTTCGTCGAAAAGCCCGACCTCGCCACCGCTCAGTCCTATCTGGCCAGCGGCCGCTTCCTGTGGAATTCCGGCATGTTCTGCCTGAGCGCCAGCACGGCCGTGCGCGAGCTGGACCAGCACGCGGGCCAAACGCTGGCGGCGGTGCGCGCCACGCTGGCCGCGTCGCAAGAGGTCAACGGTTCGCGGCGCTACCAGATCGAGCTCGACGCGCCGCACTTCACCGCCATCCAAGACGAGTCCTTCGACTACGCCCTGATGGAAAAAACGCAGGCGGCCGCCGTGGTGCCCTGCAACATCGGCTGGAGCGACGTCGGTTCCTGGAACGCCATCGGCGATCTCGTTGCCGCCGACGATAACGATAACCGCGTGGATGGCGACGCCGTGCTATACGACAGCCATCATTGCTACATCCGCAGCCACGACCGCCTGGTGGGCGCGGTGGGCGTGGAGAACCTGGTCATCGTCGATACGCCCGACGCGGTGCTGGTGTCGCACCGCGATCGCGCGCAAGACGTCAAGCACCTGGTCGACCAACTGCGCAGCAACTCCCACGAAGCCTACAAGCTGCACCGCACGGTGCATCGCCCCTGGGGCACTTTCACCACGCTGGAAGAGGGCGAACGCTTCAAGATCAAGCGTCTGGTGGTCACCCCGGGACGCAGTCTGTCGCTGCAGATGCATCATCACCGCAGCGAGCATTGGGTGGTGGTCAGCGGCATGGCCAGCATCGTCAACGGCGAGCGCGAAATCAGCCTGGGGCCCAACCAATCCACCTATATTCCGGCGGGCTGCCGGCATCGCCTGGCCAACCCGGGCAAACTGCCGCTGGTGCTGATCGAGGTGCAAAGCGGCGAATATCTAGGCGAAGACGATATCGTGCGCTTTGCGGATGAGTATGGGCGGCAGTGACGCCGCGCGCCGTCTTGCTTTCAGCCGTTCTGCGTCGACCAGGGTTCCCGCCTCTGGCATGATCGTTGGCCAGCTAGGCCGGGCCTATTGGCCCCTGCCCGCCCTAGCCCTAAACCTCCGCCGGCAAATCGTTAGCCACCCCGTCGATCAAATTCAGCAGGCGCGTCGACACGCGCGACCACCGCCGCGCATCGCACCAGCGCACGCCCTTGAGTCTGAGTCCTTCCAGGGCCTCGCCGTCGCGCAGCCAAGCCTCCAGGTCGACCGCCATGGTCTCGGCATCGGTACCCGATAAAAACTCCACGCCACCGGCCACGTCGTCGAAGATATCCAGCGGCGTGGCCAGCACCGGCCGGCCGGCGGCCAGGCCGCCGCGCACGGCGGCACTGGACGATTCCTGCGTGTACTGGTAGGGAAAGACGATGACATCGGCCATCTGCAACCAGGCCAGGCTCTCGGCGTCCGGCAGGAAGTCGTTGATCATGGTAACGCGCCCCTGCAGTCCCAGCGCGCCGATCAACGCCTCGCAATCCGCCTTTTCGCGCCGCGAGCTGTCGTTGGGATAGAGCGCGCACACCAGCAGCAGATGCAGGTCGGGCTGCCGCACCGCCAGGCGGGCAAAGGCTTCGATCAGGGCCTGCATGCCTTTGTGCGGCAACAAGAAGCCATAGCTGGCGATCACCCGCTTGCTTTCCAGGCCGCGCCGCGCCCGCTCTTCGAGTGCCGGCGGGGGCGGCGTGTCGCCCACGCCGTGCGGAAACAGCAGTACGTTATCGACCAGGCCCCAATCCTTGAAGCGATTGACGTCAACCACGCTGTGCACCACGATGCGTTCGGCCAAGGCGAGATCCGGCACGATGGACGACAGCGATACCCGCCCCTTGTCATCGGTGGAGTGCAGGAAGATATACGCGGCCACGCCGCGGCTGGCCAGCCCGCGCAGCAAGGCGGCCATGGCGTCGAGCGAGAAGAAGCCGAAGTTGTACTGCAGCACGGCCACCTCGCAGCCGTGGCGGTCGATCTCGGCCAGCAGCGTCCGGGCCGGGTCGCGCGCCAGCGCCTCGGTGTTACAGCGGACCACCCAGGATTGGTCTCTCGCCTCCAGATCGCCACCGGGCAAGGCCAGGAGGGCCAGCCGGTCGGGCGGCACCGCGCGCAGCAGCGAATCCGAGTAATTGGCGATGCCGCAACGCACGTTCCAGGTACTGATCCAGCCGATCCGGGGCTCCTTGCGCAGCATGGGCGGTTGGGCAAAACGGGCCACGGCGCGGGCGGTGCGCTCGGCCACCGCCGCCCAGCTGTAATCCCGCAGCACGCGCTCGCGCGCCGGCCGCGTGCGGCGCGCCTTGTCTTCCGGCGACGCCCGCCGGACTTCGCGCATCAGCTGCGCCAAATGCGCCGGATCGGGCTCGACCCAGGCCGAATGCGGCACCTCGAGATGGCTGCCGGAGTAGGTGAAATCGTAGCGGCACAGCCAGGCGGTGTCGGGCGTACAAAAATCGGTTTGCCCGCCCCATCCCGTGACGATCACCGGCAGTTCGAAGAGCATGGCTTCCGCCATCGGCATGCCGAATCCCTCGCCCCGGCTGGGCGCCACCAGCGCATCGCAAAAACGATACAGCCAATTGAGCTGGGCCTGCGGGACATCGCGGTCGACGATCTCCACCGCGGGATAGCCCGGATCGCGCGCCTGCCATTCGGCCAGTTGCCGGGCCACGTCGTTGTGCGGATTCGGGAAGGTCTTGATCACCAGCACCACGTCGTCGTCGGCGCGAAAAGCCCGGCCCCAGGCTTCGAGCAGGACGTCGGGCCCCTTGCGGGGAAAGCACGACGACACGTGCAGGAAGCGGAACCCCGCGGCTTGCGTGGCGGCCGACAGCGGCACCGGCACGGGCGCCTCCCGCAACACATGATCGACGCCAGTGCCCACCGCGACCA
Organism: Pigmentiphaga sp.; assembly: GCA_023228945.1. Lineage (GTDB taxonomy): Bacteria > Pseudomonadota > Gammaproteobacteria > Burkholderiales > Burkholderiaceae_B > Verticiella. The sequence continues at coordinate 54,983 of JALOAI010000007.1, read as the reverse complement.
GGGGCAGGCTGATGCCGCTATCGCGCAGCGCCTTGCTCACCTCGCGCGACAGCGTCGTGATGCCATCCAGGCGGCGGTTGAAGGCGGCCACATAAGGCTCGGGAAAGGCGGTTTCTTCCCAACCGTAGGAATGCACCACCCTCACCTGCCCGGTCATGCCGTCGACCCATGGCGGGTAGTGAAAGCGCAGCGACACCTCGGGCAAAACGCCATCCAGGGCCAGTTGGCGGCCGCGCTCGGCCAGTGCGCGGGCGGCCGGCACATGTTCGGCCAGCCACTCCCATTCGCTGTCGACGTCGTCGTTCTCGCCCAGGCGATGCAAGCCGACGTCGCGGCCGCTGTCGGCCAAGGCCATGCCCAACTCGCGATTGACGATCGCGAGGCTGTAGATGGAGCCGATGGGACCTTCGACTTGCCAATAGCTCGCGCCGGCGTCGCCGTTGGCCGGCGGCAAGCCGCCAAAGCCGGCTTCGTGCAGCACCCGCAGCCAGGATGCGCGCAAGCCCGCCGTGCTCCAGGGGCGAACGCTGCGCCGTTGCGCGGCCAGCAGGCGCTGCCGCACGCCGGGCTCGGACAGTGCCAAATGCCAGGCGGCCGCGATGTCGCGCGGCGCCTCGACTGCGGCATCGAGGGCGAGCGCCGCATCTTTGAGCCAGCCGGCGGCGGCGCCGGCGGCACGCCCCAGCACGGGTACGTCGGCACGCCAGGCCTCGACCAGGGCCATCCTCATGCGGGGATCGTCACCCAGGCCGACGGCCAGCTCGGCCACCGCGCGGCAGGCGGCCATCACCGCGGGCGCCGGATCCACCCGCAACCAAACCCGATCGCCGGCTCCGGCTTCGGCCACCCGCCGCCGAAGGCGCTCGACATACGCCGCATCATCGGCGGGCCCGGCGAGAATCAACCGCGCCGGCTGGTTCAGGAAGTGCTCCAGCGCCAGGAAAGCCTCCAGTACCTCATGCTGGCGCTGCGCTTCGCTCAGCGGGCCCAAAGCAAGCACATTCAGGCGCTCGCGCAGCGCAACGCGGGTGGGGCGATCGCCGGCTGGTTCAGCCAACAGCGGCGGCGCGCCGTGGAGGGGCAGCACACGGGCGTCCACGCCCGCCTGGCACAGCCCCGCCGCCACCGCCTCGCTTGCCGCGACCACGCCGGCGGCATTGGCACAGGCCGCCGCCACCGCGCGCCAATCGACGTCGATGCCGGCCTCGGCTTCGTGTATTACCGCCAGGTGCGGCGTGGGCGGCCGCTCGGCAAGCGCCGGCCGCATGGGACACACGTGATATAGCCAGACAGCCGCCTCCGCCTCCTCTCCGCCCAAGGCGAGAACGTCGTCGCCGCCGGCCGCCCGGATCTCGGACTCCAGGCCGCCTTGCCGCAGCGCCAGGCGGAGCCAGCGCAAGTAGCGGCCGCGCTCATCATCGGCCAAGGCATGGGGATACCACTGATGGATTGCAATCATGAACCGGAAAAACCGCAACGAGAATGGGCCATGAGGGCCAGGACAGGCTCAGCCGCGGCGGCTGCCTGGCGGAGGGGTGGCGGCATCGGCTTCGCGCCGCACCAGCCGCCGCAGGCTGGCGAGCTCGAGGTTCTGACGCGCCAATTGAGCCTGCAAATGACGCAGTTCGGCCTGGTTTCGCGCCAGTTCGTGGCGCAGGCCGGAGCGCCAGCGCACCAGGGTGGCCAAGGCGGCTCCCCAGGCTAGTAGGTCGCCCAGTATCGGCAAGGCCCGCACGCGTTCGATGGGCGCCAGGCCGGGTTCGCGCGCCCGCCGCCAGCGCCGCCACCCCCAGGCCAGGGTGGGACCGGCCAGCGGCCAGCCGCGTATCCGCTGGCGCCAAGGTGCGGGCGCGGCGGCTGGCGCCGCAGCGGCGGCGGGCCCGGCCGGCGGGCCGGGCTCGATCAACGGCGATGGCAGATAACGTTGCGCGGCGTTGCGCCGGATGCGTTCGGTCAGCGCGGCGGCGTCGAGCCGGGGGTCGGAGACATGCAACATGACAGAATGCCGAAGCCACGAAAACACTTGCCGGGGCCTTCAGGCGCTCCGGTACAAGCAGCGAAAACCGTAGATTGTAGCGGCCGCGCACCTGTTGCGGGGCGCGGGCCGCGGTAGGGAGCGCCGGCCCGCCCTGGCTCGTGAACAACACCGCGGATCTACAACGCTTTCCGCACGGTGGGCAGGCCCGACAGAAAGCGGTCGAGCACCTCGCCGGCGGGCCGCTCCCACGGTGTCACCCGGTATTGCTCGCGGATCCGGCGTTCGCGGTCCGCACGCCGGCCGGCGTCGCGGCTGGCGGCCAGCATGGCGTCGGCCCAGGCCCGGACGTCGAAGGTATCGATGAGTTCGACCATTTCCTCGGGCGCAATCTCGGGAATCGCGCTATTGCGCGACGCGAGGCAAAGCTTGCCATGGGCCAGGCTTTCGGCCACGGGCAGCCCCCACCCTTCGTACTGCGACGGAAACACGGTAAACAGGCAATGCCGATACAGGTGGGCGAGGTCGGCATCGGTGGCATTAGGCAGCACCCGGATGCGGCCGCGGATGCGCGGATCGAGCTCCAACGATAGCCAGAGATCGTCGATGCGCCAGCCTTTCATGCCCGCGAATACCAGGAGCGGAAGATCCTCGATGCCGCGGGCCAGCAAATCGAGCAGCGCCCGGTACAGGGTTTCGTGGTTCTTGCGGATTTCGATGGAGCCGACGGTGAGGATAAAGGGCTGGCGGCACAACTCGACCACCTCGGCGCCGGCCTCGCCCTCGGCAACCGCCAGGGCGTCGCCCAGGCGCACCACCGATATCGGCGGCGGCGCAACGCCGATATCCTGGCAGAAATCCAGCATGTCCCGGCGCGCCGACTGCGAAATGCAGAACAGGTGCTCGACGATGCTGGCGACGTCGGCCAGATAGCGCGCACACGACTGGTCGGCCTGGTTCCAGTAGAAGTGCGGGAACTTGACCGGAATCAGGTCGTACAACATGCCGAACACCCGCAGCCCCAAGCGCTGGCGCGCCTCGAACAGCGCCACCATGCGCTCCAGGGTCTGGTCGGCGCTGAGATTCAGGTAGCGATCCCCCTCCCGCAAGCGCAGCGGTGCGCTGCGCGGCTGCCAGGGCGGGGTGTCGTCCACCTGGGCGGCGCCGGCCGGCGCATACCGTCGCGTGAGAATGGCGGCCGCCTCCGCTTCGGGTAATTCATACCAGCACTGCATGGCCGCGTCGTAGAGGCAATAGCGCAATGCGGGATGGCGCAGCCGCAGCGCTTGCCGCAGGCATTCCTGTTCCACGCGCACGATGCCCGACGGCGGCCGGCGCCAGCCGAACGAAGCCGTGAGATCGAACCAGGCCGTGCTCATATAGGGTCTCTTTCGGGGCGCAGGCTGCCTCGTGCCAGGCGTTCGCACCATGGCAGCAGGCTGCTGGTTTGCCGCCACCAGGGCCGGCTCGCGCCGGGTTGCCGGCGTTCGATCACCGGCGCCTGCAGCAAGGCCAGCAGTCGTTGGCGGAATCGTTCGGGGGTTTCCTCCAGCCAGACCCCGTTTGGCGGAACCGCGTCGGCCAACCCCGCCAGCGCGGCGCTGGTGGCCAGGATCGGCACGCCTTCGGCCAGCGCCTCGGCCGCGGCCACCGAGCCCGCGGGATCCGCGGCGGCGGGCAGTCGCGGCAGCAGCCATACCGCGGCATGGCGCCGCACCGCGGCCAGCGTCAGGTCGTCCGGGGCCACCAGCAACAGGCCTCGCGCCAGATTGATGCCGGCCCAGCGCTGGAACCGGGGCCGCTCCCGCAGGGCGCTGCCCAGGCGGCCGGCGACGATGAGCCGGACGTTGGGCGGCAGATAGGCCAGGCTGGCGCCCAAGACGTAATGTTCGAAGGCCTCGATGGTGGCGGGGTCGTCATCACCCACCATGGCCGCAAAGCGCCGCTGCGGCAGATGGTCGCGATACACCGCGTCGATCCGAGCCGGGTCGAGCGCGGTGGGGTCGCCGCCATTCGGCACCACCAGCCAGGCGGGCTGGCCGGGCCTCGGCAGACGCCATGCCGCCGCCTGTTGTGAACTATCGGCCAATATCAGGTCGGCGCCATCGATGAGCTCCCGCCAGCGCCGTTCCGTCTTGTCCGTGGGTCGCAGGTGGCGAGGCAGCGCCAGCACGCGCAAGGCGCGCCGGCCATGCGGGTCGGTAATGCCGGCCAGGGACCGCCACGGCATGCTGCCATCGGAGTGCACGAGGTCCCAGCCGCTGCGCGGAAAGTCCTCCGGCCAGGCGCCCGTCGCCTCCAGACTGACAAGCTGCAAACCGCCACGGCGATAGGCCTCGCGCAAGGCCTCGCGCCGCCGGGTCTCGCCGCAGGGCTGCGCCCCCGCGTCGCCGCCATCGAGCAGGAGCACCCGCTCAAGCCGGGCGCCGGGTGCGCAAGTCGAGCGTGCGGGTGCCTGTCGCGCCGGCTGCGACCACGGCGCCAACGCCGGACGCAAGCGCCCCGCCGGCCAGAGACGAGCCAACTCGTTGGCAAACCAATGCGTGGCCGCCCAGGTGGGCGCCGGCCCGATGGCGGACAGGCGACGCAGCCAGGCCCGCTGGCGCGCCAGCGGTGTCTCGGCCCCCGCCATCCTCGCGATCGCATCGCGATAACCTTCAGCCGCCACGCCCGGAGCATGGTTTCGCCGCACGCCATTCCGTCCGGCAGCGGCGCGCTCGACAGCGGCCGCGGGGTCATGCCGCGCGGCCCGCAAGGCCTGTGCCAAGGCTTGGGGATCGAGGGGGTCGTCGAGTAGCGTCAACCACTCCGCTGGCACCTCGGCATTGGCCCCGTGGGCATTGGCGATCAGCGGTATGCCATGCGCCATCACTTCGAGCACCGCACGCGAGGTTTCGCCGCGCGACGCTGTGCGCAGCTGCACGGCGAGGTCGGCCGCAGCCAGATAATCGCGATAGGTTTGCGCATCGGCGTAGCCCGTCAGCAGGGCGTTGGGCGTGGCGTCGAGTTCGGCCTCGAGTTGCCGCGCCGACTCTCCGCCGAGCTGATGGCCTCCCACCAGGTGCAGGCAGGCCTGCGCGTCGGCCGCGAGCCCGGCATCGCGCCAGCCGATGACCAGCTCACGGGCGAGTTTGCCAGGCCCGGCATAGCCAAAAGAGCACGTCAGGAAGGTGTCGTGGGCAATGCCCAGCCGGCGGCGGGCTTCGGCCCGGTCGGGCAAGGCCGCCGGCGCCGCCTGCGGGAGCGGCACCACCGCCACCGGAGCCGGCACACCGGCCGGCATCGCGGCTTCGATTCGTTCGCGGGCGTGGTGCGAATGCACGATCACGCCATCGGCCCATGCCAACAGCTCGCCGCAGGCGGGAAAGCGATCCAGCACCGCGGCCACGCCCTGTTGGCGCCACAGGCGCAACGCGGACAGGCCGTGCGTTTGCCAGACGGCGCGCCGCAACGCGTTCGGATCGCGTCCCGACGACTGCAAATAGGCCAGCAAATGTCCGAGATAGACATCGTGCAGGACCACGACACCCGGAATCTCGCGCAGCAGCTCGACGATGTAGGCATGGTGGGGCGAGTTGCCCAGGTGATACAGCACATGATCGAATTCCGACGCCCGGCGCCGGAACTCCGCCACTCCGAGCCGCGGTAGAGACTCCAGGGCCGGCGCTCGCAGCTCGGCTTGCGCCAACACCAGGGTGACGTCGAAATGTTCCGCCAAGGCGGGCACGATATCGACACTGTAGTCGGCGATGCCGCTGGGCACCGGCGGTAGCGGCGAGACATAGGCCAGGCGCGGCGCCGCCGCCGGCCGAGGAGCCGCCGCGCTCGCCGGCGCGGCGGGTGGCAAGGCTTGCCGGAAAGTGTCGAGGCCAGGCAGCGGCCCCGAAGCCGGCAGCGTGAAGAACACCGTCCTCCCGGTCGGAGCGTCTCCGCCCCCCTTCAGGGGAATCTTCGTCTCCAGGGAGCAATTCACTCGCTTGACCTCGCCCTGAAGAACGGGGCTTGCGCTTTGGCTCGTGGCAGCGAGCGTCGCCGCGTCAGCAGACGGCGACCAGCACAGCCGGATGCGTTGCCGGCCCTGGCCGTCGTCGGGCTCCCAGGCGCATGCGGCATCGGCGACGTCGGCGCGCCAGCACTCCACCAGAAGATCGGGCGCCAGATCCGCCAACAGGGCCTCACGGCGCGCCGCACTGGCCAGCCGCACCATCGGCGCGGGCAGATCGCGGCCCTGTGGCGCTTGTGCGGCGGCAAACCCATGAACCCCGAGGCCGCCCAGCCAGCGCGCCACCAGCGCGGGCGGCAACGGCCGGTCGTCGCAGGCCAGCAGTTCCACGTCGGCTTCGCCGCGCCAGGCATCCAGCAGGGCGCGCAAACGCCGCCATCCGGCGCCATCCCGGGCGGCCACGCCGGCCTGGAAGGCCTGGACGTCGACCACGACGCGCATCAGGCCTCCGAACGGTGGCCGACCACCCAGAAACGCCGTGGCTGGGCCCAGGCCCGCCGTACCTCGGCTGGCTCGCCGGCCTGTTCGGCCAAGGGCGGCATCGGGGCGTCGCAATGGGAGAGCTCGAGATCGGCAAAGCCCGCCGCGGCAAAGATGGCGCGCACCGGCCCCGCCGCCAGCAGGCCGGGCCGCGGGTCGCGGGCTTGTTGCAAGAGCACGGCCAGATTGTCGGGATTGGGATAGCCCAGCGCCACCCAGCCGCCCGGCCGCAAGCGCGTTGCCGCCAAAGCCAGCAGCTCCAGTTGCTGGCCCCGATCGAAGCTGGCCGCGCCTTCGGCGGCCAGGATGGCGGCCTGGCTGGCGGCGGCCGTCTCGCGCAGAATCTCGGCCCAGCGCTCCGGGGGCTGGCCGGACAAATCGCACGACGGTGCCGTGCGCGGCACCGCGGCCAGGCGTGCCCGCAGCGGCTCGCGCCAGCGTTCGAGCTCCTGGGCATCGGGTACCGCGGCCGCGACGCCGGGCCATGGCCGAGGGCCGTTGGCCGGCGGCGAACCGGCCGCCGCCGAGGCGGGAGGTTCGGCCGGTGCCAGGGCCGACCAGGTTTCGCGCATGGCCCGCAGATTCCGCTCGAACTCCTGGAGGCGCTGCTCGGCCACCATGCGGCTACGGGCGTCGTCGTCGAACAGACGCTGCAACTGGCCTTGAAAATTGGTCAGGCGGGCCTCGGCCTCGCTCGCGCGGGCATGCGCTTCGGCGGCGATCCAGGCTTCGGCATCCCGGCGCGGCAACGCCTCGGCCAAGCGCTGCTGCAGGTCGGCCTGGCGATCGCGAAGATGATCGAACTCCAGCCGCAAGCGATGGGTATCGTCGCGCAGCGCCTGGCGCCACACCGGCAAGGTCCAGCAACCCCGCAGCATCGCCAGCAGGCGCCCGAACAAGGGAATGCCGCCGACTTTGTCTTTCCAGCCGTTCTCTGCCATGGCCAAAGCCGCCCCATTTGGATAAGACCCGAGCTTTTACCATAGAATACCCGGCTTGCCCCACTCCCCAAAATCACCACCGGCCCTCCTCTTGCGGAGCGCCGCCCGGTCCAGCTCATTCATGAACCAGACGACGCGCCCACGCGTGCTTTTCGGCGGCACCGAGTTCCGCCAACAGAAGCAACGCGGCATCTACTTCTACGCCAAGTCCGCCATTGCCGCCGTGCGGGCGGCCGGCTACGACACGACGCTGCTGACCGAAGCCCGCGACAACGAACACAAGAGCCTGCTGCTCAGTCGCATCTACCATACGTTGCACGACCCCGTCGAGCACCGGCCCAACCGGCCCCGCATGCTCGCCCGCTACCTCGAGCAGCGCGTCCTGCGCCGGCACTTCGCCCGCGAAGTCGCGCACGACGCCGAGATGCTCACCGAGGAGCACCTCTGGTTCTTGCGGAATTTTTCGAGTTTTCTCAACGTCCCCCGGATCTACGACACCATCGATCTCGCCACCCGGCTGCCGTTTTCGCCACCGGTCGATTTGTCGTTCGCCGCCGATCACGGCCAGAATGTCGTGTTCACCACCGCGCCCACCCACGTGCGCGCCCGCCATCGGCGCGTGAAACTGGTGCAAACGGTCCACGACGTGATCCCCCTGCAGGTTACGCTGCAGTCGGACAGGCCGGACCAGTTTTTCCGGGCCACCCAGAGCGCGGTCCGCTACTCCGACATGCTCCTGGCCATGTCGGAGTACACCCGCGATAGGCTGGTCGATCTGTTTCCACAGGCCGCGGGGCGAGTCAAGGTCGTGTATCAGTCGATCCCCGCCGACGAACGCCTGTTGCGCCTGAGCGAGCAGCCCCTGGTGCAGCAGGCGGTGCTGTCCAAGTTCGGCCTGAGCGCGGACCAATACTGTTTCTATATCGGCGCGATCGAGCCCCGCAAGAACATCCATCGCCTGATCACCGCGCACCAGGTGGTGGCCAAGCATGCCGATTGCCCGCTGATCCTGGCCGGCCCCGTGAACAAACGCTATGCCGCCGACCACGGCATGAGAGAACAATTGGGCGTCGGCCGGCGCAGTCCGGGTCCCAGCGATCCGTCCACCCGCTATATCGGCTATGTGACGGAGATCGAAAAGCTCTGCCTGCTGCGCAACGCGCGCTTCTTCGCCTTCCCCACCCTCAGCGAAGGTTTCGGCATCCCGGTGCTCGAGGCGCAAACCCTGGGCTGCCCCGTGCTCACGTCCAATACCTCATCGATTCCGGAAGTCGTGGGTTCCAGCGCCGCTCTGATCGAAGATCCCTACAGCGTCGAAGAAATCGCCAGCCGGTTGCAACGCTTGCTCGAAGACGGCGAGTATCGGCAGCAATTGCGACGCGACGGGCTGGTCAATGCCCAGCGCTTCAGTCAGCAGAGTTTCTCCAGCCAGCTCGACGCCGCCCTGCGCGAGCTCTGACGCCGATGCGATTGCGCCTGGGCCTGTCCACCCGCACGCTGGAGCCGGCGCTCTGCCCGGCCTTCGATGGCCTGGGCGTGTATACGGCGGCCCTGCTCCAGCATCTGCCGGAACAGAACATCGAGGTCAGCGGCTATGCCTATGCCCCGGGTGGCGACCGCGGCGTGCTGCGCCACAGCCTGCCGCTGCCGCGCCGCTATGGCCGCGACCTGGCGGCAACCCTGCTGCCGGGCGCCGGGCGTGGGCTGGACGTGCCGGTGGACGTTTTCCACTTTACCGATCATCGCGTGGTCCGCACCCGCATGCCGTGCGTGGCCACGGTGCATGATGCCATTCCGCTGCAACATCCCGAGTGGATGCCGGGAAGGTGGCGCGGCCTCAAGAACCTGCTGCTGCAACGGACCATCGCCACCGCCGACTGGTTCGTCGCGGTCTCGCACTTCGCGGTAGGCGAACTGTGCGAAGCCTATCGCCTGCCGGCCGACCGCATCAGCGTGGTACCCAACGGCATCGACGAATCCTGGCTGGCGCCACCGCCCGCCGACGCCGACGAGCGGCGCCGGCAATGGCAACTGCCCGAGAACCCGTATTTTCTATTTGTCGGCACGTTCCAGCCACGCAAGAACCTCGACCGCATCCTCGCGGCCTACGCCGCCCTGCCCTCGGCCGTGCGCCGGCATCATCCTCTGGTGATCGTCGGCCGGGAGGGCTGGGGCTGCGACGCCACGGTGGCCCGCTTGCGGTCGATGCGGCAATCGGGGGAGGCGGTGCACTGGATCCAGGGGCTGCGCGACCGCGAAACCCTGCGCGCCATTTATGCGGGCGCGGCGGCGCTGGTGTTCACCACGCTGCACGAAGGCTTCGGCATTCCGGTGCTGGAGGCCTTTGCCAGCCGCGCGCCGGTGATTACGTCGAACACGACCTCGCTGCCCGAGGTGGCGGGAGACGCGGCGCTACTCGTGAATCCCACCGACGTCGAGGCCATCAGCCACGCAATGCAACGCTTGGCCGAGGATGTCGAACTCGCCGCGAGTCTGCGCGATCGCGGCTGGCGGCGGGCCGGCGAATTCCGCTGGAGCGCCACGGCGGCGGGGCTGGCGAAGGTGTATCGCGACCTGGCGGGCCGAGCTTAGCCAGCCAGCGCCTCCAGGGCGTCGCGTACCGCGGCGTCGATTTCGATGCCGGCCTCGCGATTCCGCTCGCGTTCGCGCAAGGCCCTCTCCGAAGGAATACGAATCTCGGCCACACCGGCCTGGCGCGGTGTGGCCTTGACGCGGGCCAGGCCGGCCGCCAGGGCTTGTCGATAATCCGCCAGCGGCATCATCAGGTCGGGGCGGACCGCAAGCATCAAATAGCCGGCACTTTCGGCGGGGTCATCGTCGGATCCGGCGAGCACCCCCAGGGCCTGCATGGCCAGCGCCAGGGCAAATCCCTTGTGGCCGCCGAAGGAAAGTACGGCACCCAGGCTGGCCAGCGCCGGATCGCGTGTGGGCCGTCCCTCCGCATCGATGGCCACGCCTTCCGGCAGCCACTCGCCACGCCGCGCGCGCAAGGCCAGGTCGGTGAACATCAGCGCCGAAGTGCCCAGATCGATCAAGAGCGGCTGGTTCAGGCCGGGGAAGCCGAACGAGACCGGGTTGGTGCCAACGGCGGCGCCCGCCGCCCCCGGCGGAGCGACCTGGGGGCGCGAACTCACCGTATGGATGCCGATCAAACCGGCATTGGCCAGCATTTCCATGTAATAGGCGCCTCGCCCGCTCATCCAGGTGTGATTGACGCCCACCACGGCAAAGCCGTGCGCCGTCGCCTTGTCAATGGCGATGCCGGCGGCGCGATGCAAGGTCAGCATGCCATTCTGGCCACCGCCGTGCAGCCGTGCCGAAACCTCGGTTTCATGCACCATGCGCATCGGCTCGGGGGCCGGCCGAAGACGCCGCTGCTCGGCGAGATTCAGGATCTTGGGCAGCCCGGAATATTCGTAGCCGCATAAGGCAGCATCGAGCATATGATCGGCCAGAATGGCCGCCTCTCCCGCGGTGTGGCCGATCCCCATCAGCGCCCGTTGAGACAACTCCCGGGCCTGCTCCAGCGTCAACCGGACTCGCGCCGGCACGGCGTCAGGCGACTTCATGGCCGCTTTCCTTGAAGCCGAACCAGCGGGCCGGCGCATCCCACAAGACGGTTCGGCGCTCCCTTTCGTCGGGCAGCCAATGGGCGAGCAGGGCTAGAACAGGGCCATAATCCATGCGCTTCGGCACCCGAACGAACGGCCAGTCCGAGCCCCAGACACAGTGCTCCAGGGTAAAGGCTTCGATCAGCGCCGCTATATAAGGCTCGGTATCGCGATACGGCCAATCTTGCCGGGAGTAGCGGAAAACACCCGACAATTTGATCACCGAGCCACCGCTACGCCCGAGTTCCAGCAGCGCCTGAAAGCCCGGCTGCGCCAGACCACGTTCGGGATCGGGACAGCCGCAGTGATCCACCACCACCGGCAGGCCAACGGTCTGGAGCAGAGGCAGCAATTCGATCAGCCCATCGCCCTGGTAATACACCTGGGCAAACCAACCTTGGTCCTTCACCCGGCGCAGCAGCCGCTCTCCTGCGGCGCCTTTGAGCGACGTGGCGCCGGCAAACAAGGTGTTGAAGCGCGCCCCCACTACGCCACCGTCGCTCAAGCCTTGCAAAACACGATCATCGTCGTCATGGCCCACCAGGGCCACGCCTTTGTACCGGCCGTGAGAGCGTGCGATAGCATCGAGCATGCAGCGGTTGTCGGTGGCATAGCCGGCGAAGGGGTTGACGAGCAACGCATGCGTCATGCCATGGGCATCCAGCACGACCCGCAACTCCTCGGGCGTGCCGCATTCGTTGGCCTGGGGTTTGTAGCCATCCGGGTTGGTGAACGGAAAGCGCCGGCTATCCAACACATGGACATGGCTGTCTACCGCGCAGCGGGCATCGAAGGTCATGGTTATTGCTGCTCGATGCCGGCATCGCGGATCTGCTGTCGGTACGTTTCGATCTCGGCGCGCACGACGGGACCAAACTCATCGGGGCCGAGCGGCTGAATATCGAAGCCGATGGATGCCAGGCTTTGGGCAACCGCGGGGTCGGCCACGGCGGCCTTCAAGGCATCGGCAAGGCGCCGGACGGTTTCGGGCGGCGTACCGCCGGGTGCCAGCAGGCCCGTCCATGCGGTCAGGTCGAAGCCCTCCACCTCGTCGCTCATCGGCGGTACATCCGGCAGCAAAGGCGAACGCGTTTTCATCGTCACGGCCAACAGGCGCGCCTTGCCGCCTTCGATCTGGGGCATGGCGGTGGCCACGTCGGCAATCAGCACCTGCACATGATCGCCGGCCAGGTCGGTCATGGCCTGTGGACTGGATTTGTACGGCACCGAGAGAATGTCGATGCCAGCGGTACGCTTGAATGTTTCCATGCCAACCAAGGTAGCCGCGTTGGGCGTGGCATAGGCCAGCCGGCCGGGATTCTGCTTGGCGTAGTCGATCAGCTCGGCCAGAGTCCTGGCCGGCACATCGGGATGCACCACCAACAGGAACGGCAACAGACCGATACGCGCGACCGGCACCAGATCCTTGATCGGATCGTAGGGCAGCGACTTGTACAAGCCGGGGTTGATCACGTTGACGCTGGCGCCGCCCACCAGGATGGTGCGGCCGTCCGGGGCGGCCTTGGCTACGTGGTCGGCGCCGATGATGCCATTGGCGCCGGGCCGGTTTTCAATGATGATCGTCGCTCCGAGGCGCTCGGCCATGGCCGGCGCCACGATGCGGGCGACGTTGTCGGTGTAGCTGCCAGGCGAGAACGGCACTACCATGCGTATGGGCTGCGAGGTGCCGGTGGGCTGGGCGACCACGCCGGCGATGCCGCAGGCGAATATGGCGGCAACGCCGGCCGCCCGCTGCAGATAACGGGTAAGAAAGGGCATTTGCGTCTCCTCGGTGATGGATCAAGACTTGCCGTCGTTGGCGGCATGCAGGGCGTCGTACCTGGCCTCGTAGGCCTCGTAGTTCAGGGCTTCATAGAGCTGCGCGCGTGTTTGCATGATGTCGAGTACGGACTGCTGGCTGCCTTCACGCAGGATGGTTTGGAACACCACGGTGGCGGCGTGCGCCATCGCCCGCGCCGCTGACAATGGATATAGCGCCGCGGCGACCCCCGCGCCAGCCAACTCGGCTTGCGTAAAACTGGGCGTCAAGGAGAACTCCGTCACGTTGGCCAGCAGCGCATGCGGGCGGCCGAGCGCCTCGGCGAAGGCGCGATACTGCGACAGTTCGGTGCAGGCTTCGGCAAAGATCATGTCGGCCCCGGCTTCGAGATAGGCACAGGCACGGTCGATGCTGGCCTGCAGGCCCTCGCTCGCCAACGCATCGGTGCGCGCCACCAGAAAGAATGTCGAATCGGTGCGGGCGTCCACACAGGCCTTGATCCGGTCCAGCATTTCCGTCGTGGGCACCAGGCCTTTGTTGGGCCGATGTCCACAGCGCTTGAGCACGATTTGATCTTCGATGTGCATCGCCGCCGCACCATCCTTGATCAGGCCCTGAAGCAGCCGCGCGATGTTCAGGGCGCCGCCGAAGCCGGTATCGACATCGACCATCAGCGGCAGATCGCAGGCGTCGGTAATGCGGCGCACCTCGGCCAGCACCTCGGTCATGGTCGTCAACGCCAGATCGGGCAAGCCATAGGCATGGGTGGCCAGACCGCCTCCAGCCAGGTAAATGGCCTTGTGGCCGGCTCGCTGGGCCAGGATGGCGCTGAAGGCATTCATCGTGCCCACGATGGGCAGCGGACTGGCCCGGGCGAGTTCGTCGCGAAAGCGCTGGCCCGGCGTGCCTGCTGGCAGAGTGCTTGTGAGAGTGTCGATCAGCATGGAAACGTGTCTTGGATGAAGGTCGCGGTATCGGGTCCGGCGGCATCGGGCGCGGCGCGGTGAAAGGCTGCGAGGGGTCTCGGGTGCGTTTCGGCGCCTGGCCGTACCCTGAGACGGATTGTGGCAAGCAGCATCACTCCCTACAATCTGGTTGTGCATGGCACAACGCATATACGGCAGTATGTCGACACTCCCCGGAATCACCGCACCAGCCGATAGCAAGCCGCCCCGCGAGAACGTCAACGCCGTCTCGCGAGCCTTGGCGCTACTCGACGTTTTCCAGGTAGACGAGCAAAGCGTTTCCCTGTCCGAACTGAGTCGCCGGCTGGGCATGGACAAAACCACCTTGTTGCGCACCGCCCGGACGCTGGCGCGGTCGGGTTACCTGGTGCAGACCGAGGATGCGCGCTGGCGCCTTGGGCCGGCCGCAGGCTGGCTGGGCGTGCGCTATCAAACGGCCTTCGACGTCAACAATGTGATCGACACCCTTTTGCGCCAGTTGCACGAGGCCACGGGCGAAACCGCCGCGTTCTTCGTGCGCGAAGGCAATTGGCGCACTTGCGTGGCGCGTGTCGACCGGGCCACGCCGGCTCGCGTGCATATCCGGGTGGGCGAGCGGATGCCGCTGGACAAAGGCGCCTCCGGTCGGGTGCTGCTGGCCTATTCGAATCACCCCGGGGCGCTCTACGATCGAATCCGCCGCACCGGCCATTACATCTCGGTGCGCGAGCGCGATCCCAATATGTCGAGCATCGCCATCCCGGTGTTCCGCGCCACGCGCCAATTGTTCGGTGCGTTGTGCGTGTCGGGCGTTGCCGACCGCCTCACACGCGAAGTACTCGAAACCTATCATCTGCCGCTGGTGGAAGCGGGCAACCAACTGGCCCGCGCCTTGTCCGATCCCGATCAGCGGAGGCTGCACTCGAGCCGCTAGGCGCGGCATGGCCACGCAAACCGGCCAAACGGTGCTGGTGGACAACAAGCTCCCTTACGACGTGAAGGAGCAGGCCCCGGCGACCCTGCTGGGCCAGTTTCCCATGATTCTGGTGCTGGGCTCCGCCTCCCAGGCATGGCCTCCCTTCCCGCCCTCACACCGAGTCGATCGGCCTGACTTCCATCTCCACCGGCAGCGCCGCCACCCCCGCAAACGCCACTCCGCTGCCGAACGTCACTTCGAACACCAGCGCCTGATCCCAGCGATCGTAGTTGCCGGCCACGTGGTGATCGTCGTCGTGCAGCGCCATGCTGATGTGGTAATGGCCCGGCCCGATGGCCAGGCTGGGCAGGATGAACTCGACCACCCGCCGTCCCGGCTCCAGGCCAATGTCGGCAAAGCCCATGCGCCGCGTGTTCATGCCGAACACGTCGTAGCCGGTACGATCGCGGATGGTCATGCCCAGCGTCAGTCCCGGCAGGGGCTCGTGGACTTCGATCTCCACCCGCAGCCGCGCCGGCTCGCCCACGCGGAACATGGGCTGGTCGACGGCGTTGGTATCGCTGGCGCCCAGCATCTGCGCCGATACCATGCGGGCGCGGCCGTTGCCGGAGCGCCGTCCGTAATCCTGCTCCTGCCCTTCGGCCTCGGCCGCGCCCTCGCGCGCCGAGATCAGGGCATAGTAGTAATCCAGGACTTCCACCGGATCGCCGTCTTTCTCCACGCCGCCGGCCGACAGCAGGATGGCGCGGTCGCACAGGCTCTTGATGGCGCCCGGATCGTGCGACACGAACAGCAGCGTGACGCCTTCTTCGCGAAACTGCCGGATGCGGGCGAACGATTTGTGCTGGAAATAGGCGTCGCCCACCGCCAGCGCCTCGTCGATGATCAGCACATCGGGCTTGAACGCGGTGGCCACCGCGAACGCCACGCGCACCTGCATGCCGCTGGAGTAGGTGCGCACCGGCCAGTCGAAATAATCGCCCACTTCGGCAAAGGCTTCGATCTCGTCCATCACCGCGTCCATCTCGGCGCGGCTGCGGCCGGTCATCTGGCCCGACATATAGGCATTCTGGCGGCCGGTGAAGTCGCCATGAAAGCCCAGGCCCAGTTCGAGCAGCGCCGAGATCGTGCCATCGATGCCGATCGAGCCCTCGGTGGGCCGGGTCGTACCCGCCAGCATCTTGAGCAGCGTACTCTTGCCCGCGCCGTTCACGCCAATCAGGCCGACGGCCTCGCCGCGGCCAACCTCGAAGCTGACGTTGCGCAGCACCCAGCGCAGGCGCGCGGGGTCGGCGCGGCCCGAGAGCAGGCGGCGCATCAAATCTTTCTTGCCATAGGCGCTGGCGTAGGCCTTGCCCAGGCCGGCCACGGAAATCACGGGTTTGGACATCTTGCGGAAGGCGACGGCGGAATCAGAGGTAATCCAGCATTTCGCTGAACAGGCGGCGATAGCACCACAGGGCCAGGGCCAGGAAAACCGCGGCGACCGCCAGGGGATACGCCAGCGTCGAGTAATCCGGAATCTGGCCCGCCAGGAATACCTGCTGCAGTTGGGTGATGGGCGCCACCACCGGATTGAGCCGGATCAGCGACTTGAAGGCTTCCGGCAGGATGGAGATGGGATAGACAATGGGCGTGGCCCAGAACAGCAATTGCATGCTGATATCGATGATCTGCCCGACGTCGCGCACGAACACATGAAGCACACCGGCCAGCAGGCCCATGCCCAGCGCCAGCACCGCCAGGGTAAGCACCGCGGGGATCGCGGCCAGGATCGCCCAACCCGGCCAGGCGCCGATCAGCAGCAGGAAGACGAAGTACAGCAAGGTGAGCACCAGGAAATTGAACAGCGCCACCACCACGATGGGCACCAGCAGCACCAGCTTGGGAAACTGCACCTTTTTGATCAGGTTGGCATGCTCCAGGAACACGCCCTTGGTGCGCTGGCAGATTTCGGTGAACAGGCCCCAGCTGATGAGCCCGGCGCAAATGAAGATGCTGTAGCCGAAAGCGCCGCTCTGGGTGCCCGGCAGACGGGCCTGCATCACCTGCGAGAACACCAGGGTATAGATGAGGATCATGGCCAGCGGCTGCAGGATCAGCCACAGCGGCCCCAGCACGGAGCCGGTGTATCGCGCCCGCAGGTCGCGCTCGGAAATGGCGCGGACCATGCCGCGGTACGACCAGGTCGAGGCCAGCGATCGGAACCAATATGTCATAGGAGAACAGGAATCATCCGGCTTGGGAAGTGCGCACCACCGATGGCGCGCCGGCACCGGTGGGTAGCGCTTTCGAGCGGGCGCTGCCGGGCGCGGCAAAATAACGCGCGACCGCTTCGAGGTCGTCTATCGTCAGTACGCCGGCATAGTAACGCAGCCGCATATAGGCATCGAGGTAATCGTAGCGGGCCTGGGCCAGGTCGCGCCGCGAGGTGTAGAGCTGCTCCTCGGCGTTGAGCACATCCAGGTTCACGCGCACGCCGCCCTCCACGCTGCGGCGCGTGGCTTCCACCAGCAGCGTGGCCGACTCCACCGCCTGCTCCAGCGCGCGGATCTTGGTGACGTTGCTTTCGATCAGATCGAACTGGCGGCGCAGCTCCACCTCCACGCCATTGACGGCGGCGTCGAGGTCGGCCTGGGCTTTTTCGTACTGCGCCACGGCCTGCGTGGTGCGGGCGCTGGTGCCGCCGCCGGCGTAGAGCGGTACGCGCAACTGTACGCCGATGGTGGCGCGCCGATTGCGCTGGTTGATGGTACTGACCGAATCGGCTTCGTCCAGGCTGTAGCTGGCCACGATATCGACCGTGGGATAGTGCCCGGCCCGCTGACGATTGATGTTGGCGTCGGCCGCCTTGACGCCCAGCCGGCGCGCCACCACCTGGGCGTTGCCGCCCAGGCCGAGCCGCACCCAACTATCGACGTCGGCCGGCTGCATCGCCAGCGGCCTGAAGCCCGGCACCAGTTGGTCCAGTTCACTGACATTGCGGACCCGGCCGGGGCCGATCATCGCGCCCAGGGCCCGCATGGCGTTGCCCAGGTCGCCACGCGCCGCGATGACTTCCGCCACCGCGATGTCGTAGCGCGAACGGGTTTCGATCATGTCGGTACGGGTGCCCTCGCCCGCCCTGAACATGCGTTCGTTGGCCCGCATCCGTTCCTCGTAGGCAATCTGCCGGGCTTCGGCGATGGCCACCTGATCGCGGGCCAGCAAGGCGTCGGCATAACCCTCGTAAAGACGCAGCATCAACTCCTGATGGCGATCATCGAACTCGGCCTCGGCCAGCTGCGACTGGGCCTGGCCCTGGCGATAGCCGGCCCAGGCCTGCAGATTGACCACGGGTTGGCGCAGCTCGATCCGGCCGACATAACTGGGATAGTTGGCGTTGGAGGCCGAGGTTTCCTGGCCGGTGACGGGGGAATAGACGTCTTGATGCAGCCAATTGCGGTTGTGCGAATAGCTGAGGTTGGCGTCCGGCAACAACTGCGAGCGCGCGATGATCTCTTCCTGGAGGCCGGCCTGCCGCGCCTGCCAGGCCGAACGGTACAAGGGATCGTACTCGCGAGCCGCCATATAGGCGTCCAGCAGGCCCAGGGCCTGTACCGGCAGGGCGGCAACGGCCAGACCCGCGGCCAGCCAAATGCGCATGTTCATCGATGGCCTCCTGGAAAATGGGAAGGCGGGCGCCTTCGACCCCGGATGGTGGCTGCCTCGCTCGGCCCGCCATGATTGGATGAGCCCAAACACGAAGCCGTCCCTGCGGACGGATCCGTGCCTGGCGACTCCGAGTGGCATGCAAAGCCGCGGGGTAGTCGGCTCGCACTGCGGCGCGTGGTCATTGCTGCACGAACGCGGTTCTGGCGCGGTCGATCAGCGGCCGGAACAGATAGTTCAGCAGCGAACGCTCGCCGGTCTTGACCAGCACGTCGACCGGCATGCCGGGCCGCACTTCGTTGGTGGCCAGCAGGGTCTCGCCCTCCGGCGTGACCTCGGCCTCGACCCGGAAATACGGCTCGCCGGTCTGCTCGTCGAGCAGCCGGTCGGCCGACACCGTGCGCACCACGCCGGGAATATGCGGGGTCGTGGTCTGATTGAACGCGGTGAACATCATCTCGACCTCCAGGCCGGGGTGCACTTTATCGATCAGATGGACCGGCACCCGCACGTCGACCATCAACGGCTCGTTCTCGGGCACGATCTCCATCAACTGCGTACCGGTGGACACCACCCCGCCCTCGGTGAAGACGCTCAAGCCGACGACATAGCCGCTGGCCGGCGCGCGCACGTCGGTGTGCGCCAACTCGAAGTCGGCATACTCCAGCCGGCTGCGCACTTCTTGCACCTGACGCTGGGTATCCGACAACTGCGTGCGCACCTCGCGCTGGTACTCCTGGCGGCGCTGCAGCATCCGCGCCTCGATCTCGGCGATCCGGCGCTGCGCGCTGAGCATGCCCGAGCCGGCCTCCGCGATCTCGCCCTGCAGGCGGCTGAGGTCGCGCTCCAGCTCCAGTACGCGGTTGCGCGGTACGTAGCCCTCGCGGGCGAGGTCGCGCATGCCGCCCAATTGCTCCTGCAGCAGCCGCGACTGTTCGCGCCGCGACGCCGTGACCGAGCGCAGGCCCTCGATGTCGGCGCGCAAACTGGCGATGCTTTGCGACTGCGCCTCGAGGTCGCTTTCGAGCGCCTGCTGGCGGGTATCGAACAACTGCCGCTGCGTGAGGATGGCCGTCTCGACCCGCGGATCCTGGCGCATTTTCAACAGGGCTTCGGGGAACTCGACGGTGTCGTCGCCATCGCGCTCGGCCCGCAGCCGCGCCTCCGCCGCCAAGGCGCTGAAATACTGGATGCGCAAGGCCTCGGCCTCGGAGCGCGTACGAGTGGGATCGAAGCGGATCACCACATCGCCCGCGGCCACTTTGGCGCCATCGCGCACCAGCAGCTCGGACACCACGCCGCCCACCAGGTTCTGCACCGCCTGGCGGTTGCCCGACACCATGACCGTGCCCGGCGCGGGAACGCCCTGGTCGAGCGGCGCCAGCGCCGCCCAGGCGCCAAACCCGACGACGCCGACGATCACGATCCACCAGCCGATCCGGGAATAGTAGCGGTCGTTGATGTCGAGCCCGCCGGCGTCGGGATTGATCACCTCGGTTCCAACCACCTCGACCGGCGGTTCGGACCGGCTTTTGTTCTTGCCAAACAGCTTAGCCATGAGAAAGCTCGAGAAAACCTGGGAATGGATGCCGTACGAGGGCGAACGGGGTCAGGGAGCCAGGCGCGCGGCGGGCGGGGCGCCCGCCCCCGGCAGCGCGCCCGCCTTGCGTTGCTGATTGGCCTGGGCCAGCGACGCCAGTACCTGTTGGGTCGGCCCGAACATGGCCGCGGTGCCATCGCGCAGCAGCAGGAGCTTGGTGGTGGCGGCGATGATGCTGGTGCGGTGGGTGATGAGCACCACCGTCTTGCCCGCTTCCCGCAAGCGGCTGATGGCGCCGCGCAGGGCTTCTTCGCCGGTTTCATCCAGATTGGAGTTGGGCTCGTCGAGCACCACCAGCGAGGGCATGCCGTACACGGCCCGGGCCAGGGCGATCCGTTGCCGCTGGCCACCCGACAGGCTGCTGCCGCCGTCGCCGATCTGGGTATCGTAGCCCGCGGCGAATTGCAGGATCATTTCGTGCACGCCGGCCATGCGCGCCGCGGCGATGACCTTCTCGGGGTCCACATTGCCGAAGCGGGCGATATTCTCGCTGATGGTGCCGCCGAACAACTCGATGTCCTGGGGCAGATAGCCAACGTGGGGGCCGAGCTGGTCTTTGTTCCATTGATAGACGTCGGCCCCGTCGAGGCGCACCGTACCCATCATGGCCGGCCATACGCCCACCAGCAGGCGGGCCAGGGTGGACTTGCCCGAGCCGCTGGGGCCGATGATGCCCAGCACGTCGCCGGCGTCCACCGTGAGGTTGAGATTGCGCAGGATGGGCAGGCGCGACCCCGGCGGCGCCGCCGCAACGCCCTCGAGGCTCAGATCGCCCTTGGGCGGCGGCAACGCCATGCCGGAGCGGCGCGCGGGATTCGTTTCGAGCAGCTTGACCAGTCGTTCGTGAGCGCTGCGCACGCCGGCCCACTGCTTCCAGACGTTGATCACCATCTCCACCGGCGCCAGAGCCCGGCCGAGCAGAATGGAGCCGGCGATCATCATGCCGGCGGTGATGCTGCCCTGCAGCACCAGCAGGGCCCCCAAGCCCAGCACCAGCGATTGCAGCGAGATGCGGAAGAAGCGCGTATAGGAGCTCACCACCGCGGCTTTTTCGCTGGCCTCATTCTGCAGCTTGAGGAACTGCTCGTGGGTGCGGTACCAGCGCGCCTGCAGGTCGGGCATCATGCCCATGGCCTCGATCACTTCGGCGTTGCGCAGGGTGTTGCCCGCCTGGGTGGTGGATGCCACCGATAGCGAGTTGGCTTCTTTCAGGGGTTTGTTGGTCACCCATTGGTTGATGATCGCCAGAACGATCAGGATCAGGGTGCCGATGAGGGCGAACAAGCCCAGCCACATGTCGAACAGGAAAATCACCAGGATGTAGATCGGCGCCCATGGCGCATCGAAAAACGCCATCGGCGCGCTGCCGGTGACGAACTGGCGGATGGTGGTGAGGTCGTTCAGGGCCTGGGTGGCGTTGCCGTTGCCGTTCTTGAGGTTTTGCTCGAAGGCGGCGGTATACACGCGCCGGTTGAGCTGGATGTCCAGCCGCGAGCCGATCCGGATCAGGACCTGGCTGCGCACATACTCCAGCGCGGCCATGATGACGTAGGCGCCCAGCATGATCACCGTGAGCATCAGCAAGGTATAGGAGTTGCGGCTGGCCAGCACGCGGTCATAGACCTGCAGCATGTAGATCGATGGCACCAGCATCAGCATGTTGATGACCATGCTGAACATGCCGACGGAGCGAAACGCCTGCTTGAAACTAACGAGCGCCTGGACGATTTCGTCGCGCGGCAGGGAGAACCTGGAAGCCATGACCATCCACTTGAATAGAAGCGTCCGGACGCCATGCCGGAACGGGCGAAATCTTAGCACTGAATGTGACCGTCATCACAATATTTTGTGCGACAGAGTGATGACAGTCACATGCTGACAGCCCCTGGGCTAGAATGCGGACTGATACGACTACCGCTTCCCTCACCGTGGCTTTCTCCCCCCTCGATGCGCTCCGCCAGCAAAAGCTCCTGGCCGGACTCGACGAGACGGTTCTCCAGGAACTGGCCGCGGTCACGCGCTTCGAGCACTACGACAAACGCGCCTACGTGATCCACAAAGGTTCCAGCGGCGACGAGCTGGTGCTGCTGGTATCCGGGCGGCTACAGGTAATCGCGCCCTCGGAAGACGGCCGCGAAGTCGGCCTGCATTTCGTCGAGGCGGGCGACTATCTCGGCGAACTCGCCGTGATCGACGGCGGTACGCGCTCGGCGTCCATCGTGGCCACCACGCCTTCGGTGGTGGGTTTGCTGCCGGGCCATATGGCGCGCCGCGTGTTCACCCGCTACCCGGTGGTGGCCGAACGCATCCTGCTGCGCCTATGCCATACCATCCGGCAATCCTCGCACATCCGCTCGGTCCTGGGCATGGCGCGCGCCTTCTCGCGCATCTACGCCGTGCTGCACAGCGCCACGCGCACCTGGAACGACAATCTGGTCACCATCGAGAACCTGCCCAGCCAGCAGGCCATCGCCATCACCGCCAACGTGAGCCGCGAAACCGTCTCGCGCGCCATGCAGGCCCTGTTCACGCACCAGATCGTCGAGAAAGACAACCGCCGGCTGATCGTGCGCAACCCGGGAGCGCTCGCCAAACTGGCGCGCGGCGAGCTGCAACTGCGAGTCAGCAAGAAAAAACGCGACGCCGAAAGCGACCCCGCCGACATGCCGCAGGCTGCCCCGGTTCAAGCCGGAAGGGCCGGCGCGCCACGCGCCGGCCCAAGCGGCGTTAAAACTTGAGGTATTCGTCGGTAAATTCCGGGCCGTCGGGCAACGCCACCGTGGTTGGCGCGGCGGTCTGGGCCTGGCGGCGCGCCAGTTGCTCGAGCACCGCGATGCTGCGCAGCGACAGCGAATGGGCATACACCACCGGCAGGCCGCCCTCGCGCCGCAAGGTAAGGAAGTCTTCGTCGCTCAGCTCGTCAAACGCTTTTTGATCGACCATGAACAAGCCTTGCAAACGCAGCGACTGGCCATCGGCGCGCTTTACCACGGGCTCCCAGGGCACCAGCAGATTCAGGCCGCGGATAGCGGCCACGGCGCGCTGCGTCAGGGCTTCCTGCTGCCCCATGACACGCAGGAACTCGACGATTTTCTGCAGCCGCTCGCCCGGCTCGCCCTGGGCATCGAACAGCAACTCCCCCTCTTCGGTGTCGAAAAAATCGCTGTCGCGCTCGATCACGACCACTTGCTGGTCGTCTTTGGGCACCAGCGCGAACGGCCAGGCACGCAGCACGCCCGGAATATAGGGAACCTGCCACCGGCCGTTGGCGTCGACGAACAGGTTGTTCGGGCCGAAACCCATCAGGCCGACCAGCGCGGCCTGATCGTCCTGGACACGGAAAACCACGGGCATGGTGCGTGCGGCCTCGCCGAGTTCGGCGGCCACCAGGCCGACGAAACCGCGATCGCGCGCGAACGACCAGTGCTGGGCCGGCGTCCGCAGGCGAAGGTTCTGGTGTGTTTGACGAGAAAGTACCTGATAACTCATGAGTAGGAGGTCCGCAAGAGAAAAGACGGTAGAAAGAAAGCTCGCCGCGTGGTCGGGCGTCGGCCACCGCCGCCAGGGTTCGCGACCGGAGCCGCGGCGATGTGTGACGGCGGCCGGCGGCTGCCGTGGCTACCCCGCGACAGCGCCGGGCCGGGCGGAGCGTGTCCGCCAGAGTAACGCAGCGTGACCGGCTGTTGGCCTTTACGAGGCATGCCGTGTTGCCATATCGAACAGGCGCCGATGCTCGAGCATCGCGTAGCGGTCGGTCATACCGGCGATGTAATCGGCGATCGCCCTGGCCTGCGCACGGGGCGGCGTACCGGCCGCGCGCCGCTGATGCCGCGGCGGCAACAAGCCGGGTTCATCCATGAAGACATCGAATAGCTCGTGGATGATACGGCGCGCCTTGTGGGTCATGCGCATGACCTGGAAATGCCGGTAGAGGTTGTCGCGGAGAAAGCTCTTGAGCTCGCGCGATTGCCGATGCACGGCGGCGCTGAAAGCGGCCAGCGGCGGCGCGGCGCGCACGGCGTCGGAGCTGTCCGGCGCAAGCTCGGCGATGCGGCTGGCGGTGGTACTGGTGAGGTCGATGATCAAGGTATTGATCATGCGGCGCACGGTTTCGGCGGTGAGGCGGCGCTCGTCGATCCCCGGATAGCGCTCGCTGGCGATACGCCAATGCGACGCGAAGATCTCGATTTCTTGCAATTGCGACAGGGTGATCAAGCCCGAACGCAGGCCGTCGTCGATATCGTGATTGTTGTAGGCGATTTCGTCGCAGAGATTGGCCAATTGCGCCTCGAGGCTGGGCTGGGTGCCGTCGAGGAAACGCCTGCCGACGTCGCCCAGATGCGCCGCCCGCGCCTTGGAGCAGTGCTTGAGGATGCCTTCGCGGGTTTCAAAACATAGGTTGAGGCCATCGAAAGCCCCGTAGCGCTGTTCGAGGCGGTCGACTACCCGCAGGCTTTGCAGATTATGTTCGAAACCCTGGCTATCGGGCTGGCGGGCACGCAGTGCGGCGTCGAGCGCATCCTGGCCGGCATGGCCGAAGGGCGTGTGGCCCAGATCGTGCGCCAGCGCGATGGCTTCGATGAGATCTTCGTTCAGGCGCAGATTGCGCGCCACCGAGCGACAGATCTGCGCCACTTCGATGCTGTGCGTGAGGCGCGTGCGAAAGAGATCGCCTTCGTGATTGACGAACACCTGGGTTTTATACTCAAGGCGGCGGAACGCCTTGGCGTGCACGATACGGTCGCGGTCGCGCTGGAATTCGGTGCGGCCCATGGGCGGATCTTCGGCATACCGGCGCCCGCGCGTAACGGCGGGGTCGGCGGCATAGGGCGCCAGGCCGTGGTTCATCGAGGATCCGTGTCGTGTTTGCATCTCAGCCTCCGCCCGGCCAGGGGATCATGCCACCGCCGTGCCCACGGTGGCGGCCAGCACTGCCCGCACCTCGGCCTCGGGCGCGGTGCGTACGATGGCGCGCCCGAGCTCGGGCAGCAGCACGAATCGTATCTGCCCGCCCTCCGCTTTTTTATCGACCTGCATCAGCTCCAGCCAACGCTCGGCGCCGAGATCGGGCGCCACCGCGGGACAGCCGATCGCCTCGACCAGCGCCCCGATGCGCGACGCATCCGCCGCCGCCAGCCCCGCCACGCGCGCCGACAAGGCGGCCGCCTGCACCATCCCGCAGCCCACGGCCTCGCCGTGCAGCCACTGACCATAGCCCAGACCGGCCTCGATGGCGTGGCCGAAGGTATGGCCGAAGTTGAGGATGGCGCGCTCGCCGGATTCGCGCTCGTCACGCCCCACGACCTGGGCCTTGAGCTCGCACGACCGGGCAATGGCGCGGGCCAGGGCCTCGGGCCGCAGCGCGCGCAAGGCACCGGCCTCGGCCTCGCACCAGGTGAAAAACGCGGCATCCAGGATGCAGCCGTACTTGATGACCTCGGCCAGCCCGGCCGATATCTCGCGCGCCGGCAGCGTTTGCAGGACATCGGTGTCGATCTCGACGGCCACCGGCTGGTGGAAGGCGCCGATCATGTTCTTGCCCAGAGGATGGTTGACCCCGGTCTTGCCACCCACGGAAGAGTCGACTTGCGCCAGCAAAGTGGTGGGCACCTGCAGGAAGCGCACGCCGCGCATATACACCGCCGCGGCAAACCCCACCATATCGCCGATGACCCCGCCGCCCAGCGCCACCAATAGGCAACGGCGATCGAAGCGCTCGGCCAGCAAGGTGTCGAACAGCATTTGCAGCGTGGCCAGCGTTTTGTGGCTTTCGCCATCGGGCAGCACGATGCGGCTGACCGGCCGGCCGCTGGCGGCCAGCGCACGCTCGGCACGGTCGGCGTAATGGGCGCCCACCGTGGGATTGGTGACCAGCGCGATGCGGCTGGCGTCGGCCGGCACGGATTCGGCCAGGTGGTCCAGGCGCCCGCCGCCGATGCGGATCGGGTAGGCGCCACCGGCGGTGGCTACGGCAACTTCTTGCATAACAAATCGTGCTCGCGGGAATAGGTTTGCAGCAGCGGCAGCACCCGGCGCACGACGTGCTGCACCGGATGGCGGCCGGTTTCGATGGTGAGATCGGCGATTTCTTCGTAGAACGGCTCGCGCTGCTCGAGCAGGCGGGAAAGCGTACCGAGAGGGTCGGGATTTTGCAACAACGGCCGATTTCGATCGTGCCGTGTGCGATGATACAGGTCTATGGCACGCGCCTTGAGATATACCACCATGCCCCGCTCGCGCAGCAAACGGCGGTTTTCAGCGGCCAATACCGCCCCGCCTCCGGTGGCGAGCACGATTCCGGGCTGCCGGGTACACTCCTCCAGCGCGCAGGTTTCGCGCCGCCGGAACCCGGCTTCGCCTTCAAGGTCGAAGATCGTTGGAATCCGCACGCCGCAACGGCGCTCAAGCTCATGGTCGAGGTCCAGAAACGGCCGTTGCAGGTGGCGTGCCAGCGCCTTGCCGATCGTGGTTTTGCCGGCGCCCGGCATGCCCACCAAAAAAATCGGGAGCTGCGGATGGTTGGCACCGGCGGGTTCGGTGCCGTCTGCAATGTCTGCCATATTGCTATCGTTTAAGTTGCTAGACGGCATTATCCCATTCTCGCGGCGCTCCACCGCCATTTCCGGCTCATCCTGAATCACACCCCTACATCATTCGCTATTCATGGCCAAGTCTTCGCCCCCCCGTTCCGAGTCGCGCCACGGCTTTTCTCCCTTGCGCTGGCTGTTCGGCCTTGCCGTCCTCGGCCTGGGCCTGGTGGTGAGCGGCGCGCTGGTCGGCGGGCTCGCCCTTGCGCTGGCGTGGCCCAACCTGCCCGCCCTCGACGCCCTGATCGACTACCGCCCCAAAGTGCCGCTGCGGGTTTATACGGCAGATCAAATGCTGATCGCCGAGTTCGGTGAAGAACGCCGCCGCGTCGTGCCCATCAACGAAGTGCCCCTCGCGCTCAAGCAGGCCATCCTGGCCGCCGAAGACGATCGCTTCTACCAGCATGGCGGCATCGACTTCGCCGGCGTCGCCCGCGCGGCGCTCACCAACCTGGTCGAGATGCGCCGGGCCCAGGGCGCCAGCACCATCACCATGCAGGTGGCACGCAACTTCTATCTGTCATCCGAAAAAACCTGGTCGCGCAAGTTCTACGAACTGCTGCTCACTTTCAAGATCGAATCCGACCTCACCAAAGACCAGATTCTCGAGCTCTATATCAACCAGATTTACCTCGGCCATCGGTCCTACGGCTTCGAAGCCGCGGCGCGCACCTATTTCGGCAAGCCGCTCAACGAGGTTTCCATCGCCGAAGCGGCCATGCTGGCCGGCATTCCCAAGGCGCCGTCCCGCTTCAATCCGCTGAGCAACTTCCCTCGGGCCGAGATCCGCCAGCACTACGTGCTCGGACGCATGCGCGACCTCGGCTACATCACGCCGGAGCAATACAAAACGGCCATGGACGAAGTCATCCAGTTGCGCACGCGCAACCGTGAAGATGGCCCCACGCTCCAGGCCCACTCGCAGTATGTGGCCGAGCTCGCCCGCCAATTGGTATTCGACGTCTACGGCGACGAAACCTACACCCGGGGCCTGAACGTCTACACCACGATCCATTCGCAAGACCAGCAATGGGCCTGGGAGGCCGTGCGCAAGGGCATCCTCGATCATGATCGCCGCCGCGGGTTTCGCGGCCCCGAGGCGCGAATCGAGCTGCCCGAGGGCATCGAGCGCGATACCGAAGCCTTCGACGAGCGGCTCGACGAAGCCCTGCGAGAGCACCCCGATTCAGCCGACTTGCTGTCCGCCGTCGTGCTCTCGGCCTCGCCCGACGAAGTCGTGGTGGCGCGCAACTCGAAAGAACGCTACACCGTGAGCGGCAAAGGGCTGGCGCTGGTCAAGGGCGGCCTGGGGCCCAAGGCGTCCGAGCGCAACCGTATCAGCCGCGGCGCGGTGGTCCGCATCCGCCGCAACGGTGACGCCTGGGAAATGCTGCAGATGCCCCAGGTGCAGGCCGCCTTCGTCGCCCTCTCGCCCGACGACGGCGCGATCCGGGCGATGGTGGGCGGGTTCGACTTCCAGCTCGGCAAATTCAACCGCGTCACCCAGGCCTGGCGCCAGCCCGGCTCCAGCTTCAAACCCTTCATCTATGCCGCGGCCCTCGAACGCGGCCTCACCCCTACCACCCGCATCTCCGATCGCCCCTTCGTGCTCGAGCCCACCCGTCCCGGCGAACAGCGCTGGGAGCCCAAGAACTACGGCAACGCCTATAGCGATGCCCTCACCATGCGCGAAGGGCTGGCGCGCTCGCGCAACATGGTGTCGATCCGCATCCTGGAAGCCATCAACCCCGCCTATGCCCAGGAATACATCACTCGCTTCGGCTTCGACGCCGCCCGCCATCCCGCCTACTTGACCATGGCCCTGGGCGCGGGCGCCGTGACCCCGCTGCAGATGGCCGGCGCCTACGCGGTATTCGCCAATGGCGGTTATCGTGTGCCGCCCTATCTCATCACCAAGGTCACCAACAACGACGGCCAGGTTCTGATGGAGGCCAAGCCCACGCTGGCCGGCGACCACTCCGCCCGGGCCATCGACGCCCGCACCGCCTTCATTGCCGACAACATGATGCGCAACAACGTGGCCACGGGCACCGCGCGCCGCGCCAGCCAGCTCAAGCGCAGCGACGTCGCCGGCAAGACCGGCACCACCAACGACTCCATCGACGCCTGGTTTGCCGGCTACACGCCCAGCCTGGTGGGCATCGCCTGGATGGGCTTCGACCAGCCGCGATCGCTGGGCGATCGCGAGACCGGCGGCGGCGCCGCCCTGCCGATCTGGCTCGACTACATGAGCCACGCGCTCAAGGGAGTTCCCGAGAAAAAACTCAACGAGCCGCCCGGGCTCTTGCACGCCGACGGCACGTATTACTTTTCGGAATTCCCGCCGGGCCAGGCCATTGCCAGCGTCGGTCTCAACGAAGACCCCTTGCGCGACCTGCTCGACACCCTGGGCTTGAACGAGCCCATGGCGCAGGCGCCCGCATCGCCCTTGCAACGCCTGTTCGGCGGTGGCGCCGCCCCGCCGCCGCCACCGCCGGCCAGCGCCACCCATCCAACGATGCCGCCACCCGCGCCGGCGGCCCGCCGCTCGGGCAACGATGGCTGGGGCGGGGTGATGAACCTGCCCTGAGCGCCCAGGTGGCCGGCCAGGCAAACCCTCGCGAACGGACCCTTGGCGGGTCCGTTTTGCGTTTGGCGCCGGAGTCCCGGCTTGCGGTCGCAGCCGCTGCCGCGCTAGCGCGCCAGAAAATCCACCAGCGCCGCGGCGGGAGCCGATAGCCCCTCGCGCTGACGGAACACGATCCACAGCTCGCGTACCGCCCATGCCTCCTCGATGGGTATGAGCGCAAGCTCCAGGGTGTCGACGTAAAGCTCGCCGCTGTGCTGCGGCACGACCGCCACGCCCAGCCCGACATGCACCATGCGGCATAGGGCGTCCAGGCTGCTGACGGTGATCTTGACGCGCAAGCCCGCACCCAGCCGGCGGGCCTCTTGTACCAGCAGCCGGGTCAATGAGGTCCCCTGGCCCATGCCGACGATGTTCTCGGCCATGAAATCACGCAGGCGCACCACCGGCGCGCGGGCCAGGCGATGCTGGCGCGGCACCGCCAGGTAGAGCCGATCGCTGCGGTAGGGCAGGCGCTCCATTTGCTCGATGCCCGGGACCTCGTTGCAGAAGCCGATGTCGAACGCGTTCTCGGCCAGGCTGCTCAGCACCTCGCTGCTGGTCTGCTCGTCGATCAGGATGTCGACCTCGGGAAACACGCGCTTGAAAGCCGCAATGTCTTCAGGCAGGAACTGCACCACCGACGACATATTGCCGACGATGCGTATCGTGCCCTTGGCGCCCGAGGCATAGTGCGACACTTCGGCCTCGAGGCGCTCGAGATTGGCGAGCACTTCGCGGGCATGGCGCAGCACGGCCTCGCCAATGGGAGTGACCGAAATACCGCGCGACCCGCGTTCGATCACGGGGTGGCCAATGAGGTGTTCAATGTCGGCAATGCGCCGGCTCACCGCCGATGGCGCGATCGCTTCGCGCTCGGCGGCGCGGGCGATATTGCGCTCCTGGCATACCGCCACGAACAGGCGCAGCGATGTCAGGTCGAGCTTCCTAACGAGACTGCTCATTGACGACCCTCCAGTCGCTGCGCGAGTCCTCTCCCCGAGGGAGGATTCGCGCTCATGCCTGCAGCGGCCTCGCCAGCCAGGGAAATGCCTCCAGATGCTCGCTTTCGAAGGCGCGGATGCGCTCGGCCTTGCGCAATGTCAGGGCAATGTCGTCCAGGCCATTGAGCAGGCAATCCTTGCGGAATGGCGAGATCGCGAAGCGGAACTCCAGCCCCTCGTCGGCAGCGGTCACCGTCTGCGCTTCCAGGTCGATCTGCAGGCGCAGCGGGGGCGACTGCGCTTCGCGAACGAACAGGAGATCTACCTCGCCTTCCTCCAGCACCACGGGCAACAGGCCGTTCTGCATCGCGTTGTTATAGAAAATATCGCCGAAACTGGGAGCGATGATGGCGCGAAAACCGTATTGCTGCAATGCCCACGGCGCGTGCTCTCGCGATGAACCACAGCCGAAGTTGGCACGGGCCAGCAGAATTTGCGCGCCCCGGTAGCGCGGCTGGTTCAGGACGAAGTCGGGATTGCGCGGCCTGAGGGCGCAGTCCTGGCCCGGTTCGCCGAGATCCAGGTAGCGCCATTCGTCGAACAGGTTATCGCCGAATCCCGTGCGCTGAATGGATTTCAGGAACTGCTTGGGAATGATGGCATCGGTATCGACGTGGCTCCGGTCGAGAGGAGCGGCGATACTGTCCAGGCGGTCGAATTTTTCCATGATCAATATTCCTTTCATAACTCCCTGACGTCGACGAAGCGCCCCGCAACGGCCGCGGCCGCGGCCATCGCCGGGCTCACCAGATGGGTGCGGCCGCCGGCGCCCTGCCGGCCCTCGAAATTGCGGTTGGAAGTTGACGCGCAGCGCTCTCCCGGAGCAAGGCGATCGGCATTCATCGCCATGCACATCGAGCAGCCCGATTCCCGCCATTCGAAGCCCGCCTCAAGAAAGATGCGATCGAGGCCCTCCTCTTCGGCCTGGGCCTTGACCAGCCCCGATCCCGGCACCACCAGGGCGAGCTTGATGTTCGGCGCCGTCTTCCGGCCCTTGACGACGGCGGCGGCGGCGCGCAGATCCTCGATCCGCGAGTTCGTGCACGAACCGATGAAAACTTTGTCCAGCCGAATGTCCGCGATCGGCGTCCCGCGCTCGAGCCCCATATAGGCCAGCGCCTTGCGCATGCCTTCGCGGCGCACGGCGTCGCTCTCTTCATCGGGATCCGGCACCCGGCCATCGATCGCGACCACCATCTCGGGCGAGGTGCCCCAGGTGACTTGCGGCTCGATGGCCGACGCATCGATTTCCACCACGGCGTCGAACACGGCGCCGTCATCCGATGTCAGCGTGCGCCAGTAGGCGACGGCCCGATCCCACAACGCCCCGGCGGGCGTAAACGGCCGGCCACGCAGGTAGTCGATGGTGGTGTCGTCCACCGCGATCATGCCCGCCCGGGCGCCGGCTTCGATCGACATATTGCAGATCGTCATCCGCCCTTCCATCGATAAAGCCCGGATGGTGGAACCGGCATATTCGATGGCGTGGCCCGTGGCGCCGGCCGCACCGATCCGGCCGATCAGCGCCAGCACGATATCCTTGGCGGCCACGCCGGGCCGCAGCTCGCCGTCCACGCGCACGAGCATCGCCTTCATCTTGCGCGCCAGCAAGGTCTGGGTGGCCAGCACATGCTCCACCTCCGACGTGCCGATGCCATGCGCCAGGCAGGCGAAGGCGCCGTGCGTGCTGGTATGCGAATCGCCGCACACTACCGTCATGCCCGGCAAGGTCGCGCCCTGCTCGGGGCCGACCACGTGCTCGATGCCCTGCCGCCGGTCCAGCATGCCGAAGAATGTCATGCCGTGGACGCGGGCATTGTTCTCGAGCGCCGCCACCTGCTGGCGCGAAAACGGATCGTCGATGCCATGGCGGCGGTCGGTGGTGGGCACATTATGGTCGGCAATCGCCAGACAGGATTGCGCGCGCCATGGCCGGCGGCCCGACAAACGCAATCCTTCGAAAGCCTGCGGGCTGGAAACCTCGTTGATGAGATGGCGATCGATATAAAGCAGACTGGTGCCGTCGGCCTCGGCGGCGAAAGCGTGCGTATCCCAAAGTTTGTCGTAAAGCGTGCGTGGCATGCGATGCGCTCCTTCATGGCGGCTGGCCGGGCGGCGCCGGCGACGCCCCATGATAGGAGCCGCGGCTCGCCTGCGGACTGCCGATTGGCGATGCCAGCCGTCGCCACCGGAGCCGGCAACTTGTCTACCTCCGCCGCCAGACCCCACCCGGGGGCCGCCGTCGCGCATCGAGATGTCTGCAGTGCCGAAATGGCGCTTTATGCCCGGGCCTCGGCTGCCTACAGTGGGCTAACCCCCATGAACCAGGAATCCAGCCCATGCACGACGACCGCGCGATCCGTTTCGACGGCCGCATTCTCTACCTTTCATGCGACCCGGCCTGTCTTCGACGCCAGCTGGCTGGCGAGCCGGTGACGCTGCAAGCAGCCTTGCCGCTGCGCGATGATGTTTCGACCGATGAAATCACTCCCGTTACCACCATGCTGGTCTATGACCAACGCCTGGGACGCTACCCCTATGTGGGGTTGAAGGCCGGCGCCGAGCTGCCGATCGGCGAAGATGCCATACGGCGCGGCGGCTTCGAGGTAACGGTGGCGGGCAAACGCTACGGCAAGGGTTCTTCGCGCGAGCACAGTCCCCTGGCCGAACGGGCGGCCGGCGTGCGCCTGATCGTGGCCGAGAGCTTCGAGCGCATCTATCGCCAGAACTGCGACAACCTCGGCATTTTCACCACCACCGATTTCAGCGTGTTGCGACGGATCGAGGCGGGCGAAGCCATCCCGATCGACTGTTTTCTGAAGGGGCGGGATGCGCTGACCCAGGCAATTTTGCGCCACGGTGGATTGATGGCCTACAGCCGCCACGCGCTGCGCGGCACGACGGCGAATGTCCCAAGCAGCCCGCTGCCCTCCACGGCAGGGCCCGCCGTCAGCACCGGAGCCGGTTGTGCGGAATCAGAACGAGCGGCCCCGGGCTTGCGCAGCAAAACGGGCAAAGACCGAGGCATCACCCTGGCCGAGAAGATCCTGCGCCGTCACCTGCATCCCGACATGGCTCATGCCGAACACGGCAGCGGCGTGTTCGTGCGCGCCGACTGGCGCTTCAGCCACGATTACTTTACGGGCATGAGCGCCCACCTGATGCATGAGGCTTACGGCCAGCCGGCACCGCTGCACGACCCCGGGCGCATCGTCGCCTTCCACGATCACTTGGTGCTCGCGCCACAAAGCGTGCCGCACGTGCGGGGCAGACTGTTGCCGGGAGTGGCGAGCCTGGTGCGGGGGCATCAGGACTTCACCGCCGCTTATCCGGTGCTGCGCTATGGCCAATTGCCCGGCGGCGCTGGCGCGGAAGGCATCTGCCATGCCCTGATGACCGAACGCCACGCCCTGCCCGGCGAGGTGGTGGCCGGCACCGATTCGCACACACCGCATGCCGGTGCGCTGGGCTGCCTCGCGTTCGGCGTCGGTTCGACCGATATGGCCAACAGCTGGGTCACCGGCTATGTGCGCTGCCCCATCCCCGACACACTGCGGGTGGAGGTGTCCGGCCGCCTCGCGCCCGGAGTGGCGGCCAAGGATATCGTGCTGGTCCTGCTCAGCTCGGAGGCCGTCCGCTGCGGCGATGCCATCGGCGCGGTGTTCGAGTATGGCGGCGAGGCGATACGCGCCATGACGATCGACGAACGCGCCACGCTCACCAACATGGCCGCCGAACTGGGCGGCTTCACCGGCATCGTCGAGCCCGACGCTCAGACCACGGCCTTTCTCCGCGAGCGGCGCGGCCTCGCGTTCGAACCCGAACCCTGGATGCGCAGCGATCCCGACGCGGCCTACCGCCACGTGATCCACCTCGACGCCGCCGCCATCCAACCCATGGTGGCCCGGCCCGGCGACCCCGGCAACGGCGTGGCCGTCGCCGACCTGCCGGAGGAGGTGAAGATCGACATCGCCTACGGCGGCTCGTGCACCGGCGGCAAGCGCGCCGACTTCGACGCCTATCATGAGGTGCTGCGCTGGGGCCTGGAGCGCGGCTGGCGCCTCGCGCCGAAGGTCCGCTTCTTCTTGCAATTCGGAACGCTGGATGTACAGCGCTATTGTGCGGAACAAGGCTATCTGGAAACCTTTGCCGAGGCCGGCGTGGAACTGATCCTGCCGGGCTGCGGCTCGTGCGCCAATTGCGGGCCGGGGCAATCGACGGCGCCCGATCAGGTAACCATCAGCGCCATCAACCGGAACTTCCCCGGCCGCTCGGGCCCCGGCGACGTTTGGTTGGCTAGCCCCCACACGGTGGCGGCCAGTGCCCTGGCCGGCGTCATCCGGGATTTTGATGGCCTGCGCCGGATGGCGGCCGTTGGATCAGATCGTTACCCGCAAGGGGCGGCCGGCCGCTTCGCTGCAGATCTCGGATAAAGCCTGGGCCAGATCGGGGCCGCCGCGCGTGTCGCGCCAAGTACCGTCTTCGAGGCGATAATGGAAGCCGCCGCGCGGCGCCGCCACCCACATTTCTTGCAGCGGCGGCTGGCCATTGATCACGATCTGGGCGCCGGCGTCGAACACCAGCGTCAAGACGCCGCCGTTGCGGGTGGCTTCCACATCGATATCCAGATCGTCGAACCAGCTATCCGCCTGAAGCTCGACCTGTTTCATGATACCGTCGGCCACCGCCAAAAACTCACTTTCGGTCATAATTTCACCACCATGCCAGTCTCGATGAACACTACCCCTCGTCGGGGCCTTGGCCGCATTGTAGCGGCGCTGCTTCTGGGCCTGCTGCTTTCCGCCTGCGGCCAGAAGGGCCCGCTCTATCTTCCCGCCGAGCCGGCTCCCGCCGCCTCCAACTCCCGGTAAGCCTCCATCGCCATGACGTCTGCTTTCGCCACTCCCGTCGGCCAGCCCTGGTTTCACTACCACGAAGGCCAACTTTACGCCGAAGATCTTGCCTTGTCCGAACTGGCCGAACGCCACGGCACACCGCTGTTCGTGTATTCCCGCGCCGCGTTGCGCGGCGCCTGGGAGCGCTACGCTCGCGCCATCGAGGGCCGCGATGCCCTGATCTGCTACGGCATGAAGGCCAATTCCAATCTGTCGGTGCTGCGCGAGTTCGCCCAAGCGGGCGCGGGCTTCGATATCGTGTCGGGCGGCGAGCTGGCGCGCGTGATCGCCGCCGGCGGCGACCCCGGCAAGGTGGTGTTTTCCGGCGTGGGCAAGCAGGCGTGGGAAATGCGCGCGGCCCTGCGGGCCGGCGTGATGTGTTTCAACGTCGAATCCGAGGCCGAGCTTCAACAACTGTCCGAGGTGGCGCAAGCCGAAGGGCTCACGGCGCCGGTCTCGCTGCGCGTGAATCCCGACGTCGATCCGGGCACGCACCCTTACATTTCCACCGGCCTGAAGGAAAACAAGTTCGGCATCGCGATCGCTGATGCGCCGGCGGTATACGCCCGCGCGCGCGAGCTGCCGGGCTTGCACCTGGTGGGCGTCGATTGCCATATCGGCTCGCAGATTACCGAGCTTTCACCCTATCTCGATGCGCTCGAGAAACTGCTCGACCTGGTCCGGGATCTCGAGGCCACCGGTCTGCTCATCGAACACATGGATTTGGGCGGCGGGCTGGGAATCCGTTATCAACAAGAGGTTCCGCTCGAACCCAAGGCACTGCTCGACGCGGTGTATGCGCGCCTCGAAGCCCGCGGCATGCTGGAGTTGCCAGGGCAACCCGGCCGCTCCCGACGCATCGTGCTGGAGCCCGGCCGTTCGCTGGTGGGCAACGCCGGCGTGTTGCTGACGCGGGTCGAGTACCTCAAGCCGGGCGAAGTGAAGAATTTCGCCATCGTCGATGCCGCCATGAACGATCTGCTGCGCCCCACGCTCTATGAGGCTTACCACGGTATTCTGCCGGTGGTGCCGCGCGCGGGCGAAACGGCGCGCTACGACGTGGTGGGGCCGATATGCGAAAGCGGCGATTGGCTGGGCCGCGACCGCGAACTCGACTTGCAAGCCGGCGATCTGCTGGCGGTGGAAAGCGCGGGCGCCTATGCCATGGTGATGGCGAGCCAGTACAACACGCGGCCGCGCGCGGCCGAGATCCTGGTGGATGGCGACCGACACTACGTCGTGCGCGAGCGTGAAACAGTAGCCCAATTGATGGCGGGCGAGTCGCTGGCGCCCTGAGCCCGCGGCGGGGCGCTCGGGCTGAGACACCACGGTCCGTGAAGAACTCCGGCCTTTCGGCCTGAGCCCTTCACGGCCGGGCTCCCGCTCAATCCGCCTGGCGGCGCAGGAAGGCGGGGATGTCCAGGTGGTCCATGCCCGAGCTTTCCATGGCCTGGATGCGGCGCGAAGCGTCGCGGCCACGAAACACGGCGGGCGTGTCGTAGTCCTGGTAGTTGGGGCCACCGGCGTTGCCAGCCACCGGCGCGTCGTCGGTACCCGTGCGACGAGCCTGCACCGGCACCAGTTGCGGCTTGGCGCGGCGGCCCAGGCCGGTGGCCACGACGGTGACGCGCAGCTCGTCGCCCATCGTCTCGTCGAAAGCCTGGCCGAACACCACCGAGGCGTCTTCCGAGCGATAGCTTTCGATGATCTGCATGATCTCGTTGATCTCGCGGCGCTTGAGGGAACGGCCGGCGGTGATGTTCACCAGCACGCCACGGGCGCCATTGAGATCCACGCCTTCGAGCAGCGGGCAAGCGATGGCCTGCTCGGCCGCGACCCGCGCGCGGTTCTCGCCGCTGGCTACCGCCGTGCCCATCATGGCCTGGCCCGGCTCGCTCATGATGGTGGTGAGATCCTGGAAGTCGACGTTGATATTGCCCTTGACGTTGATGATCTCGGCGATCCCGGCGCAAGCATTGTGCAGGACATCATCGGCCATCTTGAAGCAATCCTCGAAGGTGGCATCGTCGTCGATCACTTCCTGCAGCTTCTCGTTGAGGACGACGATCAGCGAATGCACGTGCTGGGAAAGCTCGCGAATCCCCTCCTCGGCCACCTGCATGCGCTTGGTGCCCTCGAAGGCGAAGGGCTTGGTCACCACACCCACGGTGAGGATGCCCATTTCTTTGGCGACCTCGGCGACCACGGGGCCGGCGCCGGTACCGGTGCCGCCGCCCATGCCCGCCGTCAGGAATACCATGTTGGCGCCTTGCAGGGCTTCGCGAATGGCTTCGCGCGCCGTTTCGGCGGCGGCGCGGCCCTGCTCGGGCTTGGCGCCGGCGCCCAGGCCGGTGCGGCCGAGACGGATCTGGACCGGAGCCGCGGTTTCCACCAGCGCCTGCGAATCCGTGTTGCAGCAAATGAAATCCACGCCTTGCACATGGCGCCGGATCATGTGCGCCACGGCATTGCCGCCCGCGCCGCCCACGCCGACGACCTTGATCACGGCGCCGTTCTGGTGCTCATTGTCGAGCATTTTGAAATCAATACTCATCAGGTCTTCTCCCGGTTAAAACAATTGACGATTCCCCCGAGCCACGCTCGCGGCCCTTCGATCGCCTGGTTCGACATTCCATGGGCTGCACGACCGCCAACCCTCCCGATACTGCAATACAGCGTATTCTTGGGGCCGCAAAATTCCCCCCGCCCCGGTCTCGGCAAAAGCTTTAAAAATTGCCACGGAACCACTCCTTCATCCGAGCCAACAACTGGCGAAAGCCGCCGCTCTGCGGTGCCCGGACCCGTCCGCGCTGATGCTGGGCCTGGGCTTCGATCAACAGGCCCATGGCGGTCGAAAAGCGTGGATTGCACACCACGTCGGCCAATCCGCCGTGATAATCGGGCACGGCCATGCGCACCGGCTTGAGGAAGACGTCCTCGGCCAGTTCGATCATTCCCGGCATCTGCGACGAGCCGCCGGTGAGCACGACGCCGGACGACAGCAGGTCGTCGTAGCCGGAGTCGCGGATCACCTGCTGCACGAGCGCGAACAGTTCCTCCACGCGCGGCTCGATGACCGCGCCCAAGGCCTGGCGCGACAGCTGGCGCGGCCCGCGATCGCCCAGGCCTGGTACTTCGATGCGTTCGTCGGTACTGGCGAGCATTTGCTTGGCCAGGCCGTGGCGCAGCTTGATTTCTTCGGCCTCCGGCGTCGGCGTGCGCAAGGCGGCGGCGATATCGCCGGTAATCTGATCGCCCGCAATCGGGATCACCGCGGTGTGGCGAATGGCGCCGCCCGTGAAGATCGCCACATCGGTGGTACCGCCGCCGATGTCGACCAGAACCACGCCCAGCTCTTTCTCGTCGGCCGTCAGGCAGGCCATGCTGGATGCGATAGGCTGCAGGATCAGGTCTTGCACCTCGAGGCCGCAGCGCCGCACGCATTTGACGATGTTCTGCGCGGCGCTGACCGCTCCGGTTACGATATGTACCCTTACCTCGAGGCGAATGCCGCTCATGCCGATGGGTTCGCGGATGTCCTCCTGGCCATCGACGATATATTCCTGGGTCAGGACATGCAGCACTTGCTGGTCGGTGGGAATATTGATCGCCTTGGCCGTTTCGAGCACGCGCGCCACATCGGTCGCGGTGACTTCCTTGTCCTTGATCGCCACCATGCCGCTGGAGTTGAAGCTGCGGATGTGGCTGCCGGCGATGCCGGTGTAAACCTCCCGGATCTTGCAGTCGGCCATCAATTCGGCCTCTTCCAGGGCATGCTGGATCGAATTGACGGTGCTCTCGATATTGACCACCACGCCCTTGCGCATGCCGCGCGACTCGTGCTGGCCCAGGCCCAATACTTCGAAGCGGCCCTCCGGCAGCATTTCGGCCACCACGGCCACCACTTTGCTGGTACCTATGTCCAGGGCAACGATGAGGTCTTTGGATTCTCGGGTCATGGTTGTGTCGTTCTAGATTGAGAGGACGGCCGGGATTCGGGCGCAGGCCCCAGGCGCACGGCGAAACCGTCGGGATAACGCAGGTCGGCATGGACGATCGGGCGTCCGAATTGCTGTTCGAGCTGCGGCAGGCTGGCCACGAAACGCCGTACCCGCGTCGCCACGGGTACCGCGTCGATCTCCGGGCGGTCGGGATCGCCCACGTTCCAGTCGATTCCCGGATCTCGGCCCAGGTCCAGCTGCAGCCCGTTGTCCAGTTCCACTTGCCAGGCGTGGCGCGCCGACAGGGTGAGCCGCATCGGTACCCGGCCCAGCGGCTGCAGCCATTCGCGCAACTCGAGATAGCGCTGCCGCACCAGCGGCCCCGAGCCTTCGGGACCGGCAAACGCCGGCAGCAACTGGCCCTCCGGCCCGTCGGCCTCCGCCTGGTTGGCCGTGAATGGTGTCCCCCTTATGTCGAGCACCTGATTGTCGTTCCACAGTCCCAAAGGTTGAAATTCGCGTACCCGCACCCGCAGTCCATTCGGCCACTCGCGGCGCACCATCACCTGGTTGACCCACGGCACTTCGGTAAAGCGCTGCCGGACTTGTTCCAGATCCACGGTAAAAAAATTGCCCGCCAGTCTCCCCGCCAGCGCCGATCGCAGGCTGGCCTGGGATACTCGTTGCAACTCGGCTCCCGGTACGGGTTCGACGACGACTTGCGTCAGGCCGAATACCGGTCGATGCATCAGCCAATAGGCGGCACCCAGCAGAAACGCCGTCAGCGCGACCACGGTCAGCGCATTGGCGATCCAGTTGAGGAAGCGGGCGTTGTTCCACACGATATCTCGCTACTCGACGCTCATTCCGATGGGACCGGCGCCGCGGGCGCCAGCTTGCAGCGTGCCGAATGCAGAATCCGCAGGCACAGTTCGCCATAGCTGGTGCCCATCGCCTTGGCGGCCATCGGTACCAGCGAATGTCCGGTCATACCCGGCGATGTATTCACCTCCAGCAAAAATGGCTTGCCGTCGTCGCGCAACATCACATCGACCCGCCCCCAGCCTTCGCAGCCCACCGCGCGGTAGGCCGCCACGCTGATCGCCTGGATCTCGCGCGCGAGGGTGTCGGGCAAATCGGCCGGGCAGTGATACTGCGTGTCGTCGGAGTAATACTTGTGCTCGAAGTCGTAGTTGCCATCCGGCGCCACGATTTCGATGATGGGCAGCGCCTCGGCGTGCTCGCCGCCGCCAAGCACGGCGATCGTGAGCTCCCGGCCATGCACCAGGGTCTCGGCCAGCACCTCTTCATCGTAGCGGGCGGCCAGCGCATAGCCGGCTTCCAGCTCCGCTTCGGAACCGGCGCGGGTCAGGCCCAGGGTGGAGCCTTCGCGGCTGGGCTTGACGATCAGGGGCAGACCCAGCCTCGCGGCCACCGCGGCCGCATCGAAACCGGGCCGCAGCGCCACGAAATCCGGGGTGGGCAGGCCCTGGTGCTGCCACACCCGCTTGGTCATCACTTTATCCATCGCCAGCGCGCAGGCCGCCGGGCCGCTGCCGGTGTAGGGCAAGTCGAGCAGTTCCAGTGCGCCCTGCATGGTGCCGTCTTCACCCCAGCGGCCGTGCAAGGCGATGAAGACGCGATCGAAGCCGGCCTGCGCCAGCTCGGCCAGGCTGCTCCGGCCGGTATCGAACAACTGGGCGTCGACTCCCGCGGCGCACAGTGCATCGTAGACGCCCTGGCCGGACATCAGCGAGACATCGCGTTCGGCGGATCGGCCGCCATACAGTACGCCAACGCGTCCCGTGAAGAACTCCGTCCTCCCGGCCGGAGCTTCTCCGCCACCATTCGGGGGAGCCTTCGGCTCCAAGGAATGGCCGCCTCGCTTGATCCCGTCCTGCGGGACGGGGCTTGCGCTTTGGCCCGTGGTCATACCGCCTCCTGTTTACCGGCCAACCCGGCCATCTGAATCACCTCGCCCGGTACCGCGCCGATCGAGCCCGCGCCCATGGCGATCACTACATCCCCATCGCGTACGAATTGCACGATGGCGCCCGCCAGCTCGCCGATGCTCTCGACGAACACCGGCTCGACCTTGCCCGCCACTCGCACCGCGCGGGTCAGCGCCCGCCCGTCGGCGGCGACGATCCGGGTTTCGCCCGCGGCATAGACCTCGGTAAGCAGGACGGCATCGGCTTCGCCCAGCACGCGCACGAAATCTTCGAAACAATCGCGAGTCCGGGTATAGCGATGGGGCTGGAAGACCAGCACGACGCGCCGGCCCGGATAGGCGCCGCGCGCGGCCGCCAGCGTGGCCGCCATCTCGGCGGGGTGATGACCGTAGTCATCGATCATCGTGAATGTTCCGCCGCCCTGCGCAGCGGGCACCTTCACCCCGTCCTGGTGGGCAAAGCGCCGCCCCACCCCGGTAAAACGGCCCAGCGCCTGATTGATGGCGTCGGGCTTCACGCCGAGTTCCAGGCCGACCGCGATCGCCGCCAGCGCATTGCGCACGTTGTGTTCGCCCGGCATATTGAGATGTACGTCGAAGCCGCTCACGGCCGGATCGCGGCACAGCACATGAAAGTGCATCGACGGGCCTTCGGCGCGCACCCGCACCGCGCGCACATGGGCGTCCGGATGCAGGCCATAGGTGGTGAGCGGCCGGGAGATCAAGGGCAGGATTTCCCGCACATTGGAATCATCCAGACAAACGATCACGCTGCCATAAAAGGGCAGGCGCTGGGTAAATTCGATGAATGCCGATTTAAGCCGGGCCACATCGTGGCCGTAGGTATCCATATGATCGGCATCGATATTGGTGATGACTGCCATCACCGGCAACAGATTGAGGAACGAAGCGTCCGACTCATCGGCCTCGACCACGATGAACTCGCCCTGGCCCAGCCGGGCGTTGGCGCCGGCCGAATTGAGCCGGCCGCCGATCACAAAGGTGGGGTCCATGCCGCCGCCGGCCAGCACGCTGGCGAGCAGGCTGGTGGTGGTGGTCTTGCCGTGGGTTCCGGCCACCGCAATGCCGCGCTTGAGACGCATCAGCTCAGCCAGCATCAGGGCCCGGGGCACCACCGGGATGCCCGCGGCGCGGGCGGCCAGCACTTCGGGATTGTCCGGCGTCACCGCCGAAGACGTTACCAGTGCCTGCACGCCATCGATATGCGCCGCGGCATGGCCCTGGCAAATGCGGGCGCCCAGGCGCGTCAGCCGGCGGGTCACGGCGGTATCGGCCAGGTCGGACCCGCTTACCCGGTAACCCATGGTCAACAACACTTCGGCGATGCCGCTCATGCCGGCGCCGCCGATGCCCACGAAATGTATGTTCTGGATTCGGTGTTTCATCGTGAACGTCCGTCGGCCAGGTCGGCACAAATATCGGCAATGCGATCGGTGGCATCGGGCCGCGCCAGCGCGCGCGCGCGCCTTGCGATCGGCTCCAGCCCCTCGCGATCCTGCGCGGCCAGCCATTCGGCCAGGCCATCCGCTGTCAACTCGCGCTGGGGGGTGAGCCAGGCGGCTTGTTCAGCCACCAGGAATTCCGCATTCCGGGTTTGATGATCGTCCACCGCATGGGGAAAAGGCACGAACAATGCCGGCACCCCGACGGCGGCCACTTCGGCCACGGTCATGGCGCCCGCGCGGCAGATCAGCAGGTCGGCCTCGGCATAGGCCGCGGCCATATCGTCGATGAAGGCGCGGCACTCGGCCTGCACGCCGGCTTCGGTATAGGCCTGGCGAAGGCCGGCCAGATGAGGCTCGCCGGCCTGATGCAGCACCCGCGGCAGCGGCAGGCCGCGCTCGCGCAGGCGGGACAGGGCCTGGGGCACCACCGTATTCAATGCCTGGGCGCCCAGGCTGCCGCCCACGACGAGCAGGCGCAGCGGGCCCTGGCGATCCGCCCAGCGGGCTTCCGGCGGGGCGACGGCGGCCACCGCCGGCCGCACCGGATTGCCCGTTACCGTCGCTCCCGGCAAGGTGCGCGGGAAACCGGTGAGCACCTGGCGCGCCACGCGGGCCAGCGCCCGATTCGTGAGGCCCGCCACGGCGTTCTGCTCGTGCAATACCAGCGGCACCCGGCGCATGGCGGCCACCAAGCCGCCCGGGAACGCCACGTAGCCGCCCATGCCCAGCACCACGTCGGGACGGTGGCGCGAAAACACGCTCCAGGCCTGCGCCATGGCGCGCAGCAGGCGCCAAGGCAGCGCCAGCCGGGCGCGCCAGCCTTTGCCGCGCAGCCCGCTGAACGACACGCCGCCCAAGGGGATGTCGTGCGGCGGCACCAGGCGGCCCTCCATGCCTTCCGGGTTGCCGAGCCAGGCGATATTCCAGCCGCGCTCGCGCAGCGCCTGCGCCACCGCGAGGCCGGGCATGATGTGGCCGCCGGTTCCGCCGGCCATGACCAGCAGCGTGCGGATTCGGGGTTGAGCCGTCATATCCGCCCTCCCCGCATCAGCACCCGGTTTTCGTAGTCCACCCGCATCAGCAGGCCGATGGCGCAGAGGTTCATCACCAGGCCCGAGCCACCGTAGCTCACCAGGGGCAGCGTCAGGCCCTTGGTGGGCAGCACCCCCAGGCAGACCCCGACATTGATGAAGGCCTGTACGCCCATCCACAAGCCGACGCCCTGGGCCACCAGGCCGCTGAACGGGCGATCCATGGCGTTGGCCTGGCGACCGATCTCGAAGGCGCGGCGCACGATGAAACCGAACAGCAGCAGCACCGCCAGAATGCCGATGAAGCCGAGCTCTTCACCGATCACGGCAATGATGAAGTCGGTGTGCGCCTCGGGCAGGTAGTGCAGTTTTTCGATGCTGCCGCCCAGCCCCACGCCGGTCCATTCGCCGCGGCCGACCGCGATCAGGGAATGCGACAGCTGATAGCCCTTGCCCAGCACGTTGTCTTCGTGCCAGGGATCGAGATAGGCGAACAAGCGGGCCCTGCGCCAGGGCGAAAGCCAGATCAGCAGCAGGAACATGGTGGTCATCACCGCCGTGAGGCCGCCAAAGAGCTTGCCGTTGATGCCGCCCAGGAACAGGATGCCCATGGTCACGGCCACGATGACGACGAAGGCGCCGAGATCGGGCTCGAGCAGCAGCAGCATGCCGGCGGCGCCCATCGCGGCGGCCAAGGGCAGGAAGCCGCGCAGGAAGGCATCCATATGCGCCTGCTTGCGGAAGGTGTAATCGGCGGCGTAGAGCAAGGCCGCGAACTTCATCACCTCGGACGGCTGCAGGTTGATGCCGAAGCCCAATGGCAACCAGCGCCAGGAGCCATTGACTTCGCGGCCGATGCCGGGAATGAGCACCGCCAGCAGCAGCAACAGCGCCAGCAGGAACACCGGGATGGCCAGCTTGCGCCAGGTTTCGAGGCTGAGCGAGAACACGGCGCCGGCCAGCACCGTGCCCACGACCATGAACACCGCATGGCGCAAGGCAAAATGATGGCGGGCCAGATTGCCGAAGCGCGGCCCGTCGGCCAGCGCCACCGAGGCCGAATACACCATCACCAGGCCGAACAGCACCAGCACGACCACGGCAAGGAGCAGGCCGCGATCGTAGTTGAGCATACTGGTGCGGCCCGGGCGTACCGAGTTGACGCCACCGTTGGCCGTGCGCGGGGATGCGAGCGACATGGCTAGACCTCCCCCCGTTCCAGCGCGAGTTCGTCCACCGCCTCGGCGAAGACTTCCGCGCGATGCCGATAATCGCGGAACATATCGAGGCTGGCGCAGGCGGGCGAAAGCAGCACGGCGTCGCCGGCGCGCGCGAGGCCCATGGCGCGCTCCACGGCCTCGGGCAGGCTCGCGGCCATGATGCACGGCACGCCGCTGGGCTCCAGCGCGGCCGCCAACCGCGGGGCATCGCGACCGATCAGCACCACGCCCCGGGCGTGGCTGGCCA
The DNA here is from genome assembly GCA_023228945.1 of Pigmentiphaga sp. Taxonomy (GTDB): domain Bacteria; phylum Pseudomonadota; class Gammaproteobacteria; order Burkholderiales; family Burkholderiaceae_B; genus Verticiella. The sequence continues at coordinate 10,072 of JALOAI010000007.1, read as the reverse complement.
CCGCCGGCGCCAACGGCGCGAAATCCTGGCCCTTGCCATCACCGCCGGCGATCAGCACCACCTTCGTGCCCAGGCCGCGCAAGGCGGCCAGCGTGGCGCCGACATTGGTGCCCTTGCTATCGTCGATGAAATCCACGCCGCCCACGCTGCGCAGCCAAGCCACGCGATGCGGTTCGCCACGATATTCGCGCACGGCGCGCAGCAGAGGCGCCCAGCCGATGTCGAGGCTGCGCGCCAGCAGCAGAGCCGCCTGGGCATTGAGGCTATTGTGCGCGCCGCGCAGCAACAACGCCTCCGCCGGCATCAAGCGGTTCAGGCGTCCCTCCTGGCGGCCCGGCTCGGGGTCGCCCTTGCGCCGGCGCGGCGCGGGCTCGGCGCCAAAAGCATCGGCCGCGGATTCGACCAGCCAGCCCAGCCCCGAACCGGTCTCCATGCCGAGATCCCCCGCCAGGGAAGGCAGCTCGGCGCCAAAGCTGCGGACATGCTGCGCTTCCAGTCGCGGCAGCATGGCTCGCGCGCGGAGGTCGTCGCGATTCACGATGGCCCAACGGCAGCCGCGATAGATGCGCGCCTTGGCCGCCGCGTAGGCCTCCATCGTGCCATGCCAGTCGAGGTGATCCTCGGTCAGGTTGAGCACCGCGGCCGCGTGCGGCGCCAGGCGCTCCACGGCTTCCAGTTGGAAGCTCGACAACTCCAGCACCCAGACTTCCGGCAAATCGTCGCGCTCGAGCGCCTCGATCAGCGCCGCCAGCGCGGCCGGGCCGATATTACCGGCCGCTCGCGCGCGGCGGCCGCCGGCATTCACCAAATGCGTGGTCAGGGCGGTGACCGTGGTTTTGCCATTGGTACCCGTAATCGCCAGTACGGCCGGCCGATAGGAACGCTCGTCGGCCAGTGCGGCCAGCGCCTCGTTGAACAACTCGATTTCGCCAACGACCTCTACGCCGCGCTCGCGAGCCGCGGCCAGCAGCGGCGCCAGCTCCGGCGAGTTCCAGGCCAGGCCCGGACTCAGCACCACGCGGCCGACGTCCTGGAGCAGTTCGGCTCCCAGCGCGCCCTGGGCCAAGCGGAGGTCGGTCCCGGGCAGCAGCGCCTCGCGGGCCTGTTCCAGCAAGGGCGGCGCCTCGCGCGTATCGGCCACGCGTATGGCCACGCCCGCCCGCTGGCACCAGCGGGCCGCGGCCAGGCCGGACTCCCCCAGGCCCACCACCAGGGTGAGGGGAGACGCGCCAGGCGGACGAAGAACCGTCGTGATCATCGTCTTACCGCAGCTTGAGGGTGGAGAGACCGATCAGCACCAGCATCATGGTGATGATCCAGAAACGGACGACGACCTGGGTTTCCTTCCAGCCGCCGACCTCGAAATGGTGGTGCAAAGGCGCCATGCGCAAGATACGGCGCCCTTCTCCATAGCGGCGCTTGGTGTATTTGAAGTAGGCCACCTGCAGCATGACCGACAGCGTTTCGACGACGAAAACACCGCCCATGATGAACAGGACGATTTCCTGGCGCACGATGATCGCCATCGTACCCAAGGCGCCCCCCAGCGCCAGCGCGCCGACGTCGCCCATGAACACCTGCGCGGGATAGGCGTTGAACCACAGGAAGGCCAGGCCGGCGCCGGCCAGCGCGGCGCAGATCACCATCAGTTCCGATGCGCCGGGGATGTACGGAAACAGCAGATACTTGGAATAGTCGACGCGGCCCACCACGTAGGCGAACACGCCCAGGGCGCTGCCCACCAGCACGGTGGGCATGATCGCGAGGCCATCCAGGCCGTCGGTGAGGTTGACCGCGTTACTGGTGCCCACGATCACCAGCCAGCTGAGGATGGCGAAGCCGAACACTCCCAGGGGATAGCTCACGCTCTTGAAGAACGGCACGATGAGATCGGCGCGCTCCGGCAGCGGCAGCGTCATGCCGCTGACGATCCAGGCCTTGAATAGCGGCCAGAGCTCCTGGTTGGACGGTACCGAGACGGCGAAGGTCAGGTACACCGCGGCCACGACGCCGATCAGCGCCTGCCAGAAGAATTTTTCCCGTGCCGGCATGCCGTTGGGGTCGCGGTGTACGACTTTACGGTAGTCGTCGGCCCAGCCGATCCAGCCGAAGCCGAAGGTCACCAGCAGCACCACCCACACGAAACGATTGGTCCAATCGGCCCACAGCAGGGTGGACACGCCGATGGCGATCAGGATCAGCGCACCGCCCATGGTGGGCGTACCGCTCTTGATGAGGTGGGTTTGCGGGCCGTTGGTGCGCACCGCCTGGGCGATCTTCAGCGCCGCCAGACGGCGGATGACCCAAGGGCCGGCCGCCAGGCCGATCAGCAACGCGGTGCCGCACGCCATCACCGCTCGCAGGGTGATGTAGTTGAACACCGCGAAGCCGGTCCAGTCGTCCGAGAGCCAGCGCGCCAACTCAAGCAACATGATGATCCCCTCCGTTGTCTTGCAGCGCCTCGCGATAGGCTCCCAGCACCCGTTCCATGCGCATGAACCGCGACCCCTTGAACAAAACCGAGGCCGGCGGTTCCCGGCGCAGCCCCGCGACGATATCGGCCACCGTGGCCGCATGCTGCGCTCCCGCGCCAAAAGCCTCCACGGCGCGACGCGACGCTTCGCCCAATGCCCAGAGCCGTTCGATGCCGCGCTCGCGGGCGTACTCGCCCACCTCGGCATGCACCTGCGGGCCATTGGCGCCCACCTCGCCCATATCTCCCAGCACCAGCACGCGCGGCGCCGGCATGGCCGCGAGCACGTCGATCGCCGCGCGCACCGAATCGGGGTTGGCGTTGTAGGTATCGTCGATGGCCTGGATATCTCCCGGCAGGTCGACCACCTGCAAGCGGCCGGCCACCGCCTGGAACGCCGCCAGGCCGACGGCGACCGCCGGCAGCGGGCAGCCCGCGGCCAGGGCGCAGGCCGCGGCAGCGATGGCGTTGCGGACATTGTGCAGGCCGGGGATCGGGATGCGCAGCACCTGCCGGGCGTCGGCCGCGACGATCTCGCATCGACTGCCATCCACACCCAGTTGCACGTCCAGCGCTTGGAGCTCGGCGCCTTCGTCGAAACCGAAGGTGATGGTGCGCCGGCCATCCGCCAGCGTGCGCCAGACCGCAACGTGTTCGTCGTGGTGCGGGAACACCGCCACGCCATCCGGCGGCAGCGCGGCAAAGACGGCGCCATTTTCGCGCGCCACCGCGGCCACGCTGTGCATGAACTCCTGATGCTCGCGCTGTGCATTATTGACCAGCGCCACGGTGGGCTGCGCCAGTTCGGCCAGCCCGGCGATTTCGCCCGGATGGTTCATGCCGAGCTCGATGACGGCCGCGCGATGCTCCGGCCGCAAGCGCAACAGCGTAAGCGGCACGCCGATATGATTGTTGAGATTGCCCTGGGTTGCCAGCACCGCGTCGTCGCCCAGCCAGGCCCGCAAAATAGCCGCCAGCATTTCCTTGGTGGTGGTTTTGCCGTTGCTGCCGGTGACGGCGATTACCGGGATCGCCGTTTCGGCGCGGCGGCTCGCCGCGAGGTGCACCAGCGCCTCCAGACCGTCGTTCACCAGTATGCAAGGCCCCGCCGCCGTCCCGGCGATATCGGCCCGGCTGACCACCGCCAGCCGGGCGCCGGCGGCAAATGCCGTATCGACGAAATCATGTCCATCGAAACGCTCGCCACGCAAGGCCACGAACACGTCGCCCGGCTGCAACTGCCGGGTGTCGATCCGCACCGTGCCGCAAGCCGGCAGCCACAGCGCCAGCCGGGCCCATTCGGCATCGTGGAAAACGACTTTGCGGCCGGCCTGTTCTTGCGTGGCTTCGTGCCCTTTGCCCGCGATCAGGACGACATCGCCTTCGCGGGCGCCGCCGACGGCCCGCAGAATGGCTCGCGCCCGCTCGGGCTCCACCCGCCATTGCGCACCGCCTTGGTCGGGCCGGCCAGCGGCAATCTGCCGCAGGATTTCGCGGGGATTTTCCTGGCGGGGGTTGTCGCTGGTGGCCCATACCTGATCGGCCAGCCGGGCCGCGGCGGCGCCCATCTGCGGCCGTTTACCGGCATCGCGATTCCCGCCGCAGCCAAAAACGCACACCAGGCGGCCGCCCGCCGCGTGGGCCATCGGCCGCAACGTTTGCAACACACGCTCCAGCGCCTCGGGCGTATGGGCATAATCCACCACCACCAGCGGCTGCGGCCGCCCTTCCGGACCGGCGACGCGCTGCAAGCGCCCCGGCACCGGTTCGAGCGTCGCCAGCGCCGCCGCGATGGCGTTCAGGGATAGGCCCAGCTCGGAGAGCACGCCGGCAACCAGCAACAGGTTCTCGAGATTGTGCAGGCCGAGCACCGGGACCTTCAAGGTTGTGCGCCGGCCGTCGTTCGTCAGCAGGTCGCAGCTCAGGCCGGATTCGTCGAACGCCACGCGCTCCGCCCGCAACCAGCGGCCCGCCAAGGATGCGTCGATCGCCTGTCGGTGGGCATAGGCCAACACCCGGCACTGGTCCAGCCCGGGCAGCCAGGCCACGCCCTGCCCATCGTCGGCATTGATCACCATCGCCCGCAGCCCGGGCCAGGAGAACAGCCGGCGCTTGGCCGCCGCATACTGCGCCATGTCGGCGTGGTAATCGAGGTGGTCGCGGCTGAGATTGGTGAAGGCCGCGACATGCACCGGAATGGAGTCCAGCCTGCCCTGGGCGATGCCGATCGAAGAGGCTTCGATCGCGACGGCGCGCGCGCCGCGCCGCCGCATCTCCGCCAGCACGCGCTGCAGCGTCACGCCGTCGGGCGTGGTCAGATCGGTGGCCTCGTGGCCGCCATCGGGATAACCGGTGCCCAAGGTGCCGATCACGCCGCACGGCTGGCCGGCGCGCGTCAGCGCCTGGGCCAGCCACTGCGTGCAGGAGGTTTTGCCGTTGGTGCCGGTCACCGCGATCACGGTAAGCCCCTCGGCCGGCTGGCCGTACCAGGCAGCGGCCAGGTCGGCCGCCTGGGCTTGGAGGCCAGACAGGGCAAAGCCGGGTACGCCCCGGCGCTGCAGCTGCGCCGCCAATTCCTGCGGCGCGGCCTCGGCTTCATAGACCACGGCGGCGGCGCCCGCCGCCACGGCGGCGTCGATGTAGGCGCGGCCGTCGGCGACTTCGCCGGGGCATGCCAGGAAAACGTCGCCGGCGCGCACGCCCCGGCTATCGAGGCGGAAGTCGGCGGTGGCGGCGACTGCGCCGCGCAGCGCCTCCAGCACTCCGGCCGCTTGCCTTCTCATGGCCGCCCTCCGCCCAGTTCGGCAACGCGCAGCGGATCGATGGGCGCGTCGGGTGCCACGCCAAGGATGCGCAAGGCGCCGCTGGTAATGGCGGCAAAGGCGGGCGCGGCCACCCGTCCACCGTAATACACGGGGCCGCCGGGTTCGTCGATGCGCACGGCCACCACGATGCGCGGCTGCGACACCGGCGCCAGCCCCACGTAGGAGGCCACATACTTGCTGCGGCTGTACTGGCCGTCGACGATCTTGCGCGCCGTACCGCTCTTGCCCGCCACGCGGTAGCCCGGCACCGAAAGTTTGCTGTATTCCGCCGCGGCTTCGAGCATGCCGAGCACGGTGCGAGCCGCCTGCGGGGTATAGACGGGTACCGTCGTGGGCTCGGTATCGCGGCGCAGCAGCGAGACCGAAACCACCGAGCCGTCGTGTCCGAATGCGGTATAGGCACGCGCCAGCTGGACCAGCGAGATCGAGAGGCCGTATCCGTACGACATGGTGGCCTTTTCGATCGGCCGCCAGCGCTCCCAGGGCCGCAAGCGGCCGGCGGCCACCCCCGGGAAACCCTGGGTTGGCGCCTGGCCAAAACCCAGGGCGGTGAAGGTATTCCACATGTCGCGCGCCGCCAGGCGCTCCGAGATCTGGGTCATGCCGATATTGCTGGAAAGCTTCAGGATATCGGCGACGTTGAGCGAAGCCCGGCGGGCGACGTCGGAGATCGTGTGTCCGGCGAAAGTCATGCGTCCGTTGTAGGTATTGAAGGTGGTATCGGGACGCACGCGGTGCTGGTCGAGCGCCAGCGCCACCGAGAACGGCTTCATGGTCGAGCCGGGCTCGAAGGCATCGGTAAAGGCGCGATTGCGCAACGCGCTGCCGGTGAGGCTCTGCCGCTCGTTGGGGTCGTAGCTCGGCCAGTTGGCCAGCGCCAGAACCTCTCCGGTGACGACATCGAGCACCACCGCCGAGCCGCTGACCGCCTGATTGCGCGCGATGGTTTCGCGCAGCTCGTTATATGCCAGATACTGGATGCGCGAATCGATCGACAGATGCAGATCACGGCCGTTCTCCGGCGGCAGGATCGCCTGCACCTCCTCGACGATACGGCCGAGACGGTCGCGAATCACGCGGCGGCTGCCGGGCGTGCCGGCCAGGGCGTTATCGAACGCCAGCTCGATCCCTTCCTGGCCCTTGCCGTCGATGTTGGTGAAGCCGAGCATGTGCGCCGCCACCTCGCCCTGAGGATACGAGCGCAGGCTCTCGGCATCCTGGAATACGCCGGGAATGCCAAGCTGGCGCACTTCGGCGGCCACCGCCACCGGCACCTGCCGGCGCAGATACACGAACCGCCGGTCGGCGTCTTCCAGCCTGGCCTGCAGGGTTTGGGGCGGCAAATCGAGCAGGCGGGCCAGCGCCGCGCGCTGCTCGGGCGTGATCGAGACTTCCTCGGGCACGGCCCAGACCGAGCGCGCCGGAAGGCTGGACGCGAGCAGGACGCCATTGCGATCGAGCACCTTGCCGCGTGTGGCGGGAAGCTCGACCGTGCGTTCAAAGCGGGCTTCGCCCTGGCGCTGCAGGAAGTCGTCCGACAAGCCTTGCAGGTACAGGGCGCGGGCGCCAAGGCCGGCAAAAGCCGCCAGCAACACCAATTGAACCAGGCGTGCCCGCCGCACGGGCAACTGCAGCGCCAGGATGGCCCGCGTATCGGTGCGGGCCCTGCGAGCCGCCACCACGGGATCGACCCGCGATGAGCGCGAGGAACGGAAGCGCCCGATCATGGCTGCTCCGCCCGCGGCGCGGCGCGCCAGTGCACGAGCTGGTCGGCGCCGGCGGGCATCATTTTCAGGTCGTGCCGCGCCAGCGCGTCGATTCGAGCGTGCTGCGAGTACTGTGTCAGTTCGAGCTGCAGTTGCCGCCAAGCGACATCGAGGGCGCGCTCCGCCTGGCGGGCTCTTTCGAGCTCGATGGTGGTCCAACGCGCCTCATAGCGGCTGGTAACCAGCCCCAGAGCGCTGACGAGCAAGACGGCGACCAGCAACACGATCAAGCGGATCATGCGGTCGTCCCTTGCAGGTTCGGACTCCGGCTGCCGGCCGGCAAATAGGCTTGCGCCGGTGCCGGCAGCGGCGTGGTCGTGCGTTCGGCCACGCGCAGCACCGCCGAGCGGGCGCGTGGGTTCTCCGCCACTTCCTGCGCCTCGGCGAAACGCTTGCCGAGAAGACGCAGCACGGGCTGCGGCCGTTCGCTTTCGCGCAGCGGCAGGCGGGCGGACGCGGCGCCGGGATTGGCGGCCGCGGCCATGAATTGCTTGACCAAGCGGTCTTCGAGGGAATGAAAGCTGATCACGGCCAATCGCCCGCCCGGCGCCAGTCGGTTCAGAGCGCCCGCGAGCGCGTCCGCAAGCTCCGCAAGTTCACGATTGATGTGAATCCGTACAGCCTGAAAGGTACGGGTTGCCGGATGTTGCCCCTTCTCACGCGTGCGGACGACGCCCGCCACGAGTTCGGCAAGCTCGTGGGTACGACTGAGGGGCTGCTGCGCGCGGCGAGCTGCAATCGCCTTTGCAATCTGGAAAGCATACCGTTCTTCCCCATGGTGCTTGATGACCTCCCGTATTTCCGACTCGCTGGCAGTGGCCAGCCACTGCGCGGCCGTGGGGCCGCGCGTCGTATCCATGCGCATGTCCAGCGGGCCATCCCGCATGAACGAAAAACCGCGTTCGGCGTCGTCGATCTGCGGCGACGACACGCCCACGTCGAGCAGAACGCCGTCGACCTGCTCGATGCCGAGCCCCGCCAGCGTGGCTTCCAGGGTTCCGAACCCTTGGTGGCAGACCGTCACGCGGGGGTCCCGGCTCGCCAGCGCGTGGGCCTGCGCGATGGCCTGTGGATCTTTGTCGAACACCACCAGTCGCGCCTGCGGCGCCAGCCCGGCCAGCAGCGCCCCGCTATGCCCGCCGCGGCCGAACGTGCCGTCCACCCACACCCCTTGGCGCGGCGACGCGGCCACGCCCGGCCGCCAGCGGCGGGCATCGAAATCGGAGGCCAATAAAGCCGCTACCGCCGGCTCCAGCATGACGGGCCGGTGTTCGAAAGAGTTGTTCACGATGCGGATCAGAACGAAAAATCACCAATAACGTCCGGCATTCCCTCGGCCAGCGCAGCTTCCTCGCTGCGCGCCAGCGCGGCCGCATCCCACAGCTCGAAATGCGTGCCCATTCCCATCAACATGACGTCGCGCCCCAGCCCCGCGGCGGAACGCAGCTCGGGCGCCACCAGCACACGGCCCGCGGCATCCATGTCGACATCCTGGGCATTACCCAATAACAAGCGTTGCAATGCTCGTGCACTCATGGGGAACCGGACGATCTGATCGCGCCGCTCCACCCAGACCGGACGCGGATAGACCAGCAGGCAGCCGTCGGGGTGGCGGGTGATCGTAAGCTGCCCCTCCGCCTGGTTCTGCAGCGCGTCGCGATGCCGGGTCGGGATCGAAATCCGGCCCTTGGCATCCAGCGTTAGCGCGCTACTCCCCTGGAACATGCTTGTTCCCCACAAATTTGCACTTTTCCCTACTTTTTTCCACTCTAGAGGAAGCCGACAACCCGGTCAAGCGACAAGAGCCAATTTTTCCCGTTGTAACAATGACTTAGCGAATTATTACGTAGCCGGAAAACACGAATACCCAGGAAAATCAGTTACCTGCGGCGATCTGTAAAAGCACCTCATGAGCAATGGGCCCAAAATCCGGGCCAGCCGGCGAAGACGGGACTTCTTGATCCGGGGCCACTCTCAAGGCAAAAGCCTCCCCTGGAAGCATCGCCCCCGCGTTGACGGCAAGCGTGGGACTTTTTTTTGCTAGAATTCGCCCCGCGTCGACCACGGGGCCCAAGCGCAAGCCGGCCCACCTTGCGGCCCGCATGCCGCCCGGATTCGCCTGGCGGGCAACCGTCCACCAGCACGGCTGTCCTTCCCGGCTCATCCATTCACGGCAAGGCAAGCGAGGCCAGGGTCAGCGGAGCCGAAGCCCCCCTGAAGGGCGACGGAGAAGCTCCGACCGGAAGCGGCACGAAGATTCAATAAACAGGGTGGCTCAGCAACATCGAACCACCCTTGGCTTGACAAGCCACAAAAGCAGGTTCATAATTGCTAATTCTTCTTTGGAGGAGTGCCCGAGTGGTTAAAGGGGGCAGACTGTAAATCTGTTGGCCTTGCGCCTACGTTGGTTCGAATCCAACCTCCTCCACCAAAGAACAAAACCTGCAGTTGCAGGCTGCCGGGCTCAAGGGTCCGGCAATCGGCGCGGCAGGGTTGCAGTACCGATTTGCGGTTTGCCGCTTGCGGCAAACCCCTGTTGGATAGGGTAGGAAGAACCTGCGGGTGTAGCTCAATGGTAGAGCAGAAGCCTTCCAAGCTTACGACGAGGGTTCGATTCCCTTCACCCGCTCCAGCATAGCAAGTCAACGCCCATGTGGCTCAGTGGTAGAGCACTCCCTTGGTAAGGGAGAGGTCGCGCGTTCGATCCGCGCCATGGGCACCACCAGAATTCTTCGTGTTTTTTCTCGCAGGCACCCAGGTCAGGAGTCAGCCATGGCAAAAGGTAAGTTTGAGCGTACCAAACCGCACGTGAACGTCGGCACCATCGGCCACGTCGACCACGGCAAGACCACGCTCACGGCAGCGATCACCACCGTTCTGGCCAAGCAGTTCGGCGGCGAGGCTCGTGACTACGCGCAGATCGATGCGGCGCCCGAAGAAAAAGCGCGCGGCATCACCATCAACACTTCGCACGTCGAGTACGAAACCGAAACGCGCCACTATGCGCA
>JALOAI010000053.1 GCA_023228945.1 Pigmentiphaga sp. | reverse complement strand
GGTGAGCTGCGACCGAGCGGCCCATTTCCTCGAACAGCGGCGCGTAGACGCCGAACTGATCGTCATCAATGTCCTCGCGCGGAACGGCGATGGTGCCTTCCCACGTCTTGTTCTTGATGGCGTAGTCATGGAGCTGGATGCCATGAACGACGCGATCGCCGATCCACTCGCGCAGGTTCGGCAGCTTGCCGAGCCAGCCGTATTTTTCCTCGCGCGTGGTCGAGGGCACGCGGGTGGCAAGGCGCTGCCACTGCGGATCGGCCTGCCCCAGACCCCGGCTGAACGAAGTCTTGAAGCCGGTATAGAGGCGGCCGAGATTGGCTTGGTTGATGATCATGAAGAAGCTCTCCTGTTAGCCCAGCTGGACCCAGACGCCGAGGTCATCGACATCGACAATGCGGCCGGCCTTCGAGCGCGTGGCATTGCCGCCGCTCTCCGCGCCGGTCTTGGCGACGGTCTGATCGTCCACGATCCAGGCGTCCGCGCCGATGTCCGAGCGAGTGATGAGGTCGGCGTCGGCCGAGTTGTCGAAGCGGAAGACGCCCGCGCGCACCGGCACGTCGACGTCGCCGGCCGCGCCATTGCGGTTATCGGCATGGGCATCGGCCCGACCGACCGCGACAAGCCCGGTCCCGGTCTTGCCCGGTTCGGCGTTGCCGGCCGCCAGCACCACGATGGAGCCCGCGAAAATCCGGGTGGCGGCCTTGACCGGGAAGCTGAAATCCTTGCCGGTACGCTCCGGCGTGTTGCGATCCTTGGTGAGCGCGGCCATTTACCGGACCTCCTTCTGGCGGGTTTTCTTGAACTCTTCGGGGTCGATGCCCATCGCCGAGCACATGGCCAGGTCATCGGCATCGAGTGCGCCGTCGCCCTCGACCTTGCCGCCAGGCGCAGCGCCCGCCGTCACGATGGCCGGCTGGCCGCCCAGGAACTTGGCGAAACCCTCGGGGTCCTTGCTGTGATAGGCGATCGCCCAGTCGCGATTGGCGGGCGGGACCTTGCCATCCTTGATGGCCTGATCGACCACCTGGGTGGTCTTGTCGCCCATCAGCTCCCTGACCTGGGCCTGAAGGCTGGTGACGACTTCGGCCGGAACAAACTTTTCCGGGTCGGGCACGACCTCGGCCGGAGCCTTCGTAATCGCCGCCTGCACGGCGGTCACCACTGCGTCGGGCGCGGCGTCTTCCTTTGCGCCGGCCGCCTTCGCCATGGCGGCGATCGCGGTAGCCTGCGCACTCGACCCGACAACAAGCTGGGTCGCATGAGCAACAACGGCCTTGCGGTCGCTGTCTTCCGGCAGGCCGAAAGCGCCTGCCAGCTCCTTGAGAAGCTCTTCCATGGGTACTCCTTCGGGCTTGAGCTTGGACAAATCGGTCTCCTGGCTGGCGAGGGCTGTCAGCTGGAGGTTCGGATTGTTGGTGAGGCCGGCGCGCAGGACCTTGAGGACCTCGCCGGATTTGGTGTGCTGAAAAACCGGCGAGATGTAGCGGTACTCGCGCGCGGCGATCGCGGCGGCGGCGCGGGCGGTCCACTCGACCCGGCCCCAGATGCCGTCGGCGCGAGCCTCAAACTCCTTCACCCAGCCAGCCGCCGGAGCGGTGCCGCCTACACCTTTCACTGCTGCCAGGTCCGTCTGGTGATCGTAATCGATCACCGGATCGATGCCGGCCGAAACGCTGGTGGCAAGCACGGCGTCGACATCCTTGAGCGAATAGGGGCCGCGCCCGTCCACGCCGGTGAAGCGTCCGGCCGGGATCAGATGCACCCAATCGGGAGCCTGACCATCGCCAGGCAAGGCAACCGAGTGTGTCGCGATCAGCACGTTCATTATCGAGGCTCTTGCCGTTTTCCTGATCGAGCGGCTTGATTGCCGGCTCGTTCTGGGCAAGTTTTATGGACAGGCCCCAGCCATCACACCCGGACAGCTGTCCGGGGCCGGCTTCGGGTCAAATCTTCGACAAATGCGGATGACGTGCGCGGGCGGCCTTTAAGATCGCCGTAGCCCCCCGTTAAACGCGTTTAACAAGCGTTTAAAAACTTTCGACGCATCGTAGGGCCGGAAAGCATCAACGGCCGCCAGCGGGCCGCTAAAGCGATTTGGGGAAAGGTGAGGAAAAATCGGCCGATCACAGCCGGTTTTCATCTTCCAGCCAGAGCGCCAGCGCAGCCGGAATGCTATCGACGCATCGGTTCCAGCCTTCGGCCTGCTCGGGCGTCATGTCGGAGGCGACCGCCTCATGCGGCGCGATAGTCCAGTGCTCGGCCACCCATGCCGTGAAGGCATCCAGGTCGCCGTCGATCACCGAGGCGAGGCGGCGGGCAAGATCATCGACCCGGCCGCTCACGTTCCGGCCCGCCGCAGACTGGTGACCTTGATGCGTCCGTCCTCGCCGCGCTCGACCTCCATCACGTAAGGCTCGCCGTCGAGCGTGACATGCCGGACGTTGCCCTGGCGGGCGGCCCGGCCGGCGTCGATCATCGCCTGCACCCGCATCCAGTCGGCCGGCTGCGGCAGCGTGCCCTCGGCCGCCTGGCGGCGCACGGTCTCGGCCGGCAGCACCACGGTCGGGCGCGCCCCGCCGACCCGCGCTGCGCCGGTGGCGATCGGGTGCCCGGCCACGGTGCCGGGCGAGCGCAGGAAACTGGAGAAGGATCGGCCGGCCACCATGGTCTGGATCGTGGCGCGGGCAAGGTCGGCGTCGGCCAGGTCGAGCTTGCCGGTGGCGACATCGAGCATGTGCGCCATGTTCGCGCGGCCGACATTGTAATCGAAGCCCGGATCGACGCCGCGCGGCACCTGCCGGACCTCGCCGGTGCGCCTGTTCACCCATTTGCGCGGCTGCGCGGAGGGCGGCGCGCTCGGCGACAGCCCCATGCGCTCCAGGTCGCGATTGCCGAGCTGCTGGACGGTGCAGCGGCAGTTCCAGCCATTGGGCGGTGCGTGCTGATCCCACCATGGATCGTCCCAGCGCAGCACGGTATTATGCCAGTCGCGATGCTGGTCGCGGGTGCGATCATCAAGTATCGCGACATAGCGCAGCCACGGCCGCCGGGCGGCGACACTCTCGATCCGCTCCCAGCGGCCGGCCGCATAGGACATACGCAGATTGGTGTCGTAGATGATCTGGAGCCGGCGCGGGCTGCCGAGCTGCACTTCGCGCTCCTCGCCGGTCAGCGGGTCTACCATCATCTGGCGACCCCACCATCCCTTCTCCTGAAGCGTCGGGGTCAACCGGCGCTCGAACTCGCGCAGCGTGGTGCCCTGGGCGATGGCATCATCCATCGCGGCACGGATATCGGTCAGGATATCGAGAGCGGCAACCTTGGCGACGGTGAAATCACGCGAGTGCTCGTCACGCTCCATGTCGCGATGATCGAAGGTGATGGCAAAACCCTTGCGGCGGAAGGCGTCGATCGCCTCCTGCGGCGCGAGCGGCTCAAGTTCGATTTCGTCGGCCAAGATCAATCTCCAGCCTGCCTGCCAGCCGCGCCGGGAAGCCAGCGCGCAACAGCACCTCCTCAAGGGCCGAGGTGTCCATGGTGGAAATCAGCTCGGCCAGGCGATCGCGGGCCTCTTCGAGCGAGCCGGCGTCGGCCAGCAGCTCGCGCACCGGCGCGACCATCGGCTCCATAACTTCCTCCCATTCATCGGCGACCTGGTCGACCAGGTGATCGATCTGGTCGGCCGAGTGGCGGGCGCTGGCGGCGGGCTGCGCGGACTGGACGGCAGGCGGAGCGTCGGGTGCGGGCGCTGGTTCGGCGCGAGGCGGCCCGAGAAGATCGGCGTCAGGCTCCGGCTCGGGCAGGCCGAGCTTGTCGCGCACCACGGACTGCTCGACCTTCATGCCGCGATCGACCAGCTGACCGACCGCCTCGGCATATTGCTTCATGTCGATATTCGACGGCAGGCCGATGACGATGCGCGGATAGTTTTCCTGCGGGCCGCGATTGAGATTGATCAGTGGCCGCACGATGTCGCGATTGATCGCGGCGGCGAGCTGGCGGGCGTCGGAGCGCATGATGTCGCGGCGAACATCTTCGTGCACCTTGGCGGCCGCCAGTGAGCCGGACGAAACCTCGGTGGTCAGCGTCTGGCCAAGCACGGCCTTGGACACCTGGCGATCGAGCCAGTCGGCAAGCTTTTCGTAAAGGTCGGTCGCGCCGCCCTGCTTTGCCGCCTCGACAAATTCGATCAGCATGTTCTGCGGGATGATGGCGGCGGCGTCCGATCCGATATTGGCGACCGCCCGCAGGAGGATTTCCTTGTCGGCCTCGGTCGCGCCGGTGTGGTATTTGCCCACGCGCAGCGGCTGACCATGCACCTCGATATAGGTCACCCAGTCCTTGAGGTCGTAATTCTTGAACAGATAGGCCCAGGCGGCGGCGCGGGCGATGCCGCCCCGGATCGGGATGCCGGACTTCGCCTTGCTGAAATGCAGCACATATTTGAACGGGAGCAGCGGCTCCGGCCCGGCGGCTCCGCGCAGATAGAGCGTCTCGCCATCTTCGCGATCGAACTCGAACCAGCGCGGATCGCGGTGCTTGAGCTGCGCCGGCCACCACTGCTTTGCCGAGGTCTCCCAAATGATCTCGGTGACCGAGAAGCCCTTGCCGATCGCATCAAGAATATCGAACAGCTCATCTTCAAGCTCCTCGCGGCGCAGCCAGTCGCGCACAAGGTCGGCGTTCTCGACATCGCGCTTGTCGTCAGATGCGCTCTCGACGGTGATTTCAAGCTGGGCGACAGCGCGCTTGCGGGTGCCGAGGACGGATAGATAATGGAGGTCCTTTTCCTCCATCTCCTCGGCCAGCTCCAGATAGGCGACGGCATCGCCCTGTTCGGCATCGCGCAGAAGGCCGGTGAGCCGGGCCGGCGTCAGCCCCTGGGCCGGATGGCCGCCGACGACCTGGCGCACGCTGGCGAGCGCGGGCGCGGCCTGCTCCTCGCGCAGCTTGTTGATCTGGACGGGGCGACCCCACTGGTCGAGCAGCTGCGCCATCACCATGCACCCCTTCGTGAAAATCGTGGCCCGACCTGCATGGCGCGATCGTCATCGTCGTGAAACTCCGACAGCCGATGCAGTTTCGGCGCGGGCCGGTAGCCGTATTCGATCACCCCGTCCGACGCTCCGGCGAGGCCCATGAACGCCGCCCAGGTCCGGTCGGCGTGGCCGGCCGCGTCCCGATCGGCGACAAGGCGCGGATGCCCGGTTGGCCCGACCGTCTTCCTGATCTTGTGCAGATCAGAGCGCAGGACGGGATCGCCGGCCGGGATGCGCACGCGCTTGTCCTCGAACAGCTGCTTGGCGTTGGTGGCCATATCGAGCTGGCGGGCCGGCGTCATGATGACGCCCTCGACGCGCAGCTCACCATAACGACGCTGGGCATCCTCGACCGGCTTTTCACCCATGCCGGTCTGGTCCATCACCAGCCGCACCGGATTGTAGCGGACCATCAGCTCGTGCAGCCGATCCTCCTGCTCGGAGAAGCTGGCGTTCTTGAGCGTCACGATCTCGCGCGTCCAGAAGGTATCGCCGACCTGCTCCCATACCCAGGCGACCCACAAATCATTGCGACGGGCAATATCGTTGCCGATGAAGCACGGCCCGCCCTGATACACATCCGGGTCTCCGGCCAGATCGCTCTCGACGCCAAGGATCAGGTCGTAGCCCAGCCAGGAACTGGCCTCATCGAGCCATTGCAGTTCGTATTCCTGCGCCCAGGCATCCTCATCGGCGATGCCGGCGCGCAGCTCTTCTATATTGCGCGGCAGGCCATCAGCCACAGCCTGATGGATATCGACAGTGTGGCGCGACCACGCCTCCGCATCATCGGCGGTCATCAACTCGTAGAACTTGTTGCCCTTGCCGTTCGGCGTCGAGACGACGCGAATGCGGTGTCCGGCCGAGATGACCGGGAAGAGCGCTTTCCAGATCGCCCGACTGTCGTGATGGAAGGCGAACTCATCCAGAAAAACGCTTGCGGAAAATCCGCGCGCGGTGTCCGGGTTGGCGGGCAGCGCCGTGATGCGCGAGCCGCCCGGAAGGGTGACTTCGAGCGCCTTGTAGCGCACGTCGCCCGCGCCCTCGACCTCGTACTCATTTTCCTCAAAGGCCATTTGATACGCCTTTGCGTGGACCTTCACACCCTCATCCATGGCTTCTTTCGCCTGGCGCTCGCCGCGCGAAAGAATGACCCAGCGCCGCCGCTCGCCGCGTGCGAACGCCTCGAAGCAATCGTCCACGATCTCCAGCGTGGTGGTGAACGTCTTGCCGGTCTGGCGCGCGAACATGCCGATCTTGAAGCGGGACCGGTCGAGGAACCACCGGCGCTGGAAACCGTGCAGGGGGACAGCGGGGCCACTCATGAGAAAATCCCGTAAACTTCTTCGCGGATACGGCGCAGGACCTCCTTGGGATCGGCCGTGCCGCCGCCGGCGCCGTCTGCCAGCTCGGCCTCGGCCTCCGCAAGCTTGCGATCGAGCTTCTGGGCGAACTCCTGGCGCAGCACCGCCTCGCGGTCGAGGTCCTGCTTGGACGCCTGGGCGAGCTTCTGGAGCGCGGTCGCGACGAACATGGCTTCCTTGGCGTCGAGTGAGACGATCTCGCCATCCTCGGAAATCATCAGCTTGTTGATGAAGGCATGCATCAGCTCAATGTTGAGCCTTGCCGTGCGGCTCTCCGGCGCTTCGCCGTAGCGCCGGACAAGCGCCTCGGCGATGGTACGGGACCGCCTGATCTCCGCGCCGATCGCGTCGAGCTGCTTGACGTGACGGCCGAGCGCCGAGCGCGAGACCTCGACGTCCAGCTCGCGCAGCTTTTCGAGCACCTCGTCAATCGTGCGGCCGCGCTCGCGCAGATCGCCGATCAACTCGCGGACCTCGGCGGGAAGGCGGCGGATGGAAGACTGGCGACCCATGCCGGTCACCGGAAGGAAGTGGGGCGCTTGACGCCCTCGACCTCGACATCGCCGCTGGCGACATCAGCACCGCGCGAGGTCAGGACCGCGACCAGGACCGTATCTTCATACCACTCGAAGATGACGAGGTGGCGCGTGCGCAGCCATTCAAGATCGGCGCGCACCACATCGCGGGTGACGCCGCGCCGGTGACCGGCGGCCCGGCACCCGTCATAGACGACGCTCTCATTGCCGCTGCCGCCGATATCCACGAGCAGACGCAGGATGAACAGACGGCGATCCTCGGTGACGAAATCCTTGAAGCTCATTTTCCAGCCTTCAGCAAATAGTCCTCGATCCGCGAAAGCGAGGTGGATACGGCGCGCAGCTGTTGCGTCTGGGCCTTACTGTCACCGGACAGCGCGGCGATCGCCTCCTTGAGCCGGGACAGATCGCTCTGATTGGGCAGGTGCTTGAGGTCGCGGTCGATCAGGTCCGTGCGCCGCTCCAGGGCGGTAAGCCGATTGGTGTGGACGCCCAAATCTTCCTTCGACACGAGACCCTGCTTGAAGACGCGCAGGAGCCAGCCGACCACCGGGATGATGACCACGTTGAGCAGCGGCAGATATGGCAGGATCGTATCGAACGTCATGCGCCGCCCCCTGTGCGCGGCGCAAAGCTGGCGTCGAGCGCGACCAGCGCGATCAGCGCCATAATAAAGAGTGCAACCATGCACCACTGAACGATGAGAAGGCGGCGGCGCTCGGCCGCTGCCCGATCGTGGATTTTTCGCATCACCATTACCTCAACTCGGCCGACTGGCGGCGCAGGCGCGCGCCTGGGCGCGCATCACCTGATAGTCGGCCAGCATCTGTTCGACCGCGCTGCCGTCCGGTAGGTGCTCGACCTCATCGGCGGCGCGATCAAGGAAGGTGGCGGGATAGGCCGCCACCGGAACGCAGGCCACGCTAGAAGGACCCGTCGCGCATCCGGCCAGCAAGCTCGCCGCGATCGCGAGGACGATCGGTCCCAGCCTCAAGCATTCTGTCATTGACTTCCCCCTGCCATTTGTCGGCGGCCTGACGGCGATAATCGGCGATGAAGTCCTGGGCGAAGCGCGCCACAAGGCCGACCAGAAATGCGATGATCGCCTCGATCATCGCAGGACCTGATTGAGCTTGGCGACGACGATCGCCTCGACATCGGCCGGTGTGAGATTGAAGCGCTGGACCGCGCCGGGCGCGCCCTTCGTCAGCACCCAATCGACCGCATTGGCGACAATGGGCGAGCGGACATCGATCTCGATTTTCTCGCCGCGCGCGCGCAGGAGCGAGATGGCGTGGTCGAGGCCGGTCATTGCGGCGCTGTGAAGTGCCTCCCGGTTTCGTCCGTCGATCTCGAAGCCCAGCCAGTCATTGACGCGCTTGGACAGCCATCCGAGCAGCGCCGCGAGAACGGCCGCCAGGATCGACACAACGTAGGGGCCAGCCAGATCAATGGCTGGCGCAAGCGAAATGGCGCTGTCGGCCGCCATGGCAGATGCGGATGAGAAGGCTACGAGCGCCACGACAAGAAGCGCGGCGATCACGAGGGCGACGGGAAGCTTGAGAGGCATTGGTGGCTTTCTCCGGTTCAAAGACGGGCAGCGACCTCACGGCGCAGGCGGTCGCCCACCTTGCGCGCGGTGTCGAATGAGCGGTCAAAGGAAAGGGTGGCGATGTCCCATTTGCCGTTCTGGCGAACGCCGAGGTTCGGCTGCACCTCGGCATGGGTCAGCACCGCCTTGTCCGTGACGGGGATCGCATAGAAGCGACAAAGCTCGGCGACGGCCTGCACAGCCATCTCCCACTGCTCACGCTTCATCGGATATTTGCCGTGGCTCGCCATCGTCACACCCGGCCCGCCCATGCAGCAGATCGAGACGCCGATCGCCCCGGTGTTGGCGTTGAGGGTATGGGCGGCATAGGCACCGCGCGGACAGTTCACGTTGGCGCTGATCGGCCACTTGCCGCGTACCAGTTTCGGGGTGCCGTCGATCAGGAGGTGATAGGCATTCTGGTCGAGACCGTTGGCGTTGTACGCGCCGGCCGTCCAGTGCAGATGCACGCGGCGCATGGCGGCGCGCGGCATCCAGGCCGCCGGCACGATCGAGGCGGCCGGAGACGAGGACGGCGCGGATGGCGCTACGGGCGCAGGCGCGGCGGCAGCGAAGGCGGCCCGCGTCTGCGGCCCGACGATCCCGTCCACGAGCAGGCCGCGCGAGGCCTGGAAGGCACGGATGGCGGCGCGGGTGCGCGGCCCGATGACCCCGTCGATCGGACCCGGATCAAAACCGAGGGCGGCAAGCTGTCGCTGGATTTCCAGAATGGTCATTGGTCCGGCTTGATTTGCGTTTCAGTTGCAAACCAGCGTGGCCAATGCGGTGCCAAACAACGACCCGGACACGCGTCCGGGGTCCCGGCATTCCCTGCTTACGATGTACGGAAAAGCGCGGCTGCGCAAGATCACCCGAACAGGTCGAGCTGCGATGTCGGCAGGTTGGCGCGATGACGGCGCACGGTGCGGATATGACAACCGAGGGCGCGGGCGATCTGGCTTTCGGAATGACCTGCCGCAAGGCGGGCGGCGATGGCTCTGGTGAGCTGGCGGCCATAGCAGCTCGGCCCCAGCGGAACCTCAAGCGCGCCCGCGCCGAGGGCGTCGAGTATCAGGGCGGCCGCTCGCATGCCGACCGAGCGAACAAGGATATGGTCGCCGTCGAGTTTCTTGCGGATATAGATCTCGGTGCCGCCATGGTCATGGGCGATCTGGACGGCCGCCGTCATCCCGGCCACCTCGGCGATGCGCCGAAGGGT
The DNA here is from genome assembly GCA_023228945.1 of Pigmentiphaga sp. Taxonomy (GTDB): domain Bacteria; phylum Pseudomonadota; class Gammaproteobacteria; order Burkholderiales; family Burkholderiaceae_B; genus Verticiella. The sequence goes on along the minus strand of JALOAI010000053.1, from coordinate 1,904 downwards.
CGGAGGCAGATCGTCCAGTTCGTCCATGACCGGATCGTCAGACATCGCCGGCCCCGAGCTGGATGCCGCGAATGGTGTGAACGATGCTCATAGTGCGGTCGCTGCGCCGATAGGCGAGCCGGGCGGTATAGGTGCCGCGCCGCGTGCGCCAGAGGCCGGACGTGGCGCACATGACATAACCTTCGGCCATCATGTCGTCGTGGGCTGAAACGAGCGCGCTGCCGAGGCGGGCGAGGCCGGCCTTGTCGATCTTGACGCGCCAGGACCTGTTCTTGCGGCGAGCCATCAGATCAGCCCCCGGTCGAGCGCCAGCCATTCCGGCATCGTCACCACATGGTATCTGCCATTCGGCGCGACCTCGACATGCGCGAGCGGCAGCCAGACAGCGCGCTCACGATCGCCGTCATCGGAAACGAGGATCGCCCGCTCGGTGCGCGCATGGATTTGCACCTCCAGATCGATAAGGTCACTCTTCATCGCCCAGCGCCTCCTGCCCACTGGCGGCGCGAGCGAGGACCTCGGCCAGCGCGCCGGCCGTCTCCCGCGTCAGCACCACCTGCACCGCCACGCCACCCGAGCGGACATTCATGGCGACGTGATCGGCACCGGATGAAACCTCGATATTCAGCTCTGCGACTTCGCTCATCATCCTGCCTTTCGTTTTGCCAGTTCGCGGCCGCGCCACGATTTCAGGGCCTCGGTGACCATGCGCGCGGCGGCCGGGTCGAGCCATTCGGGATCGCCGACGCCGTCCGGCCGATCGTCAGAGCGGGTGACGCGGGCAACGAAGGCGCGAAGACCGTCACGGCTCGGCTTGTCGGGGATGCCTTCCCGGCACATCTCACCCCAGATCGCGAAGACCTTTCGCACATGTGCCTTGTCGGATTTTCGGAACGGACGGGCGGCCTTCGCGCCGCGACGGCGCAGCTCGGCAATCACCTTTTCGCGCTGGCGCTCGCTCATCTCCTTGACCGAACGCGAGCCGGACACCTGTTCGAGGAAGTCGCGCCAGTCGCCATCATCTTCGAGGCCCTGCACCTGGCGGCGACAGACGTGGATCGCCTTAATGGACTGGCTCATGCCCGCGCCCTCCAGACGATGGCGCGGCGGCCGGACTGGTTGGGGCGGCGAATGCCGGCGTCCACGATAGCACCGGCCTTGCCCAGCTCGGACACCCGAGGGCGCACCGTCAGGATCGACATGCCGATGCGGCCGGCCACCTCGTCGGCGGTGAGGCCGTCATGGGCCGATGCGCGAATGGCGTTCATCACCATGGAGCGCACGCGGGCGGCGCTGGGCGCGACGGACGCGGCGGCCGCGCGGCTGGTATCGGTGTCGCGCGCGGCGGGATACACATCAGAGAACTGCATCTGCCGTGACATGGCAAACTCTCCTCTCGCTGGGCTGGCTCATCAGTGCGGGGTGCCCATATCCGCAGACCGCCTTCGCGGTTTCGCCGGGTGGACGGCCCGCCTATCGGCGGACCATCAGAACTCGGAAGGCAGGGGTCAGATCACCTTTGCGAGGCGGGCACCGATGCTCGTGTTCGAGTGCGAAGGGGCGTTGTGCAGGCGCAGGTGGAAGAGACCCGCGTTCGACCCGTAGCTCCAGTTGCCGCCGTGGTAGGCAACGGTTTCCCGCCCTTCCCAGCGGCCCCACACCCAGTCGCCGATCAGGGCGTCATCCTCGTCGGAGGTCACCTCGCTGGGCAGGAACAGAAGCGAAAGGTCGAAGCCGTCGCCGCGCTCATCATGAAGACTGACCGGAAAACCATGACGGCCGCCCGGCCCGTACTTGACGCCGGTCGAGACCCACTCGCCGCTGCCGGGGCGATCAGCGCTCCAGAGATTGATCGTGCCATCGGCGGCGATGCGCAGCCCGTCCACCATCTGCCAGACATTGCC
>JALOAI010000052.1 GCA_023228945.1 Pigmentiphaga sp. | reverse complement strand
GGCGCGAGGATGCAGCCGATGACGTTGAGCAGCGTGGTTTTGCCCGAGCCGGAGGGGCCAAGAAGCGCGATCACCTCTCCGGCGCGGACCTGAAGGTCGACGTCGCGCAGCGCATCGACACGGGTTTCGCCCTCGCCAAAATGCTTGGCCACACCCTTCACGTCGATCAGGATTTCGCCGTCCGTCATGTCAGCTCCCCAGGGCCGTGGCCGGATCGACCTTCATTGCCGCCCGCACGCCAAGGCCTGAGGCGGCGATGCAGACGGCGAAGATGATCCCGGCCAGCACCATCACATTGAACGGTTCCAGCACCACCCGGCGCGGGAAATAGTCCTTCACCGTCAGGATCAGCACGAGCCCGATCCCCCAGCCTGAAGCGCCGAGGATCAGCGCCTGCTGCACGATCAGCCCGATGATGGTGCGGTCGGGCGCGCCGATCAGCTTCAGCGTGGCGATCTGCTTCAGCTTCTCCATCGTCATCGTGTAGATGATGAGCGCGATCACTACCGCTGAAACACTGAGCAGGATGCCGAGAAACAGGCCGATTTGCCGCCGCGCCAGATCGACCACCGAGGAGACCAGAATGTCCTCCTGCTCGGCTTGCGTCAGCGCCGCCAGATGTTTCCATTGCCGTACTGTTGCAGTCAGCAGTTCGACATCCGCGCCCGGCGCTACCCGCGCGATCACGGCCGCGACCGAGGCGGACTTGACCGAAACGGCGCCCCGTGCCGCCTGAACGCGCTGGGCTGCGGGGTCAAGCTCGGTCTGTAGCGCCATCGCGTCCGCCAGCGTGATATAGACCGCCGGATCACCGCCTGCGTTCATTGCCCCTTCGACCAGCCCGACCACGGTGAAACGGTTGCGCCCGAGACGGATCGTCTCGCCAGTCAGAAGTCCGGCCTTGCGATCTGCCACCAGTTCGAAATGGCTTGTACCGATGCCGCGCCCCTCGGCGATGCGCTGCGGGCCGCCGGGATGGCCCGGCTCATAACCGATGACGTAGAGCCGCAGCGATGCGCCGGCATGGGAAGCCTCGATGTTCTGGAAGTTGATCGCCCCGGCTTGGGCGACGCCAGGCATCCGCGCCACCGCATCGCGCGTGGTCAGCGGGATGTTCGAGGCTTCGGCGAACGGCCCCTTGGTGCCGCTCTCGACCACCCAGACATCCGCCGCCGGGGCTTTCACCACAGCCAGGGCATCGGCGACAAGACCGTTATAGATGCCGATCATCGACAGCACGACCGTCATCAGGAGCCCCAGCCCGAAACAGGTGAGGACGAAGCGGAACAGCCCGTGCCTTATATCCTTGAGGGCAAGGTTCATGGCGTGGCGATGATCCGCACCCGCCGCCCCTCGGTTGCGCCTTGCGGCATCCGGGCGACGATGGCGGTGCTATCCGGCAGACTGCCCGTGACTTCGACCCGGCCACGATCATCGCGCGCGCCAAAAGTCAGTTCGGCCTGCTCCAGCCGTCCGTCCCGCACCAGCCAGACCTGGCCGCGATGTCCGTCGAAACCGGTGATCGCCACCTCCGGTACCATCAGCGCACTGTCACGGTTGCCGGTGGTGATGCGTACTTCGGCCTGTTCGCCGAGATACATAGGCTCGGGGCAGTCCGTGCAGGTCAGCCAGATCCGGCGTTCCTCGTTGACCCGGTCGCTTTCAAGCCCGATGCGGGCGATAATGCCTTGGAACTCAGCCTGCGGCTGCGAGCGCAGCCGGATCGTGCCAGGCTGGCCAAGCGCAAGCTGGCCGGCGCGCTCCTCATCGACATAGGCCTGGATCCAGACCGTTTCGGGAGCGATCAGGGTGAAGATCGGGTCGCCGGCCCGCACCACCGTTCCCGCTTCGGCATGGCGCGTGATAATCACCGCGTCATAGGGTGCGGTCAGCCGATGACGGGCGAGAAGGACCTTCTCCTGTTGCAGGGCGGCCGCCGCATCCACGCTCTGAGCACGGATCACCGCCACATCCGCCTCGGCGACCGCAAGATCGGCACGGGCCACATCTTCGTCGCGCTGCGCTTCCTCGGCGCGCTGGATCGAGGTCACATCGCGCTGCGCTAATCCCTGCTGACGCTGATTTGCCGCCTGGCGCTGCGCCAGAACGGTACTGGCACGCGCCACCGTTGCCTCGGCGCGGGCGAGGGCGGCGACATTGGCCTCGACCGCGGCGCGGGCGCGGGCGGTGCGCGCTTCCTGCTCGGCTGGATCGAGGGTCGCCAGTTCCTGCCCCCTGACTACCCGGTCCCCGACGTCGGCGGCCAGCCCGGTCAGGGCAGCCCCGACCTCGAATCCCACCCGGCTGAGAATCCGCGCCTCGACCGAACCGAGGCCGTAGATGCGCAGGGCCACATCCTGCTCGGCCTGCACCACGTTGACCGTGAGCGGCCGCTCGGTGAGGAACAGCACACCCACGCCGAACAAGAGAACCACTGCCGCTGCACCGAACATCCACCGACGCCGCATGGCCTAATCCTCCTTCACGGTCAAAAGCCGAAGTTGTACTTCAAGGAGCCGCTTTCCTTCCCCGATCAGCGAGAAGTTGCGCGCCCCGAGCGACCAGCGGATCGCCATGCCCTGCACCAGCGACGTCAGCAGAACGGCGGCATCCTCCGGGGCGACTTCGCGGCGCAGGCAGCCGGCGTCCTGACCGCGAGCCAGTTCGGCCACAATCAGCCCCTGAAACTTCATCAGCAGGCTTCGAAAGGCCGCGCGCAAATCGTCATTGCCGACATTCAGCTCGCGCGAGAACAGCAGCATCGGCAGCGCCGGCGTTGCCACGATCTGCCCAAGCTGCGCGGCCATCAGCGCTTTGAGTCGGTCGACAGGGTCATCAGTCTTCGCCAGGGCCCGTTCCCATTCTATCGACAGTTCCCCGGCCACATGATCTGCGACGGCAAGCCACATCGCGGCCTTGGTCGGGAAATGCCGGAACAGGGCAGCCTGACTGACGCCGACCGCCGATGCCGCAGCGCCTGTCGTCACCCGGTCCGGTCCGATCTGGTCGGCCAGGTCGAGGACGGCCGCGACGATTTCGGCCTTGCGCAATTCCGCGGATTTTCGCATAAAACACCTAGTAAGTGAGCAGTCACATACTTAATGGAGCAATGATCGTGGTCAAGCTTTTCTCACGAGGCAATGCGAACGCGCGGTGTTGCGGGCAAGATGGCGGCAGCCTGCCGGCAATGGGAGCAGACTTGGAAGGGGTGATCCTTCATGGATGCACAGAACCAGAACTGGGACGATCTGCGCTTCTTTCTCGCTGTGGCCCGGGCGGGCACGCTGTCTGGCGCAGCGCGCAGCCTTGGCGTAACGCACTCGACCGTGTTTCGCCGTCTCGGCGCCTTCGAGGAACGTCTGGGCGTCCGGCTCTTCGAGCGGTTGCCGGACGGCTATGCGCTGACGGGCGCCGGAGAGGCCATGCAGGAGACCGCCATCCGGATCGACGAGGAAATTATCGCCCTGTCGCGTCAGGTGACCGGACAGGACCAGCGCCTGAGCGGGCTTATCCGCATCACAGCTATCGATATGCTGGCGATCGGGTTATTGCCGCCGCATCTGGCGGCCTTCCATGCAGCGCAGCCGGGGATCGAATTGGAAGTGATCGTTTCGGACACTCCCCTGGACCTGACCCGACGCGAGGCCGATGTCGCACTGCGCATCGGCAACACGCCGCAGGAAACATTGGTCGGCCGGCGCGTCGGCCGGCTGGCCTTCGGAGCCTATGCCTCGGCAGAACGCGCCGCTCAGGGGCTCGATGACGATCTTGCCGGCAGTGACTGGATCGGCTTCGGCCGGTCACATGGAGCGATCGGTCATCAGTTGGCGGGTTGGCTGCCGAAAATGCGGCCGATCTATCGCACCAACTCGATTTCGGCCGCGATTGCCGCGGCGAGGGCCGGAATCGGCCTTGCGCCGCTGCCCTGCGCCGTAGCCGACCGCACCCCCGATCTTGTCCGGATCGCGATGTTTCCGGAAGATTTCCGGCTCGATCTGTGGCTGCTGACCCATGAGGACCTACGCAACACCGCCCGTATCCGTGCCTTCATGGACTTCATGGCTGATGCGCTCGCCACCGACGCCGACCTTCTGGAGGGCCGTCGTCCGCAGGCTGGTCTTCCCCGGACAACCACGGCATGATTCATCCGTTATCTCTCTTGCGGGGTGCGGTCCCGTGGACACCACTTGCGAAGCTGATGAAACGACGAGGCGCGCGCTTCGGCAGTCACCTGTCTGTTCCATTGCCCCATTACAGGGACAATGATCGCATGCGCCCTTTCAGGGCGTCTGGCGAGTCCCAGAAATCGCGAGCATCACGGAGAGATCATGCCCGCCAATGACACGCTGAATGTTGTGACTCAGCGCCGACGACAAGGAACACCCGGCGAGGTTCTGGCTGCCTTCCTGAAACTGGGTCTGACGTCCTTCGGAGGACCGATCGCGCATCTGGGCTATTTCCGCGAGGAATTCATCGCCCGGCGCGGCTGGATCGACGATCGGGGCTATGCCGATCTGGTCGCGCTGTGCCAATTTCTTCCCGGGCCGGCATCCAGCCAGGTCGGCTTCGCATTGGGCTTGCAGCGTGCCGGACCGGTGGGTGCGCTGGCTGCCTGGCTTGGCTTTACCTTGCCTTCCGCCCTGCTGTTGATGCTGTTCGCGCTTGGAGCTGGGGCGTTTTCAGGCCCGCTTGGCATCGGGGTGCTGCATGGGTTGAAACTGGTGGCGGTGGCCATTGTGGCGCAGGCTGTCTGGGGGATGGCGCGCACGCTCTGCCCCGACCGCTCACGCCAGACGATCGCGCTCGCCGCCGTATTGATGGCGGTGCTGATCGGGGGAGCCACGGGTCAGCTGGGTGCAATCCTGCTCGGTGGGCTCGCCGGGCTCTGGCTTTGCCGGGACACGGCGGGAGCGCCGGGTGAAGCGCTGCATTTCCCGGTCTCGCGGCAGGCGGGAATAATTGCACTGGCCCTGTTCTTCATCCTGATCTTCGGCCTGCCGCTGGCGGTGGCGCTGTTTCCCGCGCAGGGGTTGGCAGTGATCGACGCCTTCTATCGCGCTGGTGCGCTGGTATTTGGCGGCGGCCATGTGGTCTTGCCTTTGCTGGAAGCCGAAGTGGTCCGCACGGGCTGGGTCACCCCCGATGCGTTCCTGGCCGGCTATGGTGCGGCCCAGGCCGTTCCGGGGCCGCTCTTCACCTTCGCCGCCTATCTCGGCATGCTGCTCGAACCCGGACCGAACGGGATCGCCGGCGCGGCGCTTGCCCTTCTTGCGATTTTCCTGCCGGGCTTCCTGCTTCTTGTCGGCGCGCTGCCGTTCTGGAACACGCTGCGCGCACGCTCCGGCGTGCGGGCGCCGATGGCGGGGGCCAATGCCGCCGTGGTCGGCATTCTGGGCGGCGCGCTCTACGATCCGCTCTGGATCAGCGCGGTTGGCTCGCCCCACGATTTTGCGCTGGCGCTGATCTGTTTCGTGGCCCTGATGAGCTGGAAATTTCCGCCCTGGCTCGTGGTGCTGATCGCGGCTGCCAGCGGTGCGGCCCTGGAGGTAAGCTCGATGCCGTGATGGAATAACGGAACCTGATCGACCGGGAATGTAACGCCAGTCCGTATGGCGCACCGCTGCCCGGTTTCCCCAGCCACTGCCGCCGTCGCGGCACAGCCAGGAACACAAATTGCAAATCGACCTTTCTTCCGACCGCTTCATGACAGCATTGACCAGCATCACGCTTGCCGGGATGGCGCTTGCAACTGTCGATGCCTTTTTGAGCCCCGGTCTTTGGGGGCCGGTCGGTCTCGTGCTGGTCTATCTGGCCGGTGGTGTGCCGACCGGGGTCCGGGCCCTGACGTCGCTCTGGCGCGAGCGGGTTCTCGACATCGATCTTCTGATGATCGTGGCCGCCCTTGCCGCCGCCGCGGTGGGCGCTGCGCTCGAAGGGGCGGTGCTGCTGACGCTGTTCAGCCTGTCGACCACGTTGGAGCAGCGGGCGATGGGCCGAGCGCGCCATGCCGTCGAGGCGCTGATGGCGTTGCGTCCCGACACCGCGCTCAGGCGCGCTCCCGACGGCGTCGTCACGGAAGTTCCGGTGGGCGATCTCGTCGCCGGCGACCTGGTGGTGCTGCGCCCCGGTGCGCGTGTGCCGGCCGATGGCGAGGTGGCGGAAGGGGAAGGCTCGCTCGATGAGGCGACGATCACCGGCGAATCGATGCCGGTCGGCAAGGGCCCCGGCGCAAAGGTGTTCGAGGCCACGGTGAACCTCAACGCCGTGCTGCTCGTCCGCGTTACCCGTCCGGTCGCGGAAAGCACCGTGGCGCGGATGATCGAACTGGTGACCGAGGCTCAGGCCGCACGCGCTCCTTCCGAACGGTTCAGCGCCTGGTTCGGCCAGCGCTATACCATCGCGGTTCTCGCCGGCGCGGTGCTGGCTCTCGCTATATTCCTCGCACTCGGCTGGACAATGCAGGATGCGCTTTATCGCGCCGCGACGCTGCTGGTCGCGGCCAGCCCCTGCGCGGTGGTGATATCGGTCCCGGCCGCGATCCTCTCGTCGCTGGCGGCGGCCGCGCGCGGGGGCGTGCTGTTCAAGGGCGGCGCGGCGCTGGAGACGCTGGCCGATGTCGATATCTTCGCCTTCGACAAGACCGGTACGCTGACCACAGGCAAGGCCGAAGTGACGCAGGTGATCGCGTCGGAATCAGGAACACAGGCCGAAGAGCGGTTCCTGTCATTGATCGCCGGTCTCGAGGCGCATTCCGAACATCCAATTGCCGATGCGATCCGCCGCCACATCGACGAAAAAGGCATAACCGCCGCCGAGGTGCGCGATGTGGAAACCGTGCCCAGTGAGGGAATTACGGGGGAGGATGCCGTGGGCGCGCTCTGGGCCGGCAATCCGCGCATGGCCGCGCGTATGGGCGCATCGCTGGATGCGCCCGAATTTGCGCAGCTGACGGATGGTAGCCAGACCGTGGTGTGGCTGGGGCGGGGAGATCGGGTCTATGGTGCGCTCACCGTCGCCGACCGTCCGCGCGAGACCTCGGCCGCCGGACTGGCTGCGCTCAGGACGGCTGGGGTAGATACTATCGCCATGATGACCGGCGACCGGCGCCCTGTCGGCTTGCGGATCGCCGCGGAACTCGGACTGGAGGCAAAGGATGTCCATGCCGATCTGCTACCTGAAGACAAGGTCCGGTTGGTGGGCGAACTGGCGAAGAATGGAAAGGTGGCCTTTGTCGGCGACGGGGTGAACGACGCCGCCGCGCTGGCGCGGGCCGATGTCGGCATCGCCATGGGCGCAGCGGGCAGCGACGTCGCCTTGCAGGCAGCCGATGTCGCGCTGTTGTCGGAGGACATGGCCCGCCTTGCCGCGGCGCATCGGTTGGCGCGCCGCACCCGCCGGATCATCCGTCAGAATCTGATTTTCGCCATCGGCATGATGCTGCTTCTGGTCGCCTCGAGCCTGTTCTTCGCCCTGCCGCTGCCGCTCGCGGTCGTCGGACACGAAGGCGGCACGGTGCTAGTGGTGCTGAACGGCCTCAGGCTTCTTGCAGATCCAATCCGGGCGCGCAGCGCGGTCTCACTGCGCCGCGCACGGGACGCCGGCCCGGTAGAGCCTTCATACCAGTCAGGGGTTTGACCGGATGACGGCAATCCCGCCCGAAACGCGCGTAGATGAGGAACCGACCGCTCTTCAGTAGGCGTCGAATGCCGGTCAAGAACCTGTGGTGCGAATGGCGGCCGAAGGCGGCGATGCCATGCCCAGCAACAAGAGGACAATTCTCTCCGACAAAACGCGGCTCTTCCAGACGCAACCATTCCGCTGAAGGGAGAAATTCTCACAAGGCCGTTTCCCGTGCGGGCGCTTCTGAACGTTCGCGATTTGGCAGGCGGCCTTATCGGTAGATGATACCGCCATCGGTCAGGATCGACTGTCCTGTGATGTAGTCGGAATCGGCGCCCGCGAGGAAGACGACCAACGCTGCCACGTCCTCCGGTGTCTGCGCGCGACCCAAAGCGATGCCTTCGACATACTTCTTGTAGGTTTCGCCCTTCGGCGTTCCAGTGATCTCGGAAAAACGCTCATCGATCTCCACCCACATGTCGGTGCCGACGATGCCGGGGCAATAGGCGTTCACCGTGATGCCCGCGCTGGCATATTCCTTGGCGGCGGCTTGCGTTAGCGCCCGCACGGCGAACTTGGTCGCCGAATAGACGCCAAGCATGGCGAAACCGTCATGTCCGGCGATCGAGCAGGCGTTGATGATCTTGCCTTTCTGTCCGCGATCCTTGAATTTCTTCGCAGCCGCCTGGATACCCCAGAGCACGCCGTCGACATTGATGCGGAAGATCAGGTCCATGTCCTCGGGCGTGACGTCGGCGATCGGCTTGACCTGAGCGATGCCGGCATTGTTGACGATGACGTCGAACCCGCCGAGTTGCTTTTCCGCATGGTCGATAGCGGCGTAGACATCGTCGCGTTTGCTGACATCGGCAACAACGGTGGTGGCCTTGCGTCCGAGCGCTTCGACTTCCTTGCGAACGGAGTCGAGCTTGTCGGCCTTGACATCGGCCAGCGCGAGGTTGGCGCCTTCCTTTGCAAGCCGCAGCGCAATGCCGCGTCCGATCCCCTGGCCAGCGCCGGTTACCAATATGACTTTATCGTTCAAAGACATGATTTTCTCCTACAGAAAGTCGGCCAATCCTTCGCAAGTCGGCATGTTCCCTTTCGGACAATACAGCCGGAGCAGAACCCACTCCACTCCATGATCCCGGCCCATTTTAAGGCCCCGGCCCAGAAATGATGCGACGGCGCCGAAACTGGCAGTAAGGCCACTTCAAGGGGCTGCTCGCAATAGCAACAGTAATTGTCCGACCCCGCAAGAGTATGACATGATCCCGCATAGAGGGCCGGGTGGCATATTTTCATCGCTTGGATAGGGGCGGTGTTGCTGAAGGACGCGTAGTTGATGGAAGCGGAGCGCTACGACGCCGTCGTAATCGGCAGTGGCGAAGGCGGAAAATACCTCGCCTGGCATATGGCGCAAGCCGGCCAGAAGGTGGCTGTCATCGAGCGGCGCTGGATCGGCGGCTCGTGCCCCAACATCAACTGCCTGCCCAGCAAGAACGAGATCTGGAGCGCGGGCATCGCGCATGCCGTTGCCCACGCCGGGGAGTACGGCGTTGCCGCCGGCCCTGTCTCGGTCGACATGAAGACGGTTGTGGCGCGCAAGCGCGCCATGGTCGAGGGTCTGGTTGCGTTTCATCTCGAACGCTACGAGGCGACGGGCGCGGAACTCATCATGGGCAACGCCCGCCTCGTCGGATCAAAGACGATCGAAGTTGCGCTCCACGATGGCGGGACGCGGCTGCTCGTCGCTGAAAAGCTGTTTCTCAATCTTGGAACACATGCAACCATACCGCCCGTTCCAGGGCTCGCCGAAGCCGGACCGCTCACCCATATCGAAGCGCTCGAACTGGACCGGTTGCCGGCACATCTGATCGTTCTCGGCGGGGGCTATGTCGGCCTTGAACTTGCGCAGGCCTACCGGCGTTTCGGCAGCCGCGTCACGATTATCGACCGTGGCCCGCGACTGCTGACGCGCGAGGATGAGGATGTTTCCGAAGAAGTTTGGCGGATTCTGGAGGCGGAGGGCGTCGAGGTGCTTTTGTCGGCCGAAATCGAGAAGGTAGAGGGCCGGTCGGGCGAAAGCGTGCGCGCCACCATTCGGACGCCGGGCGGTTTAAGAACGATCGAAGGCACGGACATTCTGGTCGCTGCCGGCCGCACCCCCAACACGCAAGGCATAGGGCTTGAAGACGCAGGCATTGCGCTGACGGATCGCGGCACCATCAAGGTGAACGATCGACTGGAGACGACTGCAAGGGACGTATGGGCCATCGGAGAATGCGCGGGAAGTCCGCAATTCACCCACGCATCGCTCGATGATTTCCGAATTATCCGCGACAATCTCGATGGTGGAGACAGAACGACCACCGGGCGGCTGATGCCTTATTGCATGTTCATCGACCCGCCGCTGGCCCGCATCGGCATGAGCGAGGCCGACGCGCGCGCCAGTGGAATGGATTTGCGCGTCGCGAAACTGCCGATGAAGGCTGTGTTGCGGACGCGGACGACCTCGCGGACAGCCGGCTTCATGAAGGCGCTGGTCGATCCGCAAGACCGGATCGCGGGCTTTGCGATGATCGGTTCGGAGGCCGGGGAAGTGATGGCCGTGGTGCAGGCGGCCATGCTTGGCGGCTTGTCCTACAGCGTCCTGCGCGACGCCATTCTTGCGCACCCGACGATGGCCGAGGGGCTGAACGCGCTGTTTGGCAAGGTCGAGGCAAGGTGAGTTTCGAAGGTTCAAACGGGGCGGCGGATTAGAGAATGAACGGACACGGCGAGCACCAGCATCATTCCCACAATCATGCCCATTCGAAAGATGAGCATCTTGTGAAGGACCCCGTCTGCGGCATGGAGGTCGATCCGCAAACGGCGGAACATCACCTGACCCATGAGGGCCACACCCACTATTTCTGCTCGGCTTCCTGCAAGGCGAAATTCAAGGCGGACCCCGCCCGATATCTGGCAGGAGACGCGGCGCCCGCTCCGGACGCGCCCGAGGGAGCGATCTGGACCTGTCCGATGCATCCCGAGATCCGGCAGGACGGGCCGGGAAGCTGCCCGATCTGCGGCATGGCGCTGGAGCCGTTAATGGTGACTGCCGACATCGGCCCCAGCCCGGAACTCGCCGACATGACACGGCGCTTCTGGATCGGGCTGGTCCTCGCCGCTCCGGTCTTCGTGCTCGAAATGGGCAGCCACCTCGTGCCCGCGCTGCATCATCTGGTGCCGATGCGGATATCGATCTGGATTCAGCTCGTTCTGGCGACGCCGGTGGTTTTGTGGTGCGGATGGCCGTTCTTTGAGCGCGCCTGGGCGTCGCTGGTCAATCGCAGCCTCAACATGTTCACCCTGATCGCCATGGGCACGGGCGTCGCCTGGGCCTACAGCATCGTCGCCGCCCTTGCGCCGGGTATTTTCCCCGCCGCCTTTCGCGCGGAAGATGGCACGGTCGCGGTCTATTTCGAGGCGGCGGCGGTCATCACCGTTCTGGTGCTGCTTGGCCAGGTGCTGGAACTGCGCGCCCGTGAGCAGACCTCGGGCGCGATCAGGGCGCTTCTCGATCTGGCGCCGAAGACGGCGCGGCGCGTCGGTGACGATGGCGTGGAGGAAGACGTTCCGGTCGAGCACGTTGCCCTCGGCGACAGGCTGCGTGTGCGGCCCGGCGAGACCGTGCCGGTCGATGGCGTCGTCGAGGACGGACGCTCCTCGCTTGATGAAGCGATGGTCACCGGCGAATCCATGCCTGTCACCCGCACTGTGGGCGATCAGGTCATCGGCGGCACGCTGAATCAGACCGGGGCGCTGGTGATCCGCGCCGAAAAGGTCGGCCGCGATACCATGCTGTCGCGCATCGTGCAGATGGTCGCCGATGCGCAGCGCTCGCGCGCGCCGATCCAGCGCATGGCCGATCAGGTCTCGGGCTGGTTCGTGCCGCTGGTCATCGTCATCGCGATTCTGGCCTTCATCGTCTGGGGCATCTGGGGTCCCGAGCCGCGCTTCGCCTACGGGCTGGTCGTGGCCGTTTCGGTTCTGATCATCGCCTGTCCCTGCGCATTGGGGCTGGCGACGCCGATGTCGATCATGGTCGGCGTCGGCAAGGGCGCCAGCGCCGGCGTCCTGA
>JALOAI010000006.1 GCA_023228945.1 Pigmentiphaga sp. | reverse complement strand
CTCGCGAGCCTGGGTGTACTCGAAGTCGGAGAAGCTCTTTTGCATGATTGATCGGCACAGAATCAAAATATGCCTACATTATCTCAAATCCTCGGGCATCATGCCGAATAAATCAGCCTTTCCCTAGCATTCTTCCCAGATACCACTGCCCCTCCCAGGCGATGATTCCCAGCGTCAACTCCTTGGCATTGGCGATCACTTGTTCGAACCTTCGGATATGGACGTTATTGTCTTTGGTCAGGGTGGTGATGCCGGCACTTTCGAGCTGTGTGCGGAAGGCGTGGAACCCGTCGCGTGTTGTCTGCTCGGTTTCGCTCCAGCCTTCGGTTTCAATGAGGGCGATGGTCTGGGGCACGCAGGCATTTGCCAAATCGTCGTTTCCCACTACGCCCAGGTATCCAGGATCGCCGCCGACGCGCTTGGCGATTTCGATCGTGACGCGCCACATATCGATCAGCGATCCAGCATGCACCCCGCAGGCCAAGTGTGAATAATTGAGATCCTCGCCCCGATTGAGGCCGCCGATAGTCGGCTTGAGGGCAAAGTTGGCGTTGTAGCTAGCTGGACGAATCAAAGAGCCGCCGACTTGGGTGCCAATGGCTGCAGGCACCATCCGCGCGCCTACAGCCGCGCCCGAACCGCTCGATGAGCCGCCAGGCGTCCGCGTCAGATCGAAAGGGTTTTTCGTCTCACTCGGATCGCCAAAGGCCAGCTCGGTGGTTGTGGTCTTTCCCAGGATAATCGCCCCGGCATCCCGCAAGGCTTGGGCAATGGGCGAGTCGAAGCGAGTGTGGTTCTCGTTTCCGATAATGCCAAAATTGGTTGGCATATCCTTGGTGGAAAGAACGTCTTTGATGCCAATTGGCATCCCATCGATCAAGGACAAGGGGCGTTTGGCCCGATAACGTGCCTCCGACGCCGCTGCGTCGCGTAGCGCATCTTCAAGGCGGAGCGAGGCCCATGCTTTGACGCTGGGCTCCAGTTCTTCAATTTGCTTCACGCAGGATCGAAAATAGGCAACTGGAGATTCTTCGTCCCGTAAAAAACGCTCCCGCGCATCGTGGAATGTTCTTTGAATAAATGTTGCTGGATCATATTTGCCGCTCACGATTTTCCCCTATCTCCTCTTTACTCGAGCCGGATGCCGGTGGAACGGATCAACTCGCCACGTTGCTCAAAGCTGGCTTTGAGTTGCGCCGAAAATTCCTCTGGGGAGTTGGCGATGGACACCAATCCAAGGTCGTTCAAGCGCTTGACGGCATCGGGTGCGGTCAGTGTTTTGGTAATGGACTTATGCAAGGCCGACAAGATCTCATCCGACAGGCCTGCCGGTGCGAAGAAGCCTATCCAAGAGCCCATTTCAAACTCAGGCAGGTTGTTTTTGATTGGCGGCAAGTTGGGTAGGGAGGAGAAGGCCAGGTCTTCGGTGATGCCTAGAGGAATAAACTTGCCCTCTTGAATGTGTGGTAGCGCCGGAGCCATGCTCGAGTACATCAACATGATTTGCCCACCGAGAACGTCGCTCATGGCTGGGCCATTGCCGCTATAAGGCACATGGTTGATTTCAGTGTTGGCCAGTTGATTGAATAACTCTCCGGACAAATGATGCGGTGATCCTATCCCAGGAGTTCCATAGAAAAGCTTGCCCGGATTGTCGTGAGCATACTGTATCAGATCGTCAATGCTCTTCACGGGAAGAGAGGGATTTGCCACCAGAACCAGTAGGTTCTTCGCCGCCATGGTGATGGGTGTGAAGTCGTTGACCGGATGATAAGGAAAGTCTTTGAATAAATAATAGTTTCCGGCGTGAGTGGCATCGGTGCCAATGAGCAGCGTGCATCCATCAGGCTTTGCGCGAGCAACGAAGGCGGAACCTATGTTACCGCTTGCGCCGGGTCTGTTATCGACAATGACGGTTTTTCCGATATCGTTGGAAAGCTCGTCGGCAACCATTCTCGCGATGATCGACGTGGCGCCCCCGCCAGCCGGATAGGGTTCGACCAATCGAACGGTATCGCAGGGGAAGTCGGCGGCCATGGCGCTAGCGGCCTGACCGAATAGAGCCGTTATTAAGAGGCTGAGCCAAATGCCACGGCGACGTGGTGCCATATGGGTAGGTTTTGCATTCATAATGCCTCCGAATTATTGGTGAAATGGTATGTGAACTGCACATCACAAGATTAATAGTGATGTCTTTACGTAGCAACGATGCGTTTTTCATAGTTGCTATAAGAAGTGCTTATGCAACGGAAGTCGATTTTTTTTACGCTCTTCTATGCCAAGATTCGGGGGGCGACTTGCAAGAATTGACTCTTCTTTCATCTCGCGGCCCGCAGGCTGCTCGGCTTCTCCAGGCACGGAGCCGTTTGCGTGGGCTGTCTTGTGTCCCGGTTCCTTCTGAAGGGCGAGGCTTGCGCTTGGGGCGTGAGTCGCGGCCGCGATATCGCTCAGGACCAGCAGACGCACTGTGTCGTCCGGTCGGGACGTCTGGCGTTCCAGGTTGCGCAGCAAGGGCTCGGCGGCGACGCCGTCCTTTAGGTCCAGTAGGATCATGTCCACGCCGCGCTCATGGGCCTTGGCGACGAAGCGCGAGTTGGCCAGGGGAACGATCAGCCCGGTACGAAATTCCGCTGGGTTCACGATGCAACGCCTTCCTGGATGAGGGTTTCGATGTCGTCGGGCGAGAGGCCGAGTTCGCCGAGCAGTTCGCGGGTGTGTTGGCCCAGAGTGGGAGCGGCGTCGCACAGGCCACCCGGCGTTTGCGATAGGCGTGGTACGACGTTGTGCATCGGCAGCACGCCGACGTCCGGGTCCGGCATGCCGACCAGTGATTGGCGGCCGATCACGAAAGGATCGGTCAGCAACTGGGACGCGCGCATGACGGGTCCCACAGTCACTTCCGCGGCGTCGAAATGGCGCAGCACCTCGTCCCGCGTGCGCCCGCCGATGAAGCCCTGGATGGCGTCGTCAACGAAGTCGATGTGTTGCAGTCGGGCGGCGTTGGTCGCGGAACGAGGGTCGTGGACGAGCTCGGGCCTGCCGATGGCGTGGAACAGCCGCTCGGTCATGGCCTGCGTGGTGGCCGACACCGCCACCCATTCGTCGTCCGCGGTGCGATATACGTTGCGAGGCGCGGCGGTGGGGCTGCGGCTGCCGTTGCGCGGATTCTCGTGGCCGCTGAGCGTGAAGTCGGCGACATCGGGCCCCAGGCACGACAGCATGGCGTCGAACAGCGAGAGATCCACGACTTGGCCTTGCCCCCCCGGCTGCTCGGCTGCCCGCAGCGCGGCAAGCACCGCGGTGGATCCATGCAAACCGGTGATCATGTCGGCGAGCGTTAGATTGGGCAGTACCGGTGGCCGATCGGCAAAGCCGGTTTTATGCGCCAGGCCGCTATAGGCCTCGATCAGCGACCCGAAGCCGGGCTTGTCGCGAAATGGGCCGGTCTGGCCCCAGCCCGAGATCCGGGCGATCACCAGCCTGGGATTGAGCGCCAGCAGCGCAGCGGGGGCCAGCCCCATTTTTTCGAGGGTGCCGGGCCGGAAGTTCTCGACGAAGATATGGGCGGTGGCGATCAGCTCGCGCAGCAACTCCAGGCCGCGCGGCGAGCGCAGGTTGAGCACCATGCTCTTTTTGTTCCGGCAATAGGTACGCCACCAGACGGGAACGCCTTCCGTGAGCCAGTTGCGCAGTGGATCGCCGGCGCCGGGCGGCTCGATCTTGATGACCTGGGCGCCGAGATCGGCCAGTTGCAGCGTCAGCATGTTGCCGGCCACAACGCGAGAGAGGTCGATTACGCGCAGTCCCGCGAGCGGCCCCGCGCTACGCCCCGGTGGCGGCAACTGGCGTGCGGCCTGGCTGCGGTCGTTGGTGGAAGATTCTGGTAATTGTCGGGATATATTCATGAAGTTTGCTGCTGGCTTGGCCGATGCGCCGCTACCGTGCTGCCGGCTTGCGCCAACCTGGCGCGCTTGCGGGGTTGCGGACAATGAAGTATCCAGTAGACTTTAGAGAGCCATCGGGCCGCGAGCAATCGTGTTTCTCTCATTTTTACTATAAGCGGTGCTTATAATTCCCGTGTCGCGTCTCCGCAATCTCGATCTGAACCTCTTGCTGACACTCGATGCCTTGTATCAAACGGGGCAGGTGTCCGCCGCCGCCGAACGGCTTGGAGTATCGCAGCCAGCGGTGAGCCAAGGCTTGCGTGCGCTGCGCGAGCACTTCGACGATCCGCTTTTCGTGCGCACCGGCCGCTTCCTGAGCCTGACGCCGCGCGCCCAGGCCTTGCGCACGCCGCTGCAGCGCATCGTGCGCGAACTGCATGAGCACTTGCTCACATCGCCCCGTTTCGAGCCGGCCACGGCCGAGCGGATTTTCACGTTGTGCTTGTCGGACCTGGCCGAGTTCGTCTACTTGGGCGATTTTCTCGCGGCCTTGCGTGCCCAGGCGCCCCACTGCCGTTTGCGCAGCCTGAGAGTGCCGGTGCACGAGATCCCCTCGATGCTGGAAGCCGGGCGCGCGGATCTCGCCTTCGGGGGCATGCTGCCCGAAATGCCGGCCGCTTTGCGGCAACGCCGCATGATGGACTACGGCTATGTCTGCATCATGGCGAGCGATCATCCCGCGGCCGGAAAGCCGCTGAACAAAGCCGGCTACAGCGCGCTCTCGCACGTCATCGTCAGCCGCAGCGGCGACTTCGAAGACTTCATCGAAAAAGAGCTCCGCCGCCTGCGGCTCAGGCGCCATGCGGTTGCCAGCCTATCCGACACCACGATGGCGGCCAAGCTCGTCGCCAATTCCGATTTGATCGCCACTGTTCCCAGTGGCGCCGCCGAGCGCCTGGCGGCGATCTTCCCGTTGGCCATCGCCAATCTGCCTGTCTCGGTACCGCGCGTGGTGTCGCGGATGTACTGGCACGAGCGGTTTCACCGCGATCCCGCCAACCAATGGTTGCGCGAACTGGCCCAGGCCTATTTCTCGGTGGAGGCCTGAGTGGGTTGTCACGAGTTCAATCTGAACTGCATGCGCGTTATGGCCGTTCGACAGACGTGCTGAAGCCACGGGAGTCCGGGGCCGCCGGCCGCTACCTCTTGAATGCCTGAGCCGGTTGGTCTTCGGTGCGGCGTAGGTGTACCCTGGGAGATGGTCATCAGCAACCTTGCCGGAGGGTACCGCCATGACTTCATCTCCGAAAGCCGACTTTTCCTCCCCGGAAAAGGGTAAGCCGAATCGGCGCGCACCAGAGCCGGAGGCTCAGCAAGCCGGGCAGAATGCGGCAGCGGCGGCACACCTGGCCACTGGCTCTCGAAACGATCCTTACAACCTGGTGCCGGACCTTCCCGCGGTCAACGGCTTTCAGGCCGATGCGGCACTCACCGAAGCGTTGGCACGCCACGGCTCGCCGGCGCAGCGTGAATTCCTCAGCGCGTATGGCGAGTGGCTGAGCCGGCCCGAGAACCGTGAGCTGGCGGTGCTCGCAGAGCGCCGGCCCCCCGAGTTCGAGCCCTACGACCGCCTTGGCGAGCGCCAGGATCTCGTACGCTTCGATGCCGCCTGGCATCAACTGATGGCGGCCTTGCGCGAGCGGGGGCTGGTCAGCCTGCCCTATCGAGAACCCGGCGAAGGCGCCTGGCTTACCTGGGCGGCGGGCCTTTACTTGCACGGCCAGGTGGATGCCGCCAGCCTTTGCCCCACGATCATGACCACCGCGGCCATTCCGGTGCTGCAGCAGGAGCCAGAATTATTCCAACAATTGCAAGGGCCCTTGTATGGTCTGGAGTACGACGCCCGCGACCTTCCCCTGAACGAAAAGGCCGCCATGTGGATCGGCATGGGCATGACCGAGAAGCAGGGCGGCTCCGACTTGCGGGCCAACGCGACTTATGCCGAAGCCCTGGAGCAGCCGGGGCGGGGCAAGGCCTACCG
This sequence comes from Pigmentiphaga sp., assembly GCA_023228945.1. Taxonomy (GTDB): domain Bacteria; phylum Pseudomonadota; class Gammaproteobacteria; order Burkholderiales; family Burkholderiaceae_B; genus Verticiella. The sequence goes on along the minus strand of JALOAI010000006.1, from coordinate 188,645 downwards.
GATCACCGGCCATAAATGGTTCTTGTCGGCCCCCACGGCCGACGCCCACCTGGTGCTGGCCATTACCGACGAAGGCCCGAGCTGCTTCTATGTGCCGCGCTGGCGGCCTGATGGCGTTCGTAATACCATCCGCATAATTCGCCTGAAAGACAAACTGGGCAATCGTGCCAACGCCAGCAGCGAGGTCGAGTTCGATGGCGCCTGGGGCCAATTGGTGGGCGAGCCGGGGCGCGGCATTCCCACCATCTTGCAAATGGCCACCTTCAGCCGCCTGGCCTGCGTCATCGGCAGCACCGCCATTCTGCGCCAGACATTGGTGCAGGCAATCCATCACGCGCGTGATCGCTGGGCATTTGGCCGGACATTGATCGAGCAACCATTGATGCGGCAGCTGCTGGCCGATATGGCGCTCGAGAGCGAGGCCGCCACCTGGCTTATGGTGCGCCTGGCGCGGGCCTTCGAGCGCGCCGAGCAGCCCGGCGAGCGTATCTGGTGCCGCATCATGATGCCCGCCGCCAAATTCTGGATCTGCAAGCGGGCGGTGGAATTCAGCGGCGAAGCGCTGGAGGTCTGGGGCGGCAACGGCTATGTCGAAACCGGGCCCATGGCGCGCTGGTTCCGCGAGGCGCCGGTCAACTCCGTATGGGAGGGCTCGGGCAACGTCATCTGCCTGGATGTGCTGCGCGCGATACGGCGGGATCCGGACGGTTTTTCGGCCTGGCTGGCGACGCTGGAGGACGGGAGCAAGGCGCACCCGGTGATCGCGCAAGCCATGGCGCGACTGCGGGCCGACCTTGCTTTACCTGCTGAGGTGCTGGAGGCCGCAGCCCGCCGTGTGACCCAGCGTCTGGTTCTCGTGGCGCAGGCCGTGTTGCTACTGGAGCAGGCGCCGGCGATCGTGGCCGAGGGCTTCATCGCAACGCGTTTCGCGGAGGGCGCCGGATGGGTGTTCGGCGCGGGGCCGGAAATTACCGCGGCGGATGCCATATTGGAGCGAGCCTGGCCGGCGGGGTAGTTAGAAGATCCACATAGGCTTGATAACTGTAGCTGCGGTTCTTCTTCTGGCCGGTCAGTTCAACCACAATGCCCAGCGTTTCCAAGGTTTGCACCGCTGAGTTTGCCGTTGGAAATGTAGTGTCCAGCTGTTGACGGACACGTTCCACGGTAAAGCGCGGCATCATAGGCAACTGCTCGAACAGCCGGTAGCTGACGAAGCTGGCCTTGGGCGCTTGAAGCAGCTTGCGCCGATCGGCAGCTACCAGGCTTGCAACCGAAATGATGCTTTGCTCGGCTTCCGCCGCCGCCACGGCAACACCTTCGAGAAAGAACGACACCCACGCCTCCCAGTCTCCCTCTGTACGGATGACCGACAGACGTCGGTAGTACTCGGCTTGGTGGCGCTTCAGGTAGCTACTAAGATACATCAACGGTTCGGGGAGCAGCTTCCAATGCTCCAGCAACGCCGCAATCAAAAGTCGGCCGATGCGCCCGTTGCCGTCAAGAAACGGGTGGATGGTCTCGAACTGCGCGTGAACCAGTGCAACCTTGACCAAAGGAGGAAGGTCGCTCACTTCATCGTGAATGAATCGCTCCAGGTTCGACAGTAAGTCGGGCACAAGCTCCGGCGGTGGTGGCACAAAGACGGCATTGCCGGGCCGGGTACCGCCGATCCAATTCTGAGATTGCCGTAGCTCTCCTGGCTGCTTCCCCGCGCCCCTTGCGCCCCCGAGCAGCAAACGATGCGCATCACACAGAAGGCGCACACTGATGGGCAGCCCCTTCGGATCTCGCAACTGATCTTGTACCAACCGGAAGGCCTGCAAATAGTTGGTCACCTCAGCCACATCATCAGTATTGCTGACCTTGAAGCCGGCTTCCTCATCAAATAGATCAGTCAGCGTTGCCTGCGTTCCTTCCAATTGCGAAGTCAGCAAGGCCTCCTTTCGTATCGCACTATAGAGCAGCCAGTCCACCGACGGCACTAGCCCGGACACGCCAGACAACCTGGCCAGCGCCAGCTCGGCTTGTCGACTCAACTCGGCCAAGGCCGCCATCCCCAAAGGAGGATCGGTGGGCGGTAGTGGGTGCGGTACGAAGGCGCGCACTGTTTCGCCCAGCGTCGTGGAAGTAGCGAAGGTACCGGTGATGCGATTCATCTAAAACCCGCTTTCATATAGAACCACAATACTAAAGCAGACTTTAATATGAATCAACGGTATTAAAGAGTTGTTTAATAATCCTATCGCGCCAGGCATCGGGATAGGTACCAAACCGTCCTTAGGGTGGCGCAACGAGTTTCCTGGAAAACGCAGGGAGCCGCTGCTGTCACCTATCCCGGCCGCCGCGCCTCCAACTGCTCCCAACGCTCCAGCTTGGCCATCAGCTCGGCCTCGATGGCATCGATGCGGGCCTGCAGTTCGGCGGCGCGCGCGACGGCGCCGGATGGGTGTTCGGCGCGGGGCCGGAGATTGCGGCGGCGGATGCCATATTGGAGCGAGCCTGGCCGGCGGGGTAGTCGGAAAGTGACAGTCTCGCCCTTTAGACGAAGTACTGATACCTGCTCCGGCTCTCGATATGTAGGATAATTTGCAATCGAGACTGATGTTCTCGCGGCTACCGGACTGGTAGAGGGTTCGGTAGTTACCGTGGTTCGCTATCTACTATTTGGAGAAGGTAATGGATCTTGGGATTGCGGGCTGTTGGGCCTTGGTCAGTGGTGCGAGCCGCGGTCTGGGCCTAGGTTGCGCCAGAGCGTTGGCGAAGGAGGGCGTCAATGTCATTTGTGTCGCGCGTCGGGAAGATGTGCTTGCCGAGGCGGTCATGGATTTGCAGCGCTCTTGTCCCGATCCAGCGACGCGTATCATCGGAGTCGCCGCCGACATCACCTCGGCTCAGGGTCGCCAGCGGGTATTCGAATGTCCGGACGGTCCCGGACTGCGGTTTGATATCGTCGTTACGAACTCAGGGGGGCCTCCCCCGGGAGATTTTCGCGACTGGACGGAGGAAACCTGGCTTGCGGCGATACGAGCCAACATGTATGCGCCGATCGCGTTGATCCAGGCAACGGTGGATGGCATGGCCGAGCGCGGGTTCGGCCGGATCGTCAATATCACCTCGGGTGCGGTCAAGGCGCCTATCGCGGACCTGGGCTTGAGCAACGGGGCGCGCAGTGGTCTCACTGGCGTCGTGGCCGGACTCGCTCGCAGCCCATTGGCCGCCGCGAATGTCACGATCAACAATTTGTTGCCTGGTGCGTTCCTGACCGATCGGTTGCGCTCTGCATCGTCGGCCAGGGCGCAGGCGCAGGGCACGAGCCTTGAAACTGTGTTGCAAGAGCGAACCAACGGCGTTCCTGCGCGCCGGCTGGGCTCGCCCGACGAGTTCGGCGCCATGTGCGCCTATTTGTGCAGTCAGCACGCGGGCTATATCACGGGGCAGAACATCCTGATGGATGGCGGCGCATACCCTGGTGTGCTCTAGGACCTGGAGGGCCAAGCTGGCCGTGGCCCGTCGCGAGGTTCAGTACGGGCTGTTCGCGGTGGGCGATGGCCCGGGAGCCTCGGCGCGAGATCCCCGGAACGCCGCGGCATATTGCCTGGCCTGGCCCAGCATCAAGCCGAGGTCGGAGCTGATCGCGATGAAATCAAAGCCTGCATCGCGAAGTCGCAAGGCAGCCGCTGGATTCGCCGCTACGGTACCGACGGGAATCCCCAAGGAGCGGCAGCGATGGGCGGTGGCCGCCAACAGCGTTTGGACTTCGGGGTGGTCGCCCCGACCGCCATGCCCCATGGCGCCGGCAAGATCTGTGGGGCCCAGAAAAATCGCGTCGACGCCTTCGATCGCCGAGATGGCGTCGAGGTTGTCGAGCGCTTGCCTGGACTCCAGTTGTACGATGACTCCAACGGAATCGTTGGCCCTGGCGAAATACTCGGGGATGGCGCCAAAGCGCGAGGCCCGGCTCAGTCCGGCCATGCCGCGAATCCCGTCGGGAGGGTAGCGGGTTGCCATGACGGCCTGCCGCGCCTCGGCGGCGGATTGAATAAATGGAAACATCAGGGTCGTGGCGCCGGCGTCCATCACGCGCTTGACTATCACAGCGTCGTTCCAGGGAAGCCGGACCACGGGCCAGGCGGGCGTGGAGCCGACCGCTTGCAGCATGGCAGCGATGTCCCGCAGATCCACAGGGGAGTGCTCGCCGTCGATGATCAACCAGTCGAAGTCGGTCAGGCCCATGGCTTCGGCGATGATCGGACTGGCCGAGAGGATGAAACTGCCCAGAGGAAACGTATTCTTGGGTCGAGAGACAATCGTGTTGATGAATGGGTTCATGAGCGAGTATATCGAACGTGCCGCCACGGCTGGGAATCGTGAGCCGCGGCGGCGATGATCACTGAGGTTGAATATTGGCGGCTTCGGCAACCCTGGCCCACCGCTGGGCGTAAGACTTGACCTCTTCGGCGAACTCCGCGGAGCTGCTGCCCACTGGCTCCACACCGATCATCAAGAATCGCTCCTGCATTTCGGGTTTTCGTACCGCCTGCTGGATGACATTCTGCAGCTTGTCGACGATCTCCTGCGGTGTTCCGGTGGGCGCAAAAAGACCTACAAATGTCGCTGCCTGGAGATTCGGGTAACCGGCTTCCGCCGTGGTCGGAACATCCGGCAGCGACTTGCTGCGAGTGTCGTTGGTATAGGCCAGCACTTTCAGCTTGTTGCCGCGTGCCATGCCGACGACGGGAGGGGCGTCGGCGATGGTCATAGTGACGAGTCCCGACACGACGGCATTGACCGATTCCGCGCTGCTTTTGTAAGGTATGGCCAGAAATTCGGTGCCTGTTTCCTGTTTTAGCAGTTCCGTCGCGAGGCGGAAGGGCGTGGCGCTGGAGGCATACGTGACATCGTCAGGTTTCTGTTTGGCGTACTCGACCAGTTCGCTGAGCGAGTCGACCGGGAGCTTGGCCGGTACGGTCACGAAGAACGGCAGACGGCCAATGTTGGAGATGGGAATGAAGTCGTCCATCGAGTACGGCAGCGACTTGTACAAGGCGGGATTGATGGTCATGGGGCCGGAAGGTCCGACCAATAAGGTGTAGCCATCGGGTGCTGCCTTGGCGACGGAGTCCGTTCCGACGATGCCATCGACTCCCGGACGGTTCATCACAATGACGGTTTGCCCCAGCGAGGCGGAGAGTTCTTGTGCCGCAAGCCGCGCCAGAACATCGGTGCCGCCTCCTACGGTGTAGGGGACGACCAAAGTAATCGGCTTGGCCGGATAGGTGTTGGCTTGCGCCGGGGCGTGAGCGGCCATGGTCAGGGCCAGTAGAAGGGTGAACTGGCTAAGGCGTGGAAGTTGCATGACTTTGTCTCCTGTTTATCGGTTTGATGCTGAGGCAGGTGGTTCCGCAGCCGTTATTCGGCGAGCGTCGCTTCCTGCTTTCCGGGTTGCGTGGGCAGTTCGAGCGGAAGCTCTCGCTTGCGCCATGCCTTGATTGGCTGCTTGTCGCGCAGCGCTTGCATTTCGCGCCAGAAAATACGGCGCAGCGTCATGATCCCGAGATCGGATCTGCCCAGCAGTTCGAGAGACCGGTCGGCGATGATGCCTTGGCCCCGTTGCGCGAGATAATCCTGCGCGGAGATCAGGCCGATCACATCGCCTTCGACGGGTCCCCGACGATGGTGAAAAAGCTCGTCATAGTGATCGTCGGCGTTGTATTGACCGTACTTTTCGAACTGGCCGAGGAAGCGCTGCTTCTGCTCGTCGTTCTCGGGCTTGAAGGCGTAGAGAGTAAAGCGCGTACTATGCTCATCGTCCGCCGGGACCATCCAGATGACGAAGTCGATCCAGGGATCGTCTTTGGCAAGACCTGGAACCACCACGTGGTTGTTGTTGGGGAAAGTCCAGTTGCTTTTGCGCACGTTGCCAGGGCCGCGCCGCGCGGTTTGCTCGATGCCCGCTTCCGTCTCGGAGTACGACAATTCGGGGATCGCGTTGGTGACCATCTCGCCAAACGAGGCCACGCGCAGCGTTTGATGGACGAAGCTGACGTGGGTGGCGTCTAGCGAGTTCTCGATTTGCTGGAACCAATTGATGCGCCAGGACTCTTTGGTGGCGACCACGATCACACCGTCCTTCTCCAGGCAGTCCTTGCGCGGCAGGTTGAACTCGGGTGCCTCGCCTTCACCCAGCCAGGCAAAAATCAGGCCGCCGTACTCATGGACGGCATGCGCGGCAATGTTGGCGATTGCCGGCGGCGTGGTTTCTTGCTCCGCGGGGCGTTCGGTGCATCTGCCATCCCCGGCAAACTGCCAGCCGTGATACATACAGCGAATTCGCTCCCCTTGTACCCACCCGGTATGCAGTACGGTTTGCCGATGGCGGCAACGGCCACCGACGAGATAGGGGCGGCCGCTGTCGCCGCGGTAAAGGGTGAGTTCCTCGTTCAGGATGCGCACGGGCATGGCTTGGCCGGCGTCCAGATCCTTGGCCAGCGCAATGGGGTGCCAGAACTGGCGCAGCAGGCGGCCCATATCGGTGTCGGCGCCGGTCTGGGTAAGGAGGTTCAGTTTTTGCAGGTGATGATGGGCTTGAGTCTGCGAACTCATGACGACTCCAGGAATCAGTATCGGAAAATGGATGGAAAGCGGCGATGAGGTCAAAAGGCCGTGTGCTCGGCACCCTTCAAGTGCAAGAGCTCCCGTGCCTCGGCCGGGCTGGCGATCTCGAAGCTGAGTTCTTCGAGGATGCGGCGGATTTTGGCAACTTGCTCGGCGTTACTGCGTGCCGCCTTGCCCCGGCCGATCCAGAGGCTGTCTTCCAGCCCGACGCGGACGTTGCCGCCCATCACGGCCGCCTGGGTGGCGATCGGCATCTGGGCCCGGCCCGTTCCGAGGACCGACCAGATGTAGTCATTGCCGAACAGGCGGTCCGCCGTGCGGCGCATATGACTGACGTCTTCGTGATGCGTGCCGATGCCGCCCCGGATGCCGAACACCGACTGGATGAAAAGCGGCGGCTCGATCAGCTTGCGTTCCAGGAAGTGCGCCGCGGTGTAGAGGTGGGCGATGTCATAGCATTCAAACTCGAACCGCGTGCCATTCTCGCGGCAGGAGGACAGGATGTAGGCGATGTCGCGGAAGGTGTTTTTGAACACCCGGTCGTCGCTCTCGGCGAGGTAGGGCTTCTCCCAATCGAACTTGAAGGATTGATAACGATCCAACATTTCATACAGGCCGAAATTGATCGAGCCGAGGTTCAGCGAGGCCAGCTCGGGCTTGAGCTTGAGCGCGGGCTGCAGGCGTTCCTCCACCGGCATGGTCGGCGCGCCGCCGGTGGTGATGTTGACGATGGCCGCGCACTCGGCCTGGATTCGGGGCAGGAAGGCACTGAACGCCTCGGGCGTTTGGACAGGCTGTCCGTTGGCGGCATCGCGGGCATGGAGGTGGACGATGGCCGCGCCGGCCTGGGCCGCCTCGATCGACGCCTGTGCGATTTCATCGGGAGTGATCGGCAAGCTCTCTGACATGCTGGGGGTATGAATGGAACCCGTGACTGCGCAGGTAATAATGACTTTTGGAGATTTCACGGCGATCCCTGATCAAAGAGTGGAGGCTTGGCTGCGTTGCAGGAGTGCAGCGTCGGTGGCGCTGAGGTCGAGGCCGCGCAGGTCGGTGGGGCGCTGGTCGGCAAGCCAGGCGATCACGGCGGCCGATTTTTCGGGAGGGTCGAGTTCCGACCGCGGGATGCGACTGATGGCATTCGTGCCAGCGGCGCGAATGGTGGCTTGCATGCCGGTATCGACGAGGCCGGGCTGCAGGCCATAGACCGCCACATCTCGGTCTGCATACTCGTCGGCAACGCAGCGGGTCAGCATGGCCAGCCCCGCCTTCGCGCTGCAATAGGACGACCAGGTGAGTCGGGGCGTGTGGGCGCCGCCGGTCGAGAGGTTGACGATGGCGGCGTGTGCGCTTTTTTGCAGCCAGGGCAAAGCCGCATGGATGACGTGATAGGCGCCGACAAGATTGGTGTGGATCGCGTGTGTCCACTGGGCGGGGTCGGTCGTATGCAGCAGGCCGATAGGTTGTATTTGCCCCGCATTGTTGACGATGATGTCCAGTCCGCCACCATAGGCCACGGCGGCTTCTACCGCGGCCACGACGGAAGGGTAGTCGGCAACATCACAGGCCGTGACGTGGCAACGGCCGCCATTGGCCTGAATGCGTTCCGCAACGTCGCGGCACGCCGCCGCGGAGCGGGCAGTCAACACGACGGTAATGCCGCGCGAGGCGAGCGCCAGGGCGGTGGCGGCACCGATACCGCGGGCGGCCCCGGTGATCAATGCCGTTTTGAAAGACGAAGACATGGCGTCAATCCCGAGAGAACCAATTGGCGGTAAGGATGGCGTCGGCGGCGTCGGCGAGGTCGTTCCAGATGGCCTGACCCGCGGCGCTGGCGTCGCCGCGTCGCAAGGCCTTGAGCACGGCGTTGTGGTGATGGTCTACCGTATCGGTGGCGCGGCCGTGGGCGGAGAAGACCTGGCTGATATAGGGGCCGACCTGCATCCACATGCTTTCGATGATCGGCAGCGTGACTGTGCCGTTGGCACTGCGATAAAGCCGAAAATGAAAGCTGCGGTTGGCGGTGAGATAAGCGGCCGTATCGCCGGTTTTGACCGCCAGACACATGTGCTCGTGATCCAGGCGCATCGCCTCGATCGTCTCGGGAGTGACGTGGGGCGTGGCGCGAGTGGCGATCATGGATTCCAGGCTGAGCCGGATCTGCAGGATCTCTTGAAAGCGGGTCCGGGTCATGAGGGGCAGCGCCACGGAGCGGTTGGGCAGGAGTTCGAGGGCACGCTCCGCGACCAGCTGCTTCAGAGCATCGCGGACCGGCATGACACTGGTGCCGAAGACCGACGCCAGGCCACGAATGGTGAAGGTATGGCCCGGCTGGAAGGTGCCGTCCATCAGCGCTTCCTTGAGCTTGGCGTATGTGGCTTCATGCAGGTTGGAACTGCGGGCCGCATCGATCTCGTCGTGGTCAAGGGTTGATATATCGGGTGCTTCTTTTTGGCTTGTCATCAGATGTTCCACGGGGGGTTTTGCCCAGGATTTCCAAAGGGATAGCTTTAATATGCCGCTATCTTTCGCGATCTCTCTGACTATTCATCAGGCTGGCGACAGAATGATATAACAAAAAATGCCATGATATTTGCCGTTTATCGCGTCATTTACTAGGGTTTTCTCTGATAATAAATATATAAATCTTATTATTTGAGATATTTATATATTAAATATAGAGTAGTTTCTATTTTGTTATATCATTCTTCCTGAAAAGTATGGCCAAGGCCCGCACCATGCGCGACAGCCTGGATCGCGGGCTCTTCTCATGGGAATGACATGCACGCTTTAACGATTGAAGACTTGCGGCAACGGGCGCGCCGCCGCGTGCCCCGGATGTTCTACGATTACGTGGACGCGGGGTCGTGGACGGGCGCCACCTACCGGGACAACACCGATGACTTTGGCGCACTGTCATTTCGGCAACGGGTCGCGATAGATATCGAACACCGCAGTACCAAGACGGATTTGCTGGGCTGGCCTGCGGCCATGCCCGTGGCCATCGCCCCAACGGGATTGGCCGGGATGCTCCATGCTGATGGGGAGATCCACGCCGCGCGTGCGGCACGGGATTTCGGCATACCGTTTACGCTGTCCACCATGAGCGTCTGCTCGATCGAGGACGTAGCGGAGGCGACGGATCACCATCCCTTTTGGTTCCAGCTCTACTTCATGCGGGATCGGGCGTTCATGGAGCGCCTGCTTGGGCGGGCTGCGCAGGCAGGTTGCTCGGCGCTGGTGCTCACCCTGGATCTGCAGGTTCAGGGCCAGCGTCACCAAGACATTCGCAATGGTTTATCGGTGCCACCCCGACTCGGATGGCGCACGGCCTGGGATCTGGTAAGCCATCCTCGATGGTGTCTCCAGATGTTGGGGACACGGCGGCACCGCTTCGGCAACATCCACGGCCACGTCGATGGAGTGGACGACCTGGGGTCCTTATCCGCCTGGATCGCACAGCAGTTCGACCCTGGCCTGGATTGGTCTGATATCGCCTGGATCAAGGAGCGCTGGCCCGGCAAGCTGATCCTCAAGGGCATCATGACGGCCGAAGACGCCGAGCTGGCGGCGCGGGCGGGCGCGGATGCTTTGATCGTCTCCAATCATGGGGGGCGCCAGCTGGATGGCGCCTTATCGAGCATTGCGGCCTTGCCGGCCATCGTCGACGCGGTGGGCGACCGGATCGAGATTCATCTGGACGGTGGAGTACGTTGCGGCCAGGATGTCCTGAGGGCCCTGGCGCTGGGTTGCCAAGGAGTCCATATCGGCCGTGCCATGTTGTACGGCTTGGCCGCCGAGGGCGAGGCAGGGGTGCGTCGCGCCCTGGAGATCCTTCACCAGGAACTCCAGCTGACCATGGGTTTCTGCGGCCGCACCGCGATTGGACAGGTCGATCGTTCGATCTTGGCGGCGCGCCATGGGTTTGAGGCCGAGCTGCCTCACGCCGGACCTCGAGGCCCACTCGGGCATTCATGACCAGATGGATGGCGCAACGGGCTTCCTGGAAAACGCAGGGAGCCGGCGCTGCCGCCTATCCCGGCCGCCGTGCCTCCAACTGCTCCCAACGCTCCAGCTTGGCCATCAGCTCGGCCTCGATGGCATCGATGCGGGCCTGCAGTTCGGCGGCGCGCTCCGGCCCGTCGCGGTAGAGGTCGGGGTCGCTCATTTGTTCGGTCAGGCCGGCTTGCTCGGTTTCCAGTTGCTCGATGGTGGCGGGCAAGCCGTCCAGCTCCTTGAGCTCCCAGGAAGTGAGGCGCGACACTTTGGGTTTGCCGGCGCTGGCAGCAGAGGCGGCGGGTTTTTCGGCTTTGTCGACCTTGTCGGACCGTGCCGGCTTGGCGGCGGCGCGGGCGCCGCCGCCGGCCGGGGCCTGCTCGGCGGGCGCGGGGCGCTGCGCCAGCCATTCACCATAGCCCCCCACATAGTCGCGCCACCGGCCATCGCCATCGTAGGCGATCGTGGTGGTCACGACGTTGTCGAGGAACTCGCGGTCGTGACTGACCAGGAACACGGTGCCGGGATAGTCCTGCAAGAGTTCTTCGAGCAGCTCCAGGGTTTCGATGTCGAGGTCGTTGGTGGGTTCGTCGAGCACGAGCACGTTGGCCGGCCGGGCGAACAGCCGTGCCAGCAGGAGGCGCGCGCGTTCGCCGCCCGACAGGCTGCTGACGGGTGATTGCGCGCGCTGGGGCGGAAACAGGAAGTCGCCCAGGTAGCTCATGACGTGCTTGCGCTGGTTGCCGATTTCCACCCATTCGCTGCCGGGACTGATCACGTCGCACAGTGTGGCGTTGTCGTCCAACTGGTCGCGCATCTGATCGAAGTAGGCCACCTGCAACTGGGTGCCCAAGCGTACCGTGCCGCGGTCCGGCTCCAGTTCGCCCAGGATCAGCTTGAGCAAGGTGGTTTTGCCGGCGCCGTTGGGGCCGATCACGCCGATGCGATCGCCGCGCAGAATGGTCGTGGAATAATCCCGGATCACATGCCGGTCGCCAAACGACTTGCTCACGTCGCTGAGCTCGGCCACCAGTTTGCCCGAGCGCTGCCCGGCATCCAGGCTGAGCTGGACATTGCCTTGCCGCTCGCGTCGTTCCTGGCGGGTGCGTCGCAGGGCTTCGAGTCGCCGTACCCGGCCTTCGTTGCGCGTGCGGCGTGCTTCGACACCTTTGCGGATCCAGACTTCTTCCTGGGCGAGGAATTTATCGAAACGGGCCTGCTCCAGCGCCTCGGCGGCCAGCTGTTCCGCCTTGCGCACTTGGTAGGCGGCGAAATTGCCGGGAAAGCTGGCCAGCCGGCCGCGATCGAGTTCGACGATGCGCGTGGCCACGGCGTCGAGAAAGCGGCGATCGTGGGTAATGACCACCACACTGCCGGCAAACTCGGCCAGCAGGGTCTCGAGCCACTGGATCCCTTCGAAATCGAGGTGGTTGGTGGGTTCGTCGAGCAGCAGGACGTCGGGTTCGCGAGCCAGTGCCTGGGCCAGCGCCACCCGCTTGCGCATGCCGCCGGACAACTGATCGATGCCGAGCCCGGGGGCCAGGCCGAGGCGGTCGAGCAGGGCATTGGCTCGCGCCGGCCGGCGCCAGCTATCGGGTTCGCTGTGATCGATCGGATATTGTTGCTCATCGAGCACGGCGTCGAACACCGTGGCGTAGGCGGAAAGGTCGGGCTCCTGGCGCACCAGGGCCACCGCGAGGCCGGCCATGCGCACGATCTCGCCGTCATCGGGCTCCACCAGGCCGGCGAGGATGGCCAGCATCGACGACTTGCCGCTGCCGTTGCGGCCGATCAGGCCCACGCGTTCCCGGGGTTCCAGGACGAAATCGGCGTGGTCGAGCAGCGGCACGTGGCCGTAGGCGAGTTGAACTTGGTTGAAACTGATCAGGGCCATTGGCAGAACCGGTGGCGACAAGCGCGCCGGACCGGAAAACCGGAAGTGGAGGAGGCGCCGGCGTGGCGTAGTGGCCGCAAGCAATCGGCCGCCGGCCCGCCGCGAGAGGCGGCAGGAGGGCGGCCGGTGGCCAGGGCGGAAGGAGGGGGGCTTAGATCGTGAACGATGAGCCGCAGCCGCAGGTGCTGGCGGCGTTGGGGTTGCGAATGACGAACTGCGCCCCTTGCAGATCTTCTTTGTAGTCGATCTCGGCACCGGCCAGGTATTGCAGGCTCATGGGATCGATCAGCAACTGGACACCGTTTTTGTCCAGTTGGGTGTCGTCGTCGTTGACGACCTCATCGAAGGTGAACCCGTATTGGAAGCCCGAGCAGCCGCCACCTTGCACGAAGACCCGCAGCTTGAGCTCGGGATTGCCTTCTTCGATGACGAGATCCTTGACCTTGTTGGCGGCCGAATCGGTAAAGACGAGAGGGACGGGGGGGGCGTCGAGGTTGACGCTTTCGACGATAGCATTCATGTGAGTGACTCCTGGGCCAACGTAACGGTGTGCTCGGCCCTGATGGCCTTGCCTTCGAGTACGCGTACGGTAATGGTGGCCGGCGTAAAACCCGGCGGGATGGCCAACAGTCCGGTGGCTCGCTGATACTGCTGGAAGCGAAGGCCGGGCGCGGCGTTCTCGGCCGGTGGGGGATTGGCTCCTGCCTCCGAAGTGGGGGCAAGACTCAATCTTTCAAGGGGTATGGTAGCACTGCTGCCGTCTTGCTCGCCAGTGGCGACGAAACGTAACTCACCCTGGAAGAAATCGTTGGCGCTCCGGTTGCGCATCACCAACACCCGGTACTGCAGCAGATTGTTGCCAAGCGGATAGACTTCGGCCGAACGAATCTGGATCCGGCTGCTCTCGCCAGTGGCGGGGATGACGCGCTCGTAGAACGCCACGCTCTGCCGCAGGCGGGAGACTTCGGCCTGGGCCTGGGCCAGCTCGGTGGCGAGATGTTCGCGGGTGGTTTCGGCCACGGTCAGTTGGCTGAGGGCGAGCCGATGCGCTTGCTGGCTGGTGGCCAGCTCGGCCGCCAGGCGCGCTTGCTCGGCGCGCAGGCCCTCTAGTTCCTTTTGCTGCTGGTCGACTTGCTCGATCGCCGTGTGTTCGCGCTGCACGGTGGTTTGCAGCTCGTGCCAGAGAGCTTGGTGCCAGGAAGGAGAGGGAGGTTCTTGGGCGGCGGCGTCCGAGCTAGCAATGGTTTCGGGCGGTGTGGCCGAGACCGCTTCGCCGCGAGGCTCCGCCGGCTCTTCCGGGGTGATCTCGGTGTCAGGCTCGACCTGGGTGAGGCTGCTGGTGGGCGGCCCCGCGGCTTGTTCGCCCTCGGCGAGAGTAGCGGCGGCGTCGAGCTTGCCCAGGGGCGTGGCGGCGGCCTGGGGGGGCAAGGCGCCAGGGGCGGGGGGGGGCTCGGTGGCCGCGTGCAGCGACAGCGCGACGCAAACCAAGCCCAGCATCAGGCTGCCGACGACCAGCGCCCAGGAGCCGCGGGAAGCCCGGACGGTGCTGTTCGCTGGGTCGGGTACGCCGCCGGCCGCGGCGGCGCTTGGGTGGCGGGAGTGGCGCCGTTGACGGGTCATGAGGCGGCAGGGGCGGTCAGGGAAGTACCGCGATGTGTTGGAGACCGGTGGTTTCGGGGAGCCCGAACATGATGTTCATGTTCTGTACGGCTTGGCCGGAGGCTCCCTTGACGAGGTTGTCCTGGATCACCAGCACCACGAGTTGGTCGCCATTGTTGGGACGGTGCACCGCAATGCGGATCATGTTGGACGCGCGTACGGAGCGGGTTTCCGGCGTGCTGCCGGCCGGCATGACGTCGACGAAGGCATCGTTGGCATAGCGCTGCTCGAACAAGGCCTGGAAATCGGTGTCGCGGCCCTCGGGCGTGAGGCGGGCATACAGCGTGGAGTGCATGCCGCGCACCATGGGCGTGAGGTGGGGCACGAAGGTCAGGCCCACCGGGCCGCCACGCAGCGCCTGCAACTGCTCGACGATCTCGGGATGATGGCGGTGGCCGGCCACGCCATAAGCCTTGAAGGAATCGGAGACTTCGGAATAGAGCATGCCGACTTCGGCCTTGCGGCCCGCGCCGGTGACGCCCGACTTGCAGTCGGCGATCAGGGTTTGGGTATCGATCAGGCGGCCGCCGTTTTCCAGCAAGGGCGCCAGGCCCAAGGCCACGGTGGTGGGATAGCAGCCCGGATTGCCCACCACGCGCGCCTTGGCGATGGCCTCGCGATGCAGTTCGGGCAAGCCATAGACGGCCTCGCGCAGGATCTGCGGGCAGGCGTGCGGCATTTTGTACCACTGCTCGAAACTGGCGAGATCCTGCAGGCGGAAGTCGGCCGCGAGATCGATGATCTTGACGCCGGCGGCAAGCAGGGACTCGGCCTGCGCCATGGCCACGCCGTGCGGCGTGGCGAAGAAGACGACGTCGCAATCGGCGAGCGAGGCGTTATCGGGATGGGAAAACGCGAGATCGACCCGGCCGCGCAGGCTGGGATACATCTCGGCCACGGGCATGCCGTCTTCTTTGCGGGAGGTGATGGCCCGAAGCTGGACGCTGGGATGCTGGGCCAGCAAACGCAGGAGTTCGACCCCGGTGTAGCCGGTGCCGCCGACGATGCCGACCTGGATGGGGGTAGCGGGTGCAGTTGCCATGAGATTGTGCGGCGCTCGCGGCGCCCCGGGCAAAAGTTCCATTATCCCCCCTCCGCGGGGCGGCGGCAAACGGCGGTGTGGGGCTGCCGATGTCACGAAGCTTTCTCGCATGGCCATCATAACCGTGCCAACCGCCATTCCGGTATGGAGAACCTGATGCTTTCGTTACGCTCGGCTTTGCTGGCCACCGTAGCGCCCGCTCTCCGATATCATGGCGTTTGCTTCCGGCCGGCCTTCTTTCGATTGAGGCTTGAAGCAGAACGGTCGGGCATGGCGACTTCGAGCGCCGGGCGGACGATGAGCAGACGCGGTTTACGCGTGGCCGCGTGCTCGGTGCCGGAAAAAGGGAGAGAAATCCGTGTTGCGAGGTTTTGCGAGTTGGGTATTCACGCTGGCGCTGGGTCTGGCCGCCGCGCTGGCGCATGCCGAAGGTTTCATGACGCGCCTGCTCGATCGGCCGGTGCCGGGCGGGGTGGCGGTGGTGCCGCTGAGTCAGGGCGAGGAGCCGCCTCGGGCGTGGTTTCAGGATAAGCCCGTGCTGGTGCTCCATGAAGAAGGCCAGCGCTGGATCGCGGTGGTGGGCGTGCCGCTGGCTATCAAGCCCGGTAAGCAGAGCCTGGTGGCGGAAGTTCCGGGGCAGGGTCGGCAGCGAATCGGCTTCGAGGTGGATGGCCGGCACTATCGCGAACAGCACATCACGCTCAAGAACCAGCGCCAGATCAATCCCAATCCCGACGACCAGCGCCGCATCGCGCGCGAACTGGCGGAGCAGCGGGAGGCCTATCGGCGCTTTACGCCGGGCACGCCAAGCAACGTCCATTTTGATCGCCCGGTGGAAGGCCGCCTGTCCAGCCCTTTCGGGTTACGCCGCTTCTTCAATGGCCAGGAACGCAACCCGCATTCGGGCCTGGATTTCGCCGCGCCGGCCGGCACGCCGATCAAGGCGCCGGCCGCGGGCGAAGTGATTCTGGTGGGCGATTATTTCTTCAACGGCAAAACGGTGTTCGTGGATCACGGCCAAGGCCTGATCAGCATGTTCTGCCATTTGTCCGCCATCGACGTGGCGGTGGGCGACCGCCTGCAGCGTGGACAAGTGCTGGGCAAGGTGGGCGCCACGGGCCGGGCCACGGGGCCGCACCTGCACTGGAACGTAAGCCTGAACGACGCGCGCGTGGATCCGTCGATCTTCATTGGCGCTTATCAGCCTTGAGGGAGCTTCCATGAGGCTGATCAAGGCACAAATCATTGTGTTGATGAGCGGGTGGGGGGTGGCGCATCCCAGGAGCTTGGGGGGTAGAAAAGGCGCCCCTAGACAGCCGCGATCGGCAGCGTGGCGAGGTGCCTGTCGATGGCGAACCGAATGTCTGCGCTCATGGGCAGGTGATGCTTTTCGCTTGCCCAGCGCTGCATGAAAAGCGCAACGGTTTCCCGGGCCACGTCCAGTACCCGTTTGCGGGGTAGGGCGGCCTTGGCGGCCAAGTGATGGAGTTCGTCGACGGTGTAGTCCGCAAATGCCTTGCTGCGGCTGAAGTTCAGGGCGGACTTATCGTTCGGAATGTAGGTAATGGTGGACACGAAGTCGTACGCGGGCGCCAGCTCGGCACGCTGCCGATCACGGTAGATGAGCGACCAGTTTTTCAAGTGCATGTCGCCATTGCCAATGAGGACATTGAAGGTGGCGCGCCGGATGAATTCGGCAATGTCCTCATCCCCCGATTCGGCCGCAATGACTCTGGCCAGGCTGCGGTAACTGGCTTTCTCGTATTTGGCGTGCGGATACACACCGAAGACCTGGGCGAAGTCCTCGGTGTGGATACGTTGGCCGTCGTCCGTGCGGTCAAAGCGCTCGATGATGAATGCTTTGCCGCCCAAGTGATGCATGCCCTCAGGCAGGTTGCCAATAGAGGACACGTCGACCAGATCAATGGCGGGAACGTCAATGCCCACCATCTTGGCCAGCGACATCATGGAGAATTCGTTTTCAGGCACCTGCTTGAAATCCCGTGACGGCAATTTAACGATCCACTGTCCTCCAATGCCCCGGGTGGGGATCGTCAGGCCACCCAGGGCGCTTCTGACGGCGGAGAATTTCAGCTGCACACCGGCCAGCGAGAAATGCAAGACATGTTCAACGGTGGTTGGCACGCTCCCTTCGGACGGATCTCTATGGGAGGCATTCGGCCATGCATGATTGCCATCGGTGGTCACGGTGATGGCGCCAGGCAGATCCTGGCCGAGCACCCACAGTAAAAAGAACTCCCGTTCCGGATGCACTCCCGCCATGCTGGCCAGATATTGCCGCAGATGCCCCTCGGGCAGTAGGTTGGAAAAAAAGGGCAGCAGTTTGCCGCGGGTCGGAGCAAAGTCGGTGAGCAGCTGGCCGAACGCATCCTTGAAGCTCAAGCTCAGAACTGGCCTGGCCGGATCATGGATGTAAGCCTCGTTGAACGCAAACAAGGTGCGTTCGCCGCCGACCTGGGTGAGCGTGCCGACGGGCGTGTTGTAGAGCTGGACAATCAGGGTGGAAACGTCTGCCATTATTGATCGTCCTCTTCATCCAGGGAATAGGCGGGCTTGGCCGGCGTGGTGGATTCCTGCTGCGAGGGCGCACGCAGGACCTGATTGCGCAACGCCGTCATCTTCTTGGCGGCCTGGCGCGCTATCGACTGCACCGCCGGTAGGGCTTGGCGTGGAACGAGCGTGACTTCCAGGTCCAGCGCGTTGGCGATGGCGATGAGGCTGGAGAGTCGCAGATCCACCTGCTTGCTTTCAATGCGGGAGATATGCGCTTGCGGTACCCCGGCCAGCTTGCTTAACTCGCGCTGACTGAGGTGCTTGGCGTTGCGCGCCTCTCGCAAACGCTCAGCGAAATCCTCAAGATCGTAGCTCATGATCGATATGCTATTTTGCATCAAAATCTTGATTTGATGCGTAATAACATATCATAAGACCGCTTGTGAAGACAGTTTGATCTATAGAAATGGATCAAATGTAATTTTGATATAGAGTCATACATCGAGGCGTGAGCGCGCCGGGGTTGATTATCACGGCGTTTGCTGCGCCGCGTGCTTCACCCTCAGAATCTCGACGGTGCGGGCCTCGGTCAGCACACGATGAAAAACGATGTAGTTCGGATGTACGACCAGCTCGCGCAGCCACTCTGGCAAGCCCGGCCGCCCCTGGCGGCCAAGCTCTGGATGCTTTGCAAGCAGCTTGGTCTTGTCGCGCAGATCCTGGCCGAAGCTCTTGGCCCACGTCGGATTGTCCTTGCCGATAGAGCGCACGATGGCCCGCAAGTCCTCGCGTGCCATAGGCCGCCACTCAATGCGGTAAGGCCTGGCTGTCATGCGCGTTTTTTCGTTGGCAGGGCCGCAATGTCGGCGTTCATCTCGGCCATGACTTCATCGTGAGGGATGCTCGGCCGAGGGTCGTCAATGGATGCCTGAATCTCGCCGGCTAGCCACTGGTTATAGGCGGCAGCTTCGTGCGCTCCGCGCATGGCGTTTGCCCTGCCCCGGTTGCCCGCGTCCTGTTCCTTCTTGGTCGGGTCATATTCACTCGCGTCGAAGTGACCTACCGTAATGCCAATTTCACGCAACACGTTCAACGCTGACAACGGATTGCCGAAGCGGCGCGGCTCGGTGCTGCGGGCCTTGCGCTTTGGCACGTGGTCAATCCACCAGCTTCTGCTTGGTCCCGAAAATCCGGTCGCCCGCGTCGCCCAGGCCGGGGATGATATAACCGTGCTCGTTCAGCCGCTCGTCGATCGAGGCGGTATAGATGGCGACCTCGGGATGCGCTTCAGTAACCCGCCGTACCCCCTCGGGCGCGGCCACCAGTACCAGGGCGCGGATCTCGCGGCAGCCGGCCTGCTTGAGCAGGTCGATGGTGGCGATCATGGAACCCGCCGTGGCCAGCATGGGGTCGACGATCAAGGCTTGCCGCTGGTCGAGCTCGCCCACCAGGCGCTCGAGGTAGGTATCCGCCTGCAAGGTGGATTCGTTGCGGGCGATGCCGACCACGCTGACGCGCGCCCCTGGTATCAGGCTGAGCACGCCGTCGAGCATACCGATGCCCGCGCGCAGGATGGGCACGACGGTAATCTTTTTGCCGGCCAGGCGTTCGACGGTGACCGGGCCGCTCCAGCCTTGCACTTCGCAGGGCTCGAGCGGTAGATCCTTCGCGGCTTCGTAGGTGAGCAGGGCGGCGATCTCTTGCGCCAGCTCGCGAAAACTCTTGGTGCTGAGATCGGCGCGACGCATCAGGCCGAGCTTGTGGCGGATCAGCGGATGGCGGATTTCGTGGACGGGCATGGCGCGAGAGAAGCGTGGCTCAGGACGGGAAGGAGGAGCAGGTGTGGAACTCGCCGGTGGCGGGGTCGCGCACCAGCAGGCGGCCGGTGGCGATGCCGAAATACGCGCCGTGAAGCTGCAGCTTGCCGCGTTCGACCAGGATCCGGACGCAGGGGAAGGTCATCAGCATCTTGAGGCTGTGTTCGACCACCGCCAGCTCGACCTGTCGCAGCCGGGCCAACAGATCGAGCCCTGGAGCTTCTTCAAGCTGTTGGGTCAGGTGGGCGATCTGGGACGTCCAGCGGCCGATGAAGTTGCCGGGCGAAAGCGGCTTGCCGGGTTCGACCACGGCGCGGATGCCGCCGCAATGGGCGTGGCCGAGCACTACGATATGCTTGACCCGCAACGCCTGGACGGCGAACTCGATGGCCGCGCTGGTGCCATGCAGGGTGCTGCTGTCGTCTTCGCAAGGCGGAACCAGATTGGCGACGTTGCGCACGACGAACAGCTCGCCGGGGCCGGCGTCGAAGATCGCCTCGGGGGAAACGCGGGAATCGCAACAGCCGATGATCATGATCTCGGGCTTCTGGCCAGCCTCGGCCAGCTTGCGGTAGCGATCTTGTTTAGCGGCAAACCGTCCTTCCATGAAGGACTGGTAGCCCTGGGTCAACCGTTCGGGGAAACTCATGAGGGGATCTCGTGGGAGGGTACGAACTGCAAGTTTAGTGCGATCGGCGCCAGCGCTCGAGATCGCGGCGATCGCGTTTGGTGGGCCTGCCGGTGTCGAGGCTATGCGCGGGCTCCGGCGCCAGGCGCCGCTGTTCCGCCATTTGCTCGCGGGCCGCCAGGCTCTCGGGGGTTTCCTCGTACAGCTGTCGCGCAACCGGCGCGGGGCCGCGCACCTGGCTCAGGCCCATCACCATCACCGTGATCGTGACCGCCTCGCGGCGGACGGCGATACGGTCGCCAAGCCGAACCTCGCGCGCCGGCTTGGCCGGCTGGTCATTGACCTGAACCCGGCCTTTTTCGATCTCATCGACGGCGAGGCCGCGGGTTTTATAGAACCGCGCGGCCCACAACCATTTATCCAGTCGTACTTTATCGCTCATGATCGTCATGCGGGGCGCCCCGCCTGATTGCGGAGCGGCTGGCGCGGTGTGGCCGGGAATCAGGCAGCGCGTTCCAGCCGGCGATCCCCACGCCATTGAACCAGATTGATGGCCACCACCACAAGCGTGCAGGAAGCCGCCATCATCAGCGCGAAGAAGGGCCCGTAGGTGGCGCTGAGGCCAAAGGAAATCGCCACCAGCGCGGCTCCCACGCTCTGGCCGAACGTGCGCGAAGTGCTTTGCAGACCGCCCGCCGCACCCACGCGCTGGATGGGAATGGCGCCGATCATACTGCGGTTATTGGGCGAATGAAAAAAGCCGAAGCCCACGCCGCAAACCATCAGGGCGCCGATGATGGCGGCATCGCTCGCCTGGGCGGACAGACTGAGAAGGAGCAGCTGCCCCAGCAACAGCAGGCCCGAGCCGACCAGGCACAGGACGGCCGCCCGGTAGCGGTCGGCGAGGCGCCCCGCGAGCGGCGCCATGAGCACGCTGCAAACCGGCCAGGCCGTCATCAGCAGGCCCACTTCAACTTGGTCGCGGCCGAAGGTCTGCAGGAAATAGAAAGGCAAGGCAATGAAAGCCGCGGTTTGCGCCGCGAACATGAAAAGCCAGCTGGAAATCCCGAAGGAGAACGCCCGGATCGGAAAGAGGTCGATCGGCCAGAGCGGCGTTGTCTGGGTACGGGCGCGGCGGTAGATCACCACGCCCAGGCCGACGCCGACGGCGATGGCGGCCAGCGCCGTGAGCGGAGCCGCGGCCAGTTGGTCGAGCCCGATCACCAGAAGGACGAGCATGACTCCGCTGAGAACGGCATTGAGCACATCGAACCGGGTGCGTACCGGACGGGACTCCGGCAGCAGGCGATAGGCCAGCAAGGCGGCAATGCCAATGGGGATGTTGATGGCAAAGAGCCATGGCCAGTCGGCCACCGACAGCACCACCGAACTGATGGTGGGGCCCAGCGCGCTACCCGAACCGACGACCATGGCGTTGAGACCGATGCCGCGGCCGAGCAGATGCAGCGGATAGATATGCCGCATCATGCCGGCCATCACCGACATCATCGCCGCCGAACCCAGGCCTTGCAGCACCCGGGCCATGGTGAGCATGGTGAGCGACGACGATAGGGCGCAGCACAGCGATGCCAAGGTAAACACCGCCAGACCGGCGGTGTAGACTTTGCGGAACCCGATGCGGTCGCCCAGGGCCGATAGCGGCAGCAACGCCACCAGCAGCACCACGTTATAGGCGTTGACCACCCACACCGCATCGGCGGGGCTGGCATCCAGCGCCGCCGCGATGGTGGGCAATGATACGTTGGCGATCGAGGCGTCGATCACCGACATCAGAATCGACGACAACTGGACCGTGGCGGCCCAATAGCGCTGAGGCGCGGACAGCCCTTCGGGGTTGCTGCGAATGGTGGAGGAATGGGGAGCGGGAGACGACATTGGTGAGAGGTCAACTGAGGCGTCAAGAATACTCCAACTAGACGCTCTACGGGTTGTCCCTAGTTTTCCGTCGGAACCACGGTGTTGTGAGCCCGCGCGGGCTCCCTGGGTGAAGGGCGCCCGCCTTGCCATGACAAAAAAAACCCCGGTCTTGCAAGGACCGGGGCGCGTCATTCCCGCCTGGTGGCCGATGGGATCGGCAACCGGTGGGGATCAGTAGTGGATCACCGTGCGGATCGACTTGCCTTCGTGCATCAGGTCGAAGGCTTCGTTGATTTCATCGAGCGGCAGGGTGTGGGTCACGAACGGCGCCAGGTCGATCTTGCCCTCCATGGCGTCTTCCACCATGCCCGGCAGCTCGGTACGACCCTTGACGCCGCCGAAAGCCGTGCCCTTCCAGGTGCGGCCCGTGACCAGCTGGAACGGACGGGTGGAGATCTCTTGGCCCGCGCCGGCCACGCCGATGATCACCGACTGGCCCCAGCCGCGGTGGGCGCATTCCAGCGCGGCGCGCATGACGTTGACGTTGCCGATGCACTCGAAGGAGTGGTCGACGCCCCAGCCCGTCATCTCGACGATGACCTGCTGGATGGGTTTATCGTGATCCTTGGGATTGATGCAGTCGGTGGCGCCGAATACCTTGGCCAGTTCGAACTTGGCCGGGTTGGTATCGATCGCGATGATGCGGCCGGCCTTGGCCTGGCGTGCGCCCTGGATCACCGCCAGGCCGATGCCGCCCAGCCCGAATACGGCCACGGAGTCGCCTTCCTGGACCTTGGCGGTGTTGTGCACCGCGCCTATGCCCGTGGTGACGCCGCAGCCCAGCAGACACACATGTTCGGGATTGGCGTCGGGGTTGACCTTGGCCAGCGAGACTTCGGCCACGACGGTGTACTCGCTGAAGGTGGAGCAGCCCATATAGTGGTAGATCGGTTGGCCCTGATACGAGAAGCGGGTGGTGCCATCGGGCATCACGCCCTTGCCCTGGGTGGCGCGAACCGCCACGCACAGGTTGGTCTTGCCCGACTTGCAGAACAAACACTCGCGGCACTCGGCGGTGTACAGGGGAATGACGTGGTCGCCGGGCTTGACGCTGGTCACGCCTTCGCCCACTTCAACGACGATGCCGGCGCCTTCGTGGCCGAGCACGGCCGGAAACACGCCTTCGGGATCGTCGCCCGACAGGGTGAAAGCATCGGTGTGGCAGACGCCGGTGTGGGTGATCTTCACCAGCACTTCACCCTTGCGGGGCGGCTCGACGTCGAGCTCTACGATCTGCAGGGGCTTGCCGGCCTCGAAGGCGACGGCGGCGCGGGACTTCCGGGTTTTCATGGCGATTCTCCTGTAACGAACATCGATGGTGGACGCACACTGGCCATCCGCCGGGACCAACTAGCGCAAATACGAACGAACCAGGCTGACGGCTTCGTCGATCGAAGCCTGCTGCCCCTCGGTGCCGGCGGCATGAGCGAACTCTTCGCGCAAATGGCTCTCGAGCACACTCGCCATCAGCCCGTTGATTGCGCCCCGCACGGCGGCGATCTGCTGCAGCACGGGGCCGCAGTCGGCGCCGGCTTCCAGCGCACGCTCCAGGGCGTCGATCTGGCCGCGCACCCGGCGCACACGCGCCAGCACGCGTTTTTTCTCCTCGGGCGAATGCGGCATGGGCTCAGTCTCGTTGGATAGTGGGCGGTAGTATATACAGGAACTGGTGGGGGGTATCGGGCTTCCCCGCTTTTTTCCTGCCGAGGGCCTGCATAGATGCCAAGGGCCGCTACGCCGTTCTTTCCGCTACATGAAGGGCCGTGGGCTTGAGCGACCGCGGCACTTGGCGGTGTCGAATTTACCGGAGTGATAAAGGGCGGCCAAGTCTGTTTTGCGGGACTTGGCCGTCGCGGCTGGGATGAGGGCGGTGGCCTTTGAATCCCGAGCCTAGATTACCGCGATGGCTTCCATCTCGATTTTCACCGGCGCCAGCAAGCCGCTGATGACGGTGGATCGGGCTGGAGGGTGGCTGCCGAAACGTTCGGCATAGGCCGCATTGAAGGCCGGATAATCGTTGGCGTCGACCAGCCAGACCGTGATCTTGGCAACGCGGTCCAGGCCGCTGCCGGCGGCCTGGAGCAGCGACTCGATCTGGTCGATCACCGCGTGGGTCTGGCCGGCGATGTCGGGGGCCGCGGGTTGGCCGTTGCGCATGGGCACCTGGCCCGAAACGAAGGCCAGCCGCTGGCCGGCGATCACCACCGGCGTGATCGGCTGAACGGCGCCCTGTCGGACGACAGGGCCGCCGCGACGCTCGAGGGCGGAGAGGATGGGATCGCTCAATTGACGGGTACCTCGGCCTTTTTGACGATGTCGGCCCATTTGGCGGTTTCCGCGGCCACGAAGTCGGCGGACTCCTTGGGCGACCTGGTATCGACCATGGCGCCCTGGTCGGAGAAGAAGCTGGCCACCGCCGGGTCGTTGAGGATCTCGACTACCGTGCTGTTGAGCTTATCGACAACCGGCTGCGGCGTGCCGGCGGGCGCGAACAGGCCTTGCCAGGACAGCGCCTCGAAATCCTTCACGCCCGATTCGGCAAGCGTGGGAACGTCGGGCAGCATGGGGTGGCGCTGCAGGCCGGTGACGGCGAGGGCCTTGGCTTTGCCTGATTGCAGGTGCGGCATGAGGACCAGGACGTCGCCGAACATGAAGTCGATCTGGCCGCCAAGCATATCGTTGAGGGCGGCGGCGCTGCCTTTGTAGGGTACATGGACCAGCTTGGTGCCCGCCGCCAGATCGAGCATTTCGCCGGTGAGATGCATGGACGTGCCGTTGCCGGGGGTGCCGTAGGTCAGGGTGTCGGGGTGAGCGCGAGCGTAGTCGAGAAACTCGCGGATGTTCTTGACGGGCACCTGGTCGTTGACCGCCACGACCAACGGCGTGTTGACGACCAGCGATACCGCTTCGAAATCCTTGACCGGGTCGTAAGGGGGATCGGCATACAGACTGTAGCTCACGGAGTGCGAGCCGGTGACGCCCAGCACCAGCGTGTGGCCATCGGGCTTGGCATTGGCGACCTGGCGCGATCCGATGGTGCCGCCCGCTCCAGGGCGGTTGTCGATGATCACGGTCGTGTTCAGGCGCTTGGACATTTCATCGCCCAGCTTGCGTGCCAGCAGATCGGTACTGCCGCCCGGCGGGAACGGCACGACGATGGTGATGGGCTGATCGGGGAAGGCTTGGGCGGCCGAGCCGACTCCCAAGATGGCCGCCGCGGCGGTGGCCGCGAGGTATTTGCGCAGATGTGTCATGGTTTCCTCTCGATGATGTTGGTTCATTTGTCCGTGTATTGTCCCCAGCCGCCTCCACCCGCGGTCTGCAGGTAGAGACGATCGCCGGGGTACCACTCGAATCGCGCCTTCGACGCGATGTCTTCCCGTTGCCCGTTGGCTCTTTCGAGCCAGGCGCGGGAACTGCTGCCCGGAGAGCCGCCAGCGGCTCCGGCCGCCTGGCTCAGGTGCCGCTCGCCGCGGTAGGTCACTACGGCACGGCCTTCCAGGAGGCGGTAGACGCGGGTCACGCCGTCGCCGCCGCGATGCCGCCCGGCGCCACCCGAGTCGGCATGTAGACCGATATGCTCGACGCGCACCGGAGCAATGGCTTCCAGGGTTTCCGCCGGCAGATTGCGGGCGTTGCCGACATCGGTGGAGGTTCCTGGAGCACCATCGCCGTCGGGGCCGGCTCCCGCCCCGCCAGCGATGATTTCGGTGAACTGATAATGGCTGCCGTCGGCCCGCTGGCCGCCCACGGCCATGACGACGGCCACGCTGGCGTTGGCTGCTGGCGCGTGGTCGGGGTCGGCCTGGGCCCAGGCCGCCAGCAGGGTATTGCACGCCAATTTAACGGTCGCGGTACGCGCATTGACCGGCGCTGGCGACCGTGGGTTGACCACCGTGCCCTCTGGCAAGTGCAAGGTCAGCGGCTCCAGGCAGCCATGGTTGTTGGCCGCGGAGGGAGCCAGGCAGCGCATGAAGTAGAAGGCCGCCGCCAGCATGGCGGCCGGCGTGGCGTTGAGCGGATACGCCTGTTGCGGGCTGGAGCCGGTGAAGTCGATCGTCAGGGTGTCGCCACGCTTGCACAGGGTGGTCGCCAGCACGATCGGCTCGTGGCCGGGCCGCGGGTCGAGATGGTCTTGCCAGGCGAAATCACCGTCGGGCAAAGCCTGCAGCGCCGCGCGGGTCTGTTGGGCGCCTCGCGTAATCAGGGCTGCGGTTTGCGCGGCAAACGCCGCGACGCCGAGCTCGGCGATGAGCTCGCCCAGTTCGCGGGTGCCGAGCTGCAACGCCTGCCATTGTGCGTCGAGGTCGCCTTCCAGGTGGTCGGGTGTGCGCGAGTTGAGCGTGAGAATCGCGTGCAGATCTGCGACGCGCTCGCCGGCGCGCCGCCAGTACACCGGCGGCAGCCGCAGCCCTTCCTGGAAGATATCGCCGGCATCGGGCGGCAGCGAGCCCGGTGTGGCGCCGCCGATGTCTTGATGATGCAGGATGGTGACCGCCAGTGCGGCTGTACGCCCCTCGCTCGTGACAGGGCTGAGAAGCACGAAATCGGGTAAATGCGTGCCGCCGTGCCAGGGATCGTTGAGCAGGATGGCGTCGCCTGCCCGCAGCGTGTCGGCGGGGTAGCGGCGCAGGATGCCGGCCACCGCGGGGATCAGGCTGCCCAGCAGCAGCGGCAGCGAGCGGGCCTGCGCCAGGACGCGGCCATCGGGCAGGAAGATGGCGGCGGCGCAATCCATGGCGTCGCGTGCGATGGCCGATACCGCCGCCTGGCCCAGCCGCCGCTGCATGCGGTTGGCGATGCCTTCGAGGCGGAGATCGAGGATGTCGAGCGTGGCGGGGCTCCAGGCGGCCGCCGCCGTGGCGTCCGGGTTCGAAGCCTGGGTCGGGGGGCCGCCAGGGGAGAATGTCCGTACGGAAGCCTGGCCGCTGTTCGCGATCGTCGCCGGGCCGCCAGGGGCGGGGTTCGAGCAGTGGTTCAGGGTCATGCCGGCTCCAGATGCAGTGTGCCGCTGGTGCCGCGTTGCCACCGCCAGTCGGGCGGAACCACCAGGGTGGTATCGCGGGCGGTCAGCAGCGCGGGCCCCCGGCCGGTGCCGTGAGGTGGCGCGAGGTCGGTGTCGAGCGCGAGCGGCCCGGCGGTTGGATCCAGCAGCCCGCAGGCGGTGGCGATACCCGGCCGGGCCGGTACGGCCACCTGGCGCATGCCGACCAGCCGGGCCACTTCGAGAGCGTGCAGCCCGCCGCCGCCACCCGCCGGCACCAGGGTGGCCTCGCGCGGATCAAAGCCCGCGTCCACGGCGACATCGCGCACCGCTTCGGCAAGACGATGCCGGGCCACTCGCAACGCCTCGGCCGCCGCGGTTTCAGGTGTCAGGCCCAAGGGAGTGGCCAACTGGCTGGCTACGATGGCTCGGGCCGCGGCGTGATCCACGGCGAGCTCGCCCGCCAAATGATAGGGCATTTGTCCCAGTACGGCGAGGCAGTCGGTGAGGGTGGCATCGCGGCCGCCACGGCCGAAACAGGCGGGCCCCGGATCGGCCCCCGCCGAATCCGGGCCCACTGTAAGGCCGCCGTCGATGGCGCGAACCCGGCTGCCGCCGCCGACCGCAATCGAAGTGATTGCGGCGGAGCGCAGGCGCAGCGTGAGGTCGCCCAGCAGGAGGGTGTCGGTGCTGGCCGGCTCGCCATGGCGCAAAAAGCAGAGGTCGCTGGTGGTGCCGCCGATGTCGAGGGTAATCAAGGGCTGCCGGCCGAGTTCGGGATCGAGCATGCGCAGCACGCCGCGCACCGCAGCGCCGGGCCCCGACATGGCGAGGGCCAGCGGGCGCTCGGCGGCGGTATCCAGCGTCAGGGCGGAGCCGTCGGAAGCCAGGACCCGTGGCGCTGGTGCCTGGCGCTGCTCCAGGCCCTGGCGCAGGCGATCGAGGTATTGCCGCACGCCCGGCTTGAGATAGGCGTCGAGCACTGCCATGAGCCAGCGCTCATACTCTCCGGGTTGAGGATCCACCTGAGCCGAGAGCGATACCTGCAAGCCCGGATGGGCCTCGCGCAGCAGACGGCCGACGAGGGCTTCCTGGGCCGGATCTCGACATGAAAACAAGAGGCCGACCGCCGCGGTTTCGATGCCGTCGGCCGCCAGGCGGCGGCCGATCGAAGTGATTTGAGCGGGATCGACGGCTTCGACTTCGTTGCCATTGGTGTCGAGCCGCCCCGAAATCTCGAAACGCAGTGCTTTCGGCAAGAGGTCGAGAGGCGTTTGCGGGCCGACCTGCCGGGCGTAGAGTTGGCCGCGGCGCTGCCGGCCCAGGGTCATGGCGTCGGCGAAGCCGCGACTCACCAGCAAGGCGGGCGGCGTTGAACGGCGTTCGAGCAAGAGGTTGGTGGCCACCGTGCTGCCATGGACCAGGCTGGCCACTTGCGCCGACGCAATATCGGCGGCCTGGAGCAGGCCGTCGTAGGCGGTCAGCATGGCGGCTGCCGGGTCTTGGCCATGATGCGGCAGCTTGACGAGATGACTGGCGCCGTCCGGACCGAGCGCAATGCCGTCGCAGAACGTGCCGCCGACGTCGATGCCCAGATGCCAGGCGCGCGCCTGCCCGTCGCCGCCCGCGGAGCCGAGGTTCCCGCTCATCACGCCGTCCAGCGGGTGGGAGAGAACGGGGCGAGATCGAGGCCCGCGGGTTGGCCATCGACCATCCGCGCCACTTCGCGCCCGGTACTTGCACCGCCGCACATGCCGACGTGGCCGTGGCCGAAGGCGCACCATGCGTTGGCCACGCCGGGAACGCCGCCGATCACGGGCAGGCTGTCGGGTAGGCACGGCCGATGACCCATCCAGCGGGTGTGGCGGGAGGTGTCGAGATGAGGGAACATTTCGCGGCCGTGGTGCAGCAGGACGTCGGCACGGCGATAGTCCGGCTCCGCCTCCAGGCCGGCGAACTCCACCGAGCCGGCCAGGCGCAGACCTTTGGCCATCGGATTGACCATCAGGTTGTGTTCCACCGCCATGACGGTGTGGCGCAACGCGAGATTGTTGCTGTTGACGGTAACGTGGTAGCCGCGCTGGGTTTCGAGCGGGATCCGCAGCCCCAATTGGCGAGTCAGCCGGGCCGACCAGGCGCCGCCGGCAATGACCACGGCGTCGCAGGCCTGCACCTCGCCGTTGTCCAGGAGCAGGCCATCGATACGATCGCCGCGGCGCTGGAAGCCGGTTACCCGCTGGCGGACGCTGGTGGCGCCGTCGCGTTCGCATTGCGCATGCAGGCCCTTGACGAGTTCCGATGGATCGAGCGTGGAGCCGTTTTCGGGCGCCAGGATGCCGAAGCGGAAACGGCCCTTGAGGTCGGGTTCCAGCGTTTCCAGCTCTTC
This sequence comes from Pigmentiphaga sp., assembly GCA_023228945.1. Taxonomy (GTDB): domain Bacteria; phylum Pseudomonadota; class Gammaproteobacteria; order Burkholderiales; family Burkholderiaceae_B; genus Verticiella. Next base: position 159,172 of record JALOAI010000006.1, on the reverse strand, counting down.
CTGGCCCACATCGCGCAGCTCCACGCCCAGGCTGCGGCGCAGATCCATGCCCCATTGCCATTGCCGCGCCACGTCGGAAGACGAATACACATACAGGCAGCCGGTGCGCTGCACCAGGTGCTGGAGGTCGGCGTGCTCCAGCAGCGGTTCGTAGCAATCGAAAATCGGCGCCAGCAGCTCCCGCAGGGCCGTGGCGATGCGCACGACTTCCGCCGGTTTGCTATGGTGGAGAAACCGCAGCATCCAGGGCAGCACGGTGGGCAGGTAGGACCACCGGACGGTCAGTGGACCCAGCGGATCGCGCAGCCAGCGCGGGACTTTCTTCCACATGCCCGGCATGCCCACCGGCAAACAGGCGCTGGGCGATAGCGACCCCGCGTTGCCGAAGGAACAGGCTTCGCCGGGGGGCAGGGGGTCGATAAAGGTCACTTGGTGGCCCGCCCGCTGCAGCCAGGCGGCGCTGCAGACGCCCACGATGCCGTTACCGATCACTGCTACCTGCATAGATGTCTCTCCAAAGGGCAGGGTCGGGGGCGACGCCTGGCACTGTTGTTGTCGCGGCACTGTATGCCAGCTGCATGCAATTATGGCCACTAGTTGCGAAAAAGGGAAGAGTCCGCAGCGCTATGGGTCTTCACCTTCCGGTCGTCAGTTCATACATAACCCATGGGGGTAATGCAAGTTTTAGGGAATTCGCCGCGCGGTGGGAGAGGTTTTCCATCTGCGTCAGCCCATGCGATGTTTCTGTCAGTGTATGCAGGGGCTGGGAGGTTGTCTGCAGTGACGGGGCCGGGTCATGCACGAGAATCCCGCGGTGGTTTGCCGCTACAATACTGCGCATTCCGAGGAGCGCTGCAACGGGCACATCCCGCCAGGCTCGGAACCTCGATCCGCCGCTGCCGCCTGGTTCGCGCGATCGTCGTAACGGCGCTCGACCACACCCGCGGGGGCGCGGCTGGTTCGAGCGGTTCGGACTCCGCCGCCCGCGGGCCTACCGGAGTCCTTCTCATGAATACCGTTGCCGATACCGGCGTCCAAGCCGATCACCGTATTGCCGATATTTCGCTGGCTGCCTGGGGCCGCCGCGAAATCGCCATTGCCGAAACCGAAATGCCGGGCCTGGTAGCCATCCGCGACGAGTACGCCGCCAGCCAGCCGCTCAAGGGCGCACGCATCGCCGGCAGCCTGCACATGACCATCCAGACCGCCGTGCTGATCGAAACCCTGCAGGCGCTGGGCGCTCAGGTGCGTTGGGCCTCGTGCAATATTTATTCCACCCAGGACCACGCCGCCGCCGCGATCGCCGCCAGCGGGACGCCGGTGTTCGCCATCAAGGGCGAAACACTGGCCGACTATTGGGATTACACCCACGAGATCTTCGAGTGGCCGGGCGAGGCGCAGGCCAATATGATCCTCGACGACGGCGGCGACGCCACGCTGCTGCTGCATCTGGGCGCCCGCGCCGAACGCGACGCCTCGGTGCTCGACAATCCCGGCAGCGAGGAAGAAACCTTTCTGTTCGCCGCCATCCGCGCCAAGCTGGCCCGGGATCCCGCCTGGTACTCCACTCGCCTGGCCCAGATCCAGGGCGTGACCGAAGAAACCACCACCGGCGTGCACCGCCTGTACCAGATGGCCGAGAAGGGCGAGCTGGCGTTTGCCGCCATCAACGTCAACGATTCGGTTACCAAATCGAAGTTCGACAACCTCTACGGCTGCCGCGAGTCTCTGGTCGACGGCATCAAGCGCGCCACCGACGTGATGGTGGCCGGCAAGGTGGCGGTGGTGTGCGGCTATGGCGACGTGGGCAAGGGCTGCGCCCAGGCCCTGGCCGCCTTGCGCGCCCAGGTGTGGGTCACCGAAGTCGACCCGATCTGCGCCCTGCAGGCCGCCATGGAAGGCTACAAGGTCGTGACGATGGACGAAGCGGCCGACCAGGCCGACATCTTCGTCACCGCCACCGGCAACTACCACGTGATCACCCACGATCACATGGCCCGCATGAAAGACCAGGCAATCGTCTGCAATATCGGCCACTTCGATAACGAGATCGACGTCGCCTCGCTCGAGCGCTACACCTGGGAAGAGATCAAGCCGCAGGTCGACCACGTGATCTTCCCCGACGGCAAGCGCATCATCCTGCTGGCTCGCGGCCGCCTGGTGAACCTCGGGTGCGCCACCGGCCATCCCTCGTTCGTGATGTCTTCTTCGTTCGCCAACCAGACACTCGCCCAGATCGAGTTGTTTACACGCAACGATCAATACACGCGCGGCCAGGTTTATGTGCTGCCCAAGGCCCTCGACGAGAAGGTCGCGGCGCTGCATCTCAAAAAACTGGGTGTCAGCCTCACGCAGCTTACGCCGGAACAGGCAAACTACATCAACGTGCCGCAAACCGGGCCGTTCAAGTCGGATCATTACCGCTACTAAGCGGTCGGTCCGGCCCGTTCCCAAGCATTGCCCCGCCGCTCGGCGGGGTATCTCATCCTTCTGGAGGCTGATGCCATGACCCTGTTGCTGATCTGGTTGTTGAATGCGGTAGCCTTGCTGGCGGTGGCCTATCTCTTGCCCGGCATCACGGTGGCCGGCTTCGGGTCCGCGCTCATCGCCGCGCTGGTGCTGGGCTTGCTCAATGCGATCGTCAAGCCCATCCTGATCGTGCTGACCATTCCCATCACCATCATCACCCTGGGCCTGTTCCTGCTGGTGATCAATGCCCTCGTGTTCTGGTTCGCCGGCTCCATCCTGAGCGGCTTCAAGGTGGCGGGTTTCTGGTGGGCATTGGGCGGCGCCCTGCTCTACAGCATCATCACGGGGCTCCTGGCATCGGTCTTCTCCTTGTAATCGAGGATCTACATGACCGATTTGAGCCTTGAGTTCTTTCCGCCGCGCGACGCCACGGCCGAGGTCCGGCTGGTGGCGGCGGCAAAAGAACTGGCTGCATTGGCTCCACGCTACGTCAGCGTCACGTTCGGCGCCGGCGGTTCCACGCGCGAGGGCACGCTGGCAACGGTGCGCCAACTGCAAGGCCTGGGCTTCGACGTGGCGCCGCACCTTTCGTGCATCGGCGCCACGCCGGACAGCTTGCGAGGTCTTCTGCAGTCGTATCGCGAGCTGGGCGTACGCCGCCTGGTGGCCTTGCGTGGCGATATGCCGTCGGGCATGGGGCCGGGCCTGAGCATCCTGCGCCATGCTTCCGACCTCGTGCGCTTCATCCGCGACGAAACCGGCAATTGGTTCCACATCGAAGTCGCGGCCTATCCCGAAATGCATCCCCAGGCCGCAAGCCCCCAGGCCGACCTCGGGCATTTCATCGAGAAGATGCGGGAGGGCGCCAACAGCGCCATCACGCAGTATTTCTTCAATGCCGACGCCTATTTCGAGTTCGTCGAGCGCGCACGCGCGCAGGGCGTCTCGGCACCGATCGTGCCCGGCATCATGCCGATCACGAACCACAACCAGCTGGTGCGCTTCTCGGAAGCCTGCGGCGCCGAAGTACCGCGCTGGATCCGCCTGCGTCTGGCCAGCTTCGGCGACGACCGGGCCTCGATCCGGGATTTTGGCCAGGATGTGGTCGGTAGCCTCTGCCAGCGCCTGCTGGATGGAGGGGCGCCGGGTTTGCACTTTTATACGCTCAACCAGGCCGATGCCGTGCGTGGCGTTTGGTCGCAGTTGCACCGGCAATAATCTCTGTCGCTTCGTGCCGGGCCTCCGAAGGCGCCGGGGAGCCCGGGGCGGCCCGGCCTTCCCGGCGCTTCAGCCGCCGTCGGCGGGGAAGCGGGGCGAGGGGCAAAGCCAGCCGTGCTCGGTGAGCACGGCGTCCAGTGCGATATCGTGAGGAGCCGGCTGATGCTCGAAGGGCTCCAGCCGCCCGCAATCGAAGGCGACGCCGATGGTGAGCGGCGCTGCCCCCGACTCCGCCAGGGCCGCCAGCGTGCGGTCGTAGTAGCCGCCGCCGTAGCCCAGGCGGTCGGCGTGCAGCGTAAAACCCAGCGTGGGTACCAGCAAGGTGTCGGGCACGCAGGGCGCGCCCACGGGCACGGGAATGCCGTAGCGGTCGGCTTGCATGGGCGCCTCGGGCTGCCAGCGCCGGAAGGTGAGCGGCGATGCCTCGCGCACGACGTCGGGCAGCACCACGGTGTAGCCTTGTGTTACCCATTGCCGCAGAACGGTGCGCAAGTCGGGTTCTTCAGCCAGGGGCCAGAAGGCCGCGATCACTTGCGGGACGATGCCGCGGCGACCCACCAGCACCGGCCATTGGCGCGGGCCGGGCTGGGCCAGCAAAGCACAAATGCGAGCGCTCGCCTGTTGCCGCTGTTGAGGCGTCATGGCGGAACGCGCCGCACGCAATCGGCGGCGGATGGCAAGAGCCGAGGCGCCTGCTGTATCCTCTACGCTCTGGGCAGCGTTGGCGATTATCTCGGTGCCGCCGTTGCCGAGTTCGGTGTTGCCATGCATGTTGGGTTGAATCCGATGAAAAAATCCCTGAAGGGTTCCGTCGTAGGGCGCCTGGCGCGCGCCGGCCTTGGTTTGGCGGGCGCGGCCGCATTAGGGCTGGGTGTGGCGGCTTCGGCGGGTGCCGCGGCGTCAGAGCCGGCCCTGGCTTTACTGGTTTCGGCGCGCGAAGCCGCCAATGCCAGATTATGGGGCAAGGTCGAACAAATCGTACCGGCGTTGCAGGCCGATTTGCTAGGGTCTTACCCTGAGTATTGGCTGCTGCGACCGCAGTTGCAGGCGCGCCAGGGGCCTTTTCCCGCCACCGACGTGGCCCGCTTCCTGGAAGATCACCGCGGCACCTACCTCGAGCAACGGGTGCGGGGCGAAGCCATTCTGGCGGCCATGCGGCGCGGCGAAGCCCAATGGGTGCTGCGCCTGGCCGAGGGCCTGGAAGTGCGTAACGGCCATACCGAATGCGCCATTCTGCTCGCGCGCCAACTCACCGGCGGCCGCGTGTCGGCCGCGCAAGCGCAAACGGTCTTCACTCCGGGCGAAGCCTGCTGGGCGCTGTACGACACCCTATACGGCCAACAAATCCTCGGCCAGCCCTTGATCGCCCGCCAGATGCGCGATGCCGTCGACGTTGACGCCAAGGCCACCGCGTTGCGGCTGGGGGCCTATTTTCTCGACGATGCCCAGGAAAAAGCCCTGGCGGCCGCCTGGGACGACCCCATGCCCTGGCTGCGGCGGCTGGAAGGGCAGCGGCTCGACCCGGCACGGCTCGAGCTGGTCGTGGCGGCCCTGGCACGCCTCGCGCGCAAAGACATGTTGCCGGGCCACCGGTATTTCCTCGAGCGTTGGGCGGCCAAGCTGCCCACGGCCGATGCCGCCTGGGTGCAGGCGCATTTCGCCCTGCTGGCCGCGCTTCGCCAGAACGACGTGGCCCATGCCTGGTACCGCCAGACCGAGGCCGCCACCATCAGCGATTACAGCGCCGAGTGGCGGGTCCGCTCGGGCTTGCGCCAACCCGAGGTCGATTGGGCCTGGGTGCTGCGCGCGATCGAGCTCATGCCCGACACCCTGCGCGCCGAACCGGCCTGGCGCTATTGGCGCGCCCGAGGCTTGGCGGCCACCGGTCAGCCGCGAGTGGCACAAGCCGAGTTCAGCACGCTGGCCACTCGTTTCGACTACTACGGCCTGTTGGCCGGCGAGGAACTCGGCATCTCGGTCACCGTGCCGCCCAGCGCGCCCGCGCCCTCCGAGGCGGAACTGGGCGAGGTGCGCCAGATTCCAGGCCTGCAGCGTGCGCTGGCCCTGTTTGCCCTCGACTGGCGCTCCGAGGCGGTGCCCGAGTGGAACTACGCCTTGCGCGGCATGACCGACCGGCAATTGCTGGCGGCAGCCGAGATCGCCCGCGAGGCCGGACTGTACGATCGCGTGGTCAACACTTCCGAACGCACGCGCGAACAGCACGATTTCCGCCAGCGCTTCATTGCGCCCTTCGCCGGCCAGGTAACCGCCAAGGCCCGCGAAGTCGGCGTCGATCCGGCCTGGGTCTACGGCCTCATCCGACAGGAGTCGCGCTTCGTCACCAGTGCGCGCTCGGGCGTGGGCGCCACCGGCCTCATGCAGCTGATGCCGGCCACCGCGCGGTGGGTCGCGCGGCGCATCGGCATGGAGGGCTTCCATCCCTCGCGCATCAACGATTTCGACGTCAACACCACCCTGGGCACCAGTTATCTCCAGATCGTGCTGCAAGATCTCGATGGCTCCCAGCTATTGGCGTCGGCCGGTTACAACGCCGGGCCGCGGCGGCCTCTCAACTGGCGCGCCACCTATCAGGCGCCCGTCGAGGGCGCCATTTTCGCCGAAACCATTCCCTTCACCGAAACCCGCGACTACGTGCAGAAAGTCCTGGCGAACGCCACGGTCTACACCGCCCTGTTTACGGGCGAACCGCAGTCGCTCAAGGCGCGGTTGGGCGTGGTGGCGCCGGTCCAGGCCCGCGGTACCGAAACCCCGTGAGCAAGCCGGACGCCGTGCCGCCCCCGTACGACCCGCCGGGCCAGGGCGCGCCGGGGCGGGGCTTGGCGAGCGCCGGTGGCGGGAGCCCGGGCGCTTGGCCTGAGGCCGTGCGGCAGGCGCTGGGTCGGCTGGTCGAGGATATCGCCGGCGATCCCGCCGTCGCGGGGCTTGATGTCTACGTCGTGGGTGGCGCCGTGCGCGACGCTCTGCTGGGCGTGCCGGCGGGCGACCGCGATTGGGTCGTAGTCGGCGCGAGCCCGGAGGACATGGCCAAGCGGGGCTTCACACCGGTGGGTGGCGACTTCCCGGTATTCCTGCATCCGCGCACGCACGAGGAGTACGCTCTCGCACGCACCGAGCGCAAGACGGCGCGAGGTTATCGGGGCTTCGTATTCCACGCCGGGCCCGACGTCACCCTCGAACAAGATCTCCAGCGTCGCGATCTCACGGTCAACGCCATGGCGCTGTCGCCCGATGGCCGGCTCCACGATCCTTGGCGCGGACGCGACGACTTGCGGGCGTGTTGCCTGCGGCACGTGGGCGAGGCGTTTGCCGAAGATCCGGTGCGCATCTTGCGCCTGGCCCGGTTTGCGGCGCGCTTTCACACCTTCTCGGTGGCGGACGACACCCTGGCCCTGTGCCAGGCAATGGTGGCCGCCGGCGAAGCCGATGCCCTGGTGCCCGAGCGGGTCTGGCGCGAAATCGCCCGGGGCCTGATGGAGGCCCGGCCGCTGCGCTTGTTCGAGGTTCTGGCGCAAGCCGAGGCCTTGGCGCGTGTCGCGCCCGAGTGGCAAGTCGCGTGGGAGGCGCCGTCCGGCGGCTTGGCCGAGGTACTGTCGTGCCTGGCTTCGCCGGAATGGGACCTGCCGGCGCGCTACGCCTTGGCCTGTCTGCCGGTGGACGATGCCTCCGGCTTGCATCGGCGGCTCAAGGTTCCGGTGGAATGTGCCGACATGGCACGTTTGCTGGCACTCTGGCGTGACGCCTTGGCGGCATCCAGCGAGAGCGGACTGCCCGACGCCGACGTGGTGCTCGATCGCATCGAGCGTTGCGACGGTCTGCGCAAGCCCGAACGCTTTGCCGCGTTGCTGGCGCTGGCGGCGCGGATGTGGCCGCGGCAGGTGGCGCAGGCGCGCTGGCAGGCCGCCTTGTTGGCGGTGCGGGCGGTCGACGCGGGCGCGGTGGCAAAACGGCAGCAGGGCGGCGGTACCGCCATCCGCGCGGCGGTTCGCGCGGCGCGCCTGCTGGCGCTGGAATCCCTGGGGCTCGAATCCTGAGCTTCGTTCGGGTTTTGTCGCCGGAGGTGCGGCCCACCCGCAAGGGCGTTATACCCAGTGCGCCGTGGTCGTCATCACCTTGGACATGGCGCGCATGGCTAGCCGGGCAGGCGCGGGTAACTCGCGACCGCCGGCCTGCTCGGCCTGGCGCTGATGGCCCGCCTCGTCCAGGCGCATTTGCTCCACGATGTCACGCGAACGCTGATCGTCGGCCGGCAGCTTTTCCAGGTGGCTGGCGAGGTGCTCGCCCACTTGCCGTTCGGTTTCGGCCATGAAGCCGAGGTTGTAGGGCGTGCCGGCGCGCGCGGCAAGAGCGCCAAGGGCGAACGATCCGGCATACCACAGGGGATTGAGCAAACTAGGTCGGCCATTCAGTTCGCGCAGCCGTTGGTTGAGCCAGGCCAGGTGATCGACCTCTTCCTGGGCTGCCTGTTCGAACAGACGGCGGGTGGCATTGTCGCGGACGATGGTGGCCTGGCCCCGATACAAGGCCTGGGCGCAGATCTCGCCGACGTGGTTGACGCGCATCAGGCGAGCGGCGCGGGCGCGCTCGGCCGGACTCAAGGTGTCGGCCGCGGCCGGCGACGCGGCCGAGGCGTTGGCGGGATTGGGGCGCGACGCTTGCGCGACGCCGGTGAGCACCTGCAGGGCGCGATTGGCTTCGGCAAGGAAGCCATCGAGCCGGCTGGTGCGGCGAAGAGAGGCGGGAGCGGATGTGGTCATGATGCGGTACTCGTAGGGCTCGGCGGGCGCCGAAGCGGATGGACCCCTGGCTTCTATTGTACGAAGTCCAAAGTGCGGTCCAGGCGCGCCACCGCCATTGTGACCCCATGGGGTAGCCATTCTTGTGAGAGTCTGTTGCAATGCGGTACCGGAGCGGACGAAGGGTCACCGGAGATGGCGGCCCTTTGGCCGGCGCCGGGTGTGTTCTTTATTTCGTGCGGCGGCGATGGCGGGCGATGGCACCGGCCAGGCGCCGCCGCGGCATTTTTTCCGCTTTTCCTGCTGGACTTTCTATGAAGAGTAAATTATTTGCCGCCGCCACTCTGATCCTTGGCGCGGCGGGAGCCGCACAGGCCCAAAGCGAGGTCACTTTGTACGGCATCCTCGATATCGGCATCGGCGGCACCAATCAAAGCTATCGGCATTCCAGCCTGGGTATGATCAACGGCATGCAATCGGGATCGCGCTGGGGTATGCGGGGTTCCGAAGACTTGGGCAATGGCCTGCGGGCCAATTTTCAGCTCGAAAGCGGCTTCGATCCGTCCACCGGCCAGCGCCAGCAGGGCGGCCGGATGTTCGGGCGAGCCGCCTGGCTGGGTTTGTCGGGTGGTTTTGGCGAGGTCCGCTTCGGTCGCCTGCCTACCGCCGGGTCCGACATCATCAATTTTGTCGATCCTTTCGGCGCCGGCTTTGGCATGGCCGGCATGCATTCTTCTTTCAACGGCGCAGCCACCAACCGTGCGGACAACACGGTGTACTACATCTCCCCGACCTTCTCGGGGCTGACGGGCTATGCGAGCTACTCTTTCAATCGTGAGGGCGCCTCCGCCGCCACCGATGATTCCGATCAACTGTTCAGCGCGATAGTCAAGTACGACCGCGGCCCGCTGGCGCTGGCGGTCAGCTATGAAGGCGCCTACCTGGGCAGCAATACCGCCTGGGCCCAGCGCACGCGCGCCCTCGACCCGCAGGGCCGGGTGCGCGACCCGTACAACGTACAGGTGGGCGGCACCTGGAGCGTCGGCATGCTCACCGCCTCCGCGGCCTGGTCGTACATGAAGAACGGTTTCACCAACCCGGGCATGGGCGACGATGCCGGCGCCACCGGCGCGGCGATCGCCTTCGGCACCGTACGCGACTTCCCCGGCCAGCATGTCAATGCCTACCTGGCGGGGCTCAAGGCGCAGCTAAGCCCGGCCGCGCAATTGTTCGGTACCTGGCAAATGAGCGATCCCGCCAAGCATATGTTCGCCGGGCAAACCTCTCATCATCAGATGGTCTATAGCATCGGCGGCACCTATTCACTCTCGCCGCGCACCAATCTCTACGCTTTCTACAGCTATGTCGATGGCGCCTGGTTCGACAAGAGCTGGCATAGCCAGAGCTATGGCGTGGGAATGCGGCATTTGTTCTGAACATCCCAGAGCTGCCTGTCACGGCGCGTCAGGCCTTTTGGTGATGTCAAGGAAGCCCCGGGCGCGGTCTGGGGCGTCCTTGAAGCTATGTGTAAAACGTCTCCAGTCGGGCGCATAATCTCGTAGCGCCACGGACATGATGCTGGCGGCTGCTTCCCGCGAGTGTCGGCGCGGGGATTTGCCGATTGCGGCATCCGATAAATCCTGTATACCATCCGTATACTTTATGGCTGCCAACCATAACCAAAGCTTCGGGAGACATCATGAACAAACGTACCTTTGCCAAGAGCCTGATCCTATGCACGGCGCTGGGCTGGGCAGGCATCAGCACCGCCCAGGAGGCCTTCAAGGTCGGCCTGATCCTGCCCATGACGGGGCCTTTTGCATCCACTGGGCGCCAAATTGAATCCGCCGCCAAGCTTTACATGGCGCAGCATGGCGATACCGTGGCCGGCCGCAAGGTCCAGTTGATCCTGAAAGACGACGGCGGCTCGGCCGATACCACGCGCCGGCTGGCCCAGGAACTGGTGGTCAACGACAAGGTCGACGTCCTGGCCGGCTTCGGTCTCACGCCGCTGGCCCTGGCCGTGGCGCCCATCGCCAGCCGGGCGCAAGTGCCCACGGTCGTCATGGCCGCAGCCACCGCCACGATCACCGAGGCTTCGCCCTTCATCGTGCGCACCGGCTTCACCCTGCCGCAGGTGACCGAGCCGCTGGCCGAGTGGGCGGGCAAGAACGACATCAAAAAGGTGGTCACCCTGGTGTCCGACTACGGGCCGGGCATTGATGCCGAAAACGCCTTCAAGGGCCGCTTTGCGGCGGGGGGCGGCGAGGTGCTTGAAACCTTGAGGGTGCCGCTGGCCAATCCGGATTTCGCGCCCTTTTTGCAACGGGTGCGCGATCTCTCGCCCGACGCGGTATTCGTCTTCGTGCCGTCGGGTGTTGGTTCGGCGTTCATGAAGCAGTTCGCCAGCCGGGGCCTGGCGGAAGCCGGCATTCGCCTGATCGCCACCGGCGATGTCACCGACGACGATCTGCTCAACGGCATGGGCGACGTGGCGCTGGACGTGGTAACCACCCATCATTATTCAGCGGCCCACGATTCCCAGGTCAACCGGGATTACGTCAAGGCCTTCCGCGATTCGGCCAACATGCGGCCCAACTTCCATGGCCTGGGCGGCTACGACGGCATGCACCTGATCTACCAGGCGCTGGCGGATACCGAGGGCAAGGGCGGCGGCAAGGCGCTGGTGGAGGCCATGAAGGGCAAGTCCTGGGAAAGCCCGCGCGGCCCCATGAGCATCGATCCCGAAACCCGCGATGTCATCCAGAACGTCTACGTGCGCAAGGTCGAAAGGGGCGGCGATGGCGAACTCTACAACGTCGAGTTCGAGACCTTTGAAACCGTGAAGGATCCGGTCAAGGCCGCCAAGAAAGCCGCCTCCTGACCCCGGCCGGTCACCCCGATCCGATTCCCAGGACGAACACTCGCAGCCCCATGCTCACCATCCTGTTCGATGGCATCGCCTACGGCATGCTGCTGTTCGTCCTGGCCTGCGGCCTCGCGGTCACGCTGGGGTTGATGAACTTCGCCAATCTGGCCCATGGTTCTTTTGCCATGGCGGGTGGCTACCTTACGGTGGTGCTCACATCGCAATGGGGCGTTCCCTTTCTGCTCACGCTGCCATTGGCCTTCGTATTCTCGGCCGTGCTGGGCGCCATCCTCGAACCCACGCTTTACCGGCATTTGTATGGCCGGTCGCATCTCGACCAGGTGCTGTTTTCCATTGGTCTCGTATTCATGTCGGTGGCGGCCATCGACTACGGCTTTGGCGCGTCGCAGCAGTTCGTGCGGCTGCCCGAGTTCCTGATGGGCCGCATCGAGCTGGGCGGGGTCACGATCGGCATCTACCGGCTGTTCATCGTCATCATTTGCGGCGCGCTGGCGTTGGCGCTGCACCTGATGTTGTCGCGAACGCGGTTTGGTAGCCGCCTGCGGGCGGCGGTAGACGATTCCCGCGTGGCCAGCGGTCTGGGGATCAACGTCAACCGGGTGTTCCTGCTTACCTTCGCCTTCGGCTCGGGGCTGGCGGGGCTGGGCGGCGCGCTGGGCGCCGAGCTGCTGGGGCTGGATCCCTGGTTCCCGCTCAAGTTCATGATCTATTTCTTGATCGTGGTGGCCGTGGGCGGCACGGCCACCATTTCCGGCCCGCTGATCGCCGCGCTGTTGCTGGGGATCGCCGACGTGGCGGGCAAATACTACATTCCGCAATTCGGCGCCTTCATCATTTACGTGGTGATGGTGGCGGTATTGCTGTGGCGGCCGCAAGGCCTGTTCGTGCGAGGTAGACGATGAGCGCCGTCAAGATGTCCGGCTCGCGCATCCGCGTCGCCGAGTTCCTGTTCTGGTTGCTGGCCGTGGCGGTGATGTGGGGCTTTCCGCAGCATGCCGCGCTCTGGGCCGAGATCGTCATCCTGGCGCTGTTCGCCCTGTCGCTCGATCTGATCCTGGGCTATGGCGGCATCGTCTCGCTGGGCCACGCGGCATTCTTCGGCTTCGGCGCCTACGCGGCTGGCCTGTTCGCGATCCATGTGTCGCCCGATCCGCTGCTGGGGCTGGTGGCGGCCACGGCGGGCGCGGCGCTGCTCGGCTTGTTGTCCAGTGTGATCGTGTTGCGCGGTTCCGACCTCACCCGCTTGATGGTCACACTGGCCGTGGGGCTGATCCTGTTCGAGGTCGCCAACCGCTTCTCGGGGCTGACCGGCGGGGCCGATGGCCTGCCGGGCATTTTCATCGATCCGATTTTCGGGCGTTTCGAGTTCGATCTGGCCGGCGTCACCGGCGGTTGGTATTCGTTGGTGGTGCTCTTCCTGTTGTTCGTCGTGGCCCGCCGGCTGACGCGTTCGCCGTTCGGCGTGGGGCTGGAGGCGATTCGCGACAACCGCCTGAGGGCCACCGCCATCGGCATCCCGGTCAACCAGCGGCTCGCGGCGATCTATACCATCGGCGCGGCCTTTGCCGGCGCGGCGGGAGCCCTGCTGACGCAAACCACGGGCTTCGCCTCGCTCGATGTCCTGTCGTTCGAGCGTTCCGCCGACGTGCTGCTGGCGCTGGTGCTGGGCGGCACCGGCTATCTGTATGGCGGCCTGATCGGCGCGGTGATCTTCGTGCTGATGCACGATCTCCTGTCGGCGTGGACACCGCATTATTGGCTGTTCTGGATGGGCTTCGCCCTGGTCGCGATCGTGCTGATCGGCCGCGAGCGCCTGTACGGCGGCGTGGCGGGTGCGATCGCACGGCTGGCGCCCAAACGAGGAGGCCGCGCATGACCACGCGCCCAAGCGCAGGCCTCGCTCCGGTTCTGCAAACCCGCCATTTGACCAAGCGGTTTGGCGGCATCGTGGCCACCAACGATGTGTCGCTGTCGGTGCTGTCGGGAGCGCGCCATGCCCTGATCGGCCCCAATGGCGCGGGCAAAACCACCCTGGTCAATCAACTGACGGGCGTGCTGTCGCCCACCAGCGGCCAGATCGAGCTCGAAGGTGCCGACATTACCCGGCTGCCGGCGCACCAGCGCGCGCGGCGCGGACTGATGCGCACCTTTCAGATCAATCAATTGTTCAACACGCTCACGCCGCTGGAGACCATCGTCCTGGTGATCAGCCAGCGCGATGGCCGGGGTGGCGGCTGGTGGCGTGCGCTCGACCGCGATACCGGCCGTCGCGACGAGGCCGCCGAACTGCTGCACGGCTTGCACCTGGGCGACGTCATGAGCCACGACACCGCGGTGCTGCCCTACGGCAAGCGCCGCCTGCTCGAGATCGCCGTGGCGTTGGCCGGCAAGCCGCGCGTGCTGCTGCTCGACGAACCCATGGCCGGGGTGCCGGTAGGGCAATCGCGCGAGATCCTGGATACGCTGGCGGCCCTGCCGGCCGACGTCACCGTTCTGCTCATCGAGCACGACATGGATCTCGTGTTCCGCTTCGCCACGCGTATGTCGGTGCTGGTCAATGGCGCCATATTCGCCGAGGGCGAGCCCGATGAGATCGCGAGCGACGAGCGGGTCAAGAATGTCTACCTGGGACGAAACCATGGCTGATTTGCTTCGGGTCGAAGGCCTGGACGCCGGCTATGGCGAGGCCATCGTAATCGAGGATATTTCGTTCTCGATTCCCGCCGGCGGCTCGCTGGCCCTGCTGGGCCGCAACGGTACCGGCAAAACCACCCTGCTCAATACCCTGGTCGGCGTGACCCGGCGCCGCGCCGGCCGCATCATGCTCGACGGCCGCGACATTACCGGCCTGCGTCCCGATCTTCGCGCCGCCGCCGGCATCGGCTGGGTGCCCCAGGAGCGCAATATCTTCAAGTCGCTCACCGTGCTCGAAAACCTCACGGCGGTGGCGCGCACCGGTCCCTGGACGATCGAGCGCGTTTTTCGCCAGTTCCCGCGCTTGGCCGAGCGTCGCGACAATCTGGGTGACCAATTGTCGGGAGGCGAGCAACAGATGCTGGCGGTGGGCCGCGCACTCTCGCTCAACCCCAAGCTGCTGCTGCTGGATGAGCCCTTTGAAGGGCTGGCGCCCATCATCGTCGAAGAGTTGCTGGTCGCGCTGCGGGCCATCATGCGCGAGCAAGGGATGTCGGCGATCATCGTCGAGCAGAATCCCTTCAAGATCCTTGACATCACCGACCGGGCGGTGGTGCTCGAGCGCGGTCGCATCGTGCTCCAGGACGACAGCGCGGCGCTGCGCGACGATCCCGAGCGCTTGCAGCGCTATCTCTCGGTGGCTCGGGCCGAAGCCTCCAGCTGATTCGGGCTTAACGGCCCCGGCGGCTCTGCACATCTTACAGGGCATGGTCCGGCTGTCTCCGGCGGCGTAAACTCTGGACTCTCGAGCAACAGGAGGCGCCCCGTGAGCCTGGAAGACAGTTATTTCAGCCGGATGCTGCGAGGCGAGATTCCGCCTCCACCGGTGGCCACCCTATTGGGCGGCCGTATCGATAGCGTGAATCGCGAAGACGGCATCCTGCGCGCTCGCTATCAGGCGGAGGTTGCGTTTTGCAATCCGGCCGGCCAGGTCCAGGGCGGCATGCTCTGCGCCATGCTCGATGACCTCTGTGCCGCGATGGTCGATGCCACCGTCATGCCCGACGAGGCCGTGGCCACGTTGAACCTCAATACCTCGTTTCTACGGCCGGCCGAGGTGGGCGAACTGGTGGGCGAGGCCACGATGATCCGTCGCGGCCGCGACATTTGTTATGTATCAGCGGTGTTGCGCCAGAGAGGCAATGAGGTGGCCGTGGCTACCGCCACCTGCAAGGTGGTGGCGTTGCGCCAGGCTTGAGCGACGCCATATGACGCCATTCCAGGGCAAGCTGCGTATCCGGCACCTTGAGATCATGCTGGTGGTGGCCGAGTTGGGTAATCTCTCGAAGGCCGCCGAGCAATTAGACATGACTCAATCGGGTTTGTCGCGAGCCATCGTGGATATGGAAGAGTGCGTCGGCGGCCAGCTATTCGAGCGCACGCCCCGTGGCACCAAACCTACGATGCTGGGTAGGGTGTTGTGTACACATGCCAATCGTTTGCTGGGTGATTTCCGAAAGGCGCAAACTGATCTGGCGGCGGTATTGCGCGGCGATCTCGGCAGTCTCACCGTGGGGTGTTTCTCGATGTTCAGCGGCTGGCCGTTGCCCCAGGCCGCCCGGCGCTTTCGTGATCAATCACCGCGCGTGGCGCTCAGCATCGAGATCGGCGGTGCCGAGCGCTTGCTCGAAGACCTGGACGCCGGTGCGCTCGACATGGTGGTGGGGCGCAGCCCTGCGGGGCCCAATCCGCAGATATATCGCACTCTCGCCTTGCTTAACGACCCCCCCGTGCTGGCATGCGCGCGCCAGCACGTGTTGGCGGAGCAACCTTCGGTCGCCTTGGCGGATTGCATCGCTTATCCCTGGGTAACCGCTCTGCCGGGAAGTCGTTTCCGGCTTGAACTGGAGCGCCGCCTCGCTGATTTAGGATGCGAAATGCCACCCATGATCGGTGCCCTGTCCATCGAGTTCGGGCGTGAGCTGATCGCCAATCGCGATTATGTCTGGATGTTGCCGGGCAGCGTGGCTCAAGTCATGCAGGCGCGTGGCGAAGTTCATGTGTTGCCCGTGGCGCTGGATTTGCGGGAATCTCCGCTATCGATAATTTGGCGCCGCGACCGTTCCAGTACGCGTCACGTACGGGCTTTTGCCGCGATCCTGGCGCAGATTGTGAGGGAGACCGGTCCGAGGGGAACGTGGACAAAGGGCGGGCTGGAGTCGGAGTCATGAGCAGTACGCATCGGGAGTCGCGAATCACGCATGGTGATCCGAGGTGGGGAGCACCTAGAATGTGGCCCTGGATATTGTCTCAGGAGCCGTCATGCCGGATTCGGTTAGCGCGCATTTGCCACAAGGGGTGGTGGTAGGGCGGCAAGCAGAAGGAGTTTGCAGGTTCAGCGGCATACCCTATGCGGAGTCGCCGGTGGGCGAGCTGCGGTTTCGTGCGCCTGTCCCAGCCGCTTGGCAAGGGCACCTGGATGCTCGCCAACCAGGACCCATCGCACCCCAGAAGCGATCGCGGCTGGCGACTGCGGTGGGTGACTTCGAAGCGCCGCAAGCTGAAGACTGCCTGCATCTCACGGTTTGGACTCCCGCTCCCGACGAGCGTCGGCGACCAGTAGTCGTCTGGCTGCACGGCGGCGCCTGGATCAGCGGTGCCGGAGACCTCGACTGGTATGACGGCACGCGACTCGCGCAGCGGGGCGACCTGGTCGTGGTAGCGCCCAATTATCGCTTGGGCGCTTTTGGCTGGCTGCACGTGCCGGGTGAAACAGCCAATGCAGGCCTGCTTGATCAAGAGGCCGCGATTGACTGGGTGATCGAACACATCGAAGCATTTGGCGGCGATCCAGAGCGAATCACGATCATGGGCCAATCGGCCGGGGCTTCCAATGCCGCCTGCCTGCTGACGCGCAAACCCCGCTTTGCGCGGGCCATTCTGCAAAGTGCGTCGCTGGGGCGAGGGTTCTGGCCCGCAGCCAAGGCTGCGGAGCTGGCCCAATGCATTCTGGCTGAGGCGGGCGCAGACTCGTTGGACGAGGCCCGGGCGTTGCCCGCTTCCGTTTTGCTCGAAGCTCAGCATGCTCAGACCGTGCAAGAGCTGCTGAAAGCCGAGGGTAGTGGCAGGGCCTTATTTTGCCCGACGCTGGATGGCGACGTCCTGCCCCTGGACATCGAGGCGGCCCTGCGGGAGGCGGCCGGGAGGGCCGACGTACTGGTGGGCTATACGCGGGACGAGATGGCGTCTTTTCCAGGCTGGGGACGGGACGAAGCCGCTCAACGCAAAGGAGAGGCCATTTTTGGCGAAGCGGCGCGGCAATGGGCGCAGTGGGCGTCGCAAAGCGGGCGCGACGTCTGGCTATACCGTTTCGATTACGCACCCACCACCCGCTTTGGCGCGTGCCATTGCCTGGAGTTGCCGTTTGTGTTCGACACCTGGCTCACTTGCCCGGGCGCACCCATGCTGGAAGGCGCGGCGCCCGACGAACTGGCGTATTTGACTCGAGTGATCCAGGAATCCTGGATCGCCTTCATCCGCGGCGAGACGCCCAACTGGGCCACCTATCCGGCGCAGCAGCATTTTCTTTGAGCCTTTCGTTTTCAGGAGTTTTTCCTATGTGCAGGAGTATCTGTACCATGATCGCTGGTGCGCTCATGGCGTCGTCCCTACTGTCCTTAAGCTTACCCGCGCAGGCCGCCTACCCCGAGCATCCCGTGAGGATCATGGTCAGCAACGGTCCCGGCGGGCCGGTCGACATCATGGCACGCATGTTGGCCGATAAGCTGGGCGCCCGCTGGCAGCAGTCGGTCGTGGTCGAAAACCGTCCCGGCGCCTCCGGCATCATCAGTACGAACACCCTGGCCAAGGCCCCGAAAGATGGCTATACCTTGGGCATGGTGGTGGCGTCTACGCTGACCATTGTCCCGCATGCCACCTCGCGCCTGCCGTTCGACCCGGACCAGGATTTGCAGCCGGTCGCGCTGGTGGCTCGTACGCCTTTCGTATTCGTCGTCCCTACCGACAGTCCGATTCAATCCTGGGAAGACTTCATCAAGCGCAGCCAGACGGGGGATATGTCGATCGGCTCGTTCTCGGTGGGTACGGCCTTTCATCTGGTCTGGGAGCAGACAGCCCGGCAAGCCGGCACCAGTGCACTGTACGTACCATCGCCCACACCGGGCAAGACCCAGAGCGATCTTTTGAGCGGCCTGCTCGACATCGCGCTGGATACGCCTTCCAGCGCCAAAGGTCTCATCGATGGAGGCCGGTTGCGTGCTTTGGCGGTGACGAGTGCGCAGCGGTTCGCGGGGCTGCCAGAGACCCCAACGCTGGCGGAGTCGGGCCTGAACGGTTATGCGGCCGAACCCTGGATCGGCCTGATGGCGCCGGCTGGCACACCCGAGCCGGTGGTGGTGGCGATCCAGGAGGCAGTGAACGACATCCTGCGAGATCCAGAAATGATCCGTCAAATGACAATGATTGGCATGGTGCCGGAAGGGGGCACGCCCGAGCAACTGGCGGCCAGTATCGTGAGCGACCGCGAAGAGATGGCGCCGTTGGTCAAAGAGCTGGGGATCAGCCTGCAGTGAGCAAAGTCACCGGATTTCTGATGGCAAGCAAGCGATCGCGAAGTCCGGCGCGATGGTGCGCAGCGATGTTTTCGGATGAAAACTACGAGGCGACGCCGCTGTGGGGGCCCGCCAGCAGCGCGGCCTCGATGTCGGCCAGGGCGGCGGGCGGCGGTATGTCTTTGAAAGCTTCCAGGCGGCGATAGATCTCGGCGGCCGCTTCATGGAAGCCGCCCGGCAGCCCCGCTTGCTGGAAGGTGCGGGCAATTTCGTCCATTTCGCCGTGCCAGCGCCAGGCCTTGCGAGCCTGGCTTTCGATGGCCTGCGAACGGCTGGTGGCCTCGGGCTGCGAACGCTGCCATTCGGCCAGGAGGTCGGCTGCCACGCCTTCGTGGTTGGCCAGGGCCCGGATGTTGGCCAGCAAGGCCGTCAGGCCTTTGGTATAGGCGGCGTAGCACATCTTGAGGGCGGACGCCGTGCCGGGTTCGCCGTGCAGCACGATGGCGTCGAGCGCGCCATCGCCGAACAGCTCGGCAACTTCGCTGGCGGCTGCGCCAGCCAGATAAAGACGCGTGGTGCCCGGGCGTTGCGGCGGCGGGCCGATGATGCCGCCATCGACGTAGTGGACGTTGCCGCCGGTGCCGAGTGTGGCGCCGATGCGTCGCGCGGTATCGGGCGCCACGGCGTTGGCGTCGACGTAAACGCCGCGAAAACCGTGGCTGGCCACTTGTTCCGCCAAGGTCAGGGCGCCGTGGGGCGGGCAAACCGAGATCACCACATGAACGGCGGCCAGTGCCTGGGGCAGGCTGGCGGCGGCTTCCAGGCCGGAGGCTTCGGCACGGGCGCGGGTTGCCGGGCTGCGCCCGGTGGGCACCCAGACGACTCGATGCCCTTGAGCGACCAGGCAGGCGCCGAGTGCGGCCCCCATGTCGCCGGGGTGTAGCAGGGCCAGTGTGGTGCTCATGGTGATCTCCGGGAGAACGAAGCGAGGTGCCAGCATAGTAGCGCTTGCCCGCTGTTTGAGGTTCGTGCTTGTCTTATACTGTGTTTTTATACAGTTATTCGTCGCTTCCTCATGTCGGTCTCCGTCGCTTCTCCGGCGCCGCACCCGGCGGTCTGGCGTGCCACACAGGCCGGGCCGCCACCCTCACGGGTGCTGGCCACCGGCCATCCCGAGCTTGCCGCGCATTTGCCCGGCCGCGGCTGGCCTTATCATTGCCTCATCGAATTCCTCACGCCACGGCCGGGCCGGAGCGAAGCCTCCTTGTTGCAGCCCGCGCTGGCGCAGGTGGCCGGCAATGCGCCCATCCTGTTGGTGCAGCCGCCCCATCCTCCCTGCGCGCAAGGCTGGCTGGCGCCGTGGCCTGCGGATGCACGCCTGTGGTGGTTGCAGCCGGCCACCTTGGCCGACACGCTCTGGGCCCTGAACCAGGCGGTGCGCAGCGGAGCCTGCGCGGCCGTCCTGGCCTGGCTGCCCGAGGTCACCGAGCTGGCATTGCGCCGCCTGCACCTGGCGGCGCAGGCGGCCCCCACTTTGCTGGTCGTGGTCCGGCCCTGGGCCTGTCGCCGGCAAAATTCGCCAGCGCCGTTGCGGCTGGGGCTGCTGCCAGGCAAGGCCGGAGAAACCGAAGTCCATTTCCTCAAGATGCGGGGTGGGCGGCCGGTCCAACCCATTGTGGTGGCTGGCGGGCCGGGCGTCGCGCCCGTGCCGGCGCCGGCAAGTTCCACAGCCATGCCGTCGCCGCTTGCCGCGCTGGCCGGAGGCGGGCCAGGAGCCCTCGCATGAAAGCGCTTTGGCTGGCATTGCGCATGCCTACGCTGGGGATCGATGCGGTATGGTCCCGGCGTTTGCGCTCCGCGTTGCCCGAGGCCTTGGCGGTGCAGGAGCAAAACCGTATTTGGCAGGTCAATCCGGCCGCCGAGCGCCTGGGCATCGCCATTGGCATGCGCACCGCCGACGCGCGGGCGCGTTCGCCCTCGTTGCTGATGGCCGAACGGCAGCCGGCGCGCGAGCGTGAGCTGGCCGAAGCGGTGGCCTTGGCCATGCAGGCCGTCACGCCCCAGTTGGCGTGGCCGGCCGACGATCTACTGCTGCTTGAAGTCGGCGGCAGCGTGCGCTTGTTTGGCGGTGTGCGCCCCCTGATACGCGAGGTGCGGCACGGGCTTGCCGGGCAGCCTCTCGACACCGTGATGGCGCTGGCGCCCAGCGCGCGTGGCGCGGCGCTACTGGGGCGGGCGCGGCGCGGCGCGCGGCGCCGGGTGCTAAGCCAGGCCAGCTTGCGGCGCGAACTCGATCGTCTGCCCTGGGATCTCCTGCCCGAGGCCTTGCCGCACGCCGAATGGCTCGACAATCTGGGTTGCCGTACCCTCGGTGGGCTGGGCCGCCTGCCGCAAGCCGGCCTGCGGCGCCGGGCGGGAGAAGAACTGCTCCAGGCCCTCGAAGAAGCCTATGGCGCTCGTCCCCAGCCCTTGGCCTGGTGGCAGCCGCCCGCCCATTTCCGGCAACGCTTCGAGCCTTTCTATCCCTTGCTCGAAGTGCCGCAGGTACTCGAGGTGGCGGGCCTGCTGCTGCGCCAGCTATGTGCCTGGCTGGCGGCCCGGCATGGCCGGGTGGGGCGTTGCGTCCTGGGCTTTCATTACGAGAGCGGGCGGGCGGGGCGTCCGCCCGATCATCTGCCGGTAGCGCTGGCCGAGCCCGATTGGCAATTCGATGCCTGGTGGCGAGTGCTGGCCGAAGCTTTGCAGCGCCATGCGCTGCCGGCGCCGGTGATCGCCCTGGAGTTGTCGGCCGGGCCGGCGCTGGCCAGGCCCAAGCCCAGCGAAACCCTGTTTGCCGATCCCGCCGACGATCGCGACGCGCTGGCGCTGCTCGATCTCCTGGTGGCGCGTCTGGGGGCCCCGGCCGTGCGCCAACCCGCGCCCCAGCCCGATTATCGGCCCGAACGAGCCAATGTCTGGTTGCCGGTGAGCGAGGCGCCACACGGTGTGGCGGTGTTCCCGCCGCCGGGAATGCCGGCACGCCGGCCACCCTGGTTGCTCGACGCGCCGCAGCCGTTGTCCGTCGTGGCCGGCCGCCCGGCCCGGGAGGGCGTGCCGTTGCGTTTGCTGGCGGGTCCGGAGCGGCTGGAAACCGCCTGGTGGGAAGGCCGGCTGCAGGCACGCGATTATTTCGTGGCGCAGGATGCCAATGGCGATCGCTGCTGGATCTTTCGCGAGCGTGGCACCTCGGTGGGCCGGGGTTCGGCGCCAGGCATGGAGGAGAACGATGCTTCTCCCTGGTGGCTGCATGGCTGGTTCGGCTGAACACGCGCCCGGGGGGCGGGAGCATCCGGCTCGGCAAGGGCCCGCCCTGGCCTCCGTTGCGGCATCGGGCGTTCCGGGCCTGCCGGAATACGCCGAGCTGATTTGTACCAGTAATTACAGTTTCCTGGAGGGGGCGTCGCATCCCGAGGAACTGGTGGCCAGGGCGGCGGAGCTGGGCTATCGCGCCTTGGCGATCACCGACGAATGCTCGGTGGCCGGCGTGGTCAAGGCCCACGAAGAAGCGCTGCGCCAGAAGCTGTCGCTGATCATCGGCTCGCGATTCGTCCTGCGCCAGCCGAATGGCGAGCCGGATGTCACGGTCGTATTGTTGTGCCTGAACCGGCGGGGCTATGGCGATCTCTGCGAGCTCATCACTTTGGGGCGTATGCGCGCGCCCAAAGGCCAATATCATCTGACCCGCAACGACTTGCTCCAGCCCGAAGGCGTATCCGACGAATGGGGCGGGCTCGAAGATTGCCTCGCCCTGTGGCTGCCCGAAGCGGGTACTCCGCCGGCCGCGCTGACCGGTCAGGCCGCCTGGCTCGCCCGAGTCTTCCCGGGCCGCGCGGGTTGCGGCCTGGTGCGCTGGCAATTGGAGCACGAGGCCGCCTGGCAGCGCCGGTTGCAGGCTTTGGGCGAGCAGCACGGGCTGCCGTTGGTGGCGGCCGGCGATGTCCGCATGCACCTGCGCTCGCGCAAGCCGGCGCATGATCTTTTGCGGGCAATTCGCTTCACGACGCCGGTGGGCGAGTGCGGCCATGCGCTGCTGCCCAATGCCGAGGCGCATTTGCGTTCCCGGGCCCAACTGGCGCGGCTGTATCCGCCCGAAGCCCTGGCCGCCACGGTGCAATGGGCGGAACGTTGCCGGTTCAACCTGAAAGAACTGAGGTACGAGTATCCCGACGAGATCGTGCCGGACGGCCTGACCGCCATCGAGTACCTGCGCCAGGAGGCCTGGAACGGCGCCCGGCGACGCTATCCGGCTGGCATCCCGGAAAAGATCCAGACCAAGCTGGCTTACGAGCTCGATCTGGTGGCCGAGCTGGAATACGAGGCGTATTTCCTCACGGTTTACGACCTGGTGCGCGAAGCCCGCCGCCTGGGCATTCTCTGCCAGGGTCGGGGTTCGGCGGCCAATTCCGTGATCTGCTACTGCCTGGAGGTCACCAATGCCGATCCCAACCTCACGGCGGCGCTGGTCGAGCGCTTCATCAGCCGCGAGCGGCGGGAGCCCCCCGATATCGACGTGGATTTCGAGCACGACCGTCGTGAAGAAGTGATCCAGTATCTCTATCGTAAATACGGCAGAAAGCGTGCGGCTCTCACCGCGGTGGTCATCAGCTACCGCCTGCGCAGCGTGCTGCGCGATACCGGCAAGGCGCTGGGCCTGGCCCCCGACGTGATCGAAACGGTGGCGCGCAACCAAACCTGGTGGGAGCGCAGCGATGGCCTGCGCGAGCGGATGATGGCGGCCGGTCTGGATGCGGAATCCGGCCTGCTCGAAACCTGGCTGCATTTTGTCAAGACATTACAGGGGTTCCCGCGCCACTTGTCGCAGCATCCCGGTGGTTTCGTGCTTTCGCGCGGCCCCTTGTCGAGGCTGGTACCGATCGAGAATGCCACCATGTCCGAGCGCAGCGTGGTGCAATGGGACAAAGACGACCTCGACGCGGTTGGCCTGCTCAAGGTCGACGTGCTCGGGCTGGGCATGCTGTCGGTGCTGCGCCGGGCCTTGGAACTGGTGGAGCGCGCAAGCGGAAAGCCCATGGCCCTGCACCAGATCCCTCCGGATTGCAGGCATACCTACGACATGATCTGCGCGGCCGACACCATGGGCACCTTCCAGATCGAATCGCGGGCGCAGATGAGCATGTTGCCGCGGCTGCGGCCGCGCCGCTACTACGATCTCGTGGTGCAGGTGGCCATCGTGCGTCCAGGCCCGGTCCAGGGTGGCATGGTCCATCCCTATCTGCGGCGTCGCCAGGGGCTGGAGCGGGTCGAGTTGCCCACGCCCAAGCCGAATCCGGCCCTGGGGCGAGCCGGACCGTCCAATACCGATCTGGAGCCTGCCCTGGGCCGCACCTTGGGCATCCCCATCTTCCAGGAGCAGGTGATGCAGGTGGCGATGATCGCCGCCGGATTCAGCGCGGGAAGGGCCGATAGCCTGCGCCGGGCGATGGCGGCGTGGCGGCGCAAGGGCGGGCTCGAGCCTTTTCACGACGAGCTTGTGGCAGGTATGACGGAGCGTGGCTACGATGCCGAGTTCGCCGAGGCGATCTTCCGCCAGATCCTGGGGTTTGGCGAATATGGCTTCCCGGAATCCCATGCGGCCAGCTTCGCCCTGCTGGCCTACTACAGCGCCTGGATCAAATATCACTATCCGGCGGCTTTCCTGGTGGCTTTGCTCAACAGCCAGCCCATGGGCTTTTATCGTCCGGCACAGTTGGTGCAGGACGCCCGCCGCCATGGCGTGGAGGTCTGGCCGGTGGATGTCTGCCATAGCGATTGGGAGTCGCGGCTGGCGTTGCGTGCTCCGGGCCAGCGCCCCGCGGTACGCCTGGGTCTCAATCTCGTGAAAGGCATGGATGCCGGCGTCGCGCGCCAACTGGCGGCGGAACGCGAAGCCGGCGGCCCCTGGCGCGACGTAGACGATCTCGTGCGGCGAGCCGGGCTGGAGGCTTTTCATCGCCAGCGCCTGGCCGCCGCCGGCGCGCTGCAGTCGCTGGCCGGCCACCGGCGCCAGGCCGCCTGGCAGGCGGCGGCTGCCGAGCCCGACGATCTGCTGGCGGGCTTGCAATCCGAAACTCCGCCTCGCCTGGCCGAACCCGCCGAGGCCCAGGATATCGTGGCCGACTACCGAGTGCTCGGGCTATCGCTGCGCCGCCATCCCCTGGCCGTGCTGCGCCCCGTCCTGGCGCCCCGCGGTGTACGCACCGCCCAGGAGCTGGCCGCCACGCCGCACGGCCGCTGGGTACGGGCCTGCGGGCTGGTGCTGGGCCGCCAGCGCCCCGGCACGGCCAAAGGCACCGTGTTCGTCACACTTGAAGACGAAACCGGCCCGATCAACGTCATCGTCTGGCCGGCGCTGGCCGCCCGCCAGCCCGCCGAGCTGCTGCGCTCGCGCCTGATGATGGTGGCCGGCCAATGGCAGGCGGTGGACGGCGTGCGCCATCTGGTGGCGCGCCGGCTGTTCGATTGGTCGACCGAACTGGGGCCGCTGGCCACGCGCAGCCGGGACTTCCATTAAAGCGCCTGCCATATGGCGCGCGTCGGGCTAAAGCCCGTGCAGGCGCAAGGCTTCTGGCGCGGCCGCGGGCGATGAACCATCCTGGGGCGCATCCAGAGGCTGGCTGTCGAGCAGAATCCCCGAGGCGGGCGAGTCGGCGACCGTAAAGCCAGGCACTTCGTCGATCAGGCCACCCAAGACGACGAGCGCCAGCACGATCCAGATGATGCCGGCAACGATGGCGCCTCGCACGAAAGCCTTGATGGCGGCCGCCAGCAGGATCAGGCCGAGCACCAGCCAGGCGTAATTGAAGAAGGTCGGGCTCATGCCCACCGCGCCGGCGAGGCCGGCCAGAAAAGAATTGATCGCCGACGAAAGCCCGCCGAACACGCCTTGCAAGGCTTCAACGAAGACACGGATGACGGTGCCCAGGGCATTGCCCAGCCAGCCGAAAATCCCTGTTGCGCTTGCGCCGCCGTCTTCTTGCATGAAAATCCCGCCGTGAACCTTGAAGCGGGAAATTCTGGAGGATCGCGCGCCTTAGCGCAAGCCGGTCATGGACAGCCGGTCATGGATGGCGAGGTCGCGCCAGAGCTGCTGAATGTGCGAAGCAGGCTCTCTGTCATCGTCAGCGGGCCGCAACCGCGCCACGTCGCCAGGCTGAAGCCGAAGGTTCCCCCAAAGCCCACTGGTGGTGGAGTCCGCTCCAGCCGGATCGACAGCGCGCCCTCAGCCAGCCGCCGGTTCGTCCTGTGGCCGCAACCGCGAATCCAGCGCAACCCGTTCGTCAAAGACAAAGCAGCGTCCGTCGAAGTCTCGTCCGTCGGTGTCCTCAAAATATTGCAGGATGCCGCCCTCAAGCTGGTAGACGTGATCGATACCGGCCTCGGCCATGAAGATGGCGGCTTTCTCGCAGCGAATGCCGCCGGTGCAGAATGTGACCACCGCCTTGCCGGCCAACTCGTCGCGCTGCGCCAGTACCGCCGCCGGAAACTGGGTGAAGCGCTCGATGCCGAAGTGCAATGCACCGCGGAAGGTGCCGGCCTCCACCTCGAAGCCGTTGCGGGTATCGAGCATCAGCACCGGGCGCCCCTTGTCGTCGTGGCCCGCCGCCAGCCAGCGCTGCAGGGTTTGCGCCTTCACGCCGGGCGCCCGGCCCTGGCCGGGGCGGATGGCGGGGTGGTCCATCCGGATGATCTCGCGCTTGATTCGCACGCGCAGGCGGCGAAACGGGATGTCGGCCGAACGGCTGTGTTTGGCATGCAGGAGAGCAAAGCGGGGATCATCCCGCACTTGCGCCAGGAAGCCGTGGATGGCGTCGTCGGTACCGGCCAGGAACAGATTGATGCCTTCTGGGGCGAGCAGGATGGTACCGCGCAAGCCGTGGCCGCTTGCCTGCTCGAAAAACCGCAGGCGCAGGGTGGGCAAGTCGTCCAGTTCGACGAACTGGTAGGCGGCGATATTAAGTACGGACATGAATGGAGCGGCGGGGAGCGGACGAGCCGGAGCGTGGCTGGGCAAAGATCTGTCCGCGACAGGCATTTGCCCGGCGCGGCATCATACCGCGGCAATAGACAAGGGTGCCGCATTCTATAATGCGAAACGCAATCCACGGCCCGTTTTCGTCCGTGGCCGAGCCGGCCCGGCTGGTCGTTCCTCCGCTCGCATGGTGCAATGAAAAAACTCTCGGTAATGGTGGTCTGTAGTGTGGTGGTGCTGGGGCTGGCCTGGGCGGGAACCGCCTGGTGGACCGGGCATCAGGTGGAAGAACATATCCGGGCCGTGCTGGCCGAACCCATGCCCGAAGGGCCTTTGCACGAGGTTGCCCTGCTGGATTACCAGCGTGGCGTGATGTCGTCGACGGCCCGCTATCGCGTCAGCCTGGTGCCCGACGTGTTGCCCGAGAGCGCGCGCGCCGATACCACGTTCGAGTTCGACGCCACCGTCCATCATGGCCCCTGGCCCTGGCCGCGCCTGAAGCGAGGCAAGTTCACGCCGGTCTTGGCCACGGCCGTGGCCGTGCCTTTGCCCGGCGGCGCCTGGCAGCCCTGGTTCGAGGCGGCAAAAGGCGCTGCGCCCGTCACTGCGGAAGTCGATGTGGCCTATTCCGGCGAACTGGACTTCCGGGCTCGGCTGGCGCCGATCGAACTCCTGCGCGATGATACCCAACTCATCGTGGCGGGCGGAGTGGTGCAAGGCACGTCGCCGGCCGACCTGGCGCAACTGCAACTCCAGGGGCGGGTGCCGGAAGCCAGCCTGCGCACCGTTGCGGCCGGTGCGGATGGCGAGCCCGCGCCTACCGAAGTGGTTTTCCACGATGTCCGTTGGCAAAGCCGCAACCACCGCGGCGAATTCGGCATCTATCCCGGGCAGGCCGAGATCGAAGTGCGCCGCATGGACGTCGTGACGACCGATGAGCTGGATGAGCCTTTGCGGATCGTCCTGCACGACTATCGCGTGATTGGCGAGCTCGCCGAGCAAGGCGAGCATTTGTCGGGCCGGGTGGAATACGACGTGGGCAGGCTGGAGGTGGCCGGGATCGATCTTGGCCGCCTCGATGCCGCACTGCGCCTGGAGCGGCTCCACGGCCCCACGGTACGCCAGATCCTGGCCAACTATCGCGACTTGACCTCCGGCGCCGCCCCGGGAACACCGGTGTTGCCGAAAGGCGAAGAGCTGGACGCCTGGTGGCGCGACAGCCTGGAGGCGCTTTTGCCCGAGCGCCCGGTGTTCGCCCTCGACCCCTTGCGCTGGGAACTGCCGCAAGGCCGCAGCTGGATCCAGGTTGAAGTGGCCCTGCAGCCGGCGCCCGGCCCCATCGTGAGTTTCGATCATGTTGCCGCCTTGGATGCGCGGCTGGTGGTATCACGGCCGATGGCGGTGGAAGTCATGGCCCGGCTGTCGCAGTTGCCGGGTGGCTCGGGGCTCGACCTCGAGCAGGCGAGGGCGGCGGCCAGCATGAACGTCGCCTTCATTCAGCGCCTGGCGCTGGCGTCGGGCTACGTAACGGCCGATGCGGATGCCCTGATGGCGCACTTGTCGTACGCCGACGGCCGCTTCACCCTCAACGACGAGCCCCTTGATTTGCCGGCGGGGTGGGGGCGCTGGTTGTCGCTGCCTTGAGCCGGCGGTGTCCCGCCGCCTGGGGGTTCATTTAGCCGCCGGTTCGGCCTCTTCCCGCAGTTCGGGCGACGCCTGTGCCGGCAGGGCGCGCCGATCCAGAAAATTGGCCAGCGGACGCAACACGACGTTGACACCCAGAATGAACAGAGTGCCGACGATGGCCTCGCTGATGAGGTCGGCGCCCGCGGCCGAGCCGACGGCGGCGGCGGTCCAGAGGGTGGCCGCGGTGTTGATGCCGCGGATACCGCCGCCGTCGCGCATGATGACGCCCGCGCCCAGGAAGCCTACGCCGGAAACCACATAGGCCACCACATGAACGGGAGTCTGGTTGCCGCCGTGGATCTCGTAGATACGGGCGGCGATATCGACGAACAGCGCGGCCCCGACGGTGACGAGAGCGATCGTGCGCAGGCCGGCGGTGCGCTGGCGCAACTGGCGCTCCAGTCCGATCATGGTGCCGCAGACGAAGGCGGTGAATAGGCTGAGCGCACTGTCCTGCAGCGCGCTGATGCTGAAATGGTAGGTGGCCTGCATGTGTGGGGTCCGGGGAGCGGCGACGAAGTGAGAAAGCGCCACGCCAGCTTACTCCAGCTTTGTGACACCAATCTCGCATTCGATGGCGCGCAGGCAGGCGAGCATGCGCGGCGCGATGCGCTCCAGCAAGGTGGTGCGGTCGAACATGAAGGCCGGCCCGCCGCAATTGAAGGCATAGCGACGGCCCCCCGGGCCGATGAAGCCGACGCTCATCGAGTTCACCAGGGGATGCCATTCGCCCAGCGACAGGCAGACGCCGGTGGCTTCGGCCTCGGCGAGGGCGGTTTCGACCCCCGAGCTGATGCGCGCCCAGTCGTCGGCGGCGGCGATGCGCGCGCTCTCGAGCAGTTTGCGGCGTTCGTCGTCGGGCAATAGGCGCAGGTAGCCCCGGCCGATGGCCGAGGTGCAGATGTTGAGGCGGGCGCCGATATCGAGCCGGGAAAAAATGACTCCCGATTCGGGCCGCACGGTATCGATCAACACCATGTCGAAGCGATCGCGCACGGCCAGGTGCACGGCGGCGCCGGCGAACTCCGCAAGCTCGATCAGGAACGGCCGGATGCTGGTGCGCAGATCGAAATGGCGCAGATAGGCCGTGCCCAGCTCGAGCGCCGCCGGTGCGAGCTCGTAGAGTTCGCTGGTGCGCAGTTGGCGCAGATAGCCATGAGAGACCAGGGTGGCGATCAGGCGCGACACCGTGGCTTTGGGAATCCCGGTGAGCCGCGCGAGGTCGCTATGGCCCAGCGGCTGGGAGTGTTCCGCCACGACCCGCAGCAGGGTCAGGCCGCGCGCCAGGGCCGCGACCTCGTCGGGAGCATCGGGGCGGCTGGTGGACGGCTTGGCGGGTCGGGGCATGGGCAATCAGGCGGTGGCGGTTTCGGCCGGGGCGCTCGCCTCGGCGTGATCGGCATCGAGGGTGGTGGAGCGTCGCAGCTCGCGTTTCTCGTCCAGATTGTAGCGTCGGCCCCGGTGCAGGGTGCTGCGGTTGTCCCAGATCACGAGATCGCCGGGCTGCCAGCTGTGGCGATAGCGGTAGGCGGGCTGGGTGGCGTGCTCGAGCAGATCGGAGAGCAGGACGCGGCCTTCGGGCACGGTAAGGCCGACGACATGGGTGGCATGCACGCCCACGAACAGCAGCTTGCGCCCCGAACCGGGATGCGTGCGCACCAAAGGCCAACGCACGCGGGGAATGGCATCGATCTGCGCCTGCGAATAGCCGGTATCGCCCAGCATGAAGCGCGAATGCAGGGCGAAATGCTCGGCTTCCAGCCCCTCGATCTCGGCGCGCCAATCGTCGGGCAGGCCGTCGTAGGCCGCTCGCAGGTCGGCGAACTCGGTTTCGCCCCCTTTGGAGGGGGTGATCACGCAGTGCAGCATCGAATAACGCGCCGGTGGATCCTGGAACGAGCTGTCGCTGTGCCAGAGCTGGTTGGCCATGTTATTGACAATGCGGAAATGATCCCGGCTGGCGACGCTGCCGTCTTCCGCCAGATTGGAAATGTCGGCCAATTCGAAATGCTTGAGCCGCATCTGGCGATTGGCCGCTTTTTTGAAGCCGATATCCAGCGGGCCGAAGGTGCGCGTGAACGCCATCTGCTCGTCTTGCGAGATGGGCTGGCCCCGGAACACCAGCACGGCGTACTGATCCATGGCCTGGTTGATGGCCTCCACCTGTTCGGGAGCGGGCGGGCGGCGCAGGTCGATGCCGCTGGCTTCGGCGCCGAAGACGGGAGTGAGGGGCTTGAAGGTGAGAGACATGGCTTACTCGATACGGATGTTGTTGTCGCGGGCGACCTCGGTCCAGCGCTCGATTTCGGAGCGGACGAAGGCGTTCCAGTCGTCGGGGGTGGAGCCTACCGGCGTAATGCCGAGTTGGCCGAAACGTTCGCGCACCTCGGCGGAGGCGAGGATGTCGGCAAGATCCTGCTGGATGCGCTGGATCACCGGGGCGGGCGTACCCGCCGGGGCGACCATGCCGATCGTGCTGTAGACCTCGAAGCCCGGCAATTGCTCCGCAATCACCGGCACATCGGGCTGGGCAGGGTCGCGTTCCGCCGCGGTGAGCGCCAGGAGCTTGAGCTTGCCGGCCTCGACGTGCGGCTTTACGGAGTGATAGATGTCGAACATGATGTCCACCCGGCCACCCATCAGATCGGTCAGGGCCGGGCCGCTGCCGTTATAGGGCACGTGAACGATATCGACCCCGGCCTCTTTCTTGAACAGCTCCCCGGCCAGATGCGTGGCGGTGCCCGGGCCGGGGGTGGCGTAGCTCAGCTTGCCGGGGTTGGCGCGCGCGTACTCGATGAGTTCGGGAACGGTGGAAAACGGCGTTTCGGGCGCCGCCACCAGCACCATGTTGGCGCGCGCCACCTGGGTGATGCCGGTGAGGTCGCGCAGCGTGTCGTAAGGCATGTTGCTGCGGATCGCGGGGTTGATGGTGTAGGCCGAAATCACCATGCCGAACAAATGCCCATCGGGGGGCGCCTTGGCGATCTGCTGGGTGGCGATCAGGGTGCCGGCTCCGGGCCGATTCTCGACGATGACCGGAGGCCCCCATTTGGCGTCCAGGCCCTGGGCGAGGATGCGGGCGATGACGTCGGTGGGCCCCCCCGGCGGGAACGGGACGAGGAGCCGGACTTCACGCTGGGGGAATTCGTTGGTGTCGGTTTGTGCCAGAACGGGGGCGGCAACACAGGCGGCGAGCAGGATGCAAGCCTGGCGGCGCAGGACGTTCATCAGGGTCTCCTAATTTTTGGATCAATGTTCCATTATATTTTTATAATCGCGGTTGTCAACGCGTTATTAACGGTCATGGGAGACAATTAGTGAAACTCGATATGGTTTATTTGGGCTATCCGGCCCCTTGAAGATGAGGGGCCCATTCCTGGAACACGGGGTTCGTCCCTGCCATCTTGGTATTCGGCGTGTCGCCTCCTAAGATGTCCGGCATGGGTCCACCGGCTCATGCCGGCGCAAAAGCCGCCGTCTGGCGGGACGTGGTTCACAAAAAGGAGAGGAGATGCTGGAGCCGAAGTTCAAATACGCCATGTCGGTACGGCTGACGCTGGGTCCCAAGCTGGCGCTCGGCGAGTTGCCCAAAGGAGGCGACCGCTACAGCGTGGAAATCCTGGGCGGTTCCTTCGAGGGGCCACGCCTGAAAGGCAAGGTGCTCCGGGGCGGCGGCGATTGGCCCCACATACGTCCAGATGGCGTCTTCGACTTCGATGCCCGCTATCTGCTGCAGGAAGACGACGGCACGCTCATTTATTTGCGCAACCGTGGTTTTCGCTGGGGCACCGGCGAAGTGATGGCGCGCATGGCGCGGCGCGAACCGGTAGACCCCTCCGAGTACTACATGCGCACCGCGCCCGACTTCGAAGTGCCGAGGGGCCCGCACGACTGGCTGACGCGCTACATCTTCGTCGGTGTTGGCGACAAAACGCCGGAAGGCAATGTCATTCATTACTACCAAGTGCTCTAACACCCGGCGACATCCGCGCTGACCGGGAGTCCTGCCGGAAGGGGCTGTTGGCGGACCGGAGCCACCCCGCGCGAACCCCGCACCATGACGTGCGGCGGGGCAAATCCACCGCGGCGCCGCTGCCGCGAACATTCAGGAGACGTCCATGAGGCCCATCCTTTCATTGGGATTCTGGTGTGGTTTCTTTGCGCTGGCGCTGCAGATACCGCAGGCTTCCGCGGCCCCCGCCGAGGCTGGCTATCCCGAGCGACCGATACGCATCATGGTGCCCTTTACCCCGGGCAGCGGCATGGACATTCTCGCGAGATCGGTGGGCAACAGTCTGGCCGCCGAACTGGGCCAGCCTTTCGTGGTCGAAAACCGGCCGGGTGCAGCCGGCAACATCGGCACTACCGAAGTGGCCAAGGCGAAACCGGATGGCTATACCTTATTGCTGCAGATCACCACGCTGGCCATCAATCCCAGTCTGTATCGGCAACTGCCATGGGCAATCGATGATTTCGAACCGGTGGCGATGATCGCGCGCGGCACCCCGATCGCGCTGACTGCCAGTCTTCACGCGCCGTTTGACGACGCCAACGAGATGATCACGGCCGCCAAGGCCGAGCCGGGCAAGTTCAATTACGCTTCGCCGGGAGTGGGTACGCCGCAGCATCTTGCCATGGAATTCTTCATGAACAGGGCGGGTATCGACGTTTTCCATGTGCCTTATAAGTCGACCCAGGACATTCTGTCGCAGATGTTCAAAGGCGACGTACAGCTTGCCTTTTTGCCAGTACACGTTGCCACCCCGCTGGCCGCGGACGGGCGCTTGCGCATCCTCGCCGTGGATGGCGCCGAGCGCTGGCACGAGTTGCCGCAAATACCCACATTCCAGGAGTTGGGGCTGGGCGAGATGGCGGTGTCGCCTTGGTACAGCTTGTTTGCGCCGGCCGGCACCCCCGCCGCCATTGTGCAACGCCTGCAGGATGCGGTGCTCGGCTCGCTAAGCGATGCCAAGGCCCGGCAGGACTTGCTGGCGCGAGGCTTGATCGCGCGCCCGGCCCCGGCACAAGACTTTGGCGAACTGGTGCGCACGGACGCCCGCAATTGGCGGGACATCATCGAACGCGCGGGCATCGTCATCGAATAGTCAGGGTCCAGCGATGGCGAGTCGTTCCAGCTGTGCGGCCATGAAATCCAGGAAGGCGCGGGTTTTGCGGGGCAGATGCCGGCGGCCGATAAAGGTGGCCGAGACTTGCAACGCAGGCGGCTCCTCCTCCAGCGCCAGCCGGATCAAGCTGCCCTGGCTGGCCTCCGCATGGCACAGCAGGTCGGGCAAGAGGGCGATGCCGATGCCGCGCAGTGCCAACAGTTGGGCGAATCCGATGCTGTTCACCGAGATCCGCGAAGGAATCTCGATGGCATCACCATCCTCGGCCCTGGCCACGTTCCAGATGCGATCGAGGCGCTGATAGGCATGCACGATGCAATCGCAATCGACCAGGTCCGACTGCCGCCGTGGCAGCGCACGGCCATCGAGATACGACGGAGCGGCGTAGTAGCCGCGGGAAATGGCGCCCAGGCGCTTGACCGGAACCTGCTGGTTATGGATGGGACCGAGGTGGATCGCGACATCGTAGGGTTCGGCGCTGACATCCACCCAGCGATCCTGGTTGTGGATCTCCAGTTGGAGATCCGGATGCATGAGCGCGAACTCCGAAATGGCCTCACCGATCCAGGACATCCAGAAGTCGAGCGGCAGACTGACCCGCAAGGTGCCGCGCATCTCCTGCTGCAGTTCGGAGGCCTTGAGACCGGCGTCTTCGATCTCGGCCACGATGCGCACCGCGTGGCCATAGAGCATGCGCCCCGTATCGGTGAGGGCGAGCTTCTGCGGACCACGGATCAGCAGTACCGACCCCATGGCTTCCTCCAGCTGGCGGAGCTTGCGGCTGAGGGTGGACTTCGGCGTGCCCAGCTTCTCGGATGCCTTATTGATACTGCCGGCGTTCACCACTTCGAAGAACAGCAGCAGCGTATCCAAACGAGTTCTTGTTGCCATGGCGCTCCAGGAAGGTGAGTCGATTCACGGTCGTTTTCTAGAGTAACGGTGGAGTATCCATGACGCAGCGTTTTCCGCAGACCCGCACCTTTACCGGCTTCAATGCCCCCAGTCGCATCGAATTCGACCTCCACGATCTGGAGGTGGTACAGGGCTGCATTCCCGGCGATCTCAACGGGGCATTCTATCGGGTCCAGCCCGATCCGGCCTGGCCGCCGCGAGCCGGCGATGATATTCCGCTCAATGGCGACGGCCTGGTCACGGCGTTTCGCTTCGATCGTGGCAGGGTGAGCGTACGGGGCCGCTATGTACGCACCGAGAAGTTCGTTGCCGAACGCACCGCGGGACGCGCCTTGTTTGGCGCCTACCGCAATCCGTATACCGACGACCCCTCGGTGGCGGGCCTGAGCCGGGGCACGGCCAATACCAATTTGCTGTGGTTCGGTGGCCGCTTGCTGGCACTCAAGGAAGACAGCCATCCGGTGGAAATCGACCCCGTCACTCTCGACACCGTGGGACCGTGGTCGTTCGGAGGGCAACTGAGCAGCCTTACCTTTACGGCGCACCCCAAGATCGACCCCTATAAAGGAGAACTGGTGGCCTTCGGCTACGCCGCCAAAGGCGAAACCACCCCCGACATCGCCGTTTATACCTTCAATGCGCAGGGCGAGCTTTTGCATGAAGCCTGGCTTGAGGCGCCGTATTCATCCATGGTGCATGACTTCGGTGTGACGGAACATTACATCCTGCTGCCCATTTCGCCCTTGGTCAGCAAGCTCGACTGGCTCAAGGCCGGCAAGCCCCACTTCGCCTGGGATGGCAGCCGTCAAAGCTGGCTGGGCGTGCTGCCGCGCCGCGGCCGCGCCAGCGATATCCACTGGCATGCCGTGGATACCTGCTTCTCGTCGCACACCATGAACGCCTTCGAGGCGGACGGCCGGATTCACTACGACACGCCCGTGGGCGGCATCGTGGTGTTTCCCTTCTTTCCCGATGTCAGCGGGCAGCCTTGGGATCCGGCGCGCGCCGCACCACGCCTCGAACGCTGGTCGCTGGATCCCTCGGCGCCCAACGCCCGCGTGGGGCGCCGCCAGTTGACGCCGCTGATTGGCGAGTTCCCGCGCATCGATGAACGCTTTGCCACGCGCGGCTACCGGCATGGCTGGATGGCTTGCGAAAGCCCGCAGCTCAACGGACCGCAAGGCACCAGCCTGGGCGGCGGCATGACCCTGACGGGCGTGGCCCATATCGATCATGCCGAGCAGCGCCTGGAGTGCTTCACCGTGGAGGCGGAGTGCTCCTTGCAGGAGCCGCAGTTCGTTCCCCGCCATGCCCTGGCCGAAGAGGGCGACGGCTATTTGCTGGCGGTCGTCAATCGGCTGACCGAGATGCGCAGCGACCTGATCATTCTCGACGCCCGCGAGGTGGCGGCGGGGCCGTTGGCCACCGTACGGCTGCCCTTGCGCCTGCGCAACGGCCTGCATGGCACGTGGATCGGTGCGGACGAACTGGAAGCCCGGGGAGGAAGCCCTGCGGCATAACGAGACTCGATGCAGCGAGTCCGATGAATCTTTAAATGAGGAGACAAACCATGTTGAATCGTCGACGTTTTCTTCAAGGCGGCGCTGCCGCCGCCGGGCTTTGCCTGACGGGATTGGGGCGGGCGGCGGGTTTTCAGCCGCTCGATGGCGTAGCCAGGATCATCGTAGGCTTTCCGCCAGGGGCGGGGGCGGACACGGTGGCTCGCAAGCTGGCGGAGAAGCTGACGGGCCCCTACGCCGCCAACGTGATCGTGGAGAACCGCCCTGGTGCGGGCGGCCGGATCGCCGCTGAGGCGGCGAAAAACGCCGCGGGTGATGGCCGCACCTTGCTGTTCACACCGGCATCGCCCATGATCCTGGCGCCGCATCTGTATCCCGACCTGGGCTACGATCCCCGCCAAGACTTTCTGCCGATCACCGGCATCTCGGCCCTCAAGCTTGGACTGGTAGTCAACGAAAGCTGCCCGGCCACCACCTTGCAAGCCTACGAGGAGTGGTGCCAAGGCGACGCACGCCGCGCCAGCTTCGCGTCGCCAGGCGCCGGCACCTTGCCGCATTTCCTCGGCATCCGTTTTGCCAAGGCCGCCGGGCTCGATCTGGTGCATATCGGCTACAAGGGCGCGGGCCCGGCACTACGTGATCTGATCGGCGACCAGGTTCCCGCTTATGTGGGCATCCTGGGCGCCGACGTCATCGCCCAATCGCGCGAGGGCCGGATCCGGGTGCTGGCGGTGGCCAATACCGAGCGCTCCGCCGACCTCCCGGAGGTCCCTACGTTCCTCGAACTGGGCTATCCGGGCATGGTGGCGGAAGAATGGATGGGCGTATTTGCGCCCGCGTCGGCCGGAGCGGTGGCGGAACCGCTCGACGCCATCCTCCGGCAGGCGCTGGAAGCGCCTGATGTGCAGGAGTTGCTGCAGCGCTATTCGATGGAATCGATCGCCTGGCCCAGCAAGGTTCTGGGCGAACGCCTGAGCAGCGACCTGGAGGCGTGGGGGCCGATTGTCCGGGATTCTGGGTTCAAGGCCGATAGTTAAGGTGAAAGAACGATGTCTTTCACGATCGAGGGTGGCCGCGAGCCCGCCCTGTTAATGTCGGCATTGAGACTGTGGCGCTGCCCGTTGCGTCGGAAGGCCCTGGCCGTTGCCGACGGGGTTTTACGTTGCTGGGGAGCGTCGCCGCCAGTCTCAAGCAGGCGAGGCCTCCAGCGCTTCATCCAGCACCTCCACCCAATGCCGCACGGGCTGTTTGCTGGTGGCACCAAGGTGCTGAATGCAACCGATATTGGCCGACACGATGGTCTCATCCGGTTCGGCTGCCAGCCCGGCCAGCTTGCGATCGCGCAGCGCCTGGGACAGTTCGGGCTGCAGCACGGAGTAAGTGCCCGCCGAGCCGCAGCACAGATGCGCCTCCTGGCGCGCGCCGCGCACGGTGGCGCCCAGACTGCGCAAGCCCGCCTCCAGAGCATGGGGCAGGCGTTGGCCATGCTGCAGCGTACAGGGAGCTTGCACGACCAGGCGCCGGCCTTGCAAGGGTGCCGTTGGCAATCGTTGGCACAATTCTGGCAGCCATTCGGCCAGATCGCGGGTTAGCTCGCTGATGCGCCGCGACCGCTCGGCGTAGCGCGGATCATGCGCCAGCAGGCGGCCGTAATCCTTCACGGTTACGCCGCAGCCCGAGGCGTTCATCACCAGGCCCTCGACCTCGCCCGAGTCGATGGCGGGCCACCAGGCATCGATATTGCGCCGCATGGCCCGCAGGGCGCCCTCGGTGTCGGCCAGGTGCAGGGCGATGGCGCCGCAGCAGCCGGCGGCCGGCGCGCTGTGCGCGGTGATGCCGGCGCGCTCCAGCACACGCCGGGTGGCGGTGTTGATCGCGGGCGCCAGGGTGGGTTGCACGCAACCGTCGAGCATCCACACTTGCCGGGTGGCGGCGGCCACCCCGGCGGGCGGCGAGAGCGCGGCGGCGGCGCCCGGGGCCTCAGGGGTAGGCTCGGGAGCCCGCGCGATAGGAGCAGCGGCGGTACCGTGGCCCTCAGGGGCAGCCCCGGAAACCGGCGGGGCCGCAGCAGCCCCGGGGGCAACCGGAGCCGTGGAGGCAGGAGGCTCGGAGAAGGATTCCGACGCGGCCTGCCGCGGCATGGTGCGCGGTGGCGCCGCCGGCAACTTCTGTGCCAGGCTGGCGGGCAGCCAGCGGCGCACCGCCTGGCCCAGCTTCACCGCCGGGCCGAAGGCGGGAGACGTCAGGCCGTGGCGCAACGCGCCCCGGGCGAGGCGTTCGCCCACAGGACGCTTGACTTGCCGTTCGACCAGCTCGCGTCCGATCTCCAGCAGGGCCCCATACTCCACGCCGGACGGGCAGGTGGTCTCGCAGTTGCGGCAGGTCAGGCAACGGTCGAGGTGGATCTGCGTGGC
Organism: Pigmentiphaga sp.; assembly: GCA_023228945.1. Lineage (GTDB taxonomy): Bacteria > Pseudomonadota > Gammaproteobacteria > Burkholderiales > Burkholderiaceae_B > Verticiella. The sequence continues at coordinate 120,970 of JALOAI010000006.1, read as the reverse complement.
CCGGCCGGGCGTGTGGCCTTCCAGCACCTGCTTGATGAGATAAATCCGCCCGCGCGGCCCGTCCAGCTCGTCGCCGAGCAGCTGGTACGTCGGACAGGTGGCGGTGCAGAAACCACAATGCACGCATTTGCGCAGGATGGCTTCGGCGGCCCGCCCTTCGGCGGTGTCACGGTACTGGGGAGCGAGATCGGTTTGCATGAACAGGACTGGTATGGGGTCTCTATCGCGTTGGCGGATCTTGCTGCGACGACGATGGCGCTTGCCGGGTCGGGAGGCCGCATCCGCCAGGATCGTCAGGCCGCGGGAGGCACATAAGGCCGGCGGCCCGGATTGAAGAGGCCATGCGGATCGAACGCCAGCTTGACGGCCTGTTCGATGCAGGCGAGCGGGCCTGTGAGCGGCGTCAGGGAATTGACCCCGGACTCTGGCCGCGCACCGGGGCGGAAGCGCGTGGCATGGCCGCTGGCGGCCTGGGTCGCGGCGCGGATCGTTGCCGCCGGCAAGGCGGAGCGCAGCCAGCGCTGCCCGCCATGCCACTCGATCAGCCAATCGCCGGCCAGCGCCAGTGGCGGATGGGTGGGCGGTAGCGCGAGCCGCCAGAGCGGAAGCTCGGCTGGCTCGGCCAGCACGGGGTGATGATGATCGCGCAGGGCATCCCAGAATGCGGCGGCCTCATCGGCGGACATCGCGTCGCCGCCCAAGCGTTGACAGGCCTGGTCCACCGCCGCTCGGGCGCCCTGGAGCCGCAGATAAAGCCGGCCCTGGTGCCAGGCCGAGGCGTGGACCGGCAACGCCTGGGCCAGCCAGCGGTTCACTTGGTCGATGGCCTGGGCGTCCGGCAGGTCGTACACCCGGGTGGCGCTGGCCACGGCCTGGGGCGCCACCCGCAGCGAGACTTCGAGCAGGATCCCCAGCGTACCCAGCGAGCCCGCCAACAGGCGCGAGACGTCGTAGCCCGCCACATTCTTGATGACCTGGCCGCCAAAGCGCAGGATCTCGGCCCGGCCATTGAGCAGCACCGTGCCCAGCACGGCATCGCGCAACGAACCGCCCGCCATGCGGCCGGGGCCGCTCAGGCCGGCGGCCACCATGCCGCCCACCGTGCCGGCGTCGCCAAAGCGCGGCGGCTCGAACGCCAGGCATTGCCCGCGCTCGGCTAAAGCGGCCTCGATCTCGGCCACCGGGGTGCCGGCGCGGGCCGTGATGAACAGCTCCGCCGGCTGGTAGTCGACGATGCCGCGCAAGCCTGCGACGGACAACGGGGCAGCGCTCACCGGATCGCCAAGAAACGTGCGGGTGCCGCCGCCTTGCAGGCACAGCGGCGAAGCGTCGGCGATCGCCGCCCGCACGGCGTCGCGCAGGCGCTCCGCCTCGGGGTGGCTTGGGACAGAGGGCGAGGATCGTGGCGGCATGGCATCGTCAGAGGGGGACATTGCACCGTGAGGCGGGGATAATGCCTGGCGCGACAGGCTCCCCTCGGGTGCGTCGTGCCAGGCGGTGCGGATGCCCGGGAGCGTGGACATTCAGAACCTCGGCAAATCGGGAAACGGCAGCAGCCCGCGATGCACGTGCATGCGGCCATGCTCGGCGCAGCGTTGCAGCGTGGGAATCACCTTGCCGGGATTGAGCAGGCCGAGGGGGTCGAAGGCCGCCTTGAGCGCCAGCATCTGCGAGCGCTCCTCGGGCGAGAACTGCACGCACATGGAATTGAGCTTCTCCAGCCCCACGCCGTGCTCGCCGGTGATGGTGCCGCCCATCGCCACGCTGGTCTCCAGAATATCGGCCCCAAAGCGCTCGGCCCTTTCCAGTTGGCCGGGATCGTTGGCATCGAACAAAATCAGCGGATGCAGGTTGCCGTCGCCGGCATGGAACACGTTGACGCAGCGCAGCCCATAGGTGTCCTGCATGGCGGTGATGGCCGTGAGCATATCGGCCAGGCGGGCGCGCGGAATGGTCGAATCCATGCACAGATAATCGGGGCTGATCCGGCCGCTGGCCGGAAAGGCGTTCTTGCGTCCGCTCCAGAAGCGCAGGCGCTGCGCTTCGTCGGTGCTGACCTCCAGCCGGGTGGCGCCAGCCGCTTGCAACACCTCGAGCATGCGCTCGATTTCTTCGGCCACTTCGGCGGCGGTGCCGTCGCTCTCGCACAACAGGATGGCGGCGGCCTCGAGGTCGTAGCCAGCCTGCACGAAGTCTTCCACCGCCGCGGTCATGGGCTGGTCCATCATTTCGAGCCCGGCGGGGATGATGGCGTTGGCGATGATGCTGGCCACCGCGTTGCCCGCGTCGCGCACGTCGCCGAAGCTCGCCATGATGCAGCGCGCGAGTTCGGGCTTGGGCACCAGCCGCACCGTGATCTCGACGGCAATGCCCAGCATGCCCTCGCTGCCCAGGAACACGGCGAGAAGATCCAGCCCGGCGGCATCAGGCGCCTCGCTACCGAACTCGATGGGCTCGCCGGCCACCGTATAGCCGCGCACCCGCAGCACGTTGTGCAGCGTCAGACCATACTTGAGGCAATGCACGCCACCGGAGTTCTCGGCCACGTTGCCGCCGATGGTGCAGGCGATCTGGCTGCTGGGATCGGGCGCGTAATACAAGCCATGGGCGTCGGCCGCCTCGCTGATGGCCAGGTTGCGCACCCCGCACTCCACCCGCGCGGTACGCGCCACGGGATCGATCTCCAGGATGCGATGAAAGCGCGCGAGCGACAGCGTGACGCCGCGGGCATGCGGCGTGGCGCCACCGCTCAGCCCCGTGCCCGCGCCACGCGCCACGATCGGCACGCCCAGGCGATGACAGGTTTGGAGCACCCCCACCAGCTCCGCCTCGGTGGACGGCAAGGCCACCGCCAGTGGCAGCTCGCGGTAGGCCGTCAGACCATCGCATTCGTAGGGCGCCAGGGTTTCGGGCTGCCACAGCAGCGAGCCCTTGGGCAGGTGCTGTTGGAGTTCCTGGATCACTTGCTGCGCGGAAGTCGGTGATTCCGAGGTGGGCTGGACGCTGGCGGCATAAGAGGCGGACATGCGATCGAGTATAAGGGATGAAGTGACCCGCTATCCTTGCGCTGGCAGGCCCTAGAGCTTGATGTTGGCGTCTTCCACGACTTGTTGCCAACGTTTCAGGTCGGATGCCAGGAACTGTCTGAATTCGTCGGGACTGCCACCCACTGCGACCATGGCGTTGTTCTTCAACGCTTCCAGGAAGGTCGGCGAAGCGAGCACTGCAACGGCGCTCTGGTTGATCTTCTCGACGACTTCCGCAGGCATGTCCTTGGGTCCAAGCAGGCCACCGTAGACGGGAAGCTCGAACCCCTCCACCCCCGCTTCGCTCATGGTTGGTACTTGCGGCAGGCTCGACAGGTTCTCGTCCGCTGTGACTGCCAGCACTTTGATGGTGCCGCCGTCGGCATGAGGCAACAGCGCCGCGGCAGACGTGAAATAGGCTTGCACATGTCCGGCGATGAGGTCGTTCAGGGCGGGCGCAGCGCCGCGATAGGCGACGTGTGTCAGATCCGTCTGGGTGCGTTGCTTCAGCATTTCCATGGCGAGATGGCCGCTATTGCCCACGCCCGGAGAGGAGTAGGCCAGCGGCTGGTCTGCCTGCTTCGCGTACTCGATGAATTCCGTCAGGCTGTTGGCGGGCAGTTTGGCATTGATGGCGAGGGCATGGGGCATGTCCACCAGGTGAACGATGGGAGTGAAATCCTGGAGGATGTCAAAGGGCAGACTTTGCAACGCCTGGTTCATCGTGGTGGGGCCAGCTGTGCCCAGGCCCAGGGTATAGCCGTCGGGATTGGCCCGCGCCAATTGCTCGAAGGCGATGACGCCATTGGCGCCCGGCTTGTTTTCCACCACGACGGTCTGGCCCCATACGTCTCCCAACTCCTTGGCGATCAGGCGGGCAAGAATATCATTGGCACCTCCCGGCGCGAACCCCACGATGATTCTCACGGGGCGCTCGGGAAAGCTGGTGGCATGCGCCTGGCCGGACAGAAGGCCGGCCAAGGCCAGGGGAAGGAAGAGCGCTTTCATGAATTTGCTGGTTTTCATTGTCTATCTCCTACTTATTAAAATTGGAAAACCCGGATCTCCTTACTGGGGATTGGTCAAATCCCGGATGCGTAACAACAGTGCGGTCTCGGTGCCGGTCGCCCGCAGAGACCGAGACGCCGATGGATCGACGCTGAGGACGTCGAGTCGTTCCATATCGATTTCATGGCCATCCCAAAGAACCTGGGGTTGTCCTTCCAGTGGCACGAAGACCTCGCGACAGTCGCTGCGCCAAGCTTCCGATTGCGACCCGGCGGGCAACTCCAGGAAGTCGACTTCGATATTGTGTGCCGTCTTGAGGGCGGCCCGTGGATTGCGGGAGCTCACGAGCCGACGCAAAAGCAGACCGCGCTCGTGCTCCACCTGAAGATCCTTGAAGCGGGCGATATGTTTCGCCTCGACCTCGTCGGGGCGGGCATCCACGAGGTCTTCACTGACCTCGAAGTCCTGCGGCAACCCCGCCGCGGCATCGGCGGCGGCTACTTCGGGACTGACCTTGATGCCGGCGCGGGCGTCATCCAGCGGTGTGTCGAAGATTGAAAGCATTTGGCTTTCTTTCGGCGCCTGCTCGAAAGCTTCGAACTTCCTCAGCACATTGAGTGGAATGGAATAGGCGTCATAGGTTTCCAGCCGGGCGCGATGTTGTCCAGTGATGCCGTAATCGACGAAGAATCCGGAGCGAATTGGAATGAATATCTCAGGATAATCATGCGCATGCAGGGCTGGGCCATTGCCTTTGGATGAATCGATCGAGCCGATTTGAAAGTTATGTTGAATCTGAATTGGGGCATTCTCCGCGCGACTGATCATGCGAATGATTCGTCGCTGGCGTCCTTCATGATTGACGTCGGAATAAGCTTGGCGATCCCAATCCAGGTTGGCGTGGCGGGCGAAACTGCCGGGGGGAGGAAATGTGGGCATGTTATTATCCTCTACGGAATTTATGGACTGATTCATTCAATAGCTCCCGGGGTTTGTAATGACTCACGACCGCAGTTTGATGGCTTCGGGATCCGAGCGGGATCCTTTGCGAAGGCTGGACGCACAGACACTGCGGGCCCTGTGCATCCTCATTGAGGAATCTCACGTTTCCAAGGCTGCCGAACGGCCGGGCGTCACTCAGCCATCCATGAGCGCTGTGCTGGCCCAGCTTCGAGAGGTTTTCAACGACCCTATCCTGATTCGTACCAACAAAGGAATGATTCCCACTTCCAGCGGCATCGCCATCGCCAGATTGGCAAAGAGATCGCTGGATTTGCTGGAAGAGGCCATGTCGATGACGCGGGAGTTCGATCCCTATGCCTCGAAGATGACGTTTCGCATCAACGCGACGGAGTCGGTGGGATTCATCCTGGTGCCCCCCCTGACCCGGCTGCTCGAGAGTGCGGCGCCTGGAGTCCGGATCGAGGTCAGCCCTTCCGCTCCTTCGAGGATGCTGGATCAGTTGCAGCAGGGGGAGGCCGATGTGGTCGTCGCCTATCAACCGCACGCACCCGACATGCTGTACATGACGACGCTCTACCAACAGCAGTTGCGCGTAGTGGCGGCCAGTTCGCATCCGAGGATCGAGGGCAGGCTTACGCCGGAGCAGTACCGGAACGAGAGACACGTCTACTACAAGCCCGCCATTGGTGTGTCCAGTATCGAGCGCCAGGTCGACCAGGCCTTCGCCGAGCGGGGCTGGGAGCGCCAGGTTGGCATCGTCGTTCCTTCCGCGCTGGCTTCGGCTCCTATCGCGGCGGCTTCCAACCACCTGGCGACCGTCACGCGAGCCGTTGCGGAACATGCGGCAAGGGCCAACGACCTCCAGATCCTGAAGCCGCCCATACCGCTTGGCGTTGTCCGGGTGGCCATGTTTTGGCATGAACGAACCCATGCCAGCTCCGCCCACGCCTGGCTGCGCAAGATGATAAAAAGTCTGTTTCATTGATCTCGCCGTGGATCAGGCGTGGTTCTCGGGGCTCAATTGGCGGGTGAGGAAGTGCTCGATTTCCGCCAGTCGGCGCGCGTCGGGGTCGACGTGGCCACCGGGATGGATGTGCATTCGCTTGTCGCTGGTCGCGAAGGCGTCAAAGATCTCGAACTGGCCGTGTCGTGTAAACAGCTCGTCATTCCACTGCACCGAGAACAGAACCGGAATGTGGACCTTCGATGCATCTTCAAGCAGTCGTTGGCTATTCACTCGACAGGTACCCCACATTCCCAGGACGGCAGCGCGAATGCCGGTTTGCTGGGCCACGAACGGCAACCCGTACGCGGTACCCATGGAAAGGCCGTAGTAGCCGATACGGGCGGAGTCCACTTCCTCGAAGCCGGTCAGGCAAACCAGCACCTCATTCCAGTCGGCGATCATGGTTTCAACACTGCCACCTTCCTCCCATAGCGTGCGAAACGCCGCGCGAGCCGCCTCGGGGCTGGTCTGGGCGCCCTGTCGGTCACCGTGTACAGGGCCGTCCATGGCGGCCACGGCATAGCCATGCCGCTTGACGAGGACGTCGACGATATCCAAGACCAATTGCGAGCGCTTGTGGCCGGATCCCCCGTGCCCCACGAGAACGAGGGGGCAGGGCGTGTCGCGCTCCGGCAGCCAGGCCGTCACCGGTACGAGCCGGTCCTGGATTTCACAGCGGAAATTCTTTTCACGAATGCCGGCCGAGCGGCTGGCGGGGTGGTGGATGTTTTTCATGAGGCCATGTTGTGGCCTTTCGCCTTCTCTGGCAATTCGCCGCGGGCTATAGCGTTATAGGGATTGATCGATGAGGCGGTGCAGGTCGATAGCGCATTCTGAAAGTGGAATGTCCCAGTATTCTCGAGCTTCCATGATGCGGCCCCGCTTTCGGCTATGCTGCGCACTCGAACGCCAGGTCCTCTTCAATGTCTAGCCGTCTCTCTCGCCACCTTTGCCTGCAGGACTTCGAAGCCACGGCCCGGCGACGCCTGCCGCGGGCGGTGTTCGATTACATCCGGGGAGGCGCCGAGGAAGGCGCCTCCCTGAAAGCCAATCGCCGGCAGTTCGATGCCTGGGGGTTCCGTCCGGCGGCACTGGTCGATACGCATGGCCGGCATACTTGCAATCAAGTGCTGGGCGACACGTGGTCGCTGCCCTTGGGCATCGCGCCAATGGGGGCCTGTGGCCTCGCCTCGTTCCGCGCCGACCTGGCAATGGCAGCCGCCGCCGCCAAAGCCAACATTCCTTACGTGCTCAGCGGGGCGTCGTTGTTGCCGCTCGAGCGGATATTGGCGATCAATCCCGACACTTGGTTCCAGGCCTATCTGCCGCCGGAGCCTGAGGCCGTCAGCGCGTTGCTGCGTCGCGCGGAGGTCGCCGGGTGCCGCACGCTGGTCATCACCGCCGACGTACCGGTACTCGGCTACCGCGAGGCCGACATCCGAAACGGTTTTGCCTCGCCGCTACGCCCGTCCTGGCGGCTGGCCTGGGATGGCCTGAGCCATCCGGCATGGTTGCTTGGTACCTTCTTGCGCACCTTGTGGCGCGAAGGCATGCCCCACTTCGAGAACTTTGGCGGCGGCCGCGGCGCGCCACTGCTTTCGCGGCATGCGCCGCCACGGCGTCACCAGCGTGATCGTCTCGATTGGGAGGGGGTGGCGCGGCTGCGCGACGCCTGGCCGCATCGCCTGATACTCAAAGGGTTGCTGGATCCCGAAGATGGCCGGCGGGCGGCGGGCCAGGGCATCGATGCCGCCTGGATCTCCAATCATGGCGGGCGACAGCTCGATGGCGCCGTGGCGCCGCTCACGGTGCTGCGCGAATTCGCCGCCGCGGCACCCGCTTTGCCTTTGTTGTGCGATGGCGGCGTGCGGCGCGGCACCGACATTCTCAAGGCCATGGGCCTGGGCGCGGGCCAGGTGTTCATCGGCCGGCCCTTTTTGTATGCGGCCGTGGCCGGCGGCGAAGCCGGCGTCTTGCACGCTATCGAGTTGCTGCGTGTCGAGCTCGATCGCGGCCTGGCGTTGCTGGGGTGCCGCCACGTGGGCGAGGTGGCGGCTCGATTGGTTCCTGAGGATCTGGGAACGCGATAAAGCAGTCTTGCTGGATGCAGATTGGCACTCCAGGAAGCTGACCCCACAATAGCCTTTAGAAGGTACCTTTACCCCCCCAAAAAGGATTATAGTGCATGGGGGCATGCCGTCGTAGGGTTGTCGAGCGCTTTTGCAGACTCAGTCAGGCTGCATGCTAAATCTCGCAAAGAGGCCATGCAGTCCATGAATAAATGTCGACGAAATCGAGCTGGGGAGCCTTCAGCCTACGCCCTTCGTCTCAGAGTAACGTAATACCTAGTGTGGCAGGCTCACATGCTTTCTGATTCAAGCGCTTTGTTTTTTAACTCACCCACGCAGCGCCTGGCCTTGGCTCGCCATAGGTTCTTTGAAGACGGTGAGTTGCCTACGGGTGTGGTCAGTAACGCAGTGCTCGACTCTTGGTCGCGGTGTCGCTGGCGCCGCTTGGATCCTCGCGATACCCCCACATTCAGTCTGGTGACCAAGAGCCGCGCCCAACTCGCCGTTCAGCGTAACCATGAGCTGATTTACGCATGGCAGCAAGAGCTGCCAGAGCTCCAGCGTACGCTAGCAGGCACAACGTGTTCCGCGATCCTGACGGATCCGTCGGGAGTGTTGATTGCTTCGTCCGAAACTCGCGCTGGTTCCGAAATCATTACCCCTGTTGCTCATCGCGTAGGTGTTGATTTATCGGAAGATGCCGCAGGAACTACGGCGCCGGGCTTGGTCGTAAAAACAGGTAAGCCCGCCGTTGTTCTGGGAGCAGAGCATTATTTCGAGAGTATCCGGCCCATGTACTGCGTGGCGGCACCCATGCATGATGCCTCAGGGCGACTTGCTGGTGTGCTCGACATCTCACATGAAGGGGCACCATTCAATTTTGGGGCCGTTCAGGTTTTGTCGCTGTTTGCCGCTTCCATCGAGAACCGTCTGCTGATGTCGCAGTCGAATGAGATACTAGTGATCCGTTTGCAGATCAGTCCTTCCCTGCTCGACACCTCTATGGAAGGCTTGGTAGGTATCGATCAACAGGGGACAGTCGCCTGGACGAATGGGGTTGCAGCACAGCTACTGAATATTGCGAGAACAAATGCTTTGTCCGAAGTACTGGATGTGGAGGCGGCGTTTGGTGTTGGGTTGAACTCGCTGTTGGCATTGCCTCCAGAGGGAGCTGCGGCACTTAAGGTGAAGGCTGGTCTAAATCTTTGGATGCGAGCCGTGCCACCGATATCCAAGAGGTTGTCGAGCGGGGCGAGGAGCATTTCACAGGCTCCGACTGCTTCGCCCCCGGCACGCGCTGTATCCGTGCCGGATTCGGCGGTTACTCCGCTTCCTGCTCCGAGAAGGGAGGTCCAGTCTTTACAAGAAGCCGATGCGGACCATATCCTGAAAACCGTGCGAGCTCTGAACGGCAATATCGCCAAAGCCGCGCGACAACTCAAGGTTTCACGCGGGCTCATCTACCGTCGGCTCCAAAAAAAATCGCAGAACTGATATACGTGTCAGCTGTATCCGACGATTCTCTTTTTTGATGGCAGTACTGTCGCACTAACAACTCTGTACCAGCGGTTTCAAAGGTCCAATTGCAGGTTCAATTGACGAATGATGCTGGTCCAGGTTTCGTGTTGGCGTTTCAGGGTATCTCTTGCATGTTCGGGGGTGGAAGCTTGGACTTTAAGTCCGAGCTTGCTCAAGCCCTCGACAAGCTGCTCGTTGGCTGCGGCTTGTGCAATCTGCTGGCTCGCTGCCCTGACGAGCTCGTCCGGCGTACCGGCAGGCATAAGAAAACCAAACCATTGTTCTTCGGTGGGATACTCCGTGGCCTTCTCTTGCTCCAAGAACGTGGGGACATCGGGCGTGAAGGGTGTTCTTTCTTTACCGGAGGTTGCAAGAACACGGACTCTGCCCGCCTCTGCTAATGGCAAGAAGTTCCCGGTCGGGGCGATCATAGCGGCTATCTGGCCGCCCAACAGATCATTGATGCCGGGGGCGGCCCCTCGATAAGCGACATGCTGCAGTTCCACGCCGCTTTCGCGAGCTAGAAGAGCGCCCAGAAAATGCAGGGGTGTTCCGGTACCAGGAGAGCCGAAGTTGGCGCGCTCTGGATTGGCGCGGGCCCAGTCGAGGAACGCGTCGAGATTGGTGACGCTTTCTGGCACCAAGGGGCCAACAGCGATCGCGTCGGTTGTGAGTACCGCAGTGGAGACCGGTTGAAAGTCTTTAAACGAATCGTAACTGAGATCTTGGTAAATCAGTGGGTACAATGAAAAAATCGTATCAGGCGAGAGTAACCAAGTCGTGGCATCGGGAGCCGCGAGCTTGGCCGCTGTTGCGGCGATTCGGCCGCCGGCCCCGACACGGTTCTCCACAATGAAGTTGCCTTGCGATTGCTGACTTAATGCGTGGGCAAACTGCCGTGTGACGGCATCGACGATGCCGCCGGGGGGAAAGCCGTTAATCAAGGTAGTCGTGGCGGTCGACTGGGCAAGCGCCAGCGGCGACAACGCGCAGGAGGCGGCGAAGGCAACGCTGGCCTGGATAAATCCGCGTCTTTGGATCATGAGAAATTCCTAAGTGGAGTTCAAGGTTGTGCCGTGAAGCCAACTTCTTTGATGACATCGCGCCAGCGAGCAATATCTCGCTGCAGGCGAGCTTGCAGATCGGCGGGCGTGCTCCACATCGGCTCCATACCCATCAGCGCCAAGGAGTTGACGAGCTTTGAGTCTTCGGTGGCTGCCTTCAGGGAGAGGTTGGCTTGCTCTACCAGCTGTTGCGGCGTTCCCGCAGGCATAAAAACGCCAAACCATTCCGTCATCTCACTTAGCGGAACGTTCTGTTCCTTAAAGGTGGGTACATTCGGTAAGAACTTTGAGCGTTGATCGCCGGTCACGCCAAGCATACGAATCTTGCCCGTGGATACATGAGGTAAAAACTCCCCCAAGGGGGCAGCGACGGCAGGAACATGACCACCCATGAGGTCCAGAATAGCGGGTTGCGAACCACGGTATCCTGTTTGAACCATACTCACACCTGAAAGACGCCCGAGCAGTTCCCCTAACAGATGAGGTCCTGAGCCGGTTGCTCCATGAGCAAATGTTGCAGCGTTCGGATTGGTTTTGATCCATTCACGGTACTGTTCCAAGGTTTGAATGGACTCGGGAACCGAAGGGCCGATGCCATAACCGATTTCGGAGATGGAGAGCATGCCAACGGGGACAAAATCTTCAACAGGATCGTAGCCGAGCGGCGAATAGGTATGTGGGTAGATCGCCATCATCGACGCTGGCGTCAAGAGCAGGGTCGTCCCGTCGGGTGCAGCATCTTTGGTGTGCTGAATCGCGATTCTGGCCCCCGCTCCGGTTTTATTCTCGACGACGACGCTCTTGCCATACGTTCCCCGCATTTTTTCGGCGAGACCGCGGGCAGCCGCGTCAGTGGCGCCGCCGGCCGCCAAGCCGACTACTATACTAGCGCGCTCGACCGCTTGCGCTACGGCAATGCTGCTGGTTGTGAGTAATGTGCCTGCAATCAGACTGGTCAGCACGGCGTGCCGAATTGAACGAATGTTTCTCATTTTGCGTCTCCCATCAGGTAGTTTTCAAGGAAGTGGAGTCGATCATTGCCCCACCATCTTTGTCCATCAATAACAAAAGTCGGTACGCCAAATATCTGTTTCGCGATAGCTGACGAGGTCTCTCTCGCGTAAATGTCGGCCGATTCTTGGCCGTCGATAAACTGCAAGAAGTCTTCATATTCCCAACCCATGCCGTCAGCGACCAATCTTGTGGTGGAGAGTCCGTCGGGTGCCTGGCCTTGACCCCAGACAGCCTGGTAGGCGAGATCAAGATACTCGCGCTCTCGTCCTCGGCAGGCCGGGAAGTAAAGACCGCGATTCAGCCTTCCAGAGTTGAAATTGGGCGGAAAATTGATATCCACCCCATACTCGGTGGCCCAGCGATTAAGGTCTTCTTTGATGTAATTCAGCTTAACGGGTAGATCCCTGTTGCCAGGCCCTGTGTTGCCAATTGCTGATTTCAGAGCGCCTAGATCTACCGATATAAACCTCAGTTTGGTCGGAACCAAGGACTTATCGATAATATGAGGCAAGCGATGGTTTGCCAAGTAAGCGTATGGGCTCAGAAAATCGAAATAAAAATCGATGTTCTTGAAAGCTTTTGTCTCTGGCATGATCTACCGTGATGGGGTGAAAGGTTGGAAGACATTTCCTGGCTTGAAGGTTATGATTTATCTTTAATCAGATTTTGATGTTTTTGGTGCAGCTTCATCCAGGCCAAACCCGATTGTCGAGCCCCTTCCAGATACGGCTCCGGAACAATATGATAAGGCGGGCGAGGAGGTCCTGCCTTTAGCCAGCCAGCTGCATTCATACGCTCTTTCTCTAAACCGATGTTGTACTTTGAGAACTCAGAGAAATTTCCTAAAGGAAAGAGTGTCGCGTCGGCCGCTCGCATGGCATCTGATACTTCTTTTGCGGCGCTCCAATCACCGGTTCGTTTTGCCTGGTTTACGCAGTTCCTCAGATGGATAGGGGTAGCAGGCCCGCACATGGCACCACTTGACCAAAATCCGGTCATGCGTTCTGGGGCAATTTTGGCGGCAGCATAGTAGTCATCTTCATGCGGAAGAAACCGGATGTTGCGGGTCAAGTTAAGATCGAGATCGAGCATGCCGATTCCGAGGTACTTGCTCGAAACCACTTGAGGAATCTTGTCGACCTGAGCCCAGAAGCTGCGCGGAAAATCGAACTTGAAGGCTTCAGGATTGGCATAGATAGAAATTGCGGCTTCCGGTACGGCATCGGCAACGTCCTGATAAAACTGCACGGCAGTGGCGACATCCATCTTGCACCACATTGGCACGCCAAGCATCGTGCCGTCCGCGCCGAGAGCCATGATCGCCTTGGTTTGCTTGATTACCTCTCGGGTATGCAGCGCAGTCGTGCCAGAAAAAATAGGTATCCTGCCACGGGCGGTTTCGACAACCGTTGCGACGTAGCTTTTCTTTTCTTCCCAAGTGAGCGTGGCACATTCACCAAACGTGCCATTGGTGAAGATGCCGTCCACGCCAGACTGAATCAGTTCCTCTACAATGCGAGCCGTTTCGTCAAGATCAACAGTATTCTTGCTGCGCCAACTTGACGCGTCCGGCGTTGCGGGCGTGGGCATAATGGCCCAGGCCCCGTGGATATCATTTGCGGTGATGTGGGGATGTTTCTGCTTCATCATATGCCATTCTTCGAGTGCCGACCTGTGAACGTTATGTTCTCGATCTGGTCATCGATGAAGTGTAATGGTGTAGCCGAGACGCGATAATCAGAGAATCCCGATACCAGCTATTGAGCCCGCCGATACTCCCTTGCTACTTCGTGTGGGAGCGCTACCGTAGGAGAGGTGAAGACGCCCGAAACGACTTGCGAGGCCCCTTTCACAAGGGCCCCGTAAGCGAAGTCTCTTGAGCACTCATGTAAACGCAAGCCTCGTCGCTCACGATCAGGTTGGCGAAGCCAAATCCGTCGGCGCCGAGAACTCCTCCGCAGAGGGGCGCAGAAGTTCAGGCTGATGTAGTCCTTGACAGCTGACTCGCCACGAGGCGAAGGGTATTGACCCTTCGTGGCTATGGAGTCTCGGCGGCGGCCTTCTATCAGAATGGATATTGCTGCGAGAACGGCTCGATGGTCAGCCACTTCAGTTCAGTGAACTCGTCTATGACGGCGCGGCTGTCAAAGCGACCATAGCCACTATCCTTGGTCCCGCCGTAAGGTGCTTGAGCCTCATTTTGCACTGTTGCGCCGTTGACGTGTACCGAGCCGTACTCCATTTCCATGGCAACTGCCAAGGCTCGGTTGACGTCGCGGCCAAAGACGCCGGAAGACAAGCCGTAAGCGCTGTCGTTGGCGACGGCTACGGCTTCCTGCGAATCTTTGACTCGGATTACGACGGTGATGGGACCGAAAGTTTCCTCATCATAGATCCGCATGTCCGATGTCACATGATCCAGAATCGTTGCCGGCATCACCGCGCCGTCAGCAACACCACCGCAGACTAGCTTAGCGCCTTTGTCTAGCGCATCCTGCAGCATATCGTTGATGCGAGTACCTGAGCTTTCCTGGATCATGGGCCCGATGATGCACTGAGGATTGGCGCTGGGGTCGCCTTCCACCAACGCCTTTGCTCGCGCCCCGAATTTGCTAACGAACTCGTCTGCAATCGCTTCGTCGACGATGAGGCGTTCAGTCGACATGCAGATCTGGCCCTGAAAAAGGAAGGAGCCGAAAACTGCGGCCTTAACGGCCTCATCAACATCCGCGTCATCGAGAATGACGAGTGGCGACTTGCCGCCCAATTCGAGCAGGCAACGCTTGAGGTGCTGAGCCGCCTTTTGGGCAATGATTTTTCCTACGCGAGTGGATCCGGTGAAGTTGATTCTGCGCACAGCCTTATGCGCAATCATGGTATCTACAATTTCAGCGGCAGCTGCGGGTGCATTGTTGAAGTAAGTCAATACGCCGGGTGGAAAGCCAGCCTCAACGAGTGCCTCCGCCACCAGCGCATGAGTGCGTGGGCTAATCTCCGAGCCCCGGAACAGTACAGTGTTACCGCACATAATCGGATATGCAATAGCACGGGCAGCCAATACGACGGTTCCGTTCCAGGGCACAATGCTGAGAATCACACCTACGGGTTGCCGTACTGTCATGGACAGCGTATCGGGCTTGTCGGTCGGGATGGTCTCGCCCTGAATTTGCGTCACCATTGATGCTGCTTCACGAAAAACATTAGCGGCGAGATGTACGTTGAATCCTGCCCACAAGGCCGAGGCTCCGACCTCCTGTGCCATAACTTCAATGAATTGAGGTGTTTTGGCTTCCAGAACATCGGCTGCCTTGAGTAGCAGGCGGCGCCGTTCACTGGGAGTGGAGCGGCGCCACGTTTTATAGGCCGCGTGTGCGGAGTCTATCGCCTTGATCGCATCGGTAACGTCGCCAGCGGCGGCGCGCGTGACAATGCTATCATTGATCGGGTGGCGACGTTCAAAGGTGGCGCCGGACTCCGCTGCAACCCATTGATTGTCTATAAGCAAGTGAGCTTCCATAAGTTCTCCGTAATAAAATAGAAGGTGCGTCGCAGCGAGCGGATGAGGCTGAGCCAGCTTAGACGAAGCGTGCTGATTGCAATGTTTAAAAGCAGCACAGCCAGCGAGAAAGCATAGAAGTCATGGTTCTCGCGCCCAACATCGGGAAAACCCGATGAGCAAAGTGTTCCACAATAGAACAGACTAAGGCGTGGGCTCATGCCTTTTCGGTTCTATCTAGCGGTTGTGGCTGGCGTGATAGGCTTACGTGACCTGTCCCGGCTTTTTCGATCCAAGGTAACTTGAGACAATGGCCTCTTCGAGAGCGAGAGGGCAAATGAAGAAGGCGCGATACAGCGACGAGCAGATCGTCCGGATCCTGCGCGAAACGGATAAGGACAGCGTGGCGGAGGTCGCCAAACGCCATGGTGTGAGCGAGGCCACGATCTACGCATGGCGTAAGAAGTTCGGCAGTATGGAGACGGATGAAGTCAAACGACTCAAAGCGCTGGAGGCGGAGAACGCCCGGTTGCGTGAGCTGCTGGTGGACCGTGACCTCGAGATCGATGTCATGAAGGAGATCAACGCAAAAAAGTGGTGAGCGTACAGGCTCGGTTGGAGCAGGCAAGGTATGCCATTTCCCGTGGCGTATCGCAACGCCGGGCCTGTGCGCTGATGGATGTTTCCCGTTCTGGTTTGTAGGACACGCTGAGGATGTCCGTGAAGGACGCTTCTGTGATTGAGGCGATGCAACGTCTGTCAGGTCAATACCCGCGCTTCGGTTCGCGTCGTATTCGTGTGTTCCTGGGCCGCGAAGGACTTCAGGTTGGCCAGGAGCGTTGTTCGCGCCTGTGGCGTGAGTCGGGCCTTCAGGTTCCAGCAAAGCGCAAGCGGCGCCGCGTGGCGGGTTCACAGTCTCGCCCATGCCAGCCCACCGGCAGGAACAGCGTTTGGAGCTACGCCTTCGTATTCGATGCCTGCGCCAACGGTCAGACGCTGAAATGCCTGACGGTGGTCGACGAGTACACGCGCGAATGCTTGGCGATTGACGTGGCCGGAAGCATCCGGGCCAGTCGCGTCATAGAGGTTCTAAGTCGCCTGGTGAGCCTGCATGGCGCACCGAAGTATCTTCGAAGTGATAACGGGCCGGAGTTCGTCAGTACGCAACTGCTGCAATGGGCTGTGGATGAAAAGTTAGAAACGGTGCTGATCGAACCAGGAAAGCCTTGGCAGAACGGTACCAATGAAAGCTTCAACGGGAAATTCCGGGATGAATGTCTGTCCATGGAATGGTTCCGCAACCGCCTGGAGGCCAAGGTCATCATTGAGGACTGGCGCCACCACTACAATGAGATCCGACCGCATTCCAGCTTGAATTACCTGACCCCACGAGAGTTCGTGGGAACACTGAACCGATTAACAACTCAGGCCAGAATCTCTAGTCCTAACTGGTAGGAAATTCCCGGACAGGTCATACGCAAGTGCTTTTATTATTATCGTCGGTTAGCACTCTCCGAAGGTTTCGTTCCTTCGCCCTCGCGAAGCGTGTAGTTTCTTCAGTTAAACCGGGAGTCTACTTTGACGACCAAAGTTAGCCCGCTGCGGCGAGTCAACATGAATCTGCTGCCTATCCTGGCAGAACTGCTCAGATACGCCAGCGTGACCAAGGCAGCAAATCGACTTAATCTCACGCAGTCGACTGTCAGCGGAGCGCTGCGCCAGCTACGGGAGATTTTTCAAGATGAACTCTTGCTGCAGAAAGGTAGGAGTATGGTGCTTACCGAGAGGGCCACGCGTTTGCTTCCGGATGTGGAGCGCGTTATGGATCTGGCCAGTAGATTGCTTCAGTCGGAAGATTTTGTGCCGGCAGAGGCAAAAACGCAGTTTCGTATAGCTACTGCAGACTATGTATCGGCCATCGTAACCTCGAAGTTGGGGTCGATGCTGAGAGAGGTAGCACCCAGCATTACTTTGAATCTGGTGCCCACGCCAGGAACTTCAGGAAAGGAGCTGCAGTTAGGTACACTGGATCTGATTATTTGCCCTAATCTAGATAGCAACTGGCGAGCATGCGGGATCTCACAAGATGATGCCGGGTTTGGTCACGAAATTGTGATGCAGGATGACTTTGTGGGGATCCAGTGGAGTGGGCATCCGAGTCATGAGAAGACGGTCGATAGTGATGAGTATTTTGCACGACCACACGCGATGTATTGCCGCACCGATGGTCAAGATACGATAGAGCAGGAGGTACTGAATCAATTGAATTTGACTCAAAAAGTACAGTTTCAGGTGCCGTACTTTACGCTTTTGCCACAACTCGTTGTTGGTACCGACTTGATCAGCCTGGTCCCTCGATCACTTGCGGTCAAATACTCGCGGATGTATTCCATCAGTCTTTTCCAGCCTCCAATTGAATTGCCAAGAATGGACCTGGTCATGATCTGGTTACGCTCTCGTGAAGCGCATGATGATCTTGCCTGGCTGCGCCAAACGATAAGCGAAGCCGCGCTGAAGATAGAGTGACCACCTCTGGTCGTGGCACTGAAAACGGGTGTGAACGTCGCCTCGTTCTCGAGCGCCACTCCAGGCGGATCCGGATCGATTCCTCCTGGAGCCGGGAGGGGACCCCCCCTAGGTCCGTGAACGACTGATCAGGACCGTGTTTGACCGGGTTGGCGCTCCATTCATAGGGTGGCGGGTGAGCGCCTCTGGGCTGGCGCGGTGATTCAAGTGCGATCGGAGTCTGTCGGCGGCGTGTCCGTCTGCGGGCCCGGCCGCACCACCACGCCTGGTGCGCCGGTATTCGGCTGGAATATGTCCTTCAACAAATCCACCGGCATCGGAAAGACAATGGTCGAGGTTCGATCATTGGAAATGTCGTACAGCGTGGACAGCATCCGCAGCTGCATGGCTTCAGGCTGCGCGGCCAGCATGGTGGCCGCCTCCACTAGGCGTTCGGCGGCCTGGTGTTCGCCCTCGGCGTTGATGATGCGGGCCCGTCGGTTGCGTTCGGCCTCGGCCTGGCGGGCGATGGCGCGCACCATGCTTTCGTCGATGTCCACGTGCTTGATCTCGACGTTGGCGACCTTGATGCCCCAGGCGTCGGTCTGGGTGTCGAGAATCGAGCGCAAGGCGTCGTTCAGTTTGTCGCGTTCGGCCAGCATTTCGTCGAGGTCGTGCTTGCCCAGGACCGAGCGCAGGGTGGTCTGGGCCAGCTGGCTGGTGGCCTCCATGTAGTTCTCGACCTGGATCACGGCCTTGTCGGGGTCGACGACGCGGAAATACACCACGGCGTTCACCTTGACCGATACGTTGTCGTGAGAGATCACGTCTTGCGTGGGAACATCCAGCACGATGGTGCGCAAGTCTACCCGTACCGCCTGCTGCACGAACGGAACGAGGATGATTAGGCCCGGGCCTTTGACGCCGGAGAAGCGGCCGAGCGTGAAGATCACGCCGCGTTCGTACTCGCGCATGATGCGCACCATCGAGACGATCAGGCCGGCCAGGAGGACCAGAACGATGGCATAGGGAATCAGGAACATCGGGTTTCTCCTTAGGGGTGGCGGTTGGGGTATCAGGCGCGGGGCGGCGCCGGGAAAGAGACCGCGCCGGGCGGGGCGGGTTCCAGGACCAGGATCAGGCCCTGGCGATCGGCGATACGTACCGGCTGGCCTGGCCGCAGCTCGGCGGCGCCGCGCGCTTGCCAGGTTTCGCCATGCACTTGCACCGTGCCCGAACCCGCGGCCCAATGCAGCACGACGCCGGGCTCGCCCACGGGAGGATTGCTGCTGGTGACAGGGGGCCGCCGGTGCGCCCGCACCACGGCGGCCAGTACGATCACCAGCAGCACGGCGCTGCCGCCGGCGGCCAGCGCGATCACCGGCCAATCGATGGCCAGGCCGGGAATGTCGCCATCGAACAGCAAGACCGAGCCCAGGGCGAAGGCGGCCAGGCCGGCAACGCCGAGGATGCCGAATGAGCTGACGAAAGCCTCCGCCGCCATGAGGGCGATGCCGAGCAGGAGCAGGGCGATGCCGGCGGCGCTGACGGGTAGCATGTTGAGCGCGAGCAGGGCGGTGAGCAGGCTGATGCCGCCGATGGTGCCGGGGAAGAGAGCGCCCGGGTTCATCAGCTCGAAAATAATCCCGTAGACGCCGATGAGCAGGAGCAGATAAGCCAGGTTGGGATGCGTGATGGCCGCGAGCAGCTGGTGCCGCCAGGTGGGAGCGAAGGTTTCCACCGCCAGGCCTTGGGTGGCCAGAGTGACGTCGGTGGCTTCCACCCGCACGGTGCGGCCATCGGCCTGGCGCAGTAGATCGTCCACGTTGGGGGCGATGATGTCGACCACGTTCAGCTTCAAGGCCTCGGAGGCCGGCAGGCTGGCGGCCTCGCGCACCGCCGCTTCGGCCCAGTCGGCGTTGCGCCCGCGCAGTTCCGCCAGGCTGCGGATGTAGGCCACCGCGTCGTTGACCGCCTTGGCGCCGGCGGCTCCGGTAGGCGTTTTGCCGGTGCCGGGTGCGGGATCGCGATCGTTGGCTTTGGCATCTTCGGCGGGTTGGCGGCGCTGGCCGCCTTCTTCGGAGTCCGGTTCGGGGGCGCCGCCCATGGTAATGGGCGTGGCGGCGCCGAGGTTGGTGCCCGGCGCCATGGCGGCCACGTGGCTGGCATACACCATGTAGGTGCCGGCGCTGGCCGCTTGCGCGCCACCGGGAGCCACATAGCTGATGATGGGAATGGGCGAGGCGAGGATGGCGCGGTTGATGTCGCGCAGGGAGCTGACCAGGCCGCCCGGCGTATCCAGGCGCAGGATGATCACCGCCGCGCCCCGCTCCCGGGCATGGGCGAAGCCGGCGCCGAGGTACTCGGCGGTGGCGGGGCCGATGGCGCCGCGCACGTCGAGCAGCACGGCGGGAGCCGGCTCGGCGTTTTGTGCCGCTTGGGTGACGGCTTGCGCCGCCAGCAGCAGCAGGCCGAAAACGAGGCCCAGCACGGGCAGGGAACGCAGCAGACTTCGGGTAGTCGTCGAGATCATCACGAGCAACGGTCTCCCGGAAATGACGCGCGGGTGGCGCGCTTGCGGCGACGCTGACACCGCCGCGCGAGAACCCAGTCTAGCAATACTACCCGGCTTGGCCTAGAACTCGTTGGCGCTGGCTCAGCCCGCCGCGGGTTTCAGGCCGAGCCGGGCCGCCAGGCGATGCAGGTTGGCAGCATGCAGGCCGAGGCTGCGCGCCGCCGCCGCCCAGTTCTGATCGTGCCGCGCCAAGGCATCCTGGATGCGCTCGCGCTGCAGCCTTGCCACCGAATCCCGAAGCGGCTCATCGGGCGGCGGAGGTGCGGCCGCGAGGCCCTGCTGCGGTGCCGGCGGAGCTGCCGCCACCGCGGCCGGGCCGCCATCGAGATCGAGCTCGGGCAGGTCGAGCGTCAGCACCGCCGTGGACCGGCCTTGGCGCGCCAGCGCCTTGAGCGCTGCCCGGCCCAGCAGGTGTTCGAGTTCACGCACATTGCCGGGCCAATCGTACGCCAGCAAGGCCGCCTGGGCGGCCGAAGACAACCGCAAGTTTCGTACCCGCAGCCGCAAGCGGATCTGCTCCAGAAAGAAGCCGGCCAGCAATAGCACGTCGCGGCCACGTTCGCGCAAGGGTGGAACTTGCAGGGGATAGACGCTCAGTCGGTGGTAGAGGTCGGCGCGAAAGCGTCCGCGACGTACGGCATCGGCCAGGTCGCGATTGGTGGCGGCAAGGATGCGCACGTCGACCCGGCGATCCAGATCGGAACCGACCCGCTGCAATTGGCCGGTTTGCAGCACGCGCAGCAGCTTGGCCTGCATCGGCAGCGGCAACTCGCCGATCTCATCGAGCAGCAGGGTGCCTTGATGCGCCAGTTCGAAGCGGCCGCTGCGATCCTGGTGCGCGCCGGAGAAGGCGCCCCGGACATGGCCGAACAGCTCGCTTTCTACCAAATGATCCGGCAGCGCGGCGCAATTGAGGGTGATCAGCGGACGATCATGGCGCGCCGAGTGGGCATGCAGCATTTGTGCCACTAATTCCTTGCCGGTACCCGTTTCGCCCTGGATCAGGACGGTAAGGTCGCTGTGGGCCACGGTGTCGATCTCGGCCAGCAGGCGGCGGAAGGCGGGGCTTTGCCCCACCAGTTCCGGGGCTTGCAATTGCTGGGCGCTGGCACGGAATTGTTCGGCCAGCAGATGCCCCTCTTCGGCATGATGGGCCAACTGGGCGACCCGTTCCACCGCCTTGACGGTGGCGGCCGCCAGCCGGCTCAGGCTGGCCACGGTGGGCGGATCGATAGGGCCGAAACGGGCGCGGTCCAGGGTATCGAGCGTGAGCACGCCCCAGGGGCGGTCGTCCAGCCAGAGGGTGCAACCCAGGCAGTCATGGATCGGCAAGTGGCCCCGGTGACCTTCCACCAGTCCGTCATAAGGGTCGGGCAGAGGGCTATCGGCATCGAAGCGTACCGGCTCGGTGCTTTGCAGGATGGCGGCGAGCCGGGGATGCTCGGCCACGGCAAAGCGCCGGCCCAGGGTGTCGTGGCGCAGGCCGAGTACGGCCACGGGCACCAGCACATCCTGTTCCAGGCGCAGGAGGGCGATGGCATCGCTGGGGACCACGGCATGGCAGGCGTTCAAAAGCCGGCGGTAGCGTTCGTCGGTGGGGAGATCCCGGGCGAGATCATCCAGCAAGGGAAGCAGGGAGTCGAGCAGGCGGCTGGCTAAGGTTTGCGGCATGGTGGCCCCGGACGAGGGGCGGCGGTGATGAGATGGCGGCAGGAGGGCCCGGCGGCGCAGGACTGGCCCGGGGGAGCCTTCGGCTCCAGACGATGACTACCTCGCTTGACCCCGTCATCAATGGCGGAGCTTGCACTTAGGAGCGTAATCAATATGATAACACCCTATCCAAAAGATAATGAATATTCATGAATCAAAATGACTATGATATTCACAAGTTATTGATATAAAAGAATTTTACGACTGGCATGCGGCTTGCATAGACAGAGAGGACGCCAGGCTCTGGCGGTCCATCACCCTCAGGAGGTTTGTTCGATTATGTTGTCCGAAGCCCATCGCGCAGTCGTCAAAGCCACGGTTCCCTTGCTCGAAACCGGCGGCGAAGCGTTGACCCAGCACTTCTACCGGATCATGTTGTCGGGTTATCCGGAAGTGCGGCCGCTGTTCAACCAGGCCCACCAGGCCAGCGGCGATCAACCCCGAGCCCTGGCCAACGGTGTCCTGGCCTATGCGCGCAATATCGACCGCCTGGAGGCGTTGGGCCCGCTGGTGGGGCAGGTGGTTCAAAAACACGTGTCGCTGCAGGTGCTGCCGGAGCACTATCCCATCGTTGGCACTTGCCTGCTGCAGGCGATCCGCGAGGTGCTCGGTCCGGATATCGCCACCGATGAGGTGATCGAGGCCTGGGCGGCGGCCTACCAGCAACTGGCCGATCTCCTGATCGGCGCCGAAGAGCAGGTCTATCAGGCCAATGCCGAAGCCCCGGGTGGCTGGCGCGGCGCCCGGCGCTTCCGTGTGGTGCGCCGTGAGGACGAAAGCGAAGAGATCGTGTCGTTCTACCTGCGGCCCGTGGATGGCGGCCCGGTGCCGGCCTTCGTGCCCGGACAGTACCTCGGCTTGCGCCTGGAAATCGACGGCGCGGAAGTCCGCCGCAACTATTCCTTGTCGGCGCCGCCCGACGGCACGCAGTTCCGCATCAGCGTCAAGCGCGAGCCCGGCGGCCAGGTGTCCGGCTTCATGCACCAAATGGCTCAGGAAGACTTCGAACTGGATGTCTTCCCGCCGGCCGGTGATTTCACGCTCCAGGCATCCGAGCGGCCGCTGGCCCTCATTACCGCTGGAGTGGGGATCACGCCCGCCATCCCCATGCTGGAAGCCGCCGCGCGCGAAGGGCGTACCGTGCACTTCATTCATTGCGCCCGCCACGCCGGCGTGCATGCCTTCCGCGAGTGGGTCGACGATATGGCGGCGCGCTATCCCGGCATCCGCCGCTTCTTCTGCTATAGCGAGCCCCGCGCCGAGGATACCGCCGACGGCACGGGCTTCCTCACCCGCGAGCACCTCGAAAAGTGGCTGCCGCAAACCCGCGATCTCGATGCCTACTTTCTG
Organism: Pigmentiphaga sp.; assembly: GCA_023228945.1. GTDB lineage: Bacteria > Pseudomonadota > Gammaproteobacteria > Burkholderiales > Burkholderiaceae_B > Verticiella. Next base: position 97,666 of record JALOAI010000006.1, on the reverse strand, counting down.
GGGCCCGTTCCCTTCATGGCGCAAGTAAAGTCGCATCTGGCCGCGCTGGGCGTGCCCGGCGAGCAATGCCGCTACGAGTTCTTCGGCCCGGCGCAGGCGCTCGAAGCCTGATCTGCGTCAAACTCGGGCTTTGCCGCCAGGCCAAGGCCCGAGAGCGCGGTGACCCAAAGCGTAACAAACGGTGTATCGTGTTGGTACGGCTCCGCCTCCGCGTGCGAACGGCGAAGCCAAACCCTATTTCCCCCGTCGTTTTTGGAGAATCCCATGAAACGCATGCCCCTGCGCTGGTTCGGCGCGATCGCGGCGTCTCTCGCCCTGGTTCAACCCACCCTGGCGGCCGACTACCCCTCGCGCTCGATCGAGTGGGTCGTTCCCTATCCCGCTGGCGGCGGCACCGATATCGTCGCGCGCGTACTCAGCGACACCATGTCGAAGTCGCTGGGCCAGCCCATCGTCGTGGCCAACAAGCCCGGGGCCGCCACTGCCATCGGCGCTTCGCACACCGCGCGCGCCAAACCCGACGGCTACACGATCATGTCGGCCGACACCGCCACGCTGGCCGCCAATCCCTTCCTGTATTCCAAGCTCACCTACGATCCCGCCGAAGACTTCACCGAAATCGGCCTTACCGTTCGGTTTCCATTGATCCTCGCGGTCAATCCCAAGGTGCCGGCCAACAACCTCGAAGAGTTCCTGGCCTGGGCCAAGGACCAACCCGACGGCGTCAACTACGGCACGCCGGGGGCCGGCAGCCCGCACCATCTCGCCACCGAGCTTTTCCGCCTGCGCACGGGTCTCGATCTCGTCCACGTTCCCTACCGGGGCGCGGCGCCCGCGGTGCAAGACGTTCTCAGCGGCCAGATCCCCTTCATGTTCATCGATTCGGCCGGTGGCCAGCAGCACCTCGCCGCCGGCACCCTGCGCGGCATCGGGGTGGCCAGCGCCGAACGCCTCGATAGCTTCCCCGATATCCCCACGCTCAGCGAGCAAGGCGTAGCCGATTTCGAAGCCTACGCCTGGCAAGGCCTGGTGGCTCCCAAGGGCGTGCCGGAAGCGGTGGTCGAGCGTCTCAACAAAGATCTCCGGGAGGCTCTGGCCGATCCCGCCGTGGTCGAGCGCTTTACCGCCATGGGTTTGGAGATCACGCCCAGCAGTCCCGCCGAGATGACGGCCTACTCCAAGGCCGAGCGCGAGAAATGGGGTGAGGTGATCCGCGAGAGCAAGATCACCTTGGAATAAACCGGGCCCGCCGGGAGGCCGCCTGCCACAAAGCGGGGCGCTATAGCCCCGCCACTCGCCAGAGAATGTGGTGGGGCGTGCCTCAGGCGTCCTGGACCCCGATGTCCTCATGCCAGAGCTGCGGCTGCTCGGCCATGAAGCGTCGCATCAGCTCGATGCAGGCCGGATCCTGCATCACCTCAACCTTGACGCCGCGCGAGCGCAGCAGGTCTTCCTCGCCCAGGAAACTGCGGTTTTCGCCAACTATCACACGCGGAATGCCATAAAGCAGGATCGCGCCGCTGCACATGGCGCAGGGCGACAGCGTGGTGTAGAGCACACTTTCGCGATACACGTTGGCCGGCTGCCGGCCGGCGTTCTCGAACGCATCCATCTCGCCGTGCAGAATGGCGCTGCCTTGCTGCACGCGCCGGTTATGGCCACGGCCGATGATCTTCCCGCGATACACGATCACCGAGCCGATGGGAATACCGCCTTCGGCCAGCCCCTGGCGGGCTTCGTCGAGGGCTGCTTGCAGGAAAGGGTCCATGGAAATGTCCTCGGTTGCCATGACGACTCAGAAGGGGAGTACGTTACGTTCGCTGTTTTACTGCGGAACCGGGCCGGTTGCCAGTCCGGGGCAGAACGCTAGACGATTCGCGTAGAGCCGTGATGGCGGCGGCTACGACCGGCCGTCGGGAACTCTCGCGCACCGTGGCGACGAAAATCGTTCGCTCCAGCGGTGGTGTTAGCGGAATGATGGCGAAGTCGGGGTCGTGCCGGGCCGCCATCATGACCAACGCCGGAAAAACGGCCACCAGGGCGCCGGTGCGGATGAGTTCCAGCGATGCGGCGGGATTGCGGCAGCTACTGCGCACCCGCGGTTCGAAGCCATGTTCCTGGCAGGCGCGCATGAGCAGCGAATGATAGCCGCGCGATGCCGTATTCATGTCCCAGCGCTCCTGCGACAGCTCCGCCAGGCTCAAGTGGGAACGGCCCGCATAGCGGTGGCCGGCCGGCAGCACCGCGACGAAGCGATCTTTGCAGAGCGGCAACATCTGTAAAGACTCCGGCGGCGAAAAAGCTTCTGGCGGGTCGTAGACCACGGCCAGATCCACGCGCTTGGCGGCGGCGGCCTGCATCCCCTCATCGGACTCCATTTCTACCGTATGCACATCGACGCGGGGATGGCGGTTTTGCAGCAGGCGCAGCATGCCGGGCACCAGTCCCGAAGCCGCCGAACCGAACGCCGCGATACGCAATTCGCCGGCGATCTCGCTGCTCAAGGCTTCCATCTCGGCCTCGATGCGCTCGGCCAGCGACAGCAACTCTTTGCTACGCGCCACCAGTTGCAGCCCCGCGGAAGTCAGTTTCACGCCCCGGCCCGAGCGTTCGAATAAAACGGTGCCGACATCCTCCTCCAGGCGCGCCAGTTGATGCGACACCGCCGGGCGGGTGAGCTCACGGGCCTCGGCCACCCGTCCCACGGTGCCCAGGATGGAAAGTTGGTGCAAGAGCTGTAGGCGGTTCAAGTCCAGCATAAGCGGCAAATAGAAAAAAATATTTTCCAGTGGAGAAATATTCTATGCGCTTTATTTCCGTATGCCCATTACCTATAGTGACTGCGTGCCCTGCAAAAGCCCCATCATTTGTGACGAGGCGATGCACGAGCCGATTCGAGCGGCGCGGTTGGCGCCCTGATTCCATAAAACACGACAAGGAGACGGTGATGGTCCTATATCAAAGCGCAAACGGGAGTCCTTCGCAGGCGGGCAGGCCGGGGTTCTTCGCGGCTTCCGCCCGCTCTGGCGCGCAAAGTGTTCGCCGCCTGGCGGGCTGGCTCGTGGCGGCCTCCATGCTGCTGGCGGCCCCCGCGCTGGCCATGGAGTCGCGACTGGATACCATCCTCAAGCGCGACAAGCTGATCGTTTCGGTCATGAGCACGTCGGCGCCCAACGGATTCATCGATGAAAAAGGGGAGTTGACGGGCTTCGAGGTCGAATTCGCCCGCTTGATCGCCAAGGCCATGCTGGGGGATCCCAACAAAGTCGAGTTCATGGTAACCAGCGTGGATGGCCGCTTTCCGTCGGTATTGTCCGGCAAGGCCGATATGGGTCTATCCAGTGTTACCCGGTATCCCGATCGCGCCGTCCGTTTGGCGTTCACCACGCCGTATATGGATTCCGGGACGGCGGTCGTGGTGCGGCGCGATGCGGGGATCAAAAGCCTGGAAGACTTGAACGATCCACGCGTGACGCTGGTGGCGGGCAATAGCACGGCGATGGTCGACCGGGCCAAGCGGTACGCGCCGCAGGCCAAGGCCTTGTTCTTCGACGGCGATACGGCGGCGGCGCTGGCGCTCAAGAGCGGCCGCGCCAACGCCTATCAGGCCGACCTGGCAATGGCCAAGTGGACGGTCGCCCAGAACCCCGACGACTTCGAGCTCCTCCCGGGATTATTGGGCAATATCAACGGCAACTCCGTGTTCATGAAGCCCGGCGACTTCCCCTTGTGGCTGGCGGTGGACACCATCGTGCAGGAGTACGTGTCCGGCTCCCGCTACGATGAGTATCGCGAGCTGTATCGGAAGTGGTACGGCAGCGAGCCGCCCGCGCAGCGCTTCTACACCGTTAAGTAAGGCATTTGGCTGAACATTATCGGATGGCGAAGCATGTTCGATCTTGCCTTCATGATGCGCAACCTCCCCTATCTCCAGGAGGGGTTGCTGGTCACCTTGCAGCTCGTGGCGCTTTCGATTACGGGCGCGCTGACCGGTGGCGCGCTGGTGGCCGCCTGTACCTTGTCGCGCTGGCGTGTGCTCAACGGTCTGGGCCGCGTCTACATCGAGGTGATGCGCAACACACCCGTACTGGTGCAGATCGCCATCCTTTATTTCGGCCTGCCGTCGATCGGCCTGTATCCGTCCGCCGTGCTCTCGGCGGTGCTGGCGCTGAGCATGCAGAACTCGGCGTATATCGGGGAAATTTATCGCGCGGCCATCCAGTCGGTTTCCATCCGCCAGACCGAAAGCGCCCTGGCCTTGGGCATGACATCGTGGGCCGCCTTCCGCCACGTGGTACTGCCCCAGGCGTCGCGGCGGATGTTCCCGCCTTTGGGCAGCCAGGCGATCTTCATCATCAAAGACACGTCCATCGCTTCGACGATAGCGGTGGCGGAGCTCACCCATACCGGCAAGCTGATGCTGGATCGCAGCGGCGCGCCCTACGAGGTGTTCTTGATGATCGCCTTGCTCTACCTCCTACTGACTTCCAGCGTTTTCCTGCTGGTCAAAGGGCTTGAGCATCGTTTTCCGGTAAAGGCCTGAGCGCATGACGACCGATTTGTTGTTCGTGGCCGCGCGCTATCTGCTGATGGGCGCCGGGGTCAGCCTGGCGGTGGCGTTGGGCGCGATCGCCATCAGCGCGACTTTCGGCCTGCTGCTCGCGTTGGCCAGGCTCTATGGATGGTGGCCCCTGCGGATCGCGGCGTCATTGTTCGTCTTCTTCATCCGGGGCGTGCCATTGCTGATTTTGCTGATCAGCGTGTACTTCAGTCTGCCCTACTTCGGGGTCGATCTCTCCGCGCTGGCGGTGGCCATCCTGGTCATCGGCCTGTATTTCTCCTCGTACACGAGCGAGGTCTACCGCACGGGAATCCGTTCGATCCCGGTGCTGCAGTGGGACGCGGGCCGCAGCCTGGGCCTGCGGCGGATCGCGATCTTCAGGTTGATCATCGCGCCGCAGGCCATGCGCTATTGCGCGGCGCCGTTGATCAATATTTTCATCATGGCGGTCAAGGGCACGTCGCTGATCTCCGCGATCGGCGCTTGGGAAGTGGTTATGGCCGGACGCGAACTGTCGGAGCGCAACTTCGCCGTCCTGCCGGTCTATCTCGCCGTTGCCGCCATCTATTTCATCATTTGCTTCACGCTCTCGCGCCTGTCGCGGGCTGTCGAGAAATCCGCCGCCTATGCCTAACCTTCCACGTCCTGGCGATAGTGATGCGCCGCTGGTCGAGATCCGCCGTCTCTCCAAGCACTACGGCGATACCCCGGTGCTCAACGATGTCTCGCTGACCGTCAAGCCGGGTGAGGTCGTGTCGCTCATCGGGCCCAGTGGCTCCGGCAAGACCACGCTGCTGCGTTGCATCAACTTCCTGGAGCGCTACGATGGCGGCGACTTGCGGGTGCTGGGCCACACCGTGGGCTATCGCGACGGCGATGAGCGCCGCCGCCTGCGCCCCGATCGCGAGATCGCCGCAGCTCGTGCCGATACCGGCATGGTGTTCCAGAGCTACAACCTTTTTCCGCACCTGACCGTCCTTGAAAACATCGTGCTGGCACCGATGCGGGTACGGGGCATCCGCCGGCGGGAGGCGGTCGAAATCGCCCGCGCCTTGCTGGCTCGCGTCAACCTGGCCGACAAGGAAGAGCGCTATCCCGCCGCGCTGTCGGGAGGCCAGCAACAGCGCGTGGCCATCGCGCGCGCGCTGGCCATGAGGCCGCGCCTGCTGCTCATGGATGAAGTGACGTCCGCGCTCGATCCCCAGCTCGTGGGCGAGGTGCTGGACGTGATGCGCGCCTTGGCGGCCGAAGGCATGACCATGATTCTGGCGACCCACGAGATGGAGTTCGCGCGCCAGGTGTCGAGCCAGGTGGTCTTCATGGCCGATGGCGCGGTCGTTGAGTCGGGCCCGCCGGCGGCCTTGTTCGAGCAGCCCCGCACCGAGCGCTTACAGCGATTTCTGCAGCGCTACCGGTCTTTGCATGCGCCCCAGGGCTGATGCCGGCCGACCCTCGTTTTTTATTACGTTTCACACGACACAGACATGGACGCCATCAACACCATCGGCCCGGTAGGATTCGTCAGGCCTACCTGGTGCGAGATCGACCTGAGCGCGATCGACCATAACATTGCGCAGATCCGGAGCCTCACCGGGGATGCGGTGCAGGTATATGTGTGCATGAAAGGCGACGCCAGCGGCTGTGGCGCGGTGCCCGTGGCCTTGCGCGCCGGGAAAGCCGGAGCCAGCGGGCTCACGTTCGGCAACATCGATGTGGCGATCTCGTGCCGCGAGGCCGGTTCCACCTTGCCCATCCTGCTGTATCCCGGCTGCCTGCCCGAACAGGCGCCGATCCTGGAGCGATATGATCTCCAGCCGACCATTTCCACCCTGGAAGATGTCAAGGCTTGGTCGGCGAGAGTCGGCACGAGGCTGTCGGTCTTTATCAAGATCGATAGCGGCGGCTTTCGGGCTGGTGCCTTTCCACATCAGGTGGCGGAGGTGGCCAGGGCGGTGGTCGATTCCGGCAATCTGCACCTGGCGGGTGTCTATGGCCATGCGTTATCGGCCTATGGCGGCGCGGTGGCGGGTTTCGTCGACCAGCAAATCGCCAATTTCGTGACGGGGATCGAGGCGCTGCAGGAGGCCGGGATTGCCGTGCCGCTGAGGATGTGTTCGAGCTCGGAGTTGCTGCTCAGCCATCCCGGCGCCGACTTCAACGCCGTCGACCCCGGCCGGCTGGTAGCGGGTATTGGCTTCAAGGCGGTGCCGGAGCGGATCCGGGCCTGGCGACCGGCCTTGGTCGGCCTGAAAAGCCGGCTGGTCATGGTCAAGTCCCTGGACCGGCACGACGGCGTTGCCGCACCGCCCTTCTTCGTCTTACGACCGGGCATGCGCCTGGGGCTCGTGCCATTCGGGTGGGGCGACGGACATCCGCGGCATTTGTCGCCGGACGCCCATGTCTTGATCCGGGGGCGCAAGGCGCCCCTGCTGGGACCGGTCCATTCCGAATTATTGCGCATCGACCTGACCGATATTCCGGATGCCCAACTGGGAGACGAGGTGGTCTTCATCGGCCGCTCGGGACGGTACGAGTTGACCGTCGACGACCTGGCCGCGCAATGGCGGGAGCCTGCCCACGACGTGTATTGGCGCATCGGCAAGACCGTGCACCGTGTTTACGTCTCGTGAGCAGGCTTGGCGATCTAAACCACCGAAGTCGTACCCTGATCGTTGGGCTCGTGGGCGTGTGGATTTTCCGGGGCCGCGGTGACGATGGAGGTCAGCGACGGTTCGGCCGCCATCAGGCGGCTGGTGTCGGGACGGGGCCGACGCAGCGCCGCATGTGAGGCAAAGGCCTGTTCCAGCGCCCGCGAGGCGCCGAGCAGAGCGAGATCGCCACGGAACGGCCCGACCACCTGCAGGCCGAAAGGCATCCGGTGTTCGTCCGCTCCGCAGGGCAGACTGATGGCGGGATGGGTGGTCAGCGTGGTGATGTAGGTGAGCGCCAGCCAGCGGTAGTAATTGTCCTGCTGGCGCCCGTCGATCACGGTAGCGTGAGACTGCGTCCAGGGGAAGGGGGACACCGGCGTGGTGGGAGACAGCACCAGGTCGTAGTCGCCGAAGACACCCTGGAAGCGCTGGATGATGCGCGTTTGCTCGGCCTGCGCCCAGGCGCTGTCGAGCAGACTCATGCGGGCCCCCATCTCGTAGTTCTTGCGCGGGTTGGCGCCCAGGCTTGCCGGATCGCGCTCGTAGGCGTCGTGCATGCCGGCCACGAAAGCCTCGGCGCGCAAAACGTCGAAGCAGCGATGCACCTCGCCAAGGTCGAAGCGGATCTCGTCGCAGGCGGCGAACCAGTGCCGCATCGCGGCGATTTTCTCGCGCATGGCGCGCCGGATTGCGGGGTCTACGTCGCAAGTGCCGAAGTCTTCCGTCCAGGCCACGCGCAGGCGCGAAAGATCGACGCGGGGAAGCTGGAGAAACGTACCGGCATCCAGCGGATAGCTTAGCGGATCGCCGGGATGCATGCCGGCGGTGGCGGCCAGTTGCAGACAAGCGTCGTCCACCGTGCGGCCCATCGGTCCGACCACCGAGATCGACGAGCCGCCAAGCACCTTGCGCACGCTGGGCACCACGCCCGGCGACGGCCGGAAGCCCACCACGCCGCATTTGGCGGCGGGAATGCGCAAGGAGCCCCCGGTGTCGGAACCGGTACAGAGCGGAAGTAGGTCGAGCGCCAGCGCGGCCGCCGATCCGCCCGAGGAGCCGCCCGCATTGAGGTTGGGGTTGAAGGGGTTGCCGGTGGCGCCCCAGACCGGATTGCGGCTGTTGGCCCCCGCGCCCATTTCCGGGACGTTGGTCTTGCCCACCACGATGGCGCCGGCGCGGCGCAGCCGGGCCACCAGCTCCACGTCGCGCGACGGGACATGATTGCGCAGGCTGGGCGTACCCATGGTGGAGAGCAGGCCGGCCGTCGGCTCCAGATCCTTGACGCCCAGCGGCAGGCCATGGAGCAGGCCCAGCGGCTCGCCGCGCATCACGGCCGCCTCGGCCGCCTTCGCTTCGGCGCGGGCGCGTTCCAGACTGGTGGCGGTGACCGCGTTGACGTAGGGGTTGAAACGCTCGATCCGGTCGAGGCAGGACTCGAGAAGCTCCACGGGGGAGATCTCGCGGGTGCCGATCAGGCGGCGCTGTTCGACGGCGGAAAGTTCGGCCAGTACAAGGGCTTGGGGCTGGGGCATATCGGTATGACGTATTGAACCCGTGGCGCAGAGGGATCCCGGCTCTGCCACGAAAAGCAGGATAAGGCCCTGCGGAGAGGGCCAGGCGGGGGCTTGGGTGGGGGTCAGTCGATGGTCATGTTGGTGCGCTTGACGATATCGCGCATGAGCGGCAGCTCTTGCTCGATCTGCGCGCGGACGCTGGCGCCGTCCGTGTACATGGCTTCGACGCCCAGTTCGCGCAGGGCCGCCTGGGCTGCCGGGTCGGCCATGATGTCGGCGAGAGTCTGCTCCAGCTTCCGCACGATGGGCGCGGGCGTGCCCTTGGGCAGAACGAGGGTGACCCAGGAGTCGATATCCACCTCGGGGTAGCCCGATTCCTGGAAGGTGGGAACATCGGGCAGTTGGAAGGCCCGCGTCTGGGTGGTGACGGCGATGGGCTTGACCTTGCCCGCCGCGATCTGCGGCGCGGCGGCCACTACCATGTCGATCGCGAACGGGATCTGGCCGCCCAGCAGATCGGTCATCGCCGGCGCCGCCCCGCGGTAGGGTACGTGGACCATCTTGCCGTCAATGGCATCCTTGATGATCTCGCCGGCGAAATTCGAAACGGTGCCTATGCCGAAGGAGCCGTATTCGTATTTGTCCGGATTGGCCCGGATCAGCTCGACGAACTCCTGCACGTTGCTGGCGGGGGCGTCGTTGTTGGCCACCAGGATCGCCGGCAGGCGGGCCACGATGCCCAGCGGTTCGAAGCTCTCGATCGGATCGTAGGGTAGATCGCTGCGCAGCGCCGGATTCATGGTGAGGGTGGAACTGGAGGTGCCCAGAATGGTATAGCCATCGGGCGGCGATTGGAGCAGGGCCGAGGCCGCGATCACGGTGCCGCCGCCCGGCCGGTTGTCGATCAGCACGGGCTGGCCCAGGCGGTCGGACAGAAACTTGCCCAGCAGCCGGTTCATGCTATCGGCGGTGCCGCCGGGGGCGTACGGTACGATCAGCGTAATGGGGCGCGAGGGGTAGGCATCCCGGGCTGCGGCGGGAGCCAGGGCGCTCGCCGACAGGGCAAGGCCGCAGGCCAGGGCCGTGAAGGCGCGGCGGGACAGGATCGTGGACTGTGGCAATGGAAATGTCATGGCGTTGGCGTGTCTCGAATCGTTGATTAAGAAGGTGGCGAATGCCGAGCTTCATTCTCTCGTCAGCTATTCATGGCAGCAAGTGCAATAATCAAAACGATCCATTGCGATTTTCGCAATGCCCTGTCTATGGAGGAAAGCCGTGTCCAGAAACGCCCTGCAAGATGATGCCGGCCCACCACAGATGCAAAGCCTGATCGATCCGCGGCTGCTGCAGGAGGTTTCGCTGCAGTACTTTCTGGAGGTGGTGCGCTCGGGATCGGTGACCGAGGCCGCCGCACGGCTGGGGGTGGCGCCGTCGGCCGTGAGCCGGCAGATCGCCCGCCTCGAGCGTGGACTCGATACGCTGCTGTTCCACCGCAAGGCCCGCGGCATGGAGCTCAATGCCGCGGGAGAGCTGGTGGCGGTGCACGCCCAGCGCGCCTGGCTCGACATCGAGCGCCTGCTCGAAGAGGTCTATGCCTTGCGCGGCGTGCGCAAGGGCCATGTCAGACTGGCCGCCACCGAAGGCTTCGCCTATGAGTTCCTGCCGGCGATGGTGGCGCAGTTCCAGGCCCAAAAGCCCGGTATCGTGTTCGCCCTGCAGGTGTGCGAGCAAGCGGAGGTGGTGCGGCGGGTGAGGGATGGCGAGGTCGATGCCGGCATCACCGTCGGCATGGTGTCGGAGAGTAGCCTGGACGTCGCGCTGCGCCATCCGTCTCCGCTTCTGGCGGTGGTCAGGCCGGAACATCCCTTGGCCCGCCGGCAGCAGATTACGCTGGCCCAGGCCTTGGCCTATCCGCTGGCGTTGCCAGTGTCCTCCACGTCGCGCCGCCTGCTCGATATCAGCTGCAGCCGGCAGGGCTTGAGCTACCGCGCGGGCTTTGTCGCCGATCATCTTTATCCCCTGATCAATTACGTCGGGCACACCGAGGCCATCACCTTCTGCGGCGAGCTGGCGCTGCGGCAGCATCTGAGAACCGGTGTGGTTTGCGGCATACCGCTGCGCGACCGCGAAATGAACGAGCGGCACTTCGAGGTACAAACCCTGGCCGGGCGTCATCTGCCCGAAGCCGCGAGGGCATTCATCGACCATATCCGGCAGATGCTCGCCGCCGAAGGCTGACCACGCGCCCAAACGCAAGCGTCGCCATTGCTGGCGGGGTCAAGTGAGTTAGTCATCACCTGGCGCCGAAGACTCCCTTCGCATGGTGGCGGAGACGCTCGGGCCGAGAGGCCGAAGTTCTTCATCCTGGGATCCCCGCGCTTGTGCGTTCCGGAATTTGCAACTATGGTTTCCCGCTGAACGACTAGGTCGATCCAGCCGCCGGTGGAATAATGCAAAGCTTGCACCGGCATTCTCCAACCGCTTTCTGTTTGATGGGTCTCTTCATGCTTCCTTTCTCCAAAGTGCGTCACTCTGGTGGTTTGGTCTTTCTTTCGGGCGAACTGCCGATCGTGGCCGACGGCCCCATGCCCGAAGGCATCGAGGCCCAGACCGAGCTCACGCTCGATCGCATCACCGCTACCCTGCAGGGCGAGGGGCTCGACCTGAGCGATGTGGTGTCCGTCACCGCCTATCTCACCGAACAGGAGGATTTCGCCGCCTTCAACAAGGTGTACGAGCGCCGCTTTCCGCAGCCCTTTCCGGTGCGCACCACCGTGCGCTCGGATCTGATGCTGGCCGGCGCCAGGCTCGAACTCACCGTCATCGCGCAGCGCCGCAACTGATGGCCACCGTGCTCGTTCTGGGGGCCGGCATGGTCGGCACCTGCACCGCTCTGCACCTGGCGCTGCGCGGCCATACCGTGACCCTGGTCGACCGGCGCGGCCCGGGCCAGGAAACCTCGTACGGCAATGCGGGCATCATCCAGCGCGAGGCGGTGGAACCGCATCCCTTTCCCCGCGAGGCATGCAGCCTGGCCAAAATGGCGCTCGGCCAGGATAACGCCGTGCATTACAGCCTCGGCGCCTTGCCGGCCATGGCATCGGCCTTGTTCGGCTATTGGGCCAATTCCAGCCCTCGCCGCTATGCGGCGATCGCTCGGGCCTATGCCCGCCTGATCGAGCACTCCACCTCCGAACACGAGCCGCTCATCGAGCGCGCGCAAGCCCAGGGCCTCGTCTTTCGCGATGGCTACCGTTTCGTGTACCGCGAGGCCGCTTCCTACCGAAAGGAAGTGGCGCGGGCCCGCAGGCTGGCACAGTCATACGGCTTGCAGCACGTCGAGCTCGACTCCGATGCGCTGGCCGCGGCCGAGCCGGCCCTGCGTCGCCGCCTGGCCGGCTCGATCCATTGGCTGGACGCCTGGTCGGTACGCGACCCCGGCGCGCTAGTCGAGCGCTATGCGGCTTTATTCCAGGAAGTGGGCGGCACCCTGCTGCAAGGCGATGCCGCCACCCTGGCGCCAGCCGGCGCGGGCTGGCGTGTGCGCTGCGTCGATCAAACCATCGACGCCGAACATGCCGTCGTGGCACTCGGGCCGTGGACCGACGCCCTGCTGCGCCCGATGGGCTACCGCTACCCCTTGTTCATCAAGCGTGGCTACCACCGCCATTACCAAAGCAGCCAGCCCCCTGCCTTGCCGATGATGGATGCCGACAACAGCCTGGTCATTGTGCCCATGTTCAAGGGCGTGCGTATTACCACCGGCGCGGAGTTCGCCCGCCTCGATGCGCCGCCCACGCCGGTGCAGCTGGAGTATTCGCGGCGCCTGGCCGGCGAGCTGATCAACCTCGGCGAGCCCGTCGAGCCGCAACCGTGGCTGGGCGCGCGTCCGTGCACGGCCGATATGTTGCCCATCATGGGGCAGGCGCCGCGCCATAAAGGCTTGTGGTTCAATTTTGGCCATGCGCACCAAGGCTTCACCCTCGGCCCGGCCTGCGGCCGTTTGCTGGCCGATATGATCGAAGGCAAAACGCCATACCTCGAGTCAGGGCCTTATCTGCCAACGCGGTTCGGAGCGTAAGTCGCCCTTGCGGGCGGCCCCTGGTTGCCCGCTTGCCGCGTGGTCAGCCAGAGGCCGCGGCACTTCAGCGAGCCGCCGGCCCCAAGCTACGAAACAGCGCCGCGAACAGCATGGTCAGGCGCTCGTCGTTCTGTGCGGCCGAGCCAGGGCGGTCGACGGCTTGCAAGTGCACGGCATCGGCGCGCTTCAGGCGATTTTCAGGCGTTGCGAAGTTACGATCCTCAAGATTTTGTAGGGATGTTCTGACATCGAACGGCGATTTTTCATGGCAGTATGGGCCTACCGCCGTGCCTGCTGAATACCTGACTCCTTCTGGGCCCATCGCCGGCTTGCGACCCCCGCACGGAAAGCATCGCTTTGCGGAGTCAGCTCAGGCACGTCGCGGCGACTGCTGCTCATGATCTTATGTCATGACAATATTCAAAAGGAGATGTCATGCGCTACATCCTGCTGTGGCTGTTGGGAATTCCCATTCCCATCCTGATCTTGCTGGCCCTGATTTTTTAAGCAAGCTCTCCCGAAAAAACGACACGCACCTGGATAAGGAGATGTCATGCAAAACGAGCAAATGGCAACGGCCTATGCGCCCGAGTATCCGAGGCCCGCGGCGGAAGCAGCGCGTTCCGCGGTTTCATGGGCGGCCATCGTGGCCGGCGCGGTGGCGGGAACGGCCTTGTCCGCCGCGCTCTTGGTTGGCGGGAGCGGCCTGGGCTTCCTGGCTCTCTCTCCCTGGTCGGGAGAGGGGGCTTCCGGAACGACGCTGGCGGCGGGATCGATCATCTGGCTACTGGTGACGCAAGTGATCGCCTACGGGGTTGCGGGATACATCGCCGGACGCCTGCGCACGCGTTGGACGGACGCCCTGGGTGACGAAATCGATTTCCGGGATACCGCGCATGGCTTCCTGGTCTGGGCGTTGAGTGTGGTCATCAGTATCGTCGTCGCCGGGATGGCGGCGAGCGCGCTGGTATCCGGCGCCGCCAAGACGGGCGCGGCGCTGGCGGGTTCCGCCGCGGGGGCGGTGACGGCGGTAAGCGCTGGTGCGGCGGGAGCCGGTGGCGAAGCGGAAGAATCGCCGCTGGCTTACTTTACCGACGCGGTGCTCCGGCCGGCGGATGCCAGCCGCGCAGCCAGTCCCGCCGCAGTGCGCGAAGAAGTGTCCCGGCTGCTGGTGCGCAGCTTCGCCGAAGGCGAGCTGAGCGCCGACGATCGCGCCTATCTGGTGCGGCTCGTGGCCCAGCGTACCGGCTTGAGCGAAGCCGAGGCGGAGCAACGTATCTCGGAAATCACCACGCAGGCACGTCAAACGGCTGAAGAGGCCGAGCAGACGGCTCGCGAAGCCGCCGACGTGGCTCGCAAGGCCGCCGCGACCCTGTCTTTGTGGGCCTTTATCTCGATGCTGTTGGGCGCTTTTGTGGCGAGCTATGCCGCGATGATCGGCGGCCGCGCCCGCGACCGGGTGTAAAGCACTCCGCCAATCGCCGCCCTCCCAGGCCGGGGCCGTCGATCCGATGACGACCTCGGCATTGGGGCAGTTTCATCTCAGCCTCCGCACGGCCGCCCGAAGGAGGCTGAAGCCCCCCCCGGGGGGCAGCGAACAAAGTGAGCGTGGGGGCAGTTCCACTTTTCCGCACGGCCGCCCGAAGGAGGCTGAAGCCCCCTCGGGGGCAGCGAACAAAGTGAGCGTGGGGGCAGTTTCATTTCAGGAGGAAAGTATTCCATGGCAGGCAATATCTACGACGCGCTAAGGGAGAGCCACGAATTGCAACGGTCGCTCTGTCGGAAGCTGCTGAGGGCGGCCCCCAGCAGCGAGCGGCGCCAGCAGATCTTCAGGGAACTGCGCATTGAACTGGCCGCGCATGCGGCTGCCGAGGAGCGTTTTTTGTACGCCCCCATGTTGATGGACGATATGGGGCTCAATCCTTCCCGCCATGCCCTGGCCGAGCACCACGAAATCGATGAATGTGTGGAGAGCCTGGCGGAGGCCGACGAACAGGGAGGCAGTTGGCTGGCCAAGGCCAGGCAGCTCTCGCACGAAGTTCATCACCACCTGAAGGAAGAGGAAAGCAAGTTCTTCCAGATCTCGGGCAAAATTCTGACCGAAACCCAGAAGGAACGGCTGGCGCAGCGCTATCTCAAGGATTTTGCGCGCATGAAAAAGGTGTTTGCCGAAAGTTTGTGAGCGCTGGTCGCGGAAAGTGGCCCGAGGCGTGAGACGGCAAGCCGCCGTGCGCCTCAAGGCATGACTTCTGCCGCGGCCCGCTCCCAGATGGCGTGCTCACGCACGAGTTGCGCGCCCACCTCGTCGGGCGTGCGGATGCTCGGGATCGCGCCCGCCGTGGCAAAGGCCCGCACCAGGGCGGGGTCTTCCAGCGCCGCCCGCAGGCTGGAATTCAAGGTTTCCACGATCGGAGCCGGAGTCTGGGCGGGCGCGAAGATGATCATGCGCGAGATGGCATCGTCGAAACCGTTGACGGTTTCCGAGAACGACGCGGTGTCGGGCAGGATTTCCAGGCGGGGGCCGCTAAGCAGGCCAACGAGGCGGATGCGGCCGGATTGGACCTGCTCCAGGGTCGATGCGGGGCTGACGATGCCGATCTGGATCTGCTGGCCGTTGATGAGGTCGGGGAGAATCTGGGAGGCGCCCTTGTAAGGAACGTGCGTCATGTCCAGGCCCAATTGCTGCATGAGCAGTTCGGTACCCAGGTGGTGCAGGGAGCCCACGCCCGAGGTAGCATAGAAATACCGGCCGGGAGCGGCCCGGACGGCGTCGATGAAGCCGGGGATATCCTGCGCGGGAAAGCCCGGGTTCACCGCGATGGCCAGCGGCGATTCCGCCACCGCGCCGATTGCCAGCAGATCCTTCATCGGATCCACCTGCAGCGCTTGGCCGGCCTGGGTCTGCAGGATGGCCGCGATCAGGGTCGAAGTGCCTCCCAAAAACAGGGTATGCCCATCGGGTGCCGCTTTGGCCGCGAGATCGGCGGCAATCAAACTGGCCGCACCGGGACGGTTTTCCACGACCACCGGCTGGCCGAGGTGGGTTTCCCACGCCTGGCCCAAGCGGCGGGCCATCTCGTCCACGGCTCCGCCCGGCGAGAAGCCGACCAGAAGGCGTATTGGCCGTTGCGGAAAATCCGCGGCCTGGACAACCGGGGCCGTCAGCACGGATAGCGCCATGCAGGCGGATAGCAAGGTCTTGATCATGATCGTCTCCTGTCAGTTCTGGAATCTGCCGATAGTCCCGTGAAAGCCATCAGCTCGTTCGCGGCAGTTCGCGAATGGTATCGAAGTCCGGTTCGAAGCCGAGCCCCGGGGTGGAGGGCAGAGTGAGCCAGCCATCCTTGGGCTCCGGCAACTGGCGGAACAGTCTCTGGCATACCAGGGCTGAAAAATAGTGATACTCCACCATGGTGCCGTTGGCGACGCCGGCCTGAAGATGCATGTTGTGGTAAGGCCATGCGCCACCATTGATGACCGGCACCTGGAAGGCCTGGGCCAGCGCGGCGATACGCGCGCTTTGGGTAAAGCCGCCGCTGATCACCACGTTGGGCTGGAGGTAGTCCACGGCCTGCGCCAGCAGAAGATCCCGGAAGCGAAAGGCAAGCCCTTCATTCTGTCCGGCCGCGAGCGCGAAGCCTGTGCGGCGGCGGAGATCGGCCATTTGCGCGGCGTCGTTCTGCGTGATCGGTTCTTCGAAGAAGCGAATGTCACAATCGGCGATACCGGCGCAAAGCCGCGCGGCATGGGGGCCGTCCAAGCTGCAGTTGGCATCGATATACAAGGAAGCATCATCGCCGATGGCGTCGCGCACCGCGCGCACGCGCAGAATGTCTTCCTGGATCACGCTTTCCAGGGAGTGGCCGCGATCCCGGCGTTCCAGCCCTTGATGGCCTACCACCATCTTCAAGCGGGTATGGCCTTGGGCGAGCCAATGGCGCGCCGCCGCCGCGAGTTGTTCACGATCGAAGGCCGGAAAGCCGAAGGTCGTGTACACCTGTACCTTGTCGCGGGCGCCGCCGAGCAGGCGCCAGACGGGCAGGCTGAGGGCTTTGCCTTTAATGTCCCACAAAGCGGTGTCCAGCGCCGCGATGACGTGGCTCGCATAGCCCGTTTGACCGCGAGGAGACACCGTCCAGTACAGTTTCTCCCATAGCCGTTCATGATTCAGGGCATCCTCGCCAATCAGTTGCGGCGCGGCAACGTGCTCGATGGCGTGGGCCACCACACCCTCTTGAGTGATGGCGGTCATGCCGTAGCCGCTGATTCCCGATTGGGTCGTGACTTCCACCAGGCAGACGCTCATGGTCGGACGCGCTTTCAGCCCGGCCAGATCGACATCGATGGGTACTCGAACGGGAAAGGTACGAACCTGCGCGATTTTCATCGGTCTCCTCGGGAATAGGCAAAGGTCGTTGTGGAGTATCCAATGGACGCCGGCGTCCCACAATGGACCAAGCGGCAAGCGAGCTTTCGCCGTTCGAGAAGGGCCCCCGAGCGTGCTAACCGGTTCCGAGCAGAAAGTCGGCGAGCAGCCGTGCGGGTTGCGGTAGCGTACTTTGCCGGTAGCCGAGGCAATGCTGACGGCTGGCCCAGGCATCGCGCAATGGGATGGTGCGCATGCCGAGCATCCGGGCTTGCGGCAGCACGGCTTGGCGGGGCGCAACGCCCACGCCCACGCGCGCCTGTACCATGCGGCACATCGAGTCGAAGCCGAAAACCTGGATCCGTATCCGCAGCGATTTTTCAGCCTGGCGGGCATGGGCCGTCGTGATGTCATGCAAGGCCGTGCCGCTTCGCAGTCCGATGAAGTCTTCGTCCAGGGCTTCATCGAACCAGAGCGAGCGCCGGGCGGCAAAAGCATGGTCGGCGGGCACCAGGAGCGCCAGCCGATCCTGGCGATAAGGATGGTATTCGAGGCCGGCCATGCCGTCTGGTAGCGAGCTTGCGTCGAAAATGCCGATATCGGTCAGTCCCTCTTGCAGGGCATGAAGGACGGAGTGGCTGGGATGCTCTTGTAACTCGACGCGCAGGCCCGGGTAGCGGTCGAGGAACTGGCGCAAGGGGTGCGGCAGGAACTGCACGACGGACGAACGGTTGGCAAACATCCGTACATGGCCTTTGATGCCGCCCGCATATTCTGACATTTCCGCCTTCAGGCGGTCCATGCCGTCGGACAGCAGGCGGGCATGGTGCAGCATGGCCCGGCCAGCGGGTGTAAGACGCACGCCCCGGGCGTGCCGCTCGAACAGCGCGGTGCCGGCATCACTTTCGAGCTGGGCGATCCGGCGGCTGGCGGCGCCAAGGGCCAGGTGGACCTGCGCGGCGCCGCCGCTGATCGAGCCGGACTGGCAAATGGCCACGAACAATCGCAGGGTGATGGGATCGAAGCGCATCGGACTCTTGCCTCTCTGTGAAGAACTCCGGCCTGCGCAGTGTACCGCCAGGCCCCGCCGCGCCTGCTCACGATAGGAGTTTCAGGAAAGCGCGTGCCGCGGGAGAAAGGGCGCGCCCATGTCGCTTATAAACATAAAAAGTACGATGGATCGCCGGCTCGACCAAGGGGATGAAGCGCAGATCGAGATCGCTGCGAAATGACTTGGCATAGTCGGGCGCGGAAGTCACGCCCAGGCGGTGGCCCACCAGGGCCAATGCGGTTGGGAGCTGTTCCACCCTGATCGAGTCTTCGAGAGCTTGCGCCCGGCCGTGCCGCCAGAGCGCATCGCGGATCTCCTCCTCGAAACTGCTGCGGTAATAGATCCACGGATAATCCCGTGTCTCGCGCCATCGGATCTGGCGGCGGTGCGCCGCCTCGTGATCGGCGGGACAGACGAACTGGATCGCGATCTTGCGCAGGAAGGTTCGTTCCACCTCGGGACTCGTGGCGCGATCCGGGCCGATGCCGAACTCGACCAAGCCGCGAAACACTGCTTCGGGGATATCCTCCAGTGTCGTATCCAGGATTTGTACCGATAGCTGCGGATGAGTTTTGGAAAAGGCCGCCAGCGCGGGCGCGATCAGGGTGCTGAC
The DNA here is from genome assembly GCA_023228945.1 of Pigmentiphaga sp. Taxonomy (GTDB): domain Bacteria; phylum Pseudomonadota; class Gammaproteobacteria; order Burkholderiales; family Burkholderiaceae_B; genus Verticiella. Next base: position 78,829 of record JALOAI010000006.1, on the reverse strand, counting down.
CAAAAGACTGGGGGCGCTGAACCGCAAGGCTCCACGCTGCAGGCCATGGACGTCGGCCGCGCTGCTGGCGATCAGCGAAAGATCATCGAGCATGCGTCGCGCGATGGGCACGAGCTGTTGCCCCATATCGGTAAGGGTGAGCTGCTTGCCTTCGCGGTGAAACAGCGGCAACCCTATCTTGGATTCGAGTTGCCGTATCACCATGCTTACCGCGGATTGCGTCAAATGCAGGCGCTCGGCGGCGCGAGTGAAGCTGCCAGCTTCGACGGCGGCGATAAAGGCGCGCAATTGCCTGAGACTGATGTGCATCAATGACATGGTAGGCGACCGGCCGGGCCTGCGCCGCAAGCTCGAGGCCGGCAAGCCGGAGGCTGGCTTGTCGGGCTGTGATCGTTGGAAGAGGGCGTCGAGGCCAGTGTATCGCAGCGGACGAAGACACGGCGCGCCGGCAGTCGCGTTGCGTCTCAGGTATCAGGCAAGCTGATGCTTTCGTCAAAAATACTCGCTTGACCGCGGGCGGGGGGCACCGCAGAATCGAAGGCGGTAATCCCTTCTATTTGTAGTGACAATGCCTCTTATCACTTTTGTGAAACCCGATGGGGCCAGGCTGGCGTTCGAGATGGCCGGTGGCGATACCTTGTTGCGGGCCGCCCTGCAGCACGGTATTCACGAGATCTACGGCGATTGTGGCGGCGCCTGCTGCTGTGCCACCTGCCATGTGTATCTGGCCTCGGAACCCGCCGGCCTGTTGCCGCCCGACGCGATGGAATCGGAAATGCTGACGCTTGCCGCCGCCCCGCGTCGCGACAACAGCCGCCTCGCCTGCCAGATCGTCCTGCAGAACGACATGGACGAACTGGTGGTTGAACTCCCCGATCGCCAGGTATGAGCCTGGCCTTCAGAACCCGACAGGAGATTGACTCATGGAAAACCAGGATCCCGAAAAATCCGCGCTGCGGTCGTACAAGATTCTTGAGGAGAACTTCAAGTGGGAGTCTTCCGACACGAATATCATCTGGGAAGACGGCAAGGAGTACGGGCGATTCCGCTGTGTGCTCAACCGTGGCGACGGCCACGGCCTCACGATGATGGCGCGCTTCGTGGCGCCTCCCGGCAAGGCCTGGAAGATCATCGGCCGCGCGCCTGAACTGGGCGAGGAGGTCTACCTCTTGAAGGGCGCCTATTACGACACACGCGGACGTGTTGCCGTCCCCGAGGGGGCGTTCATGTACAACGCGCCCGGAGCGATACATGGCGGTATCTCCACCGACATGACCCTGCTGCTGCATTGGTGTAGCGGCAAGCCCGACGAGATCATCTCCGTCGAGCTCATCGATTTCGAGGTTCAGGAAGGCGAGGGCTGAAGACGCCGTCCGGCGGCTCGGGCCGCAACCCCCGGGCCGTGAAGAACTCCGGCTTTCGGCCGGAGACGGTTCCCTCGGCTCAGCCCAAGCCGCGCTGCACCGCCAGCGGCGAGAAGGCCTGCGCCACCGGCATCACTTCCAGTGTATTGATATTCACATGCGCCGGCAGGCCGGTGACCCAGGCCACGGCCTCGGCGATATCGTGCGGATTCAGGGCTTCCACGTCTTGGTAGACTTTGGCGGCCCGGCCGTCGTCGCCATGGAAGCGGACGTTGCTGAACTCGGTACCGCCCACCAGCCCGGGCTCGATATTGGTCACGCGGATCGCCGTACCCAGAAGATCCGCGCGCAAATTCAAGCTGAATTGCCGGACATAGGCTTTGGTGGCGCCATACACATTGCCGCCGGGGTAGGGGTAATTGCCGGCTATCGAGCCCAGGTTGACCACATGGCCGCGATTGCGATCGACCATGCCCGGCAGCACGGCGCGGGTGAGCAGCGTCAGGCCCGTGATGTTGGTGTCGATCATGCACTGCCAATCGGCCACGACCGCCTCGGGCGCCTTCTCGAGGCCGAGGGCCAGGCCGGCGTTGTTCACCAGAACGTCGATGTCGGCCAGTGCGGCAGGCAGACGCTCCGGCAGGCTCAGGGTTGCCTCGGTGTCGGTAATGTCGTGAACCAGCGGGAAGAAGGCGTCGCCCAGCCGGGCCTGCAGGGCGTCCAGCCTATCCTTGCGTCGGGCGGTGCCGATGACCTGGTGGCCGTCGCGGACGAATCTTTCGGCGATTGCGGCTCCGAACCCGGACGAGGCGCCTGTGACGAGAATGATCATGGCTGGACTATGAAATTTTGCACATCATGGCCCATTATAGCGTTCGGTTATGACCACGCGCCCAAGCGCAAACCCCGTCCTTCAGGACGGGGTCAAGCGAGGCAGTGATTCTCTGGAGCCGAAGGCTCCCCCGAATGGTGGCGGGGTCAATCCCGAGGGGATGGTGTGTCTAACTTTAGACATACACGCTTCCCCTACGGATGCCAGACTTGATGCAGAGTGAGCGAGGCATGTCGACCTACGGTGGGGTGCATCAAAATGCTCGAGCGGATGAGGGTTCCGAGCCGGTGGTCTGTTTGGCGGAGTCGGAGGACATTGGGCAAGCCGTACCCTGAGGGCTAGACGGCCTTGGCGTGCGCATGCCGCCGTGCCCAGGGCTGAATCGATGCAGCATCCATACTAACTTTTGGAGACAGCGATGAGCAACAAATCAGTGAGGTCAATAAGCCGACGGTTCATCCTCGCCTGCCTGGCAGGCGGCATGCTTGCCTCGCCCTTCGTGGCCCACGCCAAGGACGCGCAGCCTTTGAATCCGCCGGTCGACGTGAAGATCGGCACGTTCCGGTCGTTGTCGGATGGAACCGCGGCCATTGCCGCGAGCCAGGGTTATTTCAAGAAACAAGGACTTAACGTCGAGTTCGTGCCGTTCGCAAATTCCGGCGAGGCGATGCAGGCCCTGGGGCTGGGGCAGATCGATGCCTTGTCGGGGCCCGTCAACGCGGGGCTGTTCAATGTGATCATTCGTAAAATTCCCTTGAAGATCGTGGCTACCGCGGGCAACCAGCCGCCCGGGAGCGGGACGATTGCCCTGGTGCTGCGCGAAGACCTGGTCGCATCGGGACGCTACCAGAAGCCGGCCGACTTGAAGGGACTGAAATTGTCGGTGCCGGGCCGAACTTCGGCGGCCCACTTCTTCTTGAAAGAACTGGCCGAGCAGGGCGGGCTTTCCTTGGCGGATCTGAACATAGCGCACCTGGGCCTGCCCGAAGGCGTGCCCGCGATGGTCAATAAGTCGCTCGACGGCGTGGCGACTGTCGAGCCATACGTCACCATGACGGTGGAGGAGGTGCCTGGCCGCAAGGTCGTCGGCATGGACGAAGTGCTACCGGGATTCCCCGTGTCCTACTTGCTTTATTCGCCCGATTTCACCAAACGATCTCCCGAGGCCGCCAAGAGATTCATGGTGGCCTATATTCAGGGTGGCCGCGACTACCGGGCCGCCTTCAGCGCCGAGAAGGTCGATCAGTCCGCTGTCCTGGGAATGCTCCAGCAGCAAGGCATCGCCGCCACGGCGGCCAGCGTACCGCCCAATATCGACTTCGATGGCGAGCCCTCGTTCGCGGGGGTGGACGATTTTGCGGACTGGTTGCTGGAGGAAGGAGTCATCAAGCAGAAGATCGATTTGCGCGACTCCGTGGACGATAGTTATCGGCAAGAAGCCATCCAGGCGCTCCAGCAATCGCAGTAGTTCGATGCCCGAGGACCATCATGACGTATCGAAGCGCCGGGGTGGCAATGCTCGACTCCTATCGACATCCCGATCCCCCGAAAGAGCCCGAGGTCAAGCTACGGCTTTCCGGAGTGGGCAAGGACTTCGTCTCGCATGGCCAGGTGGCGCAACGTGCGCTGGTGCCGCTCAACCTGGATGTCTACGACGGCGAGTTCCTGTGCATCGTCGGCCCATCGGGCTGCGGCAAGACGACGCTGCTGCGCATTCTGGCCGGTCTGGAAACCGCAACCAGCGGTACGGTCGAGGTTTGCCAGAACCAGGGGGATAGAACAGGAGGCCGCAAGGCGCACGCGCGTCCGGGCAACTCGATGGTGTTCCAGGACCAGAGCCTATTCCCATGGATGTCGGTACGGGACAACGTTGCCTTTGGCCTGAAAGCACGCGGATTTTCCAGGGCGGAACGTTACCGGATGGTGCAGCCCTTCATCGATAAAGTGCATCTGTCCGGCTTCGAGAACGCCTTGCCGCATCAGCTGTCGGGCGGGATGAAACAACGGGTTTCCATTGCCCGCGCGTTTGCCAACGATCCCGAGATCCTGCTTATGGACGAGCCTTTTTCGGCACTCGATGAGCAGACCAAGATCGTCCTGCAGGGTGAGCTGATACGCATTTGGGAGGAGGACCGAAAGACCGTCTGTTATGTCACCCACTCGATCGACGAGGCGATCGTATTGGCCGATCGTATCCTGATCATGACGGCCCGGCCCGGCCGTATCAAGGAAATGATCGATCTTGCCCCGATCTTCGGCCGTCCGCGCGACGTCGAAACCGTGAAATCCAGCGCTGAATATGGCAAGGTGTTCGCCCGTGTCTGGGGCGCCCTGCGCGACGAAGTGGCGGGCGCGGCCGCCGAGGGAGGGAAGTCATGAAGCATGAACTCGCGGGGCGGGCGCTGCCGATGGCCGCGTTCCCGAGGTCGGTGCGCCTCTTCAACTGGGAACGCACCTTGGCCATACTCTCGCCGGTCCTGTTGCTGTTGGCCTGGGAGCTTGCGGTAGCGGTCGACCAGATCGATGCGCGCTTTTTCCCGCCACCCAGCAGGATCTTCCAGACCTTGGCGGCCATGGTCGCGTCGGGCGAAATGGCGAGCCATTTGGGTATCAGTTTGCAGCGGGTGGCGATCGGGTTCTTGCTCGGCGCCGTGCCGGGAGTGATCATCGGGCTGGCGATGGGGCTCCTGCCCCTGGTGCGCGCCGCTATCTCGCCGCTGGTCGATGCCACGTACCCCATCCCGAAAATCGCGCTGTTGCCCATGTTCATCATGATCTTTGGCATAGGCGAGGAGTCCAAGTACGCCATCATCGCGACATCGGTCATCTATCTGGTGTTGATCAATACCGAGTCGGGGGTTCGTAACCTCGAAAAGATCTATCTCGATGTGGGCAAGAACTTCCATGCCAGCCGGAAGATGATGTTCCTCGACATTGCCCTGCCGGGCGCCATGCCGATGATCGTCACCGGCCTGAAACTGGGCATGGGCATCGCTCTGCTGGTGATCGTCGCGGCGGAGTTCGTCGGGGCGAAGAGTGGCATTGGCTATCTGATCTGGACGAGCTGGCAGACCTTCGAGGTGGAGAAGATGTATGTGGGCTTGCTGATCATGGCGCTGCTGGGGTTCGTGAGCACCATCCTGCTCAACGCTTTCGAGCGGTTTGCGGTGCCCTGGAAGGCGCGCTAGCCGCTGTGGGAGACACCGGCGGTGGCCAGGCACTGCGTTAGGGCTGCTCCGGGAGCTTCAGGTTGCGAAGGCTGGGCTCCAGGGCGCTCTTCAGCATGTCGACGAACAGCCTTACCTTGTTCGGAATATGCCGCCACTGCGGAAGCACCGCATAGATGCCGCTGGTGTATCCATACTCCTCCAGAACCATCACCAGCTTTCCCGCTCTGATATCGTCGTCTATCACGAAGCTGGGCAGCATGGCGATGCCAAGTCCATCGATCGCGGCCCGGCGAGTCACTTCCCCATTGTCGGTCGTCAGGTTGCCCAGGCGTTGTATGGCGTGCGTGTCGAATCCGGGCAACGTGCCGGCCGGAGGCAGCCCGCGTATCCAGAGAAAGTTGTGCCGCGGCAAATCGCCGGCATGGGTTGGCGTTCCATGCTTGGCCAGGTAGGCGGGCGAAGCGACGAAGATGTGACGATTGTCGGAAAGCTTGATGGAAACGAAGTTGGGTTCGGTTTGTTCGCCAAAGCGCACTGCGACATCGATGCCATGAGCCAGCAAGTCGGTCTTGCTGCCGGTCAATTCCAGCTCCACCGACAGCCGGGGATGGGTTTGTAAAAAGGTGGTCAGCCTGGGGGCCACGTATCTGACTGCCAGGACGGTGGGAATGCTGGCCCTGATGTGCCCGGTGGCTTGACCGCGGATTTCGGAAAAGTCGTCCGAGAGCAGAGCGACCTCTTCCAGAATGTTGACGCAACGGCGATACAGGCGTTCTCCTTCCTCGGTCAGGTTCAATTGGCGCGTCGTGCGGTTCAGCAACCGCACGCCAAGGTCTTTTTCGAGGGCGCTGACATGCTTGCTGACGGTGGCCGGCACCAGGCCGAGCTGCCGGGCGGCCGCCGAGAAACTGCGGACTTCGACGACGAGCCGGAAGATCCGCAGTGACATGATGTCTTCGAAGCGCGGTGAGCGGGCGAGGGGCTCGTCTGGCTGCGCCGGAGTCGTGGGGCTGGGCTGGGGGGCCATGCTGCTTCCTTACGAGAAGCAGACTCTAGCGCAACTCGGCGGCCTTTGGGACGAGCTCTCGATCATCCGGGGCTTAATTGAGCTTCAGCGGCCCCGACCTGCACCCCCAGCGCCTTCAATAGGTAGGTGGTACCAATGAAATAGCTGATGCTGGCGGTAAGCTCGACGACGGTCGGCAACGGCAGTTTGCTCGTGATGTCCTCGTAGAGCTCATCGGGAATGCCTTCCCCGGCGATCACCGCGTCGGTGTAGCGCAGCACGGTCTTTTCGAGATCGTTGAACAGGCCGGAGGATTCCCAGGTCTTGACCGCATCGATCTTCTCGGCAGACAAGCCAGCGTGCAGGCTCATATTGCGATGTACATAGCCCTCATACTCGGAGTCCATCACGTGCGACTGTCGCATGATGGCCAACTCGTTGAGTTGCCGATCGAGGGTAGAGCCATGGCGCAAGGCCGCGGACAAGGTGGACCAGCCAACCAGTACGTTGGGAGCGTGTGCCAGGGTGCGATGTACGTTCAGCACGCGAGCGCCGCGGGCAACGATTTGTTCGAACAGGTTCGCGACGATCGGATTCGACTCGGGCGACTCAAGCGTGGGCAGTCGACGGCTCGGTGCGGTGGGGTCTTGAGAGGGCATTGGACATTCCCTTGCAGGGTTGGGCAGTAAAAGAGCGGTGACGAGGATGGCTCGGTGAACGGCCCATGAGGGCCACGCGGTTGCGACGGCAATCAGGCTACTGCCTGGTCGTGCCAGATGCTCTCGGCCGGGGGTAGCGCCAGGCGAAACCGGAGGAGGGTGGCGTCCAGGTCTGTCAGCGATTCGCGGCACAGATCGGTGCCGTTCGAGTGGAGCAGCGTTTTGTCGAGCAGGAACAGGCTGGGGAGTACGTTCAGGGGGGCCATCGATTGCAGCACGGGACGCAGCGCATAATCGAGCGCCAGGACATGGGCCAGGCTGCCACCGGTGGCCAGGGGGAGCACGACTTTTCCAGTCAGTGCATACTGGGGCAGCACATCCAGAAATACCTTCAGCAAGCCGCTGTACGCCGCCTTGAAAATGGGCGTGGCGATGACGATGCCCCGGGCTTCAGCGACCTGATGCCGCGCCGCCGCAAGGGTTGGGTGTTCGAGATCTCCGCGCAGCAGTGGCGCCGCTGGCAAGTCCCGCAGGGAGAGGACGGTGCTGGTGATGGACAACCGCCGCAGCTCGAAGGCCACGTGCTCGCCCAGCTTCGCTGTTTTTGAGTGCTGCGATGGGCTGCAAGACAAGATGACGACATCGCTCATGACGCGCTCCGGACTTCGTGGGCCTCGCCCGCGGCACGCTGGAATTTTTCGTTGGCTTGCGCGATCGATTGCATTCGGCTCGAGATGAGCGCGTCATTGTTCTGACGTACCCAGGTCGCGCTGGCTTCGCGTGCTCGATTGACGCCCTGGAAGTGGGGCATAACGTATTCCGCGAACAGGTCCCAGCTATGTTGGGTGGCGGGCCAAGGTGCCGCATGATGGCTATTGACCAGGAAGGTGCCGAAGCCGCCGGTCATCTGCAACAAGTGCTCGATCGCTTCGATGGCATCCTCGGGGGTGCCGATGATCGGCGAACCCCACGAGCCCAGGCCCTTTTTGATCCAGTGGTCCACGGCCTCCGCGTCGGAGCTCCAATCGAAGAGTCCACCGTAAAGGTCTTCGTGCATACGCTGGTAGCGGCGTATGCCCCATTCCACGTCTTTGCGGGCCTGCTCGCGAGAGTCCGCCAGATGGAGAATGCCCAGGACGCGCCACTTCTCGCGCCGGGACGTTCTGCCGCTCTGAGCCGCCGCACGCTCATGTGCCTGCCAGTTGTCCACGAGCTTGGTCTGCGCCTTGCGGTCGGCTGCGGCCACCGAGAGAATGCCGATGCCCTGCTGGCCGGCGAGGGTGGCTCCCGTGGGCGTGAAGACCGATGTTACGGTCATTTCGATGCCTTCCGGCGTGTAAGACCCGAGTTGCAGGCGAGCGTCGCGCAGATCGAACCAGTCGGTTTTTCGCGTCACGGTTTCGCCACGCAGGAGCGCCACAATGACCTCGACGGCCTCGTTCATGCGATCGCGCATCCACGAATTCTCCATGCCCAGCATATGCACGTCGGAAGGGAGCTGTCCCGGACCAAATCCGGCCATGACCCTGCCCATCGTCATGTGGTCTAGTTGGTTCAGCCGGTCGGCCAGGATGAGCGGGTTGTGAAAAGGCACCGAGTTGACACCCGTACCCAGGCGAATGCGATGCGTGCGCTGAGCCGCGGCAGCCACCATCAGTTCGGGTGAAGCGATGATCTCAAAGCCCGCGGAATGGTGTTCGCCGAACCAGGCTTCGTCGAAGCCGAGATCATCCAGGCGCTTGACCAAGTCGAGGTCCCGTCGGATCTGCAGCGTCGGATTACCGTCGATATGGTGATAGGGTGCGAAGAACCCGCCGAACTTCAAGCGGGGCTGGTATTGCACGGAGTGATTGATGACTTGCTCCATTCCCTTTCCTTTTTGTCGCGTGGGTCGGCAGCACGTCGATCCCGGACGGGACGGCGTGATGCGGGTTCATGGAAAGAAGTCTGGACGTTTTTTACCCCTGCCACAACAGCATGTAATGGCATAACAATTGTTCCAAAATGGAAAAAACAGGAGGGGGTGGGGCCTGCCCCTCTTTGCTTGGCGGGGCGGGCAATCCGGGTGGTGAGTGGGCAAGCGTTGTCGAGGGGCGAACGTTGGCCTTTGGGTAGATGCGGCCACTCCTTTCGCCAGGTACTGGCCGCGTCGTTCCTGAATCCGTGGAATTCAGTCGGTATCGATGACGCAGATCGTGGCGCCGACTTCGGTCGTGTCTCCCGCTCGTACGCGTATCTCGCTGACCGTGCCGGCGACGTCCGATTCGATTTCGACGGTAGCCTTTTCGGATTCGATCTCCGCCAGGATCGCGCCGGCCGCTACGCGCTGCCCCTCTTCGACCAGCCAGTTGATCAAGTCGACTTCCACGGTCGATTGTCCCATTTTGGGAATCTTGATTTCATGCTTCGACATGCGGTCTCCGGTGTGTGGACGGGTTGTGGGCGTAAAGGGTTCTGATCGCCTCGGTCAGTTGATGCGGCGTTGGCAAGACAGCTTTTTCGAGCGGCGAGGAATATGGCATGGGCGTGTCGGCCCGGGTGATCCGCTTGATCGGCGCCTTGAGGACATCGTGCACGCGCTCCGCCAGGATCGCACTGAGCTCGGCGGCGAAGCCGCAGGTGCGGGCCGAGTCGTCATAGATCACCACACGGCCGGTATCGCGTACGGCGGCGCACAAGCCTTCCTTATCGAGCGGCAACAGACTTCGCGGGTCCCAGACCTGGACGTCGATGCCTTCCTCCCGCAACTGTTCGGCGGCGGCCAGGGCCTCCGGCACCAGATGGCCTACGGCGACCACGGTAACGTCGGTGCCGCGGCGCTTGATTTCGCCCACCCCCAAGGGGATGGCGTAGGGTTCTTCCGGCACCGGTCCGCGTTGGGCCAATGCCATGGCGGGTGCCATGAAGACCACCGGGTCGTCTTCGCGGATCGCGCTGGTCAGTAGCCCCTTGGCATCGTAAGGAGTCGAGGGGCAGACCAGCTTGAAGCCGGCATGCAGCAGATAGGGATATGGATTGTCGGAGTGCTGACCGGCCACGCCGCCACGTGCGCCCGCCACCATGATGGTATAGGTGACGGGGATCTTGGCCTGGCCGCCCATCATCAGGCGCAGTTTGGCGGCCTGATTCACGAGTTGATCGAAGGCGACGTAGATCAGCGACGGTACCTGGAACTGGACAAGAGGACGCAGGCCGGCCATCGCCGCTCCCGTGGCGAACCCGACGAAGCCGGCTTCCGAGATCGGTGTGTCGAGCACACGCTCAGGCCCGAAGGCTTCGAGCAGACCCTTGGTCTCGCCCCGGATGCCGCCGCGAATGTCCTCACCGAGAATAATGGTGTCGGGGTCGCGGGTCATCTCCTGCAGATAGGCTTCGTTCATGGCCTGCAGATAGCGAAGTCGTCGTTGTGTCATGGTTCGTATCCCGGGGCCGGCAACCCGGCATAGGTCGTGTGGTACACGTGATCCAAGGCGGTCCGTGCGTCGGGTAGGGGGCTTTGGGTGGCGAAGACAAAGGCGTCATCGAGCTCCTCCTCCACGGATTGGTGAATGCGTTCGAGATCCGCCTCGCTCGCGCAGGCGGCGTCGACGAGCCGCCTGCCCCAACGCTGGATGGGGTCCCGCAGCCGCCAGGTTTCGATCTCGGCGTCGGTGCGATAGGAGGTTTTCATCAATTTCTCGGCGGTATAGTGGCCCACGTAACGATAGGTTTCGAACTCCAGAAAGCTGGGGCCAAGACCATCGCGGGCCGCTTGCACGGCGTGGAGCGCCGCCTCGTACACCGCCTGTACGTCCATGCCGTCCGCGACGCTCCCTTCCATGCCATAGGCCCGGGCTCTTTCGTGGGGAGGCCGTTTGGTGACTTCCCGCAGTGGCGTCGTGATCGCATACATATTGTTCTCACAGATGTACACCACGGGTAGATGCCAGATCGCGCCAAGATTGAGTGCCTCGTGCAGGACGCCCTGGTTGATCGCGCCGTCGCCAAAGAAGGGCACCGCAACGCGTTTTTGTCCGGCAAGCTTGAATCGATAGGCGGCGCCGCATGCCATGGGGGCGCCCGCGCCCACAATGCCGTTGGCGCCGAAGATGCCCAGGCCGAGGTCGGCGATATGCATGGAGCCGCCCCGCCCCCGGTTATAGCCCCCCGTGCGACCGAACAGCTCGGCCAGCATGAACTTCACCTCGCCGCCCTTGGCGATGATGTGTCCATGCCCACGGTGGGTGCTGGTGATGATGTCATCCTGCGCAAGCGCGGCGCAGACACCGACGGCGACGGCTTCCTGGCCCACGTATTCATGGCAGATGCCGGCGATTTCGTTGGCGTCCACCAGCTCGGCAACCCGCTCTTCGAAGCGCCTGATGAGCCGCATTCGACGATAAAGCTCGAGCGCTAGATCCTTCGGTAGGGAAATGGCCAAGGTTGTCTCCTTCAGACTGAAAACCATCGCCATATCAGAGTGGCACTTCCTCCTCCGGACGTCTGTCTAAACTTAGACAAAGAGTTGGCTGAGCGGCCATGGCAAACCAGCGACCGCTTCACCTTCTATTGCGAGTACTCCATCGGCATAAGCGATTGCATTCGGTTCCCGGATTTGAGAGCATGAAGCGCATCGTTTCTTCGAACCGCCTGGAATGTGGTGGCGCGCATGAATCCATTTGTACATTTGGACGAAGATGGTCTTCTCGACTATTTCGATGCCTGTCGAAGCATTTCACATGATGACGGCGATCTCGTGTGCGATGATGCCAGCGCGAGCGAGAACATCTATATCGTGAGATCGGGCACGGTACGGGTATCCATTCTCAGCCACAATGGTGGCGAGCGCCTGCTCTTCTATGGGCGATCTGGGTGTCTTCTCGGCGACACGCTATGTTTCAGCGAACAGGCGGAGGTGCCGGTGGGGCTGCAGGTCATCGCCATGGGGCCGTGCGAGGTCGTTACCCTGAGTCACCAGCGATTCCGGGCTATTTGTGCCACCGATGTTCGCGTGGCGGCGGCGGTGATTTCCCGCGCATACTCGAAAGTCGCGCGGCTGATCGAGCAGCTCGAATACGCAACCTTCCGCGACACTACCGTACAGTTGGCTGCGCTGGTGCAAGCCCTCGCCAACGAGGCGGCGGGCGCTGGCGGGCCTGGAGATCAGCCGGTAAGAGTCAAGATGACGCACCAGATGATGGCGGCGGCCACCGGGCGGACGAGAGTCTCCGTAACCTACGGGCTTAATCGTCTTCAGGAAGAGGGGGCGATCCGATTGGGGCGAGGCTACGTCGAGGTCATAGACGCCGCGCGCCTGCAACGCCACGTCGACTACGACGAGCCCCGGTCTGGCGCGGCCTGGAAGCCCTCGCCGGTGCCGGGTTCCCATGCTGTTGGGGCCTCATAGCCGAGCCAGGCGAGGTCACTCCACCGTGACGCTCTTCGCCAAGTTACGCGGTTTATCCACATCGGTGCCCCGCGCGCAAGCCGTATGGTAGGCCAGCAACTGCAAGGGAATGGTATGCAACAGGGGCGACAGCATGCCGTAATGCTCGGGCAATTGTATGACGTGGATGCCCGGCTCGGAGCGGATGCGGGTATCGGCGTCGGTGAACACATACAGCTGGCCGCCGCGGGCTCGGACTTCCTGCATATTGGATTTCAGCTTTTCCAGCAGCGCATCGTTGGGTGCGACGGTAACGACGGGCATGTGTTCGGTCACCAGCGCCAAGGGGCCGTGCTTGAGTTCGCCGGCGGGATAGGCCTCGGCGTGGATGTAGCTGATTTCCTTGAGCTTGAGCGCGCCTTCCAGGGCGATGGGATAGTGCATGCCGCGGCCCAGGAAAAGCGCATTCTCGCGGCGCGCGAAGGCGTCGGCCCAGGCAATGATCTGCGGCTCGAGGGCCAATACCGACTGCACCGCGGCAGGCAGATGCCGCAGGGCGCGAACGTGCTCGACTTCCTCTTCGGCCGGCAGCAGGCCGCGGGTCTGGGCCAGGGTGAGGGCCAGCAGGAACAGGGCCGCCAACTGGGTGGTGAAGGCCTTGGTGGAGGCCACCCCGATCTCGGCGCCGGCCCGCGTGATGAAATTGAGCTGACATTCCCGCACCATGGCGCTGGTGGCCACGTTGCAGATGGTGAGGGTGCGCGTCATGCCCAGGCCGCGGGCGTGCTTGAGGGCAGCCAGGGTGTCGGCGGTTTCGCCGGATTGCGAGATGGTGACGACCAGGGTTTGCGGATGCGGCACGCTGGTCCGGTAGCGGTACTCGCTTGCGATTTCCACCTGGACGGGGAGCTTGGCGAGGGCCTCGATCCAGTACTTTGCCGTGAGCCCCGCATAGTAGCTGGTGCCGCAGGCGAGGATCAGCAGCCGGTCGATGTTCTGGAACACGCGCCAGGCGTCGTCGCCGAAGACTTCCGGGGCGACCTGTGTTTGCTCGAGGTCCTGAAAGGTGTCGCCGAGCGCCCGCGGCTGCTCGAAGATCTCCTTTTGCATGTAGTGGCGATAGGGGCCCAGATCAGCCGCCGCCGTGTAGGCCTGCACCACATGGACGTCACGCTGTACGGGGCGCTGGGTGGCATCGGTGATCCACACGCGATCGATCTGGAGATCCACGACGTCGCCGTCTTCCAGATAGAGGATGCGATCGGTGGTGCCAGCCAGCGCCAAGGCGTCGGAAGCGAGGTAGTTGGCCTGTTCGCCGAGGCCGACCACGAGCGGTGAACCTTGGCGGGCGCCGACGATGCGATGCGGTTCGTCACGGCAGAACACGGCAATGGCGTAGGCGCCTTCCAGCCGGCTGGCGGCCTGTTGCACGGCCTCGAACAGATCATGGTCGTAGAGGTGGTTGACCAGGTGGGCGATGACTTCGGTGTCGGTCTGGCTTTCGAAAACGTAGCCGGCACGCTGGAGCTCCTCGCGCAGGGCTTCGTGGTTCTCGATGATGCCGTTGTGCACGAGGCCGATACGAGGCCGCTGTTGTCGATCCGGCGAAAAGTGGGGATGCGCGTTATGGGTGAGGGGCGCGCCATGGGTTGCCCAGCGGGTGTGGGCGATACCCGCCGTGGCGGTCAGGCCGTCGGCTTCGATCTGCGCCTGCAGATCGGCCACGCGCGAGGTGCTGCGGGTACGCTGGAGCTGTCCGTTGCGATGCAAAGCCACGCCGCAGGAATCGTAGCCGCGATATTCGAGCCTCTTGAGGCCTTCGAGGAGGACGGGAGTGATGTCGCGGGTGGCCGCGACGGCGCCGACAATGCCGCACATGGGAAGAAGCCTTGATGAGATAACAAAAACAGCGAGGAGCTTGCATTGTCCGCAATGTGGTTTGAATTTATATTTCTTTTTATCCTATAAACTTGAATGAATTCGTCATTTAAAATAAGTATTGCATGAATATTTCAAAATCGATTTGAAATTGAAATTAAAAGTTAAGCGGATGATGTCGCCATGCTGGAACTGGATGCATTGGATCACCGGATTCTGACGGTTTTGCAGCAGGATGCCGGTCTGAGCAACGCGGCCCTGGCGCTTCGGGTGCATGCTTCGGAGCCCACCTGTCTGCGGCGGGTGCGCCGCCTGCGCAAGCATGGGGTGATTCGTGGGGTGGTGGCGCTGCTCGATCCCGCAGTGCTGGGCGAGCCGCTGACCGCGATTGTCGAGGTGAGCCTGGATCGGCAGGGGGCCGAGGCCTGGGCCGCCTTCGAGGCGAAGGCCGACGCCGAGCCCGCGATCCTGCAGTGCTATCGCGTGGGCGCGGGCGTGGATTACGTTTTGGTGGTGACCGTGCGCGATATGGCGGCCTACCAGGGCCTGGTGCAGCGCTTCCTGGGGGCGGCAAATAACGTGCGCAACGTGCGAACGTTGTTTTCGGTGGCGCGCAGCAAGTTCGGCACGGCCTGGTGGCCTCCGCTCGGCCCGGAAGCCTTGTAGGCCAAGGCCGTTACGCCGGCTGCGAGGCCGGCGCCGGGCCGCTGGAGTTCTTGAGGCGCCACGCGACCGGCCCCCCGGGGTCTTGGGCAGTCGGACGGGCCGGCCGCGCGGCTCGGGGCGGGTTCGAGGCAGACCTTTCGCAACACACCCTCTTGCGGCCAGCGCTTCGCTCAGGATTGCGGCGGCGACTCGTCATCCCACGGTGCGTTGGCTACCGAGGGCACTTCGCTGGCGGTCGCGGCCTCGGGCGCCGGAGCACCCGGAGCGCCAGGAGCATCGCTGGAAGGGCTGGGCGCCGGCGGAGTGGGCGTTTCGGTACCGGTCTGCGCAGTAGGAGCGGCGGGGGGAGCCGCCGCCGACGCCGCGGGCCCCTTCCCCGGACCACGCGGGCCGCCTTTGCGCTTATGGCGAGGCGGCCGGGCCTTTTGTTGGGCCCGGCGTTTTTCGAGCCAAGTACTGGCGGCGGCCGCCTGCTCGGCGGTCACTGCGCCATCTGGCTCGCCATCGAGACCGATGCGGGGCGCTTCCGCGCCGAGCACTGCCAGATAGGGCGTGGAGCTGGTCCAGCGGCCGATGGCGGCACGCACGGCGGCCACCGTCGCGGGGAGCTCCCCCGTGCGGGCGGCTTCCAGCAAGGGCTTGTGAATGCCGATGGCCAAAGGCACCGGTTGCTGCCGATCGAACAAGTTGGGATAACGCTCGCTGAGCGCACGCAGACCTTCGTCGGCCAACTGGCGCTGCTTTTGCGCGCGCTCGGCGGCCTTGGCTGCTTTGGCGGCTTCCTCCGCTTTGGCCGCCTCGACGGCTGGGTCTGGTTGCACGGTCTCGCGTGCTTTGGCCGGCCCCGGCGCCGGCCGATGGCGGGGTGGGCCGCCACGGCCGCGTTGACCGCCCCGGGGTGCGCCGGCGCCGCCGGCGGGATCGAGATGGCCGGCTTCTGGTTTGGGCACCGGGGCGGGTTGGCGTGCGGCTGTTTGGCCTTCGCCACGTTTGGGCGGCCGTTGGCGAGCTTCCGCGGAGCGCGCCGGCTTGCCTTCACCTTGCGTAGGTGAGCCGTCGGGCTTCTCGCGGCGCGGCTTGTCGCGCGGCGGCAGCAAGTCTTTGAGAATGGCGAAGGGTCGGTTCACGGTGGACATTCCTTGACAGAAGCAACCCGCCGCCCGGCCCCGACGAAGCGCCGGGTCAAGGGGGCGAGCAAAACAAGCGCGCAGCGTAACACGGGGTAAGCCGTCGTGCGTCTGGGCGGCACCATCCGGTGGCGCTCGATGCCGGAGCGCGCTGGCGCGCAAACCCCGGAGCGAGATCGGGACCACCGCCTGGGGAAGCTCCGGCCGATAGGGCGGAGTTCTTCACCTCGTCGTGAACGACGAGGCTTGCGCTTGCGCGCGTGGTCAAGGCTTGGGTTTGGTTTTTTGCGGGCGTTGCCAGCCGGCGACCGTTTTTTGTGCGGCGCGGCTTAGCGTAAGCGCGTCGGCCGGCGCATCCTTGGTGAGCGTGGTGCCGGCGCCGAGGGTGGCGCCGCGGCCGACACGAACGGGTGCCACCAACTGGGTATCCGAACCCACGAAAACATCGTCTTCGATCACGGTTTGATGTTTGTTGACGCCATCGTAGTTGCACGTGATGGTACCCGCGCCCAGGTTGACGCGAGCGCCCACGACGGCGTCGCCCACGTAAGCCAGGTGGTTGGCCTTGCTGTCTTCGCCCAGGACGGTGTTCTTCATCTCGACGAAGTTGCCGATACGGCTGCGGGCCCCCAGGCGCGTACCGGCGCGCAGCCGGGCATACGGGCCGACCTGGGCGGCAGCGCCGACTTCGGCGCCGTCGAGGTGGCTATAGGCCAGCACGGTGGCGCCGGCTGCCACCGAGGTGTTGCGCAGCACGGCGTAGGGGCCGACCGCGACGCCGTCGCCCAGTGTGACGTGGCCTTCGAACACGCAGCCCACATCGATGAAGACGTCGCGGCCGCAATGGAGTTCGCCGCGAAGGTCGAAGCGGCCCGGATCGGCCAGGGTGACCCCGGCCTCGAGCAGCCGCCGCGCCTGCTCACCTTGATAGACGCGCTCGAGCTCGGCCTGCTGGACGCGGCTATTGACGCCGAGGGTTTCCCAGGCGGCCTCGGGGGAAGCGCTGGCAACCGGAACGCCTTCGGCCACGGCCATGGCGATGACGTCCGTGAGGTAGTACTCACCTTGCGCGTTGCGATTGTCGAGCTGGCCCAGCCAGCGCCGCAGCGCGGCGGTGGGCGCGGCGAGAATGCCGGTGTTCACCTCGCGCACGGCCAGCGTGGCGGCGTCGGCATCCTTGTGTTCGACGATGCGCTGGATGCGGCCATCGGCATCGCGGACGATGCGGCCGTAGCCCGAAGGATCATCCAGCTCCAGGGTGAGGACGGCCAAGCCGCCACCCGCCGCGTCGATCAGGCGTTGCAGGGTGGTTGGCTGGACCAGCGGGACGTCGCCATAGAGAACGAGGGTGATGCCATCGGGCAGGAACAGGGGTTCGGCCTGCTGCACGGCGTGGCCGGTGCCCAACTGGGGTTCTTGCACAGCGAAATGCAGTCGTGCGCGGTCGGTGCAGGCTTCCTGCACCTGGCGGCCGCCATGCCCGGTGACCAGCACCACGCGGTCGGGCCGCAGCGAGGCGGCATTGTCGAGAACATGGCCCAGCATGGGTTTGCCGGCGATGGGGTGCAGCACTTTGGGCAAGTCGGACCGCATGCGCTTGCCCATGCCGGCGGCGAGGACGACGATAGTCAGCATAAAGTAGGACGAGAAATGGACGGGATGCCGGCTGGAGCGGCCCGGGCGGGGCCGCGGCCGGCTCAAGCAGGCTCAGCGCGACGCGGGGGTTTTACGGGCCCGCTTGGCGGCAACCTTGCGCGGCGCGGCCTTGGTGGCGGCGCGGCCGTTGGCGGCACCTTTGGGTCGGTTCGTCGCGGCACGGCTTGCCGGCTGGCCGGCATCGGCTTTATCCGCGGACGCCGCGGCGGGAAAGGATGCGGCCGCGGCGCCGGCGATCTGATTGAACTGTTGCTGCAGGAGGTTCCACCAGGCCTGCTGCGCGGCGGCCGCCTGGGCCGGATCGACAAGCGGCGGAAAGTTCGTCGAGGAGGCCTGGTCGGCGGCCGGTGGCGCTTCGGCGCCGGGGACTTCGGGAGCAGGCCGGCCGTCCTCCGACGACGCTCCGCCCGGGGCCGGCTTGAGGCCCAGCGCTATTTCGAGAGGAGAGGGCGCGTTGTCGTTGGCGCTGTCGGGACCCGCTCCGCCAGCGGCCCCAAGGTTGGCGAAACTGCGCAAGGTGGCAATGGTGGCGCGCTGAACTTCGAGGGCGCGGATCGTGCCTTGCAGCATCGTCAGGTTAAGTGTGAGCCAGTTCTCGACCGCCTGGAGTTCGGCGATGCGGCGATCGATCTCGCCGGGGTTCAGCGTGATGGGCGTGGGCAGACCGGGGTTGAGATGAGCACCTTGCGCCATGCCGCCCCATGCCTGGCGCATCATGTCGAGGCTTTGCAGCAGCGGGTTGCCGTTGCCCGTGGCCGAGAGGCCGGGAAAGACGAAAGGGTTGGGGGACGTCATGGAACCTCCTGGGATCGGACGAAGAGCGGGCTACCGATGGCCGGTGCGGCGCGACGGCGAACCTTGGGATCTGGGACAATACCACTCATGATCGTGACATTGAACGAACTCGAGCAAGCCATCAACTACTGGCGCCAGCGTTTGCCGTCGGAGGGCGAAGATTTGCGCCTGTGCGCGCCCGCGGCCGCCTTGGCCGAGCCATATGCCGAGTTGATTTTGTCGCATGGCCGCGAGTTGGAGTCCGAGGGCTTAAACGAGACCGCCCGCGCCGCGCTGGACGACTGGTTCCGGGCTGTTGGCGGCAAGCAGCCAGTGCAGGATCGATAGCGCGGCCTCCGCCGTAAAGCGATCGTCGGCGATCGCCTTGAGTACCTCGTCCAGCTTGGCGAGCTCGATCCGGTCGACCTCGCCATCGCGATTGACCGGCCGCCGCTGGTCGGGCAAGCGGCAAACCGAGATCCAGGTCGACTCCACTTGATAGCCTTCCGGCACCTCGCGACTGACTTCGAATTGACCGAGGCGCCGCGCGTTTTGTAACTCTTCGGGTAGTAAGCCGGCTTCTTCGTTGCTTTCGCGCAACAAAGCCTCGTGCAAGCTTTCACCGGCCGCCACCAGTCCACCCACAAGCGTGTCCCAAAGCCCCGGGTCGGTGCTTTTGTGGGCCGATCGGCGTGCGATCCAGATCCGGCCGTCCGAGCCGAGCGCCTGCAGGTGCACCGCCCGCGTGCGCAGGCCCAGCGGTCGCATGGCCGCACGCTCGATACGCCCGAGAACGCGGTCGTCGGGAGCGAGGACATCCAGGGTTTCGCCGCGCCAGCTCTTGAGTTGCCCCGCATCGCGAAGCGCCAAGGCGACGGCGTCGAGAGTGTCTGGGTCGTCGATTGCCAGGCCGCCGGCATGCCGCCGAGCCAAGCCTTTTTCCAGGAGAATGGCGGCCGTGCCCGGTGCCGCCCAGCCGCAGGCGGAGCCCGTGATCGTCAAAGCGACGCTATGGGAAGGGGGGGAAACCCGGGTTTTGCGTTGCAGTTTTTGCAGCAAAATGTTGGGATTGGGGTAAATACCGATCACGACGTGAATCCTGACATCTTTTGGTGTGATTGTAGACAAGCCCCTATAATCAGTGGGCTCAACGATTTTTAACTCCCTTGTCTGATACCACTTTCGGGCTGGGCTGCTGTACGAGGTTCGGCAGCCGGTACGGGCATCGGCTTGCGAGAGTTCGTCGGCGTGGCGGCAAATGTTCCCTGGTGTTGCGTGCCGGGTGTGCCGCCCGTCCATAACAAAAACGGTGTGTTCTTCGAGGTCAACATGAAGAAGTGGTGGGTTGGAAGCCTGAGTGGGTTCGGAGCACTAGCATCAGCCAACGTGGCCTTGGCCAATGCCGGGTTCGAGCGGGGAAACAGCCCGGGGGGGCCCAGCGTCAATCAGCTCAACCTGCCGACGCCGATGTCGCCAATCGCGGCCGACATCATGTGGCTGCACTGGTTCGTGCTGGCCATCTGTTTCGTCATCTTCCTGGGTGTGTTCGGAGTGATGTTCTACTCCATTTGGGCGCACCGCAAGTCGCGCGGGGTCAAGGCCGCCACTTTCCACGAAAACGTGGGAGTCGAGGTGGCCTGGACCGTCGTGCCCTTTCTCCTGGTGATCGCCATGGCGCTGCCGGCCACGCAAACGGTGGTTGCCATGAAAGACACCTCAAGCTCCGATATCACCGTCAAGGCCACGGGTTACCAGTGGAAATGGGGCTACGAATACGTGGATGGCCCAGGGGCCGGGATCTCCTTCCTCTCCAACCTGGCCACGCCGGCGGCTCAGCTTTATGGCCAAGAGATCAAAGGCGTCAATTACCTGCTCGAAGTCGACGAACCGCTGGTGGTGCCCGTCGACACCAAGGTCCGCATGGTCATCACCGCCGCCGACGTGATCCACTCCTGGATGGTGCCTTCGCTGGGCATCAAGCAAGACGGCTTCCCCGGCATCTTGCGCGACACCTGGTTCCGCGCCAAGCAAACCGGCGAGTTCCGCGGCCAGTGCGCCGAGCTCTGTGGCAAGGATCACGCCTATATGCCCATCGTCGTGAAGGTCGTCGAACGAGACGAATACACCGCTTGGGTCGAAGAGCGCCAGGCCGCGCTGCTGGCCAGCGCCGACGATCCCACTCGCGAATGGGAGCTCGACGAGCTTATGGCGCGGGGCGAAAAAGTCTACGCCGCCAACTGCGTCGCCTGTCACCAGGCCAACGGCCAGGGCGTGCCGCCAGCCTTCCCGCCCCTTGATGGCAGTGCTGTCGTCCTGGGCCCGATGAGCGAGCAGATCGATATCCTCCTTCACGGGCGCCCCGGAACCGCGATGGCGTCGTTCGCGCAACTCAACGATGTCGAACTGGCGGCTGTCGCCACGTATACCCGCCATGCCTGGAGCAACGATGGCAAGGCCCAAGACGGGACGATCCAGCCGTCCGATTTCACCGCCGCCCGTTAATCCAGTCGCCCGGGCGTGCCGTCTGGCGGCACGCCCGGTCTCAAATTTTCAAAGAGTTGCCGCGCTGAAGCCTGAATACGCCGACGCGGAATCAGCAGTAAGGAGCCACCAAAATGAGTAGCAGCGCAATAGACCACATGTCGCCCGGCCAGGTGCATGGGCATGACGATCACGCTCATGAAATGCCGCATGGGTGGCGCCGCTGGCTGTTTGCCACCAACCACAAAGACATCGGTACGATGTACCTGATCTTTTCCATGACCATGCTGATGGTCGGTGGTTTGCTGGCCCTCTTGCTGCGCACCGAGCTGTACTCGCCGGGGATCCAGTTCTTTCAGCCCGAGTTGTTCAACCAGTTCACCACCATGCATGGGGTGATCATGGTGTTCGGTGCGATCATGCCGTCGTTCGTGGGTTTCGCGAACTGGATGATCCCGCTGCAGATCGGCGCATCCGACATGGCGTTTGCGCGGATGAACAACTTCAGCTTCTGGCTGCTGCCCGCCGCCGCCACGCTGTTGGTGGTCTCCTTCTTCGTGCCGGGCGGCGCCACCGCCGCCGGCTGGACGCTGTACGCCCCGCTGTCGGTGCAGATGGGCGTGGGGATGGATCTGGCGATCTTCGCGCTGCACCTCATGGGCGCCTCGTCCATCATGGGCGCCATCAACATCATCGTCACGGTGCTCAATATGCGCGCGCCGGGCATGACACTGATGAAAATGCCGATGTTCTGCTGGACCTGGCTGATCACCGCCTACCTTCTCATCGCCGTGATGCCGGTGCTGGCCGGCGCCATCACCATGGTGCTCACCGACCGCCATTTCGGCACCGCGTTCTTCAACGCCGCCGCGGGCGGCGATCCGGTGCTCTACCAGCACATCTTCTGGTTCTTCGGCCACCCCGAGGTGTACATCATGATCTTGCCGGCCTTCGGCATCGTCTCGATGATCGTCCCGGCCTTCGCCCGCAAGCCACTGTTCGGCTATGCCTCGATGGTGTACGCCACCGCGGCCATCGCCATCCTGTCCTTCCTGGTGTGGGCGCACCATATGTTCACCACCGGGATGCCCGTCACAGGCCAGCTGTTCTTCATGTTCGCCACGATGCTGATCTCCGTGCCCACCGGCGTGAAGATTTTCAACTGGCTGGCCACGATGTGGCGCGGGTCCATGACCTTCGAAACCCCGATGCTGTTCTCCATCGGCTTCATCTTCGTGTTCACCGTCGGCGGCTTCACCGGCCTGATCCTCGCCGTGGCGCCCATCGACATCCAGGTTCACGACACCTACTACGTGGTGGCTCACTTCCATTACGTGCTGGTCGCCGGCTCCTTGTTCGCGCTCTTTGCCGGCGCCTACTTCTGGCTGCCCAAATGGACGGGCGTGATGTACGACGAAAAGCTCGGCAAGCTGCATTTCTGGTCGTCGATGATTTCGTTCAACATCACGTTCTTCCCGATGCACTTCCTGGGCCTGGCCGGCATGCCCCGCCGTTACGCGGATTATGCGGTGCAGTTCACGGATTTCCACCGCATCGCCACTGTGGGTTCGTTCTGGTTCGGTCTGTCGCAACTGATTTTCATCTGGGTGGTGGTCAAGGCATACCGCGGCCAGGGCGCCCCGGCGCCGGCCAATCCCTGGCATGCCGACGGGCTGGAGTGGACGGTGCCGTCGCCGGCTCCCCACCACACCTTCGAGACTCCGCCGGTGGTGAAATAAATTGGATGATGAGCAACGTCGCCGCAACCGCCGCACCGGCTTGATCCTGGCTTCCATTGCCCTGGTCTTCATGTTCGGTTACGTAGTGCGGCGTTTTATGCTCGGTTCTTGATGGGTGGCCCATGAGCGACGATCGGAACGCCACCCGGCGCAAGGCCAATTTCGGCCAAACCGTCAAGGCGGTGTTGTGGGGCATGATCGGCATCCGCAAGGGGCAGGGATATCACGATGATTCATCGAAGATCAACCCCGTCCATCTCATCATCGCCGTTTTGCTGGCCACGGCGATCTTCGTGGCGGTGCTGATCATGATCGTGCGGTGGGCGGCGGGTTGAGGCGGCAAAGCCGCCGGTGCCGCAGTGGCAGGTTCTTCAGACAACAATTATGGTTACCTATCTCGCAGGAAGCGTAGGAGAAAGAGCATGAGCGCTAGCCATCCGGTCGCGGGCCAGGAGGCTCCGTATTACTTCGTACCGGGTCTGTCCGGGCATCCGGTGCGCGCCAGTCTGGCGCTGCTGACGTTGGCCGCGGGCCTGACGCTTTGGTTCAACGAATACGGCATTGGAAAATGGGTGGCGCTCGTCGGCATATTGAGTCTGCTCACCGTGCTGTACTTCTGGTTTGGCGATGCCATCCAAGAGTCCGAAAGCGGCCTTTATGGCCGGCGCGTCGATTCCGCCTACCGCTGGAGCATGGCCTGGTTCATCTTCTCGGAGGTGATGTTCTTCAGCGCGCTGTTCGGCGCGCTGTTCTACGCGAGGTTTTTCACCACGCCCCTGATGGGCGACCTCGACCACAGCCTGTATCTCTGGCCGGCGTTCAATGCCGTCTGGCCGCATAGCGGGCCGGCGGGAATCATCGATCCCTTTGCCGTGATGGGCCCCTTCTGGCTGCCCACCATCAACACCTCGCTGCTGCTGGCCTCGGGTGTCACGCTCACGATCGCGCACCACGCGCTGATCGCCAACCACCGCCGCAAGGCCTGCGTCTGGTTGTTCTTCACCGTGCTGTTGGGGGCGATCTTCCTGGGCTGTCAGGCCTACGAGTACATCCATGCCTACTCCGACCTGAACCTCAAGTTCAACTCGGGGATCTTCGGCTCCACCTTCTACATGCTTACGGGCTTCCACGGCTTTCACGTGCTGATCGGCGGTATCATGCTGTCGGTGATCCTGTACCGGCTGATGCGTGGCGACTTCACCGCCGAGAAGCATTTCGGTTTCGAGGGCGCCGCCTGGTACTGGCACTTCGTCGACGTCGTGTGGCTGGGCCTGTATATCGTGGTGTACTGGATGTAGTTCCAGCGGCCGCCGGCGCATCACGCCGGCGGAGGCCGTTGCTGTGCATTCGGCGTATCATCGGCCCGGCGGGTATGGTTGCCCACGGGCCGATCCTCGTTCAGGCACCGCCCGGCCGGGCGCGGTTCAAGGTTGCCGGTACTGAATCCCGGTGCTGTCGATCCAGCCCAATTGATGGGCCACCAGCAAACTGATGAACAAGGCCACCGACAGTCCGATGCGCCAGGTGAGCGCCCAGACCGTGCGGTTGCCGGAACCGCGGTCCTTCATCAGGTAATACAACGCGGATCCCAGGCTCAGCAGAATGCCCGCGAAGACCACTCCCACAAAAATACGCATGTTGTCGCTCCTGCCAGTGCAGCATTATCGCAGTTTCGCTCGTCTTGACGGGTGGCGCCAAGCCGCGCGAGTCTTGGTATGACGGAAGGCCCACGCCAGGTTCCCGGGTCCGATGCGGCGCGTGTTTCGCGCGGCCGGCTGGCGCTGGGTATCGTCGTGTTGCTGCTGGTCGCCGGCGTGACGCTGCGGCTCGGGTTCTGGCAGTTGTCGCGAGCGGAGCAAAAGCGCGAGGTCGTGGCCGAGATCGAGGCCGGCCGGAAAGCGGCCCCCCTGGCCCTGGAGCCCGAGACGCCGTCCGGCGATCTGCGGCCCTGGCGACGAGGCTGGGCGCGAGGCGTCTGGGTGCCCGACTCTACGGTGTTGCTCGACAACCGTAATCACGATGGTCGCCCGGGCTATTGGGTCGTCACGCCTCTGTGTCTGCTGCCGGCCGATGCCCCCGAGCCCGACGATCGGGCGCCGGGGCGCGCAGTGGAGTGTCCCGCGGCCATCGTGGTACTCCGGGGATGGGTTGCCCGGCCGCGCCCGGGCGAACAGGTGGGAGAGTTGCCGGTGCTGCCGGCCTTGCCGTTTGACGCCGTCGTGGAAGGCGAGCTGTTGGCACGCGTGCCGCGATTGTTCGATCTGCAGTCGCTGGCCGGCGACGAGGCACCCGGGGGGCCGGTCTTCGGCGCTGCCGCGGGTCCTCCGGTACTGCAGAATTTCGAGCTCGCGGCCTATGCCGAGGCGACGGGCTTGCCGTTATGGCCGGTCGTGCTGCAGCAGACCGGCACGGCCGCGGCCGATGGTTTGCTGCGTGACTGGGCGGGGCCCGCCGCCGATGCCGAGAAAAATCGCGGCTATGCCCTGCAGTGGTTTTCATTTGCGGCCATCGCGCTGGTGGCCTTGGGAGTTCTTCTTGTCCATGCCTTCCGACGTTCGCGGCCCCGCCGCACCTGACCACGAGCCTATGCGCGAGCCTCGCCCTTCAGGGCGAGGTCAAGCGAGGCAAAGTTTAAATACGGCACCGCAGGTGCCCCCGTATTGTGGCGGAGAAGCTCCGGCCGATACGGCCGGAGTTCTTCACTCCGCCCGCCGGCGGCTTTGGCCCATGTGGGCGATTCTCATCGTGGCGCTGGCTCCGGTGGTCGCCGCCGTGCTGCTGTATCTGAATCCGCAATGGATGCCCACCGAGCGCAATAACTACGGAACTTTGCTGGATCCCCAAGTGCCGGTGCCGCCGCCAGCCGCCCTGCGATTGACCACGCTGGATGGCGAGCCCTTCGATCTGCAAGGCGAGCGGGGGCAATGGTTGATGCTGTCGGTCGATGGCGCGGAGTGCCCCGACGACTGCGCCCGCAAGCTATTCATCATGCGCCAGACCCACGCCAGCACGGGCAAAAATGTGGTTCGCATCGAACGGGTATGGTTGATCACCGACGATGCCCCGGTGCCCGAGGTCGTGCAGGAAGCCTATAAGGGTACGTTGATGTTGCGGGTGGAGGATCCGGCCCAGTTGCAGGAGTTCCTGGGGCCCTATCCCATTGATCGCCATATCTGGATGATCGATCCGCTCAACAACCTGATGATGCGTTTTCCCGAGGATCCCGATCCCACCGATTTGCGGCGCGACCTCGGCCGCCTGTTGTTTGCTTCACAAGTGGGCTGAACCATGCGCCAGGACCCCGATCGCGTCCGCCGGCGTTACCGCAGGCTGGTATTCCTGACCCTTTTCCTTACCTTCGACCTGATCATGTTCGGTGCTTTTGTGCGCCTGACCGACTCCGGGCTCGGCTGCCCCGATTGGCCGGGCTGCTATAGCCGGATCACGCCGATCGGCGCCATGGACCATATCCGCGCCGCCCAGGAGGCCATGCCTTTCGGGCCGGTCAGCGTGGCCAAGGCCTGGATCGAGATGCTGCATCGCTATATCGCCAGCTTCCTGGGTCTGTTGATCATCGTGATCATGGTGATGGCGTGGCGCCATCGCCGCGTGCTGGCGCAGGGCCCGGGCCTGGCCACGACGCTGTTCATCGTGGTTTGTCTGCAGGGCGCTTTCGGTGCCTGGACCGTCACGCTCAAGCTGATGCCGGTGATCGTCACCACGCATTTGCTGGGTGGAATGCTGATGCTGGCGATGGCGGCCTGGCTGGCCGCCAGGCAGCAGCGATACGCGCCGCTGCCTGCCGAGGCCGGGCACTGGCGGCCGTGGACGATCCTGGGCCTGGCCATTCTTGGCGTGCAGATTGCCTTGGGTGGCTGGGTCAGCACCAACTACGCGGCGCTGGCCTGCATGGACTTCCCCACCTGCCATGGCGATTGGATACCCGAGATGGACTTCGCGGGTGGCTTTTCGCTGGTGCGGGCGCTGGGCGAGCTGCCTTCGGGCGAGCTCATTTCCCAGTCCGCGCTCACCGCCATCCATTGGGTGCACCGCAACTTCGCTTTTGTCGTGTTCGCTTATCTTGGCTGGCTGGCCTGGCGCCTGCGGTCGTATGCCGGCCTGGAGCGACTGGCCAAAGGCATATTGTGGGTGCTGGTCATGCAATTCGCCACCGGCCTGGGCAGCGTGGTGCTGCAATGGCCGTTGTTGCTGGCCGTCGTCCATAACGGCGGCGCGGCGCTGCTGGTTTTGCTCGGCACCACCGTGCTTGCGCGGATCAACCGCGCCGCCTCCGCCGCGGCGCCCGGGGCGGGCTAAAATGACGCCATGAGTTCCCTGTCTCTTTCCCGCACGCGCCTGCGCCAGTATTGGGTGCTGACCAAGCCCAGGGTCACCCAACTGGCGGTGTTCTGCGCGGTCATCGGCATGTTTCTGGCCACTCCGGGCCTGCCACCACTCGATATCGTCGTGGCGGCCACGATCGGCATCTGGCTGCTTGCGGCGGCAGCATTTGCCGTCAACTGCCTCATCGAGCAAGAAGTCGACGCGCGCATGCTGCGCACGCGCCACCGCGCGACCGCAAGAGGGGTCATTCCCCCCACCCAAACCCTGGTGGCGTCCGGCCTGATCGGCGGGCTGGGAATGTTCGTGCTCTATTACTGGGTCAACCCGCTCACCATGTGGCTCACCTTCGCCACCTTCGTGGGTTATGCCGTCATCTACACCGTGCTGCTCAAACCCCGCACGCCGCAGAACATCGTGATCGGCGGCCTCTCGGGAGCCATGCCGCCTGCGCTGGGCTGGGCGGCGGTGGCCGACGCCGTGCCGGCTGGGGCCTGGATACTGGTACTCATCATCTTCGTCTGGACACCCCCCCATTTCTGGGCGCTGGCACTGTATCGCCGCGAAGACTACGAGAAAGCCGGGCTGCCCATGCTGCCGGTCACGCATGGCGAGGGCTTCACTCGCCTGCACATCCTGTTGTATTCGGTGGCTCTGTTGGCCACGACGCTGCTGCCCTACGTCATCCGAATGAGCGGGCCGGTGTATCTGGTGGGGGCGATTCTGCTGGGCCTGCGCTTCATCTGGTATGCCTGGAAGCTCTACCGCGAGTATTCCGCGGCGCTGGCCCAGCGCATGTTCCGTTTTTCGATTGTTTACTTGGCGCTATTGTTCGGCCTTTTATTGCTCGATCACTGGCTGCCGGCCTGGTTGTCATAATGTCACTTCAACGTTTCGTATCGCGCCGCCGCTGGTTGCGAGGGGCCGCCATTGGCATGCTTGCGCTGGGCGCCGGCCTCTGGCTTGCGGGCTGCCAACGCAGCGAGTCCGCCAGTTTTCATGCCACCGACATCAGCGGCACCGATCTCGGCGCGGGCTGGAGTCTGCCCGGCCTCGACGGCAAGCCACGCACCATTGCCGACTATGACGGCAAGGTCACGGCGGTCTTTTTCGGCTTCATCCAGTGCCCGGATGTCTGTCCTACCACGATGGCTGAGCTGGCCCGGGTGCGCGAGCAACTGGGAGACAACGGAGACCGATTCCAGGTGCTGTTCGTTACCGTCGATCCCGAGCGCGATACGCCGGAGATCATGCAGGCCTACCTGGCGGCGTTCGATCCCACGGCCGAGGGCCTGCGGGGGGATGCCGAACAGCTCGCCGACGCCGCCAAGCGGTTCAAGGCGTTTTATGCCAAGGTGCCGCAGGGCAACGACAACTACACCATGGACCATTCCGCCGGCCTGTATGTGTTCGATGGCACGGGCGATATCCGCCTGTACATGCGTTATGGCCAACCGGTGGAGCAGATCGTCGACGACGTCACGCTGTTGATGAATCAGGCTTGAGTCGTTCGTCCGGCCGAACCAGGACTGGGCGGCAGGCAAGGTCGGGACTCGCGCCAGGCGACGTGCTCCCCCTTGAGCCTTCCACGATCGGTCGGGAGTTGGCGGCTTGGCCTGAGCGAGTGAGGCTATCATGCCCAACACCAAGGCGTTTCTGGGCGCCGGCAGGGTCGCGCCGGCGGCGGCGCCGGGTTCGGGCGGGCCGGATTACCACCACATGCAGGGCTTGGCGCGCGGCCTTGCCGTGCTGCGTACGCTCAACCAGGCGCCCAGGGGCCAGTTGTTCATTACCGAGATCGCACGCCTGACCAGCCTGCATCGCACCACCGTCAAGCGGATCCTCGAAACGCTGGCCACCGAGGGTTACGTACAGCGCAGCCCTATCGACAACAGCTACCGCCTCACCTTGCAGGTGCGCCACCTGAGCGATGGCTTTACCGACAGCGAATGGATCTCCGACGTGGCCACGCCCATCATGGGCGAATTGCTGAAGCAGGTGCAATGGCCGTCGGACCTGACGACGCTGGAGGGCGCCGCCATGCTGATTCGCGACAGCACGCACCGCTTCAGTCCGCTCTCGTTTCATCGCGGCATGGTGGGCCGCCACATGCCCTTGCTGTTCAGCGCTTCCGGCCGCGCCTATCTGGCCGCCAGCTCGCCGGCGCGGCGCCTGGAACTGATCAAGGTGATGATCGCCGACGGCGGGCCGCAGAGCCAGATCGCACGCAACGCCAAGGCGGTGAATACCATCATCGAGCGGGTCGAGGCCGCCGGCTACGCCTCGAATGCCGGTGAATGGATACGGGACTCGGGCACGCATGCCATCGCGTTGCCGATCCTGCGTGTGGGCGAGCCGGTGGGCTGCCTCAATATCGTTTTCTTTCGCAAGGCGATGAGTATCGAGCAGGCGGCCGAAACCTTGTTGCCTGCCCTGCGCGCCGCCGTGGGCCGGATCGAAGCCAAGCTGGAGGAGCCGTCCGGAGTCCTGCCGGCGGAGTAGATTCGGCCCGCCCCGGACGCTTGGCTGTCATGGCGCTCCGGCGGGCGAGAGCGCCGGAGCGGCACCAAGGCCTAGGCCTTCGCGTATTCGCTGACCAGCTTGAGATCGAGAAAGGACTCCAGGCCCTCCGATCCTCCTTCGCTGCCGAAGCCGCTGCACTTGATGCCGCCAAACGGCGTTTCGGGCGAAGAGATCGAATCCGGCACTCCCAGGGAGAAGGTGTTGAGTCCGATCATGCCCGCTTGCAGCCGGCGTTCGAGATAGCGCGCGTTTTCCAGCGACTGGGTAAAGGCGTAGGCCGCCAGGCCGTACGGCAGGCGGTTGGCTTCGGCCAGCACCGTCTCCAGATTGCTGAAGCGACTGAAGGGCACCACCGGACCGAAGATCTCTTCGTTGAGTACGCGCGCCTCGGTGGGCACGTCGGCCAGGACCGTGGGCTGCCAGAAGAACCCCGGCAGATCGGGCGCCTGCCCGCCGCACAGCAGGCGCGCGCCGCGCGCCACGGCATCCTCCGTCAGCTCCCGCATGGCCTGTACCCGCCGCTCGTGCAGCAGGGGGCCGACGTCGACGTGGGCGTCGACCGCATTGCCCACGCGCAGGGTACGCGTCTTGTTGACGAAAGCCTCGACAAAACGATCGAACACTTTTTCGTGGACGAAGAAGCGTCCGGGATTCACGCAGCCTTGAGAGGCGTTCTTGAACTTGCGATGGGCGGTGGCGGTGGCGAGCGCCTCGATATCGGCGGCGTCGTCCATGATGATCACCGGCGCGTGACCGCCGAGCTCCATGACCGACTTCTTCAAGTGCTGACCGCAAAGGCCGGCCAGAGTCCGGCCCACTTCGGTGGAACCCGTAAACGTGATGCCGCGTACCGCGGGGTTGGCGATCAAGCGGGCGGAGGTTCGTGCCGGGGCGCCGTGTACAACGTTGATCAGGCCGGGAGGGAGGCCGGCATCGAGATAGGCCTGGACGATCTCCAGTGCGCTGGCCGGGGTTTCTTCGGCTGGCTTGAGGATGCAGGAGCAGCCGGCGGCAAGAATCGCGCTGATCTTGCGCAGCGGCAGCAGGGCGGGGTAGTTCCAGGGCGTGAAAGCCGCCACCGGGCCCATCGGCACGCGTACGGTGGCCAGCGTATGGTTGGCGGTGCGCGACGGAATGGTGCGGCCATACACGCGCCGGCCTTCGTCGGCATCCCATTCCGCGATATCGGCCAGGCCGCGGGCTTCGCCCTGGGCGTCGGCCAGCGGCTTGCCTTGTTCCAGACAGATGAGCTCGGCGATACGGGGCGCGCGTTCGCGCAGGAGTTGGGCGGCCCGCCGCAGGATGATGGCGCGTTCGTAAGCGGAGCGCGCGCTCCACTCGGCAAACGCGAGGCTGGCGGCCTCGACGGCGTCGTCCACATCCTGTTCGGTCGCCACGGGCAGGCGGCCCAGCGCCTGCCCGGTGGAAGGATTCACGACCGCGATGGTTTCGCGGCTGTCGCCGCCGATCCACTGGCCGCCGATCAGGAGTTGGAGTTCTCGGTATTGCATGATGCGGAGTCCTTCGTGTGCGGTCAATCGAGCGAGAGATTCATGGCGCGGATACGGGTTTCATAGCGCTTGCGGTCGGCTTCCAGGAAGACGGCGAACTCGGCTGGATCCTGGTCGATCAGTTCCATGCCCTTGCTGGTGATCTGCCGCTCTTTGAACTCCGGCTGGCGGATCACCTCGGCAACGCCGCGGGAGATCGCTTGCACCACCTCGTCGGGCGTGCCGACGGGCGCCACCAGGCCAAAGTAGATCCGGCTGTCCAATCCCGGGATGCCGGACTCTTCAAAGGTGGGTACATCCGGCAGGTCGAAGTAGCGCTCGCCGGCCAGGATGCCCAGGGCATTGGCCTTGTCCGCCCGGATCAGCGGCAGGGCGACGGGGATGGCCACCGGTGTGAGGTCGATATGCCCGCCCAGCAGGGCGTTGATGGTATCGGCGTTGCCATTGTAGGGAATGTGGTTGAGCTCGACGCCGGCCCGTGCCGCGATCTCTTCGGTCACCAGATGGGGCGTGCTGCCGATGCCGAAGCTGCCATACGAGATGGTGCCCGGCTTGGCTTTGGCGTCCCGCAGCAGCGTTTGCAAATCCTGGTAGCCGGAAGCCTTGCTGGCCAGCACGACGTTGCGGGTGCCGGCCACGTTGTGCACCGGCTTGAAGTCGGTGGCCGGGTCGTAGGAAAGATTCTTGTAGAGATAGGGGTTGACCGACAGCGCGGTATCGTTGGCGAACAGCAGGGTCAGGCCGTCGGCGGGCGATTTGGCCACGTGGGTGGCGGCGATGGAGCCGCTGGCGCCGGGGCGGTTCTCGATGATCACGGGCTGGCCCCAATTCTGGGAGAGATCGGCCGCCATGGCGCGGGCCAGGAGATCGGTGAGTCCGCCGGCACCGAAGGGGATGACGATCTTCACCGGCTTTTGCGGGAAGGTTTCGGCGGCATGGGCCAGCGATGTGGCGGTTGCCGCCACCAGGGCGGCACGAATCAGGAAGCGAATGGAAATCATGAGATGGGTCTCCAGGATTGTTCTGGTTTTTTTGCGCCGCGCCATCGGGATGGAGGCACGCGGTTCGTTCCGGTGGCTGGCCGCCGGAATGTACTTGCTCGCAGGGTCAGGTTACGGGGTTGAACAGCGCTTCTATGGGAAACAGCTCTTCCACGGCCAGCTCGCGCTCGGTTACGCCATGCCGATAGGCATAGCGCAGGAAGGCGGCCAGCGAGGCATGGTTGTTCCCCTCCAGGCCATAAGGCCAGAAATCGGCACCGGCCACCGCTTCGGCCTCGCGCACGGCATGCAGCATGAGCGGCACCGGATAGTACGAGCCGGCGGTGTCCCGCGCCCGCAGCAGGCTGCGGCGTTTGGATTCCTCAAAGGCGTTGCACAGCTGCTTGACGACCCAGGGATGCTCCTCGTAGACGTCGCGCCGCAGGCCGATCAGATGCATCACGGGAAAAATGCCGGTGCGCTGCCAGTAGCTCAGCTCTTCTTCGTGCAGGTTCTGGAACATCCGCTCCAGCGGGCTGTCGGGAAGATGGAAGATG
The DNA here is from genome assembly GCA_023228945.1 of Pigmentiphaga sp. Classification (GTDB taxonomy): domain Bacteria; phylum Pseudomonadota; class Gammaproteobacteria; order Burkholderiales; family Burkholderiaceae_B; genus Verticiella. The sequence continues at coordinate 46,200 of JALOAI010000006.1, read as the reverse complement.
TCGGGCGTGCGGGCGCTGAGCACGGCGTCGAGCTCACCCGCCAGCAGCATGTCGCATAGAGAGCGATCCTTCACCTGGGTGTAGTTGAAGCGCAGATCGGCGCGCGGCGGCATGCGGTCCATCCGGCCCGGCTGGTGCAAACCCGCTTGTATCCACTTGGCGCTGGCGGGATCGAAGCCATACGACTCCTCCAGCATGCCGCGCACATACACTACGGCGGCCATGCCCCATTCGGGTACGCCGATGCGCTTGCCGTTCAGGTCGGCGGGGATTCTGATGCCGGCGCCCTTGCGGACATAGACGGAGGAATGCCGGAACACCCGCGAGGTATAGACCGGCAAGGCCAGGTAGGGCTGCTCGCCTCGCGCGAGCTGGGAGGTATACGAGCCCATGCCCAATTCGGAGATATGCCACTCGGCATTGTTATGGGTGCGGTACAGAAGCTCCTCGATCGGACCGTGCGTGGTCACGAGCTGAATGCCTTCGATGGGCACCGCGCCCGAGGCGACGTCGCGCACATGGTCGTAGGCGCTGACGGCGAGGGAAAGAGTGAGCTTGGACATGGCTTGGGCGGAAGCTGTTGAATGAAGCGCCTATTGTGGGAAGGGGGATGGAGGATCACAAAAAAAGATTCCCCAAGGTGCAGTAACTGCACTTTGGAGGCGTAGCGCCAGGACACCGCGAGCTGCGCAGTACGCTATTTCTGGCTGAAAGACGAAAGGCGGCCCGTGCCGGGCTTCGAGGCAGACCGCGCGCATCGGCTTCGTCGCGCCCGCCAAGACGCCCGAAGATCGCCTGGCGACCCTCGATCCGGCTGCACGGATCAAACGGCCTCACGGCAGTCGTGTAGCAGAATCCCCCATTTCATCAACCCCACATTTGTGGTAATTTGGGGTGTTCTGATCGTCCATCCACCCAACCGCGGAGAACACTCATGAGCCGACTGACCATCGACGTCACCGAGCAGCAGCACCAGACCCTCAAGGCCATGGCCGCGCTGGAAGGCAAGAGCATCAGGCAATATGCGCTTGAACGACTGTTTCCCGCCGCCACTGGCGAAGAGGAGGCTCTGCGGTCGCTGAAAACCCTGCTGGCCGAGCGCATCGCCGAGGCCCAACGCGGCGAAATCGTGGACGGCAGCATCACCGACGTAGCCAAGGATGCGCTGCGCGGTGAAGGCGCTGCATGACGCGCCCCTATGTCCTCACGCGAGGCGCCGCCGCCGATCTGCGCGGCATCGTCCGCTACACCATCGAACAGTGGGGCGAGGCCCAATGCAAGATCTATATCGCCCAACTCGAGGCGGCTGGCTGTGAACTGGCGAAGGGCCAAGGCCCTTACAAAAAGCTCGATGACCTGCAACCCGGCCTGCGCGTGCGTTTGGCCGGGCGGCACTACCTCTTTTGCCTGCCGCGAACGGGCGAGCCCGCGCTCCTCCTCGCGATCCTGCACGAGCGCATGGATATCATGACCCGTCTCAAGAGCAGGCTGGGCTGACGCGCGGCTGTCGCGCTTCCTTCCCCCACTTCCCTATTGAGCGACCACCGCTGCCTTCGCCAGTGGCGACGCAAAGCGATACACCCCCAGCGTCGCCCGCCATTGCGGCAGCGCCTTCACCTCTCGCCCCCGGTTGAAGGTGGCGCGGTCGAGGATGGGCAGGTGGAGGTCGGCCGCCAGGCGCTCGAAATCCTGCAGGGTGCACAAATGGATGTTGGGCGTGTCGTACCACTGGTAGGGCAGGTGGTCGCCCACGGGCATGCGGCCGCGCAGGATGGACCAGCCATGGGGCCAGTAGCCGAAGTTGGGCACCGAGACGATGCCCTGGCGGGCCACGCGGGCCATTTCGCGCAGGATGTGCTCGGTGTGGCGCATCGACTGCAGGGTTTGCGACAGCACGACGGTGTCGAACTGCTGGTCGTCGAACAGCGCCAGGCCGTCTTCCAGGTTCTGCTGGATCACGTTTACGCCGCGTTCGATGCAGCGCACGACCCGCTCGGCATCGATCTCCACACCAACCCCGGCGCCGCTGCCGTTGTGGGTGCGCGCCAAATGAGCCAATAAAGTGCCGTCACCGCATCCGAGATCCAGCACCCGGCTGCCCGGGTCGATCCAGCTGGCGATGCGTTGCAGATCGGGTCGCAAGGCCGTGTTGGTCGTGAGGAACTCCGATCTCTCGGCAGGAGCTTCTCCGCCACCATTTGGGGGAGCCTTCGGCTCCAGAGGAGAACTATCTCGCTTGACTCCGTCCTGAAGGACAGGGCTTGCGCTTGGGCGCGTGGTCATAGCCCCAGCTCCTCGGCAATGCGTTGATAATAGGCGCGCACCACCGAGTGGTAGCGGGGATGGTCCATCAGGAAGGCGTCGTGGCCGTGGGGTGCGTCGATCTCGGCGTAGCTGACGGGACGGTGGTGGCGCAGCAGGGCGCGCACGATCTCGCGGGAGTGCTCGGGCGGAAAGCGCCAGTCGGTGGTGAACGATGCCAGCAGGAAGCGCGCCCGGGTGGGCGCCAGGGCGGTGGCCAGGTCGCCGCCGAAGGCGCGTGCCGGATCGAAGTAATCCAGGGCGCGGGTGAGCAGGAGGTAGGTGTTGGCGTCGAAATAGCCGGAGAACTTCTCGCCCTGGTAGCGCAGATAAGATTCGACCTCGAATTCTATGCCGTAGCCGTATTGATAGTCGGGTGCGGCGTCGCGGCGGTTGCGCCCGAATTTTTCGGCCATGCTGTCGCCCGACAGATAGGTAATGTGTCCCACCATGCGGGCGATGGAGAGACCCCGGCGCGGCACGGTGCCATGGGCGTAGTAGTCGCCATCGTGGAAGTCGGGGTCGGTCATGATGGCGCGCCGCGCCACTTCGTTGAAGGCGATGTTCTGCGCCGAGAGCCTGGCCGAGCTGGCAATGACCACGCAATTGGCCACGCGGTCGGGGTAGGTGAGCGACCAGCTGAGCGCTTGCATGCCGCCCAGCGAGCCACCCATCACCGCGGCGAAGCGCTCGATGCCGAGGCGGTCGGCGACGCGGACTTGGGCGTGCACCCAGTCTTCGACCGTGATCACGGGGAAACGCGGACCCCACGGTTTGCCGGTGGCCGGATCGATGCTGGCCGGCCCGGTGGAGCCGAAGCACGAACCCAGGTTGTTGATGCCGATGACGAAAAAGCGATTGGTGTCGAGCGGCTTGCCCGGCCCTATCATATTGTCCCACCAGCCCACGCTGCGCGGCTCGTTGGCGTAGACCCCGGCCACGTGATGCGAGGCGTTGAGCGCGTGGCACACCAGCACCGCATTGCTGCGATCGGCGTTGAGCGTGCCGTAGGTTTCGATCGCCAGGGTGTAGGCCGGCAGAACGGCGCCGCTCGCGAGGGTGAGGGGTTCGGAAAACTCGAGGAACTGGGGCTGGACGATGCCGACCGACGAACCATGCGGCTGGGATTCGGCCGGGGGGGGCGAAGATGACACGATGGACCTCTTTAGCGGGATTTATGAGGCGCCCGCAAGCGGATCACGCAAATCGGCGCCAGAAGCCGCGGCTAACCCTGCCGCGCAAGAGCCATTTTAGCATCAAGCATCCGCCGGTCGCCGTTTGCGGCGCTTGGGCGCCAGCATGGTGCCGCGGCAATCGGCCGCGCCGCAAAGGCAGCGGTATTGTTCCTTGACCTTGCGGGTGTGGCGCTCTTCCAGGATCAATCCATAGTCGAAGAACAGCTCCTCGCCACGGCGGATGTCGCGCAGGGCATGGATGAAGATGCGGTGGTCGTCGGTTTCTTCGGTTTCGCAGTTGGGCGCGCAGGAATGATTGATCCAGCGCGCGTCGTTGCCGCCGGCGTTGCCATCGATCACTTCGCCGTTGCTCAGCGAAAAAAAGAAGGTGTGGAAGGGGTCGTCGGGGTCGACCGGATGGCGCGCGTCGGCTTCGTCGGCCGAGATGCGTTCGCCCAGGTATTCGAAGACGCTCGTACCCGCCGGGATCTTGCGCGCGGCGTAGACGCCCGTGCCATGGATCGACGAGCGGCGCAGCACGTGCCACGGGCGCTGGGGGGTGTCTGCCATGGACGCGGCCCCCTCAGACGGTGTCGCCGGCGGTGGCGGTACGGCGAGTCGTGGCCTTCTTGGCGGCGGTCTTGCCCGCAGCCTTCTTGGCGGCCTTTTTGGCCGCTTTCTTGGCGGGGGCCTTGGCGGGAGTTTTGGCGGCCTTCACCGTCTTGGTCGGCGCTGGCGTGTCGGCGGCCTTCGTGGCGGTCTTGCCCGCGGCCTTCTTGGCCGTCGTTTTGGCTGGCCGCGGCTCGAACTCGAAGCCGATCTTGCCATCGGGCTGGCGCACCAGGAACGCCTTGAACTTGCGGTTGGTGCGGCTGGAAACGAAGCCGTCGAGCAGGTCGGTGCGGCCGTCGGTGAGCAGTTTATGCATCTGCTCCGGCGTGACTTCTTGCTGCAGGATCACCTTGCCGGCGCGGAAGTCGCAGGTTTTTTGAGGGCCCACGGATTTTTCGCAAACATAGCTCATGCCATGCTCGAAGACGCGGGCCTGGCATTTGGGGCAGGGCCCTACGGAAGTCTGCTGCGAGAAATCGACCTCGGTGTCGTCCTCGGCGTCGTTCTGGCCAAAGTCGAACTCGAGCTTGTATTCGTCGGTGATGCGCAACAGCGCCGAGAATGGGCGGCCCATCTTGCTGATGAAGCCGTGCAGTGGCCCCAGCGTGCGTTCCGCCAGCAGGGTTTCGACTTCGGGCAGCTCGAAGGTGCGGCCGCCGGGGTGTTTGCCGATGGAGAAGTCGCACTGCGTGCAGGCATAGCGGCGATAATTCTCTTTGACCACGCCGCCGCAACGCGGGCACGGCGTTTGCAGCGTGGCGTAGTCGCCCGGCACGCTGTCGCGATCGTACTCTTTGGCGCGCTTGACGATCACCTGCGTCATTTGGGCGATCTCGCGCATGAACGCTTCGCGATCGAGCTGGCCCTGCTCGATCTGCGAGAGTTTGTGCTCCCATTCTCCGGTCAATTCGGGCGAGGTGAGCTCATCCACATCCAGGCCCGAGAGCAGCGTCATCAATTGGCGAGCCTTGGCGGTGGGAACGAGCTCGCGGCCCTCGCGGCGCAGGTAGACCTCGTTGATGAGACCTTCGATGATGCCCGCCCGCGTCGCCGGCGTGCCCAGGCCGCGGGCCGACATGGCCTCGCGCAGTTCTTCGTCTTCCACCAGCTTGCCGGCGCCTTCCATGGCCGAGAGCAGCGTGGCTTCGGTGTAGCGCGGTGGCGGCTTGGTGGCCAGGCTTACGACCTCGATGTCTTCGGTGCGCACGGTCTCGCCTTCGGCCACGGGAGTCAGGTTGGCCTCATCGCCCTGGGCTTCGCGGCCGTAGACTTCCAGCCAGCCCGGCGCCACCAAGACCTTGCCTTCGGTTTTGAAGTGGTGGCCGGTGACTTCGGTGATGCGGGTGGTGACCCGGTACTCGGCGGCGGGGTAGAACACCGCCAGGAAGCGCCGGACGACGAGGTCGTAGAGCTTGGCTTCGGCTTCGCTCAGTTCGCGGGGCGCCTGCAGGGTGGGAATGATGGCGAAGTGATCGGAGACCTTGCGGTTGTCGAACACGCGCCGGTTGGGCTTGACCCAGCCTTGTTCCAGCACGCGACGTGCGAAAGGCGCCATGGGCCGCGCGCTGCCGCTCTCGGCGCTGGCGAGGACGTCCATCGTGCCCTTGACCGTACCGAGATAGTCTTCCGGCAGATAGCGGGAGTCGGTTCGCGGGTAGGTGAGCGCCTTGTGCCGCTCGTACAGGGCCTGCGCGAGCGACAGCGTGGCCTTGGCCGAAAAGCCGAAACGCGAGTTGGCTTCGCGCTGCAGGCTGGTGAGATCGTACAGCAGCGGCGAGAGCTGGGTGGACGGCTTGGATTGTTCGGTGACGCTGCCCGGTTGTTCGCGGCAGGCGGCGACAATGGATTCGGCGGCGGGCAGCGACCACAGGCGCGACTCCCGCTTCTCGGGATCGCGCTCGTCTTTTTTGAACTTCGGGTCGAACCAGCGGCCTTCATAGAAGCCGGCGGCGGCCACGAAGTTGGCGCGGACTTCCCAGTAGTCGCGCGAGACGAAGCGCCGGATGTTTTCTTCACGCGCGGCCACGATGGCCAGGGTGGGGGTTTGCACCCGCCCCACCGGCGTTTTGAAGAAGCCGCCATCCTTGCTATTGAAGGCGGTCATGGCGCGGGTGCCATTGATGCCCACCAGCCAGTCGGCCTCGGCGCGGGATCTGGCCGCGGCTTCAAGGGGCTTCATGGTTTCGTCGGGGCGCAGGTTGGCGAAGGCGTCGCGAATGGCCTGTTGCGTCATGGATTGCAGCCACAGGCGGCGGATGGGCTTATTGGTGCCGGCGTACTGCGTGATGTAGCGGAAGATGAGCTCGCCTTCGCGCCCCGCGTCGCAGGCGTTGATGATGTCGTCGACGTCTTTGCGCTTGATCAGGCGCACGAGCAGCTTGAGGCGCTCCTGCGATCGTTTGTCGGCTGGCCCGAGCTCGAACTGGGGCGGGATCACCGGCAGGTGGGCGAAGCTCCATTTACCTTTGACCGGGTCGTTGGGGGCTACCAGGCCGAGCAGGTGGCCGACACTCGACGACAGGACGTAGGTGTCGCTTTCGAAATAATCGCCCTCGCGCTTGAAGCCGCCGAGCGCACGCGAGATGTCGAGCGCCACCGACGGCTTCTCGGCGATGATGAGTGTTTTTCCCATGAGTTTCCACAAACAACCAGGTTCGGCGCCCCTGCCGCGCCGGATGGCGTGGGGTTATGGGGACGCCGCGATGCCCGGCATGATACGGGGGCCGCTTTGGATCGTGCAAGTTGCGGCATGCCGAGGCTCGGGGCGGACGGGCTCCGTGCCTCTAGTGCAGGCGACGAACGAGCTGTTCGTCGAGCAGATGATCGAGAATGAGGTTATCGATGTCGGCTTCCTGGCTCCAGAGCACGATCAGGACGATGATGCGCAGCCGATCGAGCCCGATCGGGCGCTCGCCGACATCCAGCGACCGATCGATGATGATCTCGCGCATGACCGGCGTGATGATCCCTGAACTTTCGAGGAACATCAGGAATCCTATGGCTTCGGAGCCGAGCCATTGGTATTCAAGATCCGCGAAGATACGCGCGCCGCCGGGCTGGACCCGATCGGCCATTTCGATGCAATCGCGGGTGGAGTCGGCCAGGCCGGAGAGCCAAGCCAAGGCTTCATCGATATCATGATGCGTGAAACCGGCCGAGGCGAGCCGGTGCGCCAGAACGTCTGCTTCGGGACAGGCAGCGGGCGCGTGATAATTGTCGAAGAGGTAAACGAGGATTTCGAACATGGGCGCGCACACAAAGTTGCCGGATACTGTACCAGAATCGCGGCCCTTGGCCAGGAGGCGCCGGCGATGGGCGGCGCTTGCCGCTGCCGCGGCAATCCTGGTGTCGGGCCTGGCTTCGCCGGCCGCGCCGGGGTGGGCCCAGGTCGGGACGCAGGGGTTCGGCGCGGGCTCCGACGCTCCCGAAATCGCCAGCGGTTTCCGCCAAGGCCATCTGGTGCGGGCGCGCGAACTCATGGCCGTCACGGCGCATCCGCAGGCCACCGAGGCGGCTTATCGCATCTTGAACGACGGCGGCACGGTAGTCGATGCCGCGGTGGCGGCGCAGATGGTGCTGAACGTGGTCGAGCCGCAGTCGTCGGGCGTGGGCGGCGGCGGCTTCATGCTGTATTACGATGCTGAAACCGGTCAGGTGCGGGCCTACGACGGGCGCGAAGTCGCTCCTGCCGCCGCCTGGGGCGATTACCTGCGCCAGGCCGAGCCCGAGAGCGGCCAGCCGGTACGGCCCGATCCCCGGCGCAGCGGCCGTTCGGTGGGGGTGCCGGGGTTGGTGGCCATGCTCGAAATGGCGCACGAGCGGCATGGCGTGAGGCCTTGGTCCAGCTTGTTCCTGCCGGCGATTGCACTGGCGCTCGATGGCTTCCCGGTCTCGCCGCGCATGGCGGCTTCGATTGCCGCGTCGGCCGACGATCTTCGCCGCGACCCGGATGCCGCCGCGTATTTTTTCACTCCCGCCGGCCTGCCTTTGCCGGTGGGTTGGCGGTTATATAGCCCGGTGCTGGCACAAAGCCTGGCCCGCATCGCCGCGCACGGCAGCGGCGGCTTTTACCAGGGTGAACTGGCACGCGCGATCGTCGAGCAGGTGGCTGCGCCTCCGGCTGACGCCACCCCGGGCAAACTCACGCTCGACGATCTGGAGCGCTACGAGGCCATCGAGCGCACCGCGTTGTGCACGCCGTACCGGGAATGGGAAGTTTGCGGTTTTCCGCCGCCCTCGTCGGGGGGCTTTGCGGTGGCGCAAATGCTCGGGATTCTCGAAACCTTCAACCTCGCCACGCTGTCACCGCGCCAGACGGCGAATGGCACCATCGTTCCCAGTCCCGAGGCGGTGCACCTCATCACCGAGGCCGGTCGCCTGGCCTTTGCCGACCGCAACGATTACATCGCCGATCCCGGGTTTGCCCTGGAGCCGGTACCAAGCGTGCGGCTCCTGCTCGAGCCGGACTACCTGACGCGGCGCGCGGCGCTGATCGATCCACGGGCCAGCCTGGGCAAGGCATTGCCGGGCCTGCCACGGCTGCGGCGGGCGAGCGACACGGGCGCGGGGCGAACGGAAACCACGCATATGTCCCTGGTCGACACCTATGGCAATGCGCTTGCGATGACCACCTCGCTCGAAGGTGGCTTCGGGTCTTACATGATGGTCGACGGCTTCCTGCTGAATAACCAATTGACCGACTTCCACGACGTACCGGTAGACGAGCTCGGCCGCGTGTATGCCAATCGGGTCGAGGGCGGCAAGCGTCCTCGCAGCTCGATGGCGCCGACGCTGGTCTTCGAGCGCGGCGCCGACGGCCAGCGCGGTCGCCTGGTGTTGGTCACCGGCTCGCCGGGAGGGGCGGCGATCATCCATTACGTGGTCAATCACCTGGTGGCCTTGCTCGATTGGGGGCTGAGCCCGTCGGAGGCGATGGCAATGGGTCACTTCGGGGCGTTCAATGATCCTCGCTCGATTCTGGAAGCCAACGAGACACTGCTGCCCGACGGCTGGCCCGCAAGTGTGGTGGAACGGTTGAAGCGTACCGGTCACGAAGTGGTGTTCGAGCCGCGCCCCAGCGGGCTGGCGACGATCATGCTGTCGCCGCCGGAACTCGTGCGCCCGCTATCGGCTGCCGCCGACCCGCGCCGGGAGGGCGTGGCGCAGGGCGACTGAGCCGGCATCCGGGCCGGCTCGGGTCTGGCGATCAGAGCGTTTCGATCGCCATCGCAACGGCTTCGCCGCCGCCGATGCAGAGCGTGGCGATGCCGCGCTTGCCGCCGCGTTGGCGCAGGGCGCCCAGCAGCGTCACGAGCAGGCGGGCGCCGGAGGCGCCGATGGGATGGCCCAAGGCGCAAGCGCCGCCGTGCACATTGACGATGTCGTGCGACAACTGGTGCTCGCGCATGGCGGCCATGGTAACCACCGCGAAGGCCTCGTTGATTTCATAGAGATCGACGTCGGTCGTTTTCCAGCCTGTTTTCTGGAACAGATTGGCGAGGGCGCCGACCGGGGCGGTGGTGAACCACTCCGGATCCTGCGAATGCTGGGCATGGGCCACCACGCGGGCCAGCGGCGTGGCACCGAGCTTCTCGGCGGTGGAAGCGCGCAGCAGCACGAGGGCGGCGGCGCCGTCGGAAATCGACGACGAGTTGGCGGCGGTCACGGTGCCGTCTTTGCGGAAGGCCGGCTTGAGTGTGGGGATCTTTTCGGGTTGGGACTTGAACGGAGTTTCGTCGTGCGAGATGACGGTATCGCCCTTGCGGCCGGCCACGGTGACGGGCGTGAGCTCCCAATCGAACTGGCCGCCCTCGCTGGCGGCCTTGGCGCGCCGCAGCGATTCGAGGGCGTAGGCGTCTTGCTCCTCGCGCGAGAACTCATACTTGTCGGCGCAGGATTCGGCGAACACGCCCATGGCCTTGCCGCGATCGTAGGCATCTTCCAGTCCGTCGAGGGCCATGTGGTCGTAGACCGTGGAATGGCCGTAGCGGTAGCCCTGGCGGCCGCGCAGCAACAGATAAGGGGCGTTGCTCATGCTTTCCTGGCCGCCCGCCACCACCACGTCGGTGGAGCCGGCCAGCAGCATGTCGTGGCCGAACATGGCGGCCTTCATGCCCGAGCCGCACACTTTGTGAATGGTGGTTGCCGATACGCTGCGCGGCAGGCCGGCGCCCAGCGTGGCCTGGCGGGCCGGGGCCTGGCCCTGACCGGCCTGCAGCACGTTGCCCATGAGGACTTCATCGACTTGCTCGGGCTTGAGTCCGGCACGCTCCACGGCGGCGCGGATCGCGATCGCGCCCAATTCGTGGGCGGCAAGCCCCGATAGGCTGCCCATCATGCCCCCCATGGGCGTGCGGGCGGCTGAAACGATGACGATAGGATCGGTCATGAATGACTCCTTGAGTGATCGAGAGGTGCCGGACCGGTGGCATGGGATGGCGGCTTGCGCACCGCCGGTCCGGCCGAAGCGGTGAAGCGTTGAGCGGTGTCGTAGGGGAACATGTCTTCGAGGCGGCCTTGCTGCGTGGCATGCCGGCGCGCCGCCCACCAGTCGGCATCCAGCAGCGCCGCATGGTGCTGCAAGAAAAGCTCCCGGATCCGCGGATTGCCGAGCAGGAAACGGCTGAACTCCTCGGGAAACACATCGTTGGGACCCACGGGGTACCACGGTTCCGCGGCCAACTCGGCTTCCTCGTTGGGCGCGGGGGGAATCCGGCGGAAGTTCATCTCGGTCATGGCCTGGATCTCGTCGTAATCGTAAAACACGACACGGCCCAAGCGCGTGACACCGAAGTTCTTGAACAGCATATCGCCGGGGAAGATATTGGCGGCGGCGAGTTCGCGAATGGCGTTGCCATACTCGATGACGCCATGGGCCAGCTGTGGCGGGCTGGCATGCTGCAGATAGAGATTGAGAGGCGTCATGCGCCGCTCGATATAAACGTGGCGGATCACCACCGTGTCGTCCTGGATCTCGATCAGGCTAGGCGCCAGCTGCTGCAGTTCGGCGAGCACGGCCGGATCGAAGCGGTCGCGCGGCAGCGCCACTTGCGAGTATTCCCAGGTGTCGGCCAGGCGGCCGACGCGGTCATGCTGCTTCACCATCTGGTATTTGCGCTTGACCACCGCGCGCGTCATGCCCTCTTTGGTGATGCGGTCTTTGATGACCTTGAAGACATAAGGATACGAAGGCAGGGTGAACACGCTCATCACCATGCCCTTGATGCCCGGCGCAATGATGAAGCGATCGTGCGAGTGTCGCAGGTGATGCAGGAAATCCCGGTAGAACAGGGTCTTGCCCTGTTTTTGCAGGCCGATCATGGTGTAGAGCTCGGCATTGGCCTTGTTGGGCAGCAGCGAGCGCAAAAAGGCCACGTAGCTGGCTGGCGCCTCCATGTCGACCAGAAAGTAGGCGCGGGTAAAACTGAACAGGGTGGCCAGGTCGTCGGGCGAAAACAGCAGGGCGTCGACCACGATCTCGCCCGCCGGCGTGCGCAGCAGCGGGATCGCCAAGGGATAGATGGTGTTGCCGTTGATCAGCCGACCCACCACATAGGCGCCTTTGTTGCGGAAGAACAGCGTGGCGAGCACCTGCACCTGGCAATCCGGCTCGATATGGAAGCCGCCGATGCGCTGCGGCGCCTGGCGCCGCAGGCCGGCAATGGCGGCGCGGATCAGGCGGCCGACGTCGCGCGGCAGGTCGGCATAGGGCGCGGCCAGACCGAAGTCGGCCAGCAGGCGGGTGAGCGAGCGTCGCAGGCCCTCGGTGGCGGGGTAGTAGCAGCGATAGGCGGGCCTGGCGCCTTCCAGGAATTCCGACGCCACCGCCGGCCGCACAAAGATGAAATCGTTGTGAAAGTATTCGCGCCGCAGGATGCGGCAGCAGACCGAGTTGAAGAAGGTTTCGGCGCATTCGGGCTGCAGGTGATCGCCCAGCAGGCCCAGGTAATGCTGTTTGACCGCCTGCCAGAAAGCGTCGCCGAGCCGCATGGGCTGATAGTGGCGTTCGAGCTGGGCCACGCATTCGCGCACGCGGGTGTCGTAGTACTCGATGCGGTCGCGGTTGAGCCGCTGGATACCGTGCCAGTCGCCATTCTCGAACAGCGTTTTGGCGCGCTGGGCGCAATAGCGGAATAGCGCGTAGTGGCGCTCGAAACCGTGCAGGATCATGCGCGCCACGCCGTCCGGACTAACGCCGGTGGCTGGCGCGGGCTGCACGTGGGCGACATCGCCGAAAACAGGAAGCGACATGGGGTTGCGGAGCGTTGGCTGGCGCGGGCGGCAGCCGGGCAAGATAGCGGTGGGTCGCAGAAGGGCCGATCACGCAGAGTTTACATGCCGTTGCGCTGCACTGCATCATTCGTCGCGAAGCGGGGGCGTGAGCTGATACCAGACCCGCCGCATTCCGGGATCTTCCGCGTCGGGGTCGTTCTGGAAGTCCAGGCGCCGCATCAGGCGGAGCATGGCCTGATTGGTGGCCAGGACATGGCCCTCAAGATACGACAGGCCTTGTTCGCGGGCGGCGTCCAGCAGGGCCTGCATCAAGGCCGGCCCCAAGCCGCGGCGCTGCCAGTCGTCGGCCACCACGAGCGCGAACTCCGCGCCCGTGCCGTCGGGATTGCGCAGGAAGTGCGCCAGGCCCACCAGAACTTCGGCCGGATGGTTGCGATGCTCGGGATTGGCCATCTCGACCGCGGCCACCAGCGCGACCTCGCGGTCGTAGTCGATCTGGGTATAGCGCGCCAGCATCGCCGCGGGCAGCTCGCGCAGCGACGACACGAAGCGCATATAGCGGGTCTCGGTGGACAAACCGCGAACGAATCTCTGCAAAGCCTCGGCATCTTCCGGTCGGATGGCGCGCAGGGTCCAGCGTGTGCCGTCGGCAAATCGCTGGCGGCGCCGCCAGCGGACGGGGTAGGGCGCAATGGCGAGATGGGGCGCGGTGGCGGCTCCGGGCAGGACGACGGGGTCGGGCCCCGCGAGAAGAAGCTGGCTGCCGAGAATCAGGCTTTGCCGGTCGGTGACCAGGATGGGATCGAGAGTCAGGCTGCCCAGTTCGGGGTGGGCAACGGCCAGATCCGCCAGGCGCAGGAGCTGTTGCTCGAGCTGCTCCAGCGCGGGCGGATTGACTTCGCTCGCCAGGGCCAATCGCCACAAGGGGTTGCGCTCCAGCAGGCGGCGGACCAGAAAGCCATTGAGCGGCAGCAGTTCGAGGCTATCGCTGCGAACCGCCGGCCAGCGGCCCGAGGGGCGCACCGAGATCACCGCGCCGAAGTTGGCATCGCGGAAGATGTGCGCTCGTACCGCGATGACCGTACCCGGCGGCGGCGGGCCGTCGTGCTCCACGATGCCGTAGGTGGCCAGCAGCTCGTGAACGAGCGGCGGGGGAAGCTCGGTGACACCGGCGGCCAGTGCGGCCTGCAGCCTGGTCTTCCAGCTGTCGGCCTCCGGCGGGCTGGCCAGGGATCGGGCCGGTTGGGTCTGCAACAGCAATTGCTGGTTGGCGTGGAAACGCACCAGTTGGGCAAAAGCGTCGGCGGCCGTTTCCGGCGTGCGAAAAGCCGGAACGTGGGCCTGGGCCAAGCGGCCGCGCAGCCGCCGCATCGACGCGTCGCCCATCAGGCAGACGACGAGGGGTTTGCGGCGCTGCGGTACGAGCTCGATGAGAATATCGGCGAAGGCTTCGAGGTCGCTGGCGGGATCGGGCGTGAGCATGACCAGCAGGGCATCCACGCCGGGATCGTCGAGCATGCGTTCGATGGCTAGGCGAAAGTTTGCGGGTGCCAGCGGCGCCGGCTCGATCACTGGATTGGCGCGGCTGGCATGAGACGAGAGCAACCCGCTCAAGTGCTCGCGGGTTTCGGCCGACAAGGTGGCCAAGTGCAGAGCCTGGGACACGGCCAGCCCATCGAGCACGAGGTCTACCGGACCTTGGCCGTTGGCCAGCAGCGCCAGCCGCGAGCCGCGCGGCCGATGGCGCTGGCCCAGCGCCTTCAGGGTGGAGAACAATTGCAGGAAAAAGCGTACGCGCAGCGCGCCCGCGCGCCGCAGGGCGGCATCGAACACCGGGTCGGGCGCCGCCTCGGCGCCCGGCAGCGCGGGCAGGCGGCGGCCGGCCTTGAGCACGACCACCGGCTTGACCCGCGCCGCGCCGCGCATGGCACTCATGAATGGACGAGCGGGCCCGGGGTCGTCGAGGTAGAGGGCGATGCTGTCGGTGTGCGGATCGAAGGCGAAAAAGTCCAGGAGGTCGTCCACTCCGACGGTGGCCGAATCGCCCAGCGAAACGACCGCGGAGAAGGCCATGCGGGTGTCGTCGGCCCAGTCCATGACGGCGGCGGTGAGAGCTTCCGACTGGACGATGATCGCCACCCGGCCACGAGCCGCCAGCGAGGGATGGCGGCTCGCGTTCAGGCCGCCGGGCGGGCGCTGAACGCCGAAGCTGCGTGGCCCGAGCAGCCAGCAATCGTGTTCGCGGGCCCACTCGCGCAGGTCGAGGCCGGCCGGCGCCAGGGCATGCACGATCACGGCTCTGGGCCGCCAGCGGGCCAGTAGGCGCAGGGCAGCGGGCAGTTCATCGGGCGCCACCGCCACCTGGGCCAGGTCGGGACGCTGGCCGGGCTCGACGCCGGCCAGTTGCGTGCCGTGGGTGGCCGGGTCGTGCAAGACGACATGGGTGATGCGGCCGGCCAGACGGACCGGAGGCGCCACCAGCGGGGCAGCGTGGCGACTGGTCAGGATGACCAGGGAGCGAGAGTCGAGCAGCGGGGCGAGGGAAGGCCGGGGCATGGCGTATCGGGACTGGAAAGCCGAGCGAGTCGGCAAAAAACGCGGCTCGCGTTATCCTATGGCTCCATCCTTTCATAGTCATGGTCCGGTTTCAATCGGTTATCCAGCCGGCGCTTGCCCCTTTTCGGGGTCCAACCGGACTTGCCGGCAGCATCCAAGGAGTCCAAACATGTCAAGAAATCTCTCCCTGCGTTTTGCTTCCATCGCTGCGGCGGGCCTCGTGCTGGCTGGTTGCGCCACTACCTCCGGCCAGCAAGGCCAAACCGCCATCGGCGCGGGCGCGGGCGCAGCCCTCGGCGCCGGCCTGGGCGCCCTGATCGGCGATAGCAGCAAAGCCGCGCTCATCGGCGCCGGCATCGGCGCGGTGGCCGGCGGCGTGACCGGGTACAACTGGGATCGCATCAAAGGCCAGGTCGAAGGCGCCGGTGCCAGCGATATGGGCGTCGATGTGAGCGAACAGCCCGACGGCTCGCTCAAGGTCAACCTGCCCAGCACCGTCACCTTCGCCACCGATAGCTACACGCTCAAGCCCGATCTCTACCCCGTCCTCAACGCGGTGGCGCGCTCGCTGAACGAAAACCCGTCGCTGCGCGCCCACATCGTCGGCCACACCGACAGCACCGGCCAGGCCGCCTATAACCAGACCCTGTCGCAAAACCGCGCCGGCAGCGTCGTCAGCTACCTCGAGCGCCAGGGCGTGGCCGCCGGCCGTCTCACCGCCGAGGGCCGTGGCGCCTCCGATCCGGTCGCCAGCAACGCCACGTCGCAAGGCCGGGCCGAGAATCGCCGGGTCGAGATTTATCTCTACCGCCCCCAGCAATAACAAATCGGTTTGGCGGGAGAGGCCGGCGTTGCGTATCAGCCACTCTGAAAGCCGGCCTGGGTCCCCGCCTTCGGTCTGCGGGCCACTCCGCGAAGCGGCATGAATCTGCGGCAAATGGAAGTCTTTCGCGCCGTGATGCTCACCGGGACGGTGGCCGGCGCGGCTCAACTGCTGCATGTGTCGCAGCCGGGGGTGAGCAAAGTCCTGGCCGCCGCGGAAGCGCGTCTCCGCGTGCCGCTATTCGTGCGCAGCCGCGGCAGGCTGGTGCCCACCTCCGCGGCGCACCAGCTCTATGCCGAGATCGGCAGCGCCTGGACGCATATCGAACGTGTTCGCCAAGTGGCTCGCGACCTCGGTGTCCAGGGCCGGAGGCGGCTCTTCATCATGGCTTCGCCCAGTCTGGGCGCTTGTGTCATGCCCAAGGCCATCAGCCTGTTGACGCAGCGTTGGCCCGATAGCCGGGTAAGGCTGGAACTCACGATTCCCAAACTGCTGATCGACGATTTGGTCGAGCAGAACGACAATGCCGTGGGAGCGGCGCTGTTCGACGTGCAGCACCCTTGGCTGGAGGTGCTGCACCGGTATCAATACGGGATGGTGTGCGTGATGCCCGAAGGCCACCCTCTGAGCCGCCTCGATAGCGTCCAGCCCGCCGATCTCCTGGGGCACAAGATCATCGCCTATCCGGCCGAGCCCGCGTATCGGGTGAGCGACGCCATGATCTACGGCGATCTCGCCGACGAGATGGACATTGCCGTGGAGGTGCGCTCGGGCCAGAGCGCATGCGCGCTCAGCCTGATGGGCGCCGGCGTCGCCGTGGTGGAGGCGATCGTCGTGGCCGATGCGCTGTTTCCTTCCCTGGTGGTGCGCCCCTTCGCGACCTCCGCGCGTTTCGAGGTGCAACTGGTGCAGAATCGGCGTAGCCCGCTCGCCGAGCTCGGCCAGGCTTTCTGCGAGACTTTCGACCAGGCCTGGCACGCCTTCGGCCTGCCGGCCTGAGGAGGGCGGCGACGGGCTCGCCGCCACGCGCGGATCGTCAGGACAAAGGCGAGAAGTCCGTGGGCTTGAGAATACTGGACTGCAGATCCACTACGGCGTCCAGTTCCCGATTGCGCTTCGAGAACGACTGCCAGCGGAGGTCGCCGGCAAGTCGCGCACGCCGCTCGGCGCGGTCGTCCAGGCTGGCGTAGGCCCACAAATGGACGACTTGATTGAGATGTCCGAACTCAGTGGTGAAAAAGCCCACCAATTGGCCAAGCAGTTCCTGCTGCACCGGCAGCCCCTCCGATCGGTAGAGCGCCAGCCAGTCGCCGGCGAGCAGGGGTCGCAGGGTGTAGGTACGAAGCTCATAAATCATACAAATTCTCCAGAGGTGGAAGGCGGCGGTGCGGAGACGGTCTGGCCGAGGGGCCGGAGTTCGTCACGCCGGGCGGCGTGGCGCCCCGCCAGATATCCGAAAGTGAGCGCCGGGCCCAAGGTAATGCCGGGCCCGGGGTAAGTGCCATTCATGATGGAATGCATGTCGTTGCCCGCGGCGTAGAGCCCGGGAACCGGCTCGCCGCGTGCATCCAGCACGCGGGCGTTAGCGTCGGTGCGCATGCCGGCGGCCGACCCCAGGTCGCCGGTATGCAGGCGTACGGCATAGAAGGGCGGCGCCTCCAGCGCGGCGAGGCAGGGATGGACGGGATGGCCGGGATCTCCCTGGGCGCGGTTGTAGCTGCTGTCGCCCTTGCCAAAGTCCGGGTCCCGGCCTTCCCTGGCATGAGCGTTGTACCGGGCGACGGTGCCGGCCAGCGTGGCGGGATCGACGCCCATCTGCGTTGCCAGCGCTTCCAGGCTGTCGGCGCGCAAGAGGTAGCCGGCGCGTATCAAAGCCTGGTTGCCGGCGGGCGCCGGCCGGGCGAGCCCCAGGCCATAAGCGGCCAGCGCCCGGCTGTCGCACAGGAGATGGCATGGCGAGCGCCGTGTCGGATCGGCCAGCATGGCGGTCACGAAGCGATGGTAGGAGTCCGCTTCGTTGACGAAGCGCCGGCCCTGGCGATCCACCGCGATCATGCCGGGCTTGGCGCGATCGGTGACCAGATGTGGGAAGGCTTCGGTGCTGCCGTCGGCACGGCGCAAGACGGACACGGGTGCCCAGTAAAAACGACTGGCCAGGCCGGAGCCGATCGCGGCGCCCGCGGCCTCGCCCAGGCGGAGACCGTCGCCGGTGCTGCCGGCCGGGGTCATGCTGCGATGATCGTCGCCGGTGCCGGGCCGCTGCGCCGGCGCTTCGGGGCTGGCGCCGAACCCGCCGGTGGCCAGCACTACGCCTCGCCGAGCGGAAAGTTGCACAAGCCGGCCCTCGTGCAGGATCCGCGCTCCGGTGACGACACCATCCTCTACGAGAAGACCGTCGACGGCGGCATGGCGCCACAGGGGGATATTGCGCTGGCGGGTCGAGGCCAGCAGGCGCGCCATCAAAGCATTGCCGACCGTGAGGCGGGTGCCCCGGGCATGGCGCAGCCGATCGCGCGCATAGCGCGTCAATAGGCCCAGGCAATGCCGCAGGGAACGCCAGGAGCGGCGGGCGTCCAGGAAATGCTGGACGTCCACGCGGTTGACCATCATGCCGCCGAACAGCAGCATGCTGGCGGGTGGGGGGCGCAGATGTTCGAACAGCGGGCCCAGCGCACGGCCATCATAGGTCTCGACTTCCAGAACGCGTCCGCCGTCGGAGGCGCCCGCCAGTTCGCCGTGGTAGTCGGGAGAGTGCGGCCGCACCCGCAACCGCAATTCCGTATGGCTCTCCAGGAAAGCCAGGGCCTCGGCGCCATGAGTCAGATATGCCTCGATCAGTGCAGCGTCGTAGTCCGGACCGATGACTTGCTCCAGATACGTACGGGCAGCGGCGAGATCGCTGTCCAATCCGGCGGCTCGTGCCTGCCGGTTGCCGGGAATCCAGATCGCGCCACCGGAAATCGCCGACGCGCCGCCGAACAGGCCGGTTTTCTCGACCACCAGCACCTCGAGGCCCTGTTCGCGGGCGGTGAGCGCGGCGGCGAGGCCTCCCGCTCCCGAGCCGATGACGAGCAGATCGGTGTGATAGTCGGTACTCATGGTACTACTCTCCAGTTACCGGGCGAATTCCTCCCTGAGGAAGGGTTTGCCTCCGGCGGAGCGCTACCGGGCGCGCTTGGGTCGGCCGAGACCCCTGCGCCCCATTCCCGCATCGCGCCGCCCAAAACCTTAAGCTCGCAACTGTGGGTTGATACGAGATGTCTCATAGCAGAGCGTCCTGGGCGAGGAGTGCGGCACGAACGCGGCCGAGCTCGGCGGTGCCGTTTTCCGCGGCGGTGGCGGCTAGGACGCCGGCGGCATGGCCGGTCGCGAATGCCGTGCCCATGACGCGCACCGAACTGTAGGCCTGCGGGTCGCTGCCAACCACGCGGCCGGCGAGATAAAGATTGTCGATGGCCTGGGCGCGCAGGGCGTCGGCGGGAATATCGAAGTAGCCTTCGCCGCCGAGCGGTGCGAAGGTTGCCTGGCCCGGCGCCGCATGATGTTCGATGGGCCAGCTGGCGCGGCCCAGGCCGTCCGCCAGGCGGCGGCCGGCCAGCGCGTCGGCGCCGCGCAGATCCTCGCGGGAGATCGGTCGCCGGGTTTCGCGCAGACCCAACTGCGGTCCGGTGGCCAGCAGTACCGCGGACTCGAAACCGGCCTGGGTGCGCAGAATATCCAGAGCGCGGTGGACGCGCTCGCGGCCCAGACGTTCGGCGCGAGCCAAGTCCTGGCCATGAAGGCCGTCGGTCACGAGATCGATCGCCGTCCACCACCACTGGCCGGGCCAAGGCAATGGAATCAGCACACCGCCGTCGCGGCGAGTGATGGCGGGCGAGGCGCCGGCGTCCAGCCGGCGGATGGCGTCGCTCAGTGCTTCGCGGTCGATGCGGGCGTCGGCGGCGACGCCGCCCAGCCGGGCCGGATAGGAGGCGGGCTGCACCGTGCCGGCATGCACGGCGGGATTGAGAGCCGCGCCGGCGCGGGCCGCCAGCGTGGCCTCGCCCGAGGCGTCGACCCAGGCGCTGGCGGTGACGCGGTGCAAACCGGCGGCATCGGCCAGGACGGCCCCGGTCATGCCATTGCCTTCGCGGCGGGCGTCGATGAGTTGGCAATGCAGCCGTACCTCGGCACCGCTTGCCGAGATCAGGCGATCGGTGGCCAATTTCACCGCTTCGGGATCGCTCATCACGATCCAGTTGCCGTTGCGCGAGAGACGCGGCTCTACGGGTTGGCCGATGGCGCGCAGTCCGGCCAGCAGGGCGGCGCCGACTCCCTCGACGGCAGGAACGGGCCGGGGGCCGGGCAAGTAGAAGCCGCAGTAGGCGAGCACCAAAGCATTGGTGGCCGCGCCGCCCAGGAAGCCATAGCGCTCCACCAGCAAGGTGCGCGCGCCGCAGCGGGCCGCGCCGGAGGCGGCGGCAATCCCCGCGGAGCCGCCGCCGATCACGATAACGTCGTAGTGATCCGTCATGGCATTACGCACCGTTCGCCAGACCCAGGTGGCCGGCGAGCAACTCGCGCTGCGCGCTCGCCATCTCGGGGCCGCTTTGAATCCGGCAACCGCGCAGGCGTGCATACGCCAGCAGCGGCGTCTCGGCTGGCGCCGTGACGACATCGGCCACCAGCGCGGCGGACGCCAAGGTATCCAGGAGTTCGGCAGGCAAGGGCAGGCTGGCGTGGCCGGCCATGCCGGCGGGCGTGGCATTGACCACCAGATCGAAGGCCGCCAGGCTTTTCGGCTCGGCCAGGCAGCGCACGCCGAAGGCGGCGGCCAGATGACTCGACAGGGCGTCCGCCCGGCCGGGCGCGGCATCGATCAGGGCCAGGCCGGCGAGTCCTTCTTCGCACAGGGCATGCGCGATGGCGCTGCCGACGCCACCGGCTCCCACGACCAAGGCCCGCCGTCCGCTTGGCGCGAAGCCGTGAGACGCGGCGGCCGCCAGAAAGCCCAGGCCATCCACGATGTCGCCCTCCAGCCGCCCATCCGCATGGCGGCGGACGACGTTGACCGAGCGCAGAGCCCGCGAGCGGGCCGATACCGCATCGAGCAGCGGCACGATGCTTTGTTTGT
Source organism: Pigmentiphaga sp. (assembly GCA_023228945.1). Taxonomy (GTDB): domain Bacteria; phylum Pseudomonadota; class Gammaproteobacteria; order Burkholderiales; family Burkholderiaceae_B; genus Verticiella. The sequence continues at coordinate 25,388 of JALOAI010000006.1, read as the reverse complement.
AGGGAATGGTGACGACGAAGCCGTCCAGATTGTGCAGTCCGCGCGCCGTATCGACGAAGCTCCGCAAGGCGTCGGGCGCGAGGTCGAGCGCCACCATGGCCGTATCGCGGCCGGTGGCGGCGAACCACGAATTGAAGTTCTCGGGGGACTTCACCTGCGCAATGGGCTGGCCGACGATGGCGACCAGACGCGTGGTGCCGGTGATCATGGGTGGGCTCCTGATGAAGGGGTGAAAGCGTCCGGGGCCAGGATGCGCAAGAGGCGGGCCAACAGGCGCTGGCCCGCTTGGCCGCCCGTCGCCAGCACGGATTCCGGACGAAACAACAGGCCGATGACGGGGAGCGAGCGATGGCGGAAGGCAAGCAGGGTGCCTGCGCCGTCGGTGGCGAGCACGGTCAGCTCGGCGGGGGCATCGGCGGCGGCGAAACGGCGTGCCGGATAATCACCGGCCAGGAAGGGGCCGAAGTCCGCCAGAGGAGTGTCGTGGCAGGGATGAACGGTGATGCCGAGGCCGGGCTGCAGCAGTCCGGCCGAGGGCTCCTCCGCCCAGCCCCATGACGCCAGCGCGGCCTCGGCGGCGGCGCCCAACAGCAGGGTAGGCAAGTCCCCGCCGCTGCCGAAGGACGGGTTCCGGTCGATGGGGAGCCCTTCACCGGCGCGCATCCGGGTCAGCACGCGTATCGCGGCGCGCGGATGCTGCTTGAGGAACGCCAACCCGCCCATCTCGTATTCCACGACCTCCGCGCCGCAACGGGCGAGCAGGCCCGCCGTGATCGGCTGGAGGGGATCGTTGCCGCCCTCCAGGTAAACCCGTGGCGCGCACGGTGTCGCCGTTTCCGGGGCGCCCCGCACAGCGGTCGTAGCGCCATCCGGTATGGCGCCAGCGGCTGGGTCGCCGTCCGGCTCGCTGGCTGGCGCGAGTGGCGAGGCCTGATCCAGCAACGACAGCAGGGAGGCGGCCTTGATCCGCGTTTCTTCCTCTTCCTCGGCTGGATCGGAACCTCCCACGAGCAGGCTGCCGGTGCGGATTTCCACCATGTCGCCACGTATCCAGGCGGGCCGCATGATGGTCCCTATCCGCAGGCTGCCGTCCACGCCGATACGGCCGACAGCGCCGGTGTACCAGCCGCGCGGGCTGGCTTCAGCGGCGGCGATCAGAGCCAGCGCGCTGCGCTTGGGGACGCCGGTCGAGGTGGCGGTGGCCGAGGTGGCCAGCAGCACGTCGAGCCAGTCGGCCCCGGCCGCCAGCCGGCCGCCAATGTGCGCCATTTCGTGGATCAGCGCCTGAAAATGATGAACCCGGCGGTACGCCAGCACGGCCACGCTGGCCGGATCACAGAGCCGATAGAGGCGTGCCAGATGCTCGTCGGTGCCCAGCGCCAGGGCCGCGCCTTCTTTCTCCGAGTGCAGCAGCGCCATGGCGTGGCTGGCGTCGGCCAAGGCGTCGGCCCCCCGTGGGGCGGTGCCGCACACCGGCGCGATGTCCAGCCCGCCGGCCTCCAGGCGGGCCTGCATGCAGGGAGAGGCCCCCATCAAGTACTCCCCGGCACCGAAATGGACACAGTACATTTCGGGCATCGGATAGCGTCGGCGCAGTTGGGCGAAGGCTTCCGCCGCGCTGCCCGACCATCGCCGGCGGAAGGCTTGCGACAACGCGACGGAAAGCACGTCGCCGCGCGCGAGGGCATCCAGTGCCTGTGCGACGCGATGGGCATAAGCTCCTTGGGGAAAATCATCCGCCGCGGGCGGTGCTTCGACCGCTCCGGCCACGGCGCCATGGGCCGCGAAGGCCGCCGCGTCTCCGCCGGTATCGGATGTATCCTCCAGCAGAAAACGCACCGACCGGACGACGGGACCCCGTATCGTCAGGAAGGACAGCGGCAGGTAGAGCACGGCCCTGGCCGCGGCGGGGTCGGCGCCGCTGCCGCCCTCCAGCCGCCAATAGTCGGCGTTCCAGCAGCCGAACAAGGACAGGCCACGGGTCTCTCCCGAGAATTGTGCCAACAGAGTGCGCAGCAAGGCCGCGGCGGGATGGTGGCCGTCGCCGGAGGGATCCCAGCGCGGCAGGTCGGGCAGGAAGGCGCCGTCGGGGCGCCAGGCGCCGGGCAGGCCCCGGCTCCAATGGCGAACGACGGCGGCTCCCGCGGCGTCCAAGGGCTGCAAAGCCAGGGTGCCGGCCGCCAGTGTCAGGCGTACCGCGGGGTCGACGAACACGTGCGCCTCATGCTGGAACACGGGGTCGCTGGCGTAGTCGCTGCCGTAGTACATGCCCGGCCGGGAATCCAGGGCCCGCAGATGGTCGGCGACGGCTTCAGGCCCGGCATCGTCTTCCAGCCGGCGCAGCCGTAGCTGGCCGGCGGCCGCCGGCTCGGGGGGCGTCACGGGACTTCTCCGTTCCATGCCGCCGGCCTCAATCCACCTTGGCGCCGGAGGAGCGCACCACTTCGCCCCAACGCTCGGTTTCCCGCTTCAAATAATCCTGGGTTTCGGCCACCGAGATCGGGCGCGGCTGCGTGCCGGTACGCGCGAATGCCTCGACGACTTCGGGGGAGCGCAGCGCTTCGTTCACGGCCTCGTTCAGGCGCGTCACCACCGGTTCGGGAGTGCCGGCCGGCGCGACGACGGCGATCCATGCCGAGAACACCAGATCGGGAAAGCCGGCCTCGGCGGCGGTGGGGACTTCCGGCAAACCGGGTTCGCGCTCGGCGGTGGTGACCAGCAGCGGCCGGACGCGTCCGGCCTGCAGGGGCGGCGTGCTGTTGACCAGCGTATCCAGCATGACCGGCACCTGTCCGCCCATCACGTCGGTGACAGCTGGCGCGACGCCGCGATATGGCACATGCGTCATCGGCACTCCGGCGAGATCGGTGAACCAATGCATGCCCAGATGGCTGACCGTGCCATTGCCGCCGGACGCGTAGGCCAGGCCTTGTGGCTGGCGTGCCTGTTCCACCAGTCCGGCCACGTCCTGGAACGGTGCGGCGGGAGAGGCGATCATGACGAACGGCACCTCGCCCAGCAGCGCCACGGCGCGCATGCCGGCGGGGTCGAAGGGCAGCGAGCCGTACAACGCCGGATTGACGGCAAAGCTGTTGCCGACCACGCCCAGGGTGTAGCCGTCTGGCTCCGCCTGGGCAACCTGGGCGGTGCCGATATTGCCGCCCGCGCCTGGCCGGTTCTCGACAATGATGTTCTGGCCCAGGATGGCCGAGGTCTGGTTGGCGACGATGCGCGCGATGCTGTCGGTGGTGCCGCCCGGCGGAAATGGCACGATGAAGCGCAGCGGCTTGTCCGGGAAGGTCTGGGCGGCGGCCTGAGTCGCCAGGGTGAGCAGGCTCGCGCCCAGAAGGACGCGCAAGGACGGGCGATGGAACATGGGAATCTCCGTAAAAGGGTGTTCTGACGGGCCCTTCGGGGCGCTCGACACCGGTTGGACTGGGGACTATAGTGGCCCGGCAGCCATGCAATCCAATACCTATGCATGGCTCTTCCATAACCTCAGGTTAAGGGCGGCGGCGGCCGTCCCGCGGTTGTTTGCAACTCGACAAAACATCGGAGAGATTTTTATGCGTGTCTTCCAGAGCTACACGGAGCTGGAACCCCTGGTCGGCCAGGAGATCGGCGTCAGCGACTGGATCCACATCGACCAGGCCCGCGTCAACGGGTTTGCCGAAGTGACCGGCGACCATCAATGGATCCATACCGATCCCGAACGGGCCGCGAAAGGCCCCTTCGGCGGCACCATTGCCCACGGCTACCTGACTTTGTCGCTGCTGCCCGCGCTGGGCGCCACCGCCTATCGCATCGACGGCGGCCGCATGGCCGTCAACTACGGGCTCGACAAAGTGCGTTTTCCAGCCCCGGTGCCGGTAGGCAGCCGCGTGCGCGCCGTCTTCACGCTCAAGGAGTACAAGAAGCTGCCGGACGACGGCGCGCAGCTCACCGTGGTCGCCACCATCGAACGCGAGGGCGGCGAGCGCCCGGTCTGCGTGGCGGAAACCCTCACGCGGCGGTATTGATGGCACAGCTCATCATGGCGAGCATCGGCTTCCCGAGGGTTTGATCAAGGCTTGTTGAGCTCGTCTGGTGCGCCATGCCTGCGAGTCGCTGGAATACCATTCAGTCCCTATCGGCATCGCGCCGGTAGGGGCTTTTTAATTCAATCAGCAGGCTGCCGCTTGAACGATGCGCCCCTCGGCTCGCGTCCGTGAGCCGCTTACAATAATGCCATGAGCACCCACACCAACGACGCGCCCGCCGTGCGCACCCGGTTCGCGCCTTCGCCCACCGGCTTTCTCCATCTCGGTGGAGCCCGGACCGCCCTGTTCTCATGGGCTTTCGCCCGCCATTTCGGCGGCACCTTCGTGCTTCGCATCGAAGATACCGACGTCGAACGCTCCACACCGGAGGCCGTGCAGGCCATCCTCGACGGCATGGCCTGGCTGGGCTTCGCACCCGACGAAGGCCCGTTCTACCAGATGCAGCGGATGGATCGCTATCGCGAGGTCATCGCGCAGATGCTGGCCAGTGGCCAGGCTTATCACTGCTATAGCTCGCCGGAAGAAATCGACGCGATGCGCGAGCGCGCCCGCGCGGCGGGGCTCAAGCCGCGCTACGACGGCACCTGGCGGCCCGAGCCCGGCAAGGAACTGCCGCAGCCGCCCGAGGGCCGCCGGCCCGTGGTGCGTTTCCGCAATCCGGCCGATGGCGTGGTGAGCTGGGACGATCTCGTCAAGGGTACGATCAGCTTCGCCAACACCGAGCTCGACGACCTGATCATCGCCCGGCCCGATGGCACGCCCACCTACAACTTCTGCGTGGTGGTCGACGACTGGGACATGCGCATCACCCACGTGATCCGCGGCGACGACCACGTCAACAATACGCCGCGGCAGATCAACATCCTGCGCGCGCTGGGCGCCGAGCCGCCGCGCTACGGGCATGTGCCGATGATTCTGGGTCCCGATGGCGAAAAGCTCTCCAAGCGCCACGGCGCGGTCAGCGTCATGCAGTACGACGATCAGGGTTATCTGCCGGAAGCCATGGTCAACTACCTGGCGCGCCTGGGCTGGAGCCATGGCGACGACGAGCTCTTCAGCCGCGAGCAACTGATCGGGTGGTTCGACGGCAGCCATCTGGCCAAGTCCGCCGCCCAATGGGATCCTAAAAAGCTGAACTGGGTGAATGCCCACTATCTTCGCCAACTGACACCTGAACAACTGGGGCCGCGGGTAGCGAGCCGGATCCAGCGCCGTGGCGGCCAACTGGAGCAGGGCCCCGCATTGCCCGACGTGCTGGCTCTGCTGGCCCCGCGCGCCGAAACACTGGAGCAGTTGGCCGATGACGCGATGCTGTTCTACGCGCCTTTCGACCCGGCCGCGGTGGATCCCGCACTACGGGAACAGCACCTGGGCGACGGGGTGCGCGTCGTGCTGCGCGATTTCGCGCGCCAGGCGGACGAGCTTCCGGACTGGACGGCTGAACATCTGGGCGCCCTGATGAAATCCCTGCTCAAGCAACACCAGATCAAAATGCCGCAACTGGGCATTCCTCTGCGCGTGGCGGTTACCGGCCGGGCCCAGACCCCGGCCATCGACGCGGTGCTGGCGTTGCTCGGAAAACACACTGTGCTGTCTCGCTTGCACGCGATTTAATTTTGGTGCATAATCTCGTTTCTTCGCAGTGCGCGACGAACAGCAACGGGGGTATAGCTCAGCTGGGAGAGCGCTTGCATGGCATGCAAGAGGTCAGCGGTTCGATCCCGCTTACCTCCACCAAAAAGCCTGATTCAGGCTGGTTCGATGCGCTGGCGAAGTTTGTTTTATGTCCTGTCCCCTTCGTCTAGAGGCCTAGGACACCACCCTTTCACGGTGGGTACAGGGGTTCGAATCCCCTAGGGGACGCCAGTTTAATCCCAGTTGCTGGGCGAGAGATTCTGTAGTAAACAATTCCTCGCGCGGCAGTTGGGTCTAGCTCGATGCGTTCAACAAGGCTGCCAATGGCGGCCTTTGTTGTTTCTACGTTACCAGAAAGCAAACTGGTTTGAATTTCTTCAAATAGGCTTGAGAGCAAGCGGCGAACATCGTCAAGTGTGATGGCTGACGCTGCTTGATGCTGATCGAGTTCATCTTTCAGCCGTTTTATCTCGACTGCGAGTGATTTGCGCTCCATGTCGTAAGCAGACAACGTGCGCTGGACCGGTGCCAGTACATCAGACTCCATGTCAGGCATCATCCTGACCAGGCCTTCGATCCGTTGATTGAGCGTGGCGTGGCGCCTCTCCAGGCCGCTTAGCTTGCGGCCATCGACAGCCGGCTGAGTCGTTAGGGTGTGCATGAGTCGCTGTGCGACCGTCTCGTTCTTCAGGTCGGCCTCAATGCAGCTCAGAACTGCTTGGTCAACGACATGAGCGCGAACTCGCTTGCCTTTACCCAGTCGGTACATGGGCACATCGCTTCGGTAGTCCCAGTCCCCGCTCCACATGGTGCCGTCTTCAGTGAAGAGCAAGCCAGTCAACAGGTAGTTGTGGCTGCGTTTGCTCGTGCGCTCCTGGCGCTTATCAGCAAGACGGGTCAGGATCGTTTCGGCTTCATCTTCTGAGATCAGGGGTGTGTGGGTGTCACGGGTGATCACCCACTCAGCCCGTGGGCGACGCCTTTCCCGTTCGGCCTGGAGACCTTTCTCATTGTGGACATTCCAGACTGTGTGACCAGCATAGGTAAGCGCCTGCCATTCCAGGCCGTTTAGGCTTGCAACCGGCCAGTCTACCTCGGCCAGCTTCAGGGCCGCAGCGCGCCTCAGGCCCGCTGCGCGTGCCGAAAGGTAGGCGGCTACCTTCGGGGCCTCTTCATCGGGCTCCAGGCGCGATTTCAGCACCGGAGAGCCCTCTCGAATGGCTCCGGTCGTCTCGTAAGTGAGTCGATAACCCCTTGGCGCCCTCCCGCCAGCTCGCCAGCCTTGCCTAACGTTCTCGGCCATGCCGGCTAGCCCTTTGGCTTTGCTGGTAAGGCTGTGCCATTCATCCAGTGCTTGCAAGATGGACTTCAGAAGCATGCTGGTAATGGCGTCCGTCTCGGGGACGTTCTTGTAAATAATCTGAACGCGCCTTTTCTCGCATTCGTGCTCAAAAAACAGGGCGAGTTGGCGGCGCCTGGCGATGCGAGACGTATCGAGGGTGAGTACCCAGGTCCAGCCCCGGCTGCTCTCCTTGATGTCATACAAAAGGCATTGAAAAGCTGGGCGATCCTCGTCGGAGCCTGACTCAACCGCGTCGACGTACTCGTTCACGATATCGAGCCTACGATCGGTGGCCAAGCTCTGTAACGCGCGCCTCTGGGCATCAATCGAAACATCCGCTCGGTCTTTACTCGACCTCAGATATAGCACGGCTTGATTGCTCTCGGTCGTCATGGGATTCGTAAGTGCGGAGGGTCTGCGGATTTCGATCTAGGTGAGATCGAAGTAGCTTCGCGAAACCGTGGATATTCAGTTCAGAAGGGTCAAAGGGTTCACTTCGACAAACTACTCGGACTGCTTTCATTGAGCTTGGTGGCTTGATCGACGATCAACGCCGCTTGAATCATAGAAAAGTGAGCGGGGCTCTGTCAAAAATAAAAGGTAATGAATTGTTTTCGAATCGATCGATTCTTCTGTGTAAAAATTACCTAACTGAATTTCTGAAATCTCTCTGCTCCCTTATTTCATTCAATAGTTCGTTGAATTTATTAGAAACTGAAAATTCAATTTGATCGATAATTAATTGGCGAATAGATTGCAATTCATCGAGGTGGGAGATTCGAAGTTCAACCGATCGACGGATAAACTCGGACTCATCGATTCCTTCAATAGCCGATCTCTGCTCGATTGCTATCTTGGTCTGCCTTGTTACGCGGGCCTTGATCGTGGCTGTCTTTGAGTCTGACATTGGCTTCTCGCATCGCAAAATCGCCTGAAACCTATTCAAGCGAATTTGGGATGCGCCCGATACCGATAGTATCGATCCAGGCGACTTGTTTCAGTGTTAAACGCGCCCAGGTGGCTCCTTTGTTCTCCGAGCCGGTTCACGATAAGGCGTTTCAGAATCGCAAACTGACGCGATCTTCTAACCTTAATTCGGTTGTTTCCTCTTTGCCTAGGCGCTGCATCCGCATACCACCCCTGCGTTGCTACGGGGCTGTGCATCAGCCAGTTAAGTGGTGGCTGCACCAGTGAAAAACCCTTGAGATTCTGGGGACTTTGCCTGGTGGCACAGGACCAGTTGACGCCGTGCTGCACGTGTTGTGCTACGTAACCCCCTGGGTTACTTCGGCTGTGTCTGGCTTTTCCATGGATTTCTTCAGCTCCATGGGACCCGTCTGTCTAGTGTGCGGGCAGCACGGCTGCGCGGCTACTCCCCGATATGGGTTTCCCGCTGTATACGTGCAAATTACTAAATTTTTAATGAGCAAGTTACGGAATCCATTGTAATAAATGGTATTAAGGAATGCAAGCAAAAATTTTATCTTCCGGGAGTTTTGTTTGATCCATCATCATGCTTTTGAGGTTTAAGTCATGTTGTGACGAAAAGATTAAAACCTGGGAGACAGTGGTGGTCGGACTTTGCTGCTGTCATTGTGTCACACCGTTCTCGGATTCCAGGGCGGCGCGCCTGCGGCGCTTGCGGCAAAGCCGTCTTCGACCCTGGAGTCCTGCGCTGCGGCGTGCCTCTTTGGCAGCAGGCAATTCCGCCTGCTACATGGAGACCGTCATGACTCAGCTGCCGCTTAACTTGAAATCAAGGGATTCCCGTTGGGTGTGCCGTGATGATCTATCAACATACTCAGACGATGTCGTCATTCGTGAAGCCCTGGCGCGTGTAGCGAAACGGTTTCAGCCTGGCATTCTCTTGTCTTCGCCTATGAAGCTGCAGGAATACTTGTCGCTGAAGCTTTCTCTGCTTGAGTACGAGGTCTTCTATGTCATCTATCTGGACAATCACTTGCGGTTGATTGAAATGACAGAGTTGTTTCGTGGCACCCTGAATCAGGCGGCAGTCTACCCACGCGAGGTGGTCAAAGAGGCGTTGCTGCGGAATGCGGCGAGCATCGTGGTTGTGCATAACCACCCGAGCGGGGTCTCTGATCCGAGTAATGCGGATCTTCACCTGACTCGTGAGTTGAAGAAGGCGTTGCAATTGATCGACGTTAGGCTGCTAGACCACTTTATCGTGGCAGGTACCGAGGTTCGCTCGCTCGCCGCTGAAGGCTTGTTCTGATGCGGCGGCCACGCAGCCTGGTTCGCCGGGCCGTGTGGCCTTTTCTTGCGCTGCTGCAGCACTTTGGCGGCGCAAGTTTCGCATGCGAAACACCGGGCATAGGCGGGCGTGCTGAGCGCCCGAGCTGGTGGGGCGAGAGAAGGGAGTGCAAGTGGTTTCGCATGCGAAACCGAACGGAGCGTGCTCGTGGTCCACGACAGGGCTTGAAGTGCAGCGCGTCCGTGGCAACGCTACCGATGGTTGGCCAACGCTGTATAGACTGCTCCGGTCGCGGGCCAGTAGGGCGACGCAAGTTTCGCATGCGAAACTTGCCGCCTGTGGCTGAGGTGCAGAGACTTCAGCTTGGTAGGTGAGGGTGGTGTCCGGTTTCGCATGCGAAACTTTCTACGGCCAGCGCCGCCAGGTACGCTAACGCCCAGACCACAAATGCGCTACCTGTCGCGTTCCCCCGCTCTGGGACAACAACGAGCATCTTTCCCATGGGTTCCTGGGGCTTCGCGTGACAAAACCTCGCGCGCGCGTAATTTACCATACGAAAAACCCGTCTGTTTCGGGCTCGGGTGCGGCAAAGAACGAATGCCAAGATCTACTTGGCTCGACTATACTGTATTTTTATACAGTTTCTAAGCCATGGATCAACCTGTCCCTCTCTCGCAGGCACCCGCCGAGTTGCTCGTGTCGTTATCGACGGTACAGTGCGGGTTCCCCAGTCCAGCCGAAGACCACCAGGCCGAACGGCTGGATGTGAGTCGACTACTCGTGCGCAACGCCGAGGCCACGTTCTTCTGTCGTGTGCGTGGGCCTTCCATGCGGGACGCCGGCATCGATGATGGCGACTATGTCATCGTTGATCGTTCCGTTCAGGCGCAGCACGGCTTGATCGTTCTGGCGGTCATCGATGGCGAGTTCACGATCAAGCGGCTGTTCAAGCGGGCGGGTCGCGTGAAGCTGTGTGCGGCCAACCCGACGTTCTCCGACATCGAGATCCGAGACGCGCAGGAGTTGGTCGTGTGGGGGGTGGTGACGTGGACGCTCAAAAAACACCTGCACGCCGTATCGCACTGATCGATGGCAACTCGTTCTATTGCTCGTGCGAGCGGGTCATGCGTCCGGCGTACGAGGGCAAGCCAATGGTTGTTCTGTCGAACAACGACGGCTGCGCGATCGCACGCACCGCCGAGGCCAAGGCCCTCGGCATCAAAATGGGCGAACCCTGGTTCAAGATCAAGCACCTGGCCGACCGTGATGGACTGATCGCCCTGTCCGCCAATTTCAGCCTCTACGGCGATCTGAGCGCCCGCATGATGTCGGTCATCGGGCAGTTCGCCCCCGTGCAGGAGATCTACTCGATCGATGAGTCGTTCCTGGATCTGACCGGGATGCGCGGAACCGGCCGGCAGCTTGGTGAGGCGATCCGGCAGCGGGTGAGGCAGTGGGTTGGCATCCCGACCTGTGTCGGGATCGGCCCTACCAAGACGCTCGCGAAGTTGGCGAATCACCTGGCCAAGAAACTCCCCCGCCTGGAGGGGGTCTGCGACCTGTCCACGCTCGACCAGGCAGGACTGATGCGGGCCATTCGGCATGTGCCGGTTGAGGATGTTTGGGGCGTGGGGCGCCGGTTATCCCCCCGGCTTCTGTCGCTTGGGATTGAAACAGCGGCAGACCTGGCCATGGCCGATCCTCGCGTCATTCGGGACGAGTTTTCCATCGTCCTGGCCAAGACGGCCCGCGAGCTGGCCGGGGAGGCCTGCATGGCCCTGGAGGATATCCCTGCCGACAAGCAACAGATCATGTGTAGCCGATCATTCGGCAGGCCTGTCTTGGAGAAGGCCGATCTCGCCCAAGCGATCTCGGTGTTCGCGACCCGGGCGGCAGAGAAGCTACGCCGGCAGGCTGGTACCACACCTGCCATTCAGGTGTTCATCCGTACCAGTCCCTTTCGGGTGGAAGATCCGCAGTACTCGGGCTCGACGGTGACTCGCATCGCTCGGCCTACCTCGAATACCGGGGACATCAATGCGGGTGCGCTGAGGGCGCTGGACAAGCTCTACCGGCCCGGCTTTCGATATGCGAAGGCCGGCATCTGTTTGCTCGACATTGCCAGTGTGGATGCCGTCGCGGCACAGGGGCAGCTTTTTGATACTCCCGCTGAGCCGGGTGTTGCCTGCGGCCGCTTGATGGCCGTTGTGGACCGCATCAATGACCGCTTCGGTCGTTCTGCGATCGCACCGGCCAGCACCTATGGTGAGAACGATGCACCGTGGCAAATGCGCCAGGAGCGCATGACCCCGGCATACACGACTGATTGGAATCAGCTCGTCGAAGTGTGGCGGTAGGCGTGGCTCGCCAACGGTTTTAACCCCTGGGCGCCTCCCCGCCAAGGCTAGGCCGGGCCGCCGTGCGTTGAACCTCTTTCGCACATCTCTTGGTGTTAAGCTGTTTAGGCGCCACAATGGCGCCTATGAAAGATAACCTGAAAAGCTGTCGGTCTGCTGCCCTAGAGCGCATCAATCTGCGGCTCTCTTCTGATGTGCTCGAAGCCATTGATGTTGAATGCTCACGCAGACCTGGCAATGTATCGCGCAATACTTGGATTACCGAAGCCGTGATGGAGCGCCTAGCGTGTCTTGCTTCGTCTTCGCGCTCGCAAGTTGAGAGGAAATGATGGCCAGTTTTTATGAGTTCTTTGCGGGGGGCGGCATGGCTCGTGCTGGCCTTGGTCCCAACTGGCAATGCCTGCTTGCCAATGACTTCAACCCGAAGAAGGCGGCTAGCTATGCCGCGAATTGGGGCACTGATCATCTTCGCGTTGGCGACGTGGCCGCGCTGACCACGGCCGACCTGCCGGCCGGCGCTGACCTGGCTTGGGCCTCGTTCCCCTGCCAAGACCTTTCCCTGGCCGGTGCAGGCGCTGGCCTCAATGGCGACCGTTCTGGCACCTTCTGGCCATTCTGGAAACTCATCAAAGCCTTGGGCGATGAAGATCGAGCACCGCACTTGGTCGTACTGGAGAACGTGTGCGGTGCCCTTAGCTCGCACGATGGCAAGGACTTTGCAGCGATCAGCTCGGCCCTGTCGAACAACGGCTATCGGTTCGGTGCCGTGATCATCAACGCCGTTCATTTCCTGCCGCAGTCCCGCCCGCGTTTGTTCATCATCGGCGTGCGCAAATCCTCGCCGATTCCCCGCACCCTGATTGCCAGCGGCCCGGAAGGGGAATGGCATCCTTCCGCGCTGGTCGAGGCTTACGGCAAGCTCTCCAAGCGTGCGCAAAGCTCTTGGGAATGGTGGCGTCTGCCAGCGCCGCCGGCCCGCACGTCGATCTTTGCCGACCTGGTGGAAGATAAGCCGCACGGCGTCACCTGGCACACGGCCGCAGAAACCAAGAAACTGCTCGACATGATGAATCCGCTCAACCTGGCAAAAGTCGAGGCTGCCAAGAAGGCAGGCGGCCGCCAGGTTGGCACGATCTACAAGCGCACCCGCGCCGATGGCCCAAACGGCGAGAAGATGCAACGCGCTGAAGTCCGTTTTGATGACGTGGCCGGTTGCCTGCGCACGCCTAGCGGCGGTTCAAGCCGTCAAACCATTATGGTGATCGAGGGCACGCGCGTTCGTTCGCGCCTGCTGTCGCCGCGTGAAGCAGCCCGCCTCATGGGCCTGCCGGATACTTACGTACTGCCCAAGAACTACAACGATGCTTATCACCTGGCCGGCGATGGTGTGGCCGTGCCGGTCGTGCGCTTCCTGGCCGAACACATACTAGAACCGCTGTTAGCGGCGATCCTTGCGGTCGAGAAGAAGGCAGCGTAATGGCAGATTTGGTAACGGCCCTTCGGGACTTCAACAAAGATCGGAAATTTAGCCGCAAAGGCCCATTGTGCGTTGCGCTGGTCGTCACGCAACACGCCCGAAAGGGCTTGCCACTTAACCCGGATGTGCTGCTGACCGAAGGTGGCGGCCAGGTTCTAGGTCTGGGTAAAGGGGCGGTGCAAGCGGTTCTGAACCGCCACGGCATTACCCGCGTTTTAGCCGCTGAAGGTGGGCGCACCAGTCGCGGAAGCATCGGCAACATGCGCGAATATGTGGCCTTCCTCAACGGCTTGGCCTCCAGCGGTGCGGTTGATCTCGATGCCGTGGAAGCGTTCTGGATTGAGCGTGTCCATGAGTTCTTTTCGGCAAAGCCCTTCAAGATTCGTTTGGACGCCTCGCGCGGCCTGCGCACACTGGTGCGTGACATGATCGCCCAAGCAGAAGAGCGGCAGCGCAACACGCCAGGAATGCAGTATGCCGGCGCGGTGCTGCAACACCTAGTAGGGGCCAAGCTCGATTGCGCCCTTGGCGTCGGCAACTTCGAGCACAACAGTTTTTCAACGTCTGACGCCCAATCGGGCCGCAATGGGGATTTCTTCATTGGCGATGTGGCTATCCATGTCACTACGGCACCCGGCGAGGCGGTCATTGGCCGTTGCCGCGACAACATCGACAACGGCCATCGGCCCATCATCGTCACGACAGCGCGAGGACTGACGGTCGCCGAAGGGCTGGCCGATAATGCAGGCCTGGGCGAACGCATCGACGTTTTCGAGGTTGAACAGTTCGTAGCCCTGAACCTCTACGAGCTGGGCAAGTTCGCGGCCGAAGGCCGGCGCGTGGCCGTGGGCGACGTGGTAACGCGCTATAACGATATCGTAGAAGAAGTCGAAACTGACCCAAGCCTGAAAATCGAATTTCGCCAATGAGCGAGACGCCGAGGCAGCCCAACAGCGCTGTCGTTAGTTAGGGGTGCAAATGCGCCAGGAGCGCATGACCCTGACACACACGACTGATTGGAATCAGCTCGTCGAAGTGTGGCGGTAGGCGTGGGTGGCCAATGGTTTTAACCCCTGGGCGTCTCCCCGCTACGGCGGGGCCGGGCCGTCGTGCATCGAGCCCGCGGGCGGTCTCGACCCCGGCAAGCGGGGCTTTCGTCCCTGACGCGTCACACTGAACCCTAAGTGCAGCGTGCTGCGCACGCCGTTCACGCCATGGCACGCACCGCCGAGAATGCTTGCCACACCCCGCGCTTCCCACATAGCAACAGGCCCTCGCGCCGATCCGGTTTCCCACAAGACGCCTCATGTGGAAAACCGGGCGCGACCGTTGCCCCAGGTGATCTGAGAGGATCACCGGCACCGGCAAAGGGGCCTGGTGATATGTGGAAAGCCGCTTCGGGCAACATCACCTACCTTCGCTTCCGGTATTTAAAGTCATGGCGGGCCATCGGCGAAAGCCCTGTTTCGCATGCGAAACAGCGTTCGAGACCATCCCCCCCAAGCATGACCGCTTTCTACGCGCCCACACCTCGGGCGCTGCGCGCTGCGCTTGCGAGTTGGAGGCCGGCAAGCCGGGCCTGGGGCGCTCGCCGCGCGGCCGTCTCGGGGATTCCGCAGCCGTGGCTCGCATCGCACCCGGTCCTGAGAGTTCGTCGCCCCAAAACGCCGACGTTACCCCTTCGCTCCTTCACTTCGCGGGCTTTCGCGGCATAAACGGCGCCCCCCGCGAGCGGGTCCCCCCATTTATTCCACGTCCCGCGCCGTTCCTTGCTGCGGGGTCTCGTGCGGCAAGGGCGACGAACTCACAGGACGGGCGGCGATAAACGCGAGGCCCAAGCTGCGGAGCCCCGATCCGAAAACCTACGAAAGGGGCTCGGAATCTTCAGTCCAGGTCAGCACAACACCACCGCGCACGGCGCATCTCTTTGAAGGAGCAACACCATGGCATCTGTCAACAAAGTCATCCTCGTCGGCAACCTCGGCCGTGACCCCGAAGTCCGTTACAGCCCCGACGGTACTGTCGTCTGCACGGTGTCGATTGCCACCACCTCGCAGTGGAAGGATAAAGCCACCGGCGAGCGTCGTGAAGAAACCGAGTGGCACCGCGTCGTGTTCTACAACCGCTTGGCCGAAATCGCTGGGGAGTACCTCAAAAAGGGCCGTTCGGTCTATGTGGAGGGGCGCCTAAAAACGAGTAAATGGCAAGACAAAGACACCAAGCAAGACCGCTACTCGACCGAGATCGTGGCCGACCAGATGCAGATGTTGGGCGGGCGAGCAGGGGACGGCGAGTCGACAGCCTCACGCCCGAGCGTAAAGCCAGCGGCAAGGCCGTCAGGAACGCCATCGGTACCCCAGGGGTTCACCGACGCAGAAGATGACATCCCGTTCTGAGTGACAACCTGGCTCACCCTGGGCGCGCGTGTCGCGCCCGTGTCTGGAGGATTCGATCATGACGATGCAACACCAACCCCTGGTTGAGAAACGATCACAGAACCCTGCCGTCAAGCGCGCGGTGATTGGCGTGCAGCGTCTGCTGCGACGAGCCGATCAGCTGGATGCGCGTGCAGCCCTTCTGTCTCATGCCGGCGATGACATTGCACGGCGGGCGGCGCTCGTGCGTGAGCAGGCCGAGCAGCTGGAGCGCATCGTGCAGCGCAAGCTCAAACGCCGCGAATAGGCGACAGTCACGCCGCTGTTCCTGAGTTTGACCGTTTACGGTCAGTGTTAATGTTCCTACAATCAGTTGGGAGATACCATGATCACCATTGCCATCGCAAACCAAAAGGGCGGAGTCGGCAAGACCACCCTGGCCCGCAATCTTGCGTTCCACTCGATCGAGCGTGGCCTGCGCACCCTTTGCGTCGATCTCGACCCGCAGAAGAACTTCACCAAGACGTTGCTAGCCCAACGGGCGCAGCATGCGGAGCTGTCGTTGCCAACAGATGCCATGTCGGCAAGTCAGCTGTTTCAGCCAGTGGTGAGTGGTGCCGACAGTGGGGTGAGGCCATTGGCGTGCGGCGGTAATGCAGCGTTGATCGCAGCTGATCGCGAGCTGGTGGATGTCGCAGCCTTGCCGCTAGAGGCGTTGACGCTGCCCCGAAAGTGGCTGGAAAGTTTGGCTGGAGCGTTCGATCTTTGCCTGATCGATACAGCGCCGACGCTGGGCAACCCGTTGTATGCGGCTTTGATCGCGGCGGATTACGTGTTGTGCCCGTGCACGGTAGATCAGGACGCGACCGACGGCTTGGCCGATCTCTTTGAGGATATCGCCCGCGTGCAGCAGCTGGGCTGGAACACCGAGCTGAAGCTGCTGGGTGTTCTGGCCAACTGCGTGAATACCCGACGGGTCTATGACCAGGTTGGTTTGCAGAGCCTTCGTGAAGGCCTGGGGGAGCTACTCATTGATTCCGTGCTCTACGAGCGTGCCGCCACCAAGGTGGCTAAGGATCGGCCGGTCTGGCGCTCCCAGCGCGGAGAAAGCCACGCCCGGGCGGCACAGGAAATGAAGGCCGTATGCGATCAGATCTTCCGGCGCACCGCGCTGCAGGGGGTCTGAGATGACGAACAACAAGCCTACCTTGCAGTTGAACCGCTTGTCGGCTGTGGCCCAGATCGCAGTGCAGCGCCCCACGATCGCAGCGGATTCGGAGATACCCCTCGACAAGATCGAGGTGCGCGATCAGGTGCGGCGCACGTTCCGTGACCTCGACAGCCTGGCTGCGAGCATTCAGGAGTCGGGGGTTATTCAACCCATCATCGTGCTGGCGGGAGAGGGTGAGCGGTACCGTCTGATCGCCGGTGAACGACGGGTTCGCGCTGCCCGAATCGCGGGCCTGGCCAAGATCCCCGCTGTGATCAAACGCAACCTCACAGATCTCGAGGTTCGGGCGTTGCAGGTGGCCGAGAACAACGACCGGGACGCTCTGACGGCCTACGACCAGGCGATGGGTGTCATCGAAGACGTGGAGCGCTTTGGCACCGAGGTTGCCGCCCGGATCTGGAACCGCAGCAAGGGCTGGGTCAGCAAGCGCGTTGCGACAGGGCGTTACGACGCTTGCCTGTTGAGTCTCTTGCGCGAGGGGCATTGCGAGGACCTGGAGACGCTGCATTGCTTGCACGAGATTCACCAGCTCTCGGAAGCCCAAGCGAGTCGCCTCATTGCGGCGTTGCAAACGGGAGTGCCGTTGTCGCGCAGCGCAGCGCGTGAACAGTTGGCAACGCTCAGGGCCTGGCAAGCGGAGCGGCAACCGGCAGCGATGGCACCAGCCACTGCAGCTACCACGGTGACGGAATCGACCGAACGCCAGGGCGATGTTCCCGGTACCTCGGGTGCCAGAGCGCAAGCGAATGAAGGCGAGCCGAAACGGCACAGCGCGCCGCGTCAGTCGTCAGTCGAAGTGGCTCCGGTGGTGGCACCGAAGCCAGATGCTGCTGAGGCAACCTCGGCAGAGGATAGGCAAGAGGTTATTTGGATGCAGTTCCTGCGTGAGATTGCGCCTGCGCTGCGCGCCGTGCCTGAGGCCCTGGTACCGGAGCTCACGACACGGTTGGCGACGTTGGTGCAAAACGTCCCCCTCAGTCTGGCCTTGCGGTTCGACAACGACAGCGAAATTTGATGATGACCCCGGGTTTCGCATGCGAAACCCGGTTCTTGGGAGAACAGGATGAATTTCAACCACCTCATGGGCAAAGTGCGGGACGCAGCCATGTCGGGAATTAACGCGATGTCGACGGGTGAAGCCCTGGCGGTAGCGCTCGTTTTGAACCGCCATGATTGGTTAGCCCAATGCGGCTACACCATGGCGCAAGCGCTGGACCGTCTCGACCCCGACACGATTCCGCTGATTCCTTGGGCGGCGAAAGTATGGGAGAAAGAGGTTGGCCAGGTGCAGCTCGAGCAGCAGACACGGTCGGAGGACAAGGCGGTAGCGGCTATCGTGGGGCAACACAGCGATGAGCCTGTGACCTTCACGGCTACGTTGGTGACCCATAGCGAAGCCCCCGGCTACCGCGATGTCGGCCTGGTGTTTGATGTCCGAGCCGTGGGCCGCGATCAGCCCGAGCGCTGGCAGCGTGTGGAGCTTCGGATTCGACCGGAAGACGGCGAGCCGATTGTGAGCCACATTCGACGAGTGCATGCGCTTGCCTGGGCACCGCCTCGGGCACGGCCTTTGGATCGCCGTCCGGGAGAGTCGCGGCCGGCGTGGATCGATCGCTGAGGGGAGGGCACGCATGACGACGGTCTTCCCCGTTGGTTTGAGTAGCAAGCGCTACTCGGCCGAGTTTCAAGAAGAGGCGCAATATGCCCGACAGTGGCAACGAGTGCTGGCCGCGGCTTATGGCAATGGCCCTATCACGTGCTTGTGTCGGGCTGCCGTCGCTGGCCAACGACAGCTGGCGATCAAACTTCGCCAGAGCACCAACCTGTACTCAGTAGCGCGATACGCGCACACAGGCCACGAGCACAACCCTGAGTGCCGCTACTACGCGGAAGAGACTGCACGCAGCGGCCGGCAGGGCTATGCCGAAGGTGTTTTGCAAGAGGATGATAAGGGTGGGTGGCGGCTGCGCCTGGATCGAGGGATCGATGCGAGGGTACGTGAGGCACCGTCGCCGGATGAACAGCCGCCCGACACGGTCCGCGCACCAGGTGCACGGCGACCGAGTGTGTCGTTGCTTGGGCTCCTCCACTTCCTTTTCTCGGAGGCCCGCATCAATGTGTGGGCGCCCAAAATGGAGGGCAAACGCAGCAGCTCTGTTGTCTGGCGGGAAGTCGTGAAGGTTGCCGAGCGCACCACGATCAGCCGGGGTGTCACCCTTGACGAGATTCTCTTGCGCCCTGCAATGCGTGAGCGGCCAGAAGCAGAGAACAATGCCAAGATCATCCGGGCGGCACGTCAGCATCAGCGCCGCCTGGTCGTGGTTGGTCAACTGGCCAAGGACAAAGGTGAGGTCACGCCTGCGAAACTCACCTTGTCGCGGCCGTTCGGTTCGCCACATCTTTGGCTGCCCCCGGCCGTTTGGGAGCGCGCACAGCGACGATTCGGGTCGACTGTTCGGAGTTGGCATCGGGGCGAGCCTGTGGTGGCCATCGCTTTGCTGGAGTTGCGTACGGTAAGGCCTGGAGACTCAGGACCAGGCGCTGCCAGCATCGTCGATCTCGCGCTGATGCGTGTGACCGAGCGCTGGATTCCGATCGAGTCTTCATACGAGCGCCTGGTGGAGCAGCAGTTGGTAGCGACCCATCGCCAGTTCGTGAAGCCGCTGCGGTACGACGCCGATGAGTTCGCCTTGTTCCCAGACTTCTGGTTGACGGACGTCGGGAAATGGCTGCCCATGGAGGTTTTCGGCATGCAGACTGAGGACTACGTCAGGCGGAGAGAGGCGAAGCGGCGTTGGTACCTGGCCGAGTTCGGCTCGCACTGGTGGGAGTGGGTGCCGCGACACGGCACCATGGCGCAATCCGTCCCGGATTTCCCACCCAAGGCGACTTCCTGATCACGAAACACACAGGGCTAGATCTCGTATCGTGAAATATGGCAACATCGTGTAATGAACTCGGGGAAACTGATGCAAGTGCAAAATGCTGGTGAGATGAGTCGCCGCCAAGAGGCCGTGAACAACACGATCGCAACCCAACGCCTTGAGGGCTATGAGATCGACGGTACAACGCTCGATGAAATGCAACGCTATGCTCGCGGAGAGGCCAGCGTTACAGAGCTGATAACCACGCTGCAACAACGGCTTGAGCGTGGCGAGTTCGGGCAGCGAAAGCTCTGATCGAACGGCAGACCGATGCTTGACGATCAAGACCCCTATCTTGACCCCAAGACTGGGTTGCTTCGCAACCTGGTGGGTGCCACCTCCCAAGCGCAGCTCGATCAGATCGAGGTCGCGTTCTCCAGCATACGACACCTTGAGCTGATCGAGCGACCGATTGTTGGCGCGTTCGATATGAGGCACCTACAGGCGATTCACAAGCATCTGTTTGGTGACGTTTATCCCTGGGCGGGCGAGATCCGAACCGTGCTCATCGATAAGGGGCAGACGCGATTCGCAATGCCTCATCGCATTGAGCCGGAGGGGGCCAAGTTCTTTCAGCTGCTGGCTAAGGATAACCATCTGAAAGGCCTTGACGCGGGTAAGTTCACCGTTCGTGCTGCGCGTTATATGGGCGAGATCAACGTGCTGCACCCGTTTCGTGAAGGCAACGGCCGCACCCAACGTGCATTCATGAGCCAGCTTGCCCGAGAGGCTGGCTACTCTTTGACCTGGATCGGCATCACGCGTGAGGAAATGACGAAAGCCTGCATTGAGGCGTTCTATGGCGATTCTGACATTCTGGCTGGGCTCATCGCTCGGAACCTCACAGACCTTGAGCCTGCGCAGGCTTACGAGCTGGCACAAGCCAAGGCAGCTGTCCCGGTCGAGTTGACGATGGCCGCCGAGGGCGGGGATTACGCCGGTTGTGTCATCGGCGAAACTTCACGCTATGTCGTGCAGGAAATCGTGGATCAACCTGGCCAGGTCGTTCTGCATCGTCGGAGTCAGCTGGTGGTCCCGAGTGCTGATCTCACGGTAGGCACGGTGGCAAGAATACGCTATCCCCATGGCGGCGCTGGGCTGGTTGAAGCCGAACGGTCAGCAAAGGCAGCGTCAGAGAAATGCATCGAAATCGGCGCGCGTGAGCTGTAAGGCGTTACGGGATCGGTAGGCATACTTGGGTGGGCTATCGAAGGCGACTCCATCCGGGTATATTGAAACCTGCCCCGCCATGTAGGGATGAACCGGTTATGTATCTCGTGTTTGCCCGTGAGATATGACCCTCCCTACCGTGCGGGGCACCAGGAAAACCCATGAGCAAACCAGACCCCACCAACACTAGGCGCCAGGCATCAGCCCGGCAACGCCTCATTGCCGATGGCGGCCGGCAGCTCGGCCTGGCCATTCCGCCCGAGATCAACGCCCGGCTGAATGCGGAGATGGAGCGCACGGGCGAGAGCGCCCGAGCGATTATCCTGCGCCTGCTCGATAAGGGTTTGCCCTAATACAAAAGTCGTTGACCGTTACGGCGTAACGGTATACACTGCAGTCATGGTGATCGAAACAGATCACCCCGCCCCGGTCATTCGGGGCATTACCGACCCAGCGGAACTGGGAACCAATGACAGGAGAGCGTCATGATCGAAGTCAAGTACATCCTAACCGTCGGCATGGTGAATGAGGGCACTCACACCCACCAAACCGTGACCACAGGGCCACGCAACCTGTTAAAGGTTGCAAACGAGTTGGCGGCGGTAACGGGCCGGCTAAAAGACGCCTACGGGAACGTAGGCTGTGGCCGGGTTTGGGTGGAGGTCGATGGTCACGAACTCTGTGATAACGACCTGGTGGCTCTCAATATCCAACTGTACGAGCTAGAGCTTGGTCGGTGGAAGCAGGACGGAGGCTACGGTCCCCGGCCGGCTAGCCCCACAGAGCAAGCCAAGAGCCTTCTCGCCAAGCTGGTAGCCCAATGAGCGCCGCCAGCTATCTGGCTTGGGCTGAGCAGGCCCTGGCCACCCCTTCACGCGCACCTCTGGATATCCAGCAGGCCATCGACCACCCCGCAGTATCGGCTGTGATCGATGCCACAGACTTGGCCGAAGAGCCGGCAGCTTGGCTCGCGGCCACCACCCTGCAGCTGAGGTACTCCCATCAAGAGGGCCTCAAGCGGATGCTGAGCGGCCGCGAAACGTTGCCGCTGGCCTATCGATGGGCGACGCTGGCCCCTCGGCTTGAGAAGCAGACCCATATCAACGAGGTGCGGTTTGCCCGATGGCTTGACGCGGGTGATTGGCAGCACTTCCTGCGTCACACCATCGAGGCGCTTCGCGTACTCAAGGGGAGTTCGTTCAGGCTGGAAGACCTGCACGACATTGCAGTCGAGCGCACGGCCGACTTCGATAAGTGGCGGCGCACCACCGCTCAGGCGTTCTACCCGTATCAGCCAAAGGGGCTTGATGGGCATGCTCCGCCCTATGTTTCACCAGAGTCGGAGCCGGAGCAATTGGGCGTGCTCACGCTCAGGCTGCCCATGCGAAAAAAAAGCGCCTACGTAAAAGCCGCCCAGGCCGAGGGTAAAAAGCTCGCGCCGTGGGTGATCGAGCAGCTCGATGCTGCGGCGAACAAAGGGAGATAGCAATGAAAAAAACCATTTACACGGTGCTGCTTCAGGACAGCACCGTGGGCATGCTCTCGAGCGACATGCCCGAAGACGCCCTGATCGGCACGCAGGTCACCGTTGATCTGCACGACGAAAACGGCATGCCGATCAAGGCATCCGGCACGGTCGTGGAAGTACTGGAGCCTTGAGCACCCACCGCGCTCGCGAACACCTTATGAGGTTTCGCGAGCAAGTCCCCAAGGCATTCGACTTCCTGGACGAATGCCACCGCGACAAGGGGAAGCCACCACTGCCCGACTGGCCGGCCTGGTGCTATGCCCCAGTTGCCGGAGGCGTCACTGCAGCCCAGCGCACCGGCCTGAGCGCCATGCATGCCGGGGCACTTACCGCCCTGGCTGCATGGCGCATCACGCAGGGCATCTACCGCATCGATCCGGCGCTGTACGGGCCGCTGGTCGAGACGCCAATTGACGGAGACATCCCCGCCGATGCGCTGTTGATGCTCCCGGAGTGGTGTGTCTACGTGGAAACCCCTGGTGCCGTGTCCTACGGCAACATTCCTGTTCTTGGCGCTTTCTGCAGTCTTGAGTTTGACGTTAAAACCGGCGGCAGAGAGCTGCGCTTGTTGCTCGATGTCAATGGGGCATCAGGCCCGGACCTGGTGCCTTGCATCGTTCACCTTGGCGGCAGTGTTGAGGATGGCATTCAAGCGGCGGCGGCCACGATGATCCGCAACACGGGAGGGGTTGATGTTGGCCAAAGCCATGCTGCCCGGCTCTGGATCGACCCGGCCAGGCGGATCATCTCCCTGTTGCTGTATATCTGCAGCCTCAACGACTTTTCTCGTCGCGGCAATCCCGGCCAGCCATCAAACCCGGAGCCCAAGCGCACGCGGCGCGATGGCTGGAAACTCTTCCCCGCCTCTGGCCCCACAGAGTGGGATGTCGGCGTCAGGATGGGGGCTGCGCTGCGGGCTGCCTATCAGCGCGAGGAGGCTGGCCAGGACGGAACCCCATCCGGCAAGCAAGTACGGCCACACGTGCGCCGGGCGCATTGGCACACGATCCTGTCCGGGCCGCGCAAGCTGGCCAATGGCACCGAGGTGCCGGCAGATCAACGGCGGCGGGATCTGCGATGGATGCCGCCGATACCGGTGAATATCGACGATCTCGACGCGATGCCGGCGGTGATAAGGCCGGTGAAGTAGGCCCTGGCCACCATGGCGCATGGCAATCTGGGCATCCCGTAGGCGGCAGGCGACCCCCCCATCCGTCACGCGGGATGGCCCGATAACGCTGGCACCCAAGCGGCGAGCTTGATGGGGCGAGACCCACACCCCCGAGGAATTGAGATCTTGTGAACCCTTTCCAGCCACTTAGTCAGTAAGGTGCGCTGCACCTAGTGCTGAAAATGCAATGTAACCTTCAGCAGAACTGGCCTTTACCTTATATAGTTTTCCGACTTCACCTTTCGGATCCGCTAGTCACAAACAAAATGGTCTTTTGGGGCCGTTCCATTTTCGGCGCAGCGCCCACGAACAATACCCCTTCCACTGAGCGGTAGGCAATAGGTAGCCCCTGCCAAGAATACCCCAGACGGCAATGCGCTTAATTCAAAGCAATCCCGTCGGCGCCAACGCGCATAGATCTTTCGGCGTCCACTGCCACGCCCGAGGCAGCCCCGTCGCCTCCGCCACCCCCCCTCCACACATCCTCATTTAACTCAGGGTTGCAAATAATTTACCTTATAGGTTATGATTTTCATGCCGGTGGTATTGCCGGATTCAATCGATCAAGGAGCAAGCCATGAACCTTACAGCATTCGGGAGCGCCGTCCGCAAAGCTCGAATCGATGCCAAGGTGACGCTGCAGAGTATGTCCAAAGCGCTCGGCGTGTCCGCAGCGTATCTCAGTGGTATGGAAGTCGGGCGGAAAAATGTCTCTGAGGAGTGGGTTGCGAAGATCCAGTCCTTTTTTATCAACAAGGGCGTTGAGCTGCCTGATCTGCAGCAGCTGGCCGACATCTCGAACCAATCTATCCCGTTGAAAGGGATGAGCCACCAACAAATGATGATGGTGTCGGGATTCGCGCGAGCTAGCTTGACTGATGATCAGGTTAAGCGATTCGTCCGGCTTCTGGAAGAGCAGGAGGCGTAGTCATGTTTGGACCGTCAGTGAACAACGGTTTTCGCGTGCCGGGCAAAAGCACAGAGGCTATCCGCCGCCATGCCATGCATGTGCGTTCTGTGTTCGAGATCCCCGTCGACGCCGGCTTCTTCCCTATGGGCGATTTCATGGAAGCCTGGATCGATTACGGTATCATCTACGATATCGCCGAACCACAAGGGCTCCCTGTTGGCGTGGAGGCATGCTGCGTCCCTGAGAGGGGCCTCATCCTTTTTTCCGAGTCCACGTACCAAAAAGCGTGTCAAGACAATCCGCGGGCGCGTTTCACAGTGGTGCATGAACTTGGGCACCTGGCCTTGAGCCACACGCGGACCTTCCATCGCGAGTACAGCCCCGGACTGGAGATCAGAGTGTTCGAGGACTCGGAATGGCAGGCCAACCAGTTCTCGGCGGAGTTCTTGATGCCTCTTGAAGACATCCTCTGCAAGGGTCTGACGACCCAAGAGCAGATCATGATGGAGTACCAAGTATCTGCCACCGCAGCTACTCGACGTCTCCACCAGATTCAGAAATTGCAGGCCAAGAGAGGAAAGGGCTTCCAAGCGCGCCAACGCTCGAAGCCCTAGGAACTACGAAAACGCAAAGCTCAAAGACCTCATGAGCGATGCGTCTTGACAACTTAGGTGTAGGAACCTGATATGGTAGCTGGGTACGGCTGGCCAGTCAATTGTCAAGTTTGATGTTGAGGCCACGTTTTCGGAGAACCGAAAATGCACACCAGCGACGTCGAAAAGGTCATCTATCGGATGACCATCACCGTCAAGGGCCGCGTCATCCGTCGCCCTAACGGCCGCCCGTTCCGTATCGTGTTGCGCGCCAATCGCAAGAAGCGCTAACAGGGGTCGCCTCAGAAAACGGAAAATAAAGCACGTTAAGGCAAAACGGCTCCGCCGTTGGGCATCAATACGGCTTTGTCATTGACGCGCTGTCGCGCATTCCTGGCAGAACACAACAGCAGGATCGGC
>JALOAI010000005.1 GCA_023228945.1 Pigmentiphaga sp. | reverse complement strand
ACCCGCCCAGGCCGCCCAGCGCGGCGGCCGAGATGAAGTCCATGAGCATGCTCGAGTAGCGCGCCATGCGGCCCTTGTACAGGGCGTCGGCCAGCTCGAAGCTCACGTGCCCGCCGCGCCAGGACACCAGCGGCAAGGCGCAAAAGAGCACCACGACCAGCAGCATCTCGCTGACCTCCAGCGCGCCCGGCACCGAGCGGTAGAACTTGCGGGCCATCACGTCGACGAAGGTCAGCGTCATAAGCGCGAACAGCGCGGCGCTGGCCAGCAGGGCCAGACCCGCGGCCAGGCGCTGGGCCGCGATGTCGAGCCGAGGCGTGGCCGAGGCGGGCGGAGGCGGCGCGCCGGCGCCGGCCCGCCCGGAGTCGAGGTCGTCGCGCATGGATCTACTTCGTGGCCGCGGCGCGATACTCGCGGATCAGCGCTTCCGGATCCTGGATGCCCTTGGCGCGGGCGGTGTCGGCCCATTTCTTCTCGATCGGAGCGATGCGCGCCTGCACGGCCTCGAGCAGTTCGGGCGAGGCTTCGATGACCTCGACCCCGGCGGCCTTGGCGGCGTCTATTCCCTGCTGGTCGCGGCGGTCGAAGGCCCGGCCCAGGTCGCGGGCAAAGGTCACGCCGATCAACGGTTCGATGGCGGCTTTGTCTTCGGCGCTCAACGCATTCCAGCGATCCTTGTTCATCATGACGATGAAGGCCGAGTTGTACAGCCCGCCGGGGAAGGTCGTGGCGTGCTTGATCAGCTTCTCGAGGTTGTAGGTGGGAAGTCCCTCGAACGGCAGCCAAACACCGTCCATCACGCCGGAGGACACCAGCTCGTAGGCTTCGGTGGTGGGCTTGAGGGTGGTGTTCGTACCGAGTTGCTTGGACACTTCGTTGACCACGCCGCCGCCCACGCGAAACTTGAGGCTTTGCAGGTCGTCCAGGGTGCGAATGGGTTTTTTGGTGTTGAACACCACGCCGGGGCCATGGGTGAACAGCGCCAGCACCTTGACGTCCTTGAACTCATCCATCATTTGCGGCACGCGCTCGGCGGTGGTCTGCAGCGCGATCGAGTTGGCCTCGGCGGTGTCGGCCATCAGCGGCAGCTCGGAGAGCTCCGACAGCGGGAAGCGGCCCGGGGTATAGCCGATCACGGTCATGGCCACGTCGGCCAGGCCGTCGCGCACGGCGTTGTAGTGGCCCGGCGGGTTGGTCACGGCCTGCGGCAGAACCTTGAGCGTGACCCGTCCGTCGGTGGCGTCGCCCACTTGCCTGCTCCACTCTCCCATCGCCTCGGAAATCGGGTGCGAGGCCGGCAGCCATTGCGATACCAGCAGCTCGGTCTTGGCTACGGCCGATGCCATCGGCAAGGCCAGACAGAGAGCGAAGGCACACCCACGCCAGACACGCAACGTTGTGTTGGCGCGAGCGAGGGACGACGTCGGCCCGGCAGGGGCACGGCCTTGTTCGAGCTGGCGCAGCAGGCGCGGGCCTGCGTTGGGACGCATGGGCATGTTGGTCTCCTTTGTGGGTCTAGGTATCGGTATCCGGTTCCTGAGGCCGCACAGCCGGTTCGCGCCGCGCCGCCGCCAGACGCACCTACTGTAAAGGGCGCTCTTGCCGCCGTCTGTCCCCGGAAACCGGGACATCGGCCGCGAGCGCCCCACTCTGCCCCTCTTGCCTCTTAGCCTTTGCCTCTTATCCTTATCCCTTATCCTGTGCCCCAGATGCGCCTCCCGGGTCGGGCGCCTCGCATATTTTTCTTGACACCTATTTATGCTCAAAGTTAGCATAACTCCCCTTCAGACCCGCGCGGGTCATTTTCTCAACTCTATTTATGCTCAAATTGAGCATAAATAGAGTTGATGGCTCGCCTCACTTTCTCAGGAGAACCCCGGTGGCAAAAGGCAAATGGCAACAATGGGCGGCGGCATGCATCGCGGCGGCGACGCTGGCGGCGATCCCCGCGGGCGCCCAGGCGGCGGATCCCATCCGCATCGGCGAGATCAATAGCTACAAGGCGCAACCCGCCTTCCTGGAGCCCTACCGACACGGCTGGCAACTGGCGCTGGAGCAGGTCAACGCCGCCGGCGGCGTGCTGGGGCGGCCCCTGGAAGTCATCTGGCGCGACGACAATGCCAATCCCGGCGACGCCGTACGCGCCGCCGAAGAGCTGCGCCAGCGCGAGAAAGCGGAAGTCCTGTTCGGCGGCTTCCTTTCTCACACCGGGCTGGCGCTGACCGACTACGCCAAGCAGCGCAAGGTGTTCTTTCTCGCCGCCGAGCCACTGACCGATAAAATCACCTGGGAACAAGGCAACCGCTACACTTTTCGCCTGCGCCCCTCCACCTACATGCAGGTGGCGGCCCTGATTCCCGAAGCGGTCAAGCTGCAGAAAAAGCGCTGGGCCATCGTCTATCCCAACTATGAGTACGGCCAATCGGCGCTGCGCAGCTTCAAAACCCTCATGCAGGCTCAACAGCCCGACATCGAGTTCGTCGCCGAGATCGCCACGCCGCTGGGCAAGGTCGATGCCGGCAGCGTGGTGCAGGCGCTGGACGACGCCAAGCCCGATGCCATCTTCAATATCCTGTTCGCCACCGATCTGTCGCGCTTCGTCCGCGAGGGCAACACCCGCGGCCTGTTCGAAGGCCGGGACGTGGTGTCGCTGCTCACCGGCGAGCCCGAGTACATCGACGCCCTCGGCGCCGAAACGCCGGAAGGCTGGGTCGTCACCGGCTACCCCTGGTATGCCATCGACACGCCCGAGAACCAGGCCTTTGTCGAAGCTTACCGGGCCCGGTTCAACGACTATCCCCGCCTGGGCTCGGTGGTGGGCTACGCCGCCTTGATGTCGATCGCCGAAGGCCTGAAGAAAGCCGGCAGCACCGACGACGAGGCGCTGGTCGAAGCCTTTCGCGGCCTATCGCTCAGCTCGCCTTTCGGTCCGATCACCTATCGTGAACTCGATCACCAATCGACCATGGGCGTATACGTCGGCCGTACCGCGCTGCGCGACGGCCGCGGCGTGATGATCGACTTCGATTACATCGACGGCGCCGACGTCCAGCCCTCCGACGACGAAGTGCGCCGGTTGCGCCCCGCCGAGCGCTGAGATGGAACAGCCCCCACGCTCACTGCGTTCGCTGCCCCCCGAGGGGGCTTCAGCCTCCTTCGGGCGGCCGAGCGGAAAGGTGGAACAGCCCCCACGCTCACTGCGTTCGCTGCCCCCCGAGGGGGCCTCAGCCTCCTTCGGGCGGCCGGGCGGAGGCTGACATGACCCTGGCCAGTCTCGCGGTCCAGTTGCTCAACGGGCTGGCCAGCGCCAGCGCCCTGTTCCTGATGGCGGCGGGGTTGTCGCTCATCTTCGGCGTCACGCGCATCGTCAATTTCGCCCACGGCTCCTTCTATATGGTGGGCGTTTATCTTGCCTACAGCTTGACCAGCGCCTGGGGCGGATCCGCCCCCGGATACTGGCTGGCCGTTCTGATGGTGGCGCTCGCCGCCGCCGCGCTCGGCGCCCTGGTCGAGATCGTCGTGTTGCGGCGCACCTATCGCTCCCCTCCTTTGTTCCAGCTGCTGGCGACCTTCGCCGTGGTCCTCATCCTCGGCGATGTGGCGCAATGGTGGTGGGGGCCGATGGATCTGTTCGGGCCGCGCGCACCCGGCCTGGAAGGCGCGATCACCATTTTCGGCCGGCGCTTTCCCAGCTACGATCTCTTGCTGATCGCGGTGGGGCCACTGGTACTCCTGGCACTGGGCTGGCTACTGCATCGCACGCGCTGGGGCACGCTGATCCGTGCCGCCACGCAGGATCGCGAGATGCTGGGGGCGCTGGGCGTGAACCAGGCCTGGCTGTTCACATCGGCCTTCGCCCTGGGCTGCGGCCTGGCGGGGCTGGCCGGGGCCTTGCAGGGGCCACGCATTCCCGCCACGCTCGCGCTGGATCTCGACATCTTGGTCAGCGTGTTCGTGGTCGTGGTGGTTGGTGGCCTGGGTTCGATTTCGGGCGCCTTTTTGGCGGCCCTGCTCATCAGCCAGGTCCAGGCGCTGCTCACCGCCTTCGGCCAGGTGGAGATCGCCGGTTATACCGTCAGCCTGTCGCGAATGACGCTGATGGCGGAGTTCCTCGTCATGGCCATCGTGCTGATCTGGCGGCCCTGGGGCCTGTTGGGCAAACCCCCCGGTCCCGGACGCGAAGGGCATCGCCCCCCCACACTGCGGCCCTGGAGTCCGCGCGCCCGCGGTCTGGCGCTCGCCATCCTGGCCGCCCTGGCGCTGGTACCGCTCACCACCGGCTGGTGGCCCTATACCACCATCTTGCTCACCGAGATCCTGATCGCCGCGCTGTTCGCCGTCAGCCTGCACTGGCTGATGGGCCCCGGCGGGATGGACAGCTTCGGCCACGCCGCCTACTTCGGCCTCGGCGCCTATGGCGCCGCCTGGTTCCTGCAGGGCTGGGCCTTGCCGATGGAAGCGGCGCTGCCGCTGGCGCCGCTGGTGGCGCTGGCCGGCGCGGTGGTATTTGGGGCCTTTTGCGTTCGCCTGAGCGGCGTCTACCTGGCGATGCTCACGCTGGCCTTTGCTCAGCTGGTGTGGGCCACCGTCTATCAATGGGACGACGTGACCGGCGGCAGCAATGGCCTGATCGGGCTGTGGCCCGCGCCCTGGCTGTCGTCGCCGGCGGCCTACTATTTGCTGACGCTGGCGCTGGCGGCGGCGGGCTGGATGGTGATTCGCCGCCTGGTGTTCTCGCCCTTTGGCTATGCCTTGCGCGCGGGGCGCGACTCGGCGCTGCGCGCCGAAGCCATCGGCATCGATGTTCGCCGTACGCAATGGCTGGCGTTCGTCATCGCCGGCGGGCTGGCCGGCTTGTCCGGTGCGCTTTATGCCTTTGCCAAGGGCAGCATCGCGCCCCAGGTGCTGGGCATCGAACGCTCGGTGGATGGCCTGGTCATGGTGCTGCTGGGCGGCCTGCAAACCCTGACCGGGCCGGTGGTGGGGGCCGCCGCCTTCACCTGGCTGCACGATAGCGTGGCCCGCGCCACCGAGTACTGGCACGCGCTGATGGGCTGCATCATCCTGGGCCTGGTGCTCCTGGCGCCGCATGGCCTGGCAGGCCTGCGCTGGGCCTGGCGCGGGAGAACGGCATGATGGCGGCTTCCCCTCTATCCACCCAGCCGCTGCTCGACATCCGCCATCTGCACAAAGCCTTTGGCGGCGTGCAAGCGGTGCAAGATATCGGTTTCACGGTGGAGGCCGGCGAGATGGTGGCGCTGATCGGCCCCAATGGCGCCGGCAAGTCGAGCTGCTTCAATCTCATCAACGGCCAGCTGGCGCCCGATCAAGGCACGGTGCTGCTCGACGGCATGCCCATTCAGGGCCGTTCACCCCGCCAGATCTGGCGCCAGGGCGTGGGCCGGACCTTCCAGATCCCCGCCACCTTCGGCTCCATGACCGTGCTGGAGAATCTGCAACTGGCGGTGGCGTCGGCACATGGCCATCGCTGGCGATTCTGGCGGCCGCTGTATCGCCACTACCGCGGTGAAGCGGAGGCGCTGCTGGCCCAGGTGGGCATGCGGGATCAGGCCGGCCAGCCCTGCGGCACCTTGGCCTACGGCGACGTGAAACGCGTGGAACTGGCGATCGCGTTGGCCAGCGCGCCACGCCTGCTGTTGATGGACGAGCCCACCGCCGGCATGGCGCCGCACGAACGGCATGCCCTGATGGATCTCACCCGGCGGCTGGTGGACGAACGCGGCCTGGGCGTCCTGTTTACCGAGCATAGCCTGGACGTCGTTTTCGCCCACGCCAACCGCATCGTGGTCATGGCCCGCGGCCGCTGCCTGACCCAAGGCACGCCCGAAGCGGTGGCCAGCCACCCCGAGGTTCGCGCGGTCTATTTGGGGTCGTATCAACCATGAGCAAACCATCGAGCCCTCCCCTGCTGGAAGTGCGCGGGCTACAAGCCTGGTACGGCCAGGCACAAGTGTTGTTCGGCCTGGATTTCAGTGTGCGACCCGGCGAAGTGGTCGCCCTGGTGGGCCGCAACGGCGCGGGCAAATCCACTACCCTGAAAGCCATCATGGGCCTGCTGGCGAGGATGCGTGGCGAGATTCTCTACGAGAGCCGATCGATCACCGGCTGGCCGGCCTATCGCATCGCCCGCGCCGGCCTGGGTTACGTGCCCGAAGACCGCAGGGTGTTCGGCGAACTCACCGTGCTGGAGAACCTGGATACCGGCCGCCAGGCGGCCCGCAGCGGCCAGACGCCCTGGACGCCGGAGCGCCTGTTCGAGCTGTTTCCCAATCTGGGCGCCATGCCTCACCGTCGTGGACAGCATATGAGTGGCGGCGAGCAGCAAATGCTCACGGTGGCCCGCACCCTGATGGGCAATCCCCGCCTGGTGCTGCTCGATGAGCCCTCGGAAGGCGTTGCCCCCATCCTGGTGGAGCAGATGGCGGCGATGGTCCGCACCCTGCGCGACGAAGGCATTGCCGTCCTGTTGTCGGAGCAGAACCAGGGTTTCGTGGACGGTGTGGCCGATCGTTGCCTGTTCCTGGAACAGGGACGGCTGAAAAACGCGTAGAAACGTCGAAGGGCGTGCCGTTGGCACGCCCTTCGGGATTGCGCAAGCGCCGCGCTTGCCAAGGGCTCCGCCCGATTCGGGACGGAGCGCGGCGGCGCTGCGCGGGACTCAGGCGGCGTACTGCCGCAAGCGCAGGGCGAACTCGGCCAAACGCTCGTTGCCGCTTTGCTGGGCGCGCTGGCACCAGTCTTGCAAGTCGTGCATGAGTTTTTCGCTGGAGGCGCTGGAGCTTTCCCAGATGCGGGCGAGCTCGTTGCGCATTTGCACCAGCACCGACAGCGCGCCATGCTGGGACAGGATCTGGTCGACCTCGGCGCCCTGGTTGGCGGACAGCACGACCTCGCCGCCGGTGCGGTTGAGCTGGCGCCGGGCCTTGCGCAGGCTGCGCCATTGCGCGGCGTCGCCGGGAACCGCTTTGAGACGCGCGATTTCGTCGCGGCAAGCCTGCCGGAGCATGTCGCCATAGCGGCCCATGATCTCGTAGCGATGGGTGATCACGGCTTGCAGGGTTTGCAGGTCGACCACCGGCTTGTGATCCACCATCTGCGGCCGCGGCGCCACGCGCCGGACCTTGGCCAGCCCCACGGCCGACATCATGCGGATGTACATCCAGCCGATGTCGAACTCGTACCACTTGCTCGAGAAGCGGGCCGAGGTGGCGTGGGCATGATGGTTGTTGTGGAGTTCTTCGCCGCCGATGATGATGCCGATGGGGAAGACGTTGGTGCTGGTATCGGGGCTGCCATAGTTGCGATAGCCCCAGAAGTGCCCGATGCCATTGACCACACCGGCGGCCCAGAAGGGAATCCAGGCCATCTGCACGGCCCAGACGGTAAGCCCGAGCACGCCGAACAAAAGGAGATCGATCACCAGCATGATGCTGATGCCGAGCACGGAATAACGCGAGTACAGCTTGCGCTCGATCCAGTCGTCGGGCGTGCCGTGGCCGAACTTGGCCATGGTCTCGGCGTTGGCGGCCTCGAGGCGATAGAGCTCGGCGCCGCTGAACATGACCCGGTTGATGCCGTACACCATGGGCGAGTGCGGATCGCCCTCGCGCTCGCAGCGGGCATGGTGCTTGCGATGGATGGCCACCCACTCTTTGGTGACCATGCCGGTGCCCAGCCAGAGCCAGAAACGCAGGAAGTGCGAAACGACGGGGTGCAGATCCAGCCCGCGATGGGCCTGGCTACGATGCAAAAACAGCGTGACTCCCACGATGGTGATGTGGGTAGTGACCAGCGTGTACAGTACGATCTGCCACCACGATGCGTGAGTGACACCATGGAGCAAGAAGGAG
Source organism: Pigmentiphaga sp. (assembly GCA_023228945.1). Lineage (GTDB taxonomy): Bacteria > Pseudomonadota > Gammaproteobacteria > Burkholderiales > Burkholderiaceae_B > Verticiella. The sequence continues at coordinate 187,042 of JALOAI010000005.1, read as the reverse complement.
AGAACTGAATCCATTAACTCATTGACCTCGATCGCGGCAGGGCCGCATGGGCATCGAAAGACCACCACGGGATCGTGATGGTGCCTTGGCAGACCCACCACCCTCGTTCAGCAGGGTACGGACCTTGACCAAGCCACAGCCGCTTGCCATGACGGCATTGATATGACTGCGACCTGCATAATACCCGCAAGTTCGCGGTTCAAGCGCACTTTTTTACAAGTTGGACGCAAACAACTCTTGACCTGACTCAAACCTGACTGCTATGTGTAGCGATTTGCGCCCCTTGGAAGCCGGGTCGGCCACCCCTGCTAGGCCGTGCGTTCGAGCACCGCGGCAAAAAAACCGTCGGTGCCATGAATATCGGGGCGCAATTGCAGCATTTCGCCGTCGGGGCGCAGGGGCGAGCGGTTGGCCAGCACCTCGGCCACCGGCACCAGCCGGAATTCGGGGCGCCGCTCCAGAAAGGCCCGCACCTGGTCCTGGTTTTCGGCCCGCAGCAGGCTGCAAGTGGCGTACACCAGTCGGCCGCCGGGCGCCACGCAGCGGGCGGCGCTGGCCAGGATGCGCCCCTGGAGTTCAAGCAGCTGCGCCAGACCATCGGGGTCTTGGCGCCATTTGATATCCGGGTTGCGCCGCAGCGTGCCGGTGCCCGTGCAGGGAGCATCCACCAGTACGCGCTGGGCCTTGCCGGCCAGACGCTTGACCCGGGTATCGTTCTCGTGGGCGATCGCTACCGGTTCGACGTTGGAGAGCCCACTGCGGGCCAATCGGGGCGTCAGCCGCGATAGCCGGGTCGCCGAGACGTCGAAGGCGTACAGACGGCCGGTGGATCGCATCAGGGCGCCCAGCAGCAGGGTCTTACCGCCGGCGCCGGCGCAAAAATCGATGATCATCTCGCCGCGCCGCGGCCCCACCAGCAAAGCCAGCAATTGGCTGCCTTCGTCTTGCACCTCGACGCTGCCGTCTTGGAAGCGCTGCCACTGCTGCAGCGCCACCCGGCGTCGCAGGCGCAGGCCCCAAGGCGACCAGGGCGTGAGCTGGGGCGGCGGATCGTCGGGATGGCGCTCGCCATACCAGGCCGTCAGCTCGGGCAACAAAGCTTCGCGCTCGATTTTGAAAGGATTGGCGCGCAAGTCGAACGGCGCCTGCTGGTTGAGCGCCGCCGCCAGGGCGTCGGCGCCGGGCATGCCCTCCAGGGCCAGGGCAAGCCAATCGGGCAGGCTGTGGCGAACCGCGAACGGCAGGCTGGCGGCATCGATGGTTGCTACCCGGGCCAGCCAATCCGCCTCCGCGGGATCGAGCACCGCGCCCAGCGCCTCGGCCCCCACCTGGCTGGCCAGCCCCAGCACGGCCAAGCGGCGCGTGGCGGCGCCCACGCCGCTTTCGGCAGCCTGGCGATAGCGGCGCAGGTGGCGCAGCACGTCGTACATCGACTCCGCCACTTCGCCCCGGTCGCGCATGCCCAGTTGCGGATGATCGCGCAGCCAGCGCGACAGCGTGGCATCGGCGGGCTCCTGCCATTGCAATACCTGCCCCAGCACGGCCTGCACCTGCTGCAGCCTTACCACGAGCGCGGGCAGGCGGGGCCCGGCGGGAACGCTGCGGCTTTGCGGCCCGTTCTGCGGGGTGGGTGCGGATCCGGCGCGGCTCCTGGTGCGGTCACGCGGCGCGCCGCTGGCGTCGGAGCGCCCCGTGGCACGATCGGCTTGACGGCCAGGGCGGCGCGCCCCGCCGGGACGTCGGTCAGTCGCCATGCAATACCTCTTCGGTGTGCAGCAGCATGGGATGGAGGAACAGGCGCTGCGCCACCCCCGCCACCAGGGGAACCTCGCCATCGAGCCGCACCCGGCCTTCGACCAGCCAGCGTACGGCCGCCGGATACACCTGGTGCTCGACTTCCAGCACGCGCGCGGCAAGGTCGTTGGCGGTATCGCCGGCCAGCACCGGCACCACGCCCTGGGCAATGATGGGACCGTGATCGAGCACGGGCGTGACGAAATGCACGCTACAGCCATGCACCTGCACACCCACCGCCAAGGCCTGGGCATGAGTATGCAGGCCCGGGAAGGCCGGCAGCAGCGAAGGATGGATATTGATCAGGCGGCCGGCGTAGCGGCGCACGAAGGCGGGCGTCAGCACGCGCATGAAACCCGCCAGAATGACGAAATCGGGCTGGAAGCCATCGATCACGCGCGCCAGTTCGGCATCGAACGCCTCGCGCTCGGCGAACTCGCGATGCGGCACACAGGCCGTGGCGATCCCTTGCTCGCTGGCCCAGGCCAGACCGGCCGCGCCCGGCTTGTTGGCCACCACCGCCACCACCTCGGCGGGCCAGCCTTCGGTGTGGCAGGCGCGCACCAGAGATTGCATATTGCTGCCCCGGCCGGAAATCAGGATAACGATGCGGCGGGGGGAAAAAGAAAACGGTGGCGAGGTCAAGAAACCATCCTGGGAATGCGGCTGCGGCACAGGGGGCCGCGGCCGTGGAGGAAGCGCCTGGCCGCCCCCGGATTTCGTGCCCGGTCGGGCCCGATGCGCAGCGGGAGGTTGGCGACAGTTCAGCAGGCAATAACCCGCCATTGTAAACTCTGCGCGTGAACTCGAGCCCATCCTCCCTTCGTGTCTATCGCGGCGCCCCGCCGCCACCGCTGCGCCAGCCCAGCGCGCTTACCATCGGCAACTTCGATGGCGTGCATCTGGGACACCGCGCCATGCTGACCCGCCTGGTGTCGGCCGCCGAGGCTCGCGGCCTGGTACCCACGGTCATGACCTTCGAGCCCCATCCCCGGGAATATTTCGCGCGCATGCGCGGCGAGCCGCAACTGGCGCCGCCGCGTATCAGCGGCCTGCGCGACAAACTCCTCGATCTCGCCAAGATAGGAGTGCGCCAGGTGATCGTCGAGCGCTTCGATCAGCGCCTGGCGAATATGCCGGCAACGCGGTTTATCGACGAACTGCTCTTGCAAGGCCTGGACACGCGCTGGCTGCTGGTCGGCGACGATTTCCGCTTCGGCGCGCGCCGCGTCGGCGACGTCACCTTGCTGCGCGCGCACGGCGGCTTCGAGGTCGAATCGATGGATTCGATCACCGACCGCCAGGGCAGGCGTGTCTCCAGCACCGACGTGCGGGCCTCGCTGGCGGCCGGCGATCTGGCCAGGGTCGAAGACCTGCTCGGCCATCGCTATCACATGAGCGGGCACGTGGTGCACGGCCTCAAACTCGGCCGCAGCCTGGGCTTTCGCACCATCAATCTGCGCGTGCCGCCCCGCAGCACCGCCTTGAAGGGCATTTTTGTGGTTCAGGTCCACGGGCTGGCCGACGGCCCCCTGGACGGTGTGGCCAGCCTGGGCGTGCGGCCCACGGTCACCGACGCCAATCGCATGCTCCTCGAGGTGCATCTTCTGGATTACAACCAGAACGCATACGGTAAACTCGTGCGCGTGGAATTCCTCAAAAAACTGCGCGACGAAGCCAAGTTCGTCGACCTCCCCACCCTGATCGAGGCCATCGCCACCGACGTGGAACACGCGCGCGCCTATTTTGCCGCCGCTGCCGCCACCAGCGCCGTGGCGGCGCGCTCCGCCACCGACCGAATTTGAACCTGGCTTCCGCTTGCATGCCAGCCGGCGCACCGGCTCGCCCGTCTCGCGGCGCGCCCGGCGATCGTCGAATCCGCAGACTTCTTCAGCCCGACACCCCATGGATCCCAAGAAAACCCTGAACCTTCCCGATACGCCCTTCCCCATGCGCGGCGATCTCGCCAAGCGCGAGCCGCGCTGGGTGGCCGAATGGCAAGCAAAAGGCGTCTACCAGGCGATCCGGCGCGCCAGCGCCGGACGGCCCCGCTTCATCCTGCACGACGGCCCGCCCTACGCCAACGGCGACATCCATACCGGGCATGCGGTCAATAAGGTTTTGAAAGACATCATCGTCAAGAGCCGCAACCTGGCCGGCTACGATGCCCCCTACGTGCCGGGCTGGGATTGCCATGGCATGCCGATCGAGATCCAGATCGAAAAGCAATATGGCAAGCATCTGCCGGTGGCCGAGGTGCAGGCCAAGGCCCGCGCCTACGCCGCCGAGCAGATCGAACGCCAGAAGCGCGACTTCCAGCGGCTGGGGGTACTGGGCGACTGGGACCGGCCCTACCTCACGATGAATTTCGGCAACGAGGCCGATGAGCTGCGCGCCCTGGGCCGCATCCTGGAGAAGGGCTTCGTGTTCCGCGGCCTCAAGCCGGTGAACTGGTGCTTCGATTGCGGCTCGGCGCTGGCCGAGGCGGAAGTCGAGTACGCCGATCGCACCGATCCCGCCATCGACGTGGCCTTTCCCATCACCGACCACGCCGCGCTCGCCCGCGCCTTCGGCCTGTCCACGCTCGACGACGACGGCGCCATCGTGATCTGGACCACCACTCCCTGGACCATCCCGGCCAACCAGGCGCTCAACGTCAACCCCGAGCTCGACTACGCCCTGGTGCGCGTCGCGCCCTCGCCCGGCTCGGGCCCGTTGTTGATCCTCGCCCGCGAGCGCGTCGATGCCTGTCTGGAACAATGGGGCCTTACCGGCGTCATGCTCGCCAGTTGCAAGGGCGAGGCGCTGGCCGGCCTCGAGTTCCGCCATCCCCTGGCGGGTTTCGACCCGGGCTACGACCGCGTCGCCCCGGTCTATCTGGCCGACTACGTCACGCTCGAGAGCGGCACCGGCGTCGTCCACTCGGCGCCGGCCTATGGCGTCGAAGACTTTCTTTCCTGCAAACAGCACGGCCTGGCCGACGACGCCATCCTCAACCCGGTGATGGGCGACGGCCGCTACGCCAGTTCCCTGCCGGGCTTCGGCGGCCTGAGTATCTGGGACGCCAATCCGCGGATCGTCGACGCCCTGAGCGACGCCGGCACCCTGCTGCGCATGGCCAAACATCCGCACAGCTACATGCATTGCTGGCGGCACAAGACCCCGGTGATCCTGCGCGCCACCAGCCAATGGTTTGCGGGCATGGACGTCCAGCCCCGCGAAGGCGATACGCTGCGAGAACGCGCGCTGGCGGGCGTCGAGGCCACGCGCTTCTATCCGACCTGGGGCAAGGCCCGCCTGCACGCCATGATCGCGGGCAGGCCCGACTGGACCCTATCGCGCCAGCGCCAATGGGGCGTGCCGATGGCCTTTTTTGTGCACAAGGAAACCGGCGAACTGCATCCCCGCACCCTGGAACTGATCAAGGCCGTGGCCCAGCGCATCGAGAACGAGGGCATCGAGGCCTGGCAACGGCTGGATCCGCGCGAGCTGCTCGGCGACGAGGCCGAACAGTACGAGAAGAACCGCGACACCCTCGACGTCTGGTTCGACTCCGGCGTCACCCACGCCACGGTGCTGGGCGGCCAGCGCACCGAGGCCCAGGAAGCCGTGCCAGGCTCGCACGGCGCCGCGCTGGCCTGGCCGGCCGATCTCTACCTCGAAGGCTCCGACCAGCACCGCGGCTGGTTCCACTCCTCCCTGCTCACCAGCTGCATGCTGTATGGCAAGGCGCCCTACAAAGGCCTGCTGACCCATGGTTTCGTGGTCGACGGCCAGGGCCGCAAGATGAGCAAATCGCTGGGCAACGTGATCGCGCCCCAGAAAATCTCCGATACCCTGGGCGCCGAGATCCTGCGCCTGTGGGTGGCCAGCACCGATTATTCCGGCGAACTCTCGCTTTCAGACGAGATCCTCAAGCGGGTGGTGGAAGGCTACCGCCGCATCCGCAACACGCTGCGCTTCCTGTTGGCCAACATCAGCGACTTCGATGCCGCCAGCGATGCCCTGCCCGCCGACGAACTGCTCGAGATCGACCGCTATGCGCTCACGCTGTGCCGCTCCCTGAGCCAGGAGATCCAGGGCTGCTACGAACGCTACGAGTTCCATCCCGCCGTGGCCCGCCTGCAGCTGTTCTGCTCGGAAGACCTCGGCTCTTTTTATCTCGACATTCTCAAAGACCGCCTCTACACCACGGCCGGGAACAGCACCGCGCGCCGTTCGGCGCAAACCGCGCTGTGGCACGTCACCCATACCTTGCTGCGGCTGATGGCGCCGATCCTGTCGTTCACCGCCGAAGAAGCCTGGGCGCTGCTGCCGCATGCCGATGAGGATGCCAAAATCAGCATCTTCACTCAATGCTTCCACCAGGCACCCCAGCCGGCCGACGCCGATGCCCTGGCGGCGCGCTGGAGCCGCCTGCGCGAGATCCGCGCCGTCATCCTGCATCGCCTGGAAGCCGTTCGTACCCAGGGCGATATCGGCTCCTCGCTTCAGGCCGAAGTCGATCTTTATGCCTCGGGCGACGATCTGTCGCTGCTGCGCTCGCTGGACGACGACCTCCGCTTCGTGCTTATCGTGTCGCGCGCCACGGTGCACGCCGGCGAGGGCGAGCTGCGCATCGAGGTCAGTCCCACGGCCCATGCCAAGTGCGAGCGCTGCTGGCACTGGCGCGGCGACGTGGGCCACGATCCGGAGCACCCCACGCTGTGCGGCCGCTGCACCAGCAATCTCTTCGGTTCGGGCGAGGCTCGCCGTGCCGCCTGAGGTCCACGCCGCGGGGCCCCGCAAGCCGATCTGGCGCTGGCTGTTGCTGGCGCTATTGATCATCCTCCTCGACCAGGTCACCAAGATCGGCTTTGACCAAATGCTGGATTATGGTCAGCGGATCGCCGTGCTGCCGGTGTTCGACTTCACCCTGCTCTACAACCGTGGCGCCGCCTTCAGCTTCCTGGCCAGCCACGGCGGCTGGCAGCGCTGGCTGTTCACCGGCATCGGCATGGTGGCCGCCGTGGTGATCATCTGGCTGCTGCGGCGCCACTCGCGCGAACCCCTGTTTTGCGCCGCGCTCACGCTGATCCTGGGCGGCGCCCTGGGCAATGTGATCGACCGCCTCGTGCACGGCTATGTCATCGACTTCATCCTGCTGCACTGGAACGACCGGTATTTTCCGGCTTTCAACCTCGCCGATATGGCGATTACCGCGGGGGCCGTGGCCTTGGTCCTCGATGAATGGCTCAAAGTGCGCCGCGGTCGGGCGGCGGCGCGCGATGCCGGCTGAACCATCAACGTCCCGACCAGGAGATCCACCATCATGACGGAACGCGAGTTGACCGGCAAACGGCTGGTCATGGTGCTGACCGGCGGCATCGCCTGCTACAAGGTGGCCGAACTGGTGCGCCGGCTGCAGGACCAGGGCGCCACCATCGACGTGGTGATGACCGAAGCCGCCACCCGTTTCATCACCCCGGTCACGATGCAGGCACTGTCGGGCCGTCCGGTGTTCGTCGACGCCTGGGACAACCGGCCCGACAACAACATGGCGCACATCAATCTCAGCCGCGGCGCCGATGCCATCGTGGTGGCGCCCGCCAGCACCGACTTCCTGTTCAAGCTAGCGCACGGCGTTGCCGACGACCTCGCCAGCACGCTGTGCGTGGCCCGTGCCTGTCCGCTGCTGGTGGCGCCGGCCATGAACCGCGAGATGTGGCTCAACCCCGCCACCCAGCGCAACGTGGCGCTGCTGCGCGGCGACGGCGTTGCGTTCCTGGGGCCGGGCAGCGGCGCGCAGGCCTGCGGCGAAACCGGCGATGGCCGCATGCTGGAACCGCCGGCACTGCTGGCCGGCATCTGTGCCTTCTTCCAGCCCAAGGTGATGGCGGGTCGCCGCATCCTGATCACCGCCGGCCCCACCGCCGAACCCATCGACCCGGTACGCGTTCTCACCAATCTGTCGTCGGGCAAAATGGGCTACGCCATCGCCCGCGCCGCCTTCGAGGCGGGCGCCGAGGTAACGCTGGTGTCCGGCCCCACCGCGCTCGACGCCCCCTGGGGCGTCTGGCGTGTTCCGGTACACACCGCGCGCGAGATGCTGGCGGCGGTGGAAAACGCCGCGGATACCGCCGACGTATTCATCGCGGTGGCCGCCGTAGCCGATTGGCGGCCGCGGGCAGCCAGCGACAGCAAGCTCAAGAAGAACACCGACGCCACGCCGCCGGTTCTGGAGCTCGAGCCCAATCCCGACATCCTGGCCACCATCGCCGCCCGCTCCCGCCCCCCCTACTGCGTGGGCTTTGCCGCCGAAACCGACAATCTGCACGAATACGCCGCCGCCAAGCGCAAGCGCAAAGGCGTACCGCTGCTGGTCGGCAATTTGGCGCAGCACGCGCTGGGCGCCGACGACACCGAATTGATCCTGTTCGACGAGGCTGGCAACCAGCCCCTGCCCCGGCAAAGCAAGCTCGCCGCCGCCCGTTCGCTGGTGGCCGAGATCGCCCGCCGGCTCGACCATCCCCATTCCTGACCCGGATATTTCCCATGCATCGCCAGATCGAAGCCAAGATCGTCAGCCCCCTGCTCGGCAACCAGGTGCCCGTACCCACCTACGCCACCGACGGCTCGGCCGCCATCGACCTGCGCGCCTGCGTCAGCGCAGCCGTGGTGCTGCTCCCCGGCGCGCGTGAGCTGATTCCCACTGGCTTGGCCATCAATATGATGGACCCGGGGCTGGTGGCCATCGTCGCGTCGCGCTCCGGCCTGTCGCTCAAGCATGGCGTGCGCGTGGCGCAGGGCATCGGCGTGATCGACGCCGACTACCACGGCGAGATCCGCGTGATCCTGGCCAACGATAGCCAACAGGCCTACACCATCGAGCCTGGCGAACGCATCGCCCAACTCATGTTCCAACCCGTGGTGCAAGTGGCGTTGCGTTATGTCGACGACTTCGCCACCGAAACCAGCCGCGGCGAAGGCGGATTCGGCCACAGCGGCAGGCTCTGATGCGGCGGCGGGGCCCAGGCCGGGCGCGCCGAATGCCAGCCTTCCGTTAGGCCTCCGCGGCTTGTCTCTGCGCCCCTGCCCAGACATCCGGCGTGGTGCTGACCCACGCCACTGAGCGGGCGCGCACCGCTCAGGTCCCTTCGATCACCGCTTCCAGGAAGTGCCGGGTGCGCTCGTGGCGGGGTTGGCGGAACAATTCCGCCGATGGCGCGTCTTCGACGATCCGGCCCTGATCGAAGAACAGCGTACGGTCCGACGATTGCTCGGCGAACGACATCTGGTGGGTGACGATGATCATGGTCATCGTCCGCTGCGCCGCCAGATCACGCATGATCGCCAGGATGCCGCCCACCAGCTCGGGATCCAGCGCGGAAGTCACTTCGTCGAACAGCATCACTTCCGGCCGCATGGCCAGGGCGCGGGCAATCCCCACGCGCTGCTTCTGCCCGCCCGACAACTGGCCGGGATAGGCCTGGAATTTTTCGCCCAGGCCGACCAGCCGCAGATACTCGGCGGCCCGCTCGTTTGCTTCGTTGCGCGACAAGCCCAGGACGTAGCGCGGCGCCTCGGCCACGTTGGCCAGCGCGGTCATGTGCGGAAACAGGTTGAAGTGCTGGAACACCATGCCGACCTTGCCTCTCAGCCGGCGCACGTGGGCGGCGCTGGCGGGGCGCTCGGCGCCAGCAGCGCCGCCTTCGGTCCAGAGCGATTCGCCACCGATGCGGATCACGCCGGCGGTGGGCCGATCGAGCGTCATCAGCAAACGCAGCAAGGTGGATTTGCCGGAGCCTGACGGCCCGATCACGCTCACCGTCTGGGCCGGCTCGATCTTCAGGTCGATGCCCTTTAGCACCTCCAGATCGCCATAGCGTTTGTGTACATTGTGCAGCTCGATGCTGGCGGCCATTTCAACTCCTTTGACCCGCATGCCGGCGCAGGGTCGTCTATCATGGGGTGGCGCTATCGTGCCCGCGGCTCAACGGCCCTGCCCCGGCAGGCGCAGCCAGCGTTCGGTGCGATGCACCAGCCAGGCGGCCAACAGGCTCAGCACCAGGAACATCACGCCAACCAGCGTAATCGGCTCGACATAGCGGAAGCTGGAGGAGCCGATAATCTTCGCCTGCTGCAGGACTTCCACCACGGTGATCGCCGACAGCAGCGGCGTATCCTTGAACATCGCCACCCAATAGTTGCCCAGCGCCGGTACGACGGGCGGGATCGCCTGCGGCAGGATGACCCCGGTGGCCGTGCGCCAGCGCCCCAGGTTGAGGGCCTGCGCCGCCTCCCACTGGCCGCGTGGCACGCTCTCGATGCCGGCGCGGTACACCTCGGCGCAATAGGCGGCATAGTGCAAGCCAAGCGCCAGGATCCCGGTGAGCAGCGCCGATGGCTTCCAGCCCAGCGCCGGCAGGCCATAGAAGAAGAAGTACAACTGCACCAGCAGGGGCGTGCTGCGCACGAACTCGATGATGAAGGCCGTGGGCCACGACAGCAGTGGCCAGGGTGAACGCCGCGCCAGCGCCAACAACAAGCCCAGGACCATGGCCAGCAGCATGCCGAGCACGGTGGCCTGCACCGTGATGTGCAAGGCCTGCCACAGCAGCGGAAGAATCTCGCGGGCGTAGTTCCAGTCGAAGATCATGCCCGTTCCCCCCGCCGCGCCCGCAGGGCGCGTTCAAGGGCCCGCACCACGCCGGTAATGCCCAGGGCAACCGCAAAGTAAATGAGCAGGACCAGGCTGAAGATCTCCATGGTGCGCAAAGTATCGGCGCGCAGGAGCTGGGCGCGAAAGGTGAGGTCGGCGATGGTGATCAGCGAGACCAGCGCGGTATTTTTGAGCAGTTCGATGAACAGGTTTCCCGCGGGCGGCAGCATCGCGGGCAAGGCCTGCGGCAGCACGATGCGGCGCAGGATCTGCAGCGGCGTGAGATTCAGGGCCATCGCGGCCTCGCGCTGGCCCGCGGGTACGGCCTGGACGGCGCCCCGCACCACTTCGGCGCCGTAGGCGCCGGAATTGAGGGCTAGCACGAGGATGCCGGCCAGCATCGCCGGCAGGGCCAGGCCGAACAGGGGCAACACATAGTAGAACCAGAACAGTTGCACCAGGGCTGACGTACCGCGGAAGATCTCGATATAAGCCACCGCCGGCCACGCCACCAGACGCCAGCGCGACATGCGCGCCAGGCCGGCAACGATGGCCAGCGGGACGGCCAGCACCAGCGCTCCGCCAAACACCTGCAGCGTGACCCACAGGCCATCGGCCAGCGGCGGCAGTAAAGCCAAGGTATCCGCCATGAATGCCCCGTTTCAGCCAGGCGTGAAGAACTCCGGCCTCCCGGCCGGAGCTTCTCCGCCACCAATTGGGGGAGCCTTCGGCTCCAGGCAACGATTGCCTCGCTTGACCCCGTCCTTAGGTACGGGGCTTGCGCTTTGGCCCGTGGTCACGCCCTCACCCCTCGCACAACAGGGCGGCGGTTGCTTCGCCCGGAAGCTCCGCGGCGGTAAAGCCGAAGGGCTCCACCGCCTGAGCGTGCTCCGGCGTGCCCAGGTAGCCGGCCAGAACCTCGTTGAAGGCGTCGCGCAGCTCGGTGTCGGCGGGACGGAACGCGAAGGCGCCGTGGCCCCGTACGCTCTTGCCGTCGATCTCCGGATCGGTAAAGGGTTCGGCGCGCTCGACACCGTTCGTGCCCTTGCGCAGGAGGTCGCTCGCGGTCAGCGCCGTGGCCGCGTAGGCGTCCACCCGGCCGGCCTGCACACCCGCCAGCGCGCTGGCCGCGTCCGGGAACACCACCACGCGCTCGGCCGGCACACCGGTTTGCCGGGCATAGTCGGCTTCGATCGCGCCCACCACCACCCCGAGGCTGGCATCGTCGTGCTCCGCCACGTCGTTGAAGCTATGAAGCCCTTTGGGATTGCCTTCGGCCACGAGGAAGGCCGAACCGATGCCGTAAGTCGGGTTGGAGAACAGCACCTGCTGGCAGCGCTCGGGGGTGATATACATGCCCGCGGCGATCGCGTCGAAGCGGCCGGCCTGCAAGCCGGGAATGAGCGAGCCGAACTCGGTGAGCACCCCCTCGATATTGGCGATGCCGAGTTCGTTGGTGACGTGACGGAGGATCTCGGGCGCTTCGCCGGTGAGCCGGCCCGATGCGCTATCCATGTAGGCGAACGGTGCCTCGTTGGCATAGCCAACGCGCAACGTACCGGACGATTTGGCGCGCTCCAGAGTGGTGGCCGACGCGGCGGGCGGCGCGTTGTCCGGCGAAGCGGCGGAACCAGACGAAGAATTGGAACCACCGTCGGAGCAAGCGGTCAGCAAGGACGCACCCGCCAGGCAGGCGGCACCGATCAGGCTGCGATGCAGGCGAAATACAGGCATGGGATCCTCCTTACCAGACCAGGACATGAATTCTCTCGGTCCCGAATCATAACTTGAGAAATGATTTCACTAAGAATCAATTGTCGATGATAACGCAGACGCCGCGGCACTCTGTGCAACCCTATCCACCTCATGCCACAATGCGCGCTATGCTCAAGGCCGTTCTCATCACCGGTATCTCGGGTTCCGGCAAATCGGTTGCCCTCCGAACCCTCGAAGACGCCGGCTATCTCTGCGTCGATAACCTGCCCGTCCGGTACCTGCGCGATTTCATCGAGTCCGCCCATACCGACGGGTTGCCGCGCGTCGCCGTGGCCATCGATGCCCGCAGCCCCGGCGACCTCGCCGACCTCCCCTTCACGCTGCGCTCCCTGGAAGACCACGACGGCGTCGATCTTCGCGTGGTATTCCTCGAAGCCGCCACCGCCACCCTGGTCCACCGCTATTCCGAATCGCGGCGCCGCCATCCCCTGACCGACCGGCTGCGCGACGCCGAAGGCCACCCTCCTTCGCTCTACGAATGCATAGCGGCCGAGCGGGAACTGCTCAGTCCCCTGCGCGAGCGCAACCCGGTCATCGATACCTCCGGCCTGGCGCCGCAACAACTGCGCGCCTGGGTACGCGAGCTGGCCGCGGTCGAGCCCGTGCCCCTGGTGATCGCCTTCATGTCGTTCGCCTACAAAGCCGGCGCCCCGCTCAGCGCCGATCTGGTCTTCGATGCCCGCTGCCTGCCCAATCCGCATTACGAGCCCGAGCTGCATCCGCTTACGGGCCGCGACGCCGCCGTCGCGGCCTGGCTGGCCGACCAGCCACTGGTCGGCCAGATGCTCGACGACATCACCCGCTATCTCGAAACCTGGCTGCCGCAGTACGCGCGCGACACCCGCGCCTACCTCAACGTCGCCATCGGCTGTACCGGCGGCCAGCACCGTTCGGTGTACCTGGTCGAGCAACTGTCGCGGCGTTTCGCCACGCATGGCGCGGTGTTGGTCCGGCATCATGCCCAGGTCCACCTGAATCCGCTCGACATCTAGAGCCACCATGAGGCCGCCCATTCCGCCCACGTTTGCCGGACGTCTCGCGACAACATCCCGACTCGCGACGCCGCCGCAGCGAGCCACGGCGGATGCCGGTTTTGGGTACCACACCGGTAAGGCGCTGCGGCGCGCGGCCATCGTCGCCCTCGCCATCGTTTTGGCCGCCTGCGGCACTCGCCAGGGCGGTGGCCCCGGTGGCTATCCCACCGGCGGCGGCGACTACCGCCGCGACGGGCCGCATGCCAACCCGCCCGCCGACCTGCACCTGGTGCCCGATGCCACGCCGCGCATCGAGCCGCTGAAGAGCGGCCCCAACCGGCCCTACGTCATCAGTGGCCGCCGCTATGTGCCCGATACGTCGTGGCAGCCTTATCGGGCGCGAGGCCGCGCTTCCTGGTATGGCCGCCAGTTCCATGGCCGGCCCACCTCCAGCGGCGAGCCCTACGACATGTACGCCATGACCGCGGCCCATCCCACGCTGCCGATCCCCAGCTATGCCCGGGTCACGCACACCGCCAACGGCCGCAGTGTGATCGTGCGCATCAACGACCGCGGCCCCTTTGTCGACAGCCGCGTCATCGATCTTTCCTATGTCGCCGCGCACCGGCTGGGTACGCTCGGTACCGGTACCGGCGATGTCGTGGTCGAGTTGATCACGCCCGATCGTATCCGCGGCGGCGGTTTTCGCACCGATACGTTTGCCGCGAACTCGCCGGCTACCGCCGCGCCGGCGCCGGGCCCTGCCGCCGCCCTGCGTGCGCCCGAAACCCACGCCTCGGCCGATACGCCGGCTATCGGTCCTATCACCCCCACCGCCGCCTTGCGCGTTGCCGGGCCCACGGCCAGTCTCACCACACCGCTCCCCGACGCCGCTCCGGCACGCCGTGCCGCCCGGGCGGCGCCGATTCCCATTCCCAGCGCACCGCCGGCCGCCCGGCGCGACGACGCCGAAGCCCTCTTCGCTTCGCTATCGGCCCCCACCGTCGAGGGCCAGGCGCCTTCGGGCACGGTCTATCTGCAGGTCGGCGCTTTTGGCCAGGCGCACAACGCACAGGCCCTCGCCCGCCGCCTGAGCGTGCAAGCCGGAAGCCTCCGGCTTGCCCAAGTCCAACAATCGCCCGATCAATTATTCCGGGTGCGCCTGGGGCCCTATGTCGACCGCCAGCAGGCGCTGGCGGAAGTCGAGACGATCTATCGCCAAACCGGCATCATGCCCCACGTGATCGCGCACTGAACCAGATCGACGGCAGTCTTCGGTTCCGGTAGCGTTAGCCTCGCGCCTACCTCACCGTGAAGGGATGAGCCCGGACAGGCAACCGTCCTGGTGGACGATTGCCTGCCTGGCGAATCCGAGCGGCATGCGGGCCACGAGGTGGGCCGGCTTAGAAGGCGCGTGGTCAGGCTTCGGCCTGGCGCAGGGTCTGCATCGGCGGGCTGCGCAGCACACCCCGCAAGCCCGCCTGCCCGCCCAGCAGGGCCGCCGCCACACCGCCCGCGATGCCGGCCAGAAACACCCAGACGCCAGGGCGGAACGGAAACTCGAACACGTATTCGGCCAAGCCCCAGGCCAATGCCGCGGCGGCCACCGAGGCCAGCAGGCCGGCCAAGGCCCCGAGCAAGGACAATTCCAGCCATTGGGTGCGCGCCAGTTGCCGGCGGGTGGCGCCGAGCGCCCGCAACAATGCCGCTTCGCGCACGCGTTCGTCGCGCGTCGTGGCCAGGGCGGCGTACAACACCAGGACCCCCGCCGCCAAGGTGAACACGAACAGGCCCTGTACGGCGACGATCACCTGCCCCAGCATGCGCTGGACCTGGTCGAGGATGGCGCTGATGTCGAACAGCGACAGGTTGGGAAAGCGCGCCACCAGCGCCGCCAGCGGATCGGCGTCGCTGGCGGGGACATGGAAGGACGACAGCCAGGTGACGGGGGCGTCGGCCAACGCCGCCGGCGACATCACGACGAAGAAGTTGACTGCCATCGAGTCCCATTCGGGCGATCGGGTATGGGCCAGCGTGACATCGAACTGCTGCCCGGCGACATCCCAACTGAGGCGATCACCGATCGCCAGCCCCAAATGTCCGGCCAACTCGGCGTCGAGCGAGACCGCCATGTCGTCGGGATCGAACCAGCTCCCGGCCACTTCGCGGTTATGGGCCGGCAGCTCGGCCGACCACGACAGGTTGGATTCGCGATCGATGAAGCGCCGCGCCTGGCGATCGTTGAATTCGTCGGCGTGAACGGTGCGCCCGTTGATGGCGACCAGCCGGCCCCGTACCATGGGATGCAGGGGCGCATCCAGGCCGGCCTCGGCCAGGAACGCCCGCACCGGCTCGGCCTGATCGGGCTGAATATTGATGAGGAATCGATTGGGCGCATCGGGCGGAGCCGCCATGCGCCATCCTTCGATCAGGTCGGTACGAGTGACCGTCAGGAGCAGCAAGGCCATCAGGCCGATGGCCAGCGCGCATAGCTGGGCCACCGTCGCGCTTCGGCGCCGCACCAGGCCCAGGACGGCGAACCGCCAAGCCAGGGAACCCCGCTGCCAATGCCGCATGGGCGCCAGCAAGGCCATCGCCAGCCAACCGCAGGCGGCGAACACGGCGAAGGCCAGAAGGAAACCGAGAGCCGTCAGGCCACCGAGCCGGACGTCTCCGGCCACCCAGATCAAGAGGGCCACGAAGCCCAGGCCGCCGATGAAGTAGCCCGACAGGACGCGTCGGGAAGGCGCTTCGGCATCGTTGCGCAGTACGCGCGCGGGTGGTATGCGCCGCAGACGCGCGAGCGATGGCAGGGCAAAACCCAGCAGCAGCCAGAGACCGATCAGCAGTCCCTGCAGGGCCGGTACCGGCGAAGGCGGCGGCAACGTGGTACCGATCAAATCCGTCAGCACCGCCAGCAGCCCGAGATGCGCGGCATAGCCCACGGCGGCGCCCAGGGCCGAGCCCAACAGGCCGACGCCGAGGAACTCGATCGCCATCGCGCGGGTGATATCGCCCTGGGTGGCGCCCAGGCAACGCATCACCGCCACGCCGTCGGTATGGCGCGCCAGGTAGCGCCGCGCCGCCAGCGCTACCGCGACCGTTGCGATCAGCACGGCGAGCATGGCAACCAGCGACAAAAAGCGCTGGGCCCGTTCGAGCGTACGTTGCATCTCGGGGCGGCCGCTGGCCAGGGTTTCGATGCGACGTGGCCCGTTGTCGCCGGCCCGTACCCAAGCGGCATAGCCCGCCACGGCATCGGCTTCGCCGGCCACCAGCATGCGGTACGTGACGCGGCTACCGGGCCCGATCAGGCCCGTACTGGCCAGATCGTTCCAATTGAGCATGACCCTCGGCGACAGGTTGACGAAATTGCTGCCCCGGTCGGGTTCGTAGGCAATGGTATTGGCCACCATCAAGCGCCGTTCGCCCACTTCCACGATGTCGCCCACCGCCACGCCGAGCAGGGGCAACAGCCGCGGATCCAGCCAGACGGTACCCGGAGCCGGGATGCCGGCGGCGGGATAACCGCCCTCGGGATCGCCGCCGAACAGGGCTGGCGCCGGCGAGGCCTCATTCAGGCCGGGTGTGCCGACCCGCGGCGCCGAGCCGCCGGCGGCCTGATCATGGGGTGCCATGCGCGTACCGTCGAGCTCCGCCCCCGATGACACCGCCGAAGCCCCGGCATCATCGGCGGGCTCACCAAGCGACGTAGCCGCGTCGACCGGCAGCCTCAGGCGTACTTCTCCGCGCAGGGGATAGCCCTCCGCCACGGCCTTGATGGAGGCAAGCTGCGCCCTGGCTTCGGTCTCGGCCCCCGCCACCACCATCGACGGGAAGACCACGGTGTCAGTGAGAGCCAGGCCACGCTCCAGGGCCGCCTGGCGGGGGCCGTCGCCGATGGGCGCGCCGTCTACCAGAACCAGATCGCCTCCGAGCAGTTGCGCCGCGTCGCGCTCCAGCGCCAGCCGCAGCCGGTCGGCCAGAAAACCCACGCTGGTCACCGAAGCCACCGCGACGACCAGAGCCGCCAACATCAGGGTCAGCTCGCCGGCGCGCCAGTCGCGCACCATCATTCGCCACGCTTGCGGAAATACTTTCATCGCTTCATCCGGTTGCGAGCCTGCCTCGGCCCGGGATGGGAATCGTGGAGTCGCGGCATCGGACGATCCGGGCGGAACATCGCCGTCGACGGCGGCGCCACCGTCGGGGCCGCAGAAACGGCAAGGCCCGCCAAAGGCAGGCCCATGCGGGGGGATGCCCGGAGCGAACCAGGCATGAACGAGACCGCCCGATCAAAACGGGCGGACCGGGGTTCAGGCCGTGGCCACCGCCGAGGTATCCAGCTTGGCTGCCGTGTTCTCCACGACTTCATCGACCGTCACACCCGGCGCCAGTTCCACCAGCTTGAGGCCGTCGGGGGTGACGTCGATCACGGCAAGATCGGTGATGATGCGGTCGACCACGCCTTTGCCGGTAAGCGGCAGCGTGCATTCCGGCAGGATCTTGGGCTCGGTCTTGCCATCCTTGGTACGGGCGACATGCTCCATCAGGATGATGACGCGGCCCACGCCGGCCACCAGATCCATCGCACCGCCCATGCCCTTGACCATTTTGCCCGGGATCATCCAGTTGGCGAGGTCGCCGTTTTCGGCCACCTGCATGGCGCCGAGGATGGCGAGATTGATCTTGCCGCCGCGGATCATGGCGAACGAATCGGCCGACGAGAAAATCGACGATCCGGGCAGCGTGGTGACGGTTTGCTTGCCGGCGTTGATGAGATCGGCGTCGACTTCGTCTTCGGTGGGAAAGGGCCCGATGCCGAGCAGGCCGTTCTCGGACTGCAGCCAGACCTCGACGCCGGGCGGCACGTGGTTGGCCACCGCCGTGGGCATGCCGATGCCGAGGTTGACGTAGAAGCCGTCTTGCAGTTCCTTGGCGGCGCGCGCCGCCATTTCGTCACGATTCCAGGGCATATCGTTCTCCTTAGGCCGGACGCGTAGTGCGTTGTTCGATGGGCTTGCTCGGGTTGGGGTTGTGCACGATACGGTGCACGTAAATACCCGGCAGGTGGATGCTGTCGGGGTCGAGCGAACCGGTGTCGACCAGGTTCTCGACTTCGACCACGGTGATCTTGCCGGCCATGGCCGCATTGGGGTTGAAGTTGCGCGCCGTTTTGCGGAAGATCAGGTTGCCGCTGCGATCGGCGGTATGCGCATGCACCAGGGCCACATCGGCCACCAGCGAACGCTCCATGACGTATTCCTTGCCATCGAACTCGCGGATTTCCTTGCCGTCCGACACGATGGTGCCCACGCCCGTGGGCGTGAAGAAGGCCGGGATGCCGGCGCCGCCGGCGCGCAGCTTCTCGGCCAGCGTGCCCTGCGGCGTGAACTCGAGCTCGAGTTCGCCGGCCAGGTATTGGCGCGCGAATTCTTTGTTTTCACCCACGTAGGACGCGATCATCTTGCGGATCTGGCGAGTGGTGAGCAACAAACCCAGGCCGGCGCCATCGACGCCGGCGTTGTTGCTGATGCAGGTGAGGTTTTTAACGCCGGAATCGCGCAAAGCGGTGATCAGCGTTTCGGGAATACCGCACAGGCCGAAGCCACCGACGGCGATGGTCTGGCCGTCGGCGACGATGCCTTCCAGCGCTTCTCGGGCACTGCCAAACACTTTATTCATGTTGGGATCCTGGAAAAAAACGGCAAAGGGTCGCTTGGCGACCTGACGCCGCGTCATTGTAGACCAGCGTTCACGGCGGTGTCTTTGCCAGGACGGGTGCAATACAATCAGGGCAGCTTTCTCTCAGATAGATAAACAGACCGCGCGTCTCGCGCGCGCGTCCCTTGACAAAAACCAGGAGTTTTCCATGTCCCAGCCCGAACGCGAGGCGATGGAGTACGACGTGGTCGTGGTTGGCGGCGGTCCCGCCGGGCTGGCCACGGCAATCCGCCTCAAGCAACTCGCCGCCGATAAAAATCGCGAGATCAGCGTTTGCGTGCTCGACAAAGGCGGCGAGATCGGCGCCCATATCTTGTCGGGCGCCGTGATGGACCCACGCGCGCTCACCGAATTGATCCCCGACTGGAAGGAAAAAGGCGCGCCGCTCGATACCCCGGTACAAGAAGATAAATTCTTGTTCCTCACCAAGCATAAGGCGCAGGCCACGCCCAATTGGCTGCTGCCCCCCTGTTTCCAGAACCACGGCAACTACATCGTCAGCCTGGGCAACGTCACCCGCTGGCTGGGCGAGCAGGCCGAAGCCGTGGGCGTGGATATATTCCCCGGTTTCGCCGCCGCCGAAGTCCTCTATGCCGATAACGGCGCGGTACGGGGCGTGGCCACCGGCGACGTCGGCGTGGGCCGCGACGGCCAGCCTGGCCCGCAATACCAGCCCGGCATGGAGCTGCACGCACGCTACACCGTTTTTGCCGAGGGTTCGCGCGGCCAGCTAGGCCGCCAACTGATCCAGCGCTTCAAGCTCGACGCCGATCGCGATCCGCAAAGCTATGGCATCGGCATCAAGGAGCTCTGGGAGGTCGACCCCGCCAAACACCAGCCCGGCCTGGTGATCCACACCGCCGGATGGCCGCTCGACGCCGACACCTACGGCGGCTCCTTCCTCTACCACTACGGCGAAAACCTCGTGGCCGTGGGTATGGTGGTGGGCCTGGATTACGCCAACCCCTGGCTCTCGCCGTTCGAAGAGTTCCAGCGCTACAAAACCCATCCGGCCATCCGCCCCACCTTCGAAGGCGGCAAGCGCATCGGTTACGGCGCCCGCGCCATCACGGCCGGCGGCCTGCTGTCGCTGCCCAAGCTCACCTTCCCCGGCGGCGTGCTGGTGGGCTGCGAGGCCGGCTTCCTCAATGCCTCGCGCATCAAGGGCAGCCATGCCGCGCTCAAGTCGGGCATGATGGCGGCCGAAGCCGCCTTCGACGCCCTGGTGGCCGATCGCCAGCACGACGAACTCAGCGCCTATCCGGCGGCCTTCGAACGCTCCTGGTTGCACGAAGAGCTGCACAAGGCGCGCAACTTCAAGCAGTGGTTCAAAAAGGGCCAGACCGTGGCGGTGCTGATGACCGGCGTCGAGCAATGGCTGCTGCGCGGCAAGATACCCTGGACGCTGCATCGCACCAAGGCCGACCATGAATGCCTGCAGCCCGCGGTGTCGTGTGCGCGTATCGACTACCCCAAGCCCGACGGCAAGCTCACTTTCGATCGCCTGAGTTCGGTGTTTTTGTCGAACACCAACCACGAAGAAGACCAGCCCATCCACCTCACGCTCAAAGACCCCACCGTGCCGGTGGAAATCAACCTCGCGCGCTTTGGCGGCCCCGAGGCCCGCTATTGCCCCGCGGCGGTGTATGAGTTCGTGAAAGACGACAACGGCGCCGACCGCCTGCAGATCAACGCGCAAAACTGCGTGCATTGCAAAACCTGCGACATTAAAGATCCCACGCAGAATATCGTGTGGGTGGCGCCGCAGGGTGGCGAGGGGCCTGTGTATACGGGGCTGTAAGCCAGAAATCCTGGCAGGCAACGCTAGCCATCCTTAGGGGCCGGCCCAAGCCGGCCGGCCAAAATCAGGCAGCGGCCCACTAGCCGGCGTCTTGGGATCCGCCCGGCCAGGCCTCATCGTCATCGGACTCCGGCGCAGCGGCCGCCGGCACCACCCGCCGAATAACATCATGCCCAAACCCCCGCCCCGCCAGGAAGCGCATCTGCTTCAGGCGGTCCTGCGGCGTGGCGGCGGGTTGGCCGAATCGCTTTTGCCAGGCCTCTTGGGCCCGTTCGGTTTCGGTGTTGGCGAGGGTTTCGCGGGCTTCTTCGAGGGCGGCGGCCGAGACGCCATGCTGCCGGAGCTCTTGCAGCACGCGGGCGGTGCCCTTGCCCGGCGCCCGCCGGCGCACCAGGCTGCTGGCGAAGCTGGCTTCGGACAGCAGCCCCTGCGCTTGCAGCCGCGCGATTACCTGTTCGATTTCGGCGGCGTCGGTGGAGTGGCGGCCCAGCTTGCGGGCCAGCTCTTGCGGGCTATGATCGCGCCGTGCCAGGAAGCCGACGGCGCGCGCCATGAGTGAAGGGGTTCGGAACGACACGAAGCGCCAGAGGTGCCCGGCCAGCGTGAATGCGGCCGGGCCCAGCCCGATGAGTCAGGATTCGGCGGCCGGCGCGGCCGGGGCGGACGTACCGGCCGCGCGCGCCACCACGCCCAGGGATTCGCGCACGCGGTTCTCGATTTCGAAGGCGAGTTCGGGCCTTTCCTTGAGGAACTCGCGGACATTATCTTTGCCCTGGCCGATGCGATCGCCGTTGTAGCTGTACCAGGCGCCGGCTTTGTCGACGATGCCGGCCTGCACACCGAGATCGATGGTTTCGCCCTCGCGCGAGATGCCGGCGCCGTACATGATGTCGAACTCGGCCTGTTTGAAAGGCGGCGCGACCTTGTTCTTGACGACCTTGACGCGGGTTTCGTTGCCGATGACTTCGTCGCCCTTTTTGATGGAGCCGGTGCGGCGGATGTCGAGGCGCACCGAGGCGTAGAACTTGAGCGCGTTGCCGCCGGTGGTGGTTTCGGGGTTGCCGAACATCACGCCGATCTTCATGCGGATCTGGTTGATGAAGATCACCATGCAGTTGGTGCGCTTGATGCTGGCGGTAAGCTTGCGCAGCGCCTGGCTCATGAGGCGGGCCTGGAGGCCGGGCAGCGAATCGCCCATGTCGCCTTCGATTTCGGCCTTGGGGGTGAGCGCGGCCACGGAGTCGATCACGATGAGGTCGACCGAACCCGAGCGCACCAGGGCGTCGGTGATTTCGAGGGCCTGCTCGCCGGTGTCGGGCTGGGAAATGAGAAGCTCGGCGAGGTTGATGCCCAGGCGCTGCGCGTATTGGACGTCGAGCGCGTGCTCGGCATCGATGAAGGCGCAGGTGCCGCCCAGCTTTTGCATCTCGGCGATGGTTTGCAGGGTGAGCGTGGTTTTGCCCGAGGATTCGGGGCCGTAGATTTCGATGACGCGGCCTCGCGGCAGGCCACCGACCCCCAGCGCGATATCGAGCCCGAGCGACCCCGTGGAAACCACCTGGATGTCGTGCTCGACCTCGTTGTCGCCATAGCGCATGACCGAGCCCTTGCCGAATTGTTTTTCGATCTGGGACAGGGCCGCCGCCAACGCGCGCGATTTATCGGCCTGCGCCGCGCTGGCGGCCTTGGAGGTTTTGGTGTCGTCCATGAAAATCCTTGAAAAGTTTGGCTTGCATGCGGGCCATGGCAGCCGGAGCCCACCCGCCGATACCGGGAAAATCCCGGCCCCGAAAACCAGGGCCGCCGCCTTGCCGGTAGAGGGCTCGATAATCGGCACACAATCATTATGGCACCAACACTATACTGTATAGATGAACAGTATGACAAGCGGTGGCAACATGGCTGTCGCCGCGCCCCGTTTGGCTGCCAGCGCTACAATCCGCACCATGCACCTCCTCATTGCCGAAGACGATAGCGTTCTGGCCGATGGTCTTTCCCGGTCGTTGCGCCAGAGCGGCTACACCGTCGATACCGTACACGACGGCGCCGATGCCGACCTCGCCCTCGCCAGCCGTTCGTTCGACCTCCTCATTCTCGATCTCGGCCTGCCCGGAATCGGCGGGCTCGAAGTCTTGCGGCGCCTGCGCGCCCGCGGCGACGGCATGCCCGTGCTCATCCTCACCGCGGCCGACAGCATCGAGCAGCGCGTGCAAGGCCTCGACCTCGGCGCCGACGACTACATGGCCAAGCCGTTTTCCTTGTCCGAGCTCGAGGCCCGGGTGCGCGCCCTCACCCGGCGCGGCGCGGGCCATGCCGCCACCCTGCTGCGCCATGGCCGGTTGAGCTTCGACCAAGTGGGCCGCGTGGCCATGCTCGACCAGACCATGCTCGATCTTTCCGCGCGCGAACTCGGCCTGCTCGAAATCCTGCTCACGCACAACGGCCGCATGATCAGCAAGGCGCAGTTGGTGGAGCGCCTGTGCGCCTGGGGCGAAGAAGTCAGCACCAACGCCATCGAAGTCTATATTCACCGCCTGCGCAAAAAACTGGAACCTGGCGGCGTTCGCATCCTCACCGTGCGCGGGCTGGGCTATTGCCTGGCGCCCCCTGAAGCCGAGGCGGGCGCGTAGGCGCGGAGCCATGAACCGAAAGCATCCGCGTCTGGCCGCCCTGCGCTGGCTGCGGCAGCGCAGACGCTCGCTTTTCGGGGAGATCCTCACCTGGCTGCTGCTACCGGTGCTGCTGCTGTGGCCGCTCGCCATCGCCGTGACTTACGTCGGGGCGCGCGACAGCGCCGACTCCCCTTACGATCGGGCGCTGGCCAGCACCCTCACTCTGTTGACCCAGGAAGTCCGGCTGCTGCCCGATCCGGCCGCGCTGACATTGTCCAGCGCCACCCAGGCGCTGCTGCGCGGCGACGAATCCGACACCATGTTCTACGTGGTTCGCGGCGAAGGCGGCAAAGTCCTCAGCGGCGACCGCGAGTTGCCGCTGCCGCCCAACGCCGACCGGCCGCTGCCGGGCGTCATCCAGTACCACGATACCCAGGTGCGAGGCTTTCCGGTGCGCGCCGCCTATACCTGGCTCGACCTGCGTACCGAAGGCGGTGTTCCCTGGCTGGTGCAAGTGGCGGAAACCCTCGAAAAACGCGGCCAGCTCGCCAACCACATCGTACGCACCGTGGTGATTCCGCAAGTGGCCATCCTCGCTCTCGCCGTCTTGCTGGTGTGGTTCGGTCTCTCGCGCGGCATCCGCCCGCTCAATACGCTGCAGGCGCGCCTGCGCCAGCGCGCGCCCGACGATCTCTCGCCCATTGCCACGCAGGAGGTGCCCAGCGAGATCCTGCCCCTGGTGCGTGGCATGAACCACCTGCTCGACCGCCTGGCCGCCGACATCGAGGCCCAGCGGCGCTTCGTGGCCGACGCCGCGCATCAACTGAAGACACCGTTGGCGGGGCTGCGCACCCAGGCCGAACTGGCGCTGCGCACCCGCGATCCCGACGACGTCCAGCGCTCGCTGCGCCACTTGGTAGCCAGTTCCGGACGCGCCACCCACGTGGTCAATCAGTTGCTGGTCATGGCGCGCGCCGAGGCGGCCAATCGGCCGCCCGCCCCCGTCGACCTCGCCGATCTCGCACGCGAGCAAACGCTGGCGCGGATCGACGACGCCCTCGATCGAGGCCTGGATCTCGGCCTGGAGGCCCCGGACCACGCGATCTGGGTGCGCGGCGATGCCACCCTGCTGGGCGAATTGGTACAAAACCTGATCGACAACGCCCTACGCTATACGCTGGCAAACGGCACGGTCACCGTCAGGGTCGGCACCGACCTTGCGCGGCACCAAGCTTTTCTGGAGATCGATGATTCCGGCTGCGGCATCTCGAAGGAAGACCGCGACCGGGTGTTCGATCGCTTCTATCGCGTGCTGGGCAACACCGCCGAAGGCAGCGGCCTGGGTCTGGCCATCGCGCGCGAGATCGCCATGCGCCACGGCGGCACCTTGCAAATCCACGATAGTCCGCTCCTCAACGCCGCAGGGATCCCGGGCACCCGGGTCCGCCTGCAACTCGCCCTCCACGCTCCCGCCGCCCATCCATCATGAACTCCCGCTTCTTGCCGCGCCTGCTGGCTCCGCTCGCTCTTGCCGGTCTCGCCGCCTGTGCCACCGGTCCCGGCGGCCTGGAAATCGATCGTTCGATCACCGCCACCGGGCAGAACAGCCGGGTCGAGTTCATCGTTTTGCATTACACCAACAGCGCCACCCCACGCTCGCTGCAATTGCTGAGCCGGGGCGAGGTCAGTGCCCACTACCTGGTGACCGATGGCGATCCACCCCGCGTGTATCAATTGGTGGATGAGAACCGCCGCGCCTGGCATGCCGGCGTCAGCCAATGGCGCGGCCGCACCTGGCTCAACGCCAGCTCGATCGGCATCGAGATCGTGCACCAGCCCTTCCATCCCGGGGCCGCGCCCGACGATCCCGGCCGCTGGAAGCCCTATGCGCCCGCCCAGATCGAGACGGTGATCCAGCTCGTTCGCGACGTGGCCCAACGTCATGAAGTCAAGCCCGAGAACATCGTGGGCCACAGCGACGTCGCACCGCAACGCAAACAGGATCCCGGCCCCGCGTTTCCGTGGCGACGACTGGCCGACGAAGGGCTCGGGCGCTGGTACGATCCCGGCGTGGTGGCGGCATGGCAGGACCGACTGGCGAACCGTCCCCTGCCCTCGGTGGCGTGGTATCAGGCCCGGCTCGCCGAAGTTGGCTACGACGTACCGCGGCATGGTTTGCTGGACCCCGCCACGCGCGCGGCGCTGCGCGCCTTCCAGATGCATTGGCGGCCCGAACTGGCCGAAGGTGATCCCGACGCGGGGACGGCCGCGGTGCTGTTGGGCGTGCTGGGCGCCGACCCACTGCGGCCCGGCGAGGAACGATGGGCCGAACCTGCAGGCGGCAAGTCTTATTGAGCGTTCCCCAGGCCTGCCGCGACACGCCAGGCTCCTTGCACATTGAAGAAGCCGGCGCGGCGATGATCGCCACGCCGGCTTCGGATACAGCCACCGGACAAGGCAAGCGCCGGGATTATCCGGCGATGTAGCGCTCGAGCTGATCGATGATGAACTGCTGCTCGTCGATGATGTCTTTGACGAGATCGCCGATGGAGATGAGACCCACCAGCCGCGGACCTTCCATCACGGGGAGATGGCGCATGCGGCGTTCGGTCATGAGAGCCATGCACGACATGCTGTCGTCTTCGGGACTCACGTACATGACGCCCGGCGTCATGATGTCGCTCACGGGAGTGGATTCGGAGGCGCGCCCGTGCAGCAAGACCTTGCGCGCATAATCGCGCTCGGTGATGATGCCGACGATGCGCTCGTCGTCGCGGACCAGCAGCGCGCCAATGCCGTGCAGAGCCATGCTGCGCATGGCTTCCAGCACCGAAGAGTCGGGCCGGATCTGGTGGACGACGGTATTGCCTTTGGCCTTGAGAATATCGGCAACGGTACTCATAGCTCGGACCTCCTGCGGACACCAACGACATTCGATGGCACATTCTACCCGCAACGCGCGGGTACTGCGCCGGCGGCCGCCCCCGCCCCCCGGCGACCCGGGGTGCGGTATCCTAAGCGTTTACGCATTCCAGGCCCACGGGCATTCCAGGCCCACGGCGGCCGCCATCTCCCGATACCGACTCGCATGACTGCTTCCACCAACCCCCAGCGCTTTGCCGGCACCGATCGCTACGTTGCCACCCAAGATCTCACCCTGGCGGTCAATGCCGCGCTCACGCTGCAGCGCCCGCTGCTCGTCAAGGGCGAGCCCGGCACCGGCAAAACCATGCTGGCCGAAGAAGTCGCGGCCTCGCTGGGCCGGCCGCTGCTGCAGTGGCACATCAAGTCCACCACCAAGGCGCACCAGGGCCTGTACGAGTACGATGCGGTATCGCGCCTGCGCGACTCGCAACTGGGCGACGAAAAAGTCCGCGACATCCGCAATTACATCGTGCAGGGCGTGCTGTGGCAGGCCTTTACCGCCGATGAGCCCGTGGTGCTGCTGATCGACGAGATCGACAAGGCCGATATCGAATTTCCCAACGATCTGCTGCGCGAGCTCGATCGCATGGAATTCCATGTGTACGAAACCCGCGAAACCATCAGCGCCCGCCACCGGCCGTTGGTGATCATCACCTCCAACAACGAGAAGGATCTGCCCGACGCCTTCCTGCGCCGCTGCTTCTTCCACTACATCCAGTTTCCCGACCGCGACACCCTGGCGCAGATCGTCGACGTCCACTACCCCAATCTCAAGCAGGAACTGCTCTCGGCGGCGCTCGATGCCTTCCTGCGCATGCGCGAGATTCCCGGCCTGAAGAAAAAGCCCTCCACCTCCGAACTGCTCGACTGGCTCAAGCTCCTGCTGGCCGAAGACATTCCGCCCGAAGCGCTGCACAGCCGCGACAACGACGCCGCGATTCCGCCGCTGCACGGCGCCCTGCTCAAGAACGAGCAAGACGTGCATCTGTTCGAGCGGCTTTTGTTCATGACCCGCGGTTCACGCCGCGGCTGATGCGTTCACCATGCTGATCGATTTCTTCACGCATTTGCGCGATCACCAGGTACCGGTGACGGTACGCGAGTACCTCACCCTGCTCGAAGCGCTGCAGCGCAACGTGATTCCCCCCTCGCT
Organism: Pigmentiphaga sp.; assembly: GCA_023228945.1. Lineage (GTDB taxonomy): Bacteria > Pseudomonadota > Gammaproteobacteria > Burkholderiales > Burkholderiaceae_B > Verticiella. The sequence continues at coordinate 159,642 of JALOAI010000005.1, read as the reverse complement.
CGATGATTTTTATTATCTGGCGCGCCTGGTGCTGGTCAAGGACGAATCCCACTTCGATCGCTTCGACAAAGCCTTCGGCAGCTACTACAAGGGCATCGAGGCCGCGCTGCCGCCCGGTAAAGAGATTCCCGTCGATTGGCTGCTCAAAACCTTCGAAGCCAACCTCACGCCCGAGCAAAAGGCCGCCATCGAGAAGCTGGGCTGGGACAAGCTCATGGAAGAATTCAAGAAGCGGCTGGATGAGCAAACCGGGCGCCATGCCGGCGGCAGCAAATGGATCGGCACCGGCGGTACTTCGCCCTTCGGGCATGGCGGCTATCACCCCGAGGGCATTCGGGTGGGCGGCGAAAGCCGCAACCGCAGCGCCGTGAAGGTGTGGGAAGAACGCCAGTTCCGCGACTACGACGACAGCGTGGAACTCGGCACCCGCAACCTCAAGGTGGCCCTGCGCAGGCTGCGCCGCTTCGCCCGCGAAGGCGCCGAGCTCGAGCTGGATCTCGACGACACCATCGCGCACACCGCGCGCAATGCCGGCCATCTCGACATCCGCATGGTGCCCGAACGGCACAATGCCGTGAAGGTGCTGATGCTGCTCGACGTCGGCGGCAGCATGGACGACCACGTGGCCCGCGTCGAAGAACTGTTCTCCGCGGCGCGCAGCGAGTTCAAGAACCTCGAGGTGTACTACTTCCACAACTGCGTCTACGACCATCTTTGGCGCAGCAACCAGCGGCGCCAGGCCAACAAGATTCCCACGCTCGACGTCCTGCACCGCTACAACGCCGATTGGCGGCTGATCCTGGTGGGCGACGCCACCATGAGCCCCTACGAGATCGTCCAGCCCGGCGGCTCGGTGGAATACCACAACGCCGAGGCCGGCGCGGTGTGGCTGCAGCGTCTCACCGGCAGCTTTCCGCATCATGTCTGGCTCAATCCCGAGCCCGAAGGGCTCTGGACCTATCGGCAATCGGTCGGCATGATCCGCGACATCATGCACCAGCGCATGTACCCGGTAACCGTCGCCGGCCTGGAACAAGCCATGCATTTGTTGTCCAAGTAAGCTTCGCGGCGCGCCCTTGCCCCTCGGGCCGGCTCGCTTCCTCCGCGTTCACGATCCGCTTCGCCCATGACCGCACACGCTTCCCGTTCCGCCTCCTCGCCCGCCGTCCCTCAACCCCTGGCCCGTGCCGCCTCGGCCCTGCGTCCGGGCTCGGGCCGGCTCGGCCTTGCCCTGCTACTGATCAGCGGCTTCACCCTGGGCGACCCGGCGTGGCCGGCCGAGCCGGTTGCCGAGCCCCAGGCCCGGATCGCCGAGCGCCGCGACGACGCTCCAGCGGTGCTGCCGGCCGGCATCAAGCAATTGCACAGCGTCGAAGGCGTGACCGAGTACGAGCTGCCCAACGGCCTGCGCATCCTGCTCGCGCCCGACGCCTCCAAGCCCTCCATCACGGTCAACATGACCTACCTGGTGGGCTCGCGCCACGAGAACTACGGCGAAACCGGCATGGCGCACCTGCTGGAGCACATGATCTTCAAGGGCACGCTGCTCACCCGCAACGCCCTGGGCGAGTTCGCGCGGCGCGGCCTGCGGGCCAATGGCAGCACCAGCGCGGATCGCACCAATTACTTCGCGACCTTCGCCGCCAACCCCGAGACCCTGCAGTGGTATCTGGGCTGGCAGGCCGATGTGATGATCAACTCCACCATCCTGCGCAGCGACCTCGATACCGAGATGACCGTGGTTCGCAACGAAATGGAATCGGGCGAGAACAATCCGTTCCGGGTGCTGCTGCAGAAAATGATGGCGGCCGCCTTCCAGTGGCACAACTACGGCAAAACCACCATCGGCGCCCGCTCCGACGTGGAAAACGTCGACATCGAGCAATTGCGGGATTTTTATCATCGCTATTACCAGCCCGACAACGCGGTGCTGATCGTCTCGGGCCAGTTCGATCCCGAGGCCACGCTGCGCGATATCGTGCGCGACTTCGGCCGCATTCCCCGCCCGCAACGCGAGCTGCCGCACCTCTACACCGAAGAGCCGGTACAAGACGGCGAGCGATCGGTGGTGGTCCGGCGCACCGGCGGCAACCCCCTGGTGGCGGCCCTGTACCACACGCCCCAGTTCGCCAGCCAGGAATCGGCGGCCTTGCAGGCGGTGTCGGTGATCATGGGCGATACGCCGTCGGGCCGGCTTTACCGGCAACTGGTCAGCGAAGGCAAGGCCGCCAGCATCTTCGGCTTCACCTTCGATCAGCACGATCCCGGCCTCATCCTGTTCGGCGCCGCGCTCAACGAAGGCACCGAGCCCTCGCCGGTGCTCTGGGATCTGCTCGACACGGTCGAAACCGTGATCACCAATCCCATTACCCAGGAAGAGCTCGATCGGGCGCGCAACAAGCTGCTGCTCGACTGGGACGCCACCTATAACGATCCGCAGCGCCTGGGCGTCGCCCTGTCCGAAGCCATCGCCGCCGGCGATTGGCGGTTGTTCTTCCTGCAACGCGACCGCTTCCGCAATCTCACGCTGGAAGAGGTCCAGCGTGCCGCCGAGCGCTGGCTGGTGCGCAGCAACCGCACCGAGGGAATGTACATTCCCACGGCGAGCCCGCAGCGCGCCCCGCGCGCCGACGCCGTGGACGTGGCCGCCCTCCTCGACGGCTACCAGGGCGACCCCGACTTCCAGGCCGTGGAAGGCTTCGAGCCCACGCCGGCCAATCTCGACGCCCGCACCGAACGGCGTACGCTCGAGCTCCCCAACGGCCCGGTGGAACTCGCCCTGCTGCCCAAGGCCACGCGGGGCGACCGCGTGCAGGCACGCCTGGCCGTCAACTTCGGCGACGTCGAAAGCCTGCGCGGCCAGCGCGTGGTGGCCGAAGCCGTGGCCGATCTGCTCGATCGCGGCACCAGCCAGTACAGCCGCCAGGAACTCCAGGACCGCTTCGATGCCCTGGAGGCCGACGTGGGCTTCGACGGCGCCGGCACCACGGTGAGTGTGGGAATTTCCACCAAGGGCGAGCACCTGCCCGAAGTGCTGGAACTCGTGTTCCACATTCTCCGCCACGCGGAGTTCCCGCAAGAACAGCTCGACGAATACCGTCGCGGCGTCTTGGCCGCCCTCACCCAGGCGGCCAGCGAGCCCTCCGCCCTCGCGGTGCGTGCGCTGGCCCGGCACGACAACCCCTGGCCCAAAGACGATGTGCGCTACGTTCCGTCGTTCGAGGAAGCCCGGGCCGACGCCGAACAACTGCAGCGCGAGGCCCTGGTGGCCTTCCATCAATGGTTCTACGGCGCGGGCCAGGTGCGCGTCAGCGCCGTTGGCACGTTCGACCCCGACGCCGTTCAGGCCGCGGTGGTGGCGGGGCTGGAGGGTTGGCAAGAGGCTCCGGCCTACGAGCGCATTCCCTCGCCGTATCGCGACGTTCCACCCGAATTGTTCAACATCGATACCCCCGATAAGGCCAACGCCTTCTTCATCGCCGGCCTGCCGATCCGGGTACAAGACACCGACGCCGATTTCCCGGCACTGATGGTCGCCAACCGCTTGCTGGGCCAATCCGAGACCTCACGGCTCTGGACCCGCGTGCGCGAACAGGAGGGTCTGTCCTACGACGTACGCAGCCAGCTTTCGGTGTCGTCCTACGAGCCTTCGGGCAGTTGGGGGATGTATGCCATCTACGCGCCGCAGAATCGCGCCCGCCTCGAAGCGGCGGTGTCCGAAGAACTGGCGCGCGCGCTCAAGGATGGCTTCAGCGACGAAGAGGTGCGGCAGGAGGTCGGCGCCATGCTCCAGCAGCGTCGGCTGGCCCGCGCGCAGGATGGCGTGTTGGCCAGTACCTGGCTGAACTACCTGGAGCTGGATCGCACCTTTGCCTGGTCGGCCGAGATCGACGAAAAGCTGCAGGCGCTGGACGCCGTCGCGGTGAATGCCGTGCTGCGCAAGTACCTCAAGCCCAAGGACTTCAGCGAGGCTTATGCGGGGGATTGGGGCCGGGCTGGGGCGAAGTGAAGAACTCCGGCTTCCCGGCTGGAGCTTCTCCGCCACCCTTCGGGGGAACCTTCGGCTCCAGAGAACAACTGCCTCGCTTGACCCCGTCCTGAAGGATGGCGAGCCGAAGCGGGTGAGCCGCTACACTCGCCCCCGTTCATTGATATTGACAACAGTACCCGGCGCGCTCCCTGGCCGGGTATTTTTTTCCCTTGCAACTTTAGCGATCGATCGGTAAACATGATAGACTGACCAAAACTTGAAAACGGAGCTGCCATGGCTGACAAGATTCTCTACGAGAAAAAGGATGAGGTTGCCTGGATTACCTTGAATCGCCCGGAAGTCCGTAACGCGGTCGATCACGACATGCATGAAAGGCTGTGCGAGATCTGGGCCGACTTCCGGGATGATCGCCAGTTGCGCGTTGCCGTTTTGTCCGGGGCCGGAGGGCATTTCACGGGAGGCGCCGACCTCAAAACCCATGCCCCCATGTGGCAGGACATCGGCCCCATGGTAGGGCGTGAGCGCATCGAAGATGGTCTTTCAGGTATCACGCGCGGCCCCCTGTCCCGCATCTACAAACCCATCATTGCGGAGATCGATGGCTGGTGCGTGGGCCATGGCATCGAAATGATCATGGCGTGCGACATCAGGGTGGCTTCCAGCCGGGCCCGATTCGGCGAATTTCAAGTCCGCAAAGGCATGCATCACGCCGATGGCGGGCTGTCACGCCTCATCAATACCTGCGGTGTTGGCTTCACGATGGAGTTCTTGATGACAGGCGCGGAAATCTCCGCGCAACACGCGTTCAACGCGAACATGGTGAATTATGTCGTGCCCCCCGAAGCGCTTCGGGCCAAGACAGAGCAGGTCGTCCAGAACATTCTGAATTGCGATCGCGCGGCAGTCGAATCGGCCAAAGAGACCATTCTTGAACTCATTGGCCGGACGCTGCACGATCAGTTGCGGGTCGAAGCCATGTGGGGTTATGCCTTATGTGGCGGCAACCCGACGATTCGGGGCTTGATGTCGCAGTTCTTCGATGAGCAGCGACAGAACAAGGGCGGCTGAAGCGATGGCAGCCCTGGTTCCTGCAAGCCTGCCCGACGGCCGCTGCCTGACGAATCACGATCGGCGCGCCGTTGCCTCGCCGTTCCGGGATCTGCTCGATGTTCGAATTCTCGAATGGGAGCGTGATCGATGCGTGGTCGAGATCCCGGTCGTTGAACAGCTCACGAATTTCGCCGGCGCCATGGCGGGATCGGTTGTCGCCGCGGCCTTGGACATGGCCGCTACCCTCTCGGGCTGCTGGGAGCCCGAACCCACCCCACCCCGGCTGGCGGTTACGGTGACCTTCACCATTACCTTTTTGGCGCCCGTAAAAGCAGGCTCCATCAGAGCCTCCGCGGTCAAGATCGGTGGCGGCCGGCAGCTCTTTACGTCCACGATAACAGTGACCGCACCCGACGGCTCAGTGGCAGCCACTGGCCAAGGCACTTTCCGGTATGTGAATCCATGACACACAAAGCGAATGACGTTTACGTGATAGGCCTGGGATTGCACCCCGCCACTCTGCGCGAAGACGGCCTGCGTCTGGAGGAAATGGTCTACCAGACATGTCGCCGCGCGCTCGATCACGCCGGCGTGAGCCGGGCGCAGCTGGACAACGTGGTTTTGGGCGCTAGCGATGAACTCGATGGCCGACCGATCACGAATATGCTTTTGTCGGCTCCCGCTGGTGGTTACCTAAAGGATGAGATCCGGGTAACGGACTCCGGCGCCAACGCTTTGTGCATGGGTTTTGCCAGAATCCGCACGGGCGAATTCGATCTGGGGCTGGTTGGCAGTTGGTGCAAGGGCTCAAAGATCGACAGTGAAACAGTGATGAATCTGCGAGCCGATCCTTTCTATTATCGGCCGCTCGGCATGGGCACCCGTGTGGCCAATGGCTTGCTCGCACAGGCGGTCATGCAGCACGGTGTGGACGAAAACGAGGTCAACCGGCGTGTGCTTGCCGCTTATGAGCGAGCCCGAAGCAACCCGCGTGGCCTGCGCCGCGCCGTGCCTCCGCTGGGCGACCTCCAAGACGCCCCATACGAAGCAGCGCCCTTGCGGCAAGGCCAGAGCGCGGCCAGAACCGACGGCGCCGTGGCGCTCATCCTGGCTTCGGGTCGCTTTTTGAATGCAAATCGGGGTTGCCGGCCGCTGGCACGAATGGCGGGAGCAGGCTGGGCAAGCGATAGCTATGCCTTGGGAGCCAGGCGACTGGGTGACTTCAACTCGGCCCGGACGGCCTGGAACAAAGCTTTAGCCATGAGCGACCGGACCTCGGCAGCCGATTTCGATGTGATCGAACTGGAATCGCCCACCGGCTGGCACGAAGCCGCCTGGGTTCGCGTCTTCGGTATCTCCGACGAGAACGTGGTCTCGCCCTCAGGCGGTGTCTTTGCTCAGAATCCGGAGTTCTGTAGCGGCCTGATCAACGCCGCTGAAGCCGTTCTGCAGGTTGCCGGACAAGCCGGAGCCGTACAGCGCCCAGTGGTGCGTGCCGCCGCCGCGCATAGCTGCCATGGCTTTGCCCAGCAAGGCAATGTTGTCGTGATGTTTGATCGGGGGGGCCTCTGAGATGGCGCACACCGTAGCGGTACTCGGTAGCTGGCAGAGCGACTTCCGCACACATGTCAACGACCTGACTTTTATTGAACAAGCACAAGTGGCGGCGCTTGGCGCCTATCGGGCCGCGGGCATGAGCCCCGACGACATCGACGCGGTCGTCTTTTCGCTCGCTCCCACGTTCTTTTTGGGCGTCGCCGACGCCGACCGCTGGGCAATCGACTCCATTTTTGCCGCCGGCAAGCCGATTTTCCGCGTTCACACAGGCGGCGCGACCGGCGGTTCCGCCGTCGAGGCCGCCTATACGCTCGTGCGCAGCGGAATGGCTCGTTCGGTGTTGGTCGTAGGCGCCGAGCGCATCGCCGAAACACCCGATGCGCAGAAGGTGCTGAATCTCATCTTCGACCCGTTCTATGAACGCGACATGCCGCTGTCGACCAACTCCTTGATGGCCTTGCGCGCCACCGCCTACCTCAAACGGCACGGCCTGACCGAAGAAGACATGGCCCGCGTGGTAGTACGAGCCCGACGCAACGCCTTGAAGAATCCCCATGCCCACTTGAAGGGCGAGGTCACGATCGAGGAGGTCTTGAACTCCAGAATGATTGCGTGGCCCCTGAAGCTCTATGACATCTGCCCTCGCTCGTCTGGCAGTGCGGCCATGATCGTTGGCAATCTCGATATGGCAAAACGCTTTTGCACCAGGCCCGCCTTCATCAATGGCATCGCCTCCGTCACGGATACCTACTGGATGGGAGATCGACTGACACCCTCCGGCGACACGGATCTCGTCGACTACACGCTCGTTGCCCGAGCCGTCAATGAAAGCTACCGGCGCGCCGGCATCCGCGATCCACGGCGCGAAATCCAGGTCGCCGAACTTTACGATCCCTATAGCTTCAACTGCTCGACCAAGCTTGAACAAGCGGGATTCTGCAGTCCCGGCACCGCGATGCGCCTGGAGCGCGAGGGAGCCTGGGAATGCGACGGTGGTCTCCTCGCCGTCAACCCCTCGGGTGGCACTCTGTGCACGAACCCCATTGCCGTGACGGGGTTGGTACGGTGCATCGATGCCGCGACCCAGGTCATGGACCGAGCCGGTCCGATTCAAGTTAAAGGGGTACAAACGGCTCTCGCCACCTCAAGCGGCGGCGCAGGGCAGTTCGTGAGCAGTCTCATCTTCGGTTCGGCGCCGCGAGCCGGTTCACCTCGACATTAGGAGTATCCCAATGACTGACATCGCCGCTCGCAATGAAAACCATGCCGTGGTCACAGACGAAATCACGCTGCGGTACGACTACGCCCTCGGTCAAGTCGCCGGGAAGTTCATGCAGGGATTGAAGGAAGGCAAGCTCCTGGCGACGCACTGCTCGAAGTCCGGCCTGACCTACCTACCGCCGCGCGCGTTTTGTGAGCGCACGTTCGAACCGTGCGACTCATGGGTACAAACCGGCGCCGAAGGAGTCATCGAAGCCTCCACCGTGGTCGTGCGTGGCTTGGAAGGCAAACGCAAAGCCCCGATGGCAATTGCGTTTGTTCGCATCGATGGTGTCGACTCGGCTATTGCCAATTATGTCGATGGCATCGACCTGAGCGATGTGCAGGCAGCCATGCAAAAGATGGCACCAGGCACCCGCGTCAAGGTGGTTTTCGCGCCGGATCGGCAGGGGCGTATTACGGATTTCACTTTTGAGTTGCTCGCCTAGAACCATGCAACCGCGCTCCATCGAACTGTACGAGTATGACTTCGTCACCGTCCTTGGCCAAAGAGCCGCCGATTGCGGCGAGCGGGGGTTCCTGACGTTCGAAGAAGAGCGTTACACCTTTGCCGATGCGCACCGGATCACCAACCAGTTGGCCAACGGTCTCCTCGCCGCCGGAGTGGCGCCGGGCGACCATGTCGCGATTCTCCTGGACAACTCGCCCGACATCGTGTGGTACTTCCTGGCGCTTGGCAAGATCCGGGCGGTCGCAGTGCCCCTGAACACCGCTGCCAAAGGCGAGCTCCTCGGCCGTTTTCTTCGCCAGGCACGCGCAAGCTGGATTGTCACCTCGCGCACTTATCTCGATCGGGTTGCCGATGTCGCAAGCCTTTGTACTGACCTCAAGTCCGGCATCGTTGTGGGCGCGAGGGGCGAGCAGAGTACTAGGCTGCCGTTTGCCACCGTCCGGCATACCGAATGCATGTCCGCGAGCGCCGATGACCCGGGCGTCGAGGTCGGCTTCAAGGACCTGGCCTGCCTGATGTTCACCTCAGGTACGACAGGCCCTTCAAAAGCGATCATGTGGACCCATTCCAGTTGCTTTGCCCAAGCCGCGGCCTTGGCACAGGCTTTCGGCTACACGCGCGACGAAGTGATGTATACCTGTCTGCCGATGTTCCATGGCAACGCCTTGCGCTCCATGTATGTGGCGTTGATTACCGGTTGCCGCATCGCGCTGGCGAACCGATTCTCGGCCAGTGGCTTCTGGGAAGACATCCGGCGCACCGGAGCGACTCAATTCAATCTGCTCGGCGCGATGGCCAGCATTCTGTGGAACCGTCCCCGCGAGCCGGATGATCGTGTCCATGCCGCCAGTAACTGTATGGTCGTTCCCATCCCGAGTTTCGGGAAGGAGTTTGCGCGGCGCTTCGGCGTGCGGCTCTGCACCACCTATGCTTTGACCGACTTCGCCTACATCGCCTTTCTCGGACCTAACGAGCCGGAAGACAAATGGGATACCGCCGGGCGTCCGCAGCCCGACATCGAACTGGCGATTCTGGACGAGAACGACTTTGAACTGCCTCGCGGCGAAACGGGCGAGATCTGCGTGCGCAACCGTCGACCCTGGACCACGTCGCAGGGCTATTTCGATATGCCGCAGGCAACGGTGGAGGCATGGCGCAACCTCTGGTTTCATACGGGCGATCGCGGTTTCCTGGATGCCGACGGCTACCTGCATTTCAAGGATCGCAAGAAGGATGCGATACGCCGGCGTGGCGAGAACATCTCCTCCTTTGAAGTCGAGCAAATCATCGCGATGCACCCGCAAGTGCATGAGGTGGCCGCGTTTGCCGTGCGATCGGAACTCAGCGAAGACGAAGTCATGGTCAGCGTGGTGCGACGCGCAGGCAGCGATTTAAACGAGGAGGACCTGGTACGCTGGGCGGCACGGCAGATGGCGTATTTCATGGTGCCCCGCTATGTGCAGTTTCTGGATGCCCTTCCACGCACCCTGACCGAGAAGGTCGAAAAATACAAACTGCGCGCTGCGGCGGAATCCAATCTCTCCCGTGTTTGGGATCGCCAGGCACAGAGCATCGTGATCGGTCGCTGAATGCAAGGGGATGACGAAATGCGGCAGTTTCAAGAAGAGTTGCCACTGGCGGGCATCAAGGTACTGGAACTTGCTCAAATGATAGCGGCGCCCAGCGCTGGGCTGCTACTGGCCGATTATGGCGCCGACGTCATCAAAGTGGAGCCGCCGGGTGGCGACAGTGCCCGGCAATTGAAGTCTCCCAGCGCGCGCGATCTCACGGTGGCTCCGGTTTTCACGGGCTACAACCGAAACAAACGGCTGGTGCGCGAAGATCTGCGACAGCCGGAGTCGCGGGAACGCATCTTGCGGCTGGCCGAACAGGCGGACATCCTCATCGAGGCTTCGCGGCCAGGCGTGATGGAACGGCTCGGGCTAGGCCCGGATGTGTTGTTGCAACGCAATCCCGGCTTGGTATATGCGTCCGTCAGCGGTTTCGGCTGGGGAAAGCAAGGCCGCGAGCGCGGCGGGGTGGATATTGTCGTACAGGCCGAGAGTGGCATCATGTCTACGACAGGCTATCCCGATGGGCCGCCAACCAAGGTGGGATTCACCATCGTCGACGCGGCCTGCGGGCACGCCCTCTGCCACGGGATCCTCGCGGCGCTGTTCAGGCGCGCTCGTACCGGGCGTGGCGACGTCGTTCGGATCAGCCTGTATGAAATGGCACTCAACTTACAGACCGGCCCGTTGTGCGAATTTCTGGCAACGGGGCAGCAATCCCCACGCCCCGGCAACAGCGCCCCGTTATCCGCGCCCGCCGATGCTTTCCGCTGCAAAGACGGCTACCTGATCGTGAGTGCCTATCTACAGCCGCACTGGGAGGCCTTTACTTCGCTCATCGGGCTGCCCGAACTCGTCCAGGACCCTCGCTTCGCCTCAGGCCCCGAGCGGGCCGCTCATCGCGCCGCTCTGACACCCTTGATCGAGGAGCGAATGACGACTCAAGAGGCCAGGGTCTGGGCCAAGCGCCTGAGACAACAGGGTATCGTCTGTGGTCTGGTCAAGGACTATCATGCGGTAGCACAGGATCCGCTTACCTTAGAATGCGACATGTTCACCCACACGCCGGAGGCACCAGCCATTCGCAGCCCCATCACTTTGGGCCGAACGCGAAGCCAGGAGATCCTAGCGCCGGCGAACGAACCGAGCACCACCATCACCTTCAGAAGTCAGCATGAAAGTCGATAACCTGGCCCGTGCGGTTGAAGCAACGGTTGAGCAACCGGAGGCCGCTTGGCGATCATATGATCGGGATAGCGGTCTGGGCCCTGTGCTCGAGGCAACCCTGCGGGTCTTTACCAATTTCGGCTACCACGGCACGACGGTCCGCATGATAGCCAAAGAAGCGAAGATGTCGGTGCCGGGGCTCTACTATCACTTTTCCAGTAAGCAGGAAATGCTCGTGGTGCTGTTGCGGCATTCCAGCGAAGAACTCCTGCGGCGTGCGCATGCCGCTTTGCAAGAAGGCGGTGACTCGCCCCGTCGGCGCTTTTGCCTTTTGATAGAGAACATCGTGCTCTACATGACGCATCGCCGCCAACTGGCTCATCTCGCCCGCGAAATGCAGTTCCTCGAGCCGCCCCATCGCAAGGCCCACATCGCTCGCCGAGACGAGCTTGAAGGGCTCGTGCGCCGCGAGATCGAAGCCGGACGGCGCGTAGGCGTATTCCGAGCACCCGATGTACCCGAAACGACCCGTGCCGTCTGGGTCCTTTGTCGCAGTGTGGCCGACTGGTACACCCCGACGGGCCCGAAGTCGCCCGCCGAACTTGCCGATGCCTACATCGGATTCGCGCTGGCCCTGGTTCGCGACCGTACCGAAGGAGAGGGATGATGGCCACCCACTGGTAACCCAAAGATTTTGCTATTTCTCCCGCTTTGATATACATTTTATGGCGTATATCATTGATTGGAGGTCGCGATGCAAGTCGCAAAATGGGGCAACAGCCTGGCCGTTCGTCTGCCTGCCAGCGTCGTGGAGGCGCTGGAGCTGAGCGAAGGCGACGACATCGAGATCGTGGTCGATGCGCCGCGAAAGTTCGCCGTGCGCAAGAAGCCTGGTGTGGATGTACTGTTCGCGCGCCTGCGGCAGTTCCGCGGCAAGTTGCCGGCCGACTTCAAGTTCGACCGGGACGAGGCGAACGCCCGTGGCTGATCGCAGTCCCGTCTTCCTGGACAGCAACGTCGTGCTGTACCTGCTGTCCGAGGATGCCCGCAAGGCCGACGGGGCCGAGGCGCTGCTCAGGCGCTCGCCGGTCATCAGCGTGCAGGTGCTCAACGAGGTCACCCACGTGTGCGTGCGGAAGTTGAAGATGGAGTGGGACGAGATCACGCAGTTCCTGGACTTGGTGCGCAGCTTCTGCAAGGTCGTCGCCCTGACCGAGGATGTGCATGATCGTGCGCGCCACATCGCGCAGCGCTACCGCCTGTCGTTCTACGATGCCTGCATCGCTTCGGCGGCCATCGCAGCAGGTTGTACGATGCTCTACACCGAGGACCTGGGCCATGACCAGATCCTCGAAGAGAGTCTTGGGATCAGGAATCCATTCCAATCCGGCCCGGGCTGACATGCCGGCATGCCGCAGGAGATGATCGTGAACACGACAACTCGTTCCGGAACTGCAGAACGCCTCGGCCGTTGGCTCGGCCGCGGCTGGCGTGCATGATGATGGCCGATACTCCGACAGACTCCTAGCCGCCGATCAGCGCGCCCCAACGCCGCGCGCGATAATGCCCCGCAAGACCTCGCGGGTGCCGCCTCTCAAGGTGAATGACGGAGCGCGCCACAGGACTTGGGCGAGGGAGCCGGCCAGCCCTTCTGCCTGCGGATCGGGTTCCACGCCGGCAAGAGTCCGCACCACCTCGCACATTTCCTGCTCGAGATTGGTCCCGATGTCTTTGACGATCGCGGCTTCCAGGGCAGGAACTTCGCCCTGCTGCAGAAGCCCGGCAACGGAGCGCGAAAGATGGCGCACCGTCGCCAGGTGAGCGACCAGACGACCGACTTCACGCGCCGCCGCGGGGCTGGCCTGGGCTTTCAAAACATCCAGGAGCTCAAGCAAAAGGCCAAAGCTCGAAAGGAACCGTTCCGGCCCTGAACGCTCCAGCGCCAGTTCGTCGCTGACCTGCTTCCAGCCTTCGCCGAGCCCACCCACCAGACAGTTTGCCGGCACGAACATATCGTGAAACACCACCTCGTTGAAATCGCGCTCGCGAGCGATATTCTCGATTTGGCGGCACTCCACGCCAGGCGCACGCAGGTCGATGAGAAACTGACTGAGGCCCTCGTGTCGGGAGACGCCACGCGGGCCCGTTCGACAAAGCGCGATCATGAAATCCGATCGATGCGCCCCGCTGGTCCAAAGCTTGGCGCCGGTCAGCACGAAGCCTCCCGATACCGCAGTTGCCTTGGTACGTACGGAAGCGAGATCGGATCCCGAATCGGCCTCGCTCATCCCAATGCAAAAGCGGCAAGTGCCCGCGGCGATTCGCGGCAGGATTGCGGCTTTTTGTTCTTCGGTGCCATAGCGCAAAAGCAGAGGCCCCGCCTGCCGGTCGCCGATCCAATGAAAGCCCAGGGGGGCGCGGGCCACCAGCAGTTCTTCGGCGATCACATAGCGCTCGAGCAGCGACCTCTCCGAACCGCCATAAGCCCGGGGCCAACACATGCCGATCCAGCCTTTCTCGCCCAGCTTCCGACTAAATTCCGGGTCGTCACCGCCAAGATATTCATAGCTACGGGTTGGTCGCTCACTCGCGACAAACTCACGAACTTCGCGCCGCAACGCAGCGAGTTGCGGTGTATCCGCTTGCGCTTGAAACGTCATCTTCTTAATCCGTCAGGATGGGCCAGAGCCCATCGGCACCGGCAGAGATGGCCAACGCGCCCAAGCGCTCGTTCCAGTAGGCCTCGGACCCGAACTCGTCGCGCCAGGAAAGCAAACGCTGCGTACAGCGATGCAGGCCGTGCTCGCGCGAGAACCCCATGGCACCGAGCACCTGATGCGCCGCTGCGGCGGCCGCGGAAGCAGCCTCACCAGCACGCGCCTTCGCGCACGCGACCCCGAGGCTGTTGCCGCCCGCCTCCAGACTACGTATCGCCAGATCGGACGCCCCCGCGCAGATAGCCCACAGGCTGGCAAGGCTCGCCAGATGCTGCTGAATAGCCTGGAATTTGGCTATAGGGCGACCAAATTGCTCGCGCGTATTCGCATGGGACACGGACATCTGCAAAATTTCGCGGCAAGCCCCCGCCATTTGCGCCACCCTGGCCGCGGCGGCCAATCGATAAAAGCCCTCGGAGTCGATTGGCGAACCGGCAAAAAGGTCTATTTCGCTATTTCTAAACTCGAGTGTGTCCCGCGCGTCGGCAGCCGTGTTGAGCCCCGCTTGCACCTCAAACTGACCTTGCCGCACCAGCACGAGCAGGGTTTCGCCACCATGGTCGGCCAATAGAACGACGCCCGCGACATCACGCCCCCAGGGCACGCGCGCGCCTCTACCGTTCAGCACGGCTTTCCGGTCTTTCAGTGTGACAGTCCCGCAGGGACCATCCGGATGGCTAGAGATGGACAAGGGTCCGGCCGGCCCTGTCAGCCCGGCCATCGACAGCAGATGATGTGCCAGGATCGTCTCGACCAAGGGCACCGGGAGCGCGTACTCACCAATCAACTGCATCAAGGCGAACGCGTCTCTCAGGCCCACCCCCGAGCCGCCCTGCGGTTCTGAAGCCAGGCATCGCGGCAGTTCCAGGCTTTCAAGCAAAGTCCAGAGTCCCGCCTGCCAACCGTCGTGTTCCGGCTTGTCGGCCAGCCTGCCTCCTCGCCATTTATCGAGCTCTCGGCGGGTCAGCTCAATCAGCAACTCTTGCATGCTCTCGCGCATCTCACATTCAGTCGATCACAATATTCGCGGCCCGAACAACCTTGATAATCCGCTCGTGGTCCTCATTCATAAAGATCCGGGCCTCCGCCGGCCCGAGAAACGCCACTTCTCCCGAGGCAGCCCGGAGTGTCTTCGCTACCTCGGCGTTTTTCGTGGCCTGCTCGATCGCGCCGGCCAACTTATCGACGATCTCGGCGGGAGTCGCGGCAGGTGCGAACACGCCAACCCAACCCTCAATCTGGAACCCCGGCAATGTCTCGGCGACGGTGGGAACGTTCGGAAAGTCTTTCACTCGAGCCGGGGCGGTTACCGCCAACATACGAATCTTTCCCGACTGAAGCATGGGATTCACGGACGCCAGACTGTCCAGCATGAAATGAATCCGGCCTCCCGCAAGATCTGTGAGTGCCGGAACAGCCCCTTTGTACGGCACGTGGGACGCCCCCATTCCCGCCAGGGTATTCAACATTTCCGCCCCGATATGGGTGGAATTACCCACGCTGGTGGACCCGAAGAAGATCGTGCCTGGCTTGGATTTGCTGGCTTCGATCAAATCCGCCAGTGTTTTGAACGGGGAGTCCGCCGACACGACAACGTAGACAGGTGCCGTTACTACGCGCGCTACAGGTACCAGGTCGCTCATGGGCTCGTAGTTCAGGTTTCGCGAGACCCCTGACACCAAAGTGCTTCCCGCGGCGCACAAAAGCGTATAACCATCCGGCTTGGATCTGGCCACGAGGCTGGCTCCGATATGGCTATTGCCACCCGGCCGGTTGTCGACCACGACGGACTGATGCAAATCGTCGGACATCTGAGGGGCGAGCGTGCGCGCGACGACGTCCAGCACCCCTCCGGGCAAACTTGGCACGACGATGGTAACGGCCTTCGCAGGATACGCCTGTGCCCTGGCGGCCAGCGGGAGGGCGGCAAGGGCCGCGACGAAAGCGCGGCGACTGAAACGGTGCTCCATGTGTCTCTCCTTCGTGAAATCAATCGGTAGTGATCTGACTTCGTTTACCGATCGATCGCTAAAGTATGAGTGCGTAATACCATAAGGTCAATAGCATTCAGATAACACGTGGCCATCCCTCACCATGGCGCGGCAAGTCCGCGCCCGGGCAATCTATGACACTTGGCATATCACCTTCGTTAATACCGACTAAGCCGCGCAGCCAAGACTCAGGTCCCTCGGCCTTTACGGATGGCGGACGGGCCTGGGCCGGCTCATGATGGCGGTTCCCCGTACCCTGCTGCCACCGCCTCATGTCCGACAGTTTTCATGTTGTCCTCACGCCATTCACCGCGCCCCCTCAACCCACCGCTCGGTGGTGGCCGCTAGCCAGCCCTTCGGCATCGCCCTGTGCCTTGCGTGAACCCATCCCGGAAGAAGCGGCCACGCCTGAACTCTCACCGGATCTCGATGGCGTCTGGAAGCAAGCCTTGCAAAACTGGCTGCCCGATTGCCTGGCCTTATTCTGGCCGAAGACCCACCAACGCATCGACTGGCGTGTTGCGCCCGTTTTTCTGGATCAGGAGCTGCGGCGCCTGGATCGCCTTCTCAAGCGCGGCGAGAGGCGTGTGGATGTACTGGTACAGGTGCGGCTCAAGAGCGGCGGCGAGGCCTTGCTACTCATCCATCTGGAGGTGCAAGCTGGGCGTGTCGGCCCCGCGTTCAAGACCCGGATGTTCCGTTACCGGATCCGGCTGTTCGAGCGCTACCCCAAGCACACGCTTTTGTCTTGCGCCATCCTGCTGGATCGCGAAAATGGTTCGACCACGGAAACCTTCCACAGCGGCGGCCTGGGCGACGAACTGACCTTCCGCTTTCCGGTGGTGAACCTCGCCCGCTGGCGGCGGCGCCTGCCCACGCTCGAGAAGCTCGCGCCCACCAATCCCTTTGCCGTCATCGTGTTGGCCCTTCTGCGCTATCGTGCCACCCGGCCCGACGTCACACGTCTGGCTGGCAAGCTGCAACTGGCGCGTTCGCTGGCACAATGGGGGTATGACGACGAGGCGCGCGGCGCGCTGTTTTTTCTGATCGACAGCTTGTTGGTGCTGCCCGAGCCTCTGGATGAGCTATTTACCGAGACCCTGGAAGACGCGGGAGATCCCATCATGATGCAACAACTGACCAGCGTGCAGCGCGTGATCCTGCGCCGGGAAAAAGCGGAAAGCGAGATCAAAGGTGCCTCTCTCTTGCTGCAAACCCAGCTTCAGCAAAAGTTTGGTTCCTTGCCCGAGTGGGCCGTGGCGCGCCTCGCTCAGGCCGATACCGAAGCACTCCAACAATGGGCGCTGAATGTGCTGCAGGCAGAGAGCATCGATGCGGTGTTTCGCGACTGACCTCCAGCGCGTGCCACTGCGCCGGGAGAAGCGGGCAACTGGCCAGCACGATAGGCCGGCCAGTGGATAAGCTCTGCTAATACCAACATCAAAATAAAGCGTTTTACCGCTCCCGCCCGGCTGCCTACACTGGGCCGCACTTCGATCCGGGAGCGATATCATGCAACGACGCAGTGTTCTGAAAGGCCTGATGTTCGGCGGCCTGGCCTGTACGGCCGGCCGCGCCCTGCCGGCGCTGGCCAGCGCCTATCCTTCACAAGCCATCCAGGTCGCCGTCGGCTTTCCGGGCGGCGGCGCGCTGGACGTGGCCACACGGATGGTCACCGAAGCCCTCGCCGGCCAGGGCATCCAGCCCATGGTGATCCTCAATAAGCCCGGCGCCTCCGGCACGATCGCCGCGGCCCAGGTGGCCCGGGAGGCGGCCAACGGCTATCACCTGGCGCTGGCCACGTCGTCCAATATGGGCATTGCGCCGTTTCTCTACCCCGATCTGAGCTACCGGCCGGCGGAGGATTTCACGCCCATCGGGCAGTTCGCGGTGAGCCAGAACGTGGTCTACACCAATCCCGATGACGACGTGACGGATTTTGCCGACCTGGTGGCGCGCCTGCGCGCCAAACCGGGCCATTATCATTTCGTGTCGCCAGGAGCGGGCACCACCGCCCATCTCTGTTTTGAGCTGCTCAAAGCACGCCTCGGCTTGCAGGCTACCCACGTACCCTACAAAGGTAGCCCCGCCGCGTTGAGCGCGGTGGCGGGGGGGGAAGTGATGGTGGGCGTGGACGCCATCGGCCCGGCCCTGGGCTTCTTCAAAAGCGGCCGCCTGCGCCCGCTGGCCCAGACGGGAGACCGGCGCTTCTCGGAACTGCCCGATGTGCCGACCTTCGCGGAGCTTGGCGTCAAAGGCATTCCCGGCGGCACCTTCCTGGGCCTGTCGGCTCCGGCCGGCCTGCCCGCCAAGATCCAGGAAACGCTGGCCGCCGCGCTGGCCAAGGTCACCGCGGAGCGCGCCTTGGCCGACCGTCTGCTGACCGCCGGCATGACCGCCGCTTATCTCGATCCGTCGGCGTTCGCCACCGCCATGCAAGAAGAAGCCGCATCGTGGGGCGAGGCCGTGCGGGCGTCCAACGCCCAAGCTTATTGATCGCCCATGGCCTCCCTCCCCAGTTTCCGCTTCGCCGTCCTGGCGGACACCCATGCCAACCCCGAAGACGAGGGCGCGCTGTCGCCCTTCGCCTCGCATCGCCTGACGAATTCGCGGCTGCGGCATGCGGTGCGACAGCTCAATCGGCTGAATCCGGACTTCGTCGTCCATGTGGGCGACATGGTGCATCCCGTGCCCGACGCCGCCCTCTATCCGGAGGCGGTAGCGGCGTTTCGCGAGGCCATGGCGGAACTCCAGGCGCCGCTGCACGTGGTGGCCGGCAATCATGATTCGGGCGACAAGCACGCGGCCTATGTGCCCGCGGGCGTGATCCAGCCCGCGCACCTGGCCCAGTACGAGGCACATTTCGGCCGCCCGTACTACGCCTTCGAGCACGGCGGCTGCCATGGCTTCGTGCTGCACACCTCGCTCATCAATTCGGGCCTGCCGGAAGAAGCGGCGCAAGCGCGCTGGTTCGAGCAGGCCGCGGCGCAGGCCGCCGGACGCAAGTTTTTGTTCCTGCATTATCCGCCCTTCGTGGCCAGCGCCGATGAGCCGGGCCACTACGACAACCTCGATGAACCGGGTCGCGGCTGGCTGTTGGAGCGGATTGCCAGGCATGGCTTCGACGCCGTGTTCACCGGTCATGTGCATAATTTCTTCTGCAACGAAATCGCGGGCACGCCGGTGTTTCTGATGCCTTCCACCGGCTTCGCGCGCGCGGATTACGCCGAGGTATTGTCGGCCCCGCAACCCCAGGCGCACGAGAATGGGCGCAACGACGTCGCCAAGCTGGCGATCCTGGTGGTCGACGTCTATCCCGACCGTATCGTCCCGCAACTGCTGCGCCTGTATCCCGAGCCCGGGCTGGATGCCGAGCCTAGCCTGGATTCCGCGCCCGCCGCCCGCTTCTCCGCGCAGCGCGACTGGCCCCGCCTGCCGCCGGCCTACGGCTGGCTGCCCACCCTGGGTCTGGATTTGCGCCACGATTGGACTGCGCTCAAGGCCATCCCCTTCAGCAGCATGCTGGATGAGTTCCAGCGCAAGCAGGCGCGCAACGATTACGCCATCATGGCTCTCTGGGAGATGGGCATACGCCATCTCAGGGTTCCGCTGCAGGATTTGCGGGATCCAGCGGCACGCCAGCGCATGCGCTTGCTCGCCTCCCAGGGCAATCGCTTCCGGGTGTTCGCGTTCCAGTTTCCCGAACCCGCGGCCTGCGCCTTGCTCGCCGAGCATCGCGACTGGCTTACCGGCCTGGAGCTCGTGCTGCCCTGGCCGCCCGCCGATACCTGGCCGGACCGCCTGCGCGCGACGCAACTGGCGACGGGGCTGCCGCTCAGCGTATCGCGCTTCTGGAACGCCGCGCACGAGGCGCGCACCGGCAAGCAGGTGAAGCTGCTGGTGGATCACGGCTTCACGCCCGACGATCCCGAGCTGGAGGCTTTCGCACCGCTGGCGGGCCAGGCGCCACTGGCGGCGCTGGTGTTTCGCATTGCCCAGGACCAGCCCGTGGCCGAGGGCATCGATCGGGCGATACACCGCGCCCGGGCGCTGGGGCTGGCGGCGCAGGTGCATGTCCGGCTGGCCGATGATAGCCCCGCCCGGGCCCGGCGCGACGAAGCGCACAATGTCCGTCGAGTCGTGGAGGCCGCCCTGGCGGCTTTCACGCACCCCGAGCATGCCGTGTTCCTCGATACGCTCAACGACGTCGACCGCGGCTACTTTCCGCGACGCGGTTTGGTCGACAACCTGTACAACCCGCGCCTGTCCGGTACGGTGCTACGCACGCTGCATGGCCTGTTGACGGAAGGCGTGCCCATCGGCGCCGTGGAGTGGCAGTCGCTGGCGGAGGGCCGGCTCGCGATCGTGGCGTTGGCCGATGGCGAGCTTCGGGTCTTTTTGCCGAATTCGCCGGACCAGGATTGGGAACTGGCTTTGCCTGCGTCCCGGCTCGGCGAGCACCTCTCGCCATGGAACCTCGCCACGGGGCAACCGGGCGACGGCGTGGCAGTTGACGCCGAAGCGCGGCGGTGGCGTGGCCGATCCGGTTCTCCAGCTGCGATATCTCTACGATAGCTCGACACGTTCAGGTGGCCGCAACGGCTATCTCTCTGGGCACTTACGCCAACTGATCTGTGAAGAACTCCGGCCTCCTGGCCGGAGCTTCTCCGCCACCCTTCGGGGGAGCCTTCGGCTCCAGAAAATAATTGCCTCGCTTGACCCCGTCCTGAAGGATAAGCATGGACACCGGTCAGTCCCCGCGGACTGGCCGGGGCCTGGCGCATCCAAGCGGCATGCAGGCCGCGAGGTGGACCGGGGCTTGCGCTTGGGCGCGTGGTCATGCCCGCCTTTGTAAAAGACGGCCAACGTGTTCCGTGGCGCGTTGTAGCTGCGCAGCGACGTCGCGAGTACGATAGGCATCGAGGCGGTGGATAAGGGCAGCGACGCTCAGGGCGCCGATAGGTTGCCCCATGGCCTCCTGCCCGTCATGCCGGATAGACGACTACAGCAGGCGAGCCGCCTGCCCCTGCTTCGTCAGCAAGGAGACCGCCCGTTTGTCGAACGACACGAAGACCTCTGCGCCAAGCCAGGCCCCATCGAAAGCGATGACGCCATCGGCAAAATCGCCCCCTGCTTCAAGCAGGGCAAGACCTGCCTCCGCCGCCGGACGGCTGACAACAACATTGTTCGTGTTCAACAAGGCCCGGATCGCAGCGGCAATGTCCGCCCGATCCACGCCATATCGGCCACGCAACACCCACACAAACTCGCACAGCGTTTGCAAGCTCACCGCCACCATGTCAGCCGATTCCAGCAACTCGATCGCCCGTGCCGCCTGCGCCTCGTCGTCTGCCACCATGGCCCGCAGCAGGACGTTGGTATCGGCGGTTACCTTCATTCCTCGCCCATCCCGGCTGCCGCGCCCCTTTGCGCGATGGCCTCGTTGATTTCCTCGATGCTCAAGCGCGCACCGTTGGTTCTGTCCTTGAGAACCCCCCGCAGCTCCCGAAATGAGCCTTTCGGCTTCGCGGCCCGCAACTCGGCACGGCCGTCCGGCAACAGGTCGAGTTCAACTTTCTCGCCCGGTTTGATCCCAAGGTGTTGCAGGACTTCCCGCCGAAAAGTCACCTGCCCTCGAGAAGTCACGGTCAATGTGCTCATAGTGTCTGCTCCATTGAGTCATCGACCAACAAATTAATGCAATTTTGCATTATCGTCAATGAAAGATCGTTCACGCCGGCAACGTATACAACGGATGCCTTGACTCCGGGCGCCGGGTATGCGGGTCTGCCGGCCTCTGCTTGGGCAAGGCGTGGAATTCGACGAACATACGTAGCGATCCCTGCGGCTCGACAGTACGATCCAGCCGTGTCCGAAGCCCCCCTTTAAGAGGGACTTCACCGCCAAACGCCGCGGTATTCGTCCACCACTCGCCGCAAGGCCGCCCACAGTTCGGCGCAGGCCGCGTCATCGTGCTCGGCTCCCCGCCGCCGCACCCAATAGGTGCGCCAGCGCGCCTCGCCGATATCCAGTTCGCGCACGGCAAACCGCGCCGGATCGAGATCGCGCGTAGCCAGGCGCGGCAGCACGGCCACGCCGAGCTCCTGCCGCACCAGGGCCAGCGCGGTGGAGAGCAGTTGCACCTCATGGCCGACCCGCAAGCCGTCTTCGGAGGCAAGCGCATCCTGCAGCAGGACGTTCCATTGGCCATCGCCCCGCCCCACCAGCACGAGCTCGGTCTTGCGCAATTCGCGCCACGCCACCGGCCCGGGGGGCAGTGCAGCCAAGGGGTGGCCGACCGAACCGACGACGCACAAGGTGTCTTCCAGCAAGAGTTGGGAGTCAAAGGCCTGCGCGCCGCTGGTAATGGCGTCCAGGGCGCCCACGACCACGCCGGTTTCGCCGCTGGTAAGCATGTCGCCAAGCATGCGCACCGGCCGGTCGACCACGGCAATCCGCAGGCTACTGCCCCGGCGCCGCAGGTCGGCGATGGCGGCGGGCAGCACGGTGGCCGCCGTGAGCGGCCCGACGCCCACGCGCAGCCAGGGTTCGCGCCAGGGCGCATCGCCCTGGATGTCGCCCAAAGCCCGCTCGAGTTCCAGGTGGGCCCGCAGGCCGGCGGCGTGAAGGTGCTTGCCGGCCTGGGTAAGATGGATGTGGCGCCCGCGCGCCACCAGGGGCTGGCCGACTTCCCGCTCCAGGTCGCGGATCAGGGAGCTGACCGCCGACTGCGTGATGAAAAGCCGTTCGGCAGCCTGGGTGAAGCTGCCGGTCTGCTCGATCAAGGCCAGGGCCTTGAGCTGGCGCAGGGTGATCATTCAGCCCGTTCGAAGACGAATTCGTCGTTCTTCCAATCCACTTGGATGGTGTCTTTCTCGCCGAACTTGCCTTCGAGAATGAGACGGGCCACGGGATTTTCGATCTCCTGCTGGATGGCCCGCTTGAGGGGCCGCGCGCCGAACACCGGGTCGAAGCCCGCCTTGGCGACCTGCGCCAGGGCCTCGTCGCTGACGTCGAGCGTCATGTCGTGCTGCGCCAGGCGCTCCTGCAGCCGCTTGAGCTGGATGCTGGCGATCGAGGCAATGTGCTTGCTGTCGAGCGCATGGAACACCACCACTTCGTCGATGCGGTTGAGGAACTCGGGGCGGAAGTGCGAGCGCACGTCTTCCCAGACGACTTCCTTGATCGCCTCGTACGACTGGCCGACCATGTTCTGGATATGCTGCGAGCCCAGGTTGGACGTCATCACGATCACCGTGTTGCGGAAGTCCACCGTACGGCCCTGGCCGTCGGTCAGGCGGCCGTCGTCGAGCACTTGCAGCAGCACGTTGAACACGTCGGGGTGGGCCTTTTCGACTTCGTCGAGCAGGATCACGCTATAGGGCTTGCGCCGCACCGCCTCGGTGAGGTAGCCGCCCTCTTCGTAGCCCACGTAGCCCGGAGGCGCGCCGATCAGGCGGGCCACCGAGTGCTTTTCCATGAACTCGCTCATGTCGATGCGCACCAAGTGCTCGGCCGAATCGAACAGGAACTCGGCCAGCGCCTTGGTGAGCTCGGTTTTGCCCACGCCGGTGGGCCCAAGGAAGAGGAAGGAACCGTAGGGTCGCGCCGGGTCGGACAGGCCGGCCCGCGAGCGGCGGATGGCGTCGGACACCAGGCGCACGGCCTCGTCCTGCCCCACCACGCGCTGGTGCAGCTTGTCTTCCATTTCGAGCAGCTTGGCGCGCTCGCCCTGCATCATCTTGGACACCGGGATGCCGGTGGCGCGCGACACGACCTCGGCGATCTCCTCGCTGCCTACCTGGGTGCGCAGCAAGCGCTGGCGCCCGTCCTGCTCGGCGGTTTCTTCGCTCTCGGCGGACTTCAGGCGCGCTTCGAGCTCGGGCAGCTTGCCGTATTGCAGCTCGGCGAGCTTATCGAACTGGCCGCGCCGTTGCAGTTCGGCCATTTCGGCGCGCACGTGCTCGATTTCCTCCTTGATCGATTGGGCGCCCTGTACGGCGGCCTTCTCGCCCTTCCAGATCTGCTCGTAGTCGTCGTACTCGCGCTGCAGCTGCTCGAGCTCGTCTTCCAGGCTTTGCAGGCGGCGCATCGAGGCTTCGTCGGTTTCCTTCTTGACCGCTTCGCGCTCGATCTTGAGCTGGATGATGCGGCGTTCGAGCCGGTCCATCACCTCGGGCTTGGAATCGATTTCCATGCGGATGCGCGCCGCGGCTTCGTCGATCAGGTCGATGGCTTTGTCGGGCAGGAAGCGGTCGGTGATATAGCGGTGGGACAGCTCCGCGGCCGCGACGATGGCGGGGTCGGTGATGTCCACGCCGTGGTGCAGCTCGTAGCGCTCCTGCAGGCCGCGCAGGATGGCGATCGTGGCTTCCACCGTGGGCTCGCCCACCAGGATCTTCTGGAAGCGGCGCTCGAGGGCGGCGTCTTTCTCGATGTACTTGCGGTATTCGTCGAGCGTGGTGGCGCCGATGCAGTGCAGCTCGCCGCGCGCCAGCGCCGGCTTGAGCATGTTGCCGGCATCGATCGCGCCTTCGGCCTTGCCCGCCCCCACCATGGTGTGCAGCTCGTCGATGAAGACGATGGTGCGGCCTTCGTCCTGGGCCACTTCCTTGAGCACGGACTTCAGCCGCTCTTCGAACTCCCCGCGATATTTGGCGCCGGCCAGCAGCGCCGCCATGTCGAGTGACAGCACGCGCTTGTTCTTGAGCGTTTCGGGCACCTCGCCGTTGACGATGCGCTGGGCCAGACCTTCGATGATGGCGGTTTTGCCCACGCCGGGTTCGCCGATGAGGACCGGGTTGTTCTTGGTGCGGCGCTGCAGGATCTGGATGGTGCGGCGGATCTCGTCGTCGCGGCCGATCACCGGATCGAGCTTGCCTTCGCGGGCGCGCTCGGTGAGATCGAGGGTGTACTTTTTGAGCGCCTCGCGCTGGCTCTCGCCTTCCGGGTTATCGACGGACGCGCCGCCGCGCACGGCGTCGATGGCCGCTTCCAGCGCCTGCTTTTGCAAGCCGGCTTCTTTCAGCGCCCGGCCGGCCTCACCTTTGTCGTCGGCCAGGGCGAGCAGGAACAGCTCGCTGGGAATATAGGTGTCGCCGCGGCGGCCGGCTTCTTTGTCGGTGCGCGCCAGCACGGCCTGCAGATCGCGGCCGATCTGCACGTTGCCATCGCCGCCCTGCACCTGCGGCAGACGCTTGATGGCATCCTGCAGCGCGGGCTGGAGGCGATTGACGGCCACGCCAGCGCGCGACAGCAGGCTGGTGGTACCGCTTTCGGCGTCGGCCAGCAGCGCCGCCAGCACGTGGACGGGTTCGATGTAGGGGTTGTCGGCACGCGTGGCCAGACTTTGCGCGTCGGCCAGGGCTTGTTGGAACTTGGTGGTGAGCTTATCGAAACGCATGGGATTCTCGATCTCTGGCGATAGGGTTGGCCATGAACCCGGCGCGGCCGGCATATCCGGCCGCCAACCAGGCTGGCGGATGAGGCAAAGATCGGGGCATTGAGGTTGATTTCAAGACCTTGCCATCAACGCCCTTCGAGCGCCAGTCGGTACTCGCGCTCGTAGGCGGTCGCAATGCCGTCCCAGCCGAAAGTCGCTGCGAGAGCGGCGCCCCCCTCTCCCAGGCGCCTGGCCAGCCCATCCTCCTGGAGCAAACGCCGTACCGCGGCGGCCAGCGCCGCGGGATCGCGCGGATCATCGAGCACCAACGCGTTGATGTCGTGTCGCAAGTGCCGTGTCAGGCCGCAATACGGCTCGGCGCTGATCACCACGGGCCGCCCAAGTGCCATCGCTTCGAGCGGCACCATGCCGAAGGCGTCGCCCAGGGTCGGAAACACGCAGGCATCCGCGGCGGCATACCAGGGCCAGACATCCGTCTGGCCGCCCCAGGCGAATACGCGCTCCGCCAGACCCGCCTCGTCGGCGGCCGCCCGCACGCGCCGCACCGTATCGCCCTCGCCGCCCACCACCAGCAGCGACCAGCCCGGCGCCATCGCCATGGCCTGCAAGATGGCGGCATAGCCCTTGCGCCAGGGATCGTTGGCCACCAGTATGGCCAGCCAGGCATCCGCCGGCAGTCCCAGCTCGCGCCGCACCTCGGCGCGGCCGGGGATGGCGGCCGGCAACGCCACCCCCGGCGTGATGACCGTGCGCGGCGCGGTGCGGGCGTACACGGCACCGATCTGGGCATCGATCAGGCCGGATGCCGCCACCAGCCGCTTGCCTGGCGCGGGCCGATAACGCGCGGCCTCCATCGCCAGGTAGGCCTGCCAGCGCAGACTGAAGCGCGTGGCCAGCCGTCGCCAGACGGTGCGGTCGCGTTGCCGGCGCGAATAGCGCACCGGCATCACGTGCACGCCGTGCACGTGGCCGGCCGGCGCATTCTCGTGCGAATGCACGATATCGAAGTCTTTCGTCAAGATGGCGCAGCGCCGCGAGAACCGCCAGAGGTTGAGCCAGCGCGGCCAGCCGCGCGGCCAGGGCAGCACCGTGCGCGGCAGATCCAGCGCGCTGTCCCACTCCTGGCAGAAAACATGGACCTCATGGCGTAGGGACAATTGCCGCAGCAGATGTTCGGCATAGGCTTCGGCGCCGCCGAAGCGCGCGCCAAAACGGCGCGCGATGAAGGCGATGCGCCAGCGTGGCGGCGTGCCGGCCGCGGGCTCGTTCATCGCCCGCTCCGCCGGTCTTCGTAAGGGGTGGCCAGTTTCTGCAGCAGCGCCAGAAAGTGGGTGGAGCGCACCACCGGAACGCGGGGCAGGCGCCAGGGGTCGGCACCCGCATGCACCCGGCCGCGCGCCGTGGTGGTGGCGTCGAGATAGCCCGCTTCGCGCGCCATCTCGGCATGTTCCGGCTTGAAATGGCCGTAGGGATAACAGAATGCCGTCACCCGCTCGCCGGTCAGGGCCTCCAGCCGTTGGCGGGATGTCGCGATCTGTTCGCGGGCTGCGTCCGGCTCCAGCGTGGACAGATCGGCATGATCCATGGTGTGCGAACCCACCTCGTGGCCGGCCGCCGCCCATTCGGCGATCTGCGCTTCCGTCATCAGCGCCATGGGGGGCACGCCGTTGGCGGCATCCCAGAAATTGGTTTGGCCGGCATGCCCGGCCACCAGGTAATTGGTGGCGGTGAAACCGGTTTCGCGCAGGATCGGCAAGACATGCCGCTGGGCGCTGGCAAAACCGTCGTCGAAGGTGATGCCCACCACGCGGCCCTGGCGCTCTCCGGCCAGATAGGGTCGCAGGTCCCGCATCGACAGGCCGCGATAACCCAGGGCGCGCAACCAGCGCATATGGCGGGCGAACACCTGCGGCGCCACCGTCAGCCCGCGAAACGGCGTGCCGCGCGGTGGCGGCGCATCGATCTGGTGGTACATCAGGATCGGGATCGGACGGCGATTGCGAACGGCCATGGCGTCTTCCGGCAAGGTTGGCGGCGGAACGCCCGCCAGCCTACAGCCCGCATCATACGGGATCGTCCTGGCGGGAGCGGCACGCGCGCCATGCCGCACGGAATGCCAGCCGCGCTTTCCGCCCGCCGCCGCCGGCGAAAGCGGCCCGTGCGCGCGATGCCATAATGGCGCCTGCCCGCTCCCCTTGATGCCGCCCATGATCGAGACGTCGCCGCCGCCCCCCCGTTCGTCGGGATTCACCGCCTGGATGATCGAGACGGTGCGGCTGTTCGAAGAACGCCACGGCCCATGCGACGACGGCGAAGTGGTGCGAACGCTGCCTCGGGGGCCCGCCTACGAACGGGCGGCCGGCCGCAACCTGGCGCTGGCCGACCGCCTGGGCCTGCCCGCGGCGGCGCGGCGCTGGCGGCGTGGCGGCCTTGCGGGGCTGTTGCTGCTGGCGCTGGCGGCCCTGCTCTCCGGCATCTTCGCTGCCAGCACGGCCGTGGGCGACGGCAGCACGCCGATCAACCTGTTCTGGGCCATCTTCGGCCTGCTGGGGCTGTCGTGGCTCACCTTGCTGCTCTGGCTGGCAACGCTGCCTTGGGGCCGCCACCTCGGCAGCGTGCCGGCTCGGCTGGCGCTGGGCCTGGCCAGCCGCCTGGGCTCTGGCCAGGCGCCGTGGCCCCGTGCCGCTCCCGAGGCCGCCACACCGGCGGAACAAGCTCGTCTCTGGTTGCCGCGGGCCGCGTCGGGGCTGCTGCAACGCGCCGGCCTTTGGCGCGCGCTTGGCGGCCTGGCCAGCCATGGCTGGTGGCTGCTGGCGCTGACCAGCGCGCTCTTGACGCTGCTGGTGCTGTTCGCCACCCGCCGCTATGGCTTCACCTGGGAAACCACCCTGCTCTCGCCCGAAGCCTTCGTCGGTTTGGCTCATGGCCTGGGTGCGCTGCCGGCCTGGCTGGGCTTTCCGCTGCCCGATGCCGAGCTTGTCGCCCGCACCACCACTCAGCAATCGCTGAGCAGCACCGAGCAAGCGCTCTGGTCGCGCTGGCTGCTGGGCTGCATTCTGGTCTGGGGCATCCTGCCGCGCCTGCTGGCCGGCGGCGCCTGCCTGGCCTGGGTATTGTCGCGCCGGCGCCGGCTGGTACCCGATTGGGGCTCGCCGGGGCTGGCCGTGCAAGTCGCCCGCCTGCGCGACGACGTCGCGCCGCTTGGCGTCGCCGATCCGGCGCCTGCCCAGCCCTCCTGGCCGCCCGCCGCTTCGACTCCGGCATCACAGGAACGCTGGAGCCAGGCCGCGGGTACCCGCCAAGTCCTGGCGCTGGACCTCCCCGACGACATCATTTGGCCGCCGGCCGATCTCGCGGCGCCGACGATGGACGCGGGCAACCTCACCGATCGCACCCCACGCAATCGTCTCTTGGCCCACTACGCCTCGCACCCACCGGCCGAGCTCCTGATCGCGCTCGACGCCCGGCAGACGCCGGATCGAGGAACCCTCGCCACGCTGCATGAACTGCGCGACCGGGTTCCAGACGCACGATTGCGCCTGTACACTCCGGCCCCCGATGCGCCCCGGCTGCAAGTCTGGCGCGACAGTCTCGCCGCCGCGGGGCTGGCACTACCCCACGAGATCCGCTTGCTGGACGGCACGGAACCACCGGAGGCCGGCCATGACTGAACCCTTGCGACTGGCCGTTGTCGGCCATACCAATACCGGCAAAACCTCGCTGCTGCGCACGCTGACGCGTGATCCGCATTTCGGCGAGGTGGCCGACCGGCCAAGCACGACCCGCCATGTGGAAGGCGCCGCACTGCAGGTGGATGGCTCGCCGCTGGTCGCCCTCTACGACACGCCCGGCCTGGAAAGCGCCGGTCATTTGCTGGACTATCTCGAACATCTGCAGCTGCACCACGGCCGGCGCGATGGGCCGGATCAGATCGACCGCCTGCTGGCGAGCCCGGCCGCCGCCGGCGATTATGAACAAGAAGCCAAGGTGCTGCGCCAGCTGCGGCAGAGCGACGCCGCCCTTTACGTGATCGACGCTCGCGAGGCCGTTCTGGGCAAGTATCGCGACGAGCTGGAGATCCTCAACCTGTGCGGTAAACCGCTGCTGCCCGTGCTGAACTTCGTCGCCCAGCCAGCCCATCGGGCGGCCGACTGGCGCCAGGCGCTCTCTCGCCTGGGACTGCACGTGGTGGTCGAATTCGATAGCGTCGCCCCGGCACTGGACGGCGAGCAACAGTTGTACGACCGCCTTGCCATCCTGCTCGAAAGCCGCGCCGAACTGCTCGCCCGCTTGGCCGACGATCGCCGGGAGCAACGCCAACTGCGCCACGCCACCGCGCTGACCCTGGTCGCCAACCTGCTGGTCGACGTTGCCGCCCTGCGCCGCGGCGCGCCACGCGAACGAGTCGACGCCGTCGCCGCCGAGCTGCGCGCCCAGGTCCGGCGGCACGAGGCCGCCGCGATTGCCGAACTTCTCGCCCTCTATGGCTTCGATCCCGACACGGTGGAGCGCACCGATCTGCCCGCCAGCGCGCCACGACTGGACCTCGACCTGTTCCATCCCGAAGTCGTCAAGGAAATGGGCATGCAATTGGGCGTCGGCGTGGCTTCGGGCGCCGCCGCGGGCGCCGCCGTGGATTTATTCACCGGCGGCCTCAGCCTGGGCATCGGCACGGTCGTGGGCGCAACGGTGGGCGGCCTGTGGCAAACCGCTGAAAGCTTCGGCCAGCGCCTGCTCGGCCGCGTGCGCGGCTGGCAGGAGATCACCCTGGACGACACCGTCCTCGGCGTGCTTGCCCTGCGCCTGCGCAGGCTGCTGCAAGCGCTGGAAGAACGCGGCCATGCGGCACAGCGGCGGGTGCGGCTCGAGGCCGGCGATGCGCTCGAGGCCACGCTGCGCAAAGGCCGCCTGCCCGACGCCTTGCGCGAGGCCCGGGGCAAACCGCATTGGAGCCGCCTGGACTCCGGCTTCGAGGATTCGCGGCGGCGCCAGGCGCTGATCGCGCAACTGGCGGCGGAACTCGATGATGTACCGGAGCCGGCGACGCCGCTCATCCCGGGCGAGCCGCCGGCCTGAACGCTTGGCGTGTCCCGTCTATGCCAGCTTCACTCGGCATAGCACAGGCCGGCAAAGGCGCACACGATGGCCGCCACCAGGAACGACAGCAGCATGGCCGGCCCGGCGTGCAGCGCCGCGGCGTGACCGGTTCGGACGAAGATGCCGGCGCCGATGATGCAACCGACGCCGAGGAACAGCAGGTTCCATTTGCCCAGGGTGCGCTTGAGCTCGCTGCTCGCGGCCTCCTGCTGTATCTGGGCAACGGATTTGCGGGCCAGCATCTGCCGGATGACACTGACTTTGCGCGCTTCCATCGTACCTCCTCCCCGTGGGAGAAAGGCTTCGAGCATAACATTTTGATGCAACCGCGCCCGTTAACGTGAAAGAGAGGGCTCTTTCATCGTCAGGGGCGGCGGCAGCCGCCATGACCGTTGGCGGGAGGCTTAGATCTCCTCGTACAGCGGCAGCGTCAGGAACTCCGCAAAGGCTTCCTGGGTGCTCATCTGCTCGAAGATCTCGGCGGCGCGATCGTAGGACGCGCTGTTGCCCGCCACCGCCTTGACCTTGGCCAGTTCCTCGGGAATCAGGCTGCGCACGAGTTCAGCGGTGATCTTGCTGCCATCCTCGAAGCGGCCTTTGTCGGAACGAATCCATTGCCACACCTGCGAGCGCGAGATTTCGGCGGTGGCGGCGTCTTCCATCAGGTTGTGGATGGGTACGGCGCCGTTGCCGTCGAGCCAGGAACCAAGGTAGTGGATGCCGACGTTGATGTTCATGCGCAGGCCCTCTTCGGTGATCGGGCCCTGCGGCGAGAACTCCAGCAGGTCGGCCGCCGTCACGTTCACGTCGGGCCGCTGCTTGCCGATCTGGTTGGGCCGTTCGCCCAGCACCGCCACGAACTCCTCCATCGCGGCTTCCACCAGGCCGGGGTGCGCCACCCAGCCGCCATCGTAGCCGTCGGTGGCGTCGCGCCGTTTGTCGGCGCGGATGCCGGCCATGGCGGCGTCGTTCTTGACGGGATCGTTCTTGATCGGGATCAGCGCGCTCATGCCGCCGATCGCCGGCGCCTGGCGCCGGTGGCAGGTTTTGAGCAGCAGCAAGGCATAGGCGCGCATGAAGGGGGAGGTCATGGTGACCTTGCCACGGTCGGCCAGACAGAAGTCGCGATCGAGCTTGAACTTCTTGATGCAGCTGAAGATGTAGTCCCAGCGGCCGGCGTTGAGGCCGGCGCTGTGCTCGCG
Organism: Pigmentiphaga sp.; assembly: GCA_023228945.1. Lineage (GTDB taxonomy): Bacteria > Pseudomonadota > Gammaproteobacteria > Burkholderiales > Burkholderiaceae_B > Verticiella. The sequence continues at coordinate 128,164 of JALOAI010000005.1, read as the reverse complement.
CAGCTCGTAGAGGATTTCGTCCATCTCGAAGGCGGCGAGGATGGTTTCGATCAGCACGGTGGCCTTGACCGTGCCTTGCGGAATGCCCAGGGCGTCTTGGGTGGCGACGAAGATGTCGTTCCAGAGGCGGGCTTCGAGGTGGTTCTCCATTTTGGGCAGATAGAAGTACGGCCCCGAGCCGCGCGCGAGCAGTTCCTTGGCGTTATGGAACATGAACAGCGCGAAATCGAAGATGCCGCCCGAGACGCGCTGGCCATCGACCGTGACGTGCTTTTCGGCGAGATGCCAGCCGCGCGGGCGCACCACCAGCGTGGCCACTTTGTCGTTGAGTTCGTAGACCTTGCCGTTTTGCTCGAGGCGGATGGTGCGGCGGATGGCGTCGCGCAGGTTGATCTGGCCCTGGATCTGGTTATCCCAGTTGGGCGTGTTGGCATCCTCGAAGTCGGTCATGTAGCTGTCGGCGCCCGAGTTGAGGGCGTTGATGACCATCTTGCGATCCACCGGACCGGTGATTTCCACGCGGCGGCATTGCAGATCGGCGGGCAAGGGGGCGATGGTCCAATCGCCTTCGCGCACGGAGCGGGTTTCGGCCAGGAAGTCGGGGCGCTCGCCGGCATCGAGACGTGCCGCGCGCGCGGTGCGGGCGGCGAGGAGCTCTTGACGGCGCGGCTCGAACTGGCGGTGCAGCTTGGCGACCAGCTCCAGCGCATCGGCCGTCAGCACGGTAGCGAACTCGGCGGACACGGGGGCCTGGATTTCCAGGCCTTGGGGCAAGGATAAAGACATGGTCAGTACTCCTGAACGAAAGCAAGAAAAGCGGTGCGCGAACCGCCGCTCGCGCCGGAAGCCCCGGCTTCGTGCGTGGGGCGCTGCGGCTCGGGGCGGACTGCCGGCGCGCAAGAGCCCCCTCGCAAGGTGACGGCTCTGGCACGACGAGCTGATGTTCGCCGCGTCGGCGGGCGACTCTATGGACGATAGTGTATTAGATACTTTTTAGTATATAAATAGGCTTTTAGTCTCTACATCTTTTACGATTAATATAAGGTGGCTCGTTTTCAGCAGTTGCAAACCTTTGTGAGTGTGGCGCGGCTCGGCAGCCTGTCCGCCGCGGCGCGGACCGCCAACCTCACCCCCGCCCTGATTGGGCGCCGCCTCGACGCGCTCGAAGCGCGGCTGGGCGTACGACTGCTCGTACGCAGTACGCGGCGCCTGACGCTCACTCTCGAAGGTCAGGCCTTTCTGCCGGAAGCCGAAGAGATCCTGCGCGCCCTCGACGACGCGGAAACCCGGGTCAGCGCCGGCACCGCTGATCTCGGCGGACAACTGCGGCTCACCGCCCCCGCCGGCTTCGGGCGCCGCCACGTCGCTCCCTTGCTGCCGGGCCTGCTTGAACGCCATCCCCGCCTGAGCATCAGCCTGGATCTCACCGATGATCTCGTCGATCTCACTCGCGGCCAGCACGACTGCGCGGTACGCATCGGCGAACTCGCCGACTCCAGCCTGGTTGGCGTGCGTCTGGCCGACAACCGCCGGCTGGTGGTTGCCGCTCCCGTCTACCTGGAGCGCCAGGGCACCCCCCGCACCCCGGCCGAGCTGCTGCGGCACAACTGTCTCACCCTGATCGCCGATAGCAGCCAATATCGCGGCTGGCTGTTCCGGCAGGATGGGCAACTGGTCATCCAGCGTGTGCAAGGCGACCTGAGCTGCAACGACGGCGCCGTGCTGCTCGATTGGGTTTTGGCAGGCCGCGGGCTGGCCTGGCGTTCGTGGTGGGAGGTGCATGCCGAGTTGGCCGCGGGCCGGTTGGTGTCGGTCCTGGACGATCATGCGGCTCCGCCCAATGGCATCCACGTCGTGTTTCCCCAGCGCCAGCACCTGCCCGCGCGCGTGCGGCGCTTCATCGACTACTTGAGGGAACATTATGCCGACCCCGCCTATTGGCAGGGCCGGCGCCAGGATGCATGAGCGCGCCGAGCCGCCTCAAGCGCGAATCCTCCCCCGGGGAGGAAGTCGCGAAGCGACCGGAGGGTAGTCCATCCAGCGCGCCGAGCCGCCTCAAGCGCGAATCCTCCCTCGGGGAGGAAGTCGCGAAGCGACCGGAGGGTGGTCCATCCAGCGCGCCGAGCCGCCTCAAGCGCGAATCCTCCCTCGAGGAGGAAGTCGCAAAGCGACCGGAGGGTAGTCCATCCAGCGCGCCGAGCCGCCCCAAGTGCGAATCCTCCCTCGGGGAGGAAGTCGCAAAGCGACCGGGGGGTAGCGCGGTAAGCGCCCCCGCCCGCCGACTCAGGCCACCGCCCGTTCGCTTTCGAACTGCTGCTCTTCGGTGGAGCCGGTGAGCGCGGTGGTGGACGACTGGCCGCCCTCGATGGTCTGGGTCACGGCGTCGAAGTAGCCGGTGCCGACTTCGCGCTGGTGCTTGACGGCGGTGAAGCCCAGTTCCGCCGCGGCGAACTCCTTCTCCTGCAGCTCCACGAAAGCCGACATATTGCGGCGGGCGTAGCCGTGCGCCAGTTCGAACATGCCATAGTTGAGGGCATGGAAGCCCGCCAGGGTGATGAACTGGAACTTGTAGCCCATGGCGCCGAGCTCGCGCTGGAAGCGGGCAATGGTGTCGTCGTCGATGTTCTTCTTCCAGTTGAACGACGGCGAGCAGTTGTAGGCCAGCATCTTGCCCGGGAACTGTTTATGGATGGCCTCGGCAAAACGGCGGGCGTAGGCCAGGTCGGGGGTGGAGGTTTCGCACCAGAGCAGATCGGCGTACGGCGCATAGGCCAGGCCGCGCGAGATTGCCTGCTCCAGACCGGGACGCGAGCGGAAGAAACCTTCCACCGTCCGCTCGCCGGTCAGGAAGGGGCGATCGTTGTCGTCCACGTCGCTCGTCACCAGGTCGGCGGCGTCGGCATCGGTACGGGCCAGCAGCAAGGTAGGCACATTCATCACATCGGCCGCCAGGCGGGCGGCGGCGAGCTTGGCCACTGCTTCGCGGGTGGGCACCAGCACCTTGCCGCCCATGTGGCCGCACTTTTTCACGCTGGCCAGTTGATCCTCGAAGTGCACGCCGGCGGCGCCCGCTTCGATCATGGCTTTCATCAGCTCGAAGGCATTGAGCACGCCGCCGAAACCCGCCTCGGCATCCGCCACGATGGGCGCGAAGTAGTCGATATAGCCCGGCTGGCCGGGCTCGCGGCCTTCCATCCACTGGACCTGGTCGCAGCGCTGCAGCGCATTGTTGATGCGGCGCACCACCTGCGGCACCGAGTTGGCCGGATAGAGCGATTGATCGGGGTACATTTCGCCGGCCAGGTTGGCGTCGCCCGCCACCTGCCAGCCCGACAGATAGATCGCCTTCAGGCCGGCCTTGACCTGCTGCATCGCCTGGTTGCCGGTGAGCGCGCCCAGGGCGTTGACGAAATCGTTCTCGTGCAGCGACTGCCACAGCCGCTCGGCGCCACGGCGGGCCAGCGTGCATTCGGGTTGCAGCGAGCCGCGCAGCTGGATGACCTCCTGTTCGGAGTAACCGCGCTTGATTCCCTTCCAGCGGGGATTTTCGGCCCATTCCTGGCGCAGTTGTTGAATGGCTTGTTCGCGAGTCGACATGATTATTCCTAATAAATAAAGGATGAAGAAACCCGTTGGAACCGCTTCCGGCGGCTGGCCGCAGGCCGATCGGAGGTGTTTGTGATGCGATTCCGGTTAGGAATAGTCTAGGCGTCTGCTGCAACGCACTCAAGGCTTATATCTTATATAAGACTAAAAATTTTATTATTGATAATCAAATAGTTATGAATTTCATTTTGTATTGTGAAATAAAAATTCTTTCTGTGAAAAAAACCATGTTGTGAAGCAGCATTTTTCTGCCAGCGATCCGGCCACCGACCCAGGCAAGGAATGTTTACAACGCCTGCGTCGGCCACTTTCCGAACCTCCGGAACTGATTGGACTGCGGCTTCACCCTGGCCACCGCCGGCGCCGCGGCAAGCACGCCCCCCCTTCAACAAGGCCCGTGCTCGGGCGGCGGTGAAGAGCTCCGGCCTTCGAGGGTGTCGCACAAGGTTTGAAGCGACTGATCAGGGGTTTTAATCTTCTGGACTGAGCGCTAACCTGCCCCGATTTTTCAGTGACTCCGAACCGGAATTCGGTTGGATCAGGTTGTGCGACGCCCTCGAAGGCCGGAGTTCTGCCCCAATGCCTCGAACCCGCGCAGCCCTGAGCCGTGCGGCCGGCCCGCGGGGGCTTGGGACATTGGAGGGCGCCGACCCGGGGCGCGGGAAGTCTGGCCGCGCAGCGGGCAGACCGACCGACTGCCCAAGACCCCGAGGGCCGGTCGCGTGGCGCCTCAAGAACCCCAGCTGCCCAGTGCTTTTGCGTCAGCCGGCGGCCGCGGCTTCCCGCGAGCGCGCCGTGCGGCGGCCCAGCCAGCCGATGAGGCTGGCGGTAAAGGTGGCAAGCCACATCGCGGCAGCCGCGGCCAGCCAGGGACCGGAGAGATGGCCGGCGTCGAGCATCAGCCCGAACAACACCGGCGCCAGGGCGGCGCCGACGTCCATCCCGGAGTACACCAGACCATAGACGGAGCCCATGGCGCCCTTGGGCGTGACGCCCCGGATCAGCATGTCGCGCGAGGGCCCAGCGATGCCGGTGCAAAGGCCCGCCGCGGCCACCAGGGGCAGCGCCATGAAGGCCGGCAATAAGCCCGCCGCCAGCGTGAACAGCACCAATCCGGCGATCAGGTAGGCGGCCGACACCACCCGCTCGGTACGCGGCGTGGCCGTGGCGACGAAGCCGCCGGCCAGCATCCCCGCCGCCGAGGCCAGCATGTAGCTGGACAGGGCCGAACTCGCCGCCACTTCCGACATGTTGTAGAGCGCGCCCATGATGGGCAGGGTGTAGTTCTGGATGGCCGAGAGGGCCACCGAGGTGAATGCGAAAAACGCGAAGGCGCCCCACAGCGCGGGATTGGCCAGCAGCGCCCGGAAGGTGTCGGCGAAGCTCTGCGGCGCTTGCGGCTTTTTGCCGGCGCCCTCGACCACGGCTTCGATTTCGAGCAAGTGGCGCCAGACGATGGTGGCCAGCAGGATGGCGGCGATGAGGGCCGCGATCACCAGCATGGCCGCCCGCCAGCCGACCCAAAGGCTCAGCGCGGTGATCAGCACCGGCGCGGCCGCCCAGCCCAGGCTGCCGCTCAGGCCATGGGTACTGAAGGCATGGCCGAGGCGCGACGGGCTGACGCGGTGATTGAGGATGGAGAAGTCGGCGGGATGGAAGATCGAGTTGCCCAGCCCGCCCAGCACCGCGGCCGCCATCAGCATGGCGTAGTTTTGCGCCCCCGCCAGCAGCAGGGCCGACACCACGAAACACGCCAGGCCGAACCACAGCACGCGGCAGCCGCCGATGCGGTCGACGACGAAACCGCTGCTGGCCTGCCCCAGGCCGGACAGTACGTAGAACACCGAGATCAGCAGGCCGAAGCGGGCGAAATCCAGGTTGAAGGTGGACACCAGCGCTACGTAGAGCAGCGGGATCACCAATTGGAAGAAGTGCGACGAGCCATGCGCCACGCCCACCAGGGCGATGACTTTCCAATCGGTGGAGGAAGGAGCGGGAGAAGCGGATGACGTCATACGGCAATCACGAGGAAACACCTGCCCGAGCCCCGGAAATGCCGGGTGTCTCTTGGCGTGGCGCGGCGGCAGGCACGCCGGGCAACGCCGCTTGGCCGACGGCTGGCGCCACCGGCTCGCGGATCGGAATTTACGATTGGCGCGCCTTGATCACCGGCCACGCCTTGCGTAGATAATAGAACATCGACCACACGGTAAGCACCGCGGCGACTTCGATCAGCCGCGTACCCCACCAGACGAGATCAAGACCGAGCAGCGGCCGGCCATACAGCAGGCAGGGAATCGCCACCATCTGGGCCGCCGTCTTGACCTTGCCCAACCAGTGTACCGCGACGCTGGCCCGCGCGCCGAGTTGCGCCATCCACTCGCGCAGCGCCGAGATCGTGATCTCGCGGCCGATGATGACCAGCGCGATCAGCACTTCCACCCGGCCCAGCGAAAGCAGGATCAACAGCGCGGCCGACACCATGAGCTTATCGGCCACCGGGTCGAGGAAGGCGCCGAACGAGGAAGTCTGGTTCCAGCGCCGGGCCAGCCAGCCATCCAGCCAATCGGTGACGGCCGCGAAGATGAAGGCGACCGCGGCGATCAGGTCGCGGGGCAGTTCGCCGATCATGGATGACGGAAGATAATACAGCGCCACGAGTAGCGGGATCATCGCGATCCGGACCCAGGTCAGCACAATCGGGAGGTTGAGGGGCATGATGGTTCTCGTGGTTCAGGGCAGGCGGCGGGTCCGCGCGGGGAAACAATATGGCATCGCGATCGGGACTGCGAGTCTAGTGCATGGCGCGATAAATCCGTTCGGCCAGTTCGAGCGACACGCCCTCGACGGAGGCCAGTTCTTCGCGGCTGGCCGCGGCCACACCGCGCAGGCCGCCGAAACGGGTGAGCAGCCGCTGCCGCCGCTTGGGGCCGATACCGTCGATGTCTTCCAGGCGCGACACCTGTCGGGCCTTGCCGCGGCGCGCACGCATGCCGGTGATGGCGAAACGATGGGCTTCGTCGCGCACCATCGCCACCAGCATCAGCGCCGCGGAATCCCTGCCCAGCACCAGCGGTTCGCGGCCGTCGGCGAATACCAGGGTCTCCAGGCCCACCTTGCGGCCTTCGCCCTTGGCCACGCCGACCAGCACCGTGGGGTCCAGCCCCAGTTCTTCGAACACTTCGCGGGCCACCGTCACCTGGCCGCGGCCGCCGTCGATGAGCACGATTTCGGGCAAAGGCATGCCGCCCTCGGCCGTGCGCTCGAAACGCCGCCGCAGCACCTGGCGCATCGCGGCGTAGTCGTCGCCCGGCGTGATGCCTGTGATGTTGTAGCGGCGATACTCGCGCGGCTGGATCGCATGATGGTGATACACCACATTGGACGCCTGAGTGGCCTCGCCGGCGGTATGGCTGATGTCGAAACATTCGATGCGCAGCGCCTCCAAGGCGTCGGACGCGGTGTCCAGGCCCAGCACCTCGGCCAACGCCAGCGTGCGCGCCTGCTGCGAGCCGGACTCGGCCAGCGCCCGGCCCAGCGCCAGTTCGGCGTTCTGCTGGGCCTGCTCCAGCCAGCGGCGGCGCATGCCCTGCGGCTGCGACAGCCAGCGCACGCGGGAGGATGGCGCCAGACCGAGTACCGCATCGGAATCGCGGGAGAGCGCCTCCGACACCACGATCACCGGCGGCGGCGGGCTGTCGAGGTAATGTTGGGCGACGAAGGCTTCCAGGACGTCCACCGCCCGATCACCGTCCACATGGCTGGGAAAGAACGCCTTGTCGCCCAAGTGGCGGCCACCGCGCACCATCGCCAGGTTCACGCAGGCGCGGCCGCCGGCCAGGGCCACGGCGATCACGTCGGTGTCCTCGCCGGCGTTCTCCATGGTCTGCTGTTGCAGCACCGCCGATAACGCCTGCATCTGATCGCGAAGCAGAGCCGCGGTTTCAAAATCCAGCGCCTCGGAGGCGGCCAGCATGCGGCGCTCGAGGTCGCCCAGGATCTCGTCGGTCTGCCCTTGCAGAAAGCGCACGGCGCGATGCACATCGGCGGCGTAGTCGTCGGCGGCAATGCGGCCTACGCAGGGCGCCGAACAACGCTGGATCTGATGCAACAGGCAGGGGCGCGAACGGTGCGCGAACACGGTGTCGTCGCAAGTACGCAGCTGAAACACCTTCTGCAGAATCTGAATGCTCTCGCGCACCGCCCAGGCGTTGGGATAAGGGCCGAAATACTGGTGGCGTCGATCGGTGGCGCCGCGATAGTAGGCGATGCGCGGGTAGGCGTGGCCGCTGATCTTGAGATAGGGATAGGACTTATCGTCGCGAAACAGGATGTTGTAGCGCGGCGCCAGCGATTTGATGAGGTTGTTCTCGAGCAGCAGCGCCTCGGCCTCGGAACCGGTGACCGTCACCTCCACGCTGGCCACCCGCGCCACCATGTGGGCGATGCGCGGGCTGGCCGGCGTTTTCTGGAAGTACGATGCCACCCGCTTTTTGAGATTGCGCGCCTTGCCCACATACAGCACCGTCCCCTCGGCGTCGAGATGACGATAGACGCCGGGCAGATCGGGCAGCTGGGCCAGGAAGGACTTCAGGTCGAAAGCGGACATGACGGCATTATGGCAGGCCGCGCGGCGGGCCAAGCCGGCCTTCGGGCTGGCGTGGAAAAGTGCGCTTAAACCTCGGCAGCCAAAGCCTTCGCCACGGCTCGTGCGCGCCGATAGCGCGGCGACGCCTGTAGCTCGTCCCAGCCCGGCGCGGGCCATTGCGGCACCAAACGCCGGATGCGCGCCATCGAGGTAGCCGCGGGCGGCACCGTGAGCCGCGCCAGGAGGTCGTCGGCCAGGTCGGGCCGATTGCACACCAGCACCATATCGCAGCCCGCCGCCAGCGCCGCTTCGGCCCGGGCCAGGATATCCCCCGCCACGGCCGCCCCCTCCATGGTGAGGTCGTCGGAAAACACCACGCCGTCGTAATCCAGCCGTTGGCGCAGGATCTCCTGGATCCAGCGCGCCGAAAAACCCGCCGGCTGGTCGTCGACCCGCGGATAGATCACGTGCGCCGGCATGAGCGCCGGCAGCACGGCATCGCCCAGCCAGCCATAGGGCGCGGCATCCCGCGCCAGCAGATCGGCCAGCGGCCGCTCATCGGTGGGGATGGCGTGATGGGAATCGGCCTCGGCCCAGCCGTGGCCGGGAAAGTGCTTGCCGCAGGCGGCCATGCCGGCCAGCGCCAGGCCCTGCGCCAGCGCCCGGGCCAGCTGCGCCACGATGGCGGGATCGGCATGCAGGGCGCGGTTGCCGATCACGGCGCTGCGGCCATGATCGAGATCCAGCACCGGGGTAAAACTGAGGTCGACGCCACAGGCGCGCAACTCGGCGGCCAACACATATCCAACCTCGCAGGCCTGGTGCAAGGCCGCCAGCGGGTCGCGCTCCCAGGCATGGCCAAGGGTCCGCATCGCGGGCAAAACCGTGAAGCCGTCGTCGCGAAACCGCTGCACCCGCCCTCCTTCGTGATCGACGGCGATCAGCAGCGGCTCGTGCCGCGCCGCGTGAATCTGCGCCGTGAGCTCGGCCAGCTGCGCGCGGGAGGCGAAATTGCGGGCGAACAGGATGACGCCGCCGACCAGGGGATGGCGCAGGCGTTCGGCCTCGGAGGGAGTCAGTGCCAGGCCGGCGACGTCGACCATGACGGAGCCCGGCGGCTGGGAGGCCGACGGCGCGGCGGATGAAGAAACGGCGGAAGACATCAAGGCCACAGCGAGGGATCCGGAGCAGGGGTTTCGACGATAACGTAGGCGGCGACGATATCGCGTTCATCGGTGAGCGAGACGTGGGCCGGCCCGAAGCGCTGGGCATACCAGGCCTGCAGCCCGGGATCGCGGATCTGCAGCATCGGCCGGCCCGAGGGATGGTTGAGGATCTGCACCGCGCGCCAGGTCATGGGCATGCGGATGCCCAGGCCGATGGCCTTGGAGAAAGCCTCTTTGGCGGCGAAGCGGGTGGCGAGGTAGCGTATTCCGCGCACCGCCGAACGCTCGCGGCGGGCGTTGAACTTCAGCCACTCTTCGGGCCCGAGGATCTTCTGCGCGAAGCGGTCGCCGAAGCGCGCCAGCGACGCCTCGACCCGCTCCGGGCGCAGCAAGTCGAGGCCGATCCCGGCAATGGCGGCGTCGGCGCGGCTCAAGGGGCCGGCGCGCACAGGAACCGGAGCGAGGTTCACGACCGTTGCGACAGCAGGACGCCGCGCAGCGTGTGCGCGCGCGCCGCCACCATGAGGGCCTTCATGTCGCGCACCGCGGTACTCCAGCCGACGAACAAGGCGTCGGAGACGATGGCATGGCCGATGTTCAGTTCGGCAATGCCGTCGATCGCCGCGATGGCTTGCACGTTGCCGGTATGCAGGCCGTGGCCGGCATTGACCCGCAGGCCGAGCCGCAGCCCCTCGACGGTGGCGCGCCGGATGCGCTCGAGCTCGGCTTCCCGGGCTTCACCTTCGGTTTCGGCGTAGGCTCCGGTATGCAGTTCGATGATGCCGGCGCCGACGTCCGCGGCCGCGGCGATCTGCGCCGGATCGGGATCGACGAACAGCGACACGCGGATGCCGGCGGTATGGAGACGCGCCACCGCCGCGGCAACGCTTTGGCGGTGACCGAGCACATCGAGGCCGCCCTCGGTGGTGAGTTCGGCCCGGCGCTCGGGCACCAGGCAGACATCGTGCGGCTGGGCGGCCAGCGCCAGCTCGAGCATTTCGGGCGTGATCGCGCATTCGAGATTCATGCGCGTGCGCACCACGCGGCGCACCGCGTGCACGTCGGCATCCTGAATATGCCGGCGGTCTTCACGCAAGTGCAGGGTGATGAGGTCGGCGCCCGCCTCCTCCGCTTCGCGCGCGGCGCGGACGGGATCGGGATAGGCCGTGTGGCGCTGCTGACGCAGCGTGGCGACGTGGTCGATGTTGACGCCGAGTTCGATCATGGCGGAGCCTGTAAGAACAATACAAAAAACGCCGCCTAGTGTAACGCGCGGCACCGGGCAAACGCGGGCGCCGCGGGGCTTGCGCTCGCCGCGAGGGTTAGTCGCGGCGTACCAGCAGCCCCAGGATGAAACCCACCATGCCCGCCGTGGCCACGGCGGTGATCGGATTGCGCTGCACGCTTTTGGCGAGATCGCAGGCGGCGCTCTTGACTTGATCGCAGGCCTGCCCGCACCACTCCTGCAGGGTGGCATCGAACTGCCGGCCGACCCCTTCGGCCTGCAGTTCTTCGTCGTCGAGTATTTCACCCGCGGTTTCTTGGATCTTGCCCGCGACCTTGTTGGCGCGGGACTGCATACGACTGGTAGCCATCCGAATGACCTCCGATATACTCGTTGACTTGATGGCGGCCCCGCCAGCGAGGCCCCCGCCAACACGCGCCAAAGCTTGCCGCGCGCCAGCCGGATCACACTATCACGCCATGTCTTCGTCTGCCAAGTCGCCATCGTCCTACAACGCCTCGTCGTTCGCCTACGTTTGCCGAGCCGCATCAGCCGCATGAGCCGGCCCAAGAGTCCCGCGCCTAGCCTGAACCCGCCGCCCCGCGGGGGCGACGGCCGCTCTCAAGCCAGCGGCGGCCAATTGGCGGTGCTTCTGGCCGGCACCATGGCCTTGCAGGTGGTGGCGACCGCCGCGACGCTCACCGTGCCCGTGCTGACACCCGTCCTGCCGGGCGCCAGCTCGCTCGGCATCGGCTGGTATCTCACCCTGCTCTATCTGGGCGCCATGGCCGGCGCGGCCCGGGGCGGGCAGCTGATCGAACGCATCGGGCCGATGCGGGCCTCGCAATTGGCACTGCTGCTGCAACTGGCCGGGCTGGCCCTGGCGCTGCCGGGCGACCCGGGCTGGCGGCTGGCGGGAGCCTTGCTCTGCGGCCTGGGCTACGGGCCGATCACGCCGGCCAGTTCGCAGGTCCTGGCGCGGCAGACACCGCCGGCTCATGTGGGTCTGGTGTTCTCGATCAAGCAAACCGGGGTGCCGATGGGCGGCCTGCTGACCGGCCTGCTGCTGATCCCGGTGGCCAGTATCGTCGGCTGGCATGCCGCCGTCGGGCTCATGCTGCTCCTGGTGGCGGCGGGGCTCTTGCTGTGCCAGTTCCTGCATCGCCGCCTGGGCTCCGCCAGGCAGCGCAGCGCCTCCCAGGCCGCCGGGCCCTGGTATCGTCCACTGGCCAACGTCTGGCGCCAGCCCGCGCTGCGCAGCGTGGCCATCGTGTCGCTCTGTTTCTCGGTCGTCCAGCTCTCGCTGGGCGGCTATCTCGTGCTCTACCTCAACCAGGAAGTCGGCTTGCCACTGGTGCAGGCGGGGCTGGTATTCAGCCTGGCCCAGGCCGCCGGGATCATCGGCCGCCTGGGCTGGGGCCGCCTGGCCGACACCACCGGCGCGCCCAATACGATCCAGCTCGTGATCGCCACGCTGATGGCCATCTCCAGCCTGCTGGTCGGCCTGGCCTCGGCCGACTGGTGGCTGTCGGCGCTGATCCTGTCCGCCGCCCTGTTCGGCGCCACCGCCATCGGCTGGAACGGGCTCTTCCTGGCCGAAGTCGCCCGCCTGGCGCCGGCCGGCGCGGTGGCCAGCACGACGGGCGCCATGCTCACCTATACCTATGTCGGCGTGGTGATCGGTCCCGTGCTCTTCAGTCGGCTGGGCGAGCTGGCGGGCAGCCTGGGGACGGCTTTCGTCATCCTGGCCCTGGCCCCGGCGGCGGCCATCCTCGTGCTGTGGCGGCAGCGGTCTCGGCCGCGCTGAGCCCGGGAGCCTTCCGCGAATGTCCGATACCGCCATCAGCCTGCGCCAGCTCAAGGTCTTTCTTGCCGTGGCCCAGGCGCGCAACTTCAGCCGCGCCGGCGAAACCGTGGGTCTGTCGCAGCCGGCCGTCAGCCGGGCCGTCCACGAACTCGAACGCCAGCTCGACCTGCGTCTGTTCGATCGCACCACGCGCGAAGTCGTGCTGACCGAAGCGGGACAAATGTTGGCCCAGATGCTGCCGCGCTGGCTGGATGAGCTGGACAACACGCTGCTGGAACTACGCCACTGGGCCAGCGCCCGGCGCGGCAAGGTACGCGTGGCCTCGGCCCCCACCCTGTCCGCCGCGCTGATGCCGCTGTGTCTGGCGCTCAGCGCCGAGCGCGAGCCCGGATTGGAAGTCGTGCTCCTCGATCGCGTGCAACAGGAGGTCCTGAGCAGTATTTTGTCCGGTGAAGTGGATTTCGGCGTGGTCGTGGAGCCCGACGCGCAAGTGGCCCGCGAAACCGAATGTGAAACGATTCTCCACGACCCCTTCGTCATCGTCGCGCCGGCCGGCCACCCCCTGGTGCGGCAGCCCGCGCACTGGACCGACCTGGCGGACCGGCAACTGATCCTGCTCGACTACGTCTCGGGCAGCCGGCGCCTGATCGATGCGGCGCTGCAACGCCACGGCGTCGCCAGCCGCATCGTGCAGGAAGTGGGGCATCCCACCACGGGTTTCGAATTGGTGCGCGCCGGCCTGGGAGTCAGCATCATGCCCGGCTTGGCCATCCCCGAAAGCGGGCTGCCCGGGCTGGCGGCCCAGCCGCTCGTCCCCCGCATCGAGCGCGCCATCATGCTGGCGCACCGGCGCAACCGGCAGCCCTCGCCGCTGGCGCAATGCCTGTGGGGCATCATCCGCGAAGGCGGCGCGGAGGTGGCCCGGCGCCGCCAACGATGGTGGGGTTGAACGCGCCCGACGGCGGGTGAGGATGGGGCGTGACAAGGCTCCATCCCCTTTCAGGTATGCCTGGCTGGAATAAAAGAAGCCGAAGTATTCAATTCTCCACAAGACAAGCCATTCTTATACTGGCCCTGCAGCGCGCCGTCGACCGCGTGCCTGTTTGCATTCCAAAGTGACCCAGGAGGAGACACCCACCATGCCAACACTTTCCATCCATTCAGTCTGTGCCGCTTTTTTGCCGCCGGGCCGCCCCAATGGCAAAAAGCCCCCTCCGGGGGGCAGCGCCGCCGCTTCAGCGGCAAGCGTGGGGGCCTTTTTTTTTGGTTAGCGTCTTTACCGTGTGCCTACCGGTATCCGCCGCGTCATCCGACCGGCCCATCGAGCTTATCGTGCCCGGCCCGGCCGGCGGTACGCCGGACGTCGTATCCCGTATGTTTGGCGAACAGCTCGGAAACCGGCTGGGCCAGCCGGTCATCGTCATCAACCGGCCAGGCGCCAACGGCTTCATCGGCGTGCAGGCCGCGGCCCAGGCCAAACCCGATGGCCATACGCTGCTGATGGGTTTCGCCCAAACCATGTCGGTCAATCCGGTGGCATACAACAAAATCCCCTACGACCCCGTTGCGGATTTCGAACCGATTGCTCGCCTCGTTGATTTCGAACTCGTGCTGGCGGTGCCGGCGTCGTTGCCGGTCGACGATGTGGCCGGTTTGGCGCAATGGATGAAGGATAACGCCGAGCGCGTCTCGTTCGGCTCTTTCGGAGCGGGCTCGCCATCCCAGTTTGCAGGCGAAGTCTTCGCCCAGAGTACGGGGGTGGCGGCCCAACACATCCCCTAACTACACGCCTCGCGAGATTGCGTACTGGCGCGGCATCGTGGAAAAAACCGGCTTCACCGCCCAGGATTGATCACACGTCGGGGGCGGGCCCTCATGGTGGCGCAGTACCCGCGGCTATATCTGGGCCAGGCTTTCTTGCCAGAAGCGGCCCAGCGCGCCGTCGGCATCGAAGGTCTGGATGATTTCGAAGTGATTCAAGCCGGGCGCCACCCACTCGCGCAGCGGCACCCCGGCCTGGCTCAGCTTGTGGCGCAGGGTTTCGTAGTGGCGCCGGAATTCCGGCGACTCGTGCTCGCCCACCGTCAGGAAAATCGGCCGCCGCGGATCGAATACCTGGCGCAGCGGGCTGAGCGCCTGGATCTCGGCGGCATCCAGGCGCAGGTATTCGCGACGGCCCGAATGGCTGACCGGCTCGAGGTCGTATGAGCCGCTGCACAGCAGCATGCTGCGCAGCGCATCGGGGTATTCAGGCACCAGCACTCGCCAATCGAGCGTGGCCAGGCAAGCCGCCAGGTGCGCGCCGGAGGAGTGCCCCACCAAATGCACGCGAGGGCTGGCGCCGCGCGCCTCGGCCTGCCGGATGACGTGGCTCAGGCCGCGCCGTACCTGGTCGACCATGGGCTGGATCCGCCCCCCGAAATCGAGCGCGCTGCCGAACTCCAGGCTGACGTAATGGCGTCCGTCGGCGGTGATCCAGGGCGCGGGATACAGATAATTCTCGCCCCGCCCGCCACGCCAGGCGCCGCCATGGATCAGGCAGACGATCTCGCCGCCCTGCCCCGCCGGCGGGCACCACCAGCCGGTTTCGTCCGCCTCGATCCCGTAACGAAAAGCCTCGACGGTGATGGCCTCGCGCACCTCGCGGCTGCGCCGGGCCATGCCGCCCAGGACTTCGCCCTGATTGGGCGCGTAGCGCTCCTGCTCGTACTGTTCGCGCAATTGCGCCACCGTGAGTTGTTTCCAATCTTGCATATCGCACGCTCCATCCGAAAGCCAGCGGTCCCGATTCTGCCGCCGCCTCGGGGATAGGTTGTTGGATCATCCGGCAAACCGGGGCGGGCGAACCGGCCCGCAGCTTCCGGGTCGGTCACGGCCTGGTGTCCCGGCCGCCTCGTGTTATCGGGAATAGCCGGCGGCTTCGTCTGCCGCCGGCATCGCCTGGCGGCCCCAGCGCTGGGCCAGCACCGAGCACACCATGAGCTGGATCTGGTGATAAATCATCAATGGCAACACCATCATGCCCACCACCGGTGTGGCGAACAGCACCTGTGCCATGGGCACGCCGCTGGCCAGGCTTTTTTGCGATGCGGCCAGCATGATGGTGACGCGGTCGGCGTGATCGAACCCGAAGCGCCGGCCCAGCCAGCCCGAGACGGCCAGCACGATCGCCAGCAAGGCGGTGCTGAGGACGATCAGCATGATGATCGAGCCGACGTCCACCTGCTGCCACAGCCCGCCCAGCACGGCGGCGCTGAAGGCGGTGTAAATGACCAGCAGGATGGACCCGCGGTCGACCACCATCAACAGCCCCCGCGAGCGGGCCATGACCGGCTCCAGCCAGGGACGCAGCAGATGGCCGACGAAAAACGGCAGCATGAGCTGCAGCAGGATGCGCCCCACCGACTCCCAGATCGCGACCTCACCCGCGCCGGACGACACCCACCACTCCACCAGGAAAGGCGTGATGAACACGCCGAGCAGCGTGGAGCCCGAAGCCGCGCAGACGGCCGCCGATATATTGCCTCGCGCCATGCTGGTGAGCGCGATGGCGGACTGCACCGTGGATGGCAGGAAGCAAAGATAGAGTACGCCCATGTACAAAGGCTCGGAGATCAGCGGCCGCAGCACCGGACCGAGGGCCAGACCCAGCAACGGAAACAGCAGGAAAGTGCAGGCGAAGATCAAGCCGTGCAAGCGCCAATGCCCGGCCCCGGCAATGATGGCCGCGCGCGAGAGCTTGGCGCCGTGCAGGAAGAACAGTGCCGCGATCGCCAGCGTGGTCAGCCATTCGAAACCCACCGCGGCCGCACCCCGTGCGGGCAGCAGCGTTGCCAGCACCACGGTGCCGGCCAATAACAGCGTGTAATTATCGGGAATATAGGAAGGACGTTGCCAGGCCACAAGAACACTGCCATGAAAAAGAATGAGAAAAAACCGCCGGAATGGCTGTAGCTGACGTGCCATCTCGCTTGGCCCCGTCAGGAGGCCGCCCTTGATGCGTGGCCAGCAACAACTCGCGGCACCACTGGATCCGCTGCGGCAACCCTGATGCAATCGCATCGCCCGAGTCTGCCGGGGCGGGTCGCGGCGGCGCCAGCACGGCGTATTCTAGAACCGGGCTACTCAAAACAGAAATGGATTTAATGGATATATTCATGCAGTCAACACATAAATAAGCTTTTTTCCCGACCGAGAGCCCGCGCTTGCTTCCATGGCAGATGCGACAATGCCTCTCCGCGCGCGCTTTCTCGTCGGCGCCCACCCTCGCCGGCCTCCTGGCAAGCGTCCCTGCTCCGTCGGCAAGCCCGCCGATCCCGATCACCGGTCGAGTTCACCAGGAGTTTCCCACCATGACCGACACCCCTCTGGTGCTTCAAGACGCCGCCGAACTTCCCGGCCCCCTGTGCGAACGGCTGCGCCATGCGCGTCGTGTGGTGGTTTTCACTGGGGCCGGCGTGTCGCAGGAAAGCGGGATCGCCACCTTCCGCGGCGATGAAGACAGTCTATGGTCGCGGTACGATCCCAAGGCGCTGGCCACCCCGGAAGCGTTCGAGCGTACGCCCGATCTCGTTTGGGGCTGGTACGAATGGCGGCGCGGTCATATCCTGCGCGCCCGGCCCAACGCAGCCCATCACGCCATCGCACGCCTGCAGCGGAGCCCGGTCGAAGTCTGCGTGGTCACCCAGAACGTCGATGATCTGCATGAGCGGGCTGGCGCGCGCCATGTGCTGCACCTGCATGGCCGGCTGGAGCAGGCGCGCTGCCATCATTGCGGCCAGCGCCACCAGCATCCCGAACAGCCCTTGCCTTCGGCCGAGCCGTCGCAGGCGCTCTTGCCGCCGCCGCGCTGCGCACGGTGCAAGGGCCCGATACGCCCGGGTGTGGTCTGGTTCGGCGAAGCCCTGCCCGACGCCGACTGGCAAGCCGCCCAGGCCGCGGTCGAGAATTGCGACGTGCTGTTCAGCGTGGGAACGTCGTCGCTGGTGTATCCCGCCGCGGCCCTCCCCCAGCTGGCGCGCCGCTGCGGCGCCCTTGTGATCCAGGTAAATCCCGACGCCACGCCGCTCGACGCCCTGGCCCATGCCAGCGTGCGCGGCAAGGCGGGCCCGCAGATGAGCCATTTGATCGACATCATCGCCGCCGACGGCGGCCCTGGCTCGCCGCCCGCGGCGGAACTCAAACCAAGGCGTTGAGTACCAGCCAGGCGCCGATGCCCAGCAAGCCCAGCACGAGCATGAGCTGAAGGATGGTCAGGCCGCGGACCTGCGGTTTCGATTTCATGCGCTACGTTCCTTCTTTTTGCGGGAGGCCAGCCAAAGCCCCACGACGACGACGAACAGGGCGAAGAACACTTCGGTGCCGTATTGCACGGCCTTGGAAGGCTCGCCCAGATACTTGACCGTCATCGTGTCGGTCACGAGCATGCCGCCCGCGATCCAACCCAGCAGCGCGGCGCCGAAAGTCACGACCACCGGGTAGCGATCGATGAGCTTGAGCACCAGCGTGCTGCCCCAGATGATGATGGGCACGCTCACCAGCAAGCCGAAAATCACCAGCCCCATCTGATGGTCGCCATGGGCCCGCTGCGCCGCGCCGGCGATGGCGATGACGTTGTCGAGGCTCATGATGAAGTCGGCCAAGATAATGGTTTTGATCGCCGACAATAAAGTGCTGCCGCCTTGCAAATCACCGTGCTCATCGTGTTCGGGCAACAACAGTTTGACGCCGATCCAGAGCAGCAGCAGCCCGCCCACCACTTTAAGGAATGGCACCTGCAATAGCGTGACGGCGAAAAAAATCAGGATGACGCGCAGGATGATCGCGCCCGCCGTACCCCAGAGTATCCCTTTCCAGCGCAACTTGGGCGGCAAGTTGCGGCAGGCCAGGGCGATGACGACCGCATTGTCGCCCCCCAGCAGGATATCGATCATGATGATCTGAAAAACCGCCACCCAGCTCAGGGTATAAAAAAACTCCATCATGGTTTTTGCCTCGTCTTTTTTTCGTCGATGACTGGCGATGGATTTGGATGCCGGCAAGGTGAGCCGGCACATGACACGCCGGCTCAACTTGCAACACTCCCAGTCCAAGGGAGTACCGGCCGCGATCGCGACCGGCGCCAGGACTCCGCCCCGCGGAGCCCTCCCATCTACACACTACATTACAGAACGGCTTTGATGAGCTTGCCCATCTCGGAGGGGTTGCGGGTGGTTTTGATGCCGCAAGCCTCCATCACTTCGAGTTTGGCGTCGGCCGTGTCGGCGCCGCCCGAGATCAGGGCGCCCGCGTGGCCCATCCGCTTGCCCGGAGGCGCGGTGACGCCGGCGATGAAGCCGACCATCGGCTTCTTCATGTTGTCTTTGGCCCAGAGCGCGGCCTCGACTTCGTCGGGCCCGCCGATCTCGCCGATCATGATCACGGCGTCGGTGTCGGGATCATCGTTGAACATCTTGAGCACGTCGATGTGCTTGAGGCCATTGATGGGGTCGCCGCCGATGCCCACGGCGCTGGACTGGCCCAGCCCCAGATCCGTGACTTGCGCCACGGCTTCGTAGGTGAGCGTGCCCGAGCGGCTGACGATGCCGATGCGGCCCTTGCGGTGGATGTGGCCGGGCATGATGCCGATCTTGAGTTCGTCGGGCGTGATCAGGCCGGGGCAGTTGGGGCCCAGCAGCAAGGTTTTGCTGCCCTTGGCGCGCATGCGGTTGCGCACTTCGAGCATGTCGCGCACGGGGATGCCTTCGGTGATGCAGATGGCGAGGTCGAGATCGGCCTCGACGGCTTCCCAGATGGCGGCGGCGGCGCCCGCGGGCGGCACGTAGATGACCGATACGGTGGCGCCGGTGGCGGCCTTGGCTTCGGCCACGGTGCCGTAGATGGGCACGCCTTCGAAATCCTCGCCGGCGCGCTTGGGGTTGACGCCGGCGACGAAGGCTTCGCGGCCGTTGGCGTATTCGCGGCAGGCGCGGGTGTGGAACTGGCCGGTTTTACCGGTGATGCCCTGCGTGATGACTTTGGTGTCTTTGTTGATCAGAATCGACATTTGGCGAATCCTCTGGCTGTCGGTTACTTGGCGGCTTCGACCACGCGGGTGGCCGCTTCGGCCATCGTGTCGGCACTGATGATGGGCAGGCCGGACTCGGCGAGCAGCTTCTTGCCCAGCTCTTCGTTGGTGCCTTTCATGCGCACCACCAGGGGAACCTGCAGATTCACCGCCTTGCACGCGGCGATCACGCCTTCGGCGATCACGTCGCAACGCATGATGCCGCCAAAGATGTTGACCAGGATCGCTTTCACGTCCGGGTTCTTGAGCATGATCTTGAAGGCTTCGGTGACTTTCTCGGTGGTGGCGCCGCCGCCCACGTCGAGGAAGTTGGCCGGTTCGCCGCCGAACAGCTTGATCGTGTCCATGGTGGCCATGGCCAGGCCGGCGCCGTTGACCAGGCAGCCGATGTTGCCTTCGAGCTGGATGTAGGCCAGATCGTACTTGCTGGCTTCGATCTCGGCCGGATCTTCTTCGTCGAGGTCGCGGCACTCGACCAGCTTGGGATGGCGGAACAAGGCGTTGGAGTCGAAGTTGAACTTCGCGTCGAGCGCGATGATGTCGCCGCTGCCGGTGAGGATGAGCGGGTTGATCTCGGCGAGCGAGGAGTCGGTATCCCAGTAGGTTTTATAGAGCTTCTGGAATTGGTCGGCGGCCTTGGCGATCGAGCCCTCGGGAATGCCGATGCCACGGGCCAGGCCCTCGGCTTCTTCCTGGGTGAGGCCCGTGGCCGGATCCACGAAGACCTTGAGGATCTTCTCGGGCGACTCCTCGGCGACTTCTTCGATCTCCATGCCGCCTTCGCTGGAGGCCATGACGCAGACACGCTGGGTGCCGCGGTCGGTGACGATGCCGACGTAGTATTCCTTCTTGATGTCGGCGCCTTCTTCGATGAGCAGGCGACGCACCTTCTGGCCTTGGGCGCCGGTTTGATGCGTGATCAACTGCATGCCGAGGATTTCGGAGGCCAGTTGGCGGACTTCGTCGATCGACTTGGCGATCTTGACGCCGCCGCCCTTGCCTCGGCCGCCGGCGTGGATCTGGGCCTTGACGACCCAGACCGGGCCGCCCAGGGCTTCGGCCGCCTTGACGGCCTCATCGACCGAGAACACGGGAATGCCGCGCGGCACCGTGACGCCAAATTTTTTCAGGAGCTCTTTGCCCTGATACTCGTGAATTTTCATGCGTAACCTTAAGAGTCGCTTGAAGAAGAAGGGGAGGAAGGAGCGGAACCGGCGGCAGCCGACGTGTCGGCTTCGGCGGGCTGGGGATGAGGCAGCCCGCCCTTGGGCACACCATACCAGCGCGGGTGGAACTCCTGTACGACACTGCCATCGTGGCGCAAAGCGTGACAACCATCAATGGCAAATGGCCGCACGGTGGAGTCGACGGCCGCTTGCTTCGCGTAGCGCCGCGATCGGGACTGGATGGCCACAGTGGGTAGCACCAGGGCCAATTCGCTCAAGTGGGTACAGCCCGCGGTAGCCCCGAAACGATCCCGGACCTGGTGGCGGAAGCCGCGCAACAGGTTGAGGCCGACCAAGTCGGCGTAATCGGCCTGGATGGAGGAACAGCGTTCGTCGTAGGGCGCCGCATCGTAAGCCGCCACGGCCTCGACGATATTGAAGTCGTCGTCGATCGTGACACGCAGGTGCATGTGATGCACCGGCGTTCCGGCGGGCCGCAGCCCTTTGCGGGAGGTGAAATCGTATCCCTTGACGTCGAGCAGCTCCGCTTCGATGTCGAGCAGACCATCCTGGCGAAGATACGACTTTGCCCGTATCGAGCGATCGTGGATCGGCTCGCGGGGCACGGACGAAGGAGGCAAGGGCATGCGCTGGGGGCAACGAGGCTTAACCCGTAGAGTATAGCGCAGGCCGATGTACGCCACGCACGACCCCGGCAGCTTAGGCTAAAATGGTCGGGTTTGCAGTCTTACACCCATTCTTCTCTTTCCACGGAGTCCGTCATGGCCGAACGTAAGCGCGTGCGCCGCAACACCCTCGAGCGCCGCTGCCTGGGCAAATCCTTCAAGCGTCTGTTCAAGGATGCGCCCAAGGGCGTGTTCAAGATGCTCGAAAAGATCAAGCGCGCCTGATTACCCATGCGTCCGGGCCGACCTCCCATCGTCGGCTGATCTCATGGCCGCCCCGCTTTCGAAGCCCCTTGCCCGGCAAGGCGGCACCATCGAAACCGGGGCTTTTCTTTTTTCACGCCCCGCCCATGACTTCCGATTTCGACCAGGCCCGCACGCTGTTCCTCGAAGGCATCGCGCACTTCGAGGCCGATCGGCTGCATGAGGCCGAACGCTGCTTTGAAGCGTCGCTCGCCCTCTTGCCGGGCCGCGCATCCACCTTAACCAATCTCGGCGCGGTGCGCCTGCGGCTGGGACAGCCCTTGGCGGCCCTGGAATGCCTGGAACCGGCGGTGGCGGCCGAGCCGGACAACTTCGAGGCCTGGGCGCACCATGCCGTGGCGCTGGGCGCCCTGGGGCGCCTGGAAGCAGCCTTGGCCAGCGATGAACGGGCCTTGGCGCTCGACCCCGACAGCGTGCCGGCGCGCCGGCACCGGGGTGCGATGCTGCAAGGTCTAGGCCGTTTCGACGAGGCGCTGGCCGCCTTCACCGCCGAGGTCCAACGGCATCCCGACGACGCCGAAGCCTGGCTGCACCATGGCGAAGCCCTGCTCGCGCAGAACCGTTCGACCGAGGCTCTGGCTTCCTTCGACCGCAGCCTGGCGCTCGACGCCGCGCAGCCGCAGTCGTGGCACCGTCGCGGCGCCATTCTCAAGTATCTGGAACAACCGGCACGCGCGGCGGAGGCCTTCCAGCAGGCCCTGGCCACGGGCGGCGACCCGGCAATCAATGGTTTTCTGCTGGCGTCGGTCAGCAACAAGCCCGCGCCGCCGCACCCGCCCCCAGGCTATGTCCGATCGTTGTTCGATGGCTATGCGCAGGATTTCGAGCGGCACCTCGTGGAAGTGCTGCGCTACCAGGGTCATACCCGGCTACTGCAGTCGCTGCCGGGAGATTCCGGGCGGCGCTACGCCTCGGCGCTGGACCTCGGCTGCGGTACCGGGTTGTGCGCGCCGCTGTTGCGGCCGCGGACCGAGCTCCTCACCGGCATCGACCTCGCACCTGGCATGGTCGAAAAGGCACGAGCCGGCGGCCATTACGACGAAGTGCTCCTGGCCGACCTCATCGAGCACTTGGCCGAAACGCCCCTGCGCCATGATTTGCTGGTGGCGGCCGATGTCCTGAACTACGCCGGCGATCTCGAGCCCGTCTTCCGCGGCGCCCGTCGCGTGCTCGAGGCAGGCGGCCTGTTCTGCTTCACCGTCGAGCACGCCGAGCGCGACGACGGTGGCTACGGTCTGGGCCCCAGCCTCACTTACGCCCATACCGAGCCGTACCTGCGGGACTTGGCGCAAAACCATGGCTTCGAGGTGGTGGAGCTCGTGAAACACCCCGTGCGCGAAGATCGCCGCGAACCCGTGGACGGCCTGTACGTCTATCTCCGACGACACGCCTGACGGCGGCGCTCCGCCGTCTCGGGCTGGCGCCGGCGGCAAGCCAGGGCGGTGGCCGGACATCGCCGGGCCGTGCGCGGCGGCCTGGAACCCCGCTCCGGGATCACGGCCCTGCGGCGTTTAATGTGAAAGAACGTTTTCTTTCATCGCCAGAAGTGGCGCCAACCGCCATGGCCGTTAGCCGTTCATTCCCGGCACCACGGTGGAAAACCCGCTATCCACGTGGGTGATTTCACCGGTAATGCCGCCAGCCAGATCGGACAGCAGGAAAGCCGCGGCATTGCCCACATCGTCGATGGTGACGTTGCGGCGCAGGGGCGCATTGGCCTCGACGAAATGCAGGATCTTGGAGAAATCCTTGATGCCGCTGCCGGCCAGGGTCTTGATGGGGCCCGCGGAAATGCCATTGACCCGGATTCCTTGCGGCCCCAGATCGTTGGCCAGATAGCGCACGCTGGCTTCGAGCGCCGCCTTGGCCAGGCCCATGGTGTTGTAGTTGGGCACCACGCGCTCGGCGCCGAGATAGCTGAGCGTGAGCGCGCAAGCGCGGCGGCCCTGCATCAACGGCAAGAGCGCCTTGACCAGCGCCGGAAAGCTGTAGGCCGAGATATCGTGGGCGATGCGGAACGCCTCGCGCGAGATGCCATCGAGAAACTGGCCGGCAATCGCCTCGCGCGGCGCAAAGCCGATGGCGTGCACCACGCCGTCGAGCCCGTCCCAGCGTTCGCGCAGGCTGGCCGCCACGGCATCGATCTGCGCGTCCTCCGCCACATCGCAGGGCAGCACGATATCGCTGCCGAACTCGGCGGCCAGCTCGCCGACCCGGTCGCGGAAGCGATCGCCGACATAGGTGAAGGCCAGTTCGGCGCCCTGTTGATGGCAGGCGCGGGCAATGCCGTAGGCAATCGAGCGATTGGAGAGCACGCCGGTCACAAGGATGCGCTTCTGGGACAGAAAACTCATGATGGGGATTTTCCCTGAAAAGATTGGAACTCGTTAACTCGAAGAGCGTTTCACCTGCCGGGGATCGGATCGGTTTCCAGCTTCGCGTGGCAACCGCTTTCCGCCTTGCGCGGCGGCAATCCCCGATAGGTAAAACGCCTTGGGGATCCTCTGCACAATTCCGCCGAGCCGATCGCGCCCGTCAGCGGGATGCAGCGCAAGGCGGGTTTTGTCGTCAATAGTGGTGCTATTGACGACAAAAGCCAACGCAGAGATGCGCCCGGTGGCGGGAGGCGGCGGCCGACGTGGATTGTGCAGAGGATCCCTAACTGCGCCGCGTGGGCACCTTGAGCACCTGCCCCACTTGCAGGCGGGTATGGCGCAGTTGATTGAGATGGCGGAGGTTGCGCACCGTGGTTTTATAGCGGGAGGCGATACGCGCCAGCGTATCGCCCGGCCGCACCCGGTAGGTTTCTTCGGGCGCGGCGGCCACCACGGCCGCCGCGGGCGGCCGGGTTGGCCGTACCAGCGGGCCCTCGTAGGCATCGAGGTTGGCCAGGAACAGATCGACCCGGCCCACCGGCAGCAGGAGGCGGCGCTCGGCTTGCCCCATCACCACCCCGCGCTTGAAGCCGGGATTGAGGGCGATGAACTCTTCCAGCGGCATGTCGGCCAGTTCGGCGGCCAGCTCGACGTCGATGTCGCGCGACTTGGCGACTTCGACGAAGTAGGGCCGGTTTTCGAGTTCGGGCAGCGCCACCCGGTAGCGCCTGGGCTGGTTGATGATGTTCTTGAGCGCCTGCAGCTTGGGATAGTACTGACGGGTTTCGTCGGGCATCTCGAGCGACTGGTAGTCGGTGGCCAGACCGTCGGCGGCGTTTTTCTTGATGGCTCTTTGCACCGAGCCCTCACCCCAGTTATACGAGGCCAGGGCCAGGTGCCAGTCTCCCTGGAATTCGAATAGATATTCGAGATAGTCGAGCGCGGCCTTGGTGGAAGCCACGGGATCGCGGCGTTCGTCGAGCCACTCGTTTTGCCGCAGCTTGAAATAGCGCCCCGTGCTGGGAATGAACTGCCAGAGGCCCGCGGCCTGCGCGCGCGAGAGCGCCGAGGGATCCCAGCCGCTTTCGATGAACGGCACCAGCGCCAGCTCGGTGGGCAGCCCGCGCCGGTTGACTTCGTCCACCACGTAATACAGATAGCGGCCGGCGCGCTCCGCCAGCTGCTGCAGCATATCGGGCCGCGACGCATAGAACTCGGTCCAGCGCGCGACTTCGTTGCCCTGCATATTGGGCACCGAAAAGCCGAGGCGCAGCCGCTTCCAGATATCGGGCGCCGGCGCCACGAGATCCACGGTGGGGAACATCTGCGGCGGCGCGTAGCGCTGGCTCATGCTGGCGTCGCTCGCCTGGCGCTCGGGGCTCATGCTGGTACAGCTGGCCAGGGCGAGCGCCGTGGCGGCGACGGCGAAGGTTCGATGGGAAAATAAATGACTCAACGAAAATCGTCCTTCCAGGCGCGCAAAGCGCCAAAAGTTTCGACTCCCGGCTGTACAGGCCGGCCAACGTGTTGGGACACGGCAGCCACGACGTCGGGCACCCCTGCTCGCAAAAAGGGGTTGACGGCGAGTTCGTGTTCCAAACGCGTGGGCACGGTGGCATCACCCCGCTCACGCAAAGCCGCAGCCTGGCGCTGCCAGGCCGACAAATCGGCATTGTTCGGTTCGACGGTACAGGCCCATCGCAGGTTGGACAGGGTGTACTCGTGGGCGCAATATACCCGGGATTGGCCGGGAAGCGCCATCAATTTGGCCAGCGAACGATACATCTGCTCGGGCGTTCCCTCGAACAAACGGCCACAGCCCGAGGCAAACAGTGTGTCGCCACAGAACAACACCGGCGAAATCCCCGCCGCGGTTCCGTGGTAGGCAATATGCCCCGCGGTGTGGCCGGGCACGTCGAGCACCCGCAGATCGAGCTCGAGCTCCGGCAACAGCACCCGGTCGCCTTCGCGCAGCGGTACGTCGCAATGCGGCAGGGTTTCGCTGGCGGGGCCATACACTTTCACGTCGCCGAGCGCGCGCAGCTCATCGACGCCGCCGACGTGATCGCGATGGTGGTGGGTAAGCAGGATCACGGCCAGATGCAGGTGGTGGCGCCGCAGGATCTCGAGCACGGGCGCGGCTTCGCCGGGGTCGACCACGGCCACTGCCGCGCCATGGCGGATCGCCCAAATATAGTTGTCCTGGAATGCCTTGATGCCGTGGATACCGGCGGCCGTTGTATAGTCGGTGTCCATCATTGTCTGTGCCTCCTTCATGCAGCCTGCACCCCCGACGGATGCCTCGCCGGCCATTGTAAGACTCGATACCTGGTTCCTCACTCCGCCGGGTCAGTACGTACGGCAGTGGGAGCAGGCGCGGCTCGATGCGCTGGTCGAAGACGCTTTCGGCTTCGTGGCGGTGCAGGCGGGGCTCGCCGGATTCCACACACTGCGCGCCAATCGCATCCCGTTCCAGCTCTGTGTCGCCGCCGATGCGCCCGAGGAGTTGCGGGCCGTGCCACGCCCGGCCTGGCACGGGCTGGTGGCCGGCAGCGCGGAGGCCATGCCGCTGGCCACGCAAAGCGTGGACCTGCTGGTCCTGCCGCACGCGCTCGAGTATGCCCAAGACCCTCACGCGGTACTGCGCGAAGCGGAGCGCGTGCTGGTTCCCGAAGGCCGGCTGATCATTGCCGGCTTCAACCCCTGGAGCCTCTGGGGCGCCCGCCACCGCCTGGGGCGGGCCGATTGGCTGCCCCAGGGCGGGCAGTTCATCGGCCTGCACCGCCTGAAAGACTGGCTCAAGCTCCTCTCCTTCGAACTCGACCGGGGGCACTTCGGCTGCTACGCCCTGCCCGTGGCCAGCCCAACCTGGCTGCGGCGCAGCTCGGTACTCGACAAAGCGGGCGACCGCTGGTGGCCGGTGGCCGGCGCCGTCTACCTGGTGTCGGCGATCAAGCGCACCCATGGCACGCGGCTGATCGGACCCGCCTGGAAGAAGCGCCGCCGCCGGGCGTCGGCGCGAGCCCAGGTGGCGCTCAACCGCCGCCCTTCCTCTTCTTCACACGGCT
Source organism: Pigmentiphaga sp. (assembly GCA_023228945.1). Classification (GTDB taxonomy): domain Bacteria; phylum Pseudomonadota; class Gammaproteobacteria; order Burkholderiales; family Burkholderiaceae_B; genus Verticiella. The sequence continues at coordinate 101,147 of JALOAI010000005.1, read as the reverse complement.
TTCCTCATGAATGACGAAGTTCACATCTGGACCGACGGTGCCTGCAAAGGCAACCCCGGTCCGGGCGGCTGGGGCGTGCTGCTGCGCACCGGCGACCACGAAAAAACGCTGTTCGGCGGCGAGCCGCAAACGACCAACAACCGCATGGAACTGCAGGCGGTCATCGAGGCGCTGCGCATCCTCAAGCGGCCGTGCCGGGTGGTCCTGCATACCGATTCCCAATACGTGCAGAAAGGCATCAGCGAATGGCTGCCCAACTGGAAGCGCCGCGGCTGGCGCACGGCCAGTCGCCAGCCGGTCAAGAACGCCGATCTCTGGCAGGCGCTCGATACCGAAACCGGACGCCACCACATCGATTGGCGCTGGGTGCGCGGCCACAGCGGCGATGCCGGCAATGAGCGCGCCGACCAATTGGCCAACCAAGGAGTGGCACAGGTTCGCCGCAGCCGTTAAATTAGCGAACCATTCGCGGTCATACGCGTCTGTCACTCTATCCCTACGCCCTTTGCCGATGCCTTCACGGCTGGCCTTTCGCCTCCAACACCATGTCCAGTCGTACCGTCATTGCTTTGGTCGTCGTTGCCCTGGCCGCTGGCGCCGCCGGCTATTACGCTCCCCGCTACCTGGGCCTGCAAGGCGGTGCGTCAACGTCCGCGCCGGCCATCGCGCAGCCGCAGCAGACCGCGGCCGCGCCCCCCGCGCCACGCCAGGCGATAGGGGTCGAAGTCGCCGAGGTTCGTTCCCAGCCGCTGGAGCGCCGGCTCGGGGCCGTGGGCAGCCTGTTGTCCGACGAAGCCGTCATGCTTCGTCCCGAGATCGCCGGGCGCCTGCGCGAGATCGGGTTCCAGGAGGGCCAGGAGGTCCGCCAGGGCGACCTCCTCTTCCGCCTCGACGACGACGTCGCGCGCGCCGAGCTGCAGCAGGCGCGGGCCAACCTGGCCCTGGCGCAAAGCAAGTTCCAGCGTTCCACGCAGTTGCAGCAGCAGGGCTTCATCAGCCAGCAGGCGCGCGACGAGGCCGAGAACGCCCTGCGCGTGGAACGCGCCAACGTGGCGCTGGCCCAGGCCAGGCTCGATAAAACCGTGATCCTGGCGCCGTTCGACGGCCAGCTCGGCCTGCGCAACGTCTCGGTCGGCGATTACGTCAGCGCCGGGCAGGATCTCGTCACCCTGCAGGCCATCCGCCAGCTCAAGGTCGACTTCCGCCTGCCCGAGATCTACGTGGCGCAAACCCGGCTGGGCCAACCGCTCGACATCACGCTCGATGCGCTGCCCGGCGAACGCTGGCAAGGCGTGGTCACGGCCATCAGCCCGCTGGTCGACGTGGCCGGGCGCGCCATCATGCTGCGCGCCCGGCTCGACAATCCCGATGGCGTACTGCGCCCGGGCATGTTCGCCCGGGTCAACCTGCTGCTGGGCTCCGGCGAAGCGCTCATGGTGCCCGAAACCGCGCTCGCGCCCCGCGACAACCAGCAGTTCGTCATGCGGGTGGTCGACGACGTGGTCGAGGAGGTGCTGGTGCGCACCGGGCAGCGCCAGCGCGGCATGGTCGAGATCGTCGAGGGGCTGCAGGCCGGCGACCGAGTCGTCGTGGCCGGCCTCCAGAAGGTCGAGAGCGGCTCGCGCGTGCGAGCCACCGTGGTCGAAAGCTAGGGCTTAGCGGAGCCTCATCGTGATCCTGTCCGATACCTGCATCAAACGGCCGGTGTTCGCCACCGTGCTGTCCCTCATCATCGTGATGATCGGCCTGGTCTCGTTCGAGCGCCTCACCGTGCGCGAATACCCCGCGATCGAAGAATCCATCATTTCGGTGCGCACCACCTACCCGGGTGCCTCGGCCGACGTCGTCGAGTCGCAAGTCACCAAGGTGCTCGAAGACTCCATCTCGGGCATCGAGGGCGTCATCCTCATGACGTCCACCAGCCGTTCCGAGCGCAGCAACATCAACGTCACGTTCTCGCTGGCGCGAGATCCCGACGCCGCCGCCGCCGAAGTGCGCGACAAAGTCTCGCGCGTACGCCAGCGCCTGCCCGACGAAGTCGACGAGCCCGTCATCGCCAAGGTCGAGGCCGATTCGCAGCCGGTGATCTACATCACGGTGCAGGCCGGCTCCCTGAGCACCATCGAGGCCTCCGACTACATCAACCGCTTCATCAAGCCGCGGCTGTCGGTGCTGCCCGGCGCCGCCGAAGTCCGCGTGTTCGGCGAGCGCCTGCCGGCCATGCGGATTGATATCGACCGCGACAAACTCGCCGCCTTCCGCCTCACCATCCAGGATGTGGAAAACGCCCTGCGCAGCCAGAACGTCGAGATCCCCGCCGGCCGCATCGAGTCGCTCAGCCGCGAATTCTCCGTAGTGGCCGAAACCGGCCTGCAAACGCCGCAGCAGTTCCGCGACCTGATCGTGGCCACCGTCGATCAGTATCCGGTGCGCCTGGGCGAGATCGCGCTGGTGCGCCTGGGGCCGGCCGACGAACGCGTGCTCTCGCGCGCCAACGGCCAGCCCGCCATCAACATCGGCCTGGTCAAGCAATCCACCGCCAATCCGCTCGACCTCTCCGCCGCCGCGCGCGACGAAATCGAAGCCATCAACAGCAGCCTGCCGGCCGGCATGCAACTGGCGGTTTCCTACGACTCCTCGGTGTTCATCGAGGCCTCGATCCGCTCGGTCTTCACCACCATCGCCGAAGCCATCATCCTGGTGGTGCTGGTGATCCTGCTGTTCCTGCGCAATGTGCGCGCCAGCCTGATTCCGCTGGTCACGATCCCGGTGTCGCTGATCGGCGCCTGCGGCATCATGTACGCGGCGGGCTTCTCGATCAACACCCTCACGCTGCTGGCGATGGTACTGGCCATCGGCATGGTGGTCGACGACGCCATCGTCGTGCTCGAAAACGTGTACCGCCACCTCGAAGACGGCAAGACCCGGCTGCAGGCCGCGCTGTACGGCACCCGCGAGATCGCCTTCGCCGTGATCGCGATGACGCTCACCCTCGTCACGGTGTACGCGCCGCTGGCCTTCGCCACGGGGCGCACCGGCCGTCTGTTCGTCGAATTCGCCCTCACCCTGGCCTCCGCGGTGCTGATCTCGGGCTTCGTCGCCCTCACGCTCACACCGATGATGTGTTCGCTGCTGCTGCGCGACGAGCAACACGCCAGGCACGGCCGCCTCTACCTCGCCATCGAAGCGGGGCTCGACGGCCTGACCCGTGGCTATCGCTGGCTGCTGCGGCGCTCGCTGCGCGCCTGGCCGGTAGTTGTGCTGGCCGGCCTGGTGGCCGGTGGCGCCATGGTGCCCTTGTTCCAGTATCTGCCCAGCGAGCTGGCGCCCACCGAGGATCGAGGCGTGATCTTTTCCCGCGTGCAGTCGCCCGACGGATCCACCGCGGATTACACCGCGGGCTATCTCGTGCGCGCCGAGCAGTTCTACGACGACATCCCCGAGCTCAGCGCCCATCAGGCCTTCGCCGGCTTCCCCACGGTCACCGACGGCACCTCGGTGCTGCGCCTCAAGCCCTGGAGCGAACGCGAGCGCACCCAGCAGGAGATCGCCGCCGAGCTGCGGCCGCGTTTCAACTCCCTGCCCGGCGTGCGCGCCTTCGTCACCAACCCGCCTTCGCTGGGGCAATCACCCCGCTCCTCGCCGGTGGAGTTCGTGCTCATGAGCCAGGTGCCGTATCCCGAACTCGCGCGCTACGTCGATGCCTTCATGGCCGAGATCGCCAAGTATCCCGGTGTGCACAACCTCAACTCCGACTTGCGCCTGAACACGCCCGAGCTTCGCGTCACGGTCGACCGCGACCGCCTCGCCGACGTCGACCTCGACGTCGCCACCGTGGGCCGCACCCTGGAGACCATGCTGGGCGGACGCCAGATCACCCGCTTCAAGCAGGATGGCGAGCAATACGACGTGATGGTGCGCGTGGCCGCCGCCGACCGCGCCAATCCCGCCGACATCGAGAACATCTACGTGCGCACCAGCGACGGCGGCATGCTGCCGCTCAGCAGCCTGCTCACCGTCACCGAGGCGGTGGCGCCGCAATCGCTCAACCACTTCAACCGCCTGCGCGCCGCCATCATCTCGGCGCAACTGGCGCCAGGCTATTCGCTCGGCGAGGCGCTCGAGGCGTTCCAGGCCACCGCCGATCGCGTGCTGCCCAATACGGTGCAAACCGATCTTGCCGGCCAGTCGCGCGAGTACCGCGACTCATCGCAAAGCATCTATCTGGTGTTCGGCATGGCCCTGGTCTTCATCTACCTGGTGCTGGCCGCCCAGTTCGAGAGCTGGCGCAACCCGCTGGTGATCATGATGTCGGTGCCGCTGTCGCTCACCGGCGGCATGCTCGCCCTCTGGTTCACCGGCGGCAGCCTGTCGATCTACAGCCAGATCGGCCTGATCACCCTGCTCGGCCTGATCACCAAGCACGGCATCCTGATCGTCGAGTTCGCCGATCAATTGCGCGAGCGCGGCACGACGATCGCCGAAGCCGTGATCGAGGCCAGCGTCCTGCGCTTGCGCCCCATTCTCATGACCACGGGCGCCATGGTGCTGGGCGCCGTACCGCTGGCGCTGGCCACCGGCGCCGGCGCCGAGTCGCGGCGCCAGATCGGCTGGGTGATCGTGGGCGGCATGAGCTTCGGCACGCTGATGACCCTGTTCGTCGTGCCGGTGGTCTACCTGTTGATCGCCTCGCGGCAGGTCCATCGCGTCAAGACCGTCGAGGAACCGTCGGCGGATCGGGCCCCGCCCTCCGCGGCGCCGGCCGCCGAGGGCTCGCCCACGCCCGGCGGCTCCCCCGTTTGAACCCGGTCCGCCGCCGTGCCCGCCCAAGAGTGGTCCCGTGGGCCTGATCGCGGCCCGCGCCCGGCCTCGCCAACCGGCGCGCTTCGCCCCTGTCCGTCGATGCGCTCCCTTTAATCCCGTTCCCCATCGCATAGCCATGCTTTCACTCTTCGTCGCCACTGTCTTCCCCTCGCGCTTCCGGCGCCTGTGCGGTGTCTTGCTCTTGGCCGCGCTGGCCGCCTGCGGCGGCGACACACCGCCACCGGAGCCGACGCTGGACCAGAAGATCGGGCAAATGGTGATGATGGGCTTCCACGGTACCAGCGCCGCTGATCCGGGGGTTCAAGCCATGCAGGAACATTTTCGGGAAGGCCGGCTGGGGGGCGTGGTTTTCTACCGCTACAACATCGTCGATCCCGGGCAGGTCCAGGCGCTCAACCGCGCCTTTGCCGGCGCCGGCACCCAGGCCCTGCCCGTGTTGCGGGCCATCGATCAGGAAGGCGGTCGCGTGCAGCGCCTGAACGCGGCCAACGGCTTTCGCAGCCATCCGTCGGCCGAAGCGGTGGCCGGCTCCCTGACGCCCGCGCAAGCCTATGAGCTTTACCGCGACCAGGCCCGCCTGGTGCGCGACGCCGGCTTCAATTTCAACCTGGCCCCCGTCGCCGATCTGCGCGGCATCCCCGGCGACCCTGCCGACGCCCCCGGCTCTCCGGTGATCGGCGGCCTGGAACGCGCATTTTCCAGCGACCCCGCCACGGTGGCGCGTTATGCCGGCGAAGCCGTACGCGCCCATCGCACCGAAGGGGTGCTCACGTCGCTCAAGCACTATCCCGGCCACGGCCTGGCGCGTGGCGATAGCCACCGGGGGCTGGTGGATATTACCGATGACTACCAGCCGATCGAGCGCGAACCCTTCCGCGCCCTGATCGGCGCCGGCCTGGCCGACAGCGTGATGGGCGCCCACCTGGTCCATCGCGGCGTCGACCCCGGGTTTCCGGTCACGCTCTCCGACCGTTACCTGCGGCCCTGGCTGCGTGAGCAGGACGGCTTCGATGGCGTGATCGTCACCGACGATCTGCACATGGGTGCGATCCAGCGCTATCACGGCTTCGATGAAATCGTGATCCGCGCGATCCAGGCTGGCAACGACCTGCTCATCTTCTCCAACAACCCCGCCGCCGCGCCCGTTATCGAAGGCTTCGAACCGCGACATGATCTGCCGCAGCTCGTCATCGCCGTGGTGCGCGCCGCCATCGATCGCGGCGAACTCACCGAAGCCCGCATCGAACGCTCTTACCAGCGGCTGCGGGCGCTGCGCTCGCGCGCCGCCGATTGAGCCGCCGCCGTTCACGGGCACAACGACTACAATCCTTGGCAGCGGTGCCCGTCGCGGCACTTTTCTCAAGCTTTTCCTGGGCTCCCGATGCGCTATATCGTCCTCGACACTGAAACCACCGGGCTCGATCCCGCTCAAGGCCATCGCCTGGTCGAAATCGGCTGCGTCGAAATCGCCAACCGGCAACTCACGGGCCGCAACTTCCACACCTACCTGAACCCCGAGCGCGATATCGACCCCGGTGCTCAAGCGGTGCACGGCCTGTCGCTCGAATTCCTCAAAGATCATCCGCGCTTCGCCCAGCAGGCTCGGGACTTCCTCGACTTCGTCGCCGGCGCGCGCATCATCATCCACAACGCCGCGTTCGACGTGAAGTTCCTGGATGCCGAGCTCGAATTACTGGGCCTGCCGCGCTTTTCCACGCACTGCCACGACGTGATCGATACGCTTGCCCAGGCGCGCGAGATGCATCCCGGCAAGCGCAACTCGCTGGATGCGCTGTGCGACCGCTACGGCATCTCCAATGCCCATCGCACCCTGCACGGCGCCTTGCTCGATTCGGAACTGCTGGCCGAGGTGTGGCTGGCCATGACCCGCGGCCAGAATACGCTGGTGATCGACGCCGAGCCCGAATCACCGCGCGGCATGGGCCTGGCCGCTGGCGGGCAAGGCGAAACCTGGCACTTGCCCGTCCTGGCCGCCAGCGCCGACGAGCAGGCCGCCCACGAAAACTATCTCGACGCACTCGACAAGGCCGCCAAAGGCGGCGGCAGCCTGTGGCGGCAACTGAGCGCCGCCCGCGAGGCCGCCTGAGTCTCGCCGGACGCCAGCCACCAGACATCGGCCGCCGGATCAGCCGGCCACGCGCCTGGGTCCGGCCCGCCTTGGGAGGCCAGCCAATTTGCGCGGCAAAAAAAACTCTGCTATAGTTTTGGTCTTGATGTTTCTTCTGCCGGGCGGTTAACTCAGCGGTAGAGTGCCACCTTCACACGGTGGAAGTCACAAGTTCGATCCTTGTACCGCCCACCAGATTCCAGCTCCAGCCCTGGCCTCGCGCCGGGGCTTTTGCGTTGTGGCGAGGCTTGCGCTTAGGCGCGTGGTCAAGGCTGGAGCCGCCCCGCCACGATCCGCAGTTGCCGGCCGCAGCGTCCGGCCAGCGCCGGATCGTGGGTTACCAGCACCAGCGTTGCGCCGTATTCCTGGTTGAGGGCGAACATCAGGTCGATGATGGCCGCCCCCGTGGCCGAGTCCAGGCTGCCGGTGGGCTCGTCGGCAAACAGCACCGCCGGCCGCATCACGAAGGCGCGCGCCAGCGATACCCTTTGCTGCTCGCCGCCCGATAGCGTGCGCGGGTAATGATGCAGGCGCTCGCCCAATCCCACGCGCTCCAGCATGCGCCGCGCCGGCGCCCTGGCCTCCTGGCCGGTCAGCTCCAGCGGCAGCATGACGTTCTCCAGGGCCGTCAGGTGCGGCAGCAGCTGGAACGACTGGAACACGAAACCCACCGACTGCGCCCGCAGCCGCGCCCGCTGGTCTTCGTCCAGCGCCACCAGGCTTTGACCCAGCAAATGGATGCTACCCTCGGTGGGAAGGTCAAGACCCGCCAACAAGCCCAGGAGGGTCGACTTGCCCGAGCCGGAACTGCCGGTGATCGCAACGGTCTCACCCCGCTGGATGGCGAACGACAAATCATCCAGGATGGTGAGCACGCCGGTGGCATCGGCCACCCGCTGCGAAACGCCGCGCACGACGATCGCGGCCTCTTCCGGCTTGGCGCCCTCCGCCTCGGCCACCGTGGGGTTGGGCGAGGCCTGCCGCGGCTGACGGGTGCCGGGCAAGGTATCGCGCAACTCCAGCGTGCCGACCGGATTGCCGGCGCTCGTTTGGGGCGGCGGCGCCGCTGCTGTGATGTGGCCTGCGCATGGGCGCGTTGTCATACGGAAGTCCCTGAAACCGTGAAGGAAGCTATGAAAGATACCAAGCTCGTGGCCGCCCGCGCCAGCTCCGCTCGTACGGCGTGGCGCGCTTTGCTGCAACTGGTGTTGCTGGCCGGCCTGGCGCTGGCCATTCCCGCCTGGGCTCAGACCGCCCCCATCGACGGTGGTTCCGAACCACCGGCCATCCTGGTGGTGGGCGATAGCCTGTCGGCCGAGTATGGCCTGAAGCGCGGCGCGGGTTGGGTTGCGCTGCTCGAACAGCGCCTGGCCGACGAAGGTCATGCCTTCCGGGTGATCAACGCCAGCATCAGCGGCGATACCACCAGCGGCGGCGCCAGCCGCCTGCCCAATCTTCTGCGCCAGCACCAGCCGGCCGTGGTGATCGTGGAGCTTGGCGGCAACGACGCCCTGCGCGGCCTGCCACTACGGCTCAGCCGCGACAATCTCTTGCGCATGGTCCGGCGGGCCCAGGAGTCGGGCGCCCAGGTCATTCTGGCGGGCATGCAGATCCCGCCCAACTACGGCCCCGCCTACGCCCGCGAGTTCCAGGAACTCTTCGGCGAAGTGGCCGAGACCACCGGCGCCGCGCTGGTGCCCTTTCTGCTCGAAGGCATCGCCACCGACGAGGCCATGTTCCAGGCCGACCGCATCCATCCCAACGAGGCGGCGCAGACCGCGCTGCTCGAGAATGTGTGGCCGGTGCTGGCGGCCCGATTGCCGTCGGAATCCCCCGTGCCAACGCAGACGGAGAGCCGCTGAGGCACCCCCGGCGCCGCGGCGACCAGCCTGGCAACGATCGTTCTTAGGCATCGCCAAGTCGCTCCCACTGACCTTGTGGAAGAGGCGCCATGAGTTTCGCATGCGAAACTTGCCAATCCTCATGTTGCGATATACCATCGCCATATACCTATTATTATGCGAAGCCTCTCATGGTCACCAGTACCGTTTTTATCAATAACCGCACCCAAGCCGTCCGTATCCCTGTGGAGGTCCGCCTTCCCGAAAGCGTGAAGAAAGTGGTAGTACGAGCCAAAGGCCATGAACGCATCATCACACCGCTAGGGCAAACCTGGGATAGCTTTTTTCATGATGGGCCTGAGGTCAGCGACGACTTCCTGGAGGATCGGGCGGACCAGGTTCAACCTGAGCGCGAGTCACTTTGATGCTGCGCTATCTACTCGACACCAATATTGTTATTTATGTGCTGAAACGGCGACCGCCTGAGGTGCTGCCCATCTTCAACAGTCATGCCCACCGAATGGCGATATCGTCCATCACATTGGCCGAGCTCCTGCATGGGGCTGAAAAGAGCTCCCGAGTGAGCGCCAATTTGGCCACCATAGAAGACTTCTGCAGTCGGCTCGAAGTCCTGGCCTATGGAGCCAAGGCTGCCCAGCACTACGGTGCTATCCGGGCCTCGTTGGAGCGGCAAGGTCAGTCGATTGGCGTGAACGATCTTCACATCGCCGGCCATGCTCGCAGCGAGGGGCTTGTGCTGGTGACGAACAATGTGTCGGAATTTTCCCGGGTGCCAGCCCTGGAAGTCGAGAATTGGGTGAAGAACTCCGACCATCCGGCCTGAGCTTCTCCGCCCCAAAAGGCTGGCGCTGCCGTTACCCCATTGCGGCTCCGGCGGCCTTCCGCCACCAGACGGCGGCTCAGTACTCGACCGTCACGCCGGCGTAGTAGCGCCGCCCGTCGAGATACTTGCCGTATTCGTCGGAGCCTATGGTTTTATCCAGTGCGTTATAGATGCCGGCAAAGCCCGACAGATGGCGATTGAAGCGGTACTTCACTCCCAGATCCACCATCGTATAGGCGGGAATCTGATCGGTGCCGCCGTCGATGGTTTTGCTCTTGTAGCGCACTTTGGTCCAAAGATTCAGCGCCGCATTGGCCTGGTAATCCAGCCCCAGGTTCACCATATGGCGCGGCGTGTCGTTCAAGGGCTTGCCTTCCTGCGACCCGCTGGTGATCTTGCTGTCGGAATAGGTATAGCTGCTGGTGAACTTGAGGCCGGTGGTCAGCGGCATGCCGAACGACACCTCCACCCCCTTGAGCGTGGCCGAATCCAGGTTGACGTACTGCTGGATGCTCTCGCGCGGTGGATTGTTGCCGTACACGCAACCCGGATTGCTGGCCGGCGTCTGGCAGATGTATTCCTTGCCGATCTTGTCCTTGAAGCGGGTGTAGTAGGCCATCACGCCGAAGTTGACGTTCTCCGGCGAGGCATAGGTAAAGCCCAGTTCGAAGTTGGTGCTCTTCTCGGGTTGCAGATCGGAGTTGCCTTTATCCCACGAACGGCCCCGCGCGGCGGGCTCCACGATGTTGTCATCGGCCTGCTTGAGCGAGGGTGTTTTGTACCCCCCGCTGACCCCGCCTTTCAGGTTGAGGTTGTCGGTGAGGTGATAGATCGTATAAAAGCGCGGCGTGAAATGCGTGCCGTAGTGTTGGTTCTGATCCAGGCGCATGCCGCCCGTGAGGATGAGCTTGTCGGTCAGGGCGTATTCGTCTTCGGCGAACAGGGCGGCCTGCCAGCGCTTCAGGTTGGTGGCGATCGAACCTTCGAAGCGGGCCGGATCGTGCTTGGTTTCTTCGTGCTTGTATTCGGCGCCCAGGGTCAGCATATGCGAGTCGAAGGCCAGCACGGTTTTGGAGTTCAGCGTGGTGGCCAGGTACGACGACTCCAGCGAGCCGTTGACGATGCTGACCTTCTCGTGCAGTCCGAACGAACGAGTCTCGGCGCCGCTGCCCCAGCGCCAGTCGTGCGTCAGGCCGTAATGGGTGCGCTTGTTGTGCATGTCCATCGGACTGGTGGACGAAGCCTCGGTGCGGTCGTTCTGGTGGCGCGCCGCGCCGCCCTCCACTTCCAGGGTTTGGCGGTCGGTCAGGCGCCAGGCGAACTTCGCGGTATTGTCGAAGCGGTCTTTGCGCGCGTAGCCGCCCTGGATGTGGTCTTCCTGGCGATGATACTTCGAGCCGTACAGCGTCATGGCCAGCTTGTCCTTGATGATCGGGCCTCCCAGATAGTAGCGGGCCTGATAGGCATTGCCGGCATCCGAATGCTGCTGGAAGACGCCATCCACGGTGAGATTGGCGCTCCATTCGGTGGGTACCTTGCGGGTGATGATGTTGATCACCCCGCCCAGCGCGCTGGAGCCGTAGAGCGACGACATCGGGCCCCGGATCACCTCGATGCGCTCGATGGCCGACAGCGGCGGCAACCACCCCACTTGCGCGCCGCCGCCGAAGCCGTTGTAGTAGGCCTCCGACGACGCGCCCAGCGGTTTGCCATCGATCAGGAACAGCACATAGTTCTCGCCCATGCCCCGGATGGTGACCGAGGTGCTCTCGATCTTGCCCCCCGCGCCGCCTTCGATGCTGACACCCGGCACATCCTGCAGCGCGTCGGTGACGTCGCGGTAGAACTTGCCTTCCAGCTGTTCGCGGGTGATGACGGAAATCGAGGCTGGAGCATCCGCGATGGCCTGCTCGAAACCCGAAGCGGTCACCACGACTTCCTGCATTTTTGCAACCGGCTGGTCCGCCGCCGGCTGGGCCGCGGCGGCGCCGGGCCACAGGCCGATGGCCAGCACGCAGCCGGCCGCACTCACCGCCCCGCAAGGTAGGTGTAACGTAGAAGACATAGAAGGAGTCCCGTTGGCGGAACCACGGACGCCGCGCGTCGTGGCTCTCAGCGAATCATTAAAAAATGAGAATGAAAACAACTCTCATTCATCATGATAGGGACACTGCCTGACCATTTTCTGACGTCGCGGGAAACCGGAGCCGCACCACACAGGGCCGCTCGCCAACGAAGTGGACGTCGCCACCCAGATTGCGCAATGCTTGGCGCGCAATGGCCAGTCCCAGCCCCGAACCCGCTCCGCCCTGCCGGCCTTTGTGGAAGCGGTTGAACATGTCGTCCTGCGCGTCAAGGGGAACGCCGGCGCCCTCGTCGCCCACGTCGAGGATGGCGCCGCCCCCTTTGCCTGCTTGCGACAGGCGCACGGCGACCGTGCCCTGGCCGTGCAGCAGGGCGTTCTCCACCACGTTGCGGATGGCGTCGCGCACCGCGGCCGCATCCGCCACGATGCGGACATGGTCCTGGAGATCGACCTGGATGTCGCGCTGGTTTTGCTCGAACAGCGGAACCAGTGAAGCGATGGTCTCGCGCACAATCCGCGACAAGGACACCGACCCCGCCTGAGCGGCATCGCCGCCGGCGTGATCTTGCCGGGCCAGCGTGAGCAACTGGTCCACCAGATGGCGCAGGCGTTGCACCTCTTGCTCCACCGCGGGCCAATCGGTCTTGCCCTCCAGACGCATCTTCTGCAAACGCAGGTCGAGCACCGTCAGTGGCGTGCGCAGCTCATGGGCCGCGTCCGCCAGCCATTGCTTTTGCGCCGACAATGCCTGTGCCAGGCGGTCCAGGCCCAGATTGGCCGCCCGCGCCAGAGGCACGATCTCTTGCGGCAGCCGATCCAGCGGGACCCGCCGCTGCGGCGCGCCGGGGTGGATCTCGCCCGCCAGAGCGGCGGCCTGGCGCACGGGGCGCAAGGTCCAACGCAAGAGCCAGCCGATCAGCAGGCCCGCCACAAGACAAAACACCAGGAAACCGATCAATACCCGCAGCAGCCGGGTGCGCAGCAGAGCATCGATCAAGGAACGCTCCAGGCCGTCGGCCTTGGCCACGATGAGCGTGCCGCCATCGGCCAGGGTCACCGGCACGCCGATCACCCGGCCGCGACCGCGGAAGGTCCGCCACTGCAGCGGCCGCATCGCGGCTTCCAGGGTGCCGGGCCGCATGCGCATGGGGCGCACGAGATTGTCGGAATACCAGACCGGCTCGCCGCCGGCGGAGTACAGCGTATAGAACAGCTCGCTGCCACCGTAGTGCCGGGGGAGTTGGCCGAGCCCCCTTTCCCCCGCCGTGCCTGTGCCCTTCGTCGCGAGCACTTCCTGGACGATCGCGTTGGCTTGCAGCAGCGCGGTGCTATAGCGCAATTCGTCACGCGTGTCGTACAGATACCAGGCCAGGCTGGCAAAGCCCAAAAGCCCCACCAGTACCAGCGCCACCAGGATGCGTGCGGCCAGGCTGCGCCGCAGCTCAAGCATGGCCGGCGCCGGCGGGCTGCAGCCGATAGCCGATGCCGCGCACGGTCTGGATACACGCCTGGGCGCCACCGGCCATGAGCTTGCGGCGCAGCCGCGACACCACCGCCTCAACGGCATTGAGTGTCACGCTCTCGTTGCCGGCGTACAAATGCTCTTCGAGATATTCCTTGACCACGATGCGTGGCGAGGCGCGCAGCAATTCCTCCAGCAGCATGCTTTCGCGCCGCGACAGCTCGAGGATGCGGCCGTCGATACTCACGTGCCGGGAGTCCGGCTCGAAGGCCAGATTGCCGCAGGCCAGGGTGACAAAGGCCCGGGACGCCCGGCGCAGGACGGCCCGCAGCCGCGCCTCCAGTTCCCTCACGTCGAAGGGCTTCAGCAGATAATCATCGGCGCCGGCATCCAGACTGCGGATGCGGCATTCCACGGCGTCGCGCGCCGTGAGCACGATGCAGGGCAGAGGCGCCTCGCCGCCGCCCGGCCGCCGCGACAACACCTCCTGGCCATCCATGTCGGGCAGGCCCAGATCGAGGATCATGGCGTCGTAGCGGGCCATTTGCTGCGCCGCGATCGCTTCTCGCCCGGTCTTCACGGCATCCACCGCGAACCCGCGGAGGCGCAGATGTTCGGCAAGTAGCGCTCTTAGGCTGGGATGGTCTTCAACGACGAGAAGTTTCATGCCTGACGATGGAATAGCGATCCGACCAACGTGGCGGCGTTGCCAACCGCGGGAGGCCCGGGTACCGCGGCGTCCGGGCGTCCTGGCCACCAATTCCTGTATTGCGTCTTATTTTCATTATCGAACGCATTTTAGCAAGACTGGCCATGCGAGAACAGCCCGCCTTTCGGTACACGCCGCCACCAGCGGCATGGCGCGAACGAGCCGCCGGCATCTCCTTCATGGCGCCACGGGTTGCGCCGGCCTGTTACCAGGGCGGCATCAGGCCTGGCCTCAGAGCCGGCCACGCCAACGTCGCCCCAAGCGCTACGTTGGCGTCTTGGGCCCCGATCCGGCTTTATCGAGCCGGCGCAAGAACACCGTCATTTCCTTCTCGGCCTGTTTGTCGCCCTTGCCGGCGGCCACTTCGATTCCCTGCCGCCACGCACGGCGCGCGCCATCGGGGTCGTCCACGGCCGCCAAGGCCTTGCCCAGCAGCTTCCAGGCCGCGGAATAACCCGGATCGAATTCCAGGCAACGTTGCAGGTGGGGTGCGGCCTTGGCGGCCTCTCCGGCATCCAGCCAGGCTTTACCCAAGCCAAATCTGAGCATCGCGTTATCCGGGCCCTTGGCCAGCAGATTTTCCAGGGTTTGCGGGTCCATGTGGATCTCTCTAGTCAGGCCGCCAATCGCGGCATCGATCCATCCTATCGTACGCCACGCGCGTGCGCAGGCCCGCTCGCAAGCCCTTCTTGCCGGGCAGCGCCCGCTTCGGGCCGCTGCGCCGCCACGGCGAGGCCCACCCGCCCTCAACTGGTAGCCAGTCGCTCTTTATCTTGCGGCAGCGGCGTGAGCAACAACTGCTGCAACAGCGCCTTGCGTTCCCGTTTCTGCTCGTCGCTATCCTGCCGGATGAGCATGGACTCTCCCACTTGCCAGGCATACAGTGCGAATCCGCGCGCCCGCGCCTCGGCGATGGAGAACCCCAGGGCCGAAAAACACTGCGCCACGTACGCCACGCGGCGGGCGTCGACGTCGTCCAGCGCCTGGCGTACGATCTCGTCGCGTCGCGCCCAGGTGCGGATCGCCAGTTCGATGCGCGCCGCCTCGCGCGCCGAGCGACCGCGAAACGGCAGCGTCATCAGGTCGTCGATCAGGATCTCCGGGTCGATGTGCCGCCGCTCGAAACGATCGATGAGCTGGTCGGTGGCGGCATCGCGCCAGGCCTTGAGCACACGCAGCAGCAGATCGTCGCGGTCGCGGAAATGCCAATAGAAGCTGCCCCGCGTCACGCCCAGGCGCTTGGCGATGACGTCGACGCGGACCGCATCGATGCCTTGGTCGACCAACAGGCCGGTGGCGGCATTGATCCAGCTCTCCGGCGTCAGCGAATTGCGGGAGGCGTCGCGGGAACGCGGGGAAGTGGACGGCGGAGCGGGTTTCGACATCGACGTAGCGGAGATCGGATACGGACATTGAACGAGGCCCGGCGATCGCCGGGATGGCGAAGGAGTCTGGAATGATAAGGCGTCTGCCCCAAACATACAAAACTGTATGCTTAAGGGTAAACCCTCTTCCTGCTGAGAAACAGAGTCGGATAGCATATTTCCATACATAACCGTACGGAAAGGCAGGCACTGGCGCCGCCCTCGACAGGAGAAACATCATGGCACTCGGGTTCTTCGACGACCCCGAACAACTCAGCCCCGCGCGCACGCTGCAAGAAGACTTGCCCGGCGGTGGCTTCGTCCTGCGCTCTCCCGACCCCTTGCAGCCCTATGCCCGCTGCGTCGGCGAATGGCTGGAGCACTGGGCCGCCGCCACTCCCGATACCGTGGCGCTCGCCGAGCGCGACGCCCAGGGCGAATGGCGCCGGTTCACCTACGCCCAGCTCCGCCAGGCGGTGGGCGCGATCGGGCAAAGCCTGCTCGACATGCCAATGCCAGCCGGCGCTCCCGTGGTGGTGCTCTCCGACAACAGCCTGGACCACGCCCTGCTCATGCTGGCGGCCATGCACGTGGGCCAGCCGGTTTGCACCGTTTCCAGCGCCTATTGCCGCCTTACCCAGGATTACGGCAAGATCACCGGCATCCTGCATACCCTGCGGCCCGGCCTGATCTACGCCGCCACCGCCGAGGTGTACGGCCCCGCGATCCAGGCCGCCGGGCTCGATGTGCCCGTGGTGTTCAGCGCCGGCGCGGACGCCTTCCCGGGCGCGCTGGATTTTGCCCGGCTGCTGCGCACGCCCGAAACCCCCGCCGTCCGGGCGGCTTTCGAAGCGCTCACGCCCGACTCCGTGGCCAAGTACCTGCTCACCTCGGGCTCGACCGGCCAGCCCAAGGTGGTGATCAACGATCACCGCATGCTCTGTGCCAACCAGCAGATGATGGCCCAAGCGTGGCGCTTTCTCGAACGCGAAAAACCCATCGTGCTCGACTGGCTGCCCTGGAGCCACACCTTCGGCGGCAACCATAACCTCAATATGATTCTGCGCAACGGCGGCACGCTGTATATCGACGAAGGCCGGCCGGCGCCAGGCTTGATCGAAAAGTCCATCCGCAACCTGCGCGAGGTCCGGCCCACGCTGTACTTCAACGTACCCGCCGGCTTCGACATGCTGCTGCCCAGCCTGGAGGCCGACGACGAACTCGCCCGCGCCCTGTTCTCCCGCCTGCGCCTGGCCTTCTATGCCGGCGCCGCCCTGCCCCAGGCCACCTGGGAGCGCCTGGAGCGCGTCGCCGCCCGGGTGCGTGAAGAACCGGTGTGGTTCACCACCTCGTGGGGCGCCACCGAAACCGCGCCGGCCATCACCTCGGCCCACTGGAAGCTCGATCGCGCCGGCGTGATCGGCCTGCCCTTGCCGGGCACGGAACTCAAATTCTTGCCCAATGGCGAGAAATTCGAGATGCGGGTGCGTGGCGCAGCGGTGTTCCGCAGCTATCGCGATGCGCCCGAGGCCACGGCCGACGCCTTCGACGAAGAAGGCTACTACCGCATCGGCGATGCGGGCTATCTGCTCGATCCTCGCCGCCCCGAAGCCGGCGTGGTGTTCGACGGCCGCGTGTCGGAAGACTTCAAGCTCACCACCGGCACCTGGGTCTCGGTGGGCACCTTGCGCGTCAAGCTGGTGTCGGCCCTGGCACCCTATGCCCGCGACGCGGTGATCACCGGCCACGACCGCCACGAAGTCGGCGCCCTGGTGTTCCTCAGCGCCGCGGCCGAAAAGCTGCCGCGCGCCGAACTGGTCAACCACCTTCGCGACGGGCTGGCCAAGCTGCTTGCCCAGGGCGGCGGCTCGTCGCAGACGGTGGGCCGGATCCTGCTGCTGCCCGACGCGCCCAGCCCCGATGCCGGCGAGATCACCGACAAGGGCTACCTCAACCAGCGTGCCGTGTTGAAACGCCGCGCCGACGACGTGCGGGCGCTGTACGACAATCCCGAGGATCCGCGGGTGATCCTGGCGCCGGCCAAGGGGGCTTGAACCCCGTCGACAGGCAGATCATCGGCACCGCGGGCAGGCAATCGGCTACGGACGACCGCATGCCCCGGCCGGTGGCCAAACCATCCCGTTCGCGGGGATGATCGTTAGGCGGCTTCCAAGGCCGGCACCAAGGCCCCACGGATACGGTCCAACAATTGCATGATGTTCTCCGGCACGGTGTCGCCCCGCCAGGCGCTGTGCCCATCCGGCCTCACCAATACGAGCTTGCGCTCATAAAGACGGGCGATGTCCTGATCCGGGATCTCCACGACCTCCAAGGGCAATCCGCGCTCTTTGGCCGCCGCCACGAGGGCGGAGGCATCGGGCGCGCCCGGAAACCGCAGCAGTACGAAGCTTCGGCCGAAGAGATCCAGCGTGGAGCGCCCATCCGGCAGCCAGGCGTGCGGGGCGCGATGGCCGGCTTGCGAGGTGGGCACATATACCGAACGCTGGTCCGGCGTTGGCGCGCTGCCATCCGGGACGCAGATCGGCGAGCTGTCGTAGCGATAGCCCAGGACCACGCCAAGGTTCTCCCACTCCATGCGCGTGGCCTCGTGCATGTAGGCGCCCACCCTACGACGGGTTTCGGCACCTTCGGGAGTATCGTCGAGAATGTCGGCGCAATTCTCCGCCGAGATCAGCTTGAAGTAGTTCTCGGCCGAAGCGCTGACGTTGCGCCAGCCGATGGGCCGGCGCTCGGCATCGTAGCTGGCCAACAGCGCGGGGCCGCCCCAGCCCTTGAGCATGCCCTCGAGCTTCCACCCCAGGTCGATTGCGTCGCCCAGGCCGGTATTGAAGCCGAAGCCTCCCGTGGGCGACATGGTATGCGCCGAGTCGCCGGCCAGGAACACCCGGCCTTGCGAGTATTCTCTCGCCACCAGTCGGGCCCGGCGCCAGGGCAGGACGTCGACCACCTCGAACTCGATATCGTCGCTGCCCATGCAGCGCCGCACCCAAGGTTCGGGATCGAAGTCGTCGATCTCTTCCTTGCTTTTGAAGCCCAGCACGGTCAGGCGCCAGAAGGCGTCGCCATCGACCACGGTGAGATTGCCCCAGGTGCCCGATGGGCCGATGAAGATATAGCGTTCCGCCTGCCCTTTGTCGTGCTTGTGGATGAGTCCGGGGCAGCGCACATAGACCGCCATGGAGTAATCCAATACCGGGTCGCCTTCCATCGGGATGTCCAACGCCCGGCGGATGCTGCTGCCGGCGCCATCGCAAGCCACCAGATACTCGGCGTCGATGGTGATCGTCTCGCCGGTACGCACGTCGCGCGCCACGGCGCGAACGCCATCCTCGTCCTGTGTATGCGACACGAATTCGCAGTGATAGCGCAGCGTGATGCCGTCGCGTTTTCTGGCTTCGTCGGCCAGGATCGGGTCGAAATACAGCTGCGGCGCGCGCTGCTTGCGCTCCGGCGTCTCGGGGATCTCCGGGTCGTCCTGCAGGCTGGAGTACGGGATGCGGGTCAGCGGGTATCCGGCCATGCTGGTGCAGAAGGCCATGCTCAGTTCCCAATCGCGCGGAAAGGTCTCGTGCCGGATCCGATCGCCGATGCCCCAGCGCCGGCAGAACTCCATGGTGCGGTAGGTCAGCGAGGCGGTCTTGGGATGATGGATCGAGCCGTCGGTTTTCTCGATCAGCATGCATTCGATGCCGCGCCATGCCAGGTCCAGCGCCAGGCAAAGGCCCACCGGGCCGCCACCGACGATCAACACGGGCGTTTTAAATTGACTGCTCATAATTCGATGACTCCCATCCATAAAAAAGATCTGCGGAAGGTCGGCGTCCGGCCGTCCGCTCGACGGCAACGCGAGGCCCGCGGGCTGTCTCGACAGTCCGTGAATCACTCCAGCCATCGGCCGCGGCTTCCTGCCTGGGTTAAGGGGCGCCTTCGGCGCTGTCGGACTCCGCTTCGCCGACCCTGCCGGACATGACGGGCCAGCGCCTGGGCCAGGGCTCGACCAGCGGCCCCAAGCTCCCGCCTAGTGCTCGATCTTGATGCCGGCGTCTTTGACGACGCCGATCCATTTGCTCCTGTCCTGTTCGACAAAAGCGGCAAATTCTTTCGGCGGCAAGTAGGCCGCGGTGGATCCCGATTCGATCATCTTCTGAGCGAAGTCCGGGTCGCGGGTGATGTTGGCCACCGCTTTGTCCAGACGATCCACCACCGACTGCGGAGTGCCCGCGGGCACGAGCAGGCCGAACCAGCTCACGACTTCGAAGCCCTTGATGCCCAGGCCATCGAGCGTGGGCACCTTCGGGATATCGGGCTGCGGCATGAGCGCAGTCTGCGCCAGCATCTTGGCCTTGCCCGACTCCGCCGCGTTCTGCACCAGCTTGGTGCTCGAAATGATGGCCTCGGTATCGCCAGACATGAAGCCAACCAGCGCCGGGCCGCCTCCCTTATAGGGAACGTGGGTCAGCTTCGTACCCGTTTTGGTTTGCAACAACTCCATGGCCAAGTGACCGATGCTGCCGATGCCCGGCGTGCCGTAGCGGATCTCGCCCGGCCGGGCGCGGGCCTCGGCCATCAACTCCTCGAAAGTCTCCGCCTTCATGGCGGGGTTGATCGAAATGACGAACGGCGAGGTGGCCACGCGAGCGACCGCGGTGAAATCCTTGACCGAATCGTAGGGCACCGTGGGCCGCAAGGCGGGCAGAATGGACAAGCCATCCGCAGGCCCGAACAATACCGTGTAGCCATCCGGCGCCGCTTTCGCCACGGAGTCCACACCGATCTGCGAGCCCGCGCCCGCCCGGTTATCCACGACAATGGCCTGCCCCAAATCATTGGCCAGTCGCTCGGCCACGATACGCGCCAGCACGTCGGTGCCGCCCCCCGGCGCGAAAGGCACGACCAGGCGCACCGCGCGATTGGGGTAGGCCTCGGCCTGCGCATATGACACAGCGGGGGTGAAGCTCAGACTCATCGCCAGCGCGCCCAGCGCGGCCAGCGAAATAACGGGTTGTCGCATCGTGGATCTCCTCCGGGTTGCACGTTTTCTGCCAAAAATCTTACGCGCCTGACTCCGGTTTGCGGCATCCTCATGCGACCACCTGATATTCCAAAAAGTTATGCGCTTATCGCCGCATTCCGTTCCCCTATAATTTGCCCATGGATCTGAAACAGCTCGAATACTTCGTCTGCGTCGCCGAATACGGGGGTTTCACCCGCGCGGCGATCGAGCTCGGCATCACGCAGCCCGCCCTGAGTAAACAGATCCGCCAGCTGGAAGTGGAGTTGCGTCAAACGCTGTTCCATCGCAATGGCCGAGGCATCGCCCTCACGCAGGCGGGCAAGACTTTGTTCGAACACGCCAAGGGCATCCTTGAGCAAACCGAACGCGCACGCCAGGACCTGCGCGAGTTGCACGGCTCGCCCATGGGCAAGGTGATTCTTGGCATCACGCCGTCGGCCGGCAAAATCCTCGCGCCCAACCTGGTGACGGAATTCCAGAAGCGCTTTCCACGCGCATCGCTCGACATCCTGGAAGGCACGAGCTCCAATATCCACGACTGGCTGATGGTGGGCCGGGCCGACATCGGCGTGCTCTACGATCCGCCCGATGCGCCAGCCTTGAACATCACCGCGGCGCTGCACGAGGAAGTCTGCATGATTTGCCCGGCGGACAAACCAGTGCCCGGCGGCAAATCGGCCTTGCAGTACGCCGATCTTGCGCACTTTCCCTTGATCCTCCCCAGCCTGCCGCACACCATGCGCGCGCAGGTCGAGGCTGTCGCCCGCGAGGCGCGTATCCCGCTCAACGTCGTACTCAACGTGGGCGGCGCCAACTTCATCCTCGAACTCGTGCGCCAGGGCCATGGCTGCACCGTCCTACCCGAGCACCTCGCCCGGGAAAGCGGCTTTGCCGATCAATTGAAGGTACTGCATTTTTCGCAGCCGGCGCTCACCCGCACCATGGTGATTGCGGTCTCCAACCGCCGGCCCGGCACGCGCCTGGTGCACGAAACCGAACAATTGGTGCGCACGCAATTGCGGGAGCGGTATCCGCATGCGAAGTAAAGACGTCTGGAATACAAGACATTTCTTAGTATACTAGCCTATATTGTCTTGAACTCAGGACAAATCATGTATCCATTTCCCATTCGTCTTCCTGCCGATCTCGGCCAGGCCGTACGCCAGGCCCGCCAAGACAGCGGGCTGCGCGCCGTCGAAGTGGCCCGCCGCTCTGGCCGCAGCCGGGATCTTCTCTATCGCCTGGAACAAGGTGGCGACGTTACGACCAGCGCGCTCCTGGACGTTCTACGCGCCATGGGCTATGCCTTGCGCATCGAGAAAGTCGGCCTGCCCACGCTGGACGAGATGCGCAAGCGCTTTAAAGATCTGGACGAAGACTAAAGCCATGGTTTCCAGCGACCACGACTCCCGTATCCGCCTGCTCGAGGTGCGGATGAAGGGCCGCCAGATGGGGCAGTTGCTGAAGGATTCCCAATACGAGTTTCGGTATCTGGTGGCGGACAACAACCAGGCGCCCGTAGGCTTATTGATGCCACCTCATACCATGACCTGGCGAAGCGCAGCCCTGTTTCCGGTAATGGACCAGAACCTGCCCGAAGGGGATTTGTTCAACCGTCTGCGCCAATGGTTTCCCAAACAGGAAATGACGGCGATGCGCCTCTTGGCCATGATCGGCTTCAACGGCATCGGACGCCTGGGTTATCAAGTGCCCGGACAGGATCTCAAAACGCCCGGTGTCGTGTCTCGCGATGTCCTTTTGCGGCTGCCGTATACCGACGAAACCTTCAATGAATTGGTAGCCGCCTATCTCTCAACGGGGATAGGCGTGTCGGGCATGCAACCCAAGATATTGGTGAGCGACCGCATCACCATGCCGATTCCGAATCTCATCGTGAAAACCGGCGCCAGCGTTTATCCTGGGCTGGCCGCCAACGAATTTCTTTGTATGCGTGCCGCGGCCACCGCAGGCATCCAGGCGGCAACCGTGGATCTCACTGACGACGGTGGCATGTTGCTGGTAGACCGCTTCGATATTCTCCCGGATGGCACACGCCTGGGCTTTGAGGATGTGGCTTCTTTGATGGGCCTGCATGTTCGCGATACCTTGGCCGACCGAAAATACCATGGCAGCTATCAACGAGTGGCGGAACTTCTGGCGATGGTGGCTCCTCAGCCTCAGACCCTGGCACGCTTTTTCGAGCAGCTGGCCTTCAGTGTGATGGTAGGAAATGGCGATGCCCATCTCAAGAATTTTGCCGTGCTCTACAACGAAGAAGGATTCCGGCCCGAGGTATGGCTTTCGCCGCTTTTCGACGTTGTCAGCACCAGGATCTATCGCTACCGGCGTTCACCCGGAGGGCCGGAGCTGGAGGACAACACGATGGCGTTGCGCCTTTTGCAAGGCGCAAAAAATCGGAGCAAAGCTTATCCCCTGCCGGCAGAGCTTGCCAGCTTCGGCACCCGGGTCTGCGGCGTACGCGAGCCATTTAAAGTCTTCGAACGCCTGGCCCAGGCCATGTCGGACACGCTCGCGGCCTACCGATACGACGCGCGGATACCGCGCGACCTTGTGCAAGATCTCGAACCGCTATGGCAGCGCGGTATGCGTTACGGTATGAGCTGAACCACCCGCCGGAATCATCGCCGGAGCACGGTGCGCCAGAGCGTCCCGCCAATGTTTCCCTTCCAGCCACGACGCAAGATCAGCGTCTTCAGGATGGATCGCCTGTACACAGCGCCACACCAGAGCCAACATACAAGAGACCAACGGCGGTCCGCCCTGGCGCGCCATATCCAGCAGGAAATCCGGTACGGGTTCGCAGCCGTGAGCATGACCGTCTTCGTCGAGGATCGCCGGCGTGTTCCAGTCGAGTACGACAGCGCTGCCATCGGGGATCTCCGTGACGGAGGGCGAAGTCAGCAGCAACAGTCCTACATTGAAGGCATTACGAAAAAACAAGCCGCCAAAAGACGGTGCGATGACCGCGGCCACACCAAGATGCACCAGAACCGCCGCGGCCTGTTCACGCGAAGAGCCAATGCCAAAGTCAGGACCCGCCACGATAACGTCGCCCTGGCGCACATTGGCCGCAAACTCGGGACGCACGGATTCCAGACAATGCGGCGCGATACCTTCAAGACCCAGTTTCATGTAGGCGCCGGGCGCCAGCACATCGGTATCGATTTGTCCCCCGAGCGCCCATACTCGATGCGGCCCGTTCATACCAGTTCCTCCCGGGGATCGGCGATCCGGCCGGCAAGTGCGGAAGCGGCCACGGTTGCCGGCGAGGCGAGATAAACCTGGGTATCGGCTGCTCCCATGCGCCCGCGGAAGTTGCGCGCCGTGCTGGAGATCACCGTTGCCCCGCCCGGGAGGCCGTCGCCGTAGCCGGCGCAGGCGCCGCACCCGGTGGGAAGCACGGTGGCACCGGCCTCACGCAAGACTTGCATGGCCCCCCTGGCCTCGGCCTGGGCTTCGTCGGCCTTGCTCGCCGGCGCGACGATCAACCGCACCCCCTGCCCCACCTGGCGACCGCGCAGCACGGCCGCCGCCGCGGTCAGGTCCTCGAGCTTGGCTCCCGTACAAGCGCCGATGTAGGCAATATCGATACCGACGTTGGCGAAGGCGCTTACCGGCTGCGTATTGACCGGGCTGTGCGGCGCGGCCACTTGAGGAGTCAGGATGGCGGCGTCAAACGTATATCGGGCGTCGTAAGCCTCGCCCTCCAAGGCTTGCAGGTCAGCATCGGCGACCGATACCCCGCGCCCGGCCAGCCAATCCCGGGTAACGGCATCAGCGGCGACCAGTCCCACCTGGGCGCCCAGCTCGGCGCTCATGTTGGCCAAGGTCATTCGTTCCTCCATCCCGAGCGCGCGTACTGCCGGCCCTGCGTACTCCACCGCCTGATAGGCACCGCCATTGATACCGAGCTGGCCGATCATGTGCAGCATCATGTCCTTGGCATAGACGCCGGGTCCGAGCTGGCCGGTCCAGTGCATGCGCAAGGTGCGCGGCACACGCAGCCAGATTTCACCCGTGACCAGGACGCCAAGCATCTCGGTGCTGCCAATACCGAACATATAGGCGCCAAAGGCGCCGCCGGTGGTGGAATGCGAGTCTCCGCCCACACAAAACAATCCGGGACGCAGATGGCCTTCGCGCGGCAGTACGACGTGGCAAATGCCCACGCTGTCGTATACATGGGGCAATTGCTGCTCATGCGCCCATTCGCGCGCGATGCGTACGATCCGCCGGGAGTCTTCGTCTCGTTCCGGTACGTAATGGTCCATGACCAGAACGACCCGGGAGCGATCCCAGATGTCGGCGCCGAGCTCCTCCAGCATGGGCTTGAGCCGGCGCGGGCCGCTGGAATCGTGGAACATCGCCAGATCCACGTTGCAGACGACGATTTCTCCGACGTCCACATGAGAGCGTCCCGCCGCGCGCGCGATCAACTTCTGGGCAAGCGACTGCGGTCTTGACTTCGCCGCCGCGCAAGCTGGCTGGGCTTTGGCAGGAGACTCAAGCATGGGCCAACCTTGCAGCAGCCCCTGCCCCGGCGACCGGCGCGCGCGCATCGGTTCGGCCCAACAGCTTGTCCAGGAGTTCTTTCGGCGCCGGGTGCATCGTGTTGCCACGCCAGGCCACGTGACCATCCGGCCTCACCAGGACGAAATCGCGTTCGTACAGCTCACGTATCTTGGGATCGTCAACCTCGCGTACCGACAAGGAAACATTCAGCTGGGCAAAGGCGGCGGCCGTTGAATGGTTTCCCGGATGGAAGGCGAAGTCACCCGATACAGTTCGCGCCCCGCCAGCCGCGTCGAGAAGGTGATGAAGTAATGGTTGTCCGGTGGCAGCGCGGCGTCATAAATGCGGTCGGTGATGCCCCAGCGCCGGAAAAACTCCATTGAGCGCGCACCCAGCAGGGTGGCTTTGGGATGCTCGGTCGGCATCGTTCGTTCTTCAAGGACGGTGCAACGCACGCCACGCTGCCCAAGTTCGCCGGCCAGCGTCGTCCCAACGGGGCCAGCACCGACCACAAGCACATCCGTTTCGATTATTCGAGTTTTCCATCCCTACAAGGCTGACACAAGGCGTGCTCATCCAACGCATGAGTACATCCTAAACCTGACATCATGTATTGTCAATAATACATCTTGGAGCAAAACTGAAGGGCTGATTTAATCGGCTGTCCATACCTGCGTCGTGGATACCCCTTCCGCGGAAAGTTGCATGCGGTACTCGTAACGATCGGGACGGTACAAGCCCAGCAAAAACTGGACGGGCGTCCCTTGTGCGTCGGACACGACGCGTCGTACCGCAAGCAAGGCACTTCCCACCTGAATGTGCAGGTGCTCCGCGACACGCGCATCGGCAAGCTCGGCACCGATCGACTGGCGTACGCTCGTTAGGCAAATACCCCGCTCTTGCAACAGGTTGAGCAACGGCTTGCTTTCGAGTTCACGGCGGCCCAGCCCTTCCGCCAACGCCGAAGGGACGTACGTGGTCATGAACGACATCGGTTCCCCGCGGTGGCTACGCACCCGCACCGCTTTCTGCACCAGCGAACCCGGAGGGATACGCAGCTCATGCGCAACCTCGGGCGAGGAGGCAATTTCGGCAAGCTCCAAAACTTTCGCCGACGTTTTCAGACCATAAGAAATAATGTTGTCCAACAAACCTGCGATGTCGGTCTTGGTCGGCGTTACCGCATTGGCCGTTTTCCCAACGGGGGGCAGCACGCGTGTTCTGCGGCCTCGTTCCCGCTCGATCAGCCCCTCGGCCTGCAGCTCCTCCAGCGTCCGTCGCAGCGTAATGCGGGAGACTCCGTAGGTTTTTGCCAGTGCATGTTCCCCTGGAAAATCGTCGGTGAAACGCCCTTCCAGGATCTGTTCGCGCAGCACCAAATAGATTTGATGGTACTTGGGCACCACAACAACGTTCGACCTCATGGATCCTCGCCCGATTGAGAACGCGATGGAAAGCCCGGCGGGAACCCCGGGCCCCCGCTTTTCGGAGGGCAAAACCCCGGCCCGGCTCAGCCGAAGTCATGCCTCTATGGGCTAGAACGGGATATCGTCTTCCATGTCGGCAAAATTGCTGGAAGGCGGATTGGCCGCCGCGGGTGCGGCAGCCGGCGCGCGCTGCGGCGCCGGGCGTTGCTGCTGGCTGCGGGCCGGCGGCGGCGCATCGCCGTAGCCACCGCCACCGTAGCCGCCGCCACCACCCTCGCCCGTGTCGCCGCGGCCGCCCAGCATCTGCATCTGGTCGGCCACGATCTCGGTGCTGTAGCGATCGGCGCCGGTATCTTTATCTTGCCACTTGCGGGTTTTGAGGCGGCCCTCGACGTAGACCGAACGACCCTTTTTGAGGTATTCGCCGGCGATCTCGGCGAGACGGTTGTAGAACACCACGCGATGCCATTCGGTTTCCTCGCGGCGCTCGCCCGTGTTTCTGTCCTTCCATTGCGACGTGGTGGCAATCGACACGTTGCAGATCGCCGCGCCCTCGGGGCTGTAGCGCACTTCGGGATCACGCCCGAGATTGCCCACCAGAATGACCTTGTTGACCGATGCCATGAACTAACTCCCAATCGATATCATGAAAAAATGCGGCTCCCCGAAGGAGCTTTTTGCCTTGGGCAATCCGGCGGCCCGGCGGCAAAACCCTGCCGCTTTGCGGCGGCGCCCGCCACCCCTCAAGTGTGAGGCATGTCAGCCTGGTTTGGCGATCCCGGCAACTACGGTGATCCACCAGGTATCCAGCGGATCGCCCCATCGCCTTGCCGGGACGACCACCAGGCGTCCGGCTGCCGACTCACCCGAACCAGGCGGGAACGCCCACCCTCCTCGACAAGCCCTAGACCCGCGACGCTTCCACCTCGCCCACGCCGCCCGTCTGCGAAGCGCCGGGCGCCGGCAGGGGCCGCATGCGCCAGGCCAGCAGAAGCCAGATCGCGGCCAGCACGGCGCAGGCTTCGAACACCCGGGCATAGCCCTGGGTGGCCGCCAGCCAGCCGCCCAGGGCGCCACCGGCAAACAGGCCGGCGGCCTGGGCCGTGTTGTAAAAACCCAGCGCCAGGCCTTTGTAGGCGGGTGGCGCCAGGCGCGATACGATGGATGGCTGCAGGGCCTCGAGTATGTTGAACATCACGAAAAACGCCACCAGCGCCGCCACTAGCGTGGCAAAGCCATGGCTGGCCCAGGGCAGCAACCCCAGCGTGAGGGTCAGACCCACCACGGCCGCCAGCAGCGCCTGGCGATGAGCGCCGCGCCGTTCGGCGGCGAAAATGATCGGCACCATGAAAACGAACGACAGCAGGATGACCGGCAGGTAGACCTTCCAGAGTTCGGAGGCGGCCAGGTTGCCGGTGCGCGCCAGCAAGCCGGGCACCACGACGAACAAAGCCACCTGCACCAGATGGAGCACGAACACACCGACATTGAAGCGCCAGAGGTCGGGCTGTGCCAGCACGGCGCGAGCCGGCGTTTTCGCCATGATGGGGTTGGCTTCTCGGGGCGGGGGAAGCGGAATCCACCACAGGGCCACGGCCAGCGCCGCCACCCCGAGCAAGGTGATGGCCCAGAACAGGCCCGTGAGGCCACCCAGGCCCACCAGCAGGGGCGCGCCCACCAGGGACACCGCGAACGCCAACCCGATGGCGCCGCCGACCATGGCCATGGCCTTGGTGCGGACTTCGTCGCGCGTCACGTCCGCCAACCAGGCGGTGATCGCCGCCGAGATCGCCCCCGCGCCCTGGATGGCGCGGCCGATGGTGATCCAGAGAATATCCTGGGCAAAGGTGCACACCAGGCTGCCGATAATGAACATCACCAGCCCGGTGATGACGATGGGCTTGCGGCCCCAGCGATCGGACGCCAGGCCGAAGGGAATCTGCAGCACGGCCTGCGTCAGGCCGTACATCCCCAGCGCCAGCCCCACCCTCGCCGGATCGTTGCCCCCGGGCACACCCTGCACCGCCACCGCAAACACCGGCAACAGCAGGAACAGACCCAGCATGCGGCAAGCGAAGAGCCCGGCCAGCGCCAAACTGGCCCGCCGCTCGAGCGCATTCATGCGGGTGGAAGGTATGGACGGCATCGCAACGAAAACCCAAGGGAGAACGAAAATGATCAGCCCGCTATAGTACCAAGCCGTTCGCTCGAATGCCGGAAGCCAGAGCAGCCGCTTCAGCGGCAAGCGTGGGGCCCGTCCCGCCGCCGGGCCACTCCCAAGGCGGGACAGCCCCCTCGGGGGGCAGCGCCGCCGCGCAGCGGCAAGCGTGGGGGCCGTCCCGCCGCCGGGCCGCTCCCAAGGCGGGACAGCCCCCCCGGGGGGCAGCGCCGCCGCTTCAGCGGCAAGCGTGGGGGCTTCGTTTTGCCGCCGGGCCGCTCCCAAGGCAAAACCGCCCCCTCGGGGGGCAGCGCCGCCGCGAAGCGGCAAGCGTGGGGGCTTTTATAATCCAGGGTTTGCATGGGCGTAGCGAAGCACGAATGGCAGTCATCCGGATCCGGGGTGCGCGCACCCACAATCTCAAGAATATCTCGCTCGACATCCC
The DNA here is from genome assembly GCA_023228945.1 of Pigmentiphaga sp. GTDB lineage: Bacteria > Pseudomonadota > Gammaproteobacteria > Burkholderiales > Burkholderiaceae_B > Verticiella. The sequence goes on along the minus strand of JALOAI010000005.1, from coordinate 72,291 downwards.
GCGCGACCAGCTCACCGTCATCACCGGGCTGTCGGGGTCCGGCAAGTCGTCGCTCGCCTTCGACACCCTGTACGCTGAAGGCCAGCGGCGCTACGTCGAAAGCCTCTCGGCCTACGCCCGGCAGTTTCTCCAGCTCATGGACAAACCCGACGTCGACCTGATCGAGGGTCTGTCGCCGGCCATCGCGATCGAGCAGAAAGCCTCGGGCCACAACCCGCGCTCCACGGTGGGCACCGTGACCGAGATTCACGATTACCTGCGCCTGCTATACGCCCGCGTCGGCATCCCCTACTGCCCCGATCACCACCTGCCACTGCAGGCGCAGAGCGTCAGTCAGATGGTCGACGCCGTTCTCGCGCTGCCTGCCGATACCCGGATCGCGCTGCTGGCCCCGCTGGCCCGCGGCCGCAAGGGCAGCTTCGAGCAGGAGCTTGCCGCCCTGCAGGCGCGGGGCTTCGTGCGCCTGCGGCTCAATGGCGAAATGATGGAACTGGAGAATCTGCCGCCCCTGCGCAAGAACGACAAGCACGACCTGGACGTCGTCATCGATCGCCTGCGGGTGCGGCCGGGCATCGAACAGCGCTTGGCCGAGAGCCTGGAGGTGGCCCTGGAACTGGGTGAGGGCCGGATCATCGTCTGGGAGCTCGACGGCGGCCAGGAACATTTGTATTCCAGCCGCTACGCCTGCCCGGTGTGCAGCTACAGCCTGCCCGAGCTCGAGCCTCGGCTGTTCAGCTTCAATAATCCCATGGGCGCCTGCCCGCGCTGCGACGGCATCGGCAGCGTCAGCTTTTTCGATCCCAAGCGGGTGGTGGCCTTTCCCGAGCTCAGCCTGGCGGCCGGCGCGATCCGCGGCTGGGACCAGCGCAATGCCTTCTATCACCAGATGCTGGGCAGCCTGGCGGCGTTCTACGACTTCACCCTCGATACGCCGTTCGAGCAGCTCCCCGAATCCGTGCAGCAGGCCGTTCTGTACGGCTCGGGCGAGCAGGCCATACCGTTCACCTACCTGGGCGACAAGGGCCGCAGCACGGTCAAGAGCCATCCCTTCGAGGGCATCATCCCCAACCTCGAGCGGCGCTGGCAGGATACCGAATCCACCGCGGTACGCGAAGAGCTCGGCAAGTGCCGCAGCGTGCAGGCCTGCCCCGACTGCCAGGGCTCCCGCCTGCGGCGCGAGGCCCGCCACGTGCTCCTCGGCCCCGATGGCGCCGGCTTCGACGACAGCCTGGCCATTTACCAGGTGGAAGCCATGCCGCTCGCACGCTGTCTGGAATGGTTCGAAGGGTTGCGGCTTTCGGGCGCGCGTGAAGAGATCGCCCAGCGCGTGGTGCGCGAGATCGCGGCTCGGTTGCGCTTCCTCAATAACGTGGGCCTCAATTACCTGTCGCTGGATCGCAGCGCCGTCACTATCTCCGGTGGCGAGGCTCAGCGCATCCGGTTGGCCAGCCAGATCGGTTCGGGCCTGACGGGGGTGATGTACGTGCTCGACGAACCCTCGATCGGCCTGCATCAGCGCGACAACGATCGCCTGATCGATACCCTGCGCCATTTGCGCGACCTCGGCAATAGCGTGATCGTGGTCGAGCACGATGAAGATATGATCCGCGCCGCCGACTACGTGGTGGACATGGGGCCGGGCGCCGGCGAGCACGGCGGCCGGGTGGTGGCGCTGGGCACGCCCGACGAAGTCATCGCCGATCCCGCCTCGCTCACCGGCCAGTACCTCACCGGCGCCCGCCAACTGGCCGTTCCGCGTCGCCGGCCGGTGGCGCCGGCCGGCGGCAAAGGCACCGATTGGCTGGAAGTGCTGGGCTGCTCGGGCAACAACCTGAAGCACGTCGATCTGAAGTTGCCGGTGGGCCGGATGATCTGCGTGACCGGCGTCTCGGGTTCGGGCAAGTCCACGCTGGTGAACGACACGCTGGCCGTCCTGGCGGCGCGCCATCTGCACAACAGCCAGGCGGAGCCCGCGCCTTATCAATCGGTGCAGGGCCTGGAGCACTTCGACAAAATCATCAACGTCGATCAAAGCCCGATCGGCCGCACGCCACGCAGCAACCCGGCCACCTATACCGGCCTGTTCACGCCGATCCGCGAACTGTTCGCCGGCGTGCCGGAGGCGCGGGCCCGAGGCTACGACCCCGGCCGCTTCAGCTTCAACGTCAAGGGCGGCCGCTGCGAGGCCTGCCAGGGCGACGGCGTGGTCAAGGTCGAGATGCACTTCCTGCCCGACATGTACGTACCCTGCGACGTGTGCCATGGCAAGCGCTACAACCGCGAGACCCTCGAGATCCGCTACCGTGGCCGCAACATCAGCGAAATTCTCGAACTGACCGTGGACGAAGCGCTCCAGTGCTTCGACGCCGTGCCCGTGCTGGCGCGCAAGCTCGGTACGCTCGCGGCCGTGGGCCTTGGCTACATCCGGCTGGGCCAGAGCGCCACCACCCTCTCGGGCGGAGAGGCGCAGCGGGTCAAGCTATCGCTGGAGCTGTCGCGGCGCGATACCGGGCGCACTCTCTACATCCTGGACGAACCCACCACGGGCCTGCACTTCCACGACATCGCGCTGCTCCTCGACGTCCTCAATCAGCTGGTGGACGCCGGCAATACGGTGGTCGTGATCGAACACAATCTGGACGTCATCAAAACCGCCGACTGGATCGTCGATCTGGGGCCGGAAGGCGGCGGAGGCGGCGGCCGCATCGTGGCCGAAGGCACACCCGAAGACGTGGCGGCCAACCCGGCCAGCCATACGGGACATTATTTGTCGCGCTGGCTGGAACGCCCGCCGGCGTTGACCGCGTAGGGGCTCCGCGCCGCACCCGCGATCCGCGCGCCAGCCTCGCGGGGAATCGGAGAGCTGCCCGCCCCCGCGGCATGCCACCTTGCCGCCGCGACCCGGCTTCCGGTTGAGGCCGGCGAACGCCGCCGGCTCAGGCCGACCGCGGACTGGTCGCTTCCGCCGGCTCGCCTGCGGCGTCGTCGAAGGCACAGACCGAGAATAGCGGAGTCCCGGTTTCGCGCACGGCGTCGGAGCCACCCAGATAGGGCAGATCGATGATGGTGGCGGCCTCGATCACGTTGGCGCCCAGGCGCTGCAGGAGCTTCATCGCCGCCACCATCGTGCCGCCGGTGGCGATCAGGTCGTCGATCAGCAGCACGCGTTGGCCGGGGCGCACCGCATCGGCATGCATCTCGACCGCGCCACTGCCGTATTCGAGCTGGTATTCCTCGGCCAGGGTGAGATAGGGCAGCTTGCCCTTTTTGCGCACCGGCACGAAACCCAGATTGAGTTCGTAGGCCAACACGCTGCCGACGATGAAGCCTCGCGCGTCGACCCCGGCCACCAGATCGAGGCGGCGGTTCATGTAGCGATACACGAGAAGATCGATAAGCAGGCGGAAACTGCGCGGATCCTGCAACACCGGAGTGATGTCCCGGAACATCACCCCCGGCGTCGGCCAATCGGGCACGGTACGGATCCGGTCGCGGATGAAATCGGCAGTGGGCAGCATGGGGATCGATTCCGAGGGAAGGACAACACACGGATGCAATGCGAGTCGCGTGCAACGCGGGCGCGCGAAGCGGCGCATCCGGCATGATAACCCGCCGGGGTTGTCCGGCTGCGCAAATGCCGGTACTAGCGATAACATACGCCCATGCCCACGCTTTCCACCCCCGACGCCCGCCGGCAATGGCTCGCCAGCGGCCAGCGCACCCTACGCATCGAGGCCGAGGCGGTCTCCGCCCTGGCCAACCGCCTGGGCTCGCCCTTTACCGACGCCGTCGCCCTCCTCCTCGAAGCCACGGGGCGGGTGGTCGTCAGCGGCATCGGCAAATCGGGCCACATCGGCCGCAAGATCGCCGCCACCCTCGCCTCCACCGGCACCCCCGCGTTTTTCGTCCACGCGGCCGAGGCGGTGCATGGCGATCTCGGCATGATCACCGCCCACGACGTCATCATCGCGCTCTCGCATTCCGGCACCACCGACGAACTCCTCACCATTCTGCCCCTGGCCCGGCGCATGGGCGCCCGCGTCATCGCCCTTACCGGCAACGCCGACTCGCCCCTGGCGGCGCTGGCCGACGTTTTCCTCGACACCTCGGTGGCCCAGGAGGCCTGCCCGCTCAACCTGGCGCCCACCGCAAGCAGCACTGTCGCGCTGGCGCTGGGCGACGCCCTCGCCGTGGCCTGCCTCGAGGCCCGCGGCTTCGGCCCCGACGATTTCGCCCGTTCGCACCCTGGCGGCGCCCTGGGCCGACGCCTCCTCACCCACGTGCGCGACGTCATGCGCAGCGGCGTACGCCTGCCCGCCGTCACACCCGACACGCCGCTGGCGCAAACGCTGGAAGAAATGTCCCGCAAAGGCATGGGCATGACGGTGGTCGTCGACGCCCGGGGGCGGCCCCTCGGCATCTTCACCGATGGCGACCTCCGCCGCCTGATCGCGCGCGGCGGCGATCTCCGCCAGCTCACGGTGGCCGACGGCATGACGCCCGGCCCCCGCCACATCGGGCCCGATGCGCTCGCCGCCGAAGCCGCCGCCATGATGGACGAGCACCGGCTCAGCCAATTGCTGGTGCTCGACGCCTCCGGCGCCCTGGTGGGCGCCCTGCATATGCACGACCTGATGGCCGCCAAGGTGGTATAACGTCGCCCATGCCACCCACTACGATTCCCACCGTTCCCCATCCCGCCGATGCCCTGGTCCTGGCGCGCATCGCCGCCAGCGTGCGCGATCGCGCCGCCGCCGTGCGGCTGATGGTGTTCGATGTCGATGGCATTCTCACCGATGGTTCGCTGTGGTACGGCGAGCACGGCGAGACCATCAAGCGTTTCAACGTTCTCGACGGCCAGGGTTTGCGCCTGCTGTCCGCCGGCGGCGTGGCGGTGGCCTGGATCACCGCCCGCGGCGGCCCGGCCGTCACCCGGCGCGCGGCCGACCTCGGCGTGGCCGACCTCATCCAGGGCGTCCATCACAAGGGCGAAGCCCTGCAAACGTTGATGCATCGCCACGGCCTGGGTTCGGCCCAGATCGGCTATATGGGCGACGACATCAACGACCTGCCGGCCATGCAGCTGGCCGGGCTGGCCGTCACCGTGCCCGAGGCGCCGGCCTATGTCGCCCAGGTGGCGCACTGGGTCACGGCGCAGTCCGGCGGCCACGGCGCCGTGCGCGAATGCTGCGATGTCATTCTGGCCGCGCAGGGCCGGCTGGGCCCCCTCATCCAGGCGGGATCGCCGGCGGTGCCCGCCGGCGGCACCCTGCAATAAGGCAGCATGCGCGAACGCCTCACCTCGTCCGTCGCCCTCGGCCTGCTGCTGGCTCTCGTCGTGGGCACGTGGTGGGCGGCCGATTACGCCCAGCGGGCCATCCCCATCGACCCGCCGCGCCGCCTCACCCACGAGATGGATGCCTTCATCGACCGCTTCGCCATGGTCCAGATCGACGAAACCGGAGTGGCCAACGCGCGCCTCGAAAGCCCGCGCGCCGTTCACTACCCCGACGACGACTCTTATGAAGTGATCACCCCGCGCGCCGTCAGCCAGCGCCCCGACCGCTCGATCACCGTCGCCACCGCCGACACCGGCGTGATGGATCAAGACGGCGAGCGCGTCGTGCTCTCGGGCAATGTGCGCCTGCAACGGCAGAATGCCGACGACACCCCCGACCTGCTCATCGAAACCACCGTGCTCACCCTTCTGCCCGAGCAGGACGTCGCGTTCACCGACCAGCCGGCGACGATCACGCGCGAAGATGGCTCCCGCATGAGCGGTATCGGCATGCATTACGATAACCAGACCCGCCGCTTGCGGGTGGAGGCCGACACCCGTGTCAAAATCATGCCCCGCGCCGCCGACGAGGCCGCCCCACCCCACCGCTAGCCCCACGCGCATGCCGACCGCCGTTTCCACGACTCCACACCGCTCCCTCCGCCGCTGGCTGGGCGCCGCGCTTGCCGGCGCCGCGCTGGGCTGTGCGCCGCTGCCCGCGCTCCATGCCGCGCCGGCCCTCGCCGACGACGTTCCCACACTGATCGACTCCGATACGCTCGAATACGACGACGCCCGCCAGGTCAGCGTCTTCACCGGCAACGTCGTGCTGACGCGGGGCCCTTTGTCGCTGCGCGCCCACCGCCTCGAGCTGCGCCAGGCGCCCAACGGCGATCAGTTCGCGGTGGCTACCGCCGCGGGCGGCAAGCAGGTGTTCGTCCGCCAGACCAACCCCGAGCACGTCGAGGTGGTCGAAGGCCATGCCGACCGCGCCGAATACGACAGCAGCACCAACCTGCTCGAATTCATCGGGCGCGCCGTGGTCAGCCGCATGGCCTGCGGCCAGGTGCTCGACCAGGTGCAGGGCGAGCGCATCCGCTACAACCAGGAAACCGAGGTCTACACCGCTCAGGGCGACGGCCAGGCCGGCCGCGATGGCCGCCGGGTGCGCACCGTGATCGGCTCACGCCAGAAATCCGACCAGATCATCACCTCCTGCCAGCCCGACGGAGGCAACTCTTGAAGGCTCACGGGCGCCTGCGGGCCATGGGCTTGCGCAAGACCTACGGCGGCCGGACCGTCGTGCGCGACGTCTCGCTCGAGGTCGCCAGCGGCGAAGTCGTCGGTTTGCTCGGTCCCAATGGCGCGGGCAAGACCACCAGCTTCTATATGATCGTCGGCCTGGTGGCCGCCGACGCCGGCCGCATCGAAATCGACAACCAGGCCCTCACGGCCATGCCCATCCACCAGCGCGCCCGGCTCGGGCTTTCGTACCTGCCTCAGGACGCCTCGGTGTTCCGCCGGCTCACGGTGGAGCAGAACATACGCGCCGTGCTCGAACTGCGGCGCGACGCCGACGGCACGCGCCTGCCGCGCGCGCGCATCGACCAGGCGCTGGAAGAACTGCTGGAAGAACTGCAGATCGGCCATATTCGCGGCAACGATGCGATTTCGCTCTCGGGTGGCGAACGCCGCCGCGTGGAGATCGCTCGCGCCCTGGCCACCGACCCGCGCTTCATCCTGCTGGACGAGCCATTTGCGGGGGTGGACCCCATCGCGGTGATCGAAATCCAGCGCATCGTCGGGTTCTTGAAAAGCCGCAACATCGGCGTGCTCATCACCGATCACAACGTGCGCGAAACCCTGGGCATCTGCGACCGCGCCTACATCATCAGCGACGGCTCGGTGCTCACCTCGGGCCATCCCGACGACATCGTGGACGATCCCGCCGTACGGCGCGTTTATCTGGGCGAACACTTCCGGATGTAACGAACGCGAGCCAAACCCTCTCATGATACGCGTTTCTTCCCACTTGCATTCGTTTTACGACTCGCTACACTGGAGTCGTACCGGGTCCCTCCTGGCCCGGTGCGAATCAACCCGGGAGACTTCTCGTATGAACCTGAGCATCAGTGGCCATCAACTCGATATCACCCCTGCCATCCGGGAGTACGTCACCACCAAACTGGCCAGAGTCCTGCGGCACTTCGATCACATCATCGATACCCAGGTCATCCTGTCCGCCGCCAAGCTGCGGCACAACGCGGACATCACCGTCCACGTACCCGGCAAGGATCTGCACTGCGAGGCAACCGACGAAAACCTCTACGCCGCCATCGATGCGCTCATCGATAAGCTGGATCGCCAAATCATCAAATACAAAGATCAGATCCAGAACCACGCGGCCGCGGCGATCAAACGCTTTCCCATCGACGAAGCGCCACTTGAATCCGGCGCCTGACCACTGGAAGAACCGGCCCCGGCCCATGCCAGGCGCGCCGGATTTCCAGGCAGCGGCACCCTGCGGGGTGCCGTGTCATTTTCGTACCCCAGCCCGCATCGCGCAGGCGTGGCTCACGCGGGGGAGGAAACTTCCGCCCCATCCCCTATAATGATTCGTTTGCTGCAGTGAAGCACCTCGATCCATGAGCCTGATTTCCAGTATCCTGCCGGTCTCGAACATCGTTCTCGACCTGCCGGCCACCAGCAAGAAGCGCGCGTTCGAACACGCGGCCTTGATCTTCGAGAACCACCACGGCCTTGCCCGCCTCACGGTTTTCGACAGCCTGTTTGCACGCGAACGCCTGGGCTCCACCGCCCTCGGCTATGGTGTGGCAGTGCCGCATGGCCGCATCAAGGGCCTCGATCAGCCTGTCGCCACCTTCATTCGCCTGGCGCAACCGGTACCCTTCGACGCCCCCGACGGCCAACCGGTGCGCGTGCTGATGTTCCTGCTGGTTCCCGAGGTCGCCACGCAACAGCACCTCGAGATCCTGGCCGAGCTCGCCCACATGCTGTCCAGCAAAGACCTTCGCCAGGCCCTGCTCGACGCCAGCACGCCCGAAGCCGTGCACGCCATCCTGCACGACTGGCAGCCAGCGCCCGACGCCTGACGCACGCGCCCATGCTGACAATCCAGATCCTGGCCGACGACAACGCCGAAAAGCTGGGCCTGGTCTGGCTCGCCGGGCGCGCCGGCGCCGAACGCGCCCTGGCCGACGACTATCTCGCACCGTCCGACCGGGTCGGTCACCTCAACCTGATCCATCCCACCCGGATCCAGGTGTTCGGCCATCGCGAGATGACCTACTACCTGCGCTTCGACGTCAACCGCCGGCTGCACCACTTCGAAGACCTGCTCTCCGGCGGCGTACCCGCCCTCGTGGTCGCCGAAGGCCTGGTTCCGCCCGACGATCTCATCCAGAACTGCAATACCCACAGCGTGCCCCTGCTCGGCTCCCCGCTCAATGCCGCGGAACTGATCGACATCCTGCGCCTTTACGTCGGGCGCGCGCTGGCGCCCCGCCTCATCATGCACGGCGTGTTCATGGATGTGCTGGGCCTTGGGGTGCTCCTGGCCGGCGACTCCGGCCTGGGCAAAAGCGAACTGGCGCTCGAGCTCATCACCCGCGGCCACGGCCTGGTGGCCGACGACGCCGTCGAATTCGCCCAGGTGGGTCCCGACTTCATCGACGGCCACTGCCCGCCCCTGCTGCAGAACATCCTGGAAGTCCGCGGCCTGGGCCTGCTCGACATCCGCACCATTTTTGGCGAAAGCTCGGTACGCCGCAAAATGCGGCTGCGCCTCATCGTGCAGCTGGTACGCGCCCTTTCCGAAGAAGCCCATCGGGAGCGCCTTCCGCTCCAAGACACCACCCAAGACGTTCTGGGCCTGCCGATCCGCAAAGTGGTGCTTCCGGTGGCCGCTGGGCGCAACCTTGCCGTTCTCGTCGAAGCCGCGGTGCGCAACACCATTCTGCAATTGCGCGGCATCGACACCCTGGCCGAGTTCATGGAGCGCCAGGTGCAGGCCATCCGGCAGAACGAGATCTGAACCGCCGCGGGCACTTCCGGCCGGGCGCAGTGGCTGCCGGGGCGGTGCGTCCGACCGGAAGCGCCGCGGCAAGCCGCACCTCGCCAGCCTCCGCGAAGAAGCTCAGCTTGCGCCGCTCCGCTCCCGGATGCGCTGGCGATTGAGAGCCAGTGCCGCCTCCGTAGGCAACCAGTCGTTCCAGAGGGCATCGGGGATCTCGGGATACTGATCGCGGCGCACACCGTCGAATCGAGGCTGATAGCCGCGACGCCTCATTTCCGCAATCAACTCGGCATGCCGTTTGGCGAGGTAGCCCAGCCGGGTGTAGAAAAAGCGCAGATGCCCCTGGCCCAGGGTATAGGCGGCTAAAGACACCACATCTCCCCGGCTCGCGGCCTTTTGGGCAAGCGCGAAGACACGAGGCAGCTCCCGATACTCCGCTACGAGATGGGGACCGCTCAGCTCCTGCACGGGAACGCAGTTGATGCGGGTCATCGATAAGCTCTACGATGGGATACGTAAAAAAGGCGCACAGAAGCGGCACGGGCAAGCACGTGAAGAGCTCCGGCGTCCCGGCCGGAGAGCCTCACCACCACCATTCGGTGAAAAGCCCGTTGCCAACGGGGGCTTTTTGCATCAGGCGCGGCCGACGACAAAAAGCCCCCACGGCGACCTACCGTAAGGGCTTGATTTCTTGAGAAATTCTTGGCTCCCCAACCTGGACTCGAACCAGGGACCTGCGGATTAACAGTCCGTCGCTCTACCGACTGAGCTATTGGGGAAGAGACAGCGATTATAGCAGGCTTTTTAAATTGCGCAAACCGTGGTGCCTTACATCGAACAAAACCCCGGATGCCTGCTGGCCGTGGATTCGCAACCGAAGTTGCCGAACAACGACAGGGACGGGATAGTATCACAAAATCGAGGCGACCTCTTTTGCCTTGCCGTCACGGCGCCCAGCATGCGACCCACTCAGGAACCGCCATGAAACAGATCCAAGCCGAAGGCAACATCCTGTTCTACAACACAGGCCACGCCCTCGAACGCGATCGGATGGCCGAACTGGGCAGGGTGTGGAGAGCCGGCTTCATTCCCGGCCTCCACCAAGCCGAACACCGCGCCCCGCTGGCCAGCGGCCTGCACCGCCTACGAGACCTGGAACCCGATCTCGTGCTCTCCAGCGCTTTTGGCGGCGAACAAGGTTATGAGGAAATGGACGAGGGCCGATGGCAGAGCCATGTGGACCGCGCGATCGAGGACTTGTGGGAACGTGAGGCGCAAGATCCGCCGCGAACCTCATGATCCGACAGGCAACGAACGCCTGGCTCCAACGGCTCGCTGCCCGACTTGCCAGGCTTTGAGTTGGAAGGTACGCTGGGCTGTGTTCTTGCCCCCATGCCACGGTCCGCCAGCCAAAGACGGGTTCACTTCGATCCAGGCGTTGAGCGATTCGATCGGCGCGGCAACCAGGTCGCCCTCGTTGCTCTCACAGCCCCGCCGGCGGCGGGCACCGCAGCGTTACCAGCGATCTCCGCAGAACGGTCCGCACTAGAAACGAGCTACAGCATCGCTCCACCGCGGTCCGTGGCACCGTGCCCTAGCGGCATTCATCTTTTCTCGCCATCGCCATGACACTTTCCTCTTCTCCCGCATTCACCGTTCGCGACGCCGTCTACGAGGTGTTGCGCGCCTTCGGCGGCACCCGGATTTTCGGCAACCCGGGCTCTACCGAGTTGCCCATGTTCCGTAACTTTCCCGCCGACATCGAGTACGTGCTGGGGCTGCAAGAGAGCGTGGTGGTGGCCATGGCCGATGGCTATGCCCAGGCCACTCGCCGGGTGGCGTTCGTGAACCTGCACTCCGCCGCCGGCGTGGGCAACGGCATGGGCACCATCTACACGGCGTTCAAGAATCGCACGCCCATGGTCATCATCGCGGGCCAGCAAGCACGCCCGATCCTGCCCTTCGATCCCTTCCTGGCCTCCGAGGAGGCCGCGAACCTGCCCAGGCCCTACGTCAAATGGAGCGTGGAGCCGGCGCGGGCCGAGGACGTGCCCCTGGCCATCGCCACGGCCTGCCATCGCGCCTTGCAGGCGCCCTGCGGCCCCGTGCTGGTCTCGGTGCCGGTAGACGACTGGGACCAGCCCGCCCTGCCGGTGCCAATGCGCACCACCAGCAGCCGGATCATGGCCGAGCCCGAGGCGGTGGCCGCCATGGCCCAGGCCCTGGCCACCTGCGAGCGCCCGGCCTTCATCGCGGGCGCCGAGATCGACCGCGGCCAGGCCTGGGACGAATTCGTCGAACTGGCCGAACGCCATCAAGCCCGGGTCTTTGCGGCCGCCCAGTCGTCGCGCTGCGCCTTTCCCGAAGACCACCCCTTGTATATGGGCGTGCTGGCTTCCGGCCCCGAAGGCGTGGTGTCCGACCTGGCCGAGTGTGATTTCGTGGCCGTGATCGGCGGCGCCGTGTTCACCTATCACATCGATGGCCAGCCGCCCTATATCCGCCCGGGCACCCAGGTATTCCAGATCACCGAAGACGCCCCCAGCGCGGCCCGCGCCGCCGTGGGCTATTCGTTGGTGGGCAGCGTGCGCCTCGCCCTGCGGCAGCTGCTGGATCACCCCGCCGCGCCGCCAGCACGCCCCACACCCGCGCGCCCGCCGCTGCCGCCCGTGGCCGAGCCCAGCAGTCCCATGACCGTGGCCTATGCCTTGCAGACCCTGAAAGAGGTGCGCAGGCCCGGCGACATCATCGTGGAAGAAGCGCCCTCGGCGCGGCCCGTGATGCAGGTATACCTGCCCATGGTGGCGCCTGACAGCTACTACGCCATGGCCAGCGGCGGCCTGGGCTTTGGCATTGCCGCGGCGGTGGGCGTGGCCATGGCCAGGCCCGAGCAAAAAGTCATTGCGCTGATCGGCGACGGCTCCTTCATGTATTCGCCCCAGGCGGTCTGGAATGCCGTACAGGAGGATCTCGACATCCTCTTCCTCATCGTGAACAACCGGCGTTATGGCGCCATGGACCGCTTCGGCAAGGTGCTGGGCTTTCCTGAAGGCGAGGTTCTGCCCGGCACGCAGCTGCCCGGCCTCGACTTCGTATCGCTGGCCAAAGGCCAGGGCTGCGCGGGCGAGCGCTTGGAGGACGCCAGCCAGTTGCGCGAAGCGTTGCAGCGCGCGCTGGCCATGCGGGGGCCGTATTTGCTCGAGTTAGTGGTGGCCTGAGCTCGTGGTGGCCTGAGTTCGTGCCTGCCTCCACCGATGCAGCCCTTGTTGTCAGAACCAAGGAAGCGGCTGGCTGGGCACTCGGTGCCGCCAATTCGAGCAGACGCTAGCTTTGGTGTCGCATCACGCGTGCGCCGGATCGTCCTCATGCACGCGAAGCTCAACCCGCAGCCCTGCGGCTGCCAACATGTTGACCAAGGTGTCCAGGCTGAACAGATCGAGCTTGCCTCGCATGAGATCCGAGACGCGAGGTTGTGTGACTCCCAAGCGCTTGGCGGCTTCAGCCTGTGTCAGGCCCCTTTGTTTGATCACTTCTGTCAAGGCGATGGCGAGCGCCGAGCGAGCCTGGAGGTTGGCGGCTTCACCCGGCGTGTCTGCGAGAGCATCCCAGACACTTTCGAAACGCTGCTCTTTCATGGGTTGACTTCCTGTTCGATGGCTCGGTATCGAGCCTTTGCCAGATCGAGATCGCGCCGTTCGGTCTTCTGGGTTTTCTTCTGGAAACAATGCAGCACATACACAGCATCCTCGAACTTCGCAACATAGACGACGCGGAAGGCTCCATCCTGATCCTTGATGCGAATCTCGCGGACGCCCGCACCAATGGTTCTCATAGGCTTCCAGTCTGAGGGCTCCAGACCACGCTGCACACGATCGAGTTGCACACCAGCCTCTCGCTTCGCCGCGAGAGGGAATGCTCGAAGGTCGTCCAGCGCACTGCCACGAAACTCGATGGGTTTGAGGATAGGCGGGAGTTCCATTGATGAATTATATAAAATTTTGTATGAGCAGCATAGGCTGTGAATACAGGCTGTGAACACATGGCTTGCATTGGTAGATACGACCCTCCATACATGATGGCCAAGAGAGGCGAACATCGCCGGGCTTGTCGGCTAGTTTTCGCACCGGCAGCCTCTCACCGACCCGACATCGCGCTCGTCTGCCAGCACTACCCCAAGCTTCCCTGGGGCGACCTCCCTTGCAGGCGTCCTCAGACATGCCGGCGAACAGGTTTTCGAGCTGACTCAATGCATCGTTGACCCTCGCGCAGATCGTCCCAGCGGGTGGTTGGCAGGTACAAAATCGCCCAGCGTCTTGATGCTGAACAGGCTCTCGGTGAAGGTGTCTGATCCGCGTATCCCTCATTATCTCGAGAAGACTCGAGAAACGTTCGGTATTTCAGCACCCTGTTAAGCCCATTAGCTTTAGCGCATTTCCATCAGACGGGGAGGCGCGCCAACACCGGCGTCATCGCAGCCGAGGCGTTCAAACCTGCGTCTTTGCCGAACACACCGCGGTGAATCTCAAGAAGCAGGGAGCGCTTCCGATGGTTTCCAGCCGCCGAATACCGACTCCAGATATCGGGCGACCGCCAGCGCCTTGCCCTCGCACCACGGCTGGGCCGCGATCTGCATTCCGATAGGCAGGCCTTCCGGAGTGGCGGCCACGCGCAGGGTGACGCAGGGCCAGCCCGTGAGGTTGTGGATCGAGGTATAGCCGGCGGCGCCCGAGGACACCCGATCCAGCCAGGCGCCCGGGACGCAGGCGGGACCCGGAAACACCGGTGTCAGCAGTACGTCAAACGAGGTATGGGCCACCGCCATCTCGACGCACAAGGCGTCGATGGCTTCGACGATCATCGCCAGCTCCACCGCGCTGCGGGCTCTGCCGGGCTGAATCCGATTCCGGACCCAGGGGTGGGCCTGCTCCAGGGGTGTACCCGCCGCAGCGAGCCGTCGGAGTATCCAGGCACCGCCGTCGGCCGCTGCGAGTTCGGCATACAAAGTATTGGCCCTGTTCAGGTGCGGCTGAAGATCGACTGCATCGACCTCTACGCCACGATGGGCCAGCGCGGCGGCGCATGCTTCGAGGGCTGAACGAGTGACCGGATCGGGATGTAGCACGCCAGTGCCCGAGCCCACGCCCAAGCGGAGCCCGTCGAGCGACACTGGCCCGAAAGACTGCTCGGGCAAGGGAACCACCAGGGCGTCGTGCCGGTCCGGCCCCGCCATCAAAGACGTGAGCAACTCGAGATCCTCGACGTGGCGGGACAAGGGGCCGATATGCGTCAACCGGTCGAGCACACCCATCCCGGGCGGCGGCTCGTGGCCCGCCCGCGAGACCATGCCTTGTGTCGGCTTCAGAGCCGCGATGCCGCAACAATGCGCCGGCCAGCGCAAGCTGCCCCGAGTGTCGCTGCCGACGTCGAAGGCGCAGCCTTCGGCGGCCACCAGCGCGGCGGCGCCGCCGCTGCTGCCTCCCGGCGAGCGGCTGAGATCGTAGGGGTTGCGGGTCGGGCCGTGCACGAGATTGTCGGTATCGCCCGCCAGGGTCAGCTCGGGCGTGTTGGTCTTGCCGACCAGGATGGCGCCCGCCGCCTTCAGCCGCTGCACGACGGTGGCGTCGCGCCGTGGACGCCGGTTGGCCACGCCCAACGTCCCTCGGCGAGTCTCGAGGTCCACCGTATCGAGGGAGTCCTTGAGCGTCATGGGTACGCCGTGCAGCGGTCCCACGGCTTCTCCCCCGTGCAGGGCCCGATCGGCGAGCCCCGCCTCCCGGCGGGCGGCGTCGAAGCGTTCGGCCACGAGCGCTTTCAGGACCGGATCGACCTGCGAGATCCGGTGGACGAAGGCGTCCATCACCTCGACCGCCGAAACCTGCCGCCGCGCGATGAGGGACGCCAGCCGAGTGGCGGAAAGCTGGGTCAAGGACATGATCGGGATCTTTCTGTCGCGAAAGCAGCGCCGTCGCCAACCTCGCCGTCAGCGACGAACTCTTCCACTGGCCGTCGCCGTCGCCGGTCGATCCACAGACGGGTCACGTCGGGTCTCGCATAATGGCCTGCTGGGTCCGCCCAGACTTTCGGAATGATGATCTTGCGCAAATCGATCTCGGCGATCAGCAATCCTTCTTCATGTTCGCCCAGCCGTTCCACCAGCGGTGCTCCGTCCGGTCCGTAAATGATGGCGTAGCCGCCGCCGGATTGCAGAATGTCGTGCTTGTCGGGGGTGTCGCAGAGCAATTCGATCATCGGCTCCGACACCACCAGACTAGGCGCCAGCACGAAACAGGAACCTTCGATGGCATAGACCTGGCTGACGGCGTTGGATCGCGTGCCTCGGCTCGTGGTGCAAATCGGATCTCGCATCGAAAAGCTGGGCCAGGCCGCCACATGCACCTGCTCGTCTTGCGCATACATCGCGTACTTCGAAAGAGGCTGCAGATGCTCGAAACAACAAAGAGCCCCCAGATTGCCGATCGGCAATTTGTGTACGCCAAGATCGCTGCCATCGCCCTCGCCGAACACGGTGCGTTCGGCATGGGTTGCCTTGAGCTTCCTGCGCCGCGCGATGAGCCGGCCATCGGGTCCGATGAGCCACTGGGCAATGTAGAGCGAAGCCCCTTCCCGCTCAGCCACGCCAAGAACGACGTAGAGTTGCAAACGGGCCGCGGCGCTGAAAATCGCCTCGGCCTGCCCGCTCTCGAGCGTCATCGCGTTGTCATAGTAACGAGTGACGAAGCCCTTTTGGATGGCCCAGGCCGGTGCCCCGAGGAATATCCAATACGGGTAGCCGGGAATCCAGGTTTCGGGAAAGGCGATCAACTCTGCACCAGCCGCCCTCGCCTGCTCCATGAGGAGAATGGTCTTGGCAACGGCTTTTTCGATATCCAGAAACTCGGGCACCGCCTGAACCACAGCTGCCTTGTACGGTTTGCTGACTGTGCTCATCGTCATCGGTCCGGGCTATTGAATGGAAATGCCCTTCGAGCGGACATACTCCGTCCAGCGGGAAGCCTCGGCATTGAAGAACTCGCTGAAATCTGGCGCGGATACGCCCTGGGCCGCCTTGTCGCCGATTTGCGAGAAGTACGCCTGGGCATCGGCCGTCGCCAGGATGTCGCCGATCTGCTTGCTCAGTGTCTCCAGAATGGCAGGGTCGGTGCCGGCCTTTGCCACGATGGCTGTCCACCCCAACATGTCGACCTTGTCATAGCCCAGCTCCTTCATGGTCGGCACGTCCGGCAGCGACGGCAGCCGTTCGGGCGCCACGACGGCCAGGGCCTGCATCCGTCCCGCCTGGATGTGGCCTATCACACCGGCGGCGGCCCCGAACATGAACTGGATCCGGCCGGTGCTGGTGTCGATCAAGCCTTGGCTGAAGACGTTGTAAGGCACGTGGGTCGGCGTGATTCCCTGTGTGTCGGAAAACATCTCGCCCAGCAGGTGGGCCGGCGTTCCTGCGCCTCCGGAGGCGTAGCTGCCGTGGCCCGGCATCGACCGCAGCTTCTCGACCTCCTGCTGGAGAAAGATCCGGCGCTCGAACTCTCCATGCAGGAGGGGCTGCTGCACGAGCTGCTGCCCCGGCTCTCCAGCCACGACCTGGATTGCGTGATAGGCCGCACCAACAGCCGCATGGACAAGAATGAGATCGACAGCATCTTTCTCTACGAAGATCCGATCGCCGTCGCCGTGGGCGGCGGCAACCGGCTCGTCCGCGGCGACGAGACAGGCATCGAAGACCTGCTGGCGCTGCCCTGGATACTTCCGATCCAGGGTTCCGTGCTGAGGGAACGGATCGACGAAATGTTCTATCGCCTGATGGTGCCTGCTCCCGGACGATGCATCGAGTCCAATGCCGTGCTCGCCAACATCATTCTCGTCAACCGGCACGACTGGGTCATCGCGCTGCCGACGGTGACGGCCAGGTTCTTCGAGGAACTGGGCCACCTCCGGATCCTGCCCATCGACACCCGAAGCCAGATCGGCAATGTGGAGGTGCTGATCCGCAAGAGCGATGTGATCTCCTCACCCCTCCGGCTGGCGCTGCGAACCCTTCAGGAAATGTTCCCCCACCGCCAAGGTCGGAACGCTTTCGATACTTGATCAAAGGTCAAAGGCCAGGGAAGGCAAGCGCCCTCCGCCGACGCGATCCCGCCATCGATGCCGGCGTTTGCGCTTCGGCTTACGTCGAAGCCTCGCTTTGACGGGGTCCGGGCGCCGTCGGCGACACGGACTCCGCATGCCTGGCGGCGAGGTAGGCGAACACCAGCGCCGGCCCCAGGGTGGTCCCCGGTCCCGGATAAGTGCCCCGCATCACGGAGGCCATGTCGTTGCCGCAGGCGTAGAGCCCGGCGATCGGGGTTCCGTCAGGCTGGAGGACGCGCGCGTCGGCATCGGTTTCGAGTCCGGCGCTGCACCCGATCTCGGCGGGCCAGATGCCCATGGCGCAGAACGGCCCCTGATCGAGAGGCGCCATGCAGGGATTGGGCTGGTGGCCGGGATCGCCGTTGAAGCGATTGAGCTCGGACTCGCCCTTGCCGAAATCGGCGTCCACGCCGTGGAGCGCCATCGCGTTGTAGCGCTCCACGGTTTCCCGCAAGGCCCCGGCGTCGAGGCCCAGCTGCGCGGCGAGCGCCGCCGGCGAGTCCGCCACGTTCAGCCAGCCTCGGCGGACGTAGGGCGCCAGGCGCGTGGTGCCGGGATGAATCGCGCCCAGGCCGTAGCGCTCGATGAATCCGGCCGTGCACACGAGCCAGGCCGGCGGCGCCCCGTCTCCGCCCGCCGGCAGGCGCAGCATCGCTTCGGCAAAATGGTGGTACGAGTCGGCCTCGTTGGCGAAGCGCCTGCCCCGGCGATCCACGGCGATCAAGCCCGGCTTGGCGCGGTCCATCACCAGGTGGGGAAAGAGGCCCGCCCAGCCCGACCCGCCGGTGCGCGACGCCGGGGCCCAGAAGGCCCCGCTGAGATGCTCCCCCGGGGCGGTCACTCTTGCCCGCCCGGCCGCCGCGGCGATGCCGTCACCGGTGTTTTCGGGAACGGCCATCGAGTCGGGGACCGGCGGCGCCAGCAGCCGGCCGCGCAGCTCGGCATTCCGGGCAATCCCTCCCGTGGCCAGGACCACGCCACGGCGGGCGGTCACCCGCCGCGGAGGCGAACCGGGCTTGTCCGCGAGAGTCGCCCCGACCACCCTGCCGTCCTCCCAGCAGAGTTCGAGCAGGGGAGCCTCGAACCAGATCGGCACCTGGCGTCGCAGCAGGCTGGCGTAGAGCCGCGCCACCAGGGCATTGCCCATCACCAGGCGAGTACCGCGCGGATACCGCAGGCGATCGGCCGCATGGCGCGCCATCAGGGCCGCCGAGTGCCGGAAGCCTTTCCAGGAACGCCAGCGGTCGAGCAGCAGCGGGATGTCGGCCTTGCCGACCATCATGCCGCCGCATACCAGGAACTCGGGGATCGGCGGCCGCACCCGGCGGAAATTCCCGCGCAGCGCACGGCCGTCGAAGGGGGCCGGGATGATCGCCCGGCCTTCGATCGCCGCGTCGGGCAGGCTCAGATAGTCGGGATGCCTGCCGCAGGGCAGGAACCGCACGTCGGACCGCTCGGCGTACCAATCGATCGCGGCGGCGGCATGTTCGAGAAAAGCGCTGCGCACGTCCCTGCCGGCGCCGGCATCCGGCAGCAGAGCTTCCAGATAGCGGGCGGCGGATTCCACGCTGTCGTGATTCCATCCCGCTTCCCGGCTCTCCCGGTTGCCCGGCACCCACAGCGTGCCGGCCGACGTCGCGGTGGTCCCGCCCACCCAGCCGGATTTCTCGCAGACCAGCACACTGAAGCCGCGGATGGCGCCCGCCAGCGCCGCCGCCAGGCCGCCCGCGCCGGCGCCCAGCACCAGCCAATCCACCGAGCGCGTGGGGGTGTTCGTGTCTTCCCGCATGTTCCCTCCGGAGCAGGTGGGCCCGCGGTCTATCGGTTCTCGCGCGCGATGAGGTTCTCGCGCGCGATGTGCTGGTTCTCGCGCGCGATGAGGTTCTCGCGCGCGATGTGCTCCGCCGCCGCCAGGCCGAAAACCAGGGCCTTGATCAATCCGCCGATGTAGCCCACGGCCGGGCCGCCCTCGACGCCACCGGTGCAGGAGCCCGCCGCGTACAGCCCCGCGATCGGGACACCGCGCACGTCGATCACACGGCCGGCCGCATCGATCTCCACGCCTCCCAGCGTGCTGGTGAGCGCGGCGCAGACAGGGGCGGCATAGAAAGGCGCCTGCTCGAAGGGCTCGTGCGGATGCTTGCCTTTGGCGTAGGCGGTCATCGCGCGGCGCCGTTCGGCCTCCTCGCTCCCCGCCGCCGCCTCCTTCAAGCGCGTCTCTTGATTGAGCTGCTCCATCTGCTGGCGCACCCGGGCGGGCGGTAGGCCGGCCAGCCGCGCCACGTCCTCGATCGAATCGGCCCGATGCAGCGTACCCCCGGCGTTGACCAGGTTCGGATTCGGCGGACAGAAGAAGTGGCGTCCGATCCCCTCCCACATGGCGTGATCGAACAGCACGACGCCGAGCCCGTCGCCCTGGCGGGCCAGGGCGTTCGACGTGTAATGCCCTCCCATCGTCTCGTCGACGAAGCGATCGCCCTGGCGGTCGACCAGCATGCCCGCGCTCGCCAGGAACTCCAGGAAGGGAAACGGGCTCAAGCCTTCGCGATGCAGGCTGTCGGCGCTCAGGATGTGGCCATAGAAAGACGACATGCCCAGGAGCCTGGCGCCCACCGCCTCGGCCATCCGGATGCCGTCGCCCAGGCCGGATTCGCAGCCTCGCAGCAGCAGGTGCTCGGGATACGCGGTAATGTATTGCCGAACCATGTCCGCGTTGCCTTCGAAACCGCCATCGGCGAGCACGACGGCATCGGCATGGAACGTCCGGGGCTGGCCATCGACCTCCGCCCGCACGCCGACGATCCGGCCGTCCTCCTCGACGAGCGACCGCGCCCGGACGCCGCGCATCGAGCGCCCGCCCTGCTCCACCAGGCGTTTTTCCAGGCGCGCGATTAAGCGATCGGCCCCCAGCCCCTGCCACGCCATCTCGGTTTTATCGTGAAACCCCACGGGAGCAAGGACTTCGTCCTTCCAGCCATGATCGGGCTCGAGCCGCGTGAATTCGGTGCCCTGGCCCTTGAGCCAGTCGATCCCGCGCAGCGCCTCGTCGGCCAGCGCCCGAGCGACCGGCTCGGGCCCGAAGCCCTCGTTGGCCGAGCGCACGGCCTCGTACAGCGTCTCCGGCGCGGCGTGCACGCTGCGAAAGCCGACGTGGAACACGCCGCCGTTGGTGCGCGACGCGCAGACATGCCGGGCCTCGCTCTGCCGCTCCAGCAGCATGACCGACAAGCCGAGCTCCGCGGCGCGATTGGCGGCGGTGAGACCCGCCAGGCCGGCGCCGATGACGATCACGTCGCAATCCATTCTGTCTTGAGCATTCATACTTGACAGTATACATATAAATTGCATACAGTCAATTTGAGTACATTTAATATGTATACTTAATTAAATGAAGCCGTAAAGCCAGGCAACGGACCACCTCCGCCATCCGGCCTTGCCACGGTGCGGGCCACGAAGCCTCGTGGCCGGCCGGTCCAGCCCGCCACCCAGAGGAGCGATGGAATGACCTCTCAGGAATACCGTCCACCGAACTACCCGGTACTGCAAGCCGTAGCCAGCCACGGCAAACTCCTGGCCGTGCTGCTCGGCCTGGCGCTCCTCGCGTCGGGCGCGTGGCTGGGGTGGCGCACGGGAGAATTCGTCTGGCCCGTCGTCGGCCTGGTGGCTGGAGCCCTGGTGGCGACACTGCTGGCGAGCTATGCCGAAGTCGCCCGCATCGTGATCGATACCCTGGTCCCGCGATGAACCCGGCTCCGCGGTTTCTCAGTGTGGGCGGCGGCCTGGCGGGCCTCACCGCCGCCGTGCGCGCGCAGGAACTCGGATTGGCCGCCGTCGTGATCGAGGCCGGGTCCGGTCCTCACTATCCCTGCAACTCGCGCATCGCCGGCGGCATCCTGCACGTCTCCTACCAGGACGTCCGCCTGCCGGCGGAGCAGCTTCGCGCGGGCATGCGCGACCAGGACGTCGCCGACTCTCCGCAAGCCGAGGCCGTCGCCGAGACGGCGCATCGCGCCTTCGACTGGCTGCGGCGGCACGGCGTGAAGATGGCCAACTTCCCGCAACTGAAGCGTGGCGCCTGGGTGATGGCGCCCCCCCGGCCCATGGTGACGGGGCTACAGCCCGCGGCCAACTGGCGGGGGCGCGGCCCCGACCTAACCCTGCAAACCCTGCGCGCCCGCCTCATCGCCCTCGGAGGCCAGTTCATCGAAGGCGCGCGTGCCCGCGAACTCATCCAGTCCGAGGGCCGCTGCATCGGGGTCGTGGCCAGCCGCGCACAGGAAGCGCTGCGGCTCGAAGCCTTCGCCACCCTGCTGGCGGACGGCGGCTTCGCCGCCAATCCCGCCTGCTTCCGGGAGTTCATCGGGCCCAATCCCGCCGAAGTCGTGCAACGCAACGCCGGCAGCAACCAGGGTGACGCCCTGACCATGGCCCGGGCCATCGGCGCCGGGCTCCGCGGCACCGACAGTTTCTACGGGCACGTCCTCAGCCGCGACGCCCTGCACAACCCCGCACTGTGGCCTTATCCGCAAGTGGACGCCCTGGGCGCCGCCGGGGTGATCGTCGGCGGCGACGGCAGGCGCCTGTTCGACGAAGGGCTCGGAGGCATCCACGCCGCCAACCAACTGGCCAGGCTCGATCATCCCGCCAGCGCCCAAGTCATCATCGACGCCGCCATCTGGAACGGCCCCGGCCGTGTCGGGCTGGTGGCCCCCAATCCCATGCTGCCCTATCACGGCGGCACGCTGCACCAGGCCGGCGATCTCAAAACCCTCGCCGCGCTGGCCGGGCTGCCGGCGCCGGAGCTGGTCGAGACCGTCCGCCAGTACAACGCGGCCCTGTCCGCCGGCACACTCGCAGCGCTGACTCCCCCCCGCAGCCAGCGCAAGACCCCGGCGCTGCCGATCCAGACCCCGCCCTTCATGGCGATTCCGGTGTGCAGCGGCATCACCAACACCATGGGAGGCATCCACATCGACGGCCATGGCCGCGTGCTGTCCGCCGACGGCGGCGTCGTTCCCGGGCTTTACGCCGCCGGCGCCGCGACCGGCGGGCTGGAGGGCGGCCCCACCGTCGGCTATGTCGGCGGCCTGATCAAGGCCGTCGTGTTCGGAATGCGCGCCGCGGAAGACGCCGCGCACCGGGTTGTATCCCACCATCCAGAGGAGAACCGTCATGCAATCCCTCAATCGTAAGCTCGGCTCGACGCTGCTCGCCGCGGCCGCCCTGTCCTGGGGCGCGGCGGCGCAGGCGGCCGCTGCCCCCGCAACCGACTACCCCACCCGCACCGTGAGTATCGTCGTGGGCTATTCCGCAGGCGGCGGC
This sequence comes from Pigmentiphaga sp., assembly GCA_023228945.1. Classification (GTDB taxonomy): domain Bacteria; phylum Pseudomonadota; class Gammaproteobacteria; order Burkholderiales; family Burkholderiaceae_B; genus Verticiella. Next base: position 49,510 of record JALOAI010000005.1, on the reverse strand, counting down.
AGCGATGCTGTCGGCAGAATGTTCGCACAATTGCTCAGCAACGACCTGGGTCGCTCCTTCATCGTCGAGAACCGGCCCGGAGCCAGCGGCAACATCGCCGCCGAGTACGTTGCGCGCGCCAACGATCCCCACAAGTTGCTGTTCGGCGTCGGGGCGCACGTGATCAACGCCAGCCTCTATCCTTCCATTCCCTACGACCCGATCGGCGACTTCTCCCCCATCAGCCTGATCGCCGTGGCGCCGAACGTGCTGGTGGCCAGCCCCAAGCTCGGCGTGAGCAACCTCAAGGAAGTGATCGCGCTCGCGAAGCAGAAGCCGGGAGAGATCACCTATTCGTCGCCAGGCAATGGCACGCCCATGCACATGGCCATGGCGCTGTTCGAATCGATGGCCGACATCGAGCTGCTGCATGTGCCCTATGGCGGCGGCGGCGAATCCGTCACCTCGACCCTGGCGGGCCACACCTCCTTGCTGACCATGAGCCTGCCCACGGTCCTGCCGCACATCCAGTCGGGCGCTCTGATCCCTTTGGGCGTGACGGGCCGGGAGCGCTCGCCGCTGACCCCCGACATTCCCACCGTGGAAGAAGCGGCCGATCTCGAGGGCTACGAAGCGCTCGCCTGGTACGGCATGCTAGCGCCGGCTACAATGCCTCCCGGCGCGGTCGAGAAGCTCAACCGCGCCCTGCACGCCCAGCTCGAACGTCCAGAGGTGCAAAAACAGTTGATGGCTCAAGGCTTCGTGCCGATGCCCAACTCCCCGGAGGAATTCCGGGGGTTCCTCATCGAAGACATGGAAAAGTGGGCCAAGGTCATCAAGGCTTCGGGTGTGCGCCTCGAGTAACTCCACCGACATCTCGCCATGGACACCAGAACCATCGACCTGCAGGATTTACGCGAGCGTTATCGTGCATGGGCGGTGGACGGCATCCCGTATGTTTATCGCGGTCTGCCCGGCGCGCTCATCCGGCGGATGCAGCAGCGCGTCGCGGCGGCGCTCACCCGGCAGTTCGAGGCCCACGGCTCCGATCTGACCCCCATGCAATACACCGTACTGGCCGGGGTATACATCCACGCCCCGGCCATCGAGCAAGGGGCGCTCGCCGACAACATCTCGTACGACCGCGCCACGATCGGCGGCGTCGTCGACCGGCTGGAAAAGAAAGAGCTGGTGCAGCGTCAGCCCTCCCCCGTCGATCGCCGCGTCCGCCTGCTCACGATTTCCGATGCCGGCGTCGAACTCCTGGAACGGCTGGAACCCGCCGTCCTGCTGGCGCAGGACGAGATTCTCGACCCGCTGACGGAGCGCCAGCGCGACCAGCTCACCCAACTGCTGCGGCGGATCGTCCTATAGTCCGGCGCCCGGCCGCCCCTGGGCCGGCTCCCGAAAATACGACGGAAACCGCACCTGCGCCCAAAGCCCGCGAGCCAGGTCTTCCACTTCCCCCCAGCGTCCCCGCCCGATCCAGTCGACCAGGGCCGGCGCTATCGCGGGATAAGACACCGGTTCGGCGGGCGGCAGCGCCAGCCAGCGCTCCACGGCTTCGCGCTCCAGGGCCAGGGTCCGTGTCGCCAGCCCCAGGCGCTCCAGGGCCAGGGCGTTCGAGAGCTGCTCGAACTGGCCGGCCAGCGGCTTGACCAGCAGCTTTCGGCCCAGCGATAACGCCTCCGAGGGCAGTTCGAAGCCGGCGTTGCAAATCACGCCATCGGCCCGACGGAGGTCACGCTGAAAGCCTTCGCGCGATAAACGCCGCCAGGGCAGGCCGTGGGTGTTCGCATCGGCGGCCACCTCGGGGTGGTAGCACACGAAATCCACTTGCCGCAGGGGTGCCAGTACGCGCTCGATCTCCGCTCGCCGCTCAAAGGGCAGATAAACGACGATGAATGGTCTTTCCGTTCCCGCCGCGGCGGCACACGAGGGGCGGCCCACGCCTGGGCCATCCTCGGAATGCTGGATCAGCGGCGGCAGGATGGGCAATCCGAAATGATGCCAATGCAGTCCCACGCGATGGCTGGACGGTGCGTAATGGCGCAACAGCGCGCGGGTGATGCGCGAACCCGCCATGCGCGGCACCGGATAGGAGAACGCCGCCTGATGACTCAGGTTGATGCTGGGTATGCCCGCCCGCCGCGCGGCCCACGCCGTTACGGGCTCGAAGTCGGTGATCACCAGGTCGTATGGCTCCATCGGCAACCCGGACACTTCCCGCCACCAACGTCCCAGCCGCAACTGCGCGGCGCTGCGCCAAAGCCGCACGCGGCCGCCTTCGACGACAAACGTCACGCCGTCGCAAACTCGCCAGTCGCCGAACTCCGCCATATCGAAGTAGGCCTCGGCGGGCCGGCCCGAGAACACGAAATCGACCTGATGGCCCGCCGCCGCGAGCTGCGGCGCCATGGCGCGCGCTCGCGAGACATGGCCGTTGCCGGTGCCCTGCACACCGTAGAGAATGCGCATGCCGGGCTACCAGGTGAACACCGTGAGGGCCACCAGGCTACCCACGGTCGCGCCGGCCACGGTATCGCCGGGATAATGCACGCCCAGGATCACCCGCGACGCGCCAACGGCCATCGCCCAGGGCAGCAGCAAGGCGCCGGGCCAACCCGCGTGGAGCATGACCAGTGTCGCCACCAGGAAGGCCGCCGCGGTATGGCCCGAGGGCAAACTGAAGCGATCGGCTGGCTGGACGTAGGCTTCCACGCCAGGCAGCACCACGGCGGGGCGCTGGCGGCGACAGGCGTGCTTGAGCAAGACGTACAGCGGCACTTCGATGGCAAAGGCCGCCAACAGCTGCCAGCCGAAGGCCTGCAGCGCCGGGCTGGAGTTCCATAGGCAGAGCAGGCCCAGCACCGCATAGGGCGGCCCGTCGCCAGTGCGCGAGACCCAGCGCGCCAGGCGCGCGAGGGAACGGCGGTAAGGCAGGCCCTGGCATTTGAGGAACCAGCGGCGGTCCCATTGAGCAACGACGCAAGCGCTCCCGGTCGCGACTCGTTCGCGCCCTCCCCTGACCGCGGAGCTCATTCGTCGGGACGGGAGTACTACTGGAGGTCGCGTCGCAGCCTGGAACACGCCGAGCGGACGCTCATCCGGCTCCTCGCAGCGCCGGATGGCTTGCTGGCCGCTAGCGGGGCGGGGCTTGCATAGGACTTTCTGGTCGAGCGGCATCGCGATCTCCTGTATCTGTGCATACCGTACGCGGGTTATATGACATGACCTTGACGCCATGGCGAGAGTCGACTGCAAGGGATGCACGAGTGCTCCAGCCTTCTCGAAGTTACGAGCTCAGCGATTAGCTGAGCTAATTGCAGAGGCAAACCACGCCGGTCATCATCGGCCTGCACTCGAATCCAGATCTTGGACCGCAGGCTCAGCGGCAAGACTCGCCCACGAAGGTGTTCTTGGGCCTCTTCCATAAGCTGCCCTAATGGAAAATCCAGCTTAAGAAGGATAAAAAAATAAAACCTTGTGCATAATCACCTTGCCGTTCACCGTCTGGATCGCCCTTGTTTTCGAACGTTCCAAACCACCGACTCCATATCTGCGCTTTACGCATTCCAATAAGGTTTAGAGATAATGAAACATAAGAAAACAGTAATCATGGGGATGCTTTTTCAAGCCTTCCTCTTGACTTTCACATCAACACTCAAAGCCGAAGCCAAAGACTTTCCCTCGTCAACGATACATTTTGTCGTTCCCGGCGCTCCAGGAACAGCGCTGGACATCACTGCGAGAATGCTGGCCGAGGAGATCACCAAAATCTCCAACACACCCAGCATCGTGATGAACCGGCCCGGAGCGGGGAGCCAGATCGGAGCTGAATTCGTTGCCAGAAGCAAACCCGACGGCTACACCTGGCTTATTGCTCCGTTTAATGTGGTGGGAGTCAACCCTCACATTCTGAACAATGCCAAGGATCCCTTCCAAGAATTCTCGTTTTTAACGACGATTTTCAACGCACCCTATGTCTTGGTTGCGCACCCATCGGTTGACGCCAGCACTCCGGAGGAAGTCATAGCATTGGCCAAAGCCAATCCCGGCAAGCTTAACTATGGTTCAGGCGGACCTGGAAGCGCCAACCAACTGGCTGCCGAGCTCTTTAAAAACGCGACGGATGTCGATATTACCGAGATTCCTTACCCTAGCGCAGCCATGGTCATGCCTGACTTGCTGGCGGGTAGATTAGACCTGTTTTTTGCAGGACTGGGATTGGTTCAATCTCAAATTGAAGCTGGAACCCTCAAGCCCATCGTGATGATTTCATCACAAAGATCCGAGCTGTTTCCCGAGATACCCACTCTGAATGAAAGCGGCCTGACGTTATCTCAGATGGACACATGGACGGGGATTCTTGGCCCAGCGGGAATACCGCTCCACATTCTACAAATAATGCACGAGCTGACCACCCAGGCCTTAAGTAATCCCAGCCTCAAGAAAACGCTTGCCCAGAAAGCGATAGAAGTATATACAACCACGCCCGAAGACATGAAAAAAATCGCCAAGGAAGACTATTTCCGATATGGGACGATCCTCAAGGATCTCAACAATTCTCCTCGGTAAAAATATTTACATTGATAGGCGCTTACCCATGAGCAAGAGACCAAATTTCATTCTCTTCGTGACGGATCAGCATCGAGCGGACCACCTTGGCTGTTATGGCAACCCTATTGTCAGAACGCCCCACATCGACTCTATCGCCGCTTGCGGCATCCGATTCGAGCGGTTTTACGTGTCCAGCCCGGTCTGCATGGCAAACCGTGCCACCATGCTGACCGGCCGCATGCCCTCTTTACACGGCGTTCGTCACAATGGCATTCCATTGGTCAGGGATTCGACCACCTTCGTCGACCTCCTGAAGAGCGCCGGATATCGAACGGCGCTTATCGGCAAGTCTCACCTACAGAACTTCGGGGTCGACGGCGACTTCAGACGTCGCTGGCAATATGACGAAAACAGTTTTCTGCCACCGGAACATTTGCGCGATGCTGACCAGCGCAGCCTGATTGGGCGAAATTATGAGAACGAATCATTATCTCGTTGGGAGAACGACGAGACCCATCATGTTCAGGTTCCATTTTATGGCTTTGACCACGTCGACCTCTGCACCTATCACGGAGACGAAGTCGGCGGGGATTATGCTCGTTGGCTGTCGCGGAACGCGCCCAATGCCAGCCAGTTGCGCGGCCGCGCCAACGCCTTACGCGACGATCGCTATAGTGCTCCACAAGCTTGGCGTACACGCCTTTCCACCGATCTCTATCCGAGCACTTATATTGCCCGCCAAGCCGGCGCCTGGCTCCAGAAACATGCGGCGGAGCATCCGGACGAGCCTTTCTTTTTGATGTGCTCCTTTCCCGACCCGCATCATCCCTACACCCCACCCGGCGCTTATTGGGACATGTACGATCCCGACACCATTCCGTTGCCGCCATCCTTCTTTAACCGCACCACAACGGATCTGATCCAGGCCATCCACCACGACACACAATCTGGAAGAACTAATAGAACTGGCCATACGCCATTTAGTGTCAATGAGCGTGAAGCGCGAGAAATCATTGCATTGACGTATGGCATGATCACTTTGATCGATGACTGTATCGGAGGGATAAAAGCCTCGGTACGGGATCTTAATCTTCATCAAGATACCGTTATGGCTTTTACGAGTGATCACGGCGACTGGATGGGCGATCACGGCATTATGCTGAAAGGCCCACTCCATTACCAAGGCCTGATCAGGGTACCGTTTATTTTTTCTGATATTCCCGGCCGAGCTTCAGCTAGCGTCGACCATGAGCTTGCCGGCACGATTGATATCGCCAGAACCATCCTTAAACGAGCGAATATAAATCCCAACAATGGTATGCAAGGATACTCGTTGACCTCCCGTCGGCCAGATGCCAGAGCTATCGTCATCGAAAGCGAAGCAGCCTGGTACAAATTTGGCAAAGACAAGAATTTCAGGATACGGACTCTGATCGATCAGCGATTCAGAATCTCCATTTCAGATGACGATGAGATAGGTGAGATCTACGATCTGGCTGAAGACCCTCACGAAAACCATAATCTCTGGGGTTCTGTCGATCATTCGGAGCTAAAGATGGAGTTATTGAACAAGCTGGCGCGCGAGATGGTCCGCCTTACCGATACAGCCCCCTTGCCTACGGCTCTTGCTTAGCCAATTGACGAAGCTCCACAATCAAGCGCTCCGCGGTCCGCGACAAGCTCCTTCTTTGAGAATACACCACCTGAACGTCACGTTCCCAGACCGCGCCCTCTACAAACAGCGGCTCAAGCAGCCCGGCATCTCGTTCAAGACTGATAAGCCGATGCGACATGAACCCCAAGGAATCACCACGAACCAAGAAGCTTTTAATCGTCATGGCAGACGCGCTTTCCACAATGACCCTTGGCTCCGGGAGACCTATCTTGGTAAAAGCGCTATCGATAAAAAGACGTAAAGTATCCGGACGCGGAGGCAACACCCAAGTGTAATTCAAACAGTCTTCCAACCGCAAGGAGCCTTTTTTATGCAAGGGATGATTTTTACGTGCAACGACATTTACGGATTCTGAAAGGATGTCCTCGGTTACCAACTGCCGCTCTTGACTCGACTTATCACGACTGAGAACCGCAAGATGCACTTCTCCTTTCTCAATAGCCGGCCCGAGCGAGCTCATACTCCCCTCTTTGATGGATACCGTCAGCCTGGGCCTGCTCAGCAGCAACCTCGTGATTGCCCATGAAACGAAAGTGCATGCCAACGCGGGCCCAGCGCCAACCACCAGATGCCCCCGCCCCAGCCCACGCAGACCATCGATATCCTCGAGAGCAAATTGAGCCTCGTTGGCGATGGTGCGAGCTCTGGTAACGAGAGCCGAGCCGTAGGGTGTCAGCACCATGCCCCGTGATGTTCGTTCAAAAAGCGCGACCTGCAAATACTTTTCAAGACGGGCCAGACTTTGTGACAAGGCCGACTGGGTCACACCCAAATGGCGGGCCGCACGACCTAAGGTACCCTGGTCGACGATCGCCAGCAAGAATTGTAATTGGCGAATATCCATCAGCTCTATTTCGATCCTAAAGACATTATCTCAGCCGGCTAGCCCGGGATTCCAGCGTCAGGCCAGACTATCTCGTTGCCAATGCGAAGTTACCTCGACTCTACCGCTGGTCACATCGATCACAGATTATGCCATCTCGGCACAGTCTCATCTCGACCTGAGTTTTGCCATTCACCATTCATTGACTTTAATGAACCCAACGGAGGCAGCTAATGCTATCAAGTCGCATTGAACATAAATGGATTGAATCCTTTGTCCGCACCTTTACAATTTGCAAGATCGAGCCCGGAGCAACGGTCGCTATCGTCTCGGAATCGACCTCACGCCAGCAGAACGTCCAGCTTGCCGAGTTGGCATTGCTGCGTATGAATGCGAGGCCGTTTCACCTGGTTCTGCCTTCGCCGCCGCAATCCATCGATGTTCCTGTACGCTCCAGCGGTGCCAGCGACGCCCTCACGGGACAAGCCGCGGCCTTGGCCGCCATGAAAGCCAGCACGATGGTGGTCGACCTAACGATCGAAGGCCTGTTGCATAGTCGCGAAGCCCAGGAAGTGCTGGCCGCCGGCAGCCGCATCCTCTACGTCAGCAACGAGCATCCAGAGATTCTGGAGCGGCTGGGCCCCGATCCCGCGCTCAAAAATACCGTGGCTCGCTCGGTAGACCGCCTGCGTCAAGCCAAGACCATGCGGATTAGCTCGCCAACCGGCACGGACCTCTCAGTCAACGTGGTTGACGCGCGCATTGGCGGCGGTTGGGGTGCGGTAGACGCGCCTGGGCAGCTCGGACACTGGCCGGGAGGTCTGGTGGCAGCGTATCCAATGGGCGGCGCGGTCAATGGCACCGTGGTCTTGAGTCCCGGCGATATCAACCTCACTTTCAAGCGCTATCTCGAAACCCCGGTCGTGCTCACGATCGAAACCGACCAGATTGTCTCGGTGGAAGGCGACGGCCTGGATGCCCAACTCATGCGCAGTTATTTTGCCGCCTGGAACGACGACAACGCGTATTACACCTCTCATCTCGGTTGGGGCGTGAACCCGACGGCTCGTTGGGATTCGATGACGATGTACGATCGCGGCGACCACAATGGCGTGGAGCAACGTGCTTTTGCCGGCAATTTCCTGTTTTCCACCGGAGCCAATAAGCACGCCAATCGTTATACGCTAGGCCACTTCGATATTCCCATGAAAAACTGCACCGTCCTGCTCGATGACTCCCTGGTCGTGCGCGAAGGCGTACTGCAGCCGGAGTTTGTCTGACCCAGAGCGTGAAACCCACGCAAACCATGGCTGTGAAATAGCATGGCGACACCGCGCCCGTTCAGGGCTTTCGTCCTTCGGCGTCGAAGGCTTGCTCGAAGCATCGAGGCCCCAAAGCCTCGGCGCCGGCCTGTGCCAGTACCGGAAAAGCAACGCCCCGCCGACAAGGCGGGGCGGGGCGCTAAGAACGGGCTTCTAGGGCTGCAGCCACCCGTCGTTGCCAAGCGGGCTGTCTGGCTTGGGGCTGCCCGGGGACCTACCGTGCCGGCCACCGACTGCGCAGCCCCCGAGCGTGGATTTACTTGACCAGCAGCACCGGGCACTTGGCCATGCTGAGCACGCGGCCCGCCACCGAGCCGATCACGGCGTCGAGCAGCACGCCGCGGCCATGTGCGCCCAGGACGATCATCTGGGCATCCACTTTCTTGGCATATTCAGCGATCTCGCGCGGCGCGTGGCCCACGAGGGGATGGGCTTCGGCTTCGATGCCGAGGTCGAGCAATACCTTGAGCACGGGGTCGATCGCCTCGGCGGACTCCTGGGCGTGCCATTCTTCCACCGCCTTGGCGCCAACCAGGCTGGCGGCACGGCCGGTGAGCGGAGTGGAGACGTGCACCACGTGCACCTTGCCGCCGGCGGGCACGAGCTTGGCCGTGTGCAGGAACTTCGCCGCCGCAATACTGTAGTCGGAACCGTCGGTGGCCAATACGAGAGTGGTCATGTAAACCTCGTTGATCAAAAGGATTGGGACCGCACGGCACCAAACCGGTTCACCGCCGGTTGCCGCGCACGGCGCGTTACGGGTTTTTGATTATAGCGGCGGGCGAGCGCAACCGCCGATCCCGCACCAATCCTTCTTGGGCCACCGACGCCACCAGACGTCCCTGGCGGTCGAACAGACTGCCGCGGCAAAAGCCGCGCGCATTGCCGGCCCTGGGCGAATCGGTGACATACAGCAGCCAATCGCTGAAATCGACCGGCTGATGAAACCACATGGAATGATCCAGGCTGGCAACCTGCATGCAGTCGTCGCCCAGGCAGACCTCATGCCGCAGCATGGCCGTTTGCAGCAGATTGAAGTCGGAGACATAGGCCAGCGCCGCCTGCTGCAGCAAGGGATCGTCGGGCAGTTGGCCGCAGGGGCGCAGCCAGATGCAGTGCTGCTCGAGGCCATCGCGGCCCGCCGGCAGGTCGGGGTGAACCTCGCGCAACTCGAAGGCGCTGCGGTACTGCAGTGCCTCGCGCATGCGATTGTCCAGGCGGGCGAGGATGCGCTCGAGGCTTGCGGGATCTTGCCGCACCACCTCCGGCGGCGGCACTTCCGGCATCTTGGCCTGATGTTCCAGCCCCGGCTCGCCCACCTGGAAAGAAATCGCGGTGTGCAGGATGGGCTGGCCATGCTGGATCGCCACCACCCGCCGCGTGCTGAAGCTGCCGCCATCCCGGATGCGCTCGACATCGTAGAGCACCGGCGCGTGGATGTCGCCCGGCCGCAAAAAGTAGGCGTGCAGCGAATGCGCCGTGCGCCCGTCAACGGTGGCCGCCGCCGCCATCAAGGCCTGGCCGAGGATTTGTCCGCCGAACACGTGGTCGCGGCCGATATCGGCGCTGACACCCCGAAAAAGATTGAGTTCCAGGCGTTCCACCCGCAGCAGGTTCGCCAGGGCATCGACCATATCCATGCTTGCTTCTCCAAACAACGTGGCAGATCCGCACTCATTGGCCTGCCCCGCAAAACTTCCCATCATAATCCGATTGCCAGCGCTCCTGCCCACGCATTTGGGCCTGCGCCATGAAACCCTTACACTGTGAGGGCCGCAGCCCCGAGTCGCAACATGGCCGATAACTCTTCCGCTTCACCTCCATTTTGGCGGCGCATAGGCCCGATCGCCTTGCTCGTACGCGCCACCGAACTCTGGCTCGACAAGCGCGCCAGTAGCAAGGGGGCCGCGCTGGCCCTGTACATGATGTTCTCGCTGGCTCCCATCCTGCTCTTGGTCGTCGCGCTCTCGGGCTGGTTTTTTGGTGAAAACGAGATCCGCGGCGAGATCCTGCGCTGGATTGAAATCTCCATCGGGCCGCGTGGCGCCGAGATCGTGGCCACCGTCATGGCCAATGCGCATTACACCCAGGGCAGCCTGATCGCCACCTGGCTGTCGCTCGGCATCGTTCTCTTCAGTTCCACCACCGCCTTCGCCGAACTCAAGGCCAGCCTCGACGACATCTGGGACGTCTCCAGCTCCCGCGGCGGACTGCGCCAGACGGTGCAAAGCCGGCTGATCGCCTTTACCGTGCTGCTGGCGCTCACCTCCTTCCTTGCCATTACCCTGCTGGCCGAGGCCGCGCTGGCCCTGCTGCGCCAATATTGGCCGATCGCGCACCTGGGCGACTATCCGATCTGGCTCGATGGCCGCTGGCTCTCGCAACTGGTGTCGTTTGCCGCGTTCATCGCCTTGTTCGCCGCGGTTCTCAAGCTACTGCCCAGCGTCCGTCTGCGCTGGCGCGACGTGCTGCCCGGCGCCATTCTTACCGCCCTGCTGTTCCTCATTGGCAAATTCGCCATCGGCCTGTATCTGGGCAGCGGCACCCTGCTCACCGCCTACGGCGCGGCCGGCTCGCTGGTGGCGTTGCTCGCCTGGATTTATTTTTCGGCCCTGATCTTCTATTTTGGCGCGGCCTTTACCCGCGCCCACTACGAACGCTACGCCAACCCCGATTGGGCGCAGCCGACGCCCGTCGCGTCGGCGACCCGTCAGCCCAACAAGCTGGACGATTAACCTTCCCCGGAAGAGAAAACGCCGTCGCGCGGGTACTTTCGTGGGTACTTTCTCTAGACCCCTTCGTCGGGCTGGCGCCAGCCCGCGCGCCCATGGCTGAGATCGTCGATCCGGGCCCGCCAGCCCTCGGCCATATCGGCCGGCATCCCTATGCCCAGCGCCACCAGGCTGCCATGCTCGACGTCCAGCAATTCGAGTCCGGCGGCTTCGATCTCGCGGCGCACCAGGCCTTCCAGGGCGTAAGGCACTTGGCATAACCAGACCTCGCGCGCCACCACGGGGATTTTTTCCGCCTGCAACAGCGCCTGGGCGACGCAATCGGTATACGCCCGCACCAGCCCGCCCGCACCCAGTTTGACACCGCCAAAGTAGCGCACCACGGTAGCCAGCACGCCATCGAGATCCTGGTGGCGCAGCACATCGAGCATGGGCCGCCCGGCGGTGCCCCCCGGCTCGCCGTCGTCGACCGCCGCGGAGTGCCCGCCGGCCAACAAGGCCCAGCACACGTGCGCGGCGCCCGGATGCTCCACCCTCAGCCGTTCTACCACCTGTACCGCGCCCGCCCGGTCCGCCATCGGCTGGACACAGCCGATGAAGCGGCTTTTTTTGATGATGAGTTCGCTATGAACGGCGTGGGCGAGCGTCAGCGGCATGGCGGTGGCGGCAGCCGGCTCCTTAATCGTTGCACATTTTGGCTTGGGTAATACTGCTATTGGGCGCCACGCTTTGGGTGAGCCACACATTGCCGCCGATGGTAGAGCCGCGGCCGATGGTGACTCGCCCCAGCACGGTGGCGCCGGCATAGATCACGACGTCGTCCTCGACCACCGGGTGGCGGGCCGCGCCCTTCTGCAGGCTGCCGTCGTCGTTGGCCGGAAAACGCTTGGCGCCGAGCGTCACGGCCTGATAGATGCGCACGCGCTCGCCGATCAGGGCGGTTTCGCCGATGACCACGCCGGTACCGTGATCGATGAAGAAACTGCGCCCGATGGTAGCGCCCGGATGGATGTCGATGCCCGTGGCGGAATGCGCGATCTCGGTCATCAGGCGGGGCAGCAGCGGCATGCCCAGCCGATACAGCACATTGGCCAGGCGATAGTAGGCCACCGCCACGAAGCCGGGATAACAGAGCAGGATCTCGGAAATGCTCGTCGCCGCCGGATCGCCCTGGAAGGCGGCATGGAGATCGCTCACCAGCAGGGCCCGCACGTCGGGCAGGCAGCGGGCAAACTCGCGCGTGATCTCCAGCGCCCGGGCCTCGAGGGTTTCGCTCGTCCATTGATCGTCGTCGGCCAGGAACAGAAGGCCGCGCCGCACCTGCCCGCGCAGGAGGTTGAGCGTGCGATTCAAGGTATTGCCGACGAAAAAATCGATGCTTTCGTCGGTGAGGTCGGTCTGCCCGTAGTGGGTGGGAAACATCGCTGCGGCCAGGCCCAGCAGGATCTCTTCCAGCACGGCGCGCGACGGCAACTCGCGCAGGCGGCCATTGTGCCGCACTTTATGGGTGTGCTCGCGTGATTCGCGCAAAGCCGCGACCAGCGGCTCCAGGCCCCAATCGGCCTGGTCTTGGATGCAGAGGGAAGGCGGGTCGGTTCGATTGGACATGACATGCCCCGACAAAGGAAAATGGCGGTGGGTAACCTGTCATTCTAGCGCGACGCCACATTCCGGGCCGCCCCCGGCTCCCGGGCGAGCCCGCCGGCCGGCTCGCGCCGCGCGGTTCCTTGCATGCGGTGCGGCGGCGGGCCAGCCCGCCCTGGCATACACTAGCGGCATCCGCCGGTCTTGCCAGCGACGCCCTTCAACGCCACGTTTTTTTTGCCATGACGCCGTCCGCCGCCCAGCCCGCCCCCCAGCCGGTCCACCTGCCAACCACACGCCATGCCGTCTTCATCGTCGCCACCGTTCACCACGGCGAAGCCCATCATGCCGCGGTACGCGCCTGGTGCGCCAACATTGCCGCCATCGTACGCTCCGTCGGCCAGCGCTTGCCCGACGCCAGGCTCTCTTGTGTGATCGGCTTCGGCTCCCGGGCCTGGGACGCCCTGTTCGGCGCCCCCCGCCCGGCCGAGCTGCACCCGTTTCGCGAATTCGGCCCCGCCGAGCGTCGGGCGGTGGCCACGCCGGGCGACATCCTGCTGCATATCCGGGCCGAGCAGGCCGACGGCTGTTTCGAACTCGCCACCCGCCTGATGGACGAACTGCGCGGGGCCGTGACCGTCGTGGACGAGGTGCAGGGCTTCCGCTATTTCGACCAGCGTGCCGTCATCGGCTTCGTCGATGGCACCGAGAACCCTTCGGGGCAGGAAGCCATCGAGTTCACCGTTCTCGACGACGATCCCGAATTCGCCGGCGGCAGCTATGTTCTGGTACAAAAGTACCTACATGACATGGACGGCTGGAACGCCCTGCCGGTAGAGGTCCAGGAAGGCATCATCGGTCGACGCAAGCTGTCCGACATCGAGCTCGACGACGCCACCAAGCCCAGCTCGGCGCACAATGCCCTTACCGTTCTCGAAGACGAAAACGGCAACGAAATCAAGATCCTGCGCGGCAACATGCCCTTCGGCCGCCCGGGCCACGGCGAGTTCGGCACGTATTTCATCGGCTACGCCAAATCGCCGCAGCCCATCGAGCAGATGCTCGAGAACATGTTCGTCGGCCTGCCACCCGGCAACTACGACCGTCTCCTCGATTTCTCCACCGCCGTCACCGGCGGGCTGTTCTTCGTGCCCTCGCTACCGCTGCTCGAGGCGCTCGCCGAACGCCAGCCAGGCCCCGCGCCGGATACCGGCGATCCGTCCGCCGCCCCCCCTCTTCCATCCGAGCCAGCCGCAGCCTCCGGCGGCTCGCTCGCCATCGGATCCCTGAAAGGAGCTTCACGGTATGAATAACCTGCATCGCGAACTGGCCCCCATCTCCACCGCGGCCTGGGCCCAAATCGAAGAAGAAGTGGCGCGCACGTTCAAGCGCTCGCTCGCCGGCCGCCGCGTGGTCGACCTCGTCGGTCCGCAGGGCGCCGCGTTTGCGGCCGTAGGTACCGGCCACCAGCGCCTCATCGACGCGCCGCTCGAGGGCGTGCGCGCCCATCAGCGCGACGTCAAGCCCGTGATCGAACTGCGTGTGCCATTTGACCTCTCGCGCGAGGCCATCGACGACGTCGAACGCGGCGCCGAGGATTCGGATTGGCAGCCCGCCAAAGAAGCCGCCACGCGCCTCGCCCTGGCCGAAGACCGCGCCGTTTTCGATGGTTACCGGGCCGCGCATATCCAGGGCCTGCGTGAAGGCTCGTCCAACCCGGTCCTGCGCCTGCCATCCGACGTGGCGCAGTACCCCGACGTCGTCGCCGAAGCGCTCGAGCGCCTGCGCCTCGAAGGCGTGGAGGGCCCCTATACCGTACTGCTGGGCGCCGACGCCTATACCGCCCTGAGCGAAGCCTCCGACCAGGGCTATCCCGTACTCGAACACATCCGCCGCCTCGTCAAGGGCGACATCATCTGGGCTCCGGCCATTGCCGGCGGCAGCGTTCTGAGCACCCGCGGCGGCGATTTTTCATTCCACCTGGGCCAGGACGTCTCCATCGGCTATCTGAGCCACGACGAGCATCATGTGCGCCTGTATTTGCAGGAAAGCTTTACCTTTCTGCTGCTCACCACCGAAGCCTCGGTAACGATCAAGGCCGAATCACCCCTGCGGGCCGCCTGAGCCGCCTTTTACCACTGCCACGAAACGCCCAACTGATAGGCATTGAGGCCACGGTTGGGGCGTTTGATCCCGGCGTTGGAAAAATGCGACACCCGTAACCCGAGTCGCCAGTTTTCAGTGATTTGATAGCCCAGGCCGAGGTGATCGCCAAATTGCAGGGCGGTGCTCAGTTCATGCTCGCCCAGGCGGGTGTGGTTGAAAAGCGTCAGGCCGATGCCCGCTTCCAGGTAGAAGCGGTCGGTCAGCCACCACCGGAACATCGGAATGGCGCTGGCCTGCCAGGCAGACCGCCTGGCGTCTTCGCCGCGGTGCCGTGCGTGCCAGTACGACACGCCGAACTCGCCCTGAAGGGCAAAACGGCCGAGACTCGTGGCGCGCGACCACCAGGGTGCCGTTTCATAATTGAGCGTATACCGGCTGAAATCGGAATCCACGCCATATTGCGCGCCGATGCTGCTGCGATCGGCGGACTGTGCCGCCACCGCCACGGGCAACGCGATCAGCCACGCCGCGAGGACGGGCCGGAGGACATCAAATCGAGCCATGGGGCAATCTTCACCTGCAAGCCGACAACGGCGGATAACAGCCAGTGTATCGAAATCCTGATGGGTGAACACGCCGGCCGGAGAGGCGGCGCTTGGCGCCATGCCGGGCGCCGGGCGATTCGAGGATACGCCAGCGGCCGGTGCGGCCGGTGGCTTGGCGCCGCTGGCGGCCCGCGCCGAACGGCCGCGTGATGATCGAGACCTAGCGGCGCACGGGGCGCGAGGTTCGCATCGGGCCGCGATCCTTGAGATGGCGGAAGGTAATCCGCGCCTTGGTCAGGTCGTAGGGCGACATCTCGACGGAAACATCATCGCCGGCCAGGATGCGGATATGGTTCTTCCGCATCTTGCCCGCACTGTAGGCGATCAGGGCGTGCCCGTTTTCGAGCGTCACCCGATACCGGGAATCCGGCAATACTTCGGATACCACACCACGCATCTCAATCAGTTCTTCTTTTGCCAAATCAATCAACCTCTCGTATTAATGGATCACAACAGCGGCAGCGCGCACACCGGCCCGGTTTGCCAGGGGTGAAGTCAGTTCGGGACGCCGAGGCCGCGAGCCGCAACGAAGCCCGGCCTGTCGTCGGGGATCCGATGCCAGGCCGCCCGTAAAAGCACTCGAGTGAATCATTCCTCCCGTGGAGGAGACTTCCTCGCCACTCCTGGAAAACGCCCGCGGCGCCAGAGTGGAGAACGCCTTGCCAACTCGCCTGCCGGGCGAGACTTGCGCTAGAAGGCCCAAGGAAAGAACCCAGGCCTGGCGGACCTGATGACCGGCACCAGGAACCCAATGCCAGCGGCCGGCACTAGCCCAGGCTTTGAAATGAAGACGTGCATGCAACACATACAGCGGAAAGCTCGCCACACAAGGGCCTGGCGAGCCAAAGGTATCCATTTAGTATATCATCCCGCGCGCATATCGGATATACCGGCCTGCCAATAACGCAAAAATCCCACCTTTTTGAGGCGGGATCGCGATCAACCCGTTGAGGAACGCTCATCTCCCGTTTACCGAGAAGAGCCGATCCCTTGGGCGGAGGTGTGCGCAACAAACGGCGCACAACAAAATAAATGCTGGTGGGTCCTGCGGGACTCGAACCCGCGACCAATGGATTAAAAGTCCACTGCTCTACCGACTGAGCTAAAGACCCAAGCTCGCTATTATGGGGCATTTAAATCAGGTTTGTCAAATTTCCTGGCAAATATCGCGGCCACCGCGCTCGGCGGGCCGGCCGTCTGCCGCCGATTCCCCACGTGTACCCACATTTTTGCGCGCCGGAGGCTGCAAGACGTCCGGCTCAGACTATGATCGCGACTATGGTCTTGTCGCCGACACCTCCAGTCCCGCCGCCCGATCCCGCCGATACGGCCCGGATCGATGCTTTCGTTGATGCCCTCTGGCTGGAAGACGGCCTGGCCCGCAACACCCTGGCGGCCTACCGGCAAGACTTGAGCCGCTTCGCGGGCTGGCTGCGCTCGCGTCCGCTGCCACTCGCGCTGGCCACCGCCGAAGGCGCCGACATCCAGGCCTGGTTCGCCCACGAGCACGCCACCACTCGCGCCACCACGGCCAACCGGCGGCTGGCGGCGCTGCGGCGGTTCTACACCTGGGCCCGCCGCCAGCACCTCGTCCAACACGATCCCTGCCTGCACGTCACTGGCGCCAAGCCGCCGCCCCGCCTGCCGCACAGCCTGAGCGAAGCCGAAGTCGAACGGCTGCTGGCCGCCCCCGACACCCGGGAGCCGCGCGGCGTTCGCGACCGCGCCATGCTTGAAACCCTGTACGCCACCGGCCTGCGAGTCTCCGAACTCACGCAGTTGCAATCGCTGCATGTCCGCCTGAACGACGGCGTGGTGCACGTCGTGCGCGGCAAAGGCGCCAAAGACCGCCTCGTGCCCCTGGGTGACGAAGCCGCCGACTGGATCGAACGCTACCAGCGCGAGGCTCGACCCTTATTGCTGGCGGGGCGCCTGAGCGATGTGCTGTTCGTGACCAGCCGCGGCGGCGCCATGACCCGCCAGGGCTTCTGGCAGATCATCAAAAAACTGGCACACCGCGCTGGTATCCTCACGCCGATTTCACCGCACGTGGTGCGTCATGCCTTCGCCACGCACTTGCTCAACCACGGTGCCGACCTGCGCGTCGTGCAGCTTCTGCTGGGCCATGCCGATATCGCCACCACCCAGATTTATACCCACGTGGCGCGCGAGCGCCTCAAGCAGTTGCACGCCAGGCATCACCCGCGCGCCTGACGGCTGTTTTCCTCACCCCCCCAACCGATCGACCATCCTTTGGAGACACTCCATGAGCAATCTCAACTTCGACGACGCCGGCAAACTGGTCTTGCGCCTCACGCTGGGCATTTTGATTCTGTTGCATGGCATCGCCAAACTCACCGGCGGCATCGGCGGCATCGAGGGCATGCTCGTCGCGCGCGGAATGCCCGCGTTCTTCGCCTGGGGCGCCTATCTGGGTGAAGTCCTGGCGCCCTTGCTGGTGATCCTCGGCGTCTATACCCGCATCGGCGGCCTGCTGATCGCGGCCAACATGGTTGTCGCCGTACTCCTGGCACACACGAGCCATTTCTGGGACATGACCAACAGCGGCGGCTGGTCGCTCGAACTGCAGGCCATGTTCCTGTTCGGCGGCGTGGCGGTGGCTCTGCTGGGCGCGGGCCGTTTCAGCGTGGGTGGCCGCGGCGGCCCCTTCAATTAAGGCGCGCAGCGCCAAGCACCGAAGCGCCAAGCCCTCCCGCGGGGGGCCTGGCAGCCGCCACCAATGCCGGGGCGCCCCGCGTCGCAAAAGCCGCCGGCTCCTCCCACTCCATGGAGTTTGCGCCCCGGCCCCTTCGATGACATCAGCCGGTCGAGCGCCGGGTAAGGCGAAATGCCGCCATGGCCAGGAGGGCACTGGCCATCATGACCGCGATCAGCGGCCAGATGGATGTTCCCATCACCGCGCCGACCAGCGGGGCGATCAGGGCCCCCAGGCCCACCTGCAGGCTTCCCGCCAAACCCGAGGCCGCGCCCGCGGCATCGGAGCGCACGCTGACCGCTCCGGCGATGCAGCCGGGCATCACCAGCCCGTTACCCACGCCGAGGACGAACATCGGCCCGAACAGCGCCAGCGGGTGCAGCCAGTTCCATGCAAAGAACATCGCCATCGCCACCAGACAAAAGGGCGCTATGCCCAGCCCCACCCGGATGAGCCGGCCGTGGCCGACACGCTGCCCGAACCGGGCCGAGATGAAATTGCCGACGATATAGCCGAAGGCCACCAGGGTGAAATAAATGCCGTACTCGACGGGACTGCGGCCCATCATTTCGATCATCACATAGGCGGCCCCGGCAATGAAGGCATAAAAGACCCCCGAGGTAAAGCTGGTGGCCATGGCAAAGCCCCAGAACAGCCGCGAGCGCAACAAAAACGCATAGCCCGCAAGCAGGCGGGACACCGTGTCGGTGCTCTCGGCCACAGGGGCAGGCGTCGACACGCGCTTGGCGGGCAAGGTTTCGTGCAACTGGATGAACACCACCGCCAGGGTGAGCACACCAAAACCGCCCAGGGCCACGAAGGAGGCGCGCCAACTGAAGCTGGCCTCGAGCAGGCCGCCGATGGCGGGCGCCACCATCGGCGCCACCGCCATGCCCATGGAAACGTAGCCGAGCATGCTGGCCGCCCGTTGCCGATCGTAGAGGTCGCGCACGATGGCGCGGCTCAAGGCGATGCCCGCGCAGCCGCCGAAGCCCTGCACGATGCGCCCCAGGTTCAGCACCAGGATATCGGGGGCCACCGCGCACAGCGCCGAGCCGAGCACGAACAGCGCGAGCCCGGCCAACAAAACCGGCCGCCGGCCGTAATGATCCGATAAAGGACCGACCACCAGCTGGCCCACCGCCACCGCCGCCAGATACACCGACAAGCTGACCTGCACCGCGGCAAAATCCACCTGCAGCGATCTCGCCATTTCAGGCATCGACGGCAGGTAGAGATTGATTCCCAGCGGGCTGATCGCCGCCACCAGGATCAGCATGCCAATGAACATCCAGGGCGTCTTCATCAACGGATCATCCGGTAAGACACGGCCGACAACAGCGACGCCACCAGCATCACCCCGAGCAGGGGCCAGGCGCTATCCACCAGCAGCCAGCCCACCAACGGCGCCACCAGGGCGGCGACACCCATTTGCAGACTGCCCGCCAGGCCCGAGGCGGCCCCGGCGACCTCGGGCCGCACGCTCACGGCGCCCGCGATCGCGCTGGGCAGCACGAGCCCGTTGCTCATTGCCACGCCCATCATCGGCAGGAACAGCATCAGCGGATGATGGATGCCCAGCAATCCGAAGCCCAGCACCATGATCAGCACGGATGCCACGTTGTACAGCGAACCGAAGGCGATCATGCGATCGGGGCCCACCTTCGCCGCATAGCGGCCGGACAGAAAGTTGCCCGTCATGTAGCCCAGCGACACGGTACCGAAATACACCCCGTACTCGAAGGGGCTGCGGCCCAGCAGCTCGATCATTACGTAGGCCGCGCCCGCGACGAAGGCGAAGAACACCCCCGAGGCGAAGCTCGTGGTGAGCGAATATCCCCAGAACTTGCCCGAACAGAACAAGCTGCCGTAACTGCTCAGCAGGCCGGGGGCCGGGCCGCGAGCCGGGCCCCGGGGCGCGGCCGGATCCTGCACCTTGCCGTCACGCAACAGATACGGATTGGTCTCGCGCAGCTTCGCCCACGCCAGCACGGTGATCGGCACCCCGAAACACACCAGGAAAAAGAACGACGCCCGCCAGCCATAGGTGGCGTCGAGCAGGCCGCCGACCATGGGCGCGACCATCGGCGCCACCGACATGCCCATCGTCAGGTAGCCGATCATGCTCGCCGATTGGTTGCGATCGTAAAGGTCGCGCACCATGGTGCGCGTCAGGGTGATGCCGGAGCAGCCGCCCAGGGCCTGGATGACCCGGCCGATATTGAGCCAGAAAATGTTCTCCGCCAGCCCGCACACCAGCGAGCCCAGCACATACATGCACAGGCCGATGAGCAGCACCGGCCGCCGGCCGAAGCGGTCGGATAATGGCCCGACGATCAATTGCCCCAAGGCCACGGCGGTGAGATAGACCGACAACGTGACCTGGATCGTGGCGTAATCGACGCCCAGCGAGCGCGCCATGCCCGGCATCGACGGCAGGTAGATGTTGATGCCAAGCGGACTGATCGCGGCCACCGCCACCAGGAGCAAGATGAAACGCCGACGCGCCGCGGCGGACTGGGGGGCAGTGGCTGGCGTGGATTCGGCGGAAACGGTCATTGTGCGAAAGTCGGCTCCGGAAAGGGCGTGCGTGCAACGCGCCATTATGCCCTGCCCGCGGCGCGACGGCTCGCGGCACCTTGCCAGCGCGGCTCCGGAACGCTTCAAGGCGCCAACCCTATAATGGAATCTTTCAGACTTCGCGACGGTTACGCTCCTGCCATGACGGCGCCGCAGTCCTCCCCCGCAGCACCCCTGCCAGCCCTGCCCGCCGGGCTGCCCGACATCACGCTTCACGCGGCGGAAGTCTTCGGCCTCGACATCGACCTGGAAGTCCCGGCCTACTCCGAGCCCAGCGAGCACGTTCCCGATCTCGATCCCGGCTACCGCTTCGATCGCAACACCACGCTGGCCATCCTCGCGGGCTTCATGCATAACCGGCGGGTACTCGTCCAGGGCTATCACGGCACGGGCAAAACCAGCCATATCGAACAGGTGGCGGCGCGGCTCAACTGGCCGTGCATCCGCGTCAATCTCGATAGCCACATCAGCCGGCTCGATCTCATCGGCAAAGACGCTATCGTGGTCCACGATGGCCGCCAGATTACCGAGTTCGTGCCCGGCATGCTGACCTGGGCCCTGCAGCGGCCGGTGGCCCTGATCTTCGACGAATACGACGCCGGTCGGCCCGACGTGCTGTTCGTGATCCAGCGCGTGCTCGAAGTGGAAGGCAAGCTCACTCTGCTCGATCAGGGCCGGGTGCTTACGCCGCACCCCGCCTTCCGGCTGTTCGCCACCGCCAATACGGTGGGCCTGGGCGACGCCAGCGGCCTCTACCATGGCACGCAGCCGCTCAACCAGGGGCAGCTCGACCGCTGGCATATCGTCGCCACCCTCAATTATCTCGATCCGGAGCACGAGGCCGCCATCGTCGCCGCCCGCGTGCCGGCCTTCGCCACCGAGGCCGGCCAGGCCCAGTTGCGCGCGATGGTGCAACTGGCCACGCTCACCCGCGCCGCCTTCATCCAGGGCGAACTGGCCACGGTGATGTCGCCCCGCACCGTCATCCACTGGGCCGAGAACACCCAGATCTTTCACGATCTCGGCGTGGCCTTCCTGGTCACCTTCTACAACAAATGCGACGAGGCGGAGCAACCGCTGGTCGCCGAGCTCTACCAGCGCTGCTTTGCCCGAGAGTTGCCGCATGGCGCCGGCTAGTACGCCGCGGCGCCATGCCATTCTCAGTTGCGCCCGGATCTTCGCCGATCGCGGCGCCGTACCGCTGGGGCTGGAGGATGCGGCGGCCCAGGGCCACGATCCCGACGACCCTCTTGGCCTGGCCTGGCGCGCCCAGGCCGATGCCGCCGCCTGCCACCTGCGCTTCGCCGACGGCCTGCTGCCCGATCCCGCGGATGGCCGCCAAGCGCTGGCTTCGCAACCGTCGCCACCGCTGCGATCTTCGCGCGACCCGGCCGAACCGCCGTCCCGGGACGACGAAGCCGCCGCCCGCGCCATGGCGTATTTCCATGCTCTGGCGCGAGCTCGCGCCGAAGCCCTGGGCGCGGCCTGGCTTCCCGGTATCGCCGCCAACCTGCACCAGTTGCCGGAGCCGCCGGCGCACGATCCCGCCGCACTCTTGCAAGCACAGGTATCGAGCTATTTTCGCGACAGCCTGATGCGCGGCAACCACGAGCCGCCGCTACCGGCGGTGGCCCCCGCGTTGCGCGAGGCGTTGCCGCAATTGTTGCGGCATTTGCGCGACGCCGAGCACTTCGGCCAATTGGCGCGCGGCGTCAGCCGCCAATTGGCCGAGCATGAATCCACGCGGCGCCGCCCGGGCGGCGGCCTCATGCGCTGGCTCAACCCTCGCAGCCGCCCGCTGCCCAGCCGCCACCTGGTAGCCGCCGCCGGCCAGGCCGCCCGCACCCGCGCGCCCGACGAGCCGCAGAGCCTTGAAAACCCCTTCGAGATGCCCGACGACGCGGCGCGTCCCGACACCGGCCGCACGGCTCATGCCTCCCGCCCCGACACCGACCAGCCCCCCGACCCGACACAACCCGACTCGCCCCTCGACCCCGGGCCACCGCTCCCCCTCGAATTGGCCGAAGGCTACCGCGTCTTCACCCGGGCCCACGACCAGGTCATCGCCGCCAGCCAGCTGGGGCATCCCGACGAACTCGAACGCCTGCGCCACCGCCTGGACCGCGCGGTGGCGCCCTACCGCCGGATCATGCAGCGCCTGGCGCATCGCCTGCAGCGGCGCCTGCAGGCCAGCAGCCAGGAACGCTGGCGCCACGACCAGGACGAAGGCGAACTCGACCCCGCCCGCCTGGCGCGGCTGGTCACCCGGCCCCTGGAGCGCAACATCTTCCGCCAGCGCCACCCAACGCCCGGCGGAGCCACGGCGGTGACGCTGCTGATCGACAACTCGGGCTCCATGCGCGGCCACCCCATGGCGGTGGCGGCGGTAACCGTCGATATCCTGGCGCAGACCCTCGAGCGCTGCCGCATTCCCACCGAGATCCTCGGCTACACCACGGTCGATCGCCGCCACAGCGCCGCCTACCAGGATTGGGTGGCGGCCGGCAGCCCGCCCCGCCCGGGCCGTCTCAACGGCCTGCGCCATATCGTCTACAAAAGCATGGACACGCCCTGGCGGCGCTGCCGGCGCGATCTCGGCCTGATGCTCAAAGACGAAATCCTGCGCGAGAACATCGACGGCGAGGCCCTTTGGTGGGCCAGCCAGCGCTTGCGCCTGCGCCCCGAACCCCGCCGCCTGCTCATCGTGATCAGCGATGGCGCTCCGCGCGACACCGACACGCTGGCGCACAACCCCGGCCACTATCTCGACCGTCATTTGCACCAGGTCATCCGCTGGCTGCTGCAGCGCACCGACATCGCCCTGCACGCCATCGGCATCGGCCACCCGGTAGACCGTTACTACCCCAATGCCGTCACCCTGCGCTCGGTCGAAGGCCTGGGCGAAGTCCTCACCCGCAGCGTCGGCGACTGGATCGTCGGCCACGCCGAAGGAGAACACGGGCGCCGCAAATCGGCCACGAGAGGTGGAAGAGCGGCATAATGTCGGCCATGCGCCACGGGCGGGAGCCGTTCGGGCAAACCTCCCGGGCCGCTTCCTGATAGATCTGAGAGACTCACTTATATAATTGCGCGGGTTGCCCACTACGTTTTCTGCCTTCATCGTGGAAGCAAATGATTACAACTCTCCCCTAATCGTGGTTATGTGCACGGGGAACGTCTGTCGCAGCCCCATGGCCGAGGCCCTGCTCATCCAGCGCCTGGCGCAGCGCGGCCTGGAGGCCCGAGTGATTTCACGAGGCCTGGGCGCTCCCGTTGGCCGCGCGCCCCATGAGTTCGCCCTGGCCACCGCCGCCGCCCATGGCGTCGAAATCTCACCCGACAAACGCGCCGCCGCCGTCACCTCGCCCGAGCTTGCCGCCGCCACCGTCGTTTTCGTCATGGACCACGGTCATCGCCACAAGGTCCAGCAGCGCTTTCCCGCCGCCAGCGGCAAGACCTTCCTCCTCGGACAAGGCACCGTGGGCGAGATCGCCGACCCGATCCAGCTACCGCTGGCCGCCTTCGAAACCGCCTGGGCGGGCATCGACGCCGGTGTCGATCACTGGCTCGATCAACTTCAACAGGCCGGCATGCTGCACGTCGTCCGCCAGCCCGTCTGAGATCTGCAACATGCCCTCCTTACCCTTCGTCACTGGCTGCCAATCGGCAACATCGTCCCCCGCCACCGCTTTTCCATCGCCCCCCGACGCAGGAGCCCGTTCCATGTCTCATTCAGCACCTGTCCGCCTGGCGCGTCCTCTGCTGGCGGCCGCCCTGGCGGCGGCCACAGCGGGATGCGCACTCTCGCCAGGCCAGTATCTGGGGGTGGTCCCCACCGGGCAGGACGACTCCGAATGGGGCCGGCTGCGTCCCAACCAGTCGCTCCAGTCCGACACCGCGCCCTATAACAGCGACGTCACCCAGCGGGCCGATCTCTACTCCATCAACCCCACCACCCTCGCCGAACTCGCCGAACGCCGCCGCGTCGCCTTGCAGCACGAAGCCGCGGGCGGGCCGGGTGCGCCGGCCACCACCGGCACGCGCAGGGCCGATTTCGGCCCCACCGCCGAAGGCAAGGCACAGGCTGCCGTAACGGCAAACGCCCCATACCAGTATCTGGTGGGGCCGCAGGATATCCTGCAGGTCACGGTCTGGAACCATCCCGAGCTGAGCAACCCCACCGCCACCGCCAACCAGTTGTCGGGCCGCGTGGTCAATGCCGATGGCACATTTTTCTATCCCTACGTCGGCAAGGTCAAAGCCCAGGGCCGCACCGTCATGGCCATCCGCGACGAGCTCGCGCGCCGGCTGGCGGCCTACCTGGTGGAACCTCAGGTCGATGTCAGCGTGTCCGGCTACCGCAGCCAGCGCGCCTTCGTCATGGGCGAAGTCGCCACGCCCGGCCAGTTCCCGATCAACGACGTCCCGCCCAGCGTGGCCGATTTCATCGCCCAGGCCGGTGGCCTGAAAGAAACCGCCGATCTCCGCGCCGCCACCATCAACCGCGGCAACCGCGAGATCCCCATCGATCTCTACGCTTTGTACTACCAGGGCGACCTCAGCCAGAACCTGCGCCTGCAAACCGGCGACGTCATCAATATTCCCGAGAACCGCTACAACAAGGTGTTCATCCTGGGCGAAGTCGGGCAGCCCCAGTCCATGGTCCTGCCGCGCGGCCGCTACAGCCTGGCCGAGGCGGTCTCCGACGCCGAAGGCTTCAACCCGCTGTCGTCCAACGCCGGCCACCTCTACGTGATCCGCGCCGGCGAAGGCCTGCGCCCGCAGATCTGGCACCTCAACGCCTCCAGCCCGGACGCGATGATCCTCGCCGACGCCTTCAGTCTCGAACCACGCGACGTGGTCTATGTCGATCCGGCATCCGTCACCCGCTGGGCCCGCGTGATCAACAGCATCCTGCCGTCGGCGACCTTCCTCGAACGCGTCAGCACCCGATAATCCCCGGGCGCAGGCCGCTCCTAGCCGCGGGAGCGGCCAGCGGTCGCCCTCGAGACAGAATCCTTTGCCGTCACCCATGAACGCATCTCCCAACCTGCCGCCCGACTCCTCCGACGATGAAATCAACCTGTCCGACTTGCTGGATACCCTGCTTCAGCACATTTGGCTGATCGTCGGCATTACCATCGTCGTCACCGGCATCGGCATCGCCTATGCGTTGCTGGCCACGCCCATTTATCGCGCCGACGCCCTGATCCAGGTCGAAGACGACAAAGGCAGCCCGCTGAGCAGCCTGCAAATGGCCACCGAAGCCCTGCTCGGCAGCGGCAGCACGCCCATCACCGGCGAGATCGAAATCATCCGCTCGCGCGAGGTTCTGCTCGACGCGATCAACAACACCCAGGCGGATCTCCGCGTCGAGGTGGCCAATCGCCTCCCGCTGATCGGCGAGTGGCTTGCTCGCCGCCACGTGGGAGCCGGCGTGGCCGAGCCTCTGTTTGGGCTCGATGGCTATGCCTGGGGCGGCGAGCTCCTCGAACTCGCCGAGTTCTCGGTGCCGCCGCAACTCTTTGGCCGCGTCTTCCAGCTCACGCCGGCCGACGAAGGCTTCCGCCTGGCCGATGAAAACGGCATCGAAGTGGCGCGCGGCCCGCTGCACCAACGGGTGGCGTTCGACGTCGCCGGCGGCACCGGCCACATCGCGGTGGCGCGGCTGCAAGCCGCCCCTGGCGCCGAATTCAGCATCGTTCGCCAGGCGCCGATCACCGCCTACCGCGGCCTGCGCGCCAATCTGAACGTGAGCGAAGCCGGCCGCGGCAGCAACATCATCAGTCTCAACTACGAACACCCCGACGTCATGTTCGCCGGCGAGATCGTCAACGCCATCGCCAGCGCCTATCTCAAGCAGAACGTCGAGCGCCGCAGCGCCGAAGCCGACAAAAGCCTGGAGTTTCTCGACGGCCAACTGCCGGAGATCCGCTCCGCGGTGAGCCAGGCCGAAGACGCCCTCAACGCCTACAAGACCAAAAGCCAGACCGTCAGCGTCGGCGGCGCCGCCGAGAGCCTGCTGCAACAGGCGGTGGCCACCGAGCAGAAGCGTCGCGAACTGCTCCTGGCCCGCGAAGAGCTGTCGCAACGCTACCGTCCCAACCATCCCAACGTCCGCGCCATCGACGACCAATTGGAGGTCAACGCGCACGAGGCCGAGCACATCAACACCCAGATCAACGTCCTGCCCTCGGCGCAGCGCGATCTGTTGCGCCTGCAGCGCGACGCCGACGTCAGCACCCAGCTCTACATCGCCATGCTCAACAACGCGCAACAGCTGCGCGTGGCCAAGGCCGGCACCGTGGGTAATGTCCGCATCATCGACTTCGCCATTCCCGACACGCTCCCGGTGGCGCCCAAGAAAACCATGATCGTGGCCATCGCCGGCCTGCTGGGGCTGATGCTGGGTGTGATGGCGGCCTTTGCCCTGCGCCTGCTGCGTCCCACCTTGCGCGATGCCGAAGAGGCCGAGCGCCAGAGCGGGCTCTCGGTATTCGCCTCCATCCCCGAGAGCCCGGCCCAGGAAAAACTGGTCTCGCACCAGCGCGGCCGGCACAAGTTCACGGTGGAAGAAGGGAAGCCCCATCTGCTCGCCCTCACGCAGCCGGAAGATCCCGCCGTCGAAAGCCTGCGTTCGCTGCGTACCGGCCTGGCCTTTGCACTGATGGGAGCCCAGGATAAAAATATCGTCATCACCGGCCCCACCGCGGCGCTGGGCAAGAGCTTCATCGCCGCCAACCTCAGCACCCTGCTGGCAGCCGGCGGCAAGCGCGTCCTGCTGGTCGAGACCGACCTGCGCAAGCCCCAGTTGGGCCGCTATTTCGGCTACAACAAGGTCGCCGGTCTTTCCAACGTGCTGGCCGGCACCGCCGTCTTCGACGCCGTGCTGCGCCGCGACGTGGTCGATGGCCTCA
This sequence comes from Pigmentiphaga sp., assembly GCA_023228945.1. Taxonomy (GTDB): domain Bacteria; phylum Pseudomonadota; class Gammaproteobacteria; order Burkholderiales; family Burkholderiaceae_B; genus Verticiella. The sequence continues at coordinate 21,911 of JALOAI010000005.1, read as the reverse complement.
AGATCGACATCCTGCCCGCCGGCCAATTGCCGCCCAACCCCGGCGAGCTGCTGCTGAGCGAAGGCCTGGCCGAACTCCTGAACCGCGTGCAGGACGACTACGATCACATCGTTCTCGACTCCGCCCCGGTGCTGCCGGTGGCCGATACGCTGGCCGTGGTCCGCCATGCCAGCACCACCTTCATGGTCGCCCGCGCCGAACACAGCACGGCGCGCGAACTGCGCGACGCCATCCGCCGCGTCGAAAGCGTGGGCGCCGACGTGAAGGGCATCATCTTCAACGGCATCAAGCGCCGCCGGGTCGGCTACGGTTACGCTTACAAGTATTACTACGGCTATAAATAAACGCCCCCACGCTTGCCGCTTCGCGGCGGCGCTGCCCCCCGAGGGGGCGGTCCCGCCTTGGGGCGGCCCGGCGGCGGGAGGAAAGGCCCCCACGCTTGCCGCTTCGCGGCGGCGCTGCCCCCCGAGGGGGCGGTCCCGCCTTGGGGCGGCCCGGCGGCGGGACGCAACGCCCCCACGCTTGCCGCTAACGCGGCGGCTGGCGTGGTACAAAACGGGGCGCGGCGCGATGGGGGCCGCGCCCCGTCGTTTATCCGGCGGCCTCGCCATGCCGGGGCCCCCGCTTTTGTCCCGATCTTCGCCGTTCAACGCTATGTTCACCCTGCAAAACGTCAAACTCGCCATCGTCGGCCTGGGCTATGTGGGCCTGCCGCTGGCCGTGGAATTCGGCAAGCACCGCCCGGTGCTCGGCTTCGACATCAACGCCCAGCGCATCGCCGCCCTGCAGGCCGGCCACGACAGCACCCTGGAAGTCGAGGACGACGAACTCGCCAGCGCCACCCAGCTGCGCTACAGCGCCAGCCCCGCCGAGCTGGCCGGCTGCAACGTGTACATCGTGACCGTGCCCACGCCCATCGACGACCATAAACGGCCCGACCTTACCCCGCTCGTCAAGGCCAGCCAGACGTTGGGCAAGGTGCTCAAGCGCGGCGACATCGTCATCTACGAATCCACCGTGTATCCCGGCGCCACCGAGGAAGACTGCGTGCCCGTGCTGGAGCGCGAATCGGGCCTGACCTACAACGTGGACTTCTTCTGCGGCTACAGCCCCGAGCGCATCAACCCCGGCGACAAGGAACACCGCGTCACCACCATCCAAAAGGTCACCTCCGGCAGCACGCCCGAGGTGGCCGAACTCGTCGACGCCCTGTATCGCCAGATCATCGCCGCCGGCACCCACAAGGCCCCCAGCATCCGCGTGGCCGAGGCCGCCAAGGTGATCGAGAACACCCAGCGCGACTTGAATATCGCCCTGATCAACGAACTGGCCATCATCTTCAACCGCATGGGCATCGACACCCAGGCCGTGCTCGAAGCCGCCGGCACCAAGTGGAACTTCCTGCCCTTTCGGCCGGGCCTGGTGGGCGGGCACTGCATCGGCGTGGACCCCTACTACCTCACCCACAAGGCCCAGGCCATCGGCTACCATCCCGAGATCATCCTGGCGGGCCGGCGCCTGAACGACAGCATGGGCCAGTATGTGGTGGGACAATTGGTGAAGGAGATGGTCCGAAAACGCATCCACGTGCATGGCGCGCGCGTGCTGGTGCTGGGCCTCACCTTCAAGGAAAACTGCCCCGACCTGCGCAACACCCGCGTCGTGGACATCGTGCGCGAACTCCGGGAGTACGGCGTGCAGGTCGACGTGTACGACCCCTGGATCAACCCCGTCGAAGCCGAACACGAATACGCCATCACGCCGCTGGCCCAACCCGAGGCCGGCGCCTACGACGGCATCATCGTGGCCGTGGCCCACCAGCAATTCAAGGCCATGGGCGCCCAAGGCATCCGGGCGCTGGGCAAGCCCGAACATGTGTTGTACGACCTGAAGTACGTTCTCGAGGCCAGCGATGCCGACCTCCGTCTTTGAGACGAAACTTCTCCCACGCTCTCCTTCCTCGTTCGCCTCCTTGTAGACCCCGCGCCATGCCCGCCTCCGATTCCCGCCACTGGCTGATTACCGGCGTCGCCGGCTTCATCGGCTCCAACCTGCTCGAAACCCTGCTGCTTGAAGACCAGTCCGTGACCGGGCTGGACAATTTCGCCACCGGCTATCGGCACAATCTCGACGAAGTCCGCCGCCGGGTCAGCGCCGAACAATGGGCGCGCTTCCACTTCATCGAAGGCGACATCACCAGCCTCGCCACCTGCCACGACGCCTGCCGCGGCGTCAACTACGTCTTGCACCAGGCCGCCCTCGGATCGGTGCCCCGCTCGCTGGCCGACCCGATCGCCACCAACCACGCCAACGTCACCGGCTTCCTCAATATGCTGGTGGCCGCGCGCGATGCCGGCGTGCAAAGCTTCGTCTACGCCGCCTCCAGCTCCACCTACGGCGACCATCCCGGCCTGCCCAAGGTGGAAGACGTGATCGGCCAACCGCTCTCGCCCTACGCCGTGACGAAGTACGTCAACGAACTCTACGCCGACGTCTTCGCCCGCGCCTATGGCTTCACCACCATCGGCCTGCGTTATTTCAACGTGTTCGGCAAACGCCAGGATCCCGATGGCGCCTATGCCGCCGTCATCCCGCGCTGGACGGCGGCCATGATCGCCGGCCAGCCGGTACAGATCAATGGCGACGGCGACACCAGCCGCGACTTCTGCTTCGTCGATAACGCCATCCAGGCCAATCTGCTGGCGGCGCGCGCCACCGACCCCGCCGCGCGCAACCAGGTGTACAACGTGGCGGTGGGCGATCGCACCACTCTCAACGAACTCTTCGCCGCCCTGCGCGACGCGCTGGCGGCCCAGGGCGTGGACTACGGGCTGGAGCCGGAATATCGCGATTTCCGCCCAGGCGACGTGCGCCACTCGCAGGCCGACATCGGCAAGGCGCGCAAGCTGTTGGGATATACGCCGCGCTTTACCGTACGGCAGGGCCTGGCCGAAGCCATGCCATGGTATATCGGCTCGCTGGCCGGACGGCGGGGCTGAGCGGGTTTTACGGCTTCAAGCCTGGCGATCCATCGGTGATGCCGGCAGCTCGCCAGGCATGCCGGCTTGCCGTTCGCTGAGGATCGTTCTGGCGACGGCCAGAAAATTGAGCGTGGCGGGAGCCTTGTCGTCCGTGCGCCACGCCATCGCGATTTCGGCGGCCAAATGTCCGTCCGCGAGGCCGGCATAGCGCACGCCTTGCATGCTCAGCAGGCGAGCCGAGGCCGGCACGATGGCCAGGCCAAGGCCGCCGCCAACCAGCCCGACGATGGTATGCAACTGGGTCGCTTCATGTACCACTTTGGGCGTAAAGCCAGCGTGGTGACATAAGGCCATGGCGTGCTCATAGAAGCGGCCGCCGATGCGCTGGGGGAACATGATGAATGGCTCCCGGCTCAAGGCTTCCAGGGGTAAAGGGTCACCGGTCAGGGGATGATCGTAAGGCAGAGCCACCAGATAAGGTTCGCGCAATATGATCTCGCTGGTCAGCCCGGGTTGCTCCACCGGCGGGCGCAGCAAGCCGACGTGCAAGCGCCCATCGCCCAAGGCTTGCAGTTGCTGGGCGCCCACCCATTCGTGCAGCGTCATCGCCACGTTGGGATACCGCCGCCGATAGCTTCTCAGGACTTCGGGCAGATAGCTATACGACATCGCCGCCACGAAACCCAGCGCCAATTCGCCAACCTCGCCCTGGTTCGCGCGCTGCGTCGCGCGCACGGCCAGGCCCACGCCGTCCAGCAGGTAATAAGCGTGCTTGAGGAACTCGCGGCCGGCATCCGAAAGCTCCAGGCCGCGCCCGACGCGCAGAAATAATTGCAGCCCCAGCTCCCGCTCGAGGTTGGCGATCTGCATGCTGAGGGGCGGCTGCGAAATATGCAGACGTTTGGCGGCCCGCCCCATGTGCAGCTCTTCGGCCACCGCCACGAAATACCGGATATGGCGAAGTTCCATCGATATATTTTTTAGATCATTCGTCCCTGAATTATATATTGGACTGCCTATTTCGCCTGCCCTAGGATAGCCTTGGCGCATCGCCATTCCATCCAGAGAGGAGCCAATGAACATCTCCAAGATCCTGAGCCAGACGCTATGGGTAGGCGCCTTGTCCGCCACCCTGGCCGCCCCGGCAACCGCCGCGCCTTACCCCACCCAACCGGTCAAGATCGTCGTCGGCTTCGCCGCCGGCGGCCTCAACGACGTGCTCGCCCGCCTGATCGCAGCCGAGCTCGCGCCACGTCTGGGGCAACCCGTCGTCGTCGAGAACCGCCCCGGCGCCGCCAGCAATATCGGCACCGCCTACGTCGCGCGAGCGACGCCCGACGGGCACACTCTGCTGTTGAGTTCATCGGCCCTGGCGATCAATCCGAACCTCTACGAGAACCTCAGCTACGACCCGCTGGAAGATCTTGCGCCAATCTCCCAGATCTCGACGACCAAGATGCTCTTGATGGTCAATCCCCAGCTTGGCGTCGAAACGATGGGCGATCTGGTGGCCGCGGCCAAGGCGGAACCCGGCAAGCTCAACTACGCCTCCGCCGGCGTGGGCTCGCCCATTCACCTGGCCTCCGAGGTCTTCAAGCAGGCCACGGGAGCCGACATCGTGCACGTGCCGTATCGCGGCAGTAGCGAAGCCTTGGTCGCGGCGATGTCGGGGCAGGTAGAGGTACTGATCGACGTCATGCCCACCGCCGTGCCGCTGATCCAGGAAGGCAAGCTCAAACCCCTCGCCGTGGCAGCGCCGGAGCGCGCGGCCGTTCTGCCCGATGTCCCGACCAGCGCCGAAGCCGGCTTTCCTGGCTTCCTCGCCGGCTCCTGGAATGGTGTGCTCGCGCCCGCCGGCACTGCGCCCGAGATCATCGCCCTGCTCAACCAACATATCCGCGACATCATGCAATCGCCGGATATCCGACGCCGCGTGCTGGAGCTCGGCGCCGACGCCAAGACCTCCACTCCCGAAGAGTTTGCGCAGTTCATGCGCGACGAAACGCGGAAGTGGGGCGACATCATCCAATCCGCCAACATCCGAATGGAGTAATGCTCATGCGCGATGGTCACTACGTCATCGATATGCGGGCCCGGCCACCCACCGCGGAGGTGCTGCGCTACTTCACTCCCGAGCATGTCCGCTTCTTTGCCCAGCGGCTCGGCATGCACGAACTGCCGGCGTCGTATCAGGAAGGATCCGTGGAACGCTTTTTTGCGGAAGCCGACGCGGCCGGCGTTGACCGGATGGTCGTCGTCAACCGCATCGTACCCGCCGCGGGAGGGTCGCCGGCGAGCGATGTCTCCAACGAGCATATTGCCGAGATCGTGGACCAGCATCCGCAGCGCCTGCTGGGCGTGGCGGGAATCGACGTGGGCGGCGATTTCGGCGATCCGCTGGAACAAACCCGGCACGCCGTGGAGCACCTGGGCATGCGCGGCATCCATATCTCGCCCACTCGCAGCGCCTTGGCGACCCATGCCGATGACCGCCGCCTGTATCCGCTCTACGACCTTTGCCTGGAGCTGGACGTCCCGGTCATCATCATGACCGGCCCCTTCGCCGGGCCTCGCATCGAAGACACCCACCCACGCCACGTGCAGCAGGTCGCGGCCGATTTTCCTCGCCTCAAATTGGTGTGCGGCCATGGCTGCTGGCCGTTCGCCGAAGCCATGCTGGGCGTTGCCTATCGCCATGAGAACGTGTTCGTTTCTCCCGATGCCTATCTTTTCATGCCGGGCGCGGAGCCATTGATTGCGGCCACCCGGGGCTTTCTGCAAGACCAGATCCTGTATGGCTCCGCCTACCCGGTGCGCGAAGTCGATAAGTCGCTCGATGACTATCTGGCGCTGGGCTTCAGCAGCGAGGTGCTGGATAAGACACTCCACCGCAACGCGGCCCGAGTTCTCGGCCTCTAAGCCGAACCGGCGCCCAAGCCAGTCCCGCATCCCTGAATCAGCGCTCCACCAGTATGACTTCTCCCACCCTCAATCTGCCCCACTATCCCACGATCGCCTTACTCCTGCGGCACGGTCGCGCCATCATGGCTGTGCTCGCACTACTGCCCACGCTGGGTGGCCTCCTCGGCCTGACGCTGGGACTCTCCTTATGGTGGCTGGCGTCGGCCGTGGTCGTGAGCGCCGCGGCTTACCTGCTGCTCAACGCCATGCTGGAACTGATCCAGATCCTGGCGGACTTCGTCCTGCCGCGATGACGCTGCCGACCTCTCCCGCTGACGCCTCGCGCGAGGCATGGGATCTCATCGTCGTCGGCGGCGGTGTCGCCGGTCTGGTTGCCGCGAATCGCGCCGCCGAGCGTGGGCGGCGCGTCCTCTTGCTCGAAAAGGGCGAAGACGAATGCTACCCCTGCAATACGCGATTCTCGGGTGGCGCGTTCCACATCGCCATGAACGATGTGTTCGCACCACCGGAACAGCTTCATGATCTCGTGATGGAAACCACCGGGGGCACCGCCGACCCCGCCCTGCTCGCCCGGCTCATCGAGGAGGCGCCCGCCACCTTGCGCTGGCTCCAAAGCCACGGCGTTCGCTTCGGCCGAGTGCCCGCCATCAACCAGCAAAATGTCCTGCTGCCGCTGCGGCCCAATCGGCCCGGGATTCAATGGCCCGGACGTGGCGGCGACGTTTTCGTGCGGCAAATGGGCAGTTGGCTGCAACGGCAGGGCGGCACGCTCTGGCGCGGCGCCACCGCACGCCGCCTGATCCCTGCGGGCTCGCGGGTGTCCGGCGTCGAGGTCGGTTTGGCGTCGGGAACCACCACGATCGTCTCCGGCCAGAGAATTCTGCTGGCCGACGGCGGCTACCAGGCCGACCCCGAACTGCTGGAGCGCTACGTGACCCCTGCACCGGCCAGGCTGCAGCAGCGCAATGCCGGCAGCGGCAATGGCGCGGGCTTGCGCATGGCGGTCGCGCTGGGTGCCGCGCTGCGCGGTATGGACGGTGGCTTTTACGGCCACCTACTGGCACGCGAGGCGCTGGCAAACGAAGCGCTTTGGCCATTTCCCATCCTCGACTTCCTGGCCATGGCCGGCTTGGTGGTGGATCAGGGCGGCCGCCGCTTCTGCGACGAAACCCAAGGCGGCGTCTATTTGGCCAATGCGGTGGCTCGCCTCGACGATCCCGCCGGCGCACACGTCATCTTCGACGACGCCATCTGGCGGGAAGCCGGAGCATTCCGGGCCATTCCACCCAATCCGCACCTGATCCTGGCCGGCGGCCAGATGCATAGCGCCAACAGCCTGGACCAGCTCGCCGGCGCGATCGGCCTGCCGCCCGACGCCCTGCTTGCCACCGTCGACGCCTACCACCAAGCCTGGAACGACGACACGCTCACCCAGTTGAACCCGCCACGGGCCCGGACCCTCGCCATGGCCCGGCCCCTGCGGCATCCGCCGTTTCATGCGATTCCGTTGGTCGCCGGCATCACCTATACCTTGGGCGGCATTGCCGTCGATGCCGACGCTCGGGTCTTGCGCCCCGACGGCACACCCATCCCCGGCCTTTACGCCGCCGGCGCCACCACGGGCGGACTCGAAGGCGGGCCGCACTCGGGCTATGTCGGCGGCTTGATGAAGTCGGCGGTTTTCGGCTGGCTGGCGGGCGATCAAGCCTGAGCGGCCGCCCGCCGCTTGCCACGCGCTACGCCGGCGCCGCCTGACTCATCAAATCGATAAAGCGCCGCGCGCCCAATCCCGGGGCGCGCTCGCGGCTCCAGACCACATCGACCCACAGCCGAACCTCGTTGCTCATATGGGCGAAGACGATCGGCCGCAAGGCGCCGCCGTCGATCAACGGCGCTACCAGCGTGCGCGGCAGAAAGGCCCAGCCGAGGCCGGCCTGCACCAGGCCCAGCGAGGCCAGGTGGCTATCGGTGCGCCACACGTGGCGCGCATGCACCAGGCGTGGATCGGGCGGGCCCACGCCGCGGCCGGCCACCACGATCTGCCGGGACTCCTGCAATGACGATAAATCCACCGTGTGATCCGCGCGGGCAAACCAAGGGTGCGCCGGCGCGATGACCGCCACCAGGATCTCGCTGCCCACTTCCTGGAAGGCTTCGCGCTCGTCCATCGCCGGGCGTTCGAAGGCAAGCACCACATGGGCTTGCCCCTCGTGCAGCAAGCGCAAGGCATCGGTTTGTGGAGCCGACAACACTTCCACTTCCAACGCCGGATAATCGTGCGCCAGCGCGGCCAGCGGCGCGCTCCAGGTAGCCGACAGCAGCTCGGGCGCGATGGCCAGCACCAGCCGCCGCTCCAGGCCCTGGTGCAGCGCCAGCGCATGCGCCCGCCACTGCCGCCATTGGCTGGCGATCTGCCTTGCCTGCGGCTCGAGCGCGTGCGCCGCCGCCGTGGGCACGGGCTCGCGGCCGCGGCGCTCGAACAAGGGCAGATCCAGCTCGGCTTCGAGCTGGGCGATCGCCATGCTCACCGCCGACGGCACCCGGCCCAGGGCGCGGGCCGCCGCCGAGAATGACCCATGATCCAGGACGGCAAGAAAAACCAGGATGGACTCGGATGTCATGGCTGCGGCTCCGGGGCGATGGATGGGTGATCGGTTAGCCTGCCGATCTATCAAAAAAACTGAAATCTAATGACTTTTTCTTTCAATAATAATAGATTAGGATCAACCCTTATTCATCAGTTATATCCGGGAGTCTCGCCAGGGTGCGAGGCTTTATCGTCTGCGAGTTCATCCTATGCAAGGAATCAAACGCCGTATCGTCTATGTGTCCGTCTACGAGGCCATCGCCATCGCGCTCACCAGCGTGGCGCTCGCCTGGATGGGTCATTCGGCGGGCGCCGCCGGGGTTGCGGCGGTGGCCGCTTCGGCCATCGCCATGGCCTGGAACCTGGTGTGGAACATCATCTTCGAACGGTGGGAAGCCCGGCAGACCCGGCGCGGCCGCAGCCTGCGCCGGCGCGTGGCCCATGCCATCGGCTTCGAAGGCGGCCTGGTGGTTTTCATTGTCCCGATGTTTGCCTGGTGGCTGCAAGTCTCCTGGTGGGAGGCGCTGGTGCTGGATGCCTGGCTGATCGTATTTTTCCTGATCTACACCTTTGTGTTCAACTGGGCCTTCGACCGCGTCTTCGGCTTGCCCGCTTCCGCACAGCCGGCCTCCTGAAGCACGCGTCCGTCAACGGCCTTCCTGGAGCTAAGATGAAACTACCCTCACGCTCACTACGTTCGTTGTCCCCGAGAAAAACCCAAACCCATTCGGGCAGCCACGCTGCGAACACGATGTCCCGGCCCTCGTTCCTGCCCTCCTCCGCGCGCGCCCTGCCCTGGGCCGCCGCCGGTCTGCTGGCGTTATCCGCGGCGCAGGCCCAGCCCACGTCGTCCTGGCGCGTGGCCACGGCGGAATCGTCCGCCGCCACCACGCTCTGGTGCGGCCTCGCGCCGCTGCAGGTTGAACCCGTGGGCCCGGGGCTGTCGCTCACCTTCGGTGGCAAAACGCAAATGGTCATGCCCGCCATCTCGGCCTCGGGCGCGCGCTATACCGGGCCTGAAGGCAGCGACACCGAATTCTGGAGCAAGGGCGACCTCGCCACCCTTACCTGGGATGGTCAAACTCCCCCCACCTGCGCCCCGGCCGGCGCCGTCGTCACGCCTTTCCGCGCCAGTGGCAACGAGCCGTTCTGGGCGGCGGAGTACGATGGCTGGACGCTCACCGTCAGCCAGCCGGGCGGCAAGTCCCAGCCCTTGCCGGCGGAAATCGCCGAACGCGGGGCGGAACAAACCGTGATCACCACCGGCCCCGGCGCCGAGGCCTTCCGCCTTACCGTACGAGACGGCGTCTGCCAAGACACCATGAGCGGTATGCCCCATCCGCAAACCGTCCGGCTCGAGCACGCCGGTACCACCTGGCAAGGCTGCGGCGGCGATCCCGGCCGCCTGTTCCAGGGCGTCGAATGGCAGATTCTGAGCATCGACGGCCAGCCCCTGCCCGCCGACGGCCCGGTGCCCACGATCTATTTCGGCACCGACGGCCGGCTCAACGGTTTTGCCGGCTGCAACCGCTTCATGGGCGGCTACAGCCTCAGCGGCGAAGGCTTGACCAGTTCCCAGCTGGCCTCCACGCGCATGGCTTGCATCGGCGCGGGCGACGCCCTCGAAACCCGGATCCTCGGTCATCTCGAACAATTGCAGGGTTTCGAAGCGCCTGCGGCCGGCACACTCACGCTACGCACCGGTCAGGGCACGCTGGGCGCTCGCCTGGCTTCCGGCCACAACCAGCCGCAGCGCTGAATCCGGGTTTTTCCACGGCCTGCCACTCTCCGTGGCAGACGTTAAATTCCCAATCGATTCAAACGATTACGCTTTTGTCCCCAAAGTTATCCCCGGCGTTGCGCACACGATCCGGGGATAACTCCGCCCTTGGTATCCACCGAATGAAGAACTCCGCCTTTCGGCCGGAGTCGGCCGGAGCTTCTCCGCCACCATCTCAGGGAAAATCCTAGGCGCCGATCTCTTGCTCGTGGGGCTGCCCTAGTGTTAACTTGAAAAGAAACATTCCTTTTCATATAAATTCCCGATCCAAGAGGTTTCCATGAAGTCCCTCAGCCTGACCTTCTGTGCCGTCCTGGCCGCCTTCGCCGCTCCCGCTACCGCGCTCGCCCAGGCCGCCGACTGGCCGCCAGCGCAGGTCAGCATCGTCGTGCCATACCCGCCGGGCAGCGAACCCGACGCCCTGGCGCGCGACATCAGCCATACCCTATCGCAAAAAACGGGCAAGACCATCGTCGTCGAGAACCGCCCCGGCGCCAACGCCATCATCGGCGCCTCCCATGTCGCGCGCGCCCCCGACGACGGCAGCACCCTGCTGATGATCGACCGCCTGGCCCTCGTCACCAATCCCTTGCTCTACGGCAACGTCCCGTACGACTGGAAAACCGCGTTCAAACCCATCACCGATATCGCCGAAGTCCAGCTCTACGTTGCCGTCAATAGCAAGTTCCCCGCCGACGACTACCGCGGCTTCATCGACCATGCCCGCGCCAACCCGGGCATGGTCAACGTCGCCACCGGCGGCAACGGCCACGTCACCCACATCGGCATGGAAATGCTGGCGCGCGCCGAAGGCGTGGAGTTCAACTATGTGCCTTACAAAGGCATCGTGCCAGCCATGGTCGACACCTTGGGCGGGCAGGCCGACGCGATCATGGCCGGCGGCATGGTCATGGCAACCAACCGCGCCAACGGCGGCATCAAGGTGCTTACCACCGGCGGTACGGTTCGCCACGATCTCCTGTCCGATGTTCCCACGCTGGAACAGGCCGGCGGCAAGCCGGGCAGCATCCCCACCACGTTCTTCAGCCTGCTGGCCCCCGCAGGCGTGGCCGACGACACCGTGCAGCAGATCCGCGACATGGTGGTCGAGGTCATCCAGGAAGAGCGCTTGCGCAATGCCTACGAAAGCCGTGGCCTGGTGATCGCGGGCACCCAGCCGGCCGACATGCGCGCCGCCATGGAAAAAGACGAAGGCCGCTATCGCGAAGTGATCGAGGCCGCCGGGATTCAGGTCAACTGACCCTCCCGCCTGTGGCTTGCTGACGGACATCGCCGGCACATGCGCTGAAAACCGCTCCGCAGACCTCCTAATCAATCCTCGGGGCCGCGCACGGCGATCATGTTCATCGCGTCCATGCTCACCACCAGCTCGTCGTTCTGATTGAAGCCTTCCATCCTCGAGCGCACGAGGCCACGGTCGGGCTTGGTGCGCGAGCGGCGCTTCTCGAGCACCGTCACGCGCAGGCGCAGCTGGTCGCCGGGCCGCACGGGGCGCGTCCAGCGCAGTTCGTCGAGGCCCGGCGAGGCCAGGCTGGCCACGGCGGTGAGGTAATTTTCGACGTACAAACGCATCAGGAGGCCCACGGTATGCCAGCCGCTGGCGATCAGTCCGCCAAACGGCCCGCTCGCGGCCGCATCGGGATCGATATGGATGCTTTGCGGATCGAAGCGCCGCGCGAACGCCAGCAACTCTTCCTCCTCCATCTCGATGGGCCCGAACTCGAACACCGCGCCGGGTTCGTAATCCTCAAAATAGCGCTGATCGATCGGGGTACGGAATGTGGAAAACTCCATGGCGTCATCTCCTACGTTCTAAGCCATTGGCATGCTGGCGCTATGCTAGCCCAAAGCACCGCCCAGCCAGATATCGCCAGCCGCGCCTTCCGGCGCCGCCGCCGTTGAGGTCATGCGATCGATCCCCTGACTCCTCCGGATCCTGGCAAGCTGGCGGTGTCCCGGCGCCGGACGAGCGCATGGGCCACATGAATTTGCGTGTAGCGTCATAAGAGCCTCCACCTGCTTGATAAAAATCAAGGTTCGATCAGAATTCCCAGCGGCGGCGCGGCACTCAACGCACAATCGACGTCGCGCGATGGCGCCGGCCCGGCCGCCCGCCATCCAGCTCCCCTTTAACCCGCCACGAGGCCCAGACACGCTGTGAAGATCAACGAGCCCATCACCAACACGCAATATGTTTTGCGTGACGACCAATACCTGATCTCCCGCACCGACCTCAAAGGCAAACTGACCTACGCCAACCCCGCGTTCACCGCGGTCAGCGGTTTCGACTACCACGAGCTCGTCGGCGCCAACCACAACATCGTGCGCCATCCCCACATGCCGCGCGAAGCTTTCGCCGATCTCTGGCGCACCATCAAGGCGGGCAAGCCCTGGTCGGGCCTGGTCAAGAACCGCCGCAAAAACGGCGACTACTACTGGGTCTTCGCCACCGTGACCCCGCTCTACGACCATGGCAAGCTGGTGGGCTACGGTTCGGTGCGAGTCAAGGCCGACGACGCCGCCATCGCCGAGGCCGAAGAGCTCTACCGCCAAATGCGCGAAGGCACGGCCAAGCGCCTGATCGAAGAGGGCCAGGTCCTGCATCGGGGCTTTGGCCGCTGGATCGAGCGCTTGCTGCCCTGGCGCAAACCCACGATCAACAGTCGCATCCACTGGGTGGCCGGCGGCACCTTCGCCGGCTATGCCTTGTTGTCTTATCTCGGCATCCGGCAAGCCTGGCTGGGGCCCGAGCCCAATCTTCAAGCCATTGCCGCCATCAGCGGCGTGGCCGCCGTGGGCCTGGGCTGGGTGATCCTCATGACCTACGCCCTGCGCAGCTCCATCATCAAACCCATACAAACCGCCTTGTTTTTCTCGCGGCAGATCGGCGCGGGCAACCTCACGCTGCCCATCGAGCGCGGCGACGCCAAGGCCGAGCTGGGCGAATTGCTGTTCTCCCTCGAGATCATGCGCAAAAGCCTGTGCAGCATCGCCAACGACATCAATGGCTCGGTCCATAGCTTCACCCAGGGCGCCGACACCATCGCCCATGGCAACCAGGATCTCTCCGAGCGAACGCAATCACAGGCCGCCGCCCTGGAAGAAACCGCCGCCAGCATGGAGCAGTTCGCCTCCAGCGTGGGCCAGAACGCCACCAACGCCCAGCAGGCCAGCGGCACCGCCGGCGAGGCCGCCAATCTGGCCGTGCAGGGGCAGCAGGTGGTCGACGACGCCGTGACCCGCATGCATCAGATCTCGACCCATTCACGCAAGATCACCGAAATCGTCGGCATGATCGACAGCATCGCCTTCCAGACCAACATTCTCGCCCTCAATGCCGCCGTCGAGGCGGCCCGCGCCGGCAATCAGGGCCGCGGCTTCGCCGTGGTGGCGGCCGAAGTCCGTAGCCTGGCGCAAAAAAGCGCCCACGCGGCGCGCGACGTCAAGGCGCTCATCGACGCTTCCGTACAAGAGATCGACTCCGGGGTTTCCCTCGTCACCGAATCGGGCGACGTGATCAAGCGCCTCGTCACCTCCATCGAATCCGTCAACCAGCTCATGGGCGACATCGCGCACGCCTCGCAAGAGCAATCCACCGGCATCTCGCAGGTCAAAATCGCCATGAACCAGATGGATCAAGTCACCCAGCAAAACGCCATGCTGGTGGAAGACGCCGCGCAAGCCGCCGTCAATCTGCGCGATCGCAGCGGGCACCTCACCCACTCCACCTCGGTTTTCATGCTACCCCGGGGTTGAAAACGCCATGCTCCACGCCTATGGCATGCTCGGACTGGCCATCATCCTCGAGGTGATCGGCACCACGCTGCTGCAAAAGTCCCAGCAATTCACGCAGCTCCTGCCCACGCTGGGCATGGCCGTCTGCTATCTCGGCGCCTTCTATTGCCTCTCGTTCGTGCTGCGCACGATCCCGGTGGGCCTGGCCTACGCCATCTGGAGCGGGCTGGGCATCGTCCTTATCGCGGCGGTGGGCTATGTGCTCTTCGGCCAAAAGCTCGATCTGCCGGCCCTCATCGGCATCGGCCTCATCCTCGCCGGCGTGATCGTCGTCAACGTGTTCTCCGAATCCGTGCGCCACGGCGCCTGAGTCCGCACCACGCTTGCCGCTAACGCGGCGGCGCTGCCCCCGGGGAGTTTTTCGCTTGCAGCGGATGAAGCATTATGAACCGGGAGTTACATGAGGTCAGGCCGCAACCGTGATGCCGGGTGCATGCTCACGCCGCGCAGGTTGCACCACGATTTCCACATGCTGATCCAGCGACACCAGCGCCTGCATCAAGCGTTCCAGCGAAATGTTCTGGAGCTTGTAGCGGCGCACCTGCGACACTTTGGGCTGGGTCATGCCGATGATCGCCGCTGCATCAGTCTGGCTGAGGTTGCGCTGGTCGATCAACTCATTGAGCTTGAGGGCGAGCGCCACCTTCGCCGTCAGTTCTTCGGCGTCCTCGAAACCGAGGTCGAGCAACACGTTGTCCGTGCCTTCGGTTTGGTCGATTGGGGTCATCATGTTCTCCCGCTCGCCCGGTCGCGGACGAGCACTGCTTTCAGCCGCTTCTCGATCAACTCAGGTGTGCCGCCTAACTGAACGACGAACAGTGCCACACCCATGTCCTTCTGCACAGGAACGGGGAATTTCTTGAAGTCTTTCTTCAATGAGCCTTCCCAGAACAGGAGCTTGCGTTTGTCTGCCATAATTATATCCGTTCAGGTATAGAAGACAAGCGTCAAGCATGAACATAGTGCATAAGTATCGTCACGGTCGTGTGGCCTGTGTGTAGCTTCATACCCACCTTGGTTGGTACGCCCGAGTTGGCAAGGTCGATCGCCGCCCGACAACGGATACCGTGTGTGTCAACCTATGGAACGCCAGCGGCCTTGAGCATGCGCGGCCAGTGTCCACCTTTGGTCAGGTTCTCTTGGGTGCGGTTGAACACGCTCCACAAGTCGGGGCGGCGGTCGTCGAAGCGGCGCGGCATCAGGATTTGCGATTCGGTGATGGGTGCGGGCTTGTCCGGGTCGTCGTACTTGAGCGACAGCGCGGCGCGGGCGAACACTTCGGCCTCGCCTTCGTCCAGCGTGATGGCCTGCATGGATTCGCGGGATTCCAGCGCACGGTCAAAGCCGTGCAACACCTGATAGGCACCCTCGATCACTTGCCCGGCCACGTCGCCCTTATGCGGCACGCGCACATCGGCCACGGTATCGCCGCAAACAAGGCCATTGCTGCACACGAAACGGAACATCCCGGCCAGCATCTGGTAGCTGCTGGTGCCGTCGTGCGAGTTCAACAGGATGATTTCGTTGGCCTCGCCTCGGGCATTGATCTGGCTGGCGTGGCGCAGCCGGATCATGTGCTTGGTGAAGTCGCGTCGGTCTTCGTGGCGGGTGCGGCTCTGCGTCACCATGAAAGGCTGAAACCCTTCTTTGCGCAGTTCGGTCAGCACCGTCGCGGTGGGGATATAGGCGTAACGTTGGGAACGGCTTTCGTGGGGCGCTTCCGCAAAGATGGACGGGGCCACGCGGTGAATCTGGTCATCGGACAGCGGGGAATCGCTGCGCAGTACCGGGGAACGGGAAGCGAAACGGGATGCAAGCATGGTCTTTCTCCTGACGAAAAGGGTTTGCTGTTCAAACCGCACACCGGATTCCAAGATTCGGAGCCCAGCCTTTCGGCTGTTCGGTGCGGTTGGCACGAGGAACCCGGTTGGCCCTGTTGCCACCGTCTTTCCTGAGTTCATCGCCCGCGACGGTCAGGAGCCCACGGACGTGGGCCGTCAAGGAGAAAAGCGTCAGGTAGGTGCGGCCCGCAGGCGCAGCCGAGGACACGGCCTGGCGCGCCTTGATGGCGCGCGGCCACGGGCTACAGTCGCGAGCAAGGTGATGGAGTCAGGAGAGACGGCTGGACATGGCAACGGCCGCCTTAATGTGCAGACCGCACGCAAGCGCAAGCGCGCAGGCCCGAAGCTGGAAGCCGGGCCGTAGGCGTCAGGGATGTGTAAGGCTGGCTAATGCCAGTCCCGTCAGGGATGAGCGAACAGCGAACCTGGAGCAGCGCGGTTCGCGAAGCGGAGACGCAAGCAGATGTTTCGCTTAATATCTACATGTACGTGCCATTTGGATTTCACGAAGAAGTGACATCAGCTTATGGAAAGCGTGCACCCGAAGTTTTCTGAATTATCTGAGTGGGCAATTTAAGGCAAGAGAGGGGACTAATGTCGCGGGCATCTTCATTCGATCAGTCTTTTTGTATAAAGACGCTTGAGCGCGTGCTATGGAAGAGAGATTTCCTCAGAGTCCCTGCTGCTGGTCAAGCGGCCCTGCGAGACCAACTCCTCAGTCAAGCACTTGCATCAGCCATTTCCCATTTCGACCCTCCATCCATACCCCTGGCAGGATTCCCTCTTAAGGGAAAAACTGTTTATCGTTTGGCCAGGCATCAAGACGAGCTGGTGGAGCGAAAACTTCGACTGAACTTAAAAAGGTGTACTTCACTGGCGGCAGATAGTCGATCTCAGATCGTAAAAAATCTCAAGCTCCTCCTAGAAGAAGGAGTGCCTTATCGAATTTATCGTTTGGATATTCGATCTTTTTTCGAGTCTTTCCAGAGAAAACATATTTTTGATACCGTTTCCAGCATCAAAAACTTGAGTCCGCATAGCAGGAAGTTAATCGAGGCACTGCTTGATGCCCATACTGCGATTGGAGGTAGCGGCGTACCAAGGGGGCTGTCCATTAGTGCTGCGCTATCAGAAATTCTAATGCAGGACTTCGATCAGAAGATGCGCTGGGGCAGCGATATATTTTATTACTCTCGGTATGTCGATGACATTATTATTGTCTCGTCGGCAAGGGAAGATGAAACAGATTTTCTACGTGAATTGCGCTCTTGCCTTCCTCCTGGACTTGAATTAAATCCTGATAAGAAGAATGTTTCCGCAGCGACCACCAGGGTGGCAAAAGAAGGTTCCGCAATCGCACCAAACCTCCTTCAGTTTGACTATCTTGGTTATCAATTCTTAGTCAAAAATCCTACGAAACAGGAGGCAGGAAAAACTAAGGACGGAGAGTTGTACCGGAAAGTCCACGTAGATATCGCAAGGAAAAAGATCAAACGAATTAAAACAAGAATTATTCGATCATTCCTGAGCCATGCCAAGTCTAATGACTGGGGATTGCTCCGTGATCGCATCGCATTCTTGACACAAAACTTCAGTGTGTATAACCCGAAAGCAGGCGGGAAGAAAGTCGCCGGGATATATCATAGTTACCCATTGATTTCAGAAGGCGCTGCCGGCCTAAAAGAGCTGGATAGATTTCTTAGAAATGCTGTCCTATCAAAAAAAGGTCGGGTTTTTTCGATAACGAACACAATAATTTCTGCACATCAGAAGCGCCAATTACTCGCGTACAGCTTTGTGAAAGGGCACAGCAACCGTAGCTTTATCCACTTCTCCGCAACACGAATATCTCAGATCCAGAGTTGCTGGATTTATTAGGGCGATAAAATGAAGAAAAACCGAATTCGCCGCAGCGACTACAACAGGGTTCTCATTACAGAAACCACTCCATTCGAAACCCCAATCATCTTCTCGAATGATGGGCTCTATGATCAGATTGCTGCCCTAGATAGTGCTGATCATGTGCAAAGTACCGTCATCAAATCTCTGATCTTGCATGCTGGCATAAGCAAACCACCAGGCTCGACCATACCATATACCTATAAAATCAAGAAAGACTCAAAGAGTTTTCGGCGTCTTGCTCTATTGCATCCGGCCTCCCAATGGAAAACAAGGGTTTTCTATGAAAAGTATGAACAGCTAATAATTCACTATTGCTCGATAAGCCCAGCATCTATCCGCGCGCCCAAAACAGTCGCAAGTAGCTTTTATTCAAAAAGCTCTTGGGAGAATATTAACAAGTATAAAACCGGCTCCGTTGCCCTCGACGGGCTCGACAGGTATGTCAAGCATGCGCCCTCTTTTTTTTCGTATAGAGGATACGACCGCCTGTATAAATTCTTCAATTCGAGAGATTATCTCGCATTGGAAAAAAGGTTTTCTTTTCTAAAGACGCTTGATGTCACAAAATGCTTTGACAGCATCTATACCCACTGCCTTTCTTGGGCAGTTAAAGACAAGCCTTTTACCAAGTCGCACGTTACTGTCTCCTCGACCTTTGCCCAGGAGTTTGACGGCGTCATCCGCCACGGCAATCATAATGAGACAAATGGAATCCCGATAGGCCCTGAGGTGAGCAGGATATTTGCTGAAATACTATTTCAGGAAATTGATCGACGAGTTATACAAGAGCTGGCGGACTTGAAATTTGGTCAACACTATGAATTTCGACGCTACGTAGATGACGTTTTTATATTTGCTCGAGATGAGCCTATTGCCAATAGAATTCACGATAAATATGCAGATGTTCTAATTGATTTTAATCTTCATACAAACACAGCGAAGTCTACGTGCATAGGGAGGCCATTTTCCTCATCCAAGGCAAGGCTTGTTTATGACGCAGGGCAACAAGCCAATTCATTTTTTGAAAAATTCCTTGAGCAAACAGGGACGGGCGTGCTCTGCCCCAAAGTTATTCATAACAAATGGAAATTAACCAAAAGCTACATTGACTCAGTGAAGGCTCTATGCCATTCAAATGAATCGACCTATGATGAGATTGCGTCCTTCTTAATTTCAGTGATTACTGAGCGAGTCAAGAGACTGGTTAATCACGACGACCCTTCGAGTACCATACAAGATAGCGAGTATGTTGATGCATTTATTGTGTTGCTCGACGTATTGTTCTTTCTTTACAGTGTTTCCCCCTCTGTTGGGGCGTCGTACAAACTTAGCACGTCCTTAATTTTGGCCGCACGATTTAGCAAGAAGCATTTACCTGCTGGATATCCGACCGTACATCAAAAGATTTTTGATCTGACATGTTCATTGCTGCATGACCAATGTGGCATGAAACACGCCGGCGATATTGAAGGATTTGTTCACCTTGAATCTTTCAATATCGCGTTGGCAACGCGGGAGCTAGGCGATAATCACCTATTGCCACCAGAGATTATTGATGAGCTCTTTGTCAGCGCGGGAAAGTTAACATACTTCACCATTGTTGCCTCTCTGTTCTATGTGCGAGATTCTAATGTATACCAAGAGCTGAGGACCAGGCTTCTGGATGCGGCGGTGGGAAAATTATCTGATCTTTCTGATGTCTTAATGAATAGCGAAAAGGCCCATCTCTTACTCGACCTACTTTCGTGTCCCTATGTGCCCGATAAGCAAAAGATCGCTTGGATAAAAAATCTCTTTAGAACCCTTCAATTTACCCAGCCCAGCAGAGCGGATTTGCAGAATTTTTTAACGGGCATTAATACAAGCCATGCGCAGGTGGATTGGAAGGATATTGATCTGCTCAATTCTTTAGAGAAGAAAGAGCTGAAGCAGGCGTATTAGGTTACACTTCTCATCGAAGGAAGGGTGTCCCCTCATCATCTACCGGTTCACCAGTAGCTGAAGCCGGTTCTCGCAAGGGAGCCATTCAGTATCGACTCGTGCGTATGGCCAGTAATGACAGGAAATACGGGGCGGTGCTTGAGCGGTGCACAAGTCACTTCGGTGGCTTGTGGATCCACACACTCAGTGGGGCCCCTTCCTTCACCTCCCTGTGTCGAAGCAAAAGGGGCCGAAGCCCCTGGCTCAGATCAGGCCACGTTCAGCGAAGGACATGGTGTCGCTACTGGCAACAATGACATGATCCAGCGTACGAACCTCCACCAGCGTCAGCGCGTCCTTGAGCCGCTGTGTCTGCACCTTGTCGGCCCGCGACGGCTCAGGATTCCCGCTCGGATGGTTGTGCGAGAGGATGACCGCCGCCGCATTAAGCCGCAGCGCCTCCTTGACCACTTCACGCGGATACACCGAGGTACTGTCGATGGTGCCGTGGAACATCTCTCGGTACTCGATCAGCCGATGGCGCGTATCCAGAAACAGAACCGCAAGACTTCATGCCCGAAACCTGCCAGCTTGTTGCGCAGGTACTCCTTGACTAGCGCCGGCGAAGTGTACTCAGCGCCACGCTGCATCTTCAGCTCGATGGCCTGGCGTGCCGCTTCAAGAATTTGATCCACCGATGCCGGCGAGTAGCGCCCCTGGGCGTCACGCACCAGCAAAGCGTCATCGAATGGGGAAAAGGAAAGTTGCGACATGATCGTGCTCCGGTTGCTCGGGCGGAATTGCCCGGAACCGTGGCCAGCACGGCGCAGCGCAAGCAGTCAGGGATCGAAGACGGCCGACAGGCCGCAAGCGTGCGAGCACGCGCAGTCATTGACGGCGAGAACGTGCGACCTGCAAGTCGCTTGAGTTTCTGTTTCACGGAGGTAGCAACATTGATGAAACCGGCTGTTCCATCAGCCGTTCCCTACCCGGACATGCGGAGCTGGCAACGGCTCGGTGTGGAGCTCCGGGGACAACGTAGCCGCCGGTTCAACCGGTACGCCGAGCCGCGAGGCAAGGCGAAATCTGCCAGCACAAAGGCGGAGAGGCGCCAGGGATGGATGGGTACGACCAACATAAGTGAACGTCCGCCAACGCGTCGTAACGTCTATCGAGCCAAATGTGCTGACAGGCTCGAACCAAAAGGTACGCGGCAAGGCATGGTCTTCGTTCTCTGGACCATCATGGACAGAACTGCCGCCGGCGCACAGGACGGGTCCGCACCATCCGGAAATTCATGCGGAACAGGGTAAGCCCATCATGCTGCCGGCAACGGCTGGCGAACCGCAAGGAACGCTGTTGGCGTGGTGGGTAAAGGAATGCGGAGAAAGCGAATGCCTGGCTGTAATGGCCGGGATACGGGCTGGAACATCGCTCGATGCGAAAGCGAGCAGACTTCCGCTGGGTCATTCATGGCGAGAGAAAATGATTAACCGTTGTACGAGGAAGAGCAGATGACGACGAACGATGCGCAAGCATCGGGCGTTGGTGCGTCCTCGCCCGACGCTCGGATGTGGGAACAGGCAGACTGGCCCCAGATCGAAGCGGAGGTGAAGCGGCTCCAGATGCGTATCGCCAAAGCAGTTCGGCAAGGCAGGTGGGGCAAGGCGAAAGCCTTGCAACGTCTGCTGACCCGCTCGCACAGCGGCAAGATGTTGGCTGTGAAGCGAGTGTCGGAAAACAGAGGCAAGAGAACGCCGGGTGTGGACGGGAGAGTCTGGCTGACCCCGGCGTCCAGATGGAAGGGAACGCTGTCGCTGCGGCACCGTGGTTATCGCACGATGCCGTTGCGGCGGATCTATATTCCCAAGAGCAATGGAAAGAGGCGTCCGCCGGGAATCCCCTGCATGCGGTGCCGGGCGATGCAGGCTTTATGGAAGCTCGCCCTGGAACCTATCGCGGAGACCCTGGCAGACCCGAAT
This sequence comes from Pigmentiphaga sp., assembly GCA_023228945.1. GTDB lineage: Bacteria > Pseudomonadota > Gammaproteobacteria > Burkholderiales > Burkholderiaceae_B > Verticiella. The sequence continues at coordinate 180 of JALOAI010000005.1, read as the reverse complement.
TCCTACGGCTTCCGGCCGGAGCGTTCGACCGCCGATGCCATCGAACAGTGTTTCAAGCATCCCGAGCACGGCTATCGCAGCGCTCTGGGGCTGCTCTCACTGGCCAAGCGCCACGGCCAGCAACGGCTGGAGGTGGCCTGCACCATGGCGCTCTCCCTGGGCGCCTGCCGCTACCGGACC
>JALOAI010000028.1 GCA_023228945.1 Pigmentiphaga sp. | reverse complement strand
CCTGCCCCACCACCGCCACAACCCCCGCACCGCCGCCTCCGGAACTCCGGCCATCGCCGTACCGCCCCAGACGCCGCAGCGCCCTGCCAGCTCCCCTCAGCCCCAAACCACAAACTGAAGATCACTAACGAAGCCCTCAACTATAACAAAGTATTTTAAGCCTTGTCAAGCGGGGCTCATCGCTGAACCCCCGGACTCCCCCTCGCCCGACTCCGGGAAAACCCGGCCCCGCGGCGAAGGAGGCGAACTATAGCATGGGGTTTGAGCAGGGGCAAATGGGGACCAGGGATTTCCACACAGCCCTCTTCAATACCGGACAGCCCGGGGAAGCGCCGGTCGAGCCGGCGCGACAAACAGCAGCGTCTGCGGTATTGTCTCGCGGCCGCGCTTCGGCCTTCATGCAACGCGGCCGCGTTCTCCACGATGGCCGCCGCCTGCCTGGGTTGCCAGTTCGGGCGGCACCGCCCTTCTACCGCAACCTCATGTCGCCTTCCCTCGTCGTCCTTCTGTTATCGCTGCTGCTGGGTCTGCAACCCGCGGCCACGGATCTCTATCTGCCGTCGCTGCCGACCATCGTGCTCGAGCTCGACGGTACTTTATCGCAAGCCCAGCTCACCCTGAGCGCGATGTTGCTGATGTTCGGGGTGTCGCAGTTGGTCTGGGGCCCGCTCTCCGATCGATTCGGCCGGCGCCGCATTCTATTGGTAGGAGTCGGTTGCTATGTCGTGGCGGCGCTGGGGGCAACACTGGCGCATACGATGGAGATGCTGGTGCTCTGGCGCACCCTCCAAGGGGTGGGCATCGGCGCCAGCGTGGTCTGCGGCCGGGCCATCGTGCGCGACCTGTACACCGGCGAGCAAGGCGCCCGGGTCATGAGCAAGGGCATGTCGGGCCTGGGCGGGATCGCCTGCGTCAGCGCGCCATTGGGCGGTTTGCTGGGCGTGACGCTGGGTTGGCGCGCATCGCTGGCCGCGCTGGTGCTGCTGGGCCTGGTCGCCCTGGTCGTGGTCGCGTTGCGCTTCCAGGAAACCTTGAAGCACCCCGACCCCCACGCCCTGCGTCCCGGCCAGATGGCACGTAATTGGCTGCACATTCTCGGCAGCCGTACCTTCTGGACCTTCAGCCTGCTGGCCACCGGTTCGTATTGCGTGCTGTTCACCTTCCTGGCGGCGGCGTCATTCGTCATGATCGATGTGTTCGAGCTGCCACGGGGCGTGTTCGGCTTGCTGCTGGCGACGATGTCGGGCACCTATATTCTTGGCACGTTTCTCTGCCGGCGCCTGTTGCGGCGCTTCAGCCTGCAGCGCACGATCGCCATCGGCGGCGCCCTTTCGCTGGCTGGCGGCAGCGCCATGGGCCTGCTCTCGCTTGCCGGCATCCTGGGCCCCTGGGCCATCATGCTCCCGCTGTATCCCATCATGCTCGGCCACGGCATCCACCAACCCTGTGGCCAAACCGGCGCCGTCTCGCCATTCCCGAGGTCGGCTGGCGCCGCCGCCGCGCTGAGCGGCTGCGTCATGACCGGCGCGGCCTTCCTGACCGGCCTCTGGCTGGGCCCGCGCATGGGCGAGACGGTATATCCGCTGACCCTGGGCATCTGGTTCTGGACCATCGCGATCGCCCTGGTTGCATGGATACCAGTGCAGCGCCTTAGTCGCGCGGAATCCCATTGATCACACGCCCAAGCGCGACACCAAGCGCAGATCCTCCCTTGGGAAGGAAGTCGCGCAGCGACTGGAGCGTAGTGCAGTGAGCTTCTTGCTCCGCCCAGATGCTTACAGTAATGTAGGGTCGCCGCAAGCGGGCTGTTCCCGCTTTCCTGATGCGCCTTTCCAGGATCCCCATGGCCAGCGAAATCCACTATCGTGAGCAATACCCGTATTACGCGGTGACCCTGCTCCAGGTCACATTCCCGGATGGCACCACGATAACCGGCACGGGTTCGGTGGTGGGGCGCAACGATATCCTCACCGCCACCCATGTCATTTATTCGGCCGACAACGGCGGCTGGGCCACCAGCGTTGCAATCTACGCGGGAGCTGATTACAACGGCAGGCTCGGCCGCTTCGATCATCAAGGCCACCTGGATCTCGGCAGCTACAGCTATACCATCGATGCCTGGCCCGATCAGGTATACGCCGATCGCCCCTATGATCTTCTCGGCAACGCCGAGTCGCAGTACGACGTGGCCCTGATCGGACTGAGCGAGCCGATCGGCGACCTGCTCGGCGGCTGGTTCGGCCTGGCCTCAGGGTACGACCATGGCGTTTGGGCCTCGCAACTGGGTTACCCGCGCGAGGGCACCGGCATGATGCTGGGAGAGGCGTGGGTTACCTCGCACTCTCAGTACGGCGTATACGAGGCGAATCTCGGCAGCGGCTCCGACATTCTGGGGCCCGGCAGCTCCGGCGGCCCGCTATATGTGTATGAAGACGGCCTACCCTATATCATCGGCGTGAAGAGCGCTGGCAGCGACACCGTCAGTGTCTGGGCCGATATCGGCTTTTTGTACGACCAATTGGTGCGTCTCATCGCCGAGAACGATTCGCTGCTGGCCGATGGCGGCGCCCCTTCTCCGCCCCCGCCCACTCCCGGCTACGAACAGGTCTTCTATAACTCGCCCGGCAACGATCATTTCATGGGCGGCTGGGGCCTGGATGCCGTGGTGTATCACGATTGGTCTTTCAACTATCACATCACGATCGACGCCGGCGTGACGGACGTCCGCCAATTGACGGCACCTTACGCCTACGATTTTCATGGTCTCGTCGAGCGCCTGATTTTCGATGATGGCATCATGGCGGTCGATGTCGGCCCCTGGGAGAACGCCGGCAGCACCTATCGTCTGTACCAGGCGGCCTTCGGACGCACTCCCGACCAGGGCGGCCTCAAATACTGGATCGACCAGATGGATCACGGCCATGGCCTGGCCACCCTCGCCCATGGCTTCGTGGCCAGCGCGGAATTTCGCGATCTTTACGGCCACGACCCCACCGCCGAAGAACTGGTGCATCGCTATTACGTCAACGTCCTCGACCGCCCTCCCGAACCCGGGGGCTATGATTACTGGCTGGGCCAGTACGAAAGCGGCGAAGTCGATGCGGCCGAGATGCTGGTTCGTTTTTCGGAGGGTCCCGAAAACCTCGAACGGGTCGGGCACGTCATTAACGACGGCATCTGGCTGGGTTGAGCCGGGGCTCGGCCGCGAGCGCTTTTTCCTTTTCCCTTTTCCCCGAGGTCTTCATGATTGATCCGCATTGTCACAGCAGCAGCATCCTGGTGGCGGTCGAACCGTCGCGCGCTTTCCGTATCATGGCCGATGGCCTGGAACAGGGCCGCTGGGCCTGGGGCAGCTGGCAGCGCCAGGAGCATTCCCCGGGCATCTATGTAGGCGATTCGATTTTCGATGGCCGGCCCACCTACGTCCGGCTGCACCCCGATCCCGAGCGCCTGCTCGTGGATTACGAAGTGGGCCGCTCTCCCGATGCCATGCAGTTCCGCAATATGTCGCGCGTGATCCCTGGCGAGCTGCTCGGCCATGGCCCGCAAACCTCGGTGATTTCGCTGCTGACCTGGCGCCTGGCGAGCCAATCGGACGAAGCCTGGCTGCAGATGGGTACGGTGCACGAGGCCGAGATGTATCTGATTCGGGGCCTGCTCGAGCGCGACGCGAAGGGCTAAACCCGAAGGGCGGGGCCAGGCTACGCGGCCGCGCCCGCGGCGCCGCCCAGATAGGCTTTTTGCACGGCCGGATCGTTGCGCAACTGTGCGGCCGGACCTTGACCGACGATACGACCGTTTTCGATCAGATATCCGCGATCCGCCAGCGCCAGACTGCGTTTGGCGTTTTGCTCGACCAGCAGGATGGCGAGATCCTGCTGGCGCACGCGGGCCAAGGCCTTGAAAAGCTCGCCGGTCATGATGGGCGACAAACCCAGCGAGGGCTCATCGAGCAGCAATAAAGAAGGGTTGGACATCAGGGCCCGGCCGATCGCCACCATTTGCTGCTCGCCGCCGCTCATGGTTTGCACCACCTGCTTCATGCGCTGGCCAAGTTTGGGAAACAGCGCCACCACGGATTCGAGCCGGCCCGCTTCGCCCTGGCGGGCGCGGCGCGCGTAGGCGCCCAGCAGGAGATTTTCGCGCACGGTGAGTTCGCCGAAGATGCCCCGCCCTTCGGGCACGAGCGCGATCCCCGCCTCGACGATCTCGCGGGCGGGCTTGCCCAGCAGTTCGTGGCCATCGAAGCGCAACGAGGAGCCCGGCAGCGCCGGCACCAGACCGGCGATCGATTTGAGCAGGCTGGACTTGCCGGCGCCATTGGTGCCAAGAATGACCACCACCTCGCCCTTGCCCACCGAGAGCTCGACGCCCTGCAAGGCCAGGTGCTGGCCATAGGCGACGCGCCACTGGCTCAATTCAAGCATCGTCGTCTCCCAGGTAGGCGCGCACGACTTCGGGCTCGGCCAGGGCTTCGAGCGGCGGGCCGTCGGCGATCTTGGCGCCCGCGTTCATCACGACCACGCGGCTGCAGAGCGAGCGGATGGCGTCCATGACGTGCTCGACCAGGATCACCGTCAGGCCGTCGGCGTGCAGGGATTTGATCAGAGCGATCGCCTCTTGGAGTTCGGAGGGGTTGAGACCGGCCAGCCATTCGTCGAGCAAGAGCAGGCGCGGCCTCAGGGCTAGGGCGCGCGCGAGCTCGAGCCGCTTCTGGTTGATATAGGTGAGATCGCCCGCGGCCTGATCGGCCGCACCGTCCAGGCCGATACGTTCGAGCAAGCCGGAGGCCTCGCGTTCGGCGGCCCGCCCCCAGAGATCCGCCGGGCCGAACGCCAGGCCGGCCTTGACGTTCTCCAGGCAATTGAGCGAGCCCATGACGCGCACCAGTTGGAAGGTGCGAGCCACGCCAGCGCGGGCGATGCGGTGGGCCGGCAGCCCGGCGAGGTTGCGGCCGTTCAGGAGGATGCGGCCGCTATTTGGACGGAGAGCTCCCGAGACGAGGTTCATCACCGTCGTTTTGCCCGAGCCATTGGGGCCGAGCAGGCCGACGATTTCGCCGGTGTCGACGCGAAAACTCAGGTCGTCGACCGCCACCAGCCCGCCGAATTTTTTGGTTAGGTGCTCGATCTGCAGCAAGGGCGTGGATCCACCGCTTACTGGACTGCCCTCCGGTCGCTTCGCGACTGCCTCCCCGAGGGAGGATTCGTGCTTGGGGCGGCCCGGCGCACCGGATGAACTACCCTCCGGTCGCTTCGCGACTGCCTCCCCGAGGGAGGATTCGTGCTTGGGGCGGCCCGGCGCACTCATGCCTTTTCCTTGGCCCCGGGCACGAGCCGTGGCGTTTTTTGGCGGCGCTCCAGCAGGCCGGCGATGCCTTGAGGCACCAGATAGACGATGGCCATGAAGGTGACGCCGAGCAGAATGCTGAAGTAGTTGGGAAAATTGGCCGACAAATACTCGAACAGGAATACCAGGGGAATCACTCCCAGGGCCGGCCCGTAGAGGCGCGCGGCGCCACCGAGCAAGGCCATGATCACCACCTGGAACGATACCAGCGGACTGAAGGCGATGCTGGCGTCGAGGTAAGTCCAGCGCGGCGCGATCATGGCGCCCGCCAGCGCCATGAAAATGGCGCTGATGGCGAATACGATCAACTTGACCCGAGTGACGTTGGCGCCGCAATGCATGGCGGCGGTTTCGTCGTCGCCGATCATGCGCAGCGCCAGCCCCAGGCGGGAGCGCTGGAGCCAGGCACCAGCGATGAAGATCGCCGCCGTCAGTGCCACCAGTTGCCAAAGGATCTGGGGCTGCGTGATGTCGAGGAACACATAGCGCCCCACCGACCCCGAGAAGTTGGCCTCATACCAGGTGACGAGCTGGCGGATCAGCTCGGACAGGCCAAAGGTGAAAATGACGAAGTAGATGCCCTTCAGGCGCAGCGTGGAGAGGCCGACCACCAGCGCCACGGCCAGGCTGATTGCCGCCGCCAGCAAAAGCACCAGCGGCCAGGGCAGAACCTCGCCGAATACGGCCACCGTATAGGCGCCGATCCCGAAGAAGGCCACGGTGGCCAATGAAATCAATGCGGTGGGGCCGGAGAACAGCGCCCATGCCGTGGCCAGCGCAACGAACATCAGCAGGTTGATGGTCAGGGACATGGCGTAGCCGCTGCCGACGAACGGAACGGCGGCGGCCGCAGCCAGGCCCAGCACCGCGGCCACGCTGAAGATCCGGTGGCGGAACGTCATGCGCTGGCCCTCCCGAACAGGCCATTGGGACGTACGATAAGCACGAGCAGAAAGAGCGCGAAATTGACGGCGATGGTGAGGCCGGGATCGACGTAGGTGGCGACGAAGCTCTCGGCCAGGCCGAGCAGCAGCCCCGCCAGCAGGCAGCCGGCCAGGTTGCCCACGCCGCCCATGATGATGACGATGAGCGCCTTCATGGTGAACAGTATGCCCATCGACGCGTTGAAGGTCATGAACAGGCTGACCAGCACGCCGCTGGCGGCGACCATGGCGCCGCCCACCGCAAAGGCCAGCGCCGCGGCAAGCCGGATGTCGATCGCCACCAGTTGGGCGGCCTCGGGATTGGCCGCCACCGCGCGTATCGCCATGCCCTGGCGGGTATGGCGCAACAGCAGGTAGAGCCCGCCCCCCAGGATCACCGCGAACACCACGGCGAGCATGCGATTGGCCGGCAGCGGCGTGCCGAAGATATCGTAGACGACGGTCAGGAAGGAATAGTTGAAATAGCTGCCGCCGAACAAGACCAGAACCACGCCTTCGATGATGAACAACAGGCCGAAGGTGGCCAGGATGCTGTCGACCTCCAGAGTGGCCTTGTTATGCCGCGCCCGGCGCACCAGCGGGTGCAACAGGAGCTGGTAGATCAGCCAGTGCAGCGCGAAAGCCGCCGGCGTGATCAGCAGCAGGCCGAAGAAGGGATTGATGGCCAGCGAATTGAACAGCCAGTAGGCGGCGAACGCCGCCGCGATCAGAAACTGGCCATAGGACAGGTTCATGATGCGGGCGACGCCGTACTGCAGGGTAAGGCCGAGCGCCACCAGGGCGTAGACGCCGCCCAGCGTCAGGCCGTTGATCAGGGCATCGAGAAAAGGCACGAGGGCTTAGCGCCAGGCCGGCTTGGGAAACTCGACCGGGGCCGCGCCCTCGCGCCGCGGCTCGACGCCATTGAAGACGCCTTGCTGCCATTGGCCGACCGTCCAGCCCTGCTCGTAATGGCGGTTGGCCAGCGACATCGGACCCACCACCGTATCGTAGGTGCCTTCGGTCATGGCCTTGGACACCGCGGCGCGGTCGGGTTTGCCGACTTTTTCGATGGCTTGCTGCAGGACTTGCAGGCTGGCGTAGGTGATGGGGCTCAACCAGCCGTCGGGCTCTTTGCCGGTGACTTCTTTATGGCGGGCCCAGTAGTGTTTCATGGCCTCGGTGTTGACGTTCACACCGCCGCTGCCCAGCACGCCCTCGGCGTTTTCGCCGAAGCGCTGCTTGAAGAGCGGAAAGGCCGTGCCGACCGCGGTGTAGAACACCGGCGGGCTGAGCTTGAGCTGGATGGAGAGGTCGGTGAGCGCGATGGTGTCGGGCGGATAGCTGAATGCCAGGAAGGCATCGGGGTTGAGCCGACGCACTTCGTTGACGATGGTTTGCATATCCTGGCTGCCCGGCGGATAGCTTTGGCTGTAGACCACTTCGAAGCCCGCGGCGGCCAGACTCTTGCGCGCGGCATTGGCCAGCTCGATGCCGAATTGGTCGGCGACGTTGACCATGGCCACCGTACCCTTGATTTGGTTGGCCTTGCGCAGTTCGGTGAGCAGATCGACGATACCTTCGGCGTAGGTGGCCGAAGTGCTGGAGAAGAAGAAGGCGTTGGGCCAGCGATCGCGCAGTTGCGGGATGCGATCGGACACCGAGGTAACGGCCAATTGCGGGTAGCCGTGGCGGTCGAAGATGGGGCCAACGGCCAGGTTGAGGGCAGTACCCCAGGGCGGCAGCACGAAATCGACTTTATCGTGGTTGATCAACCGTTCGATCGCGCGCACGGCTTCTTCGGAGTTGCTGCGGTCGTCGTACTCGATGAGCTCGATCTTGGCGCGCTGGCCATCGGCCAACGCGATACCGCCCGCCGCATTGACCTCCGCCGCCCACAGCTCGTAGTTGGGCACCGTGGTGACGGTGGCGCCGCCCGCATACGGACCGGTTTTGGATACGGCATAACCGATGCGGATCGGCGGCGCATCGGCAGCCTGAACCGCGGGAGCCGCAAGCGCCAGCGCGGCCGCCGCGGCCACCGCCTTGATGGAGGTTAACAATGCCATGGTGGAGTCTCCGTGAAGCCGGCCTCCCCGCCGGGCGTGCCCGCCCGCGGGACAGCCGGAAAGGTCGATCAATTGTTATGACGCATAGCGCCTTTAAGTCTAGCGATATTTAAAACCGGCGGCATCCAGGGTTTACACGCAGCCCGCGGGGGCTTCGGGTATGCTCGCTCCCCGAGGGCAGCAGTCGTGCGGCGGCAGCCGCAGGGCTGGCCCATACCGGATCAACCCTGAGCACGCCATGATTACGCGGGTCATCGCCCATCTCGATATGGACGCGTTTTTTGCGTCGGTGGAGTTGCTGCGCTATCCAGAGTTACGCGGCCGGCCGGTGGTGGTGGGCGGCCGCGGTACGCTGGCACCCGAGCGCCGCGCCGACGGCACCCACCACTTTGCCCGCTTGCGCCACTATGCGGGGCGCGGCGTCATCACCACGGCCACCTACGAAGCCCGAGCCTTGGGCGTGCATTCCGCCATGGGGCTCATGAAAGCCGCCGCCCTGGCTCCCGACGCCGTCATTTTGCCCGCCGACTTCGAGGCCTACCGGCAACAGTCGCGCCGCTTCAAGGAGGCGGTGGCCGGCATCGCGCCGCAGATCGAAGATCGGGGCATCGACGAAATCTACATCGACCTCAGCGACCATCCCTGGGTACGGGCCGGCGGCCGCGATCAGGCGCTGGCGCGCGGCGGCGAACTGGCCCGCGATCTTCAGGACGCTGTGCGCAAGGCGACGGGCCTGAGCTGCTCGCTGGGCATTACGCCCAATAAGTTGCTCTCGAAGCTGGCCTCCGATCTGGACAAGCCCGGCGGGGTGACGATTCTGGATCATGCCGACATTGCCACGCGGATCTGGCCGCTGCCCGCCAGCCGGATCAACGGCATCGGCCCCAAGGCGGCGGCCCGCCTCGCGTCGCTGGGCATCCACAGTGTCGGCGAGCTCGCCGCCGCCGAGCCCGATTGGCTGGTGGCGCAATTCGGCGCCCGCTACGGCCGCTGGCTGCACGCCAGCGCTCATGGCCGTGATGACCGGCCCGTGGTAACCGAGCGCGAACGCAAATCGGTGAGCCGCGAAACCACGTTTTCGCGTGATTTGCATCCCGTGCTGGACCGCGAGGAACTGGGCGCGCGCTTCACCCAGCTTTGCCAGCGCGTGGCCGATGACCTGCGGCGCTTGCAATACGAGGGCCGCACGGTGGGCATCAAACTGCGCTACGACGACTTTCGCACCGTCACTCGCGACCTCACCCTGGAAGCCGGCACCGCCGACGCGCAGGCGATCCGCCGCGCCGCGGGGCAATGCCTGAAACGTGTGCCACTGGACCGGCGGCTGCGCCTGCTCGGCGTGCGAGTCGGCGGGCTCGGCAAATCCGGCGAAAACGTCTTGCCGGCCAGTGCCACGCCCATGTCGCTACCGCTTTTTCCCGACGATGGCGGCCCGGCCGCGGCAGTTGGGACCAGCGGAGAACCCCGGCCCCGGTTCAGGAACAGCCCGGGCTCTGGTCAATAACCTAGCCGATCGAGCAGCATCATCAGTTGCTGCTTTTCAGAGGCATCGAGCCGCGTGGACATCCGGCTGTCGTGCGCGGCGACCGCGGCGGAGATCTGGGCCAGGGCGCGCGCGCCGGCCACGCTTACCTCGAGGGCGAGCGTGCGCTTATCGCTTTGCTCGCCGATCCGGCGCACATAACCCGCCGCCTCGAGCCAATCGAGAATGATCACCACTCCCGAACGGGCGATACCCATGGCCCGCGCCAGTTCGGTGGGTTTGATGCCGGGATTATTGTGAATGAGCGTAAACGCCGAAAACCGCTGAGGCGTGATGTTCCAGGGCTGCAGGGTTTCGGCGAAATCCTCGTATAAGCGGATCTGCGCGCGACGCACCGCATAGCCGATGAGATGATCGAGCTGGCCATACGATACGCCTTCGATGTGGGGATCGAAGGATTCTTGACGATGACGGCGCGGCGCGCGGCGCGGAGGTGTGTGTGTCGCCATGAAGCCTCGGAGCTTGTCCACGGAGCGGCCCGCGGGGAATCGAAACCCTATGCGCGATCGTTGCCGTTGTCAAACAGATCGTAACGCCCGTCCGTCTTCAGGCGGAGGGCGAGGCGTCGCCTTGCAGATCGAATTCGGGGGCCTCGACCCAACAATAGCCGGCTCCCCGGCTCGACTGCAATGGCAGGCGCATGCCGGTCTGCCGCAGTGCCTTGGCCCGCAAGCGGCTGATGATGACCTCGAGCCGGTGCTTATCGAGCTCGTCGGGCTGTATGCCCAGGGCTCCGCCGAGTTCGGCGTGGCTGCAGACCTCGCCGGCCCGTCGGACCAGGCGCCGCAAGAGCTGGCTTTCGTTGGCGGCCAGCATGATGTGCCCCCCGTTGGGAGCGAGCAGCGTGGTACCGGCGGTGCTGAGCTGCCAGCCCAGTTCGCGGGCGAGATTGGCGGCTGACTGTGCCACGGCCGATGGGGCGGCGGCGGCTGCCGTGGCCGCCGCCATGGCCGGCCGCGGAGCGGAAACGGGAACAAGCCGGGCTCTTTGATCCAGCCGTTTGAGGATGAGCACGAGTTCGTCGATGTCCAGCGGCTTGACCAGATAGGCGTCGGCCCCGGCGGCCAGGCCGGCGAGGCGATCGTGGCGCAGGCCGCGGGCGCTGATCAGCACGATGCCGATCTGTTGATTGTGCTGACGCAGATAGCGACAGATCGATAGCCCGTCTTCGCCATCGAGCCCGATATCGAGGACGGCGATGACATGCTCGTTGACCGCCAGGAAACGATAAAAGCCCACGGCGGATTCGAAGGTTTCGACCTTGAAACCCAATTGTGAAAGCTGAAACGCCATTTCGTGGCGCAATACGGCTTCGTCTTCGACGAGGGCTATCGTGCAAGGAATCGCGGAGCCAGGCATAACGACGATAATGCTCCAAGACTGAGAAGAAAGGCCAAGCTGACGTGACATTCTATCGCTTTCTCTTACACCTCTGGCTGCCGGCCTTTCTCGTTCTGGCTTTACCTGGTACAGCCCAGCCAGCCGGGCTCCAGCCCTGCCTGTCCGGGGATGGCAAAATCGCAGGTTTGCCGCCAGGCAGCAATCTTCTGGATCTTTCCCCGCTGTTGCGCGTGGCACCGGATGCCGCCGCCTTTGAAACCGCCGTTCGTGCGCTGCAGGCCTATCGCGCCTGCGAGTTCGTCCACGAGAATCCGGCCGCTCAACCTTTCGAACGAGGCCCGCTCTGGCTGGCCTTCGAGCTCGGCGCCGCCGGCCAGTCGCCCGACGATCTGCTCATGCTGCAGGTGGGTCCAGGATATCTTGACCGGGTGACGGCCTATCTGGCTACGCCGGATGGCACGCTGCAGGAACTTGGCGCCGCCGGCGACCAGGTACCGCGAGGCGAAGCCGAGGTGCCGTACTTCAAGCCCACCTTCGCGCTGCGGCCACCCGCAACCGACGGCTATTCGGTGCTGTTGCGCATCGACAACCAGGGCAGCCACGCTACCTATGTGCAACTGATCCGCGGTTCGGCCTTTGCCGGCGTCGCCGCGCTGCAGGGACTGATGCTGGGCACCTTGGTCAGCGTGGGGCTACTGCTGCTCCTGCTGGCGGCATGGCTCTACATACTACAGCGGCGCACCCTCTACCTCTTGTGGTTCGCCTACGTGGGGCTGCTTTCCCTGGCCTTGCTATTCAACAACGGCGTGGTCTATTACCATCTCCCGGCCCTGCCGCTGGCTTGGCTGAATCCGCTGGGCGAGACCGTAAACCTGCTCTGCATGGCCGCCGGAGGCGCCTTCCTGGCCACGCTGTTCGAGCTGCGCGAGCGGCGGCGCTGGTATCGTGGCTTTCTGGTTTGGCTGGCGCTGACCACGCTGCTCGCCATCGCCGGCGGCTTCGCGCCGGCCTGGGCCCGGCCGGCCGCCCTGCCGCTCATCGCGCCCGCCGTGCTCGCCGCCATGGCCGCCCTGGCCCGCCTCATGTGGCAGCGCCATCCCACCGCTCTGCTGCTGGGCTTGCCCTTGCAGTTGTATCTCGGCACCACGCTTTACTATCTGTTTGCCAATGCCGGACTGCTCGAGCTCCCCGGCTCGCTTTATTGGTTCTGGGATGTCGCCGGAGTGATCAACCTGCTCCTGATTCAGGGCGTACTGCTGCTCCAGGCGCTGACCGAGCAGCGCAATACCCGACAGGAATACCGGCAGCTCATGCGGTTGCTGACCAACAAGAACCAGGCGCTGGAAGACCGGATACGCGCCCGGACCCGCGACCTCGAAACCGCCTTGCGCGATGTGCAAAAAGCCGAAGCGGAGCAGCGCCAGCTGCTCTCGATGGCCTCACACGAGTTCCGCACCCCGGCGGCGATGATCAAGATGTCGCTCGATTCGCTACGTTACCTGCCCGACCCGATTCCCCCCATGGTCAATGCCCGGCTCGATAACATCCGCCTGGCGAGCCAGCGGCTGACGCTGCTCACCAATAGCCTGATCGTCGACAATCGCCTGCGCGAACCCCGGTTGCAGATTCATCCGGCCAGCGTCTCTTTCGATCAGACGATCCGCGACGTGGCGGCGGGCTATCCGGCCTCGACTCCGCTGCGTCTCGACCTGCCCTGGACGCCGATCCTCCTTAACGCGGATGCCGCGCTGTTGTCGATCGCCCTGCACAACCTGATCGACAATGCCTTGCACCACGGAGCAAGCAGCCGTCCGGGCATCATCATCAACCTGGTCGAGCACGATGACCACATCACATTGACGGTCAGCGACAACGGCCCGGGCATTCCCGACGCCGAGAAGGAGAAGGTGTTCGAACGTTTCGAGCGCCGCCACGCCAGCCGGGGCAGTGGCCTGGGACTCTCCATCGTGCGCGCCATCGTACGCGCCCACGGCGGCACCATCCAGGCGCACGATAACAAGCCCGCCGGCACCCGCATGGTGATCCAGCTGCCTCGCCAGCGCTGAGCATGGCCGGCCAGCGCCGGCCGCCTCACCGCTGGAAAGTTATCCCCCGAATCGGTGCACAAGGCTAGGGACAACTTTGGGGATGAAAACCCAAGTTCTTGATTATTCATGGAAAAGCCCGGCTGTCAAAAACCCGGGCAACTTTGACCTCGCTTACCTCGCAGTGAACGACGAGGCTTGCGCTTGGCGCGTGGTCACATCGACGCCGCAGGCGGATGAGAGTCGAACCAGCCGGGGTCGACCTCGGGCAACGGGATGGCGTCGATCAAGGCCCGGGTAACCGCGCTTTCGGGGTGATCGAACACCCTGGCGCAAGGGCCCGCCTCGGCAATGATGCCGCCATCAAGCACGATGACGTGCGAACACAGGCTGCGGATCACGGCCAGGTCGTGGCTGATGAAGGCGATGGTCAGGTGCAGATCGGCGGCCAGCCGCTGCAACAGCGCCAGCACCTGGGCCTGCGACGAAACATCGAGTCCGGAGACGATTTCGTCGGCCAGGATGAAGGCCGGCTCCAGGGCCACCGCGCGGGCGATGCCGACACGCTGCCGCTGGCCGCCGGAGAGCTCGTGCGGATAGCGGCCGGCAAACCCGGTGGGCAATCCCACGCGCCGCAGGGCCTCGAGGGCTCGCTGCCGTGGCTGGTCGAGGTCAAAACGCTCCAGGGGCGCGGCCACGATGCGTCCGACGGTATGGCGAGGATTGAGCGACGACATGGGATCCTGAAAGATCATCTGCAGATCGCGGCGCAGGGGCCTTAGCGCGGCCTCGCCAAGATGGGTGATGTCGACACCTCGAAACTCGACCCGGCCCGAAGTGGGTTCGAGCAGGCGCACCAGCGCTCGGCCCAGGGTCGATTTGCCCGATCCGCTTTCGCCCACCACGCCGACGATGGCGCCAACCGGCAACTCGAAGCTCAGGCCCTTGAGGATCTCGACGGCCGGTGCCCGGCCGAACAGGGGCTTGCGGGCGAGGTCGGGCAGGGACAGACGCAGGTCGTGCACACGGAACAGGGCTTCGGTTTCAGCCATTCGCACCTCGCTCGCGGTCATCCTGCTCCACTTCGCGCCACAATTGCGCCACCAATTCGGGCGGCACGGGCCGCAAGGGATCGTGGGGATGGGTGTAGCGCGGCGTGGCGGCGATCAGGGCGCGGGTATAGGGATGCCGGGGCTTGGCGAACAGCTGCTCGGTGCTTGCGCTTTCCATTACCTTGCCGGCGAACAGCACGGTCACGGTCTGGCTGATTTTGGCCACCACGCCCATATCGTGGGTTACGAACAGCACCGCCGTTTGCGCTTCGGCCTGCAGTTCACGGATCAGGGCCAGGATCTGCTTTTGTACGGTCACGTCGAGCGCCGTCGTGGGTTCGTCGGCCACGATCAGTTGCGGACGCGGCGCAAAGGCGGCGGCGATCAGCACCCGCTGCCGCATACCGCCCGACAACTCGTGGGGATACGACGACATGACCCGGAGCGGATCGCGGATCTGCACGCGCTCGAGCAGCTCCAGCGCGCGCCGCCGGGCGTCGGCCGCGCTCCAACCCAGCCGCAGCACCAGCCGGTCGGTCATCTGGCCGCCGATGCGGCGCGACGGATTGAGCGCCGTCATCGGATCCTGGGGAATCAACGAAGCCGCCGCGGCCACCACTTGGCGCCGCTCGGCCGGCGCCAGCTTGCCGAGGTCCCGGCCCAATAACTCGATCCGGCCCGACGTTACCTCGATCGAGCGCGGCAGCACGCCCAACACCGCCTTGCCGATCATGCTCTTGCCAGCGCCGCTCTCGCCCACCAGGGCCCGCACCTCGCCCGGACCGACGCTCAGGCCGACATCGCGCAACAGGCGCGGTCCCCGGCGCACGGCCACGCCAAGCCCATGGATGGCCAAGGTGGGCGGCGGCGCGGCGCGGACGGCGGAGACGGGCGTGGACATCATCGGGACAAGGGATCGAACTGGTCTTTCAGGCCTTCT
Source organism: Pigmentiphaga sp. (assembly GCA_023228945.1). Classification (GTDB taxonomy): domain Bacteria; phylum Pseudomonadota; class Gammaproteobacteria; order Burkholderiales; family Burkholderiaceae_B; genus Verticiella. Next base: position 45,921 of record JALOAI010000028.1, on the reverse strand, counting down.
CCCAATTGGGAGAAGGAGAGCACGGACAGAAATAACACCAGGAGGGGAAACACCAGTACCCACCAGGCGAAGTGCAGGGAGGCCCGGCCTTCGGCGATCATGCCGCCCCAGGTGGGGTCGTCGGATGAGATCGACAGATTGACGAAGCTGAGGATGGCTTCGACGATGATGGCCACGCCCATCTCCAGCGCCAGCAAGGCCACCATCGTGGGCAATACATTGGGCAGGATCTCGCTGGCCAGGATGCGCCGGCGCGAGGCGCCACCGACACGGGCCGACTGCACGTAATCCATGTGCGCTTGCACCAGGGTCTCGGCGCGGACCACCCGGGCGAAGCGGGTCCAGTCGATGATGGCAATGGCCAGGATCACCGAGCCCAGACCGGGCCCCATCACGGCCACCAGCAGCACGGCGAATAGCACCGGTGGAAATGCCATCCAGACATCTACGCCGCGCGATACCCCGCGATCGGTCCAGCCGCCGTAGAAACCCGCCAGCAAGCCCAGCGCCGACCCGAAAAGGCAGGCCGCGAAGGCCGCCGCCACTGCCACCACGAGCGCAATGCGGGCGCCGTAGATCAGGCGCGACAGGACGTCGCGGCCAAGACTGTCGGTGCCCAGCCAGTAACCGGCTTCATGGCCCTCGAACCCGAAAGGCGGCAGCCGCTCGAGCAGGAGATCCTGCGCCAAAGGGTCGTGCGGCGCCAGCCAGGGCGCGCCCAGGGCGGCCACCACCAACAGCAGAATCCACACGGCGGACAGCCACAGCCGCGGGTTGCGGCGTCTCGTGCGTTGGCGGGGCGCGGCGGGCGTGCCCCCCGCCGCGGGCGCGAGGGGCGAACCGGGCGTGGCGGGCTCAGCCATGGCGCAGCCTCGGGTTCAGCAAGGTATAGGCCAGGTCGACCAGCAGGTTGATGATGATGAACAGGCAGGCGAAGGTCAGCACGATGCCCTGGATCAGCGGCAGATCGCGATTGATCACTGCGTCGATCGCCATATTGCCGAGGCCCTCGTAGGCGAACAGCCGCTCGACGATGACGGTACCGCCGATCAGAAAGGTGAACTGCACGCCGATCAGCGTGAGCGTGGGCAAAGCCGCGTTGCGCAACGCTTCGCGCAGGATGACCTGGGTTTCGGTGAAGCCGCGCACTCGCGCCAGGACGGTGTAGTCGAGCTGCAAGGTGTCCTTCAGCCCCTGCTTGAGCAGTTGCGAGAGGATGGCCGCCAGCGGCAAGGCCAGCGCCAACGCCGGCATCAGTATATGCAACAGCAAGTCGGCGGCCAGATCGAAACGCAGCCGCACCAGCGACTCGAACAGATAGAAGCCGGTGACGAAGGGCAGATCGAGCTGGGGCGACACCCGCCCCGAGATATGGAAGATCGGCCAAATGACGCCGAACAGCAGAATCAACAACAAGCCCCACAGAAAATCCGGGATCGACAACGTGGCGCCATTGAACACGTCGACCGCCGCCTCGACCGGCCGGCCGCGTTCGCGCGCGCCGAGAATGGCGGTGCAGCCGCCGATGAGCAGGGCGATCAGCAGCGCGAGGAGCGAGAGTTCCAGCGTGGCGGGCAGACGGCTGAGCACCAGGTCGCCCACCGGCTGGCGCAAGGTGATCGACACGCCAAAATCGCCGCGCAGCACGCCGCCGGCCCAGATCCAGAACTGTTCGAACAAGGGCTTATCCAGGCCATAAAGCGCGGTGATGCGGGCAATATCGGCCTTGGTGGCGCCCGGCGGCAACATCATGGCGATGGGATTGCCAGGCGCAACGCGGATCAGGACGAACACCACGATGGCGACGCCCACCAGCGTCACTCCCATCGAGGCCAGCCGGATGAGGATCGGTTTCAGCATGCAGCGGACAGGGCTGGGATGGGGGCGCGCGGCCCCCTCGGGAAGCGGATGACGGCCTCAGGACGGTTTGATGAGCGACGCGGGCACGTCGCCGGTGGCCGCGGGCGGCACCACCACTTTGCTGGAATGCACCACCGGCCGCACATACTGCAGCAAGGGGATGACATAACCCTCTTGCATGATATAGGCACTGACGTCTTTCCAGCCCTGGATCCGCTTGGCTTCGTCGGCCTCGCTCCAGAGTGGCAGGATTTTTTCGTCGAGGTCGTCGGTATTCCAGACCGAATGCGGCGAGGGGCCGAACATGGCGTGGCCGGTGGACGTGGTGGGATCGCCGATCGCGTTGCCCCAGTTATAGAAAGCCGCCGGCGCCAGTTGATCGGCGGCGCGCAGCTCGAAATGCTTGGCGATCTCGTAGATTTCGATCTTGGCCTCGATGCCCACGCGGCGCCACATGCCGACGATGGCCTGGATCATTTCGTAGTCTTTGGGCTTGAAGCCCCGCGTGGTCTGGATCGTGAACCGGACGGGATTCGATGGCGAATAGCCCGAGTCGGCCAGCAGCTTCCGGGCCTTATCGGGATCGTAGGGGAACTGGAGGCCGGGGTCGAAGGCGGCGTACTCGGGTGCCTCCAGCGTGGATAGCGGCACGCCGTAGCCTCGCAGCAGGCGATCGACGATGAGCTTTTTGTCGATCGCGTGATGGGCGGCCAGCCTCACGTTTTTATCGAGCATGGCGTCGATGTTGTTGATGAAGATCATGCCGACGTCGGCCACCGGGAAGGTGGTGCCGGTGAGTCCCGGCCGCTTGATCAGGCGATCGTATTCTTCGAACGGAATCTCGAATGTGACATGGGAGCGGCCGGACTCGATCTCGGCCACCCGGCTGGTGGCGTCGGGCACGAACTTGATCACCACCCGGTCGTAGGCCGGCTTGCCGCCCCAATAATCGGGGTTGGCCACCAGACGCACATACGCGCCCTGCTCGTAGGCGTCGACTTTGTACGGCCCGGTGCCGATGGGGGCCTTCTCGAAGCCCACCGGCCCCACTTTTTCGAAATAGGCCTTGGGCAACACGTAGCCGGTGAGAAAGGCCATCCATTTGAACAAAGTGGGTTCGTACTCCAGCACGTCGGCGGTGATGACGTTGCCATCGATCTGGAAGTTGCCCACCTTGCTCCAGACGAACTGGATCGGATTGCCGCTGCCGGGGTCGGCCGCGCGCTGCAGCGACCAGACGACGTCTTCGGCGGTGAACGGGCTGCCGTCGTGCCATTTGACGCCCTCGCGCACCACCATGCGGATCTTGGTGTTGTCGTCGGTGAAGCCCCATTCGGTGAGCAGGCCCGGTGAAAAGCTGAGATCCGGGTTCTGCGCGATATAGCGATCGAAGACGGATAGATAGATCGACTGCAGCGCGGGATTGACGGCCGAAGGCCCCGTGGTGGGATCCCAACTGGGCACGCCGGTGTTGTAGGCAATCACCAGCTCTTGCCCTTCGCCCTGCGCGAAAGCTGGCGCCCCCGCCATGGAGAGCGCGGCGATGGCCGCCAGATTGAGTTGCAGAAACTCGCGTCGCGTGTGAATCATGCGGATCCCCGTATCCAAAAATGAAAGTCAACCGCATTCGGCGGTGTTTCCCTATCGGGATTTGTCCCTAGGGCGCGTCCCGGCCGGCTCCGGACGAAGCCGTGGCAGTTCTTCATAGCCGTTGCGACACCAGCCAGCCCGAGCCGGCGCCCGTTCCCGCGCCAGGCCACACCGACGCGCCAACCTGGTACAGGCCGCGGATCGGCGTGCCGCCGTCGGCGTAGCCCCAGACGGGCCGGAACATGAAATTCTGTGCGGGATGATGCGAGCCCGAGACTTGGTCGCCCCCCACCAGATTGGGATTCTCGGCCTCGAGCTCCAGCGGCGACACCACGCGGCGGGCCAGAATGTGATCGTGCAGCCCCGGCGCATAAGCCGCGATCTGATCGAGCACGCGGTCGGCATAGGCGTTTTGGACGGACGGCCAATCGCGGCCGGCGATGCGGCCAGCGGCATCGCCCTCGATGACGGCGGGCACGCAACGCACCTGGATCCAAAGCACATGCCGCCCGTTGGGCGCCCGGCCCGGATCGAACACGGTGGGCTGCCCGACCACCAGCACCGGGGCATCGGGCAGCAGCCCCGCACTGGCCTGTTGGTAGGTACGCGCCAGGTCGTTTACGGCAGGCGCGAGATGCACGTAGGCGAAGCGGCGCAGCGCCTCGGCACGCCACGGCGGCAGCTCGCGCATGGCCAGGTGGATCATCATGGTGCCCGGTGCGTAGCGGAACTCGCGCAGGCCCGCATCGTAGCGGGCATCGCCACTGCCGCCGGGGAGCAGCATGGCCAACCGGCGCGGCGTGAGATTGGCCACCACGCTCTCGGCTTCCAGCTTCTCGCCGCCGGCGAGCGCAACACCCGTGGCCCGGCCACCGTCGATGCCGATGCGCTCGACCTCGGCCGAACACCGCACGCCGCCGCCGGCCGATTCGATCACGCCGATCAGGGCCCGCGTGACGGTATCGGCGCCGCCCTGGCCGATCACCATGCCCATGGCTTGCCCGGCCAGGCCCTCCAGGTACGGAAAGATCGCTCCGCCAGGGACGTCGGGCGCGAAGTCGAGGTGCAGTCCCCAGGTGCAAAGGGCGGCGTGCAGGCGAGGATCGCGGAAGGTGCGTTCGGCCCAGGCCCGGGGCGACGATGCCAACAGGCGCAGGAGTTCGAGGCTGCCGGCGCTGCCCCGGGCGCGCCAGATCCGCCAGGCGGCCGACGCCAGCCCGCGGCGCGTCATGGGTGCCGAAAGCAGGGAGCCCAACGCCGCCGCCTGGGCCGGGAACATGGCCAGCTGGGCCTCCCAGGCCTTGCGGTCGGCCTCAAGTGAAAACGACGCCAGGGTCTCGCCGGGATGCGTGGACACGCCGAGGTGGCCGCCATCGGGAAACGCGGAAGCGAAGGGACGATCGACGGGCACCAGCGCCAGGCCATGCCGGCGCAGGACTTCGCCATGCGCGGCATGAAAGGCCGAGCCGGCGAACATGGAGAGATTCATGGCCGCCACGTCGTGGCGAAAGCCCGGCAGAGTCAGCGCCTCGGTACGCACCGCGCCGCCCGGACGATCGAGGCGTTCGAGTACGGTGACGCGGCGGCCCTTGAGAGCCAGGCTGGCGGCGGCCACCAATCCGTTGATTCCCGATCCGATGACGATCACTTGCATGGCGGCGAGTCCTGGCGTTTGGCCACGAGGTTCCGGAAATTCCGATATTCACAAGGCTTCGGGCATCCCGGATTATATTCGGGGCTAGGGATGCTCCGCGGCCTCGTGTGACGAAGCCGGGGGCCGTGCCCCGGGCCCCCATGGCGCCCGGTATTTTCGGGCGCAAAGGCACCGCCCCTCACGCAGTCGCTCGCTCCGCATATATTCAATGGACATCGCCCTTTTATTCTCGCTTATCGTTCTTAACGGCATTTTCGCCATGTCGGAGATCGCTTTGATCACTTCCCGGCGAACCAAGCTGGCCACCTTTGCCGCCAATGGCGATGGCGGCGCCGTCATCGCCCTCAAGCTGGGCGAGGAGCCCACCCGTTTCCTGTCCACGGTCCAGATCGGCATCACGTCGATCGGCATCCTCAACGGTATCGTCGGCGAAGCCGCACTGGCGGGCCCGTTTGCCGCCACGCTGCAGTCCTGGGGCCTGGCCCAGCGCACCAGCGAGATCACGGCCACCGTGCTGGTGGTCGCGGTCATTACCTATTTCTCGATCGTGATCGGCGAACTCGTTCCCAAGCGGATCGGCCAGATCAACCCCGAGGGCGTCGCCCGTCTGGTGGCGCGGCCGATGCGCCTGCTGGCCATCTTGTCGCGGCCCTTCGTTTATCTGCTCGCGGGGTCCACGTCGATCGTCTTGCGGCTCTTGGGCCAGCGCGAAGCCGGCGGCTCGCGCGTCACCGAAGAAGAAATCCACGCCATGCTGGTCGAGGGCTCGGAGTCGGGGGTGATCGAGAAGAACGAACACGCCATGGTGCGCAATATCTTTCGCCTCGACGACCGGCTCACCGGATCGCTCATGGTGCCGCGAACCGACATCGTCTGGCTCGACGCCGATTTGCCCCTGGCCGACAACATGGCCACCATGGCGGGCTCGCCGCACGATCACTTCCCGGTCTGTCGCGGGGGCCTCGATAACATCATCGGCGTTGCCAGTGCCAAGCGGCTGCTGTCGTTGGCATTGCAAGGCCAGGCCACCGATTTCGTCAAACACACCCGCACGCCAACCTACGTTCCGGAGTCGCTGAGCGGTATGGAATTGCTTGAACAATTCCGCACCTCGGGCGCCTTTCTCGCCTTCGTCGTCGACGAATACGGCGACCTGCTCGGCATGGTGACCCTGCGCGACGTGATCGAAGCCGTCACGGGGCAGTTCACCACCGCCGATCCCGACGAAGCCCGGGCCGTGCAGCGCGCCGACGGCTCGTGGCTGCTCGACGGCCTGATGCCGGTGGTCGAAGTCCAGGATCTCCTGGCCTTGAAATCCCTGCCCGACGAAGACAAGGGCCGCTACCATACTTTGTCCGGCCTCATCCTATGGTTGCTGGGCAGCTTGCCCGGCGTCGGCGAAACCGCCGAATGGGAAGGCTGGCGCCTGGAGGTGGTCGACCTCGACGGCAAACGTATCGACAAAGTCCTGGCGAGCCGACTTCCGGCCGCTTCGCCCGAGAACGCCGATAGCCACGGTGGCGAGCCCTGATGCGGCGGCCGCCAGCACCTCGCCGCCTCGCGGGCGGAGTCGCCTTGACACCTCCGGAAGCATTTTCTACCATCCGGGGTTTCCCGCATGGCTGGTTGGGGGCGCTTGACGCCGCGGTCGCCGGCCAGCGCCTCGCCCCTCCGCCACCCTCCCGGGATCCGGGACCGTGGCCCTGAACCCTCAACTCTCAAGGCCGACGTGTCCGCTAAATCCTGCGCGCTCCTGCTCGTCCCTTTGCTCTCTGGTTGCGGCTTCAGCCACGCACCTTCCATCGCCATCGCCGGCTCCTACTTTCCGGCCTGGATGCTGTGCACCGTCATCGCCCTGATCGCCACCGTCCTCATACGGGTGATCCTCGTTCGCACCGGCCTGGATGACCGCATGCCCTGGCGGGTGGCCGCCTACGCGGCGCTCGCCCTGGCCCTGACTTTCGCCTTGCTTTTGCTGGCCTTCTCCCGCTGACCATGTCCTCCGGCACCTCATCCAAACCGGCCAAGACAGCCGTTGCGCGCCTGCTCGCAATAGTCTTCCTCATCGCCGCCATCGCGCTGGGCTGGCTGTATTGGCGCAGCCAGGCCAGCCATCCCCTTTCCGAAGACGCCGTGATCCAGGCCGACGTGGTCCACGTCAGCACCCCGACCCCGGGCCGCGTCCAGGCCTTTCATGTGAAGGACGGCGACGCCGTCGCCAAAGGCGAACTGCTCTACGAGCTCGACGATCAGACGTATCACCTGCGGCTGGAAGCGGCACGCGCCGAACTCCGCATGGCCGAAGCCGCCCTGGCCAGCCGCCAGCGCGGCCTCAAGGCGGAACAATCCAATGCCGACATTGCCGATCAACAGATCGAGCGGGCCCGCGCCAATCTGGCCCTGGCCACGCAAACCGTCGAACGCCTGCGGCCCATGGCCGCCAAAGGCTATGTCACCGCCCAACAGCTCGACGACGCCCGCACGCTGCAGCGCGACGCGCAAATCAGCCTCGGCCAGGCCGAAGCCCAGGCGCTTGCCGCCAACGATCTCATTGGCGATCTGCGAGCCGCCGAAGCCGCCGTCGATGCCCAACGCAATGTCGTGGCCCTGGCCGAACGCGCCCTTCAGGATACCCGGGTGCATGCGCCGCTCAACGGCCGCATCGTGGGCCTGCGTACGGCGCCGGGGCAGTATCTCGCGCCCGACCAATCGCCCTTCACGCTGGTCGATACCGACCACTGGTACGCCACGGCCTTCTTCCGCGAAACCGAGCTGCACAAACTTGCCACCGGCATGTGCGCCGTCGTCTACGTGATGGCCCAACCGTCCGTGGCCATTCCCGGCCGGGTGGCCAATATCGGCTGGGGTGTGAGTTCCACCGACCTGATCGACCTCCCGCGAGGCCTGCCCTATGTCCCCAAGTCGCTCGACTGGGTGCGTGTGGCCCAGCGCTTTCCGGTCCGTATCGAGATGCGCGATCCGCCGCCCGACCTCATGCGCGTGGGCGCCTCCGCCGTTGTCCGGCTGAGCCATGACGGCGACTGTTAAGCCCGCCGGCCCGCCAGGCGCGCGCGTCATCGCGCGCCAGGTGGCGGCCGATCTCAAGCCGTTCGAGGGCCGCTGGGCCGCCACCTGGCGCATCGCCGCTATTTGCGCGCTGGTGGCCCTGGTCTTCATGAACTACCAGATTCCCGAGGCGGCCATCGCCTGCTATCTGGTGTTTTTCGTCTTCAAGCCCGAATCCACCGAAAGCTCGCTGATGGCGATCGGCGTCGTGATCCTCGTCTCCATCGTCGTCGCGCTCATGTTCGGCGTGGCCCGGCTGACGCTGGAATCACCGCCGCTGCAGTTCGTCGTCATCATCCTTTCATCCACTTTCTTCATGTTTCTCGGCCTGGCATCGCAGCTGGGCCCCGTCGGCGGCATCATCGCCCTCGTCATTGCCTTCATCATCACCTTGTTCGGCGACGTTCCGCTGGGCGAGTTGCTGACCCGCGGCATGCTCTACGCCTGGCTCATGGCCAGTACTCCGATGGCCATCATCGTGCTCTTCAATGCAACGCTCGGGCTCTCGCCGGTCAAGCGCCTGCGCACCGACCTTGCCGAGCGGCTGGAAGCGTGCGCGGCGGTGCTGGAAACCTGCGCCGCGACCACGGCACCCGGGTTGCAGGCCGAAGCTCGCGCGCGCCTGCGCGAACTGCTGGGCGCCGGCAATGCCGAACTCGAAAAGCGCGGCGGCCTGCTGCGCCTGTTCCACGCCCGCTCCCGCCAAGAACTCGATGCCCTCGATCGCTCCATCAGCGCCAGCTACCAGGCGCTGCTTGCGGTCGCGGCCTGGCTGGATGACCCGGCCCGGCCGCTGGCCGCCCCCGACTACGCCGCACGGCTGCGGGAACATGCGGCCACGCTGCGGGCTGGGGGCATACCGCAGCCCCCGGCACGCTCGGCGGCGGCTAGCGACGGCGATCCAGGCGCAACCGACGCAACCGACGCAACCGACGCAACCGACGCAACCGGCGCAATCGACGCAACCGGCGCGCCGGGCGCGGCGCGGGCACCGGACGCCTACCCTTCGCCACTTCGGGGCGGCGTCCCGGCCTCCGCCCCCGGCCACCTCGCCAGCGACGCCCAGGCCTTGCTCGATCGCAGCCTGCGGCGCCTGGAAGGCGACGCGAGCGCGCATGCCGGCGACCGGGCGCCCAAGCCGCCATTTTTTGCCGCCGACGCCTGGAGCAATCCCGAGTACGTGCGCTACGCCCTGAAAACCACGCTGGCGGCCGTGATCTGCTACATCATCTACACCGGTATCGATTGGCAGGACATTCATACCGCGATGATCACCTGCTACATCGTCGCCCTGGGCAGCACCGGCGAAACCGTGCACAAACTGACCTTGCGCATCATCGGCTGCCTGATCGGCGCGGCCCTCGGCATCGGTTCGGTGCACCTGCTCATCGTGCCTTACATGACCGGCATAGGCGAGCTGATGGCCCTGGTGTTCGCAGGCTGCCTGTTGGCCGCCTGGGTGGCCAACGGGCCCGAGCGCATCGCCTACGCCGGCGTGCAGATCGGCCTGGCCTTCCTCATGACGGTGCTCCAGGGTTTCGGCCCCGATCCAAAGGTTTCCATCGCCGTCGACCGCGTTGCCGGCATCATTCTCGGCAACGTCGTCACGTTTATCGTTTTCACTCAGATCTGGCCAGTGAGCGTCAGCCAATCGATCCACCGCCGCCTGAGCGATGCCGGTGAGCAATTGCGCCGATTGGCCGCCCTGCCCAACTGGGCCGACCGCGGCCGCATCGGCACCGCCGCCGAACTGCAGCAGAATATGGCCCTGGCCCGCGACACCCTGCCCCTGGCGATTTTCGACCCCCATGGCCTGCGGCCCACCGCCGAGCAATGGCAGGAGCTGCGCGCGGCCATGGACGACGCCACGAGGCTGAGCGCCACCCTCGCCGCACGCGACCTGGCCGCGCCCGAAGCCGCTGCAAGCGACGGCCCGCCCGTTCTCTCTTCCGCCCTGCAAGCCCGTATGGCGCGCTGGCCCGACCCGACTACCACCAACGCCCATGGTCAAGCCTGACGTCCGACTCCTCTCCAGCGTGGCCCTTGTTTTCGTGACGACGCTGGCCGGCTGCGCCAACCCCCATCTTGCGCCCGCCTCGCCCACGACTCCCTGGACCCCCGAAGCGCTTCCCGACGCCCGGCCGTTGCAACTGACCTCCCTCGCCACCGCCGAAGCCGCCCGGCCCGCGGCCGACCAGGCGCGGAACGCCGACGGCGCGCCCACGCCGGCACGTGCCGCCGCCGATCCGCGTTTCGATTTGCCCACCATCGCGGCGGCCGGCCATACACCAGCGCCGCCCACCAACCTGCCCAGCCACCCGCTGTCGCTGCCTGAACTTATCGACCTCGCCCAGCGCCACAACCCCGCGACCCGCGTCGCCTGGGAACAGGCCCGGCAGGCGGCGCAGGCCGTCGGCATCGCCGAGGCATTGTTCCTGCCGCAGACCACGGCCGTCGCCGTTGCGGGCTACCAACGCAGCAAAGTCCCCCTGCCCCTTGCCCTTGGCGGCATCGATCACGTCGACACCAGCATAAGCGGCGTCATCCCGGCCATCACCCTGCAGTGGCTGCTGTTCGACTTCGGCGAGCGCGAGGCCATTGCCGAGAGCGCCCGCCAACTCGCCTTCGGCGCCAACGTCCAGTTCCAGGCTGCCCACCAGCTTCTGATCCAGGCCGTGGCGCTGGCCTATTATCCTTATGAGGCGGCGCGCAGCCGCACCGCGATCGCCGCCGAAGCGCTGCGCAACAGCGAATCGGTGGCCCAGGCGGTAAGCGAACGCCGGCGCGCCGGGCTGGCGACGATCGTCGAAGAATCCCAGGCCAGGCAGATGGTGGCCCAGGCCCGCCTCGGCCTGGTCGAGGCCCGGGGCCTGGAGCGCGACGCCTATCAAGCGCTAGTGGCGGCCGTCGGCCTGCCGCCGACCACCCGTTTCGAGGTGGCCCGGCTTCCCCTGCGGCCCTTGCCCGATTCGCTGGCGGCTGACGTCGAAGATCGTCTGGACGAACTGCTGGCCCGGCGTCCGGAAGTGCTGGCGGCCTATACCGCCGCCCAGGCCGCACAGCATGGCATCGACGCTGCGGAAGCCGCATTTCTGCCCAAGGTGTTCCTGGCCGGTATTGCCGCGATCACCAACAACCGCCTCGATATCAGCGGCCTCTCGCTGCTGGGCCAGCCAGTCTCGCGCGCCGGTGTGATGGTGGGAGTGTCGCTGCCGCTCTATGACGGCGGGCTGCGATCCAACCGCCTCGCCGCGGCACGCTCGCAAGCCGACCAGGCCATCGAACTCTGGCGCCAGACCCAACAGGCGGCGGCCCTCGATCTCGTCACCGCCAACAACCGCCTGCGTTCGGCGCTCGAAGCCCATGCGGCGGCCACCGAGTGGGTGGAAACCGCCCAAGTGCTATACGACGGCGCGCTCGAAGCCTATCGCCACGGCCTGGGTACGGTAACTGTAGCCACCGAGGCTACCAATGGCCTGCTTGCGGCACGCATGGCGCAGATCGACGCCCTGGCCGCCACCCGCGTGGCGGCAACCCTGCTGGCCCATGCCACCGGCCAGCTCACGGCCGCCGACGATGTACCATAGCTAACCGGCGGCGCGCCGGCGCGCCGCAACCGGTGTTTCCGGGCAGCGGCTCAGGCCAAGCCAGGCCACGCCATCATCGGCATCCGTCACCGCGTTCGGTACGATCACCCCGTTGCCCGTACACGAGCTTTGCATGGACACTTCCATCGCGCTCCTGATTGCCGCCATCGCCACGCTGGCCAACGCCCTCTTGTTCTTCCATATGCGAGGGCAGCCGGTGCCTATGATGCCGGCGAAGTCCGAGTGGAGCTCGGCGCCTCGATCGGCGCGGCGGTGGCGCCGCCGGGCGACGAGCCGCGCCCGACTCTGGGCATCCTGCTCGAAATGGCCGACCGCGCCATGTACGCGGTGAAGCGGCAAGGCGGCGGCGTGCGGCTGAGCGGCGATGCCCCGGCTGGCCGCGAGCCTTCGCCGCCGTCCCTGGCGGACTGACTCAGAGACGGATCGTGAGCTGTCCCAGCTTATCGATCCGCTTCAAGTTCTCGGAGCCATCCGCCAGGGTGGTGCTCAGGCAAAGGATCGATCGAGCGGAGTTTCGAGTTCGAAGAAAGCGTGGAGCGCGGGCTCGCGCATCTCGGCGTCAGCCGGCAGCATCTCGCGCTTATCGGCGGCGGGCAGAGCTTTCAAGCGCGTCATCAGCGTCGCGTACCTCGCGGCCCCGATGTCGGCAAGCCGCGGTAGAAGCAGCAAGCCAGAGGCGGCGGCCTGGCGCCAGATCATCGTATCGGGCTCGTCAAGGGCCTCCAGCGCCGGCTGGCCCAGTACGCAGGCCACGCCGGCCAGACGATACTGCCGAGCCAGCCTCGGATAGGCCTGGAGCACACCTGCCACCGACTGCGGGTCGGCGTCGCCCGCCGCTTCGATCAGCACACGATCGAACAGGCGCTGGCCCTCGCGGGCAAAGCGCCAAGGCAGGTCGCGGAGAGTGCGGGGCAAATCGGCCTGCGGCCCGCAGCACACGCAGCCGAAGCCCCGCCGCAAGATGCCGTCGGCGCAATGCGCTACCAGATGATGCCCGAGCGAACTGGCGCCGTCCTGCTGGAGTACCACCAGGGTACGGGCAAACCCCGGCAGCCGCAGCCAGCGGTTGATCGCAGCCGTCTTGCCGCTGCCCTGGGCGCCGGCGAGGACGAATAGCGGGATCGGCGCCGGGGACCCGCGCGCCGGCGCCGGAGCGAAGGAAATCTCGGAGGACATGGCTGGGTATGGAGGATCTGGCGCTGCCTCGGATTATAGCGATGCCGATGCGGCCGCCCCAAGGCAGGGCCGGATTACGCCACTGGCCGACCGGGAAAATCGTACAGGCGCGCAGGATTGTCTACCAGAACGCGCCGGCGCTGCGCCGCGTCGGGTATCCAGTCTGGCAAAAGATTGCGCAACCGGCCGGTATCAGGCAAGCCCGCCGTGGCGACATGCGGCCAATCGCTACCCCAGACCAGCCGCTGGGGCGCGTGCGCCACCAAGGCCTGCGCCATCGCCGTCACGCCAGGATATGCCGGTTGACCCGGAAAGACAGATGGCGATTCCGCGAGGCCGGATACTCCCTCTGGCGGCCCGTCTTCGGCTTGTGGGGCCGCCAGGCGATAAGGCGCCGATAGTTTGACCCACCAATCCCGTTCGGCCACCAGTTCCAGCAATGCCTGGAAAGCGGGGCTGGACACGCCCGGGCACGCCGGCAGATGGCCCATATGATCGACCACGAAGCGCCCTTCCAGGCGCCGCAGCCGCGGCAATAACGCCGGAAACCGACGGCCATCGATCAGTAGTTGCACGTGCCAGCCCATTGGCGCCACCCGCTCGGCCAGCGCCTCGAGGTCGGACAACGGAACTCCTCCGCCAAAGGCGGTGTTGATGCGTAACCCGCGCACGCCCGCGTCGTGCATGCTCCGCAGTTCGTGCGCCGACACGCCGCGATCGGCCACGGCGACGCCGCGCAAGCGCTCGGGATGGCGGCGCAACACCTTTAGCAAATAGCGGTTATCGGTGCCGTACACGCTGATTTGCACCAGTACGCCTCGGGCCATGCCCAGGGCGTCGAGCATGGCGAGATAGCGCGCCTCGGGGGCGGGCTCGGGCGTGTAGCTGCGGTCTGCCACCAGGGGGTAGTCGATTGCGTTCTTCGCGATGACGTGGGCATGGCAATCACAAGCCCCCGGCGGCAAGTCGAACGTGGTCGGCTCCACGGACGGTAGGCCTTGCTGGCTCCCGTTCCAGGGAACGGGAGCTGCGCGTCGGCGCGTGGTGAAGACGTCCGCCCGTCCGGCCGGACCTTCTCCGCCACCATTCGGGGGAGCCTTCGGCTCCGTGGAAGGCTGACCTTGCTGGCTCCCGTTCCAGGGAACGGGAGCTGCGCGTCGGCGCGTGGTCATCGCCGTGGGCTCGTATTGGGGGGATCTCCGGCCGCGCCCGGGCGCGCCAGCAGCGGCTGCGCGTCGAACGCGGCTGGAATGAGGTGCGCCCATTGCCGCAATAAGTCATGCAAGGCGCCGTGGTCCGGCACGTCGAAGATAACCACCGCCCCCCGCCCCATTCGGCGCCAACCGTGCAGTACCCGGCCCTCGGCTTCCAGCCGGGCCATCCAATCCCAGAATTTTCGCTGCCGCTCGGACAGGCCTTCGTCGTTGGCGGGATGTGGTGAGCTGCTCACCAGATACAACATGGGCTTCTCCAATACTGGCGGTCGCTACGACAAGAGATGCGAGATGAACTTCGGCGCCAGGTAAGCTTGCAGGCCCTCGCTGCCGCCCTCGGAGCCGTAGCCGCTTTCGTGAACGCCGCCAAAGGGCGCCTCGGCAAGCGACACCGCGAGATGGTTGATGCCGACCATGCCGGCCGACAGATGCCGGCTCAGGTGCGCGGCGGTAAGCGCCGAGCGGGTAAAGCCGTAGGCGGCAAGGCCAAAGGACAGGCTGTTGGCCCGCGCCACCGCCTCGTCGATGGTGTCGAATTTCACCAGCGGCGCCACCGGGCCGAAGGTTTCTTCGCGCATCGCCAGGGCGCTGTCGCGCAGCCCGGTTACCACGGTGGGCTCGAAGAAATATCCGGCGCCATCCGGGCGGCCGCCGCCCGTGCGCACCTCTCCTCCACTGGCCTGCGCATCTTCCACATAGCGCTGCACGGCTTCGAGGCGGCGGGCATTGGCCAGCGGCCCCATGGTGGTTTGCGGATCCAGGCCGTCGCCCACCCGCAGGCCGGCCGCGGCCCGGCTCATGGCCACCGCGAAATCGTCGTACACGCCGGCCTGCACATAAAAGCGCGAAGGTGCGACGCATACCTGGCCCGCATTGCGAAAGCGCCCCGCGGCGCAGGTTCGCGCGGCCAGCTCCACATCGGCATCGTCGCATACCAGCACCGGCGCATGGCCGCCCAGTTCCAGCGTACAGCGTTTGAGTCCATGTTCGGCAGCCAGGCGAGCCAGGTGCCGGCCCACCGGGATCGAGCCGGTGAACGTCATTTTGCGGATCACGGGGCTGCGCAGCAGGAAGTCCGAGACCTCCTGCGGCACGCCGAACACGACATTGAGGACACCGGGCGGCACGCCCGCATCGGCGCAGGCGCGCGCCAGCTCGATCGCCGTGGCTGGCGTTTCTTCCGCCGGCTTGATCACCAGCGTGCACCCGGCCGCCAGGGCTCCCGCTATTTTGCGGGCCGGTGTCAGGGCGGGAAAGTTCCAAGGCGTGAACGCCGCGACCGGACCCACCGGATAATGTTCCACCACTTGCGACACGCCGATGGCGCGCGGGGGTATGGTGCGCCCATAGAGACGGCGCGTTTCTTCGGCATACCACTCGAAGACTTCGATCGCCGCGCCAACCTCGGCCTGCGCCTCGGCCAGCGGCTTGCCTTGCTCCAGCGTCAGGATCAGCGCCAGGCGCGCGCTGCGCTCGCGCAAGAGGCGGCTGGCCTCCAGCAGGATGCGCCGGCGCTCGGCCGCGGGCACCATCGACCACGCCGGAAAGGTGCGCGCCGCCGCGCCCAGGGCGCGATCGAGGTCGGCCGTAGCCGCATGGGGCAACCGCCCCAGGGTGCGGCCGTCGGCGGGGTTGACCACAGGCTCGTTCACGCCAGTGGCGCCCGACGTCCACTGGCCATCGATATACAACCTCAGGTCGGAGAACGCGGCCAAAGCATCCGACAAACGTTCGGGGGAATTCATGACAGTTCCTTACGGCATGCCGCGGCAAGCGGCGGTTTGGGGATGAGTGGGCGGGGTTTGCGCTTTGCCTACGTCGAAACGTCGTTTTGGCGCGTGGTCAACGCGGTGTCGCCGCGGCGGCGTCCGCCAGCAGGCCCGCCGAGGCGAGCAGGCTGCGATTGAGCTCGGATTCGGCGGCGAGCTGGCCACCGAAAGCCTTGCCATCGGCGTATAAGGGCCTGACATTCAGATTGGCCAGCGCCGCCTGGTAGGCCGACGACGCCGAGGCTCGTTCGCATGCCGCCTGCAGGCGCTCGCGCTGCGCTGGCTCCAGGGATTTGGGCGCCAGGATGCCGCCGATGATGGACCACACCACCGGATAGCCCGCCTCGGTCAGGGTTGGCGCATCGTCGGAACCCGCGACCCTCTGGTCGGCGGCAACCGCCAGCCGGGTAAGCCCGTAGCGGGTGGCGGCGGCATTGGTGCCGAGATAAACATCGACGTGACCGCCCAGCAAGTCGGTGACCGCGGGCGCCTCGCCTTTGTACGGTACGTGGTTCATCTCGACTCCGGCGGCCCGCGCAAGGTCCAGCGCCGCCATATTGGGCAGGGAGCCCGGGCCCACCGTGGCGTAGTTCAGCTGCCCCGGATTGTCTCGCGCGTAGGCCAGCAGTTCGTCCAGCGTGCCGAATCGCGAGCCGGGAGCCACCAGGACGAACACCGGCATATCGTAGGCGCGGCAAATGAAGTCGAAGTCGTCAAAGCCGTACGACACCGTTTGCATGTGCGGCACGATGGTCAGGGCCGCAACCGAAATCAGTCCGATGGTGTAGCCATCCGGGGCGGCATTGGCGATGGCCGCCGTACCCACGGCACCGCCGGCGCCGGCGCGATTCACGACGATCACGCTCTGGCCGAGGTCTTTGCCCATCTCCTGGGCCATGGCGCGCGCCACCAGGTCGGTGGCTCCGCCCGGTGGAAACGACACCAGCATGGTGACCGGCTGCGATGGGTAGGCCGCCGGCTGGGCGGTGGCGGGCGCCAGCCAGGCCAGGCAAAGCGCGGGAAAAAGCAAGGTGGTGGAAATCCGGTTCATGATATGTCTCCCTTTTGGACTTCGGCTTGGATAACCTCGCGGCGCATCGAGCGCCGCCTTGCCCGTGCCTAGGCGCGGGCCCTGGGCAGAGGACTGTCGTCGGCCAGTTCCTCCATGGTCTGCACCAGCTGCCACAACAGTTCGCCGCGAGTTTCCCGCAGCTCGGGGACGTCCCACAGGTTGTGTCTTTCCCGCGGATCGTTGTCAAGGTCGTACAGCTCGCCCCAATCGACGCCGCGATACACCGACAGGCGCCAGCGAGGGGTCACCAGCGTGCGCAGCCGCACCGGCCGGTCGAAGCCCAGGAAGCTCCGCTGGTTGTCCTCCTCCACCAGCATCGCTTCGCGCGGCGGCCGGCCGTCATCCGGGGCGAGCAGGTCGCGGCCCTGCATGCCATTGAATGGCGCCATGCCGGCGCGGGCCAGAACGGTGCGGGCGATGTCCAGCGTGCCGCCCAGCGTCTCCACCGCGCGGCCGCGGTCGTCGCGGGCGGGATCGCTCCAGATGAAGGGTACGCGGATCAGTCCGTCGTAGTGCATGGGGCCTTTGAACATGAGCTGGTGATCGCCCATGAAGTCGCCATGGTCGCTGGTGAAGATCACCACGGTGTTCTCGCGCAGGCCCAGCTCGCCCAGCGTGGCCAGCACGCGGCCGACGGCGTCGTCGATCATGGTGATCGAGCCATAGGTCAGGGCGATCGCCTCGCGCACGTCCTTTTCGCCCACCGCCTGCGGCAGCCACGAATCACGGTCCGACCGACCCTGGTCGCGTTCCGCCAGCAGATAGCGCAGCGGTGGCGGCGCGCCCTCGGCCGGAGGAGCGAACGAGGCCGGCAGCGGGATGGCCTCGGGATCGTACATGTCCCAATATTTGCCAGGGGGCGTAAAGGGGTGGTGGGGGTCGTTGAACGATACCTGCAGGAAGAACGGCTGCGCCTGCGCCTCGGCGTGGTGCCGCCGCAGGAAGTCGCAGGCCCGATCGCCGATATAGCTGGTGGAGTACAGCGCCTCCGGCACCGCGGTGCGCCAGGCCTGCAAGGCCGTAATCGTTCCGGCGTCGCCGGCATGCTCCGGTCCCAGGAGCAGGTTCGAGCCCGGATGATTCGCCTCCAGCCATCTGCCGTAGTGTCCATGGGCGCCGTCGGCGTGCATCATGGTCAGGTGCACCTCTTCGAAGCCATAGTAGGGAAGTCGCAGATCGTGCGATTCGTCGCTCTGCCAGCGATGAATACGCTCCTGCTCATAGAAATCCGGCGGCGCGTCGGCCTGCCAGGCCTCAGCCAGATCGGGCGGCGGCCGCAGGCCATCGGCGGCGCTGCCCCGGAAGATCGGCCCTTCGGCGGTCATGGGCTGGAGATGGATCTTGCCGCAGGAAGCGGTGCGATAGCCGCCCCGCCGCAAGAGCTCGACGAAGGTATTGGCCGAGGCCGGCAGCGGGATTCCATTGGCCCGCACGCGATGGACGGACGGCATGCGCCCCGTCATCAGCGTGGCCCGGTTGGGCATGCAGGCCGGGTTGGCGACGTAGAAACGGTTGGCCCGCCAGCCGGCGGCCGCGATCGAATCGATGTGGGGCGTGCGAACGATCTCGTTGCCGTAGCAGCCCAGATGATCCGCGCGGTGCTGGTCGGTGATGATGAAGACGAAATTGGGCTGCATGAGCGTAGCCTCGTGGGTGATGAAGGATGTGGGCACCGCCCATCCGAAGCCGGCGGGCGGCCGGGGCCCTGGAGACGCCGCGCCTCGGTGGGCGGATCGCAAATTTGCTCGTGGCGGGCGATCAGCCCGCGGGCTCCCGGGCGGGAACCGCCTTCGCGCCGGGATCCGGCCGGCCGGCGCCGAGATCTCGTTCGATGTGCCACACGAGATGATCGAAACGATCCTGGCCGAAGAACGGCTGGCCGCCGTACACGAATAGCGGTACGCCCCAGTGTCCGGCGGCATGCTGGGCCTGCTGGTTGGCCTGGATCTCGGCATCATGGCCTTCGGGATCCTCCGCCACCGCCTGCCGCAATTCCGCCAGGTCCAGCCCGGCGCGGCGGGCCGCCTGCGCCAGGTGGTCGCCCTCGTTCCAGCCATCCACGCTGCCGTCCCACAGCACCCGGCTCACTTCGGTGATAAAGGGCAGCGCCCGGCCCCGTCGGCCGGCGGCGATGCCCATCCGGCTCAGACCGAAGATATGGGGCTGTTCCTTGGCCACCTCCAGCGTGACGGGATCCTGCACGATCGGATCGGGCACGGGGCGCCGGAACGGCATGCCGAGAAAATCCGCCACCCGTTCACAATCGGCCAGGAAATATGGCCGAGCCTGGGGGTTCTCGCGTTGCCGGCGAAAATGCTCGGGGTAACGTACGGCCAGCGGATACACGATACGTACCTGGCAATGAATGTTTTTTTTCGCCGCCAGCGCCTGTACTCGCGGCAAGGCCAGATAGCTGTATGGACTGCGAAACGACCAGTACAGATCGTACGTAGGTTGCGTCTCCATCTCCGTTGTCTCCTGAGTTGGCCCGGCGGTTCGAGACGTGCCGGGACTTGCCTGCAAGTCTAAGGAGAACGATGATTACCGTAAAATCAATGTTTTGTATGGTTTGATCCCTTTTTTAGTATCAACCCCATCAAACCCGGAGACAGCCCATGTCCGGCACCCTGCCGCTGCAAACCTTGCGCAGCCGTCTCAAGATGCGGCAGCTGCTGCTGCTGAACGCCCTGGGCGAAACCGGCAACCTGCGTCGCTCCGCGTCCCGCCTGGGCATGACCCAGCCGGCCGCCACCAAACTGTTGCAAGACCTCGAAGCCGCGGCCGGCGTTCAGTTGTTCGAGCGCTCGCGCCGCGGCATGGCCCCCACGCACTATGGCGAGGCCATGATCCGGTTCGCCAACGGCCTGCTCGCCGAACTCGATGCCGTGGGCGCGGAACTCCACGCCCTGTCGGAAGGCGCCTCCGGCAGCATCACCGCCGGCATCATGACGTCCACCGTTTCGGAAGTGCTGCCCCTGGCCCTGGGCACCATGCTCGAGCGCCACCCCAAGGTGCGGGTGGCGCTCAAGGAAGGCACCCACGAAATGCTGCTGGCAGCGCTCAAGCGCGGCGATCTCGATTTCGTGCTCGGCCGCATCATGGGCGGCGCGGCCCTGGACGACGTCGATCTCGAGATCCTGTATGAAGACGAATTCGTGGTGGTCTGCGGGCCCGGCCACCCCCTGCTTCGACAAGACACGGTGAGCTTGTCCGACACCGCCGGCCTGCGCTGGATCCTGCCCCACTCCACGACGCCACTGCGCCAGCTCTTCGAGTGGACATTCATGGAGGTCACCGGCACCAGGCCGCAGAACGCCCTGGAATGCGCCTCGCTGCTCACCAATCTGGCCTTGCTGCAGCAAAACACCATGCTCTCCGTGATGCCGGCCGACGTGGTGCGGCAGTTCGCGGGCCACGGTCTGGTACGCCGGCTGCCGGTTCCTTTATCGAGCATTTATGGGCCGGTAGCCTTGATCACCCGCGCCAACCGGCCGCATTCGCCAGCCGTTGCGACCTTCCTCGATCAACTGCGCGCGGCGGCGGCCCATCTTCAGCCGCGCCGCGAAGCCGCGCTGCGCTCGCACCAATCCGGGGGTAGCCACGCCGAAGAAGGCACGCTCTCCTGAAAGGCCCGCCCCGTCCTTCACGACGCGATGCGGAAGCCATCCGGAATGCCTCATGCGCGCTGAACGCCACACCCTTATTCCATTTAAGAATAAAGAAATGGATAAAAATTCGTTATTTAGGATAAGGATTGGCTGTTAAGGTGGCTGCCTATGGGACCCTTTTCCCCCTGGAGCCGAATCCATCATGTTGAAGAAAGTTTTCGTGGCGGCCGCCACCGTAGCCGTCGTTGCCACCACCCCCGCATTGCAAGCACAAGAAGCCAGCTCCATCCTCAACGCCTCGTACGATATCTCGCGCGAGTTGTTCGCCGCCATTACACCCAAGTTCGTGGAGCACTGGAAGGCCGAGACCGGCCAGGACGTCAAGGTCGACCTCTCCTTCGCCGGCTCGTCGCGCCAGGCGCAGGACATCATCCAGGGCAAGAAGGTAGACTCCGTCACCTTCAACCAGGTAACCGACATCAACATCCTCGCCAGCCGCGGCCTGGTCAGCAAAGACTGGGCCCAGGCCTTCCCCAACAATAGCTCGCCCTACTACAGCACCATCGCCTTTCTGGTGCGCAAGGGCAATCCCAAGAATATCCATAACTGGGACGATCTTGTGCGCGACGACGTGAAGGTCGTCTTTCCCAACCCCAAGACCTCCGGCAACGCCCGTTACTCCTACCTGGGCGCCTGGCTGTACGCCGACGAAGCCTTCAAGGGCGACGAAGCCAAGGTCAAAGCGTTCGTTGGCAAGCTGCTGCGCAACGTCGTGAACTTCCCCACCGGCGGCCGCGCCGCCACCGTGGCCTTCGCCAACAACGACCAGGGCGACGCCCTGCTCACCTTCGAGTCCGAGGTGATCAACATCGCCAATAGCGATGAGTACAAAGCCCAGGGATTCGAAGTGGTCGTGCCGCCGGTATCGGTGCTGGCCGAGTTCCCGGTGGCGGTGGTCGACAAAGTGGCCGACGAGCGGCATTCGCGCAAACTCGCCACGGCCTATCTGGAGTTCCAGTACACTAAAGAAATCCAGCAACTGCTGACCACCTTCAACTATCGTGTGCACAATCCCGAAGTCGTCGCGGCGACCGAAGGACAATACGCCAAGGTTCGTACCATCAATCCCACGGCGGTACTCGGTTCCTGGGACAACATCCAGGAAACGCAGTTCGCCACCGGCGGCATTCTGGATCAACTGCTGGCCAAGCGATAATCTCCATCCGCCGTTAGATGCGCATTCCCGGCTTTTTCAAGCGTACCCCCCTGCTGCCCGGGTTCGGGCTGACCTTCGGGGTTTCCACCCTGTATGTCAGCCTGGTCATCCTGCTGCCGCTGTCCACGCTGTTCATCTATGTCAGCGGCATGTCGTGGGCGCAGTATTGGCAGGCGATTACGGATAGCCGCGTTCTGGCCAGTTATCGAGTCACCCTGGAAGGCGCGGCCTACTCCACCATCCTCGTTACCCTGATCGGCTTCGTGCTGGCCTGGGTGATCACGCGCTACTCGTTCCCGGGCCGCAGGCTGCTGGATTCGCTGGTGGATCTGCCGTTTGCGCTGCCCACCGCCGTCGCCGGGCTCACGCTCTCGGCGCTGTTCGCGCCCAAAGGCTGGATAGGCCAGTGGTTTGCGGCCATGGATATCCAGATCGCCTATGCCTTTCCGGGCATCGTGCTGGCCATGACCTTCACCAGCATCCCGTTCATCGTGCGCGCCGTGCAACCGGTGCTTGAGGACCTCGATCACGATGTGGAGGAAGCCGCGCGCCTGCTCGGCGCCACTCCCATGCAAACGTTCTGGCGCGTGCTGCTGCCGGCCCTGACGCCGGCCCTGGTCACCGGCGCCTCGCAGTCGTTCGTGCGCAGCCTGGGCGAGTTCGGCGCCGTGATCATGATCGCCGGCAATATTCCCTTCGAAACCGAAGTCACGTCGCTGATGCTGTTCGTGCGCCTGCAGGAGTTCAACTATCCCGCCGCCGCGGCCATCGCCTCGGTGGTGCTGTTCGCCTCCTTGCTGCTGTTGTTCCTGCTGCAGGTAGCGCAAAGCCGCTTCCTGCGCTACTAACCGCTGTTTTCATGCTTCCCGTCAGACCCTTGGCCACCCCATCATGATTGCCCAGCGTCCCCGTTCCGCCGTCCAATGGCTGCTGCTCGGCCTGGCGGTTGCCCTGGCCCTCGTGCTCCTGGTCATCCCGCTGATCCTGATCTTCAGTCTTGCGCTGAGCGATGGCTTGCAGGCGCTGTGGGCCAATCTCACGGCCGACTACATGCTGCACGCGATCTGGCTGACGGTGCTCACCGCCCTCGTGTCGGTACCGCTGAACCTGGTTTTCGGCATCATGCTCGCCTGGTGCGTGACCCACTACGATTTTTTCGGCAGGCGGCTGCTGGTGGCGCTGGTGGATATTCCCTATGCCATGTCGCCCGTGGTGGCGGGCTTCTGCTATCTCATCGTCTATGGCATGGAGGGCCTGTTCGGGCCCTGGCTATCGGCCCACAACATCCAGTTGATGTTCGCCTGGCCCGGCATCCTGATGGTCACGGTATTCGTCACGTCGCCCTACGTCGCCCGCAACCTGATTCCGCTCATCCAGGAGCAAGGCACCGACGAAGAGGTGGCGGCGCTGTCGCTGGGCGCCTCCGGCTGGACCATTTTCCGCCGCGTCACGCTGCCCAACATCAAATGGGGCCTGCTGTACGGCTCGGTGCTCACCAACGCCCGGGCGGTGGGCGAGTTCGGTGCGGTGGCCGTGGTTTCGGGCACCATCATGAATCAAACCCTTACCTTGCCGCTGCTGGTGGATCAACTCAACAACGACTATAAAGTAGCCGCCGCCTTCACCGCGGCCAGCCTGCTCGCCTGCATGGCAATGATCACGCTGCTGCTCAAGACCATCATGGAAGGCGTCGCCAACCGGCGCCGGCGTTTGGCCAGCCTGGAGGCCGCTCCTTCGAGCCGATAAGGCCCGCGGCGCGCCGCTCAAACCCGAGCGCGCCATTCCAAAAACAAACCCGCTCCCCGATCGGAAGCATCATTCCGGGGGGAGCGGGCGCGGCGGGCGTTTGCGGGTTGCCCGCCACTGCGGCTGCCAAGCGTTATTTCTTCTTGAACTCGGGCAATTCACGAAGCTGATCGCGGGTCATGTCGACACGCACCATGGCATTCCGATCGTCGGGGTTCCAGAACACGTTTACGTCTTCCATGGGCAGCGCAACGGTGTGGGAGCCTATGCCCAGGAAACCACCGATGTCGAGCACCAGATGGGTGACCTGGTCGTTATCGCCCAGAACCAGATCCGAAACCCGGCCAACGCGGGACTCCTCGGGATCGTACACCCGAGCGCCGGTGAGGTTCTCGGCCGTCCGCACCGTTTCATCGGCCACGACGAATCCTTCCGGGATCGTGGTTTCGCCAGCCGGACCGCCCGTGATGGCAGGTGCCCGGTCAGCCGCGCCGGGGCTGCCGGGCAGCGTGGGCATGGCGGGGCGCTCGGCGGCCGGCGGCACGGGATCGGGGGCGGTAGTCGGCGCGGGAGCCGCAGGAGACGGCGCCGGCATCGGGGCGGGTTCGGGCGATGTCGCCGGCTGGGCGTGGGCGCCAAACGAAGTCGCGGCAAACAGTGCGGCCGTCAGGGCGAGTTTTTTCATGATGATCCTCCTGGCTCCGGCGGGAGCGATGGTTGACAGAACTGACACGAACACTTCGTATCCGAACGCCTCTATCGTGCCGAAGCCGCCGCGCCCGACGTATAGGACGACGGGCCATCGGCTTGTAGGACAGGGCTGATACTGTGATAGGCAAGAACCCACCCGCCGCGTAGGTAAAGGGGCAGGAGACGGGATGAGGCCCGTAGCGGGCCGCGGGGCGCATGGCCGCCGGGCCGCCTCGGGCCGCCCGCGGCTCGGCAAGGCCGCGCGTACGGCCGGCGCCGCCGCCCGGGTTCAATCGTGCCAGGAGCGTCCCGACGGGAACGCGATCGCGCCCTCGTGCATCGCGCCGGCACGCCCCGGCTGCCAGGACAGCGCCGCCGGTGCTTCTTCGGGTTCCAGCCGCCCCGCCTGGCTGGGCGCGAAGCCGAAATAGCGCGTAAAAGCCAGCGAGAAGCTGCTCTGGTGCTGGTAGCCCACCGCGAGCGCGGTTTCGCCAACGGTGCGCCGCTCCTCGACCAGCATGAGCAAGGCGCGTGCCATCCGTGCCTTGAGCGTATATTGCTGCACCGTGAGGCCATACAACACCCGGAATCCGAGCGTGAGCTTACTGGTGTTGGTGCCGATATCGGCAGCCAATTGCCGGATGGTCCAGGCCTTGGCAAGATCGCCGGTGATCCGCGCGGCGGCCCGCTCGATCAGCGCAAGGTCGCGCGGCCGCAGCCATAGGCGCGACACCGCGTTGTCCTGCGCCTGCTGCCAGGTTCCGATGGTTTCGCAAAGCAGCTCGGTGCTTTTGGCCTCGAGGTAGGCCAGCCGGCGCTCGCCCAGGTGCGGGTTGGCCATGATTTGCTCGGCCAGGACGAGCATCTCGCGATTGAGGGCCAGCCGGCAAAGATAGATATCATGACGCGACAAGGTGGTGAGTTCGGTACGCACCTGCGCCAGTTCGGCGCTGCCATCGTCGATCAGCCGCAAGAAGAAATCACGCTTCACGAACAGCGATACCGCCCGGCGGCGGCCGGGCGGACAGGTGACGGCGTAGCTGGCATCCTGCCCCACCCGGCAAATGACCACGCTCAGATCGCTGGCCTCGGTGCGTCCCGCCCGGCTCAAGACCGAGGCCGGCCCCGTAAGGGAAAAATGCAGTTCAATGACGTCGTCGCCCGGCACATGCTCGGTGCGCGCCTGGGCAAAGCGGCAGTCGCTGACCGCCACATACCCTTTGCCGAAGAACTCGGCCAATTCCCAACTGCCGGCCACCGGCCCTTCGGCCACGGGCAGGCGTACGGCGAAACCATGGTGATTGTGGATCCTGGACGCAGCCGAGACATCGCTCCCGCCTTGCAAAGCGCCGAACATTTCGCCCATGGTGGCGGCGGATCGATAGGCTGCGCTGCGATACAAACCGCTCATGGGTGCTCCCCGACAAAGGATGATTTCGTGTGGGCCTGCGCCGATAAGTCTAGCGCCGGAATGGCTGATCGAAAACCTCGATCGCCGCCGTCACGCCGCTACCGGGCAGCGCCAGTCCCGCCCGCTTCAGGCCCAGCTCCACCGCGCCCAGCACCCCCATCAGATCGATCTCGCTGCAATTGCCCAGATGGCCGATGCGGAACATCCGGCCGGCCACCTTGCCCAGGCCCGCGCCCAGCGACAGTTGAAAACGCTCGTATAGCGCCTGGCGCAAGCCGTCGGCATCGAGTTGCGCCGGCAGGACGACACCGGTCAGCACCGGCGAGCAGGCGTCCTCCACCTCGCACTGCACCTCCAGGCCCCAGGCCCGGACGGCTGCGCGGCAGGCGGCGGCGAGCCGGCGATGGCGCTCGAATACCGCCTCCAACCCTTCCGCCTCCAGCAGTTCCAGGGCCGCGGACAGCCCGAACAACAGATTCGTGTTGGGTGTGTACGGCCAATAGCCCCGGGCATTGAACTCGAGCATGTCGTTCCAGGCCCAATACGAGCGAGGATGATGCGCCATCCGCGACGCCTCGATGGCCTTGGGCGACAGCGCGTTGAACGAGATGCCCGCCGGCAGCATGAGCCCCTTCTGAGCGCCACTGACCGAGACATCCACGCCCCAGGCATCGTGCCGATAGTCGATGGACCCCAAGCCCGAGATCGTATCCACCATGAGCAGGGCGGGATGCGCGGCGGCATCCATGGCCTGTCGCACCCACGCAATATCGGAAGTCGCACCGGTGGAGGTTTCGTTGTGCACCACGCACACGGCCTTGATGGAGTGGTTGGTATCGCGGCGCAGACGCTCGTGGATGCGTTCGGCCGATACCGGCCGCCGCCAGTCCGCCGGCAGACCGGTGCGCTGGCACCGGCTACCGTCGGCCAGGATCTCGGGTTTGAAGCCCAGACGCTCGGCCATGGCGCGCCACAAGGCGGCGAAATGACCGGTCTCGTACATGAGCACCGCCTCGCCCGGGTTCAGCACATTGACCAGCGCCGCCTCCCACGCGCCAGTGCCGGAGGCCGGGTAAATCACCACGGGATGCGCGGTGCCGAACACGGTCTGCATGCCCGACAGCACCCGGCGTCCCAGCACGGCGAACTCGGGGCCGCGATGATCGATGGTGGGCATCGAGATCTCGCGCAGGATGCGCGCCGGGACGGGACTCGGACCGGGAATGAACAGGTGATAACGGCTGCCCGGATACGCTTGCGGATCTGACATAAAACGGTCCCTACGCTCTCTAGGTTCGGTGCCCCGTGGGCGCCAGCCTCCTGCGGAGCGGGCGCGCGGCGGCTGGTCTGGAAGACATCGGTAAAAATCAGGGCCGGGCCGGGCCGTTTTGCGCCAGCGCGGCCCGCCGGGCGGCCCAGCGTTCGGCCACGCCGGGGTTCCTGCAATACAACGGCAGCTCGCCGCGCAACAGGCGCAGAATGTTCTCGGCGGCCACCGGCACGATCGCCTCGAACACCTCGCGGGTCTGGCCGATCATGTGCGGCGTGACGAAGCAATTGTCGAGTCGCAGCAAAGGGTGGTCTTGCGGCATGGGCTCCACGCGGCTCACGTCCAGCGCCGCGCCAGCGATGCGGCCGTCGCGCAGGGCCTGCTCCAGGGCGGCTTCGTCGATGGCCTCGCCCCGCGACACATTGATGAGATAGGCGTCGGGCTTCATCCAGGCCAGAGTGCGGGCATCGATGATGTCGCGGGTCTCGGCCGTCAGAGCCACCGAGACGACCACCACGTCGCTCTCGCGCAATAGGGTTTCCAGCGACACCCCCGTGGCGCCGCCCGGCGTGTCGCCGGTGGCAAGGTAGGGATCATGGAAATGGATGTCGACCTCCCACCCCTGGAGGCGTTCGATGATGGCCCGGCCGATGCGTCCGCAGCCCAGCAGGCCCACCTTTCGGCGGCGCAGCATCCTGGCCCACACGGCGTCGGCGCGCGGCGCGGGCCGGGCGCGCCGGCCCAGCGCCACGTCGCGCGACGCCAGCGGCTGGTACAGCCACATCAGCATGAGCAGGATCACCGCTTCGGCCACGCCCAGGTAGTTCTCGGGCATGGCGCCATGGCCCACCGCAATCCCCAGATCATTGGCGGCATCCAGGTCGAGCGTCTCCACGCCGATGGTGGGGTACACCACTCCCGCCAGGCGGGGGCAGGCATGCAGCATCGCGGCATCGCAGCGCGTGCGCATGGTGAACAGCGCCACCTCGGCCTCCGCCAGCGCTGGCGGAGGCGCCGCTCCGGCGGCCTCGCGCGCCGGAGCCCAATCGCGCACGACCCGCACCCCTTCGTTGTGCAATTGCCGGCCGATACGCTCCAGCACGTCGTCGAGCACGGTATCGCGCGTGAGAAAAACCGTGGGCCGCCGCACCATTTTCGTCCTTATAAAGAATAGATATCCACCGACGAGGGCATGGTGTCGTTCAGCAGCACGGTCTTCTTGCGCGCAATGCGCCAACCCGGCTCGCCCAGCCGCAGGGTATGGCGCGTCCAGCCGAACAACACGTCCACCGTCTCGCCATGCGGGTCGTAGTTGTGGCAGAGCATGGCCGATCGTGTGTCGATGCGGTCGGGCCCGCAGCTTTCGATCAGGGTGTTGCTCATCACATGGGCACTGCGCCGCAGCGGAACCACCGCGGCGGCGCGGCCGCTGCGAATGCGGGCGATACGGTCTTCCAGCGGCGCCCGGGTCGCATAGTAAATATGCGACAAATGGCGCCGCGGATCGCTGGCCAGTTCGTCTTCGGCGATCCAGGTGGGCACCCAATATTCGCAGTCGGGCAAAAGCAAGGCCAGCCACTCGTCCCAGCGGCGTTCGTCCAGCAAAGCCGCTTCGTAGGCGATCAGCTCGGTGGCGATGGCCAGGGCCTCGCGGCGCGAAGCGGCGCCGAAGTCCGGGAGCTCACGCATGATCCGCCTCCCGCTCCTCCGCCGCTCCCATCAGGCGCCGCCATTCACGATACGCGGGATGCAAGGTGGTTTCGTTCTGCACGCGGAAGTCGCCGATCACCGTGGCCAGGGGCCGTACGCCGAGTTCCTCCGCCGCCTCGTTGCCGCCCTCCCGCAGCAGGCCATGGCCGCGAGCGGTGCCTTGCAACCAGCCCGGCGAGGTGGCAAACCCCTGCTGGCAATCCTCGTAGATCACCACATCGTCGGGCGTGGCCAGGCCGCTGACGTTGAAGAAATCCTCGAACTGCCTCAGGCGCCAGGCGCGCAGCGCCTCGGCCTCGCCCACCGGGGCCAGGCAGTAATAGCGCACCTCCGTGAGATCCACGGCCAGCGGATGGAAAGTACGCAAGGTTAGCGAGGCGCCGTCGGCGATCTGCAGGTTGGGGAACAGCGAGATTCCCCGCACTTTCAGCATCCAGTCGGCGCGCACGTCGCCCACCCGCCGCCGGATCTCATCGATCGCGGGATAGATGGGCCGCTTCTCGGCCTCGGCCTGGTCCATCCACACCGCCGCATGGCCGTGCTCGAAATGAAATGTTCCCGCCCGCTGCTGCAGGCGTTTGTGCCAGTCGAACTGCCGCGCCTCCTGGTTGCCGGCGCCCTGGCGGCGCTGGTTCATCACATCCATGAAGGCGGCATGGGTGGAGGTCAGATGGTAGAAATCCGTGCCGTTCTCCAACTGCAGCTTCCAGTTGGCGCGGTAGCGGAAAACGATGCGGCCCGGGACGAACTCCATGCCGTCCGGCCCTTGCTCCAACGCCAGATCCAGCAGGGGCCGGATGTCGCCCAGCACGGTTTCCAGCGGCGGCACCTCGGCCGACAGGCTGCCGAACATCAGGCCCTTGTAGGTGGCGAAGCGCGGCAAGGCCACGAGATCATGATCGTCGCCGAAGCCCGCCGCGTAGTTGCCGGTGCGCTCATCCTTGACGCTGGTGCATTTGCCGGCCAGGTCGTAGACCCAGCCATGATAGGGGCACACCAGTTGGCGCGCTTCTCCCGTCTCCCGGCGCGCCAGCATGGCGCCTTTGTGCCGGCAGGCGTTCAGGTGGGCATGCAGGCGCCCTTCGCCATCGCGCGTGACAAGCACCCGGACGGAGCCGATCCGGGTGGAGAGCCAGCGGCGCGGGCCTGGCAGCTGGCTCTCCAGCCCCAGGAACACCCAGGTGCGGCCAAAGACGCAACGTTGCTCCCGTTCGAAGAGCCCGGGATCGGTATAGATGCGGGAGTGGACGCGGAATACGCCGTCAGCGGGACGGTCGTCCACCCAGGGATCCAGAAAATCAGCCATAGGTTCTTGCCACAACACTCATCGGAAAAGTGGGCCCGGCGGTCCGCGCCGACGACGCGGACTTCGGACCCGGCGCGCCGAATGGACCGCCCTCCAGTCGCTGCGCGACTGCCTCCCCGAGGGAGGATTCGCGCTTGGGGCGGCCCGGCGCGCTCATGCCAGCGTCATCCGACTCATTTGGACTTGCCGTAATTGACCAGCAATGGCCCCAGGTCGGCGGTTTCCTGCACCAGGTAGTCGGTCAGGCTGGCCGGCGTGGGCGACGGCACGGCCTCGAGGCCCAGGTTGGCCATCGATTCGCGCAAGGCCGGGGTGCGCAGCGCGGCCGACACTTCGGCGTGCAGTTCGTCGACGACTTTGGGATCGGTGCCCGCGGGCGCGAACAATCCCGACCACAGCAACACCTCGGGGCCGTCGTAGCCCAGCTCATAGACCGTGGGCACGTCGGGGGCCAGCGGACTGCGCTCCTTGAGCATGACGGCCAGCGGCCGCACGCGGTGCGAGTCCATCAGCGACTTGCTGCCCGCGACGTCGTTGAACATCATTGAAATCTGGCCGCCCACCAGGTCGGTGAGCGCCTGCGGGCCGCTCTTGTACTGCACCGGCGTCAGTTCCAGATCGAAATCCTGCCGCACCGCCTCCATCGCGGCCAGGTTGCCGGCATGATGCGCGCCATAGAACCCCGGGATCCGCTTGGCCCGGACGCCCGCGAGCAGATCCTTGAACGACTGGGCCGGATTGGCATCGGCCACCAACAGCAGCATCGGCGAACGCACCACCAGGCTGACGGGCATCAGGTCGCGCAGGGGATCGTAGGGCATGTTGGGCATGATGTGCGGTGCGCCGCTCATGGCGGTGCCTCCCACCATCAGCAAGGTGTGGCCATCGGGTGCGGCCTTGGCCACCGCCGCCGCCGCAATCGTGCCCAAGGCACCCGGCCGGTTCTCCACGATGATCTGGCGGCCCGTATTCTTGGCCCAGGTCTCGCTGAACGTGCGGGCGGCGATGTCGCTACCCGATCCGGCCGCCATCGCCAGCACGAGGTGGATAGGTTTGGAATCCGGCGACTGCGCCCCCGCGGGAAACGCGGCGGCCAAGGCCATGGCGGTACAGCCGAGAATCGATGCAATTCGCTTCATAGGACACTCCAGAGGGAGGTTCGGAAGGGACTGGGCGTCCCGCCCGACACCGTTGCAGACCGCCGTGGCAGCGGGACGGAGCTATTACAAAAGAATGACCGCCCGCGCACCATAAGCGAACGGCAATTTGACATAGGAATCCGGAAGCTTTGCCGCGCCCGGCGCATGGTCATCGAACCCCTGTCTCATCCGACGGCAAGGCCGAGGCCCGGACGTGCGGTCCGCGCGCGCCACCGCCGGGCACGATCATCGTCGCCAGAGCTCTTGCCGCCAAGTGCGGAAGCGGCGGCTCAAGCTGCTGTCCGGATCCCCATGATCCAGGTGCATCGAGAAATGCGTGCCGCCGGGCTCGATCGCGGTGGCCACGGGGCGCTCCGCCGCCGCCAGCCGCTCGGCCATCGCCCTGCCGGTGACATCGACCCGCGCATGCTCCGCCGTACCCCAGACCAGGAGGTAGTCGGTAAAGGCCTGCTCCGCCAGCGCCAGCGGGCTGTCGGGTTGCACCGCCTCGGGCGCGCCGGGCTGCAGGTGGGCCTCGCCCACGGCGGGATTGAGGTTGCGGCGATTGAACGTGGCGCTCACGGCATAACAGCCGGCAATGCGCTCGAGCGGCACTCCGGCCTCGCGCAGCCAGCGCGGCTCCACCGCCAGCAAGGCGGCGATTTGCCCGCCGGCGGAATGTCCCGCCAGAATCCAGCCCTCCGGCGACAAACCCACCTCGCCGCCATGATCCCGCAGCCAGCGCACCGCCGCGGCGGCATCGCGCATCGGCTCCGGATATGGCACGTCGGGCAACAAGCGATACGACGGCGCCACCAGCGCAACGCCGGCCGCCGCCAGCGCCGGCGCCATGAAACTGCACCATTCCTTGCCGCCGTTGGTCCAGCCGCCGCCATGCCAGAACACAACGGTAGGCCATGGACCCGAGCCTTGCGGCGGCAGGAAGACGTCCAGGCGCTGATCGGGATGCGGGCCGTAAGCCAGATCGAGCCGGGCACGGGTGGCCGCCACGGCGGCCGCATGGCCCGCCAGGCATTCGGCGGAGTAGGCCTCGCCCGCCTCGCTCATGGCGGGCTGGGCGGCGAGGCGCTGGCGTGCGCGTTGCAATACGCTTTGCGGATCGGACATTTGCTTGCTCCCGACGCCCTTACAGCAGAATCTGGATCGACGCCAGTGGCGCGTCGCAATTGATGAGGTCGACCCGCTTGCGAGCGATTCGCCAGCCCGCCGCCATCCGTCGCAGATCGTAGGTATATTTGCCCGCAAACAGCCTTTCGCGTTCGTTTTCATATTCGACGAGAACGAAACGCGCGGACACTCTGGCGGTCTCGCTCCCCGCCTCCAGCAGGCGGAAGCCGCCCACCACCCGCGAAGTACGCAAGGGCCCGGCCATGCCATGGGCGGCGGGATGGCGCAAACGCGCGACACGCATGCGCAGCAGTGCGGGGTTTTCGCTAAACAGCGAGTGATCGGAGTCCGGACTTTCCTGCCCATGGGCCAAGGGCACCCAATACAAACCATCCTCGGCAAAAAGCTCGAGCCAGGATTCGTAGGCGCCTTCGTCCAGGCGTTCGCACTCCTCGACCACAAAATCGGCAAGCTCAGCCAAGGTCGGTGTTAGCAACTCCGGCCTTCCGGCCGGGGCTGCTCCGCCGCCCTTCGGGTTAGCCTTCGGCTCCAGGGAACGACTGTCTCGCTCGCCTCCGCCCTGCAGGACGGGGTTTACGCCTTGGTTCGTAGGCATCGTCATCGCTCTTCCTTCATGTAACGCATCCAGGTCTCGAGCTGGTTGCGCACATACCGTTCACTCATCGCCGTGGAGGGTCCCGGGCCGGCGGGCTCCGCGGTGAACTCGCGCAGGACGTTGATGCCGCTCACGCTCCGCGCCCGCAGGCCCAGCTGTACGCGCTCGAAGTTTTCCAGATCGTCGGCCCGCACCAGCGATCCGGGGGTATGGATGGTGTTGGTAAACGCCCGGATGCGCTGCTGGATCCATTCGGGGGCGCCCAGAATCTTGAAGATCCAGATGTCCACCCGCGTGGTTTCGACGTCAAGCGGTACGAGCAAGCGCAATTGCATCCAGTTGGGCTGCACCGTGAGTGTGGGATAAATGATCGCGTTGTTGCGATCCACCCCCAGAATGCGCTCGACGCCGTCGTGGCCATAGCGGCGGGCCAGCGCTTCCTCGTATTCGCGCTGCCCCGGCGTGTCCGGCCGCGTCTTGCGGAAGGCCGACATATCGCTATGGCCATTGGGATAGCACTGCACCGGCAACTGCGCCATATCCTTGGGGCTCTGGGCGTTGGCGGCCATGATGTAGGCCCGCAGCCGGGTCCACTCGTCGGGCGCTTGTTCGATCGCCTGCTGTGCCGCGCGAATCGACGACACATGGGTGGGCAGCGCATGCGCCCCATCGTGCAGGTTCTCGAGATAGACCTTCCAGTTATTGCGCTTGACGATGCTGAAGCGGCTGCCCCATACGGCGATCTTGCCCAGGGGCGAGCGCTCCACCATATTGTCCAGATTGATCGCCACCGGCCCCAGGTAGCTTTCCAGGTCGGGCCCCTCGGCCGCCAGGCTGGCAAACAAAAAGCCGCGATACGAGGCAAAGCGCGGCAGCGGCGTCAGCCCCCAGGCTTCGCGCTGGCCGCCCAGGTCGGTGCCGGCGTAGCCTTCTTCATAAGGGATGGATTGCAGGGCGCCATCGTGGCGGAACGACCAGCCATGGTAGGCGCATTGCAGCAGCTTGGCATTGCCGCGGGCTTCGCGGGCGATCAAGGCGCCCCGGTGCGGACATCGGTTGAAGAATCCCCTGACCTCGCCGTCGGCGCCGCGCACCAGCAAGATCGGCTCATCCACCAGTTCGGAGCGCAGGTAATCCCCCGGCCGCTCGACCTGGCTCTCGTGCCCGACGTAGATCCACGCCACCTTGAACAAGCGCTCGCGCTCCAGCGCGAACACCTCGGGATCGCGATACACGCTGGCGTGCGCCCGCCCCGCTTCATACCAATTGGCCATGGCCGTTTCCATATCTCCCTCTCGCCGTTGCCGACTCGCCGTGTTGGGGTGTAGTACATCGCACGGCGGGGCTGAGGGGAATCGTGAAATGGCAGGATCGTTTAGGAATTCGGCAGTAGTCGCTCAGGGCTCGGCATGGGGTGACCAGAACTCGGCGAGCCGGCCGCGAGCGATACCCGCCGCCAGAAGGGCTCGCAACAGGACGCGCGCCTTGGCCGGCGACAGCCATCCCGCCATCTGTATGCCGCGTTCGCGAAGATCGATTTCGCCACCGGCAAAGCGGTAAGTGGCCGCCAAGGTGGGACCACAGCCAGGCCGGCCGGCAACCACCACCGGCATACTCCCCGCCAGCCGCTCCAGCCTCGACACCCAGGTTTGCGGCACATGGCCGGCGCCATAGCCGGCGACCAACAGGCCTTCGAAGCCGCTTTGCGCCACGACGTCCAAGAGAGCGCCATCATCATCCAAACCGACATCCAGCCGAGCCACGCGTACCTCGCGCTGTGGCGGCGGCAGCGGTCGCGGGAGTTCGGCCGGCGGATGATGAAACCGGGGCCGGCCTTCGACGACCCTGCCCAAGGGCCCGATACCCGGCGAGGCGAATGCGGCGGTGGATATCGAATCCATTTTCTGTACCCACCGGCAAGCATGGATCTCGTCATTGAAGACCACCAGCACGCCACGCTGGCGGCTGGCGGGATCGAGCGCCACGGCAACCGCGCCCAGCAGATTGGCCGGGCCGTCGGCTCCCGCGGCATCGCTCAAGCGCATGGCGCCTGTGACGACCAGGGGTTCCGCATGGCGCCAATGCAAGCCGAACCAATAAGCCGTTTCTTCGATGGTATCGGTGCCTTGCAGGAGCACCACGCCGCGGGCGCCCGCTTCGATACGCTCCTGAGCCCAGCGCAGGGTGTGCGCCAGGAGCGATCGATGCAGCGAGGCGCTCGGCAGGCTGGCCAGCGTGGCCGTCGTCAGTTTGGCCAGGCCATCCAGCCCGGGCACGGCCGCCACGAGCTGGTCGGCGTCGAGCACGGGCAGCGCGCCCGGGGCCTGATCGATCCTGGCCATCGTCACCGTGCCACCCAGGGTGGCAAGCGCCACGTGGGGCAGTTTCGGCAAGCCTGCATCGACTCGTTCCGTGAAGAACTCCGGCCTTTCGGCCGGAGTGTCTCCGCCACCATTCAGGGGAGCCTTCGGCTCCAGGGAACGACGGCTTCGCTTAACCCCATCCTGACGGACGGGGCTTGCGCTTTGGCCCGTGGTCATACCTCGACCCGTTGCGGGACGGCGGCTTCGACCAGCGCCAGCGGATCCGCCGCCTCGGCTGTTTGCCAAGCCTGTTCCAGCAACTGGACCGCCGCGCGTTCGCCAAGCACCGGCGCGACCTGATGCGTGAACTTGCGCGACAGGGCGGCATCGTCCAACGGACGTTCGATGCTGCCCACGGCCCGCTCCACCATATGCTCCACCACCGTGCCATTCGCCAGAGTGATGATGATGCGAACCGAGGCCTCGTGGATGTCGGGCCGGGTTTCCACCCGGACCCGGTCGCGCAGGGCGACGACGGCCGGATCGAGAACCGCCGCATCGGTAAACGCGGTGGGTGAGCCATCGCCATGCAGCAAGGCCATTGCCGCCGCGTGAAAAACACTGAACTTGCCTTCGAGGCCGGTGCGCGGCGCGGTTTTGCCGGTGAGTTCGAGCACCAAGGGGTGGGTGTGGAGAACGACCTCGCGGGCCGCCGAGGCCAGTTCGCCATATTCCTCGCGCAATTGGCGGCAACCGTCGATCGTGGGATGAATGACGATGCCGCAGGCGAAGGGCTTGTAGCTGTTGAGATCCGCCTCCCAGCGTTCCCCCAGGCCATCCACGATCTCGGCGTAATCCTGCTTGGTGGAAAGCACGTTGGCAAACCCGCGCCTGGCTTCGATGGCCCGCGGCGAACTATCGAAGCCGGCCTGCGCGAGGAAGGCCGCCATGGCGCCATTCTGCGCCGCGCGGCCGGGATGAAAGCTTTTGGTCATGGTGCCGAACATCTCGC
This sequence comes from Pigmentiphaga sp., assembly GCA_023228945.1. GTDB lineage: Bacteria > Pseudomonadota > Gammaproteobacteria > Burkholderiales > Burkholderiaceae_B > Verticiella. The sequence goes on along the minus strand of JALOAI010000028.1, from coordinate 9,757 downwards.
GCAAGCCCGAAGCCTGGGAGGCGGCCAGGCCCAACGCCCATGCCATCTCGCGCGCCGGCAAGCGCAGCAGCCAGCCCACGGCGGCGGCGGCGCCGAAGACCCCCGTGGTTCCGGTAATGTGCCAGCCACGATCGTAGTGATCGGGATAGACGCAATTGCCGATACGGCACGCCACCTCCACCCCCAGGGTGGTGGCGGTCAGAAGCTCGAGGCCGCTGGCCCGCCGGGCTTCGGCCACGGCCAGCACCGCCGACGCCACCGGGCCGGCGGGATGGATGATGGTCTTGAGATGGGTGTCGTCGTAATCCAGAACATGCGACGAAATGCCATTGATCAGGGCGGCATGCCCTTCGTCGAAGCGCTCGGCGCGCCCCAGCACGGTGGCCCGGCCCGGACCGCTGAACGGCGCGACCGCCCGCACGGCGCGATCCACCGTGTCTTCGGTGGCGCCGCCCACCGCGCAGCCCAGCCAGTTGACGAAAGTCCGGAGCCCCTCGCGCCGGGTGGCGGCGGGAATGTCCTCCGGCCGTACCCGGACGATCCAATCCGCCAGGAACGCCGTGACGTTTTCAGTATTCATGCCAGCCCTATCCTCACTATCAGCAATCAGATCGCCATCCGTGGCGACAACGTTCAACCGCCCACCGCGGTGGCCGCCGGCTCCGCGTACTCTTCCATCGCCAGCAGCAAGCGGCGGTAGCCCGCGGCGCCATGGGCGCCCATGACGGCGGCAGCGTCATCGCCATTGCGGCTGGCCAGTACCGCCACGATGTCGCGGTGCTCCTCGTTGGAAATCAGTTTTCCTCCCCCCTCGGCGATGCCGCGCTGGCGCATCAAATGCATTTCGTCGGTCAGCCGGCGATACAGAACGACCAGCTTGTCGTTGCCCGTCATTTGCACGATCTGATCGTGAAACTGGATATTCAGCGGGAAATACCCGGCCAGATCGCCGTTATCCAGACATTGCTGCATGGACTCCACCAGGCCTTGCAGTTTTTCAAGCTGCGAATCGGTGATCTTCGGCGCCAGCAAACGACCGGTCATTTCGTCCAGCCCCACCCGGATGTCGTAAAGATCCTTGACATCCTTGGCGGTGAACTCCCTCACGAACACTCCGCGATTCTTGGAGATCGTGACCAGCCCCGCCTCTTCCAGCGCGCGGAAAGCCTCGCGCACCGGCGCGCGGCTGACGCCCAGACTGCCGGCAAGCGCCGCTTCGGACAGTTTTTGACCCATCGCGAATTTGCCCTGCAGGATCTGGGCATAGATCTCCTGCTGCACCGCGGAGGCCAGGGATTGGGACTGCAAGACTTGGAGCTGGGTGGGCAAGCTGGACTTCATCATGGATCCTCAAAATTGAGCTGGTGGCCAGCACGCGGGAAAACACGTGGCGGAAGCCGGCGATTCGCACTGAGGCGGACGCCGGATATGCCACCGCACCGATAGCGGCCATGCATGGAAACGAGTTATAGCATACGACAATCTTATTGTCGATTGTCGACAATCATATTGACGACAATAAATCACGATGCCTATACTCGTCGCCGAGGTCCAACATTTTCGGGGCGGCAGGTCCGTTCCTCCCCGGCGCCGGCCCTCGGCGCTTGCACCCCTCCCACCCATTCGAGGCCAGCATGGAAATTCCTTCTGCATCGCACTCCCCTCTTCAGCGGCACATTGGCAGATATCTGGACAAGCGATTCGATTGGCAGGCCTTTCCCCGCAGCGAGGGGCATCCTTTGCTCGAGCGTGGCCAAATGCGATTCATTGGCGCCGGCGGATCTCCCAAAGTCGACGATCCCAACACCTTGCCGCCCCATCACTTCACGCTGAGCATCATCGATCTGCCGGTCGATCATTACGGCGCATCGCACTATCACGACGATTGCGAAGAGGTTTTTCTCATGCTGGATGGCCGGGCCACCATCGGCATGACCTGGGACGACGTGGTTCTGGAAACCTGTCTGGGCCCCAAAGATCTCATGCTCCTGCCCATTGGCCGGCCGCACGGCTATCGCAATGATTCGCAGGAGGCGGCCCGCCTTTCCGTCATGGTCGGGAATTCACGGCCCAAGATGCCGATCTATGTCGCGCATCCCACGCAATCCGAATACAGCCGGCAGTTTGGCGCCGCTCCCGGCAAAACCGAGGTGTATTCGCCGTCGAGCACGGATCCGCGGCACCAGGCTTTCGGCCGCTATCTGTGCCGCTATGCTCAACAGCCGATCGTTTGGCATCCCGCCGGGTTCGCCGCCAAGGTGTATGTCGGCCCCGGCGGCCTGGAAGGAACCGGTTTCCGTGAAGACCTGGTCATGGTGCCGCGCGGCGTCGGCATCCAGCCCTATGCCCGCGACGTGGAAGACGCGTACTTCGTGCTGGAAGGCGTTCTGACCGTGGGCTGGGAGGTCGACGGCAAGTTCGCCGAAACCCGTATCGGCCCCAAAGACGTCGTCCTCAATCCCGCGGGACGCGTCCATTACTTCCGCAATGAAGGTTTTGAAGACGTGCAGTTCATGCTGGCGGCGGGCACCGACGATTTCGATCTGGCAACGCTCAAGGCGCGCTGATCGTCCCCGTGGTCTTTTCGCCATTCCCGACACTTTTGAGATGCCATTCATCATGACTTCCCTGAACGACTCCCATTGCGGCGCCGCCCGGCCCGCCCGCCTGGCGGCCATCATCGGCGGCGCCCTGCTCGGTCTTTCCGCTCTGGCCGCCCCGGCCGCGGCGCTGGCGCAAGGCTATCCCAACAAACCGATCCACATCGTCGTGCCCTATCCGCCGGGCGGGGCCGCCGACACCACCGCGCGCCTGGCCGGCAAAGGCCTGTCGGCCGAACTCGGCCAACCCGTCATCGTCGAGAACCGCGCAGGCGCCGGCGGCGTCATCGGCACCACCCACGTCGTCAAAGCGGCCCCCGACGGCTACACCCTGTTGCTCGGCAATCCCGGGCCCAACGCCATTCTCCCCAGTCTTTATCCCGAAGCCGCCGCCTACGACGTCGTCAAGGACTTCACCCCGATCGCCGTGCTGGTCGATACCCCGTACTTCGTCACCGTACCCGCCAAATCGCCCTTCCATTCGATCCAGGATCTGATCGACGCCGACAAGCGCGGCGGCAAAGGCGCGCTCAACTACGGGTCCACCGGCAATGGCGGGGTCTCCCATCTCGGTGGCGAACTCTTCAATATGGCCGCCGGCACGTCCTCGGTGCACATTCCCTACAAGGGTACGTCACCGCTCACCTTGGGCGTGCTTGGCAGCGAGGTCGACTGGGCCATGCTCACCGCCATGGATGCCAACGCCCACGTGGCCGACGGCAAGCTGCGCTATCTGGCCGCCACCAGCGCCAAGCGCTCGCCGGTTTCACCCGACACGCCCACGCTGCAGGAGCTCGGCTTCGATAACTTCGAGGTCAATGTCTGGTACGGCCTGCTCGCGCCGCGCGGCACGCCGCCGGATGTGGTGCAAACCCTCTGGCAGGCACTCAAGAAAGTCATGGCCGACCCCGAAATCCAGGAGTCGTTCAAGAACACCAACGCCGTGTTGAACTTCAGCACCCCGGAGGAATTCGCCGAATTGATCCGCTCCGACTCGCAGCAGTACGCCGAGGTCATCAAGAAGGCCGGCATCCAGGCGGCCCAGCCTTGAACGCGCCAAGGGAGAGATCATGATTCTCGAGTTGCGTTTCGATCAACTGCGTCCGCGCCAGGTTCCCAGCTACACCGAGCGCTGGCGCGCCGCCCTGCCGCAGCGCCAGGCGCTCTCGCCCCTCATGGGGCTGTGGCGCACCGAGGTCGGCGATATCGACCAGATCGTCCATCTGTGGGCCTACGACGACATGGCGCAGCGCGACCGGGTCGAGGGCGAAGCGGCGGCGCTGCCGGAATGGAACGACCTGCAATGCCGCGCCCAGGTGCAGCGCCAGAGCAATCTTCTGGTGGCGCCTGCGCCCTTCTCGCCGGCCCTCGCCGAGCGCGCGCTGGGCACGATCTACGAGCTGCGCATCTACCAGTACGACGCCGGCACGATTCCCAACGTCATCGAACGCTGGCAAGAAAAGATCGAAGCGCGGCAGCGTTTGTCCCCCCTGGTGCTATGCGGCCATACGATTTCCGGTACCCGGCACCAGTGGGTACATATGTGGGCCTATCACGACGCCCTCGAACGCATGCAGATCCGCGCCGAGGCCTTGCGCTCCGGCGCGTGGCCGCCGGCGGCCACCGACGGCCTGGTCCATCAGCGCAACATGCTGCTGACGCCCTTGCCGCCCTCGCCGCTGGCCTGACCTCCATCCCGCCCAGACTCATGGAAACCCTGATCCACCTCACCGCCTGCGAAGCCGTCGATCTGCTGCAACGGCGAGACATCTCCCCCCTCGATCTGGTCGAAGCCAGCGCGCGGCGCATCGCGGCCGTCGAGCCCGCGATCAACGCCATCCCCGTGCTGTGTCTGGAGCGGGCGCGGGAGCATGCCCGCCGCCTCATGAACGCGGCGGCACCGGCCTCCTTGCCGCGCGGCTGGCTGGGCGGCCTGCCGCTGGCGATCAAGGATCTGATCGACGTCGCAGGCGTACGGACCACCTATGGTTCTCCTCTTTATGCCGACAATATCGCCCAGCGCAGCCATCCGCTGGTGGCGCGCCTCGAAGCGCTGGGCGGTATCGTCATCGGCAAGTCCAACATTCCGGAGTTCGCGGTGGGCGGCAATACCGTCAATCCCTTGTTCGGCGGCACGCGCAACCCCTGGAATACCCGGCTGACGCCCGGTGGCTCCACCGGCGGCGGCGCCGCCGCGCTGGCCGCGGGCGAAGTCTGGCTGGCCCACGGCACCGACCACGGCGGCAGCCTGCGGCGGCCCGCCGCCTATTGCGGCGTAGTGGGCATGCGCTGCTCGCCGGGCCGCGTCACCCGGGGTACGCCGCGCAATCTCTGGTCGCCCCAGGTCGTTCAAGGCCCAATGGCGCGCAACGTGGCCGACCTGGCGCTGTTCCTCGACGCCATGGCCGGCTTTTGCCCACAAGACCCGCTCACCTTCGATGCCCCTCAACAGGGCTATCTCGACGCCGTCCGCGCCGCTCGCGCGCCCACGCGAGTTGCCTATACCGGCGACTTCGGCGGACGCATCGCGGTGGACCGCGAAACCCGGGAAATTTGCGCGCAAGCCGTACGCCGCTTCGAGGGCCTGGGCACCAGCGTGGAGGAAGCCTCCCCCGCCATCGGCGAGGCCGAAGACGCCTTTCTGGTGATCCGCGGCCAGAACTTCCTGGTCGATCGCGAAACCTTGCTGCAAACCCATCGCGACCGCCTCAAGCCCGACATGATCTGGAATATCGAGCGCGGGCAACGGCAAAGCGCCAGCCGCCTGGCCTGGGCCGATCGCGAACGCGCCAAGCTGTATGGCACCTTCCTGGAGTTCTTCGAGCGCTACGACCTGCTCATCACGCCCGCCGCCACCACGCCGGCCTGGAGCGCGGACACACCCCATCCCGAACGCATCGACGGCAAGCTGCCCGCCAACATCATGGCCGCCTCGCTGCTCAACTCCATCATCACGCTTACCGGCCTGCCGAGCCTGGTGCTGCCTTGCGGCTTCGATGCCTACGAGCGCCCCATCGGCCTGCAGATCACCGGCCGCCCGCGCGGCGAGGCCGCCGTCCTGCAAGCCGCCGCCCTGCTGGAAGCCTCGCTGGGCCTTGCCGGCCGGCTACCCATCGAGCCCACGCAAGGGCCCTTGCCGCCCCAATGATTTCTTCACCGATGCCATGTTCCTTCTGGCTGTTTACTAGCGGAGTCATTCCACCATGTTGACGAGTCATCGATCTGGTTCCCACCAGGATATTCGGCAGTTTCTCGAAAGCGTCATTCGAGAAGACTCCAAACAGGGATTATTCAAGGTCCATCGCGGCGTCTTTACCGACCGCGAGATTCTGCGCCTCGAACAAGAGCTGATTTTCCAGCACAGCTGGCTCTACCTGGGCCATAACTCCGAGGTCGCCAGGCCCAACGACTTCATCACGCGCAAGGTGGCCGGCCATCCCCTGCTGCTGACCCGCGATCGCGACGGCAAATTGCACGCTTATTTCAACACCTGCTCGCATCGCGGCGCGATGGTCTGTCGCGAACCCAAGGGCCAGCGCCGCGCCTTTTACTGCAGCTATCATGGCTGGGCGTACAACGATCTGGGCCATCTCATCGACATGCCCGGACGAGACTCGATGGCTCCCGGACTGATCGAGAATGGCGAGATGAACCTGAAGGAAGTGCCGCGGCTGGCCGAGCACCACGGCTTCATCTTCGTCTGCTTCGACCCGGAAATCCCCAGCCTCGAAACCTATCTGGCCGAGGCGGGCGACGTGCTCAAGCTTATGTCGGAACATGGCCCCAACGGCATGGAGATCGTCGGCGGCACGCACGAGTACGGCCTGGGAGCCAACTGGAAACTGATCCAGGAAAACAGCGCCGACGCCTATCACACCTCCACCACGCATGCGAGCTATCTCGAGTACGTCAACGCTCGCGACGGCGCACGCCCGAAGGTCGATCCCGCGGTGTCGGCCGGCTGGGCCCGCGACCTCGGCAATGGCCACGCCATCATCGAATCCGAAGGCGCAATGCCCTGGGGTCGGCCTTCCGCGCGCTGGGTCGCCGGCTGGGGGGAAGCCGCCCGCGCCGAGATCGATGAGATCCGCGAAGAACTGATCCAGCGCCTGGGCGAAAAGCGCGGCCGATTCATCGCGCTGGGCGATCGCAACACGCTGATCTTCCCCAACCTCGTGGTCAACGACACCCTGGCCATCACCGTTCGCACCTTCTATCCCGCCGACGTCGACCGGGTCGACGTTACCGGCTGGGCCTTGGCGCCCGTGGGCGAAAGCGCCAGCTCGCGCGACCGCCGCATGCGCAACTTCGTCGAGTTCTTCGGCCCGGCGGGCTTTGCCACGCCCGACGACGTGGAGATGCTGGAGCTTTGCCAGGAAGGCTACCGCAACCAGACCGCCTACGAATGGAACGACATCTCGCGCGGCATGCTCAAGGAGGTGCCCGCCAAAAGCGACGAATTGCAAATGCGGGTGTTCTGGCGCCAATGGCAAAACATGATGCTTCGCAACCAAGAGGACTGACCATGGAACCCTTATTGGCACAAGCCCATCAATTTCTCTTGCGTGAATCCCATCTGCTGGATACTTGGCAACTGCTGGAATGGGCCGAACTGTTCACGGCCGATGGCGAGTACCTGATTCCCGCCACCGACCTGCCCGACGGCAAGGCCGAGGAAACGCTGCACCTGATCTACGACGACCGCCACCGCCTGCAGGAGCGCGCCAAGCGCCTGCTCAAGCGCACCGCGCACGTCGAGTATCCGCGATCGCGCACCTTGCACACGTTTACCAACGTAGACGCCAGGCGCGGCGACGATGGCATTGTTATGGAGTGCGCCTTCGTGGTGTACCGCTCGCGACGCGATCAGCTCGACCTCTTTCCCGGCCGCAGCACTTACGACATCCGTCTTGACGGCGATGCCTGGCGAATCCGCCGCAAGCGCTCGGTGCTGATCCTCGAAACCCTGCGGCCGCAAAACAAGCTCAGCATCATCATTTAAGAGTTTCTGGATCCATGATAGAGCTACATACCTGGGACACCTCCAACGGCCGGAAAGTCGCCATCCTGCTCGAAGAGCTGCAGCTTCCCTACCGCATCGTTCCGATCGATCTGGGCGCCAACGAACAGCATTCGCCGGCCTTCCTGCGCCTGAACCCCTATGGCAAGATCCCGGCGATGATCGATCAAGCGGCGCCGGGCGGCGAACCCGTCGTGCTGTTCGAGAGCGGCGCCATGCTGCTCTACCTGCACGAAAAAACCGGGCGGTTGCTGCCGGCCGACCCGGCCAAGCGTCCGCCGGCCTTGAGCTGGATGTTCTTCGGCCTGGCCAGCGCCGGACCCGTGCTGGCCGAACTGCATCATTACCATCGCCATGCCCGCGAGCAAGCCTATGGGGTAGAGCGCGCCCGGGCGGAGGCCCGCCGCGTCTACGACGTGCTGGAGCAACGCCTGGCAACCGTGCCGTTCCTGGGAGGCGATGACTATTCGCTCGCCGATATCGCCACCTTTCCCTGGATCGCCCGCCACGATTGGCAGGAAATCGATCTCGGCCGTTATCCCCATGTTCAGGCCTGGTATGCGGCGGTGGGCTCACGCCCCGCCGTCGTGCGCGGCATGACCGCCATGCAGCGCCACGGCTAGGTACCTAGGGCGGCGCGCCCGCGACACCGCCCCGCCGCCCCCTTTCCCGTTCTTTTTTCCGCCCAAGGCCGCCGGCACGCCAGCCTGCCCGCGGCACGGCGGTGTTCGAACCCTAGACTTCCCATGGAGGACACCATGAGTTTCGCCAAGGCTACCGGCCAGCCGGCCACCACCACCATCTCGACGCCGGCCGACGGCCTGCGCAGCGGCAAGCCCACGATCGACACGGCCGCTGGCGCCATCCCGGCGTACTATGCCGCGCCCCAGGCCGAGAAACCGCCGATCGTGCTGGTTGTCCAAGAGCTGTTTGGATTGCATGAACATATTCAGGATGTCTGCCGCCGCCTGGCCCGCGGAGGCTACTTCGCCATCGCGCCCGATCTCTACTTTCGCCAGGGCGATCCCGCCAACTACGACGACATCCCGACCTTGGTCAAAGAAGTGGCCAACCGTGTGCCGGACGATCAAGTGTTGTCCGACCTCGACGCCGCGGCCCGCTGGGCCACGGCGCAAGGCGGCGACCCGGCGCGCCTGGCCGTCACCGGCTTCTGCTGGGGCGGCCGCATCACTTGGCTCTACGCCGCTCACAATCCCGCACTCAAGGCGGCCGTGGCCTGGTATGGACGCTTGCAAGGCCCAGCCGATCCCCTGCGGCCACGCCAGCCCATCGACGTGGTCGGCGCCTTGCAGGCGCCGGTGCTTGGCCTTTATGGCGGCGAAGACACCGGCATCCCGGTGTCCAGCGTCGAAGCGATGCGCGAGGCTTTGGCCACCGGCAATGCGCCCGCGCAAGCCTCCGCCATCCACCTCTACCCCGAGGCGCCCCATGCCTTCTATGCCGACTACCGGCCGAGCTATCGCCCCGGCCCCGCCGAGGACGGCTGGCGGCGCATGCTGAGCTGGTTCGAAGCCCGCCTGTAAGCCCCTACCGGCGTCGGGCAGGGCGCCCCCGCCGGCGGCCCTGCCGTCGCTTGCCTATCGCCGTATCAGCATCTTCCTACACGCCGCGTTCGCGATATCCGACGGCATGGCGCCGCGCGCTGGGGCAACATGACGGCGTGGTTCCCATATCCTAGTCAGGAGGCGTTATGAACGAAGACCGTGTGGAAGGCAACTGGAAACAGTTCAAGGGCAAGATCCGCGAGCAATGGGGCAAGCTCACCGATGACGATCTGGATGTCATCGCCGGCAGGCGCGACCAGTTCCTCGGTAAGCTGCAAGAGCGCCAGGGCTTGGCGAAGGATGAAGCCGAGAAGCAGTTGAAGGAATGGCAAACCCGTTATCCCGACTTCCGTTTTCGGGATTAAGACGAGGTGGATCCCTGGGGCTGATTCCAGGGTTATTCACCGCTCCCCGCGCTGCTGTCGCCAGCCATCGGCAATAGAAGCCTAGGAGCGTGGGCGGTAGGAACCGCCTCTCGGTAAAATAGCAGCCATGCCGACGACCTATCGCCCCTACACTCCCGATCAACTGTTGCTGCTGCCGTGCTCGCTGAAGGACTGGCTGCCCGAGGG
>JALOAI010000051.1 GCA_023228945.1 Pigmentiphaga sp. | reverse complement strand
CGCTGCCGGATCCGTTCGGTCAGCGGTTGGGGGTCTCCATGGTCGGCAATTGAGGCTTCAAAATCTGCGTCATAATCGTCATTGCGGCGCAGCCATTCCCAGGCCAGATCGGATGCCGTCAGTTCATCCAGATGGTCGTATTGCGCCGACGAACGCCAAGTCGATGCGTCAGGGGTCATCGCGGCCTCCCGGGTCTACTCAAACGAATTGAGAAGGGTCAGGATTCCCGCACGCGTTGAATTGAGGAAGTCAGGCGATGGTCAACAGGTGATGCGCGGCACGCATCACGCGTCAGGAATTGCGCTGGCTTTCGCGGACCAGTTCGCGGTAGCCGTGTTCGGTCATCCAATGCGCGCGAGCGAGATGAGTATCATGGATGGAGCGGCAGCGGTCGGGATCGCACTCTGGATCGAGGCCAAAGAGAACCTGCACAGCTTCGCGCCAATCGGCGCCATCACGCTCGGCATCGAGAAGGCGCATGTAGAGTTTCATATGCTCGCGATCATAAGACGTCAGCGTCTGGCTGGACGGTGGTGTGTCGAGATATGTCTGTGTCGCGCGGCCCATCATTCGCTCACGTTCGGGTAACGTATTTGTTAACCATCTTCGGCGGAAGATAGCCATTCCTTTTGACGAGAACCTGACATCACGCTGGCCGCTGTTTCACCGTTTGTCGGTGTTGACCGTATCGTGTTGCAGCAACACGCCCTCGCCCTTATCCGTCGACAAGAAAACGATCCCGGCCGCTTCGAGAGCGCGGCGCACCTGGTCGCGGGTGGACTCGAACACCTCGAGCCCGCTTTGGGATTCGAGGCGTTTGAGTGCGGTCAATGCGACCTGGGCCTTGTCGGCGAGCGTCTCCTGTGTCCATCCCAGTAACGCGCGCGCAGCCCGAGATTGGCGAGCGGTGATCATACATGATCACCTCCCACCGGGATACGCACGCACTCCAGAACTACGACTATAATAGTCGTTCTCGCTGTGAGCACCAGCCGAAATTCAGGTGCAATTATCAAGGATAGAGAGACGACGCTCCCGTCCATGCCCGTCTGATTCGGTCGCCGGACCTTGCCAGAAGCGGCGGGCGCGATCCGGTGAAGCAGGAGGGAAACCCGGCGGCTTGCGCCGCCGGGCCTCGGGTTCCCGATCAGAACGGAATGTCATCGTCGTCGATGAACTTGCCGTCGTCGTTCTGGGTCTGCTTCGCCCGGCTCAGGAAATCGACCGTCTCGGCGATGATCTCGCAGCCGTAGCGATCGACCCCGGCGGCATCGGTCCATTTCGTGTAGTGGATGCGGCCGCGAACCAGAACCTTCATGCCCTTGTCGCAATGCTGCTGGACCGTCTTGCCGAGGCCGTTGAAGCAGGTGATGCGGTGCCATTCGGTGTCCTGGACCCGATAGCCGTTCTCGTCGCGCAGGACGCGGCCTTCCGAATAGCGGGGGCGCGAGGTGGCCAGGGTGAAGTGGGTGATGCCGGTGCCGCCCTGGGTGGTGCGGGTTTCGGGGGCCTGGCCGATGTTGCCGGCGAGGATGACGATGTTCTGCATTGTAGGTCTCCGTTGCTCCTCGGAGGGACCGTCCCTCCGACGAGACCCGGCCGAGGCCGTCGGAAGACTCCTGCAACTGCCGCCCTTGCTGCAGCTTGCCCCCAAGGCCCCAGGTGGGGCGGGCAGCCGCGTTTGCGCGGCAACACGGCTGGGAGCCGCGGGGGTTGCTGGTGGAAGCCGAACGGACTTAGGGGATCAGTCAGGCGGAGGGATGGTGCTTTCGAAAGCAGATCGGGGACGCACAGCAGAACCATCGTCCTTGCTGGCGACAGCGACCAGGCAGGCCCCCATGCGAACCGAGACCACCGGCATGGCACTCCTTCAACCGTCTTTGCCGGTCACCGTCGTGTCCGCCGCCGGAAGGCCATGTCATCCGCGATGTGATCGGACAGGCTATCGGGTTCTCAGGTCCGGTATGGCGCCGCCCTGCTTCATCGGCCAAAGGCTCGGTCCCTCAGCATCGTGAAGGGACAAGGAAGGTGTTCGCGAAGGCCCCACGAAACGACGTGGACCGATGCAGCGGGGCATCGACCGCACGGGACCACGGTTCGCACCGCAGACCATTTCAAGCGCCGCGAGAAGCAGACCGGGTGCGATGGTGACATGCTGCGACGAACTGCTTTTCCGTCTTGGGCGAAACGACCGGGGCTCGGCGGCGCAAGCTGCCGGCCTTCCTCAGAAGTGGCTGATCGCGTCTGCCGTTTCAGCGCGAGAACACCGACTCGCCGAGGGCGTTCAGATTGACGATGGCCGAGATGCCGAGGACGAGACCGCCCATGCCGCCGAACAGGTTGAGGACCAGCCCCGAGTCGATGGCGTTCTTGGTGATGCCATAGACAAGGGCATAGCCGGCGATGACGGCGGGCACGGCGAAGAGAGCGAGCGCAATGAGCCGCAGGGCCGGGTTCTTCGCGAAGCCAAGAGTCACGATCACAAGCGCGATCGAGAGCACGGCGGCGCCGATGGCCATGAGGCCGGACATCACGACCCCGGCGCCCGCGCCCCAGGCATATTGCGCGGCCGTGATGGCTGCCATGACGGGCAAGGCATAGATCGCGAGATTCCAGGCGATCACGCAGGCCGCGATGGTGAGCGAGATGGCGAGCAGGATCAGCGTCATGGAAACCTCCAGAGAACGGTTGGGGATCACGACAGGCTGCCGGGAGATGCGCTCCGCCTGCGACTATGCTGCTTCGCCGGTTCTGCAAGGATGTTCCATCAAAGGCGCGGCCTTGCATCTTGTCAAGTATCGGCGGCCGAAAGCCGCCAGGCGGCGGCGCTTACGCGCCGCCGTCGAACTTCATGACCGGGATGCCGAGCTTGCGGGCCTTGTCGGCGAGATTCTCCTGAATCCCGGTGCCGGGGAAGACGAGGACGCCGACCGGCAGCACGTCCAGCATGGCATCGTTTCGCTTGAACGGCGCCGCCTTGGCGTGCTTGGTCCAGTCGGGCCGGAAGGCGACCTGGGGCACCTTGCGGTGATCTGCCCAACGGGAAGCGATCAGTTCGGCTCCCTTCGGCGACCCGCCGTGCAGCAGCACCATCTCGGGGTGCTTGGCATGGACCTGATCGAGCTTCGCCCAGATCAGGCGGTGATCGTTGAAGTCCGCGCCGCCAGTCACGGCAACCTTCGGGCCGGCGGGCAGCATCACCTCGGTCTCGGCCCGGCGCTTCGCGGCAAGGAAGTCGCGGCTGTCGATCATCGCGGCGGTCAGGTTGCGATGGTTGACCATCGAGCCGCTGCGCGGCCGCCAGGCACTGCCGGTGTGGTGCTCGAAAGCCTCGGCCGCGAGGTCGCGGAAGAGTTCCATGCTGGCGCGCCGTTCGATCAGGGTCTGCCCCTCGGCCGTGAGGCGTTCGAGTTCGACCGACTTGACCTCGCTGCCGTCCTGTTCCCGCTGAAGCCGGCGCTGCGCCTGCTCGTTGTCGTCGAGATCGCGCTCCACCCGGCCGGTGGCGCGGTGGAAGAGATTGACGGTCCCCCAGAGCAGCTCTTCGAGGTCGGGCTCTAAGCGGGTGTCGCCGAGCGTCGCGACGAGGGCGTCGAAGATGTCGGTGACGGCGGCGGCGACGGTGTTGCCCTCGGGCAGCGGCCTCGGATCGGGTTCGTCCTGGAACGGGCGCCAGCCGTAGAGCTGGAGTTCGGTGAGGGTGTGATCGGTCTGGGAGGAGGTGTGGACCGGCTCGTCGCCTGCGGAATAGGTTTCGTTCGTCATCGGGAGCGTCCTTCGTCTGGAGACCGCGCCCATCGCGGCCTTCGCAGGCGTCGAAGCGCACGGGCGGGACGGGTTGGCAGCCCTCGCCCGCTCCGCGAGGGCCTTGATGGCCGGGGGTGGGCTATTTTGACTTTCGCGATGCAAAGGCGGGGTTCGTCCCCGCCGGCGGAAAATAGTCCAAACCCGGCCATTGCCTGCCCGGCCCGTTTGTGCGCCGATCGCCCTCTCCGAAGGCCGTGGGCGCGGGACTCTCCGACGATGGATGCACCTGCCGATGGCGAAAGACTGAAACCGGCAGAGGATGACGCTGGGCCGCGCCTCCGGGACCGATCACGACCTCACCTCTCCATGAACCGGCGGACGTCTTCAGGATGAAGCTGATCCTTCAGACGCGCCCGGAGGGCATCGGCGCCGTGGCGTCGCAGATCATCGTTGAAATCGCCGTTGAGCGGCGTGAGCGACATCGCCTCGATCCCGAGGCTCTCTGCTCTGGCGGCCAGGCCGTCTCTTGCACCGTCCCCGGCCGGGTCGCGATCCCTGACGACATAGAGCCGGCGCAGCGACGGCGGGAACAGGATGGCAGCGAGGTGAGCGGCCGAAAGCGCCGCCAGCATCGGCATGCGGGGCAGAACCTGACGGGGCGACAGCACGGTCTCGATGCCCTCGCCGGCGGCGAGAACCTCAGCGGCGGTTCCGAAGCGGACAGCGTGCCCGAGAAGGACGCCCATCGCCCGCCGCGGTGTTTCGACAGCCGCCTTGCCGGAACCGTCCGGGGCGAGCCAGGTGCGATGCGCGCCGGTCTGCTGGCCCGCAAGATCGGTGACGGCGGCAACGAGTGCCGGCCGGATCTCGGTGGGTGAAGACTCGTCGGGTCTATAGTAGCACCTCGGATGGTAGCGCAGCGCGGTGGTGTCCGAGAGGGAGGTGATCGCCCGCCCGTTGAGGTAGATCGCCGCAAGGGTGCCGTGGATCGGCTGCGCCATGGCGAAGAGGCGGCGCGACGCTTCAGGCGAACCGGGCACGCTGCTGGATGTGCTGCCGGTCGGCGTCCTCGTCTTCTCCGGTTCAGGATGCGGGAGGGCAAGGAAACGGCGCGCTTCCTCGGCCACGTCCTTGAAGTCGACAAGGCCAAGCGCCTCGCGGATGACGTCGAGCAGATCGCCATGCTCCCCGGTGGCCATGTCGGTCCATTTCCCCGCCGCGCCCTTGCCGGAACCCGGGCCGGTCAGGCGCACGAACATCGAGCGGCCAGGAGTGTTCTGCACATCGCCGACCAGCCAATATCGCCCGGCGCGGTGGCCGGACGAGAGATAGTGGCGGCAGACCGCCTCGGCCTCTCGGCCGAGACGGGTCGCCAGTTCGGAGGCGTCGTGACGCGGCATCAGGCTGCCTCCCGTTCACCGATGCGCTCGACCGGCCAGCGGTCGAAGAGCTTGGCCAGCACGGCGGGTCCGCTGGCATCGACTGGCACGAACATGCGCAGCTTCCAGGAGATGATCTCGTGGAAGAGGCCGTATGCCGTGAGACGCTGGCGCATGGTGTCGGTGAAGCCGGAAAGCTCGATGCGGTTCACCCCCATGACGCGGACCCGGCGAAGCTGGAGGCCCTCGGAGAGATCGAGGATCGTCCGGCCTTCCATCAGCGCCGCGAAAGCATCCTTCGGCGTGACCTTCGCGATGCCGGTCGTGGTCGCGTTCGCGGCCCAGGCCGGGGAGACCTTGCGGCCGATGATGCGCTCGCCCGCGTCAGACTGGAGGCGATAGACGCGGGTGGACTCGTTCGGCAGCCGTTTCCAGATCGGCAGCAGCAAGCCCGTCACCATATGCAGGGTGCTGTCTGCGAACTCCGGCACCTCCGCAAGTTCCGCATTCCAGGCCGCAGCGAATGCGTCCCGGTCGGCCTCGACCCAATGGGTCTCGCCCATCATCCTGATGGGGATATTGTGTGCTTCCATCGGCCGGATCAGCCTGACGCGGCGCTCGATCTCGCCATCGTCCAGCATGACGCTGGTGGTGGGGATTTGCACCGCCGCGCGGCCTGAGCGCCCGTTGATCAGGAGCTTCGCGCGCGGATCGTCGAGTTCCGCTAGGGCGGCATCGAGCATGACGGGCCGGTTGCGCTTGCGTTCGGTGATCGTCAGCAGGCTGGTCTCGGCCCCGGTGCGGGGATGGGTGTAGATCACCTGACGGTCGGTGACGGTGAAGCTCTCGGCGCGCAGCGTCTCCAGCCCAGCGTCATAGATGCCGGACGCGATGGCGCCCTCGATCCGCGCGGTCAGAAGCTGCTCGAAAGCGCTGAAGAGAACGCCCTGAAGCTCGACGGTCAGCGCCAGCAGCCGGTTCAAGAAAGTCGTGATGGCGGGCAGCTCGTCCTTGATGCCGTTCGCGTCCATCAGTTTCAACCCGGTGGCGGATTCGAAGCGTTCGAGCGAACATCCCTCGACCTTGCCGCGCACCAGCAGGAGATAGAGCTGGCGCAGCGCGTCGCGGGCGTAGGGACTTTCCAGATTGTCCTCGGGCCGGAACAGGCCCTGGCCGCCGGTCTGGCGCTGGCCGCGCGTGATCGCGCCCAAAGTGTCGAGGCGGCGGGCAATCGTGCTGAGGAAGCGCTTCTCGGCTTTCACATTGGTCGAGATCGGCCGGAACAGCGGCGGCTGCGCCTGATTGGTGCGATGCGTCCGGCCAAGGCCCTGGATGGCGGCGTCCGCCTTCCAGCCGGCTTCGAGCAGGTAATGGACGCGCAGCCGGGTGTTCTTCGCTGACAGTTCGGCGTGATAGCTGCGCCCGGTGCCGCCGGCATCGGAGAACACCAGCACCCGCTTCTGATCGTCCATGAAGGCTTGCGTCTCGGCCAGGTTGGCCGAACCGGCGCGACTTTCCACGACGAGCCGGTCGATGGTAACGCCGCCGCCGCGCTTGCGGACGATACGACGCGAGCGGCCCGTGACCTCCGCCACCGTGTCGGTGCCGAAATGCTGGATGATCTGGTCGAGCGCGCCGGGAACCGGCGGCAAGCTGGCGAGGTTGGCGATCATCTCGTCGCGCCGGGCCGCGGCCTCGCGGCTCTCGACCAGCTGGCCATCACGATAGACCGGGCGCGACGACAGGTTGCCCTCCGAATCCGTGAACGGCTCATAAAGCTGCACCGGGAAGGAATGAGCGAGGTAGTCTAGGACATACTCGCGCGGCGACAGGTCCATTTTCAGATCGCCCCATTCCTCGGTGGGGATCTCTGCCAGCCGCCGTTCCATCAGCGCCTCGCCGGTCGAGACGATCTGGATGACGGAAGAATGTCCCGCTTCCAGATCGGCCGTGATGGACCGGATCAGCGTCGGGGTTTTCATCGACGTCAACAGGTGCCCGAAGAACCTCTGCTTGGCGCTCTCAAAGGCCGAGCGGGCGGCGGACTTGGCCTGCCGGTTCAGCGTGCCGGACCCGCCCTCGCCGCCGGTGATGTTGGCGGCCTGCATCGCCGCATCGAGATTGTTATGGATGATGGCGAAGGCATCGGCATAGCTGTCGTAGATGCGGACCTGTTCAGGGGTCAGTTCGTGGTCGAGCAACTCGTATTCCACGCCTTTGAAGGACAGCGAGCGGGCGGTGTAGAGGCCAAGCGCCCGCAGGTCGCGCGCCAGCACCTCCATCGCCGCGACGCCGCCGGCCTCGATCGCCTCGACGAACTCCGCCCTGGTCGAGAATGGGAAATCCTCGCCGCCCCAGAGACCGAGCCGCTGCGCATAGGCGAGATTGTGGACGGTGGTGGCGCCGGTGGCCGAGACATAGACCACGCGGGCCTGCGGCAGGGCGTGCTGGAGGCGCAGCCCGGCACGGCCCTGCTGGCTGGCGGCGACATCGCCGCGTTCTCCCTTGCCTCCTGCGGCATTGGCCATTGCGTGCGCCTCGTCGAAAATCACCACTCCATCGAAGTCGGAACCCAACCATTCGACGATCTGCCTGACCCTGGAAATCCTTTCTCCGCGGTCGTCGGAGCGCAGCGTGGCATAGGTTAGAAATAGGATGCCTTCGTTCAGGGTGATCTTTGCGCCTTGCGGGAATCGCGACAGCGGCGTGACCAGCAGCCGCTCCATGCCAAGCGCCGACCAGTCGCGCTGCGCATCCTCCAGCAGCTTGTCGGACTTCGAGATCCAGACCGCCTTGCGCCGCCCCTGCATCCAGTTGTCGAGGATGATCGCTGCGGATTCCCGGCCCTTGCCGACGCCGGTGCCATCGCCGACCATGAACCCTTGGCGGAAGCGGACGGCGCCCTTGGCGTCCTCCGGCGTGGCAGCAAGATTGTCGAGCGTGTCGTCCACCGTCCAAGCCCCGGCGAGGAATCCCATATGGGCCTCGCCGGCATAGATCACCGTCTCCAACTGCGCCTCGGACAGCCTGCCGAGAATGTCTTTGGGCAGCACCGGACGATAGCTCGGCTTCGGCGGCGCGATGCTCGCCATCGAGGCCGACTGCACGAGCTGGGTCGGATGCGCCTGCGCCCCGGCGATGCGGATGGTCTGAAGACCGTATTCCTCGTAGATCGCGTCGGAGAGGCGGCCGCCCTCGGCCGGTTCCCAATCCACGATCTCGTAGGCGACCGGCACGGCCTCCGGTTCCGCAAGGGGCGCGTCGGGCGCGGATCGCGCGGCGCGGTTGACATAGCCGCGCACGGTGCGCGGCGCGGTCGGTCGTGCCACCGGCACGGCCAGGCCGGGATCGACGGGAAGCCTGGCCGGAAGCTGCTCCGCCAGCCAGCCCATCAGGGTGGCAACATCCGACGCCACACCGGGCGCTGCCGGGAACACCGCCGGGTCTTCGGCGGGCAGCTTGTCGATGACGGTCAGCCGCGTGTCGATGGTGGTGCCGTGCTTGGCATAGACCGATCCATCGATGACGGCCGAGAAGACCACGCGGCCGCGCTCCTGCAGCCGTTTCCAGTTAGCCGTCCAGGCCGGATTGTCGGGGGCGAAGCTCGCGCCGGTGATGGTGACGAGCCGCCCGCCGGGCGCAAGGCGCGCCAGCGTCGAGGCGACATGGCGGAAGGCGGCATCAGCCACGCGGCCCTCGACATGGGCCATGACCGAGAACGGCGGGTTCATCAGCACCACTGTCGGGATCAGGCCGGGATCGAGATGATCGTCGATCTGGGCGGCGTCGAAGCGGGTGACGGACAGGGCCGGAAAGAGGGAGGAAAGCAGGCCGGCGCGGACCTCGGCCAGTTCGTTGACGAGCAGCGCACCGCCGGCGATCTCGGCCAGGATGGCGAGGAGCCCGGTGCCGGCCGAGGGCTCCAGCACGCGGTCGGCGTGCGTGATCGCCGCCGCCGTCACCGCAGCGAAGCCGAGAGGGATCGGGGTGGAGAACTGCTGGAAGGTCTGCGCTTCCTCGGAACGCCGGGTGTGGGTCGGCAGGAGCCCGGCAATTTTCGTAAGCTGCGGCAGGATTGCCGACGGAGACCCGGCTTTGCGGAAAAGTGCATTGCCGTATTTGCGCAGGAAGAGGACGGTCGCCGCCTCGCAGGCATCATAGGCGGTCTTCCAGTCCCAAGCGCCGGTGGCATCGGACGTGCCGAAGGCGGCCTCCATGGCGCCGCGCAGCGTGGCGGCGTCGACACGCTGACCGCGTTCCAGATGCGGCAGCAGCAGACCGGCAGCGGTGAAAACGCAGGCCGCGGTCTCAGCGTCATGGTCGAACGGAAGCGGCGCGGTGGCGGATGCCGCCGCGGATGCGGAAATCATGTTCATCGGGGATTCCTCGGGAGAGCAAGTCAGGATCAAGCCGGGCAGCGCTCTCTCTCGACCGCACCGGCTCAAACCCCTTCCGGCCCATCTCTCGCTCTGAAGCCGTGGCGAAAGCAGGCATGAAACAAGCGCCCGACCGTCAGGCTGGGCGCTTGTGGGTTTCAGTCGATGGCCTGGAAAATCGCCGCCGCCTCCGCGTGATCGGCGGCATGCTCGTAGAGGCGACCATAGCCCTCGGCGAGTTCGTCGTCATCGTAGCGGAAGGAAAGATGCGAGAAGGCGAAGAGCGTGGCGATGATCCCGGCGGCATCGCTTGAGACCTCGCCCTCGAAGCCGTTGCCTTCGCAGAACAGGCGGCAACGGGGCTTTGAGGTCGGCGCGAGATAGAGCGGCTGGCCGGCGCGTTCGTAGAAATCCCAGAGCCCGCCGCCGTAATCGCCGGGGCTGAGTATCTCCATGAAGCGAAAGACGGTATGCTCGCCGATGATGAGCAGGCGCCGGCCAAAAAGGCGCGGCAGGAAGTCCATGCGGCGCTCGTCGGGGACGCGGATTGCGGATTGGGAAGCAAGTTCGGGCAAAGCCATGATCGGTCTCCGAGAGGGAAAGGGGCACCTGCCGGACGACCCTCTCTCAACCCGTCCGGGGGCACCTGTTCCCGGCCCTCCTTTCGCTCTGGGGGCTTGAAGTGGACCATTATCTGGACCATCTTGTGCAGAATAGCGGAGAACATCTGGAGTGATATGCGATGAGGGTTTCTGTCACCGAGGCGAAGGGGCAGCTCACCGAACTGGTGAAGCGGGCCGAAGCCGGCGACGAGGTGATCCTGACGCGGCGGGGCCACGAGGTCGCCCGCCTCGTGCCGGTTGCCGTGGTGGCGACCCCGAAAGGCCGGCGCGCGCTGATGGAGCGGGTCCGGGCCACGGCGCGGGGCAAGGCATTGCCCGGCGCGGCTGCCGCGCGCAGCCAGGATTTCCTCTACGGGGATGACGGGATGCCGGCATGATCGCCGTCGATACCTCGGCGCTGATGGCCATCGTGCTGGACGAGCCGCAGGCCGAGACCTGCATGGTGGCGATCGAGGCGGCAGACGGCCTGCTGATCTCGGCCGGAACAGTGGCCGAGGCGCTGATCGTCGCCGGGCGGCGCAATGTCGGTGAAGAGATCGCCGCCCTGGTCGAGGGCCTTGGGTTCGAGGTGGTCTCCGTCACTGAAGCCTCGGCACGCAGGATCGCCGAAGCCTATGCCCGCTGGGGCAAGGGCGTTCATCCCGCCGGACTCAACTACGGGGATTGCTTCGCCTATGAGGTCGCCAGCGAACGCGGCTGCCCGTTGCTCTTCGTCGGCGACGACTTCTCACGGACGGACCTGCTGTCGGTTCTGTGAGGCAGCGCAGAAGGGTTTCAGCCGAAGCGCTTTCCATCAACTGTGAAGCTGTATTCGTTGGCAACGATGGCCTCATCGACCGCCTCATCCGAAGTCAGGTAGTCGTATTCGCGCTCAAGCTGGCGATAAAGCCAACGGGCGAGATCGCGCAATGCCTCCATGACGGTCTCCTCGGCATCGGCGGTCATGTCCTGCCAGGTCGGGCTGTCGCGGGTGACCGAGATCGCCATGCAGTATTCGTGATAGTATCGCCCCCGATGGGTCGCCTCGGCGGTCAACTGGTAGAAGTTGCGGCGTTGCGCCTGGTGCAGGGCATCCGCGATGCGGTGCAGCTCCACATCCTTCGGCGCATAGGTACGGATTTCCGCCGCCGTGCCTTTGCGATAGGAATAGTGGCCTTCGAACGCGGCGCCATCGCCCTGCGACCAGAAGCCCGTAAACCAGATGCAAGGCTCTTGTCGCACGCCGCCGCCCATGAGGCGGACGGTGCGGCTCTTGATGCGGATGCCGAGGATGTCCGCGATCCGCCGGAAATCCTCATAGACGGCATCGTACCAATCGTAGTCGAAGCCGCCCTCGCGATACCAGGCGCGGGCATTGTCTTTCGCGGCTTCGGAAAGCTCGTCGAGCCGATAGACCGTGGTTTCGATGACGTCAGGCATTGGGGTCGCCCCCGTCCAGAACGGTGGAAAGCCAACCGTCGGTGTAGATCCAGTCCACCGTCTCGCCGGTGGCGAGGTCGAGGACATGCGCGCCGCCCCCGAACCCGTCGATTCTCGGACGTGAGCAGGTATTGGCGTATTGCATCCCCCATAGCCCGGTCAGGCCGAACGCGGCGGCACAGCGTTTGACGAACTGGATGACATGCTCGGGATCGCCGGTGCCGTCATCGCGCATCCAGAGCTGGGTGCCGCCATGTTCGGGCTGGATCGAAAGCATGAAGCCGTCCGAGGGCGGATCTTCGGCGGCGTTTTCGCGCGCCAGCGCGTTGTAGAGATCAAGCGCGCGGGCGGCGTTCTCGGGGCTGCCCACGTCGAGCAGGCAGGAGAAATGGGTGAAGTAGTCGGCCATGTCAGGCTCCTGAAACGAGAAGGCCCGGCGCGGGGCCGGGCCTAGTGGATGGAAAGGGGCGACAGGTCAGGCAGCTTGTGGCAGCCGCAGCAGATCGGCAGTCGTCTCGCGCCAGAAGGGATCGACCAGCCGCGCCTCGAGCAGGCTGGCGCGGTGGCGGAGATCACGAGCCGATACCGCATCGCCGCGCCCGGATGCCGTGAAGGCCATGCCCCGCAGACGGCTGGCCTCCGTGACGGTGCGGCGAGCCTCGGCGTCGGAGGCGACCGGATGCTGCCAGAGCACGATCCCGGCCCGGACCTCACCGGCAAGGACAAGGCCCAGTTCGTTGTCCTGAATGACCATGACGCGGGGGCGAAAGCGCAGCGCATCGCCCTGTCCAACGCGGAAATCACCGCGCGCAACGCGCTGGCTGGCGATGATCAGCGCCTCTTCGGGGGATTGGCACTGGCCGATGACGAGCGTGCGGTCGAAGCCGCCGACGTCATCGCTTTCGTCATCGCTGGCGATACCGATGCAGGAGATGCGCAGCGGCAGCTTCTGGGCATGACGCAGCCGGGGCAGGATCTGTCGCGCGACAATTTCGCCGATCGAGGCGAAAGTGGTGTGGTGGGAAAGGCTCATGGGGAATGCTCCGCGACGGACGGCGGAAGCCCCTCTCCCGCCTCACAATCCGTCACGGCCAACCGGCCCGCACTCTTACTCTCCCGTCCCGACGGTGGATCGTCCCGCACCTCGGCGGGACGATCCGGCGATCAGCACCAGGGCTCACGCCGCCCGGCCCAGGTTCTCGCCAGCCCTTCATCGACGAGAATATCGCCGACATCGCGGCCTTCGACGCGTATCGCCGCCAGGGTCCGGCCATAGCGGTCGGTCCCCTGACGCAGGATTTCGACCCGCCGACCTTGCAGGATTTCCGCCAGCCTGATCTTCGCTTGCCGGGCAAGGTCGGTTTCATGGATGCAGCGGCCCTCCATTTCGGGAGCGTCGATGTTGAATATCCGAACAGCTTCGGACTGCTGTCCCATACCCAGCCGGATCGAGTCACCGTCCCAGACGCGGATTTCCGCCGGTTCGCAGGAAGCCGTGCAGAG
>JALOAI010000004.1 GCA_023228945.1 Pigmentiphaga sp. | reverse complement strand
CTCGCGAGCCTGGGTGTACTCGAAGTCGGAGAAGCTCTTTTGCATGATTGATCGGCACAGAATCAAAATATGCCTACATTATCTCAAATCCTCGGGCATCATGCCGAATAAATCAGCCTTTCCCTAGATTGGGTTCGCGAACTGAAGGAAAATTATCCGTCAATGGACCTATGGCAGCAGAAAGCGATGCTGTTCGCCATAGCAGGTCTGGCGAAGGATGAGAGGAAATACTTCCTTGGTCGACAGTCCATCGTGCGGCCATTTGAAAAGTCACTCGCTAGGTGGGCCAAAAGCGCCTAACCAACTCATCTCATCGATATGATGTCGCAGATGGACCCTGCAGCGCTCCGCAAACTTTTGCACCAGACGTGAACGACGGCTTGGCGATTAGGATGCCAAAGTCTCCTCCTGGCCGCTAACCGACACTAGATGGCCCACGGCTTCAAGCACTGACGACGGAACACCGATGCGGGGGCCCGCGCTCGAAGGCAGGGGACGAATCAAGCCATTCGAGCCTATTGAACGAATCGAACGATTGAGGTAAGATGGCTCGTAGACTTGCACGAGGAGTCCGAGATGCAAACCTTTACTGCCAATGAGGCAAAAACTCGATTCGGTGAACTGATCGACCGGGTGCAACGCGAGCCGATTCAGGTCACGCGGCGCAACCGGGTTGTCGGCGTTATGGTGTCGGCGGAGGACTACCACGCAATGCGTGAGTTCTATGCAGATCGGCTGCGACGCAACTTGAAGCAAAGTGCCGAAGAAGCCGCCAGCAAGGGCTTGACCGACGAGAAGCTGGAACAGCTCCTGGCCGATGAGGATTGAGCGCGCTGTCGTCGACACCAACGTCCTGATCAGTGCAGCGCTATCGCCACGATCTGCCCCGGCGCAGATCGTGGATTGTCTTCTGCAACACGCGACGTTGGTGTTTTCACGAGAAACCTTCGAGGAACTTGAAACCAGGCTCTGGCGTCCAAAATTTGACCGCTATCTGGACATGGAGCGTCGGCGCCTGCTGTTGCATGACTTCGCTGCCGCGGCTCGGTGGATCGATTTGCCTGCGCCGCCCAGCCTAGCGTACAGCCGCGATCCTGATGACGATGTGTTTCTCCATACGGCCCTACAAGGCAAGGCGGAATGGCTGATCAGCGGCGACAAGGATTTGCTGGAGCTTCCACCGGCTGACTGGGGATTCGAAATCCTGTCGCCGGCGCACGCTCTAGAGAAATGGCATCAAAAATGAGCTTCTTGGAAAATGGCCAATCGAACAACTATTGAGCACTCGCACACGCTTCCCCAGGCATTCCTCACTTTGCTAGATCGGGATATCGACACTGGCGCCAATGTCCGGCCACTTCCGGAGGATTTGGCTCAGTTCATGCTGGCACAAATCGCGCTTCTCCCCAGTGTTGATCTGAATGAAGCGTTCGAAGCCGATATTGACCTGTGACAGGCCCTGCCCCTAACAAGGATAGGCGTGCCTTGCGTACGTGTGCTGGTCCATATCGCCAGCACCAACGTCTATGTGCTGTGGAAGTTCATGGCTACCTGTGGACAGCAATGGAACGACTTGGTTGTCGAGGGTAAAAAACAAGGCTACAGTTGAGGCACCCACAGTTCACTGTGGCAAAGGAAGTTTTTGCAAAACAACGACTTAAGATCCTAGGTCGAGACTCGTTTCCCGCTCCAAGATTTTCGTCCATGGACATCCACCAACGCCCATAGATGATTGAAAAAAGGCCGAAAGCTTTGTTTTTCGGCCTTTTTTTCGTCCAGCGATGTCTAGGCCTGTGCTTGGTCGGAAAGCAATGCCGCGTTCATGGCCGATTCCGCTGCACATCGACACCTGCGCGTGAAGACGCGAGCCGCGAGCGGATCAATTGCAAACGCTTGATCTGATGCCCACAGTCATCGAAGTTCTCCGGGGCCAGCCACTGCTGGAAGGCGGCTTTCAGCGTCGGCCACTCTTTGTCGATGATGGAGAACCAGGCGGTATCGCGATTTCGTTCCTTGTAGACCAAGGCTTGACGGAAAGTCCCTTCGTACTGGAAACCCAGGCGCTCGGCTGCGTTGCGCGATCGCTGATTGAGGCTGTCGCATTTCCATTCGTACCGGCGATAACCCAGCTCGTCAAAGACATAAGACATCAGCAGGAACTGCGCTTCCGTCGCGATACGCGAGCGCTGCAGGACGGGGGAGAATGTCACGAATCCGACTTCCACGACCCCGTGCCGGGGTTGCTGGCGCATCAATGCCAACGTGCCCACGGGTAAGCCAGTGCGCAGGTCAACAACGGCGAAATGCAAAGGGTCGGTCTCGCGTGCCATCTGCTCCGCGTAGGCCCGATAGGCCACTGCATCGGGGAACGGGCCGACCGACAAATACAGCCAGTCCCGGTCGTTACCCGCCTGGCTGTATGCCGCGAACAGCGCATCGGCATGGCGCGCCGGATCTACGGGCTCCAGGCGACACTCCTTCCCTGTCAGGACGATGCCGACAGGTTGAGGGCAACCGTGCCAATCTGACACTGGTTCGCCCACGGGGAACGACAGGGTCTGGGCTTTCATCGTGCCTGCTCCTTGGGATTGCTTTCGTCCGGCCAGTAATGGGCGTCCGGCAAAGCGCGAGCGCCAAAAATGGCTTGCCCGACACGCACGACCGTGGCGCCTTCCTCGATGGCAATCTCGAAGTCACCGGACATGCCCATCGAGAGCTCGTCCAGACCGATGCCGGCGGGTGCGCTGTCACGCAGTTGGTCGCGCAGGGTTCTTAGCAGAATGAAGCACTGGCGCACCCGTTCGGCCTCGCTGGAGAACAGCGCCAGCGTCATCATTCCACGCACGCGCAGCGCGGAGAACGCCGGCAGCGCCTGGATGAAGACCGGCACGTCCCTTGGGGCCAGACCGTACTTGCTGGCTTCGCCCGAGGTGTTGACCTGCACGAACACGTCCAGCGAGCGGCCTTCGATTTGCAGGCGCCGCTCCAGCGCCTCGGCCACGCGCAGGCTGTCCAGCGCCTGGAACTCGGTGGCGAAGCGCGCCACCAGCTTGGCCTTGTTGGTCTGCAAATGACCGATGACCGACCACCGCAGATCCGTCAGATCCTGCATGGCCTCCCATTTGCGGTAAGCCTCCTGCGGCTTGTTCTCACCCAGCATCCGGCAGCCTGCCGCATGGGCAAGGCGCAAGCTCGCTTCGGGCTTGGTCTTGCTGACCGGCAGCAGGCGCACGCCGGCTGGGTCACGCGCGGCACGGCGGCAGGCCGCGTCGATACGCTCCTGCACGCTCGCCAGATTGCGCCGGAAGTCCTCGACCGTGACGGCTTCAGGGTAGAGGCCATGGCGATCATGACTGGTTTGTGTGCTGGCAAGGGTTTGCATCAGTTCGTCACTCCTTCGGTTGCCACAGGCGTGACGGCGGGCCGCGGCGTGGGGCCGGACCACCGGCCGTTGAGCACTACATAGGCCACCAGACCAATCAGCAAGCCCCAGAACGCGCCGCCGATCCCGAGCATGTTGATGTTGGCTGCGGCCGCAAGAAAGGTGATCAGTGACGCTTCACGGCTCTTGGCATCGGCCATCGCGCTGGCGAGGCTGCCGCCGATGGTGCCCAACAACGCCAGGCCCGCGAGCGTGGTGATGAAGGTCGCCGGGAAGGCCATGAAGACGGCGGCCAGGGTCACGCCGAACACGCCGACGAGGATGTAGAAGACGCCCGCAGCGATGCCGGCGACCCAACGCTTGGAGGGGTCTTCATGCGCTTCCCGACCGGTGCAGATCGCGGCCGTAATCGCGGCGACGTTGAACGCATGCGAGCCGAATGGCGCCATCAGCAGCGAGCCAAAGCCGGTGATGGTCACGATGGGGTTGGCGCTGGCCTTGAAACCATCGTTGCGCAGCACCAGCATGCCGGGCATGTACTGGCCGGTCAGTGTGATGAGGAACAGCGGCAAGGCCACGCTCAACAGCGCATTGAGCGAGAACGCCGGCATAGTGAAGACTGGCGCGGCGAACTCCAGTGTCAGCCCGGACAGATCAACTCGATCCTGGATGAGCAGGAAGGCCAGCCCCAACACCAGAATGCCCACTACGGCATAGCGTGCGGTGAATCGCTTGAGCACGATGTAGGCGGCGATCAGCAGCCCCGCCAACAGGGGGTCGACACTCATGCCGCCAAAGGCACCGATGCCGAACTGTAGCAGGATGCCAGCCAGCAGCCCGGCGGCCACGCCCGGCGGGATCAAACGGATGACCCGCTCGAAGTACCCTGACAGACCAAGAAGCACGAAGGCCGCGGCCGAGATCAGATACGCGCCAATGGCTTCCGCGTAGGGCGTAGTCGCCAGCGCCGTGACGAGGAACGCGGCTGCGGGCGTGGACCAGGCCGTGATGATGGGCTCGCGGGCGACCCAGCTGAGAATGAGGCCTGTGACCCCAACACCGATCGACACCGACCACACCCACGAGGCTGTCAGCTCCGGACTGAGGCCGGCCACCTTGGCAGCCTGGAACACCAGAATGAAGGTGCCGCCGTAATTGACGATGACCGAAATCAAGCCTGCTACGACGGGATGAGTGAGATCGTTCCAACGAACGGATGGCGATGATGGGACGGATGACATGGGCTGATCGTGGCTCCTGGGAACAACTTGGCGAATTGAGTCGAGATAAACGTATTTATAGCCTTAAAATGGATGGTTGTTACCAGCCATTTTTTAGAAGGAGTACAGACCACTTGTTCAGGAGCGCCCAATTTGAGTCCGTCAAAGCCTGGATCAGTGATCCAACGCACGGTGCCTTGCCCCTTCATGTGAGAGTGCAGCGGGCCATTCGGCAATTGATCCTCGATGGTGTCCTTGATGTGGGCAGACCATTGCCTGCCTCGCGAGCATTGGCGAAGTCCCTGGAAGTCTCTCGCGATACGGTCGAATCGGCCTACGGCCAATTGCACGCGGAAGGTTTCATCGAACGGCGAGTTGGCAGCGGCAGCTTCGTATCCGGGCGAATGCAGCGCCTGCCCGGACGGGGCAAGCCCCGGTCCGCGGGTGTGAGCCCCACGGCGCCACCACGCCTTAGTCAGCGCGGCAGCGCCATGCTCCAGGGTGGCGGCCTGCGTGATTTCCTGATGCCGCGCCCGTTCGCGCCCGGCGTGCCGGAAACGCGCAGCTTTCCACTGCAGACCTGGGAGCGACTGGAAAGGCAGGTGTTGAAAGAACACGGCACGCAGGCATTGCTGCACAGCCCGCCACAAGGTATGGAGCCGTTGCGGCGAGCCATCGCCGATTACGTCAATCTGGAGCGGGGCGCGCGCGCCACACCCGAGCGCGTGCTGATCCTGACCAGTTCCCAACAGGCATTGACCTTGTGTGCCACTGTGCTGCTCGATGCTGGCGAGCGGATCTTCCTCGAAGACCCTGCGTATCACGGCGCGCGCAAGGCATTCGATGCGGCAGGCCTGGGATGTGTGCCGGTGCCGCTGGATGCGGATGGCCTTCGGGTCGAGTCCTTGCTTGAGGCGGCCAAGACGCCTGGTGAATCGGCCAGGGCGGTGTTTCTGACGCCATCGCACCAGTTTCCTACCGGTGCAACGCTGGCGCTGGATCGACGGCTGGCCGTGATCGAGTGGGCCAAACAAAACCAGAGCTGGATCATCGAAGACGACTATGACAGCGAGTTCCACTACGCGGGCAAACCCACCGCCTGCGTGCAGGGACTCGACCCGCACGATCGGACGATTTACATAGGCACTTTCACCAAATCACTGTTTCCCGGCTTGCGTATCGGCTACATGGTACTGCCGCCGTCGCTGGTCACGCCCATGACGGTGGCCCGCACCCTGCTTGATGGACACAGCGCGCCGATTCCGCAGCTCACATTGGCGCGCTTCATCGAGGGGGGCCACTTCGGTGCCCATGTGCGCACCATGCGTGCCACTTATGCCGAGCGGCGGGACGCGTTGGCGCGGCTGGTGCGCCAGCACCTGGCCGATTTCGTGGAACCGCGGGTGCCGGCGGGCGGCATGCAGATGCCCTGCGTGTTCATCCGCGACATCCCTGAACGCGAAGCCGTGGATTCAGCGAGCCGGGCTGGGATCGATCTGCTGGGGCTCACGGCTTTGCATGCGTCGAACAGGCACAAGGCTGGTTTTCTCATGGGGTTCGCTGCCCATGCCCCACATGAACTGGAAATCGCCGTCAAGAAACTGGCCAACGTACTGCGCGCATTGTGCCCTGATCGCCGATAACACCATTTGGCGTGATGCCCGGACGCGGAAGCGCTGAATCCCCCTCGCCCTCTCACGACACCCTCCGCCTGCCATAAGCGATGGCATGATAGTATTTTCAATCCATCGCAACGCCAAGTATCCTCCCAACCCGTTCAAGCAAAGGTGAATGTGGCCATCACCGAACACGCCAGGACGACCCAGCGGCACTGGCATGCCCGCCTCGACCTCGGTTTCACTCTGGACGGCAATCGACGTAGCGTGCTGTCCAAGCGCGAGCATGAAGGTCCCGTCCTCATCCAGCGCGCACTCTATCCCGAAGGACCTGGCGTCTGCCATGCCGTCCTGCTGCACCCCCCCTCGGGCATCGCCGGTGGCGACCTTATCGACATCGATATTTCTGTCGGTCAGGGCGCCCATGCGGCCCTGACGACTCCGGGAGCCACGCGTTGGTACAAGAGCAACGGCCGGCAAGCGCGGCAAACCGCCCGTCTTCATGTCGCCGCGGGCGGCCGTCTCGACTGGCTACCGATGGAAAACATCTATTTCGAACAGACGGATGCGGTACAGCAAACCGAGATTCTTCTCGATAGCGACGCCGCCGCCATCGGATGGGAAATGACGCAATTGGGTTCCATCCTGAGTGCCACGCACTGGGACGAGGGGACGGTATTCAGCAGCATCACTCTACGGGTGGATGGCCAGATGCTCTGGGTTGACCAGGGCCGCCTCGATGCGGGCAGTCCGCTACGCCAGAGTGTCGCCGGCCTGGCGGGACAGCCGGTGTTCGGAACCCTGTGGTGCTATGGTGACGCCCTGTCGCCTGCCGCGATCGAAGCGCTGGCCGGAACTTTGCCCTGGCACGATGCGTTGCGCGGCGGCCTCACGGAAATCGCCTCGGAGGGCGGTAAAGCGCTGGTGCTGGTGCGGGCCATCGGCCTGCACGCGGAAGACGTCAGGGAGCTATTGACGACCACCTGGCAGCGACTGCGCCCCGAGGTGTTGAGCGTCGAGGGCCAACGGCTGCGCCTCTGGAGCACTTGATCCATGCGCGGTACTGAATCGTGATAGCACTAGGAAACCAGAATGGAACTGACCCCGAGAGAAAAAGACAAGCTCATGATGTTCACGGCGGGCTTGGTGGCGGAACGACGACGCGCGCGCGGCCTCAAGCTCAACTATCCAGAAGCTGTGGCCCTCATCTCCTGCGCGCTCCTGGAGGGCGCACGCGATGGCAAAACCGTGGCTCAGCTCATGAGCGAGGGCACCCGGATCCTCACACGCGAAGACGTCATGGAGGGCATTCCCGAGATGCTGACCAGTATCCAGGTAGAGGCCACCTTCCCCGACGGCACCAAGCTGGTGACCGTGCATAACCCCATTATCTGACATAGCCGCGGCGGGTCGACGCAGTGGCGGCAGCAACGAAAGAGGCTAGCGATGATTCCCGGAGAGATACTTGCCGAACCCGGCGACATAGAGATCAACGCCGGTCGCGACACGATCACGCTTGAAGTGATCAATGCCGGCGACAGGCCCATACAGGTCGGATCGCATTACCACTTTGCCGAAACCAACAACGCGTTGCGGTTCGACCGCGAACGAGCCATGGGCTTTCGACTGAATATCCCGGCCGGCAACGCGGTGCGCTTCGAGCCCGGGCAGCGCCGTACCGTGACCCTGGTCGCCATCGGCGGCGATCGCCGGATTTTTGGTTTTCAGGGCAAGATCATGGGAGCACTCGAATGATACTGTTTTCACGCAAGGGATATACGGAAACCTATGGCCCGACCGTCGTCAATGGCGTCGGCGACCGCGTGCGCCTGGCCGACACCGAGCTCTTGGCCGAAGTCGAACAAGACCATACCCTCTTTGGTGAAGAAGTCATCTTCGGCGGCGGCAAGGTCATCCGCGACGGTATGGGTCAAGGCCAACGCCTTGCCACCGAGTGCGTTGATACGGTCATCAGCAACGCGCTCATCATCGATGCGGTGATCGGTATCGTCAAGGCCGACATCGGTATCAAGGAAGGCTTGATCGCCGGCATTGGCAAGGCGGGCAATCCGGACACGCAGCCGGGAGTCGATATCATCATCGGCGCCGCCACCGAAGTGATTGCCGGCGAGGGGCTCATCGTCACCGCGGGTGCCATCGACACGCATATTCACTTCATCAGCCCGCAGCAGGTCGAAGAGGCGCTGTCCACCGGCACCACGACTTTCGTCGGTGGCGGCACGGGGCCGGCCACCGGGTCGCAGGCGGTCAGCAACACTCCCGGGCCCTGGCATCTCATGGAAATGATGCAAGCCCTGGACGGCTTCCCCATCAACATCGGCCAGTTGTGCAAAGGCAGCTCCAGCTCGCAGCCAGCGATTCTGGAGCAGGTGCGCGCGGGTGCCGCCGGCATGAAAATACACGAGGACTATGCGTCGACGCCAGCCACCATCGATGCCTGCCTGAGCGTGGCCGAAGACACCGACGTGCAGGTGGCCATCCATAGCGACACCCTGAACGAATCGGGCTTTGCCGAGGATACGTTCGCGGCCTTCAAGGGCCGCACCATCCACTGCTTCCACACCGAAGGAGCCGGAGGCGGGCATGCGCCCGACATCATCAAGGCCGTGGGCATGGAAAACGTCCTGCCCGCCTCCACCAACCCAACCATGCCCTTCACGAGAAACACCATCGACGAGCACTTGGACATGGTCATGGTCTGCCACAACCTCAACCCCTCGATCGCGGAGGACGTGGCCTTTGCCGAATCTCGCATCCGGCGCGAGTCCATCGCCGCCGAGGACATTCTGCATGATCTCGGCGCCATCTCCATCATGAGTTCGGACTCGCAGGCCATGGGCCGGGTCGGCGAGATCGTGTTGCGTACCTGGCAGGCCGCGCACAAGATGAAGATCCAGCGCGGTCCCCTGGACGGGGATAGCAGTCGCAACGATAACGAGCGCATCAAGCGCTACATCGCCAAATACACGATCAACCCGGCGATCGCCCACGGCATGTCGCACCTGATCGGTTCCGTCGAAAAAGGCAAGGTCGCCGATCTTATTCTCTGGAAACCCGCGTTTTTCGGCATCAAGGCCAACATTGTGCTCAAGAGCGGCATGCCGGTCATGGCCAGCATGGGCGATCCGGGCGCTTCCATCGCAACCCCGCAACCGGTGCACCTGCGACCTAGTTGGGGGAGCTATGGCAAAGCGCTGCGCAACTCGATCAATTTCGTCTCGCAAGTCAGTCTGTCCAACCCGGTGTTTCGCGAGTTGGGCCTCAACAAGCGCGTCGAAGCCGTACGCGGCTGCCGCGGGCTGACCAAGCACGACATGGTCCGCAACGCCTGGCTGCCAGAACTCCGCGTCGACCCGCAGACCTACGAGGTCTATGCCAATGGCGAATTGCTGAGCTGCGATCCCCTCGACTCGCTGCCCATGGCGCAGCGCTACTTCCTCTTTTGAATCATGCGCATTGCCCAAGACTATTGGCGCGGCGAATCCGCGGCCCGCGTGGCCATCGAGCACGTTGCCACCGTCACCCTCACCCTGGCGCAGCGTCTGCGCAACCGCCAACGACTGACGCTCGATGACGGCAGTTCACTCGGCCTGGCTCTGGCACGCGGCACGGTCCTTCGCGACGGCGACGTGCTGGTGGCGCGCCACCCGGGCCATGACGACCTGCGGGTGCGCGTACGCGCGGCCCATGAACCCGTCTTGCGCGTCACGCCCGTATCCTCGCCGTGGCAATTGGCGCGAGCCGCCTACCACCTGGGAAACCGGCACGTACAGCTTGAAATCGGCGAGGGCTACCTGCAACTGGAGCCCGATCCGGTACTGGTCGATATGCTGGCCAGTGTCGGGGGGGTGCAGGTGCGGCAGCTCAAGGCCCCGTTCAACCCCGACCTTGGCGCTTACGGCGGTGGCCATCACCACGGCCACGACGAAACTTTCGCCGAGGACTATGCGCTGGCGCAAGCCGCGTACCGTGCACACGAGCCGGGGGCCCGGCACGAGCATTCTCCCAAGCCTGCGGACGCTGCCACGCCGGACGCGCGTCCTCATCCACCGACGCCTTGAGCAAGCCCAGAATCATGACGGCCACCACCGTCGAGCTCAGTGCCAGCCAGCTCACGGCGCTGCACCAGCTCAGTTCGCCCGCCCTGCCCGTGGGCGGCTACAGCTATTCGCAAGGCCTGGAAGCGGCGGTCGAACTCGGGCTCGTCACCGACGAGGCGTCGGCCCAGGCGTGGATCGGCGCGCAGTTGCGGCACGTCGTGACCGACGGCGACGCCCCCTTATGGTGCCTCCTGCACACCGCCTGGCTGACGACCGACGCCAGCGCCCTGCGGCACTGGAACCAATGGTTTCTGTCGTCGCGTGAGGCCGGTGAGCTTCGCCATGAAACTTTGCAAATGGGGGCCTCGCTGTTGCGCCTGGGCCGTGAGCTGGGTTGGTTTGATCAAGCCCGCCTGCAACTGCTCGCCGCCGTGCCGCAGCCCACCCTGCCGCTGCTTCACAGCATGGCCTGTGCCGCCCTTGACTTGCCGCAGTTGGCGGGCCTGAGCAGTTATTTGTACAGCTGGCTGGAAAACCAGACCACCGCGGCGCTCAAAAGCGTACCCCTGGGGCAGGTCGCGGCGCAGCGCATTCTGCATCAGCTGCGCCAGCAGCTTCCACCAGTGCTCGACGAGGCGCGGCGCCGGAGCCAGGCGACGCCCCCGCAATTGCAAACCCTGGCGCCGCAATACGCCATCGTGGCGTCGCGCCATGCCCATCAGTTCTCACGCCTGTTCCGTTCCTGACGCGAGACAGGTCGTTCCTGGAGTCCAACATGCACGATATTTCGCGATTGTCCGCCCGTACCAAGAAGCTGCCGCCGCTCCGCGTGGGCGTGGGCGGACCCGTGGGCTCGGGCAAGACCTCCATGCTCGAGGCCCTCTGCAAAGCCATGTACCCCGAGTATGATCTCGTCGTCATTACCAACGACATCTACACCAAAGAAGATCAACGTCTGCTGACGCTCTCGGGGGCGCTGCCCGCGGAGCGTATCATGGGCGTCGAAACCGGTGGCTGCCCGCATACGGCCATCCGCGAAGATGCCTCGATCAACCTGGTCGCGGTCGACGCCATGCTGGCGCAATTCCCGGACGCCGATATCGTCTTCATCGAATCCGGAGGCGATAACCTGGCCGCCACGTTCAGTCCCGAACTGTCCGACCTCACGCTCTACATCATCAGTGTCGCCAACGGTGAGGAAATTCCGCGCAAGGGCGGCCCGGGCATTACCAAATCCGAGTTGCTCATCATCAACAAGACCGACCTCGCGCCTTACGTCGAAGTCAACCTGGATGTCATGGCATCCGACGCCACGCGCATGCGCCAGGGCAGACCCTTCATCATGACCGACCTCAAGCGCGGCAAGGGTGTGAGCGAGGTGGTGGACTTCCTGAAGAAAGAAGGGCTGTTCGCGCTCTCCGCCTGAAGCGGCGTTTTGCGCCTGGCCTCAGCCCTGATGGCAGATTGGCGAGGCGCCGCCGATTGTTGACGGCCAGCATCTTGATTTTTCCAGCTCGTGCGTAGGCAGGTAGTCATTGGCGTCGGATCACCGCACCGCTGCGCTTCTGTCTTTCCGCCAAACCTTCATCCGATTGCTGTAGTTCATCCAGGATCGGGCAATCGGGCCGGTCGTCCCCGGCGCAGCAGGCGATCAGCGTCTTCAGCGTATCCGTCATCTGGCGCAGATTCGCCATCCGTTGTTCGAGTTCGGCGATATGCTGTTCGGCCAGACGCTTGACGTCCGCACTCTGGCGGGATTGGTCGTTCCACAGGCTGAGCAGGTTGCCGATCTCGGCAACCGAGAAGCCGAGATCGCGGGCCCGGCGGATAAAGTTCAGGCGGTGGATGTCGGCCTCGTTATAGACCCGGTAGCCGGCATCGGTCCGGCCCACCGGCGGAATCAGGCCGATCTGCTCGTAATAGCGGATCATTTTGGCGGATACCTGGGATGCCTTGGCCGCCTCGCCGATGTTCATGAGTATCGTCCTCCCTCGAGAGTAAAGCGATGGCGCCCCCATGCCGGGGAATGGCGGCAAGGCCATCCCCATTCGCGAGATAAAGCAGCCATCTTTATGAATGTGACGGCTCGGCCGCTTCGATCAGCGGCGGCTGGAACCGGCGCAGGCGCAGCGCGTTGCCGAGCACGAACACGCTGGACAAGGCCATGGCGCCCGCGGCGAACATCGGCGAGAGCAGCACGCCCCAGGCGGGGTAGAGCACGCCGGCGGCCACGGGGATCAGCGCCGTGTTGTAGGCGAAGGCCCAGAACAGATTCTGGCGAATGTTGCCCAGGGTGGCCTTGGACAGCGCGATGGCGTTGGGCACGCCCTGCAGATTGCCCGACATCAACACCACGTCGGCGGATTCCATCGCCACGTCAGTGCCGGTGCCGATGGCCACGCCCACGTCGGCTTCCGCCAGCGCCGGGGCGTCGTTGATGCCATCGCCCACGAAGGCCAGGCGGCCGTGGGCGGCCTTCAGCCGTCGCACGGCCTCCACCTTGCCTTCGGGCAGGACTTCGGCCACGACTTCGTCGATGCCCAATTGCCGTGCGATCGCCTGGGCGGTATGCGCATTGTCGCCGGTGATCATCGCCACCTTCAGGCCTAATTGGTGCAAGGCTGCGATGGCGATCGGCGTGCTGGCCTTGATCGGATCGGCCACGGCAATGATGGCGGCCAGGCGGCCATCGATGGCGGCATAGAGTGGCGATTTGCCCTCGCCGCCCAGTCGCTCGGCCATCGCCGCAAACTCGTCCACGCTCAAACCCAGTTCGCGCATGAAGCGGTCGGCGCCGACTTCCACCCGTACGCCGTCCACGGTGGCGCGCACGCCCATGCCGGTTACCGATTCGAAATCGGCCAGTGCCGGCAGCGCAATGCCCTCCTCCACGGCGGCATCGACGATGGCGCGGGCGATCGGGTGCTCCGAACGCGACTCCACCGCCGCCACCGCGGCCAACACCTGGCTGCGCTCGAAGCCCGAGGCGATGCCCAGGTCGGTGAGGGCCGGACGGCCTTCGGTCAGCGTGCCGGTTTTGTCGACGGCCACCACCTGGGCATCCTTGAGCAACTGCAGCGCCTCGCCCTTGCGGAACAGCACGCCCATCTCGGCGCCGCGTCCGGTGCCGACCATGATGGAGGTGGGCGTGGCCAGGCCCATGGCGCAGGGGCAAGCGATGATGAGCACCGCCACCGCGTTGACCAGGGCGAAGGTAAGCGCGGGCGAAGGGCCGAAGAACAGCCAGGCCAGGAAGGTCAGCAAGGCGGCCAGCATGACCGCCGGTACGAACCACAGCGTGACCTTATCGACCACGGCCTGGATCGGCAGCTTGGAACCCTGGGCCAGCTCGACCATGCGGATGATCTGCGCCAGCATGGTCTGGGCGCCCACGGCGGTGGCGCGCAGCGTCAACGCGCCCTTCTGGTTGACGGTGCCGCCGACCACGGCGCTGCCCGCGGTTTTCTCCACCGGAATGGGTTCGCCGGTGATCATCGACTCGTCGACGAAGCTGCGGCCTTCGGTCACCTCGCCGTCGACCGGGACCCGCTCGCCCGGGCGCACCTCCACGATGTCGCCCAGGATCACTTCGCCGATGGGGATGTCCACCCATCGGCCCTCGCGCGAGACGTGAGCCACCTTGGCCTGCAAGCCTACCAGGCGCGTGATGGCCTCGGATGTCCGCCCTTTGGCGCGCGCCTCGAGAAAACGGCCCAGCAGGATCAGCGTCACGATGACGGCGGCCGCCTCGTAGTAGACATTCACCGTCCCCGCCGGCAGCAGGCCGGGGGCGAAGGTCGCGACCACCGAATAGCCGAAGGCCGCCGCCGTACCCACGGCCACCAGCGAGTTCATGTCGGGGGCCAGACGCAGCAAGGCCGGGAAGCCCTTGGTATAGAAACGACGGCCGGGAAACGCGAGGACCAGGGCGGTGAGGATGAACTGCAGGTACCAGCTTTGCTGCAAGCCGATGGTCGCGGCAACCCATTCGTGCATGCCGGGGATCAGGTGCGAACCCATTTCGATCACGAACACGGGCAGGGTCAGTACGCCCGCCACGATCAAGTCGCGCTTGAGACCGGCGCGCTCGGCATCTTTTTTGGCGACTGCCTCATCGCCGTCCTGGGCGGCACTCGCCACGACGCGAGCGCCGTAGCCGGTTCTCTCGATGGCGGCCACCAAGGCGTCGGCCGCCGCCACGCCACGCACCGTGGCCCGTTCGGTGGCAAGATTCACCGTGGCCTCCGTGACGCCGGGCACCGCCTTGAGCGCTTTCTCGACCCGGCTGACGCAGGAGGCGCAGGTCATGTCGTCCACCGCCAGTTCGACCGTACTGGCGGGGACGTCGTAGCCGGCTTTTTCCACCGCCTGGATCAGCGCCATCCGGTCGATGGGGCCTGCAGGCTGGATATCCGCCCGCTCGGTGGCGAGGTTGACGGCAACGCTGCCGACCCCTTCGACTCTGGCCAGGGCCGCCTCGACCCGGCCGACGCAACTCGCGCAAGTCATGCCTTCGATGGGCAGGCTGACCGTAGCCGCCGTGGCGCGAGCATCGTGAAGACTGGACGTGCTCATGGTGTACTTCCTACAGGATTATTCGACATGCCCGCAGTTTGAGGCTTCCCATCGTGGGAAGGTCAAGCGCCATCGCCCGACATGGGCCACACCAGGGCGCCCAGAAATCGTTGAGCACCGGCCGGTCGGTACCTTGCTTCAAGGCCGGGGCAGGCAGGCATCGGGCCCGCAGCCGGCGTCGCTTGCCGTCGCGCCGGCCCCGCCCGCCGCCGGAGTCGCCGCCGCTCCGCCTTCCGCCAGCAAACGCCCGATGGCGCCGCCCAGCACCATGTCGTCGATCCGGCCGAGATGCTGCAGGCGTATGGCTCCGGCGCGATCGATCAACACCAGGCTGGGAGTGCCCTGCAGGTCGTAGGCCCGCATGGTTTGGGGAATGCTGCTGCCCTGGCTCGCGCGATCGATGCCGATCGGGAAGCTCCATCGGTATTCGTGGTTGAAGGCGCGCAAGGCCTCGGGGCCGGTGACGGCGTGATGCTCGAACACGGTATGCAGGCCGATCACGACGACACCCTCGCGGCCGAAGGCGCGATGCGCGTGTTCGGCCTGGGGCAGGCCATGGGCAATGCAGCCCGGACACAGCATCTGGAAGGCGTGCAGCAACACGACCTTGCCGCGCAGCCGCTCGAGCTCCAGCGGCTCGCTGGCATTCAACCATTGATCGACGATCAAGGCGGGGGCCGGCGGGCCGCCGCGGGGCGCTAACAGTGCCATGACACACTCCTTGCCGCTGTCGCGCGCGGCGCCGGGATTCTCTCTAGAATAGCCCGATCCACCCGCACCGCCAGGTCAGGCCAGGCCCGGCCATGCACCGATTGGAGTTCATCATGAGCCTGTCTCCCTTCCATTTGGCAATCCCCGTCTACGACCTGCCCGCCTGCCGTCGTTTTTACGGCGAGGTGTTCGGCCTCGAAGAAGGCCGCTCCAGCAACCACTGGGTGGACTTCAATTTTTATGGCCACCAACTGGTGATCCACGAACACCCGCGAACCGCCTCTCAGGAACAGGCGCACACCAACGCCGTCGATGGCCACGATGTGCCGGTGCCGCATTTCGGCATCGTACTCGAGTGGCGGCAATGGGAGCTGCTGGCCGAGCGCCTGAAGTCGTTCGGCACGCCCTTCGTGATCGAGCCCTATATCCGCTTCCAGGGCCAGGTGGGCGAGCAGGCCACCATGTTCCTGCTCGATCCCTGCGGCAACGCCATGGAGTTCAAGGCATTCAAGGATATCGGGCAGCTGTTCGCCAAATAGAGCCTGTTGACCACGCGCCAAAACGAAGTTTCGACGCAAGTCAAAACGAAGTTTCGACGTAGTCGAAGCGCAAGCCTCGGAGGTCAGGCCGGGGTCAAGCGAGGCAGTGTCCAGGCGGTGCCGAAGGCGCACCCGTCTTGTGGCGGAGAAGGTCCGACAGGCCGGAGACCTTCACGTGAACAGGAGCCCCAACGAGCCCTAGGCATTTTGCCGCAGGAACCGCCCAGCCGCTTCCTGCGCCTGCCGCCCTATGGCCTCGCGGTCCAGGTCGATCGCCCTGCCCCGGCTGACGCGGAGACGGCCTTCGACGTACACGTCGAGCGCGCCGACGCCCGAACGCAGCCAGGCCAGCAAAGGATCGTCGAACGGCACGAAGGCGAGATCGTCGGTGTGGACCAGCACCAGGTCGGCCACTTTACCGATGCTGATCGAGCCACGCTGCTCCGCCTGGGCGCATGCTCGTGCGCCCGCCAGCGTGGCCATGTACAGAACTTCGTCGGGAGTCAGGACGGAGTCATCGGCCCACACCTCTTTATGGGCATAAAACGCCAGGGACATTTGCCGGGGCAGATCGGCCCATTGCGCCGAGTCCGTTCCCAGCGCCACGTTGACGCCGGCCCGCCGCAACGCGGGAATCGTTTTGGCGGCGATGATGCCTTTGCCGGCGCCCATGGAGGTGGCGGGACAATGCGCCACATGGCCGCCGCGCGCCGCCAGTTCGGTGATGTCGGCCCTCGCCATGAATCCCATGTGCGCGGCGAGCCAATGCGGACCGATCACGCCCAGGTCGAGCAGCCGTCGCACCGACCCCCGGCCGAAGTCGCGCCGCGATGCCGTTTCGTGACGCCGCACCGTGGCGGTATGGGTGTTGATGCCCACCCCGTCGCGCAGGGCAAGCGCGGTGGTGGCGCGATAGAGTTCGTCGCTGGTGCTCAGGTCGCACAGCAAGTTATACCAACATTGCAGTCCCTGCTTGCCGTTGTGGCGCGCCACGATCGCCTCGGCGCGTGCCAGTATCCGGTCCACGCCGGCAATGCGGATCGGTCGCGGCGGCCCGGCGGCGAGATCGAAACCCAGATCCGCGCCAAAATCGTAGGTCACGATACCCTTCAGGCCGATCTGCGCCGCGGCCGCCGCCAAGGCGTCGGTATCGCCGGCGGCCGCGTCGTTGAAGTAGGTCACACCGGTTTCCAGCGACCGCAGGAAGCTCGCGCGCGCCGCGTGCAGGGTCAGCTCGGGATCGAGCTTCAGGCCCTGGTTCAAGAGATTGAGAAAACGCTCGATCTGCCCCCCGCGAGCCAGCAACCCGGGTTGCCCAGGGGTGGCGGGCGGTGCAAGCCGCGCCAGGAAGAAAAGACCGGGATGCACATGCGCATCGATCAGCCCGGGCACCATCAGGGCCGTGGCCTCGCGGCGTACCGCTGGCGCCCGCCACCGCTGGTGTATCGCCGTGCGCGTATCGATGTCGGCGATCAGGCCGCCACGAACCGCCACGGCGCCGTCTTGGATCCGCCCCAGCGCCGGATCCACCGTCGCGACATGTCCGGCTTCGATGATCAGGTCGGCGTGCCGCACGCTGGCTCCTCGGCAACCCGGCTTGCGGCCGCGATCAAGGCCTGGCAATGGATCTCCACCGTATCCCAGCACCGGAATGGCCATGGCCGATCCGCCAGCGCCATGGGCAGCTCGGTACACGCCAGCACGACGTCGCGCGCGCCGCGCGACTGAAGCTCGGCTTCGATCGACGCCAGCGCGTCCCGCGTGAGAAGGCCTACCTCGCCACGCTCCAGTTCGGCAAAGATCGCCTCATCGAGCTGCCGCCGCAAAGGCGCTTCGGGGATGAAGCTGCGGATGCCCCGGGCGGCCAGGGCATCGCGCAGCAGGGGATGCTCCAACGTGCGCTGCACGCCCAGCAGCCAGGCTTCGCCGACGCCGTTGTCGGCCAGACGCTGGGCCAGCGCGCCATCCAGTGCGATGAAGCCGGGAAACTCCGCCGTGCGCAGCGGCTGGCTGAACAGATGCCCGGTGTTCGAGCACAGACCGATCACCTCAGCGCCCGCGGCGAGCAGTTCGCGCGCGGCCTGCGACAGCATCGCCTCCACACCGCCCGGCGTCTCGGCCGCGTCCAGGACCCGCGCGAAATCCAGCGAGCGCACGACCAGGTCGGCGCTGGCCAGACCGCCCCGGCACTCGGCCGCGGCGCGGTTCAGGCGCTCGTAATAGTCGCGGGTGGAAGGCCAGCCGATGCCGCCGATCAGGCCGATGCGCCGCCAGGGCGGCGCGGGGTGCTCGCGCCTGGCCTCGCCCTCCTGCGCAAGGTCCGCGCTCGGGCGCGGGGTGATGCCGAGGTCTTTCATTGCGGGCTCAATCCCGTGCTGCGGATCAGGTCGATAATGACGGGAAATTCCTCGTCGAATCCCTGGCGGAACGCCTCGGGCGTGCTGCCTGCCGGCTTGAAGTCGAGCGACGCCAGGAAATCCCGGAAGTCCGCTTCCTGCAGGATGGCGTCGACCTGCCGGTGCAGGAAGTCGATCACCGGCCCGGGGGTCTTGGCCGGCGCCAGCAAGCCCACCCAGACCGTGAAGCGGAACACCGGCGCGTCATATCCCTGTTCGCTGAAGGTGGGGACATCCGGCAGCAGCGGAGACCGCTCCTCGCCGCTCACCGCCAGGACCACCACCTGGCCGCTCTCGGCATACTGCCTGGCCAGGTTGGACGGCCCAAAGGTGAAGGCGATCTGACGCGAGAGCACGTCCTGGATGGCCGGCGCCACGCCCCGGTAGGGCACGTGGACGAGGTCCGCTCCCGTCGACTGCACCATGGCCTGTCCCAGCACGTGCGGGAACGAGCCCGGCCCCCACGATCCGAAGGCCAGGCCGGGGGAGGCCTTGGCCGCCGCCTCGAGTTCGGCCAGCGATGCCGCCTGGAGCCCGGGATTGGCCATCAGCGCCACGCCGGAGCTCGCCACCTGGGTGATGAAGGCAAAATCCGTCTTCGCGTCGTAAGGCAGCTTATCCACCGTGGCCACCACGTTGATCAGGGCATCGGGGATCGTCAGCAGCAAGGTGTAGCCATCCGGCGCGGCCTTGGCCACGACATCCGCGCCGATGCTGCCGCCGGCGCCGCCTCGGTTTTCCACCAGAAAGGGCTGGCCCGTCTTCGCCTGCAAGGAGGCGGCCAGCTTGCGCCCGATGGCATCGACCGGCCCGCCGACCGGATAGGGCACGACGATACGGACCGGCTTGTCGGGATACGCTTGCGCCCACCCTTGGGAAAGGTAGAACAAAGCTCCAATCATCAACAGAATGCGTCGCAACATCTTGGCCTCCTTGAGAGGATGGGTGGCGCTCGCGGCGCCAGGGAAAAACGTGCCGGGTCGTG
The DNA here is from genome assembly GCA_023228945.1 of Pigmentiphaga sp. GTDB lineage: Bacteria > Pseudomonadota > Gammaproteobacteria > Burkholderiales > Burkholderiaceae_B > Verticiella. Next base: position 179,377 of record JALOAI010000004.1, on the reverse strand, counting down.
TTTTCCGCACGGAGCGGAGCACCGCCCGGCGCGGGTTCAGTACGCCAGAAAATCGATCCACGACACGGCGCCCGTGTGCAGGACGAGGGGCGGCGCATCGGGGCCGGCGTAATCATCGAAGTGATCAACGTCGCGGTCGGTCAGGCACAGCGCCAGGCGGTGTCCAGCGCGCAGCCGTACCGAAGTCGGCATCAGGTCCAGTTGCAACGTCATGCGCGCCCCCGGTATCGTGGGCAAGGCGTCCGCTCTGGCAAAGCTGCGCGGCAGGCGCAAGGGACGCGCGGGCGACGGCGTGGCGGCCACGCGGCGATGGATCAGGCGCAGCTCGCCTTCGGTCACATAGGTTATGGCGCCGTCGGGATCGATGGCTTCGAGATAGACGAACACGGCGCCATCGCCGCGGCCGGCGGTCAGCTCCAGTTGTACGTTCGCGTGGCCGGTGATGCGCAGATCCGCGTCCAGCGGCGCCGTCACGAATCGCGTCAGGCCGGCGCTGGCGGCGCGGTCCACCCGCACCCGCGCGCCGTTGCCCACGGTATCCCAGCGCGACGTTCCGCCGGTGCCGGCCCGCGGGTCCACCCGGATCTCCACGTCGGCCGCGGCGCCGGGATCGCCGGCCAGCACCCCGGTTCCAGCCAGGTATAGCCGCGTCCCGCGGCCGCCCGGCGGCGGCCAGGTGTCGGTCGTGCGCCAGACGCCCTCGCCCAGCGTCACGTAGTGCAGGCGCTTGCTCCTGGCGGGCGGCTCGGCGCCGGTCGACAGATGCCGCTGGAAGAACGCCAGCAGCGGCGCCATCTGCGCGGCGGGCGAGGGATCGGGCGGCGCGTCGGCGGCGCCGAACGGATCGGAGCCGTAGGCGCCGCCGTGGCTCGTCGCGCCGATGTACACCTCCTGCGGATTGTCCTGCGCCAGGAAGCGCGCCAGGGCGCCGTCCGCCGAGCCACCGTCCAGCCACGACGCGCGCACGTGATACGGCACGCCCGAATCGCGCAGCGCTTGCAGATAGGTTCCGGACGACATATGGCGCCAGGCCACGCCTCCCGACGCATCGTCGTGGAACAGCAAGCCCTGGGCGTCCACCGTGCCGGGGAAGCTCACATTGTCCTGATGTTCCCGCTGTGCCACGGCCAGCCAGGCGGCGCCGTCGGCGCCATCCACCGGCTTGACCGGGGGAAAGCCCGCCGCGAAAGCGTCGCAATCGTCCACGCCGCTGACCCGGCCCAATTGGCAGATGGCGCCGTCGATCCGATCCAGCGCGGCCACGTAGTCGCGCCACAGATCCATGAAGGCCCGGGAATACAGCCCGCCCGGCATGGACAAATGTTCATACACATCGTAGAAGCTGAACATCGGCGCGACGGCCTTGAGGTGGGGATGGCCCAGCCGCGCCGCCACCTCGGCGTTGCCGCCGGGATACGACACGCCATGCGTGCCGCAGCGGCCATTGGACCAGGGCTGGGCCGCGATCCAGTCGAAGACGTCGCCGAAATCCTCGATCTCGTCGGGCGTCTGCTCGCCTCCGCGCCTGCCGAACGACGCGCCGGTTCCGCGGGCGTCCACGATCATCCACGCCAGGCCGGCTTCCAGGAACGGCCGGGCATGGCCGTAGTTGGGATCTTCCTCCGGTTGCGGCGAGGCCGGCCCCACGGATCGCACATAGCGGGTCAACTCCACCACGATACCCACCTGGCCGGTGCGCGCGGCCTCGGGCAGCCACAAGTCCGCCGCCAGGCGGGTGCCGTCGCGCGCTTCGAGATAGAAACTGGACAAGGTGCGGAACTCCGCCGCTTCCTCGCCGCCGTCATCGTCGCCGCCGCAGCCGAGCAGCCACAAGGCCGGCATCGCTCCCATCAATTGGACGACGCGGCGGCGCCGCGTATCGAACAGGTCGTCTCGTTTCATGTCATGCCTCCTCCTTGCCGGGAATGTGCCCAGTATTGGCGGCGGACCGGCGCGGGTCGACATGGCGGCCTCTACACCCCTACAATTTGCACCATGGTCAAAAATGCGAGCTTGCCCGCCCGACGTTCCATCGGCGCCGCCGAGAAAGTGGCCAATATCCTGGCGGCGGTATGCGCCCGGCCCGAGGGACTATCGCTCACCGAACTGGCGGGCGTGCTCGGCCTGGACCCCGGCCTCCTGCACCGCTATCTCAACACGCTCACGGCCGCCCGCCTGCTGCACCGCGACCACCGATCCCGCCTGGTCACCCCCGGCACGGCCTTGCTCGCGGCGCGGCAGGCGGCGGCCACGCACTATTCGCGTCAGTCGTCCGCCTTCCTGGCCGCCCTGCATCAGCTGCACGGCGAGCTGCACGAGACGCTGAGCGTGCTGCGCTGGACGAGCAAAGGGCCGCATGCGGTATGGGTCAAGGACAGCCCCGACACCCTCGCCCTCACCTATCGCCTGGGCGCGGTGCTGCCGCTGCTCAGTACGGCGTCGGGGCACGTTTGCCTGGCCTACGCACCGCCCGACGAAGTGCGCGCCCTGCTGAGCCTGGAATGGCCCCGCCAGCGCGCCGAGCAAGGGCCGATCCTCAACCGCTGGTCGGTGCAGGACCTGGTGGCGGAGATCCGCCGCCGGCTGGCGCGCAGCCGCAACTATCTGCATCGCGTGAGCGCGCTGTCCACCCCGCTGTTCGATCTGGAGCACCGGTTCTGGGGCGTGCTCACCGTGCTGGGCCCCAGCCCCCGCTTCGCCTATGGCTGGCGCGGCCCGAACGCGCGCGGCCTCCACGCCTTCGGGCAGGCGCAAGCCGTGCCCGACAACTTCGTGGAAGGGCTGCGGGCGATGCAATCGGCGGAGGAACGCTATCCCTGATGACACGCCAAAACGCAAGTCCTATCATTCATGATGAAGCCAGCCTTCGGCTCCAGTAACTTTAGCCTCGCTTACCTCGCCGTGAACGACGAGGCTTGCGCTTGGGCGCGTGGTCAGCGACGCGAGTCCAGGCGCCGCCGCAGCATGGGCAGCGTCAACAGCGTCAGCAGCGCGAACGCCGCGCCCATCAGAAACGTGCTTTGCGGGCCGACCCATTCCCACAGCGCGCCGGCGGTCACGCTGGCCAGCAGCAAGGCGGCCCCGGTCAGCAGATGGAACATGCCGAACGCCGTGCCGCGCAGCTCGGCCGACGCGGTGTCGGCCACCAGGGCGGCGAACAGGCCCTGGGTGAAGCCCATGTGCAAGCCCCACAGCACGACGCCCAGGCCCAGGCCGCCCCAGCCGGGCATCAGCGCCAGCACCAGATCGGCAAGCACCAGCAACACCAGCCCGGCGGCCAGCACGACGACGCGGTTGCAGCGGTCGGACAGCGCTCCCGCCGGATAGGCCGAACATGAAAACGCCACGCCCATGACCACCAGCACGAGCGGCGCCCACATCGGCGGCAGCCCCAGCGATTCCGCCCGCAGAATGAGAAAGGCCTCGCTGAAGCGCGCCAGCGTGAACACCGTGCCAACGCCGACCACCCACCAGTAAGCCGCCCCCAGGCGGCCCAGCTCGCGCCGGCTCAGGGGCGCGCGCACCCGCCGCGCGGCCGACTTCGGCGCCGGCTCGCGCACGAAGATCAGCAGCACCGCCACCGCCAGCGCGGCCGGCAGCACCGCCACCCAGAACACGGTCTGGAAATGGCCGGCCGTGAGCCACATCAGGCCGATGGCCAGCAAGGGGCCGAGGAAGGCGCCGATCGTATCGAGGGTCTGGCGCAGGCCGTAGGCCGCGCCGCGCAGGGGCGCCGGCGTGAGGTCGGCTACCAGCGCGTCGCGAGGCGCGCCGCGGATGCCCTTGCCGATACGGTCGACGAAGCGGGCACCGATCAGCCAGTCGAGCGATGCCGCGAGCGGGAACACCGGCTTGGTGAGGGCCGCCAGGCCGTAGCCCGCGACCGCCAGCCATTTGCGCCGGCCGAGACGGTCGCTGATCGCGCCCGAAAACACGCGCATGAACGAGGCCGTGGCCTCGGCGATGCCTTCGATGATCCCGACGCCGAGCGCGGAGATGCCCAGCACCGAGACCATGTAGATCGGCAGCAGCGCATGGATCATCTCGGAAGAGATGTCCATGAACATCGAGACGAAGCCCAGCGCCCAGATGCCGCCGGGCACCCGCCGCCACCCAGGCGCGTCGCGCTCCGGCGAGGCGGCCGGAGGTGGAGCCGATGTCGGTGCTGGCGTCGAAGCCGGCGTTGATGCCGCTGGCAGTGCCGGTGCCGGGGCCGATATCGGAGTTGATATCGATGCTGCTGGTATCGGGTTCGATGCCGATGTTGTAGCCTGAGCCGAAGCCGCGCCCGCGCGGCCCTCAGCGATTTTCTTCGTGGGCATCGAACACCTGCTTGGCGTAGGCTTCGAGCACCGCCTCGCAATCGCGCAGGCGGGCCGCCGCCTCGTCGGCCAGCGCCGCGCCGTAGAAGTCGAGCTTGCGGATCTTTTCCAGCCAGCCCTGGAGCTTCTTGAGGTCGGTATCTTCCTCCTCCAGCTCGGCGTAGGTGAACTTGCGCTTGGCGACTTCTTTGGCGATCTCCTTCTCGAAGTCCGCGCAGCGGCCGATGAACTCGCGATATTGATCGTCGCGATCGGCCTTGAAGCGGGCGACGACCTTGTCTTCCTGGGCCTGGTCGAGCGCCACTGTCTGGAGGATCACGCAGTCGCCGCCCATGTCGGCGATGTCGTTCTCCATCATCTTCAGTCGCCGGGCGGCATCGTCGGCCTTGGGCAGCAGGCAGACGCCGTTCTGGAGATAGACCGCGCCCATGCCCTTGAGGCGGCGCCACAGGGCGATGCGCCGGGCCGCAGGTTCGGCGGGCACTTTATAGGTGAGCAACAGCCAACGCAGGGAATCCATCGTGACGCCTCGAATGCAACGGTGGTTGCATTTTATGCGAAACAGCGGTCCCTTGGACGATCTGGCGCATCGCCCGAACGTTACGGTTTCAACATGACGAAACGACGGCTGGCCTCGCTCGACCTCGCCAAGGCGAGGCCAGCGCTCGGCGCGTGGTGAAGCGCTCCAGCCTTCGGCCGAAGCGGCTCCGCCACCAGTCGGGGGGAGCCTACGGCTCCAGGATTCGATGGCCTCGCTCGACCTCGCCAAGGCGAGGCCAGCGCTCGGCGCGTGGTCAGCGCACCGGGGTGACCAGGCGCCCTTCCGCGAGAAAGGCCTTGAGGTTCTGCAACACGAGGTCGGCCATGGCCTGGCGGGTTTCTCGCGTACCGCTGCCCATATGAGGCATGAGTACCACGTGATCCATGGCGAACAGCTCGACGGGCACCTCGGGTTCGTTCTCGAAGACGTCCAGTGCCGCGCCAGCCAGGCCGTTGCTGCCCAGGATCTCGACCAACGCGGCTTCGTCCACCACCGTGCCGCGGGAGATATTGATCAGATAGCCTTGCGGACCGAGCGCGCGCAGCACATCGGCCGACACCAGACCGCGGGTCTCGGCGCCACCCGAACATGCCACGACGAGAAAGTCGCACCACTCGGCCAGAGCCGTCAAGGACGGCTCATGCCGCCAGGACAGCTCGGGCTTGGCATGACGGCTGTTGTAGCGGATATCGAGGTCGAAGCCCGCGGCCCGGCGCGCAATCGCCTGGCCGATGCGGCCCATGCCCAGCATCCCCAGGCGCTTGCCGCTCACCCGGGTGGTGGGCGGCGTGGGGCCCTTGGTCAGCCAATCGCCCCGGCGCACGTGGCGGTCGGCGGCGGAGATGCCGCGCACGACGTCGAGCAGCAGACCCATGGCGAGGTCGGCCACGCAATCGTTGAGCACATCGGGGGTGTTGCTGACCACGATGCCGCGCGCCCGGGCGGCATCCATATCGATGGGGTCGTAGCCGACCCCCAGGCTGCAGATCGCCTGCAGGGCCGGCATCCGGCCCATGAGTTCGGCATCGGCGCCCACCGTACCGCTGGTGACCATGATGGTGTATTCGCCGCCCCGCTCCGCCAGGAAGGCGGCGGGATCGGACATCTCGCTCAGCACATCGACAGGGCCGAACTCAGGCAGGCGGGCAGCCAATACCGGTGGCAGGGGGCAGACTTGCAGGATTTTGTGGGAATGGTTCATGGCGTTTTTGTGGACGCGAAAGCGTCGAAATCCACGGCTTTGAGGATGGTGTTGTACTGCTTGAGGACATGGCCCGCGGCGCCGGCCTTGCGCCGGTAGGCCAGCCAGCGAGGGTCGGACTCCAGCGCCGCCCGGCGGCGGTCGCGATCGGCCAAGTCGGCATACTGCCACAAATGTACGACCTGGTTCACATCGCCGATTTCGGTGGTGTAGTAGCCCACCGGCTCCCCCAGGTGCTCAATCTGCACCGCCCTGCCCTCGGCGCCATAGAGCGCCAGAAAGTCGCGCAGCGCGCCGATCTGGATGGTGTAGGTTCTTTGGTCAACGATCATGGAAACCTCTAGCCGATATAGCGTGGCAACAAGAGAGAGATGGAAGGAAAGGCGATCAATACCGCCAGGCGAAAGACATCGGCCACCACGAAGGGCGTCACGCCACGGTATAGCGTGGGCATCGACACTCCCGGCAGCAGACTCTTGAGAATCATCACGTTCATCCCCACCGGAGGCGTGATGAAACTGATCTCGGTGACCACCACCACGATAATGCCGAACCAGATCAGGTCGATGCCCATGTGGGCGACGAGCGGGTAGAACACCGGTACGGTGAGCAGCACCATCGACATGCTTTCGAGCACGCAGCCGAGCACGATGTAGATCACGCAGATCATCAGGATCACGATCAGCGGATCGACATCGAACTGCTGTATCCAGCCTTGCAGATCGGCGGGCAGCGAAGTGAAATTGATGAAGTTGGCAAACAAGAGGGCGCCGATCAGGATCAGGAACAGCATACCGGTGGTACGGGCCGACTCCACCAGCACCGACGACAACACCGACCACGTGAGCCGGCGACGCAGCAAGGCAAACACAAATGCGCCGCAGGCGCCGATACCCGCGGCCTCGGTGGAACTGAACACGCCGCCGTAGATGCCGCCCATTACCACGCCAAACAACAACAGGACGCCCCAGACTTCGCGCAGGGCCATCAGGCGTTCCCGCCATGTCATGCGCTCGCCCGGCGGCCCAGATTCCGGACGTCGCCAGATGGTCCACTGAACAGCCAGCAGATAAAGGCCGACAGCCAGCAGTCCGGGCAGAATCCCGGCGGCGAACATCTTGCCGATGCTTTGCTGGGTGAGGATGGCGTAGATCACCATTACGATCGAAGGCGGGATGAGAATACCCAGGGTGCCACCGGCCGCGATGGAGCCCGTGGCCAGCTCCTCGCTATAGCCCAGCCGGCGCATCTCGGGATACGCCACCCTGGACATCGTGGCCGCGGTGGCCAGACTGGATCCGCACACGGCCGAGAATCCGCCGCAGGCCACGACCGTGGACATCGCCAGGCCGCCTCGCCGATGCCCCAAGAACGCGTAGGCCGCGGTGTAGAGCTCTTTGGAGAGCTTGGCCTGAGTGATGAAATTACCCATCAGGACGAACAAAGGCACCACCGACAGCAAATACTGGAAACCGCTCTCGCGTACCACCGCCCCGGCCATGGCATAGGCTGAAGGCCAATTGCGCAAGAGTGCGACGCCCACCAGGCCGACGAGCGCCATGGAAAAGGCCACCGGGACGCGCAGGAAGATCAGGATCAACATCACGGCAAAGCCGATGAGCGCCTCAGACATGTTGACGCACCTCGTTGCGCAGATCGAACCAGGTCAGGCCGAGTTGGACCGCGGTGTTGATAAACAGCATGATGCTCATGAAGAACACCACGGGGGCCAGCGGGAGATTGAGCATGGTGGTCTGGTCGGCGTAGTCGAGGGCGGACTCGGCCTGGCTCCAGCTGGCTGCGCCCAGCACGGCGCAGATGGCGGCCGCGATGAGCTGGCTGATGGAATGGAAGATGCGGGCGCCGAGGCGGCCGAACGGCAGCGGCAGCAAATCCACGGCGACGTGCTCGCGCGCCACGGTGCTCAGCACGATGCCGCAGAAGATCACGCCCACCATGAAGATCTCGGTGAGCTCCACCGCGCCAACGACGGAGATGTTCAGAAAGTAGCGACCCAGCACATCGGCCAACGTCAGCAGCGCCAGGATCGCGATACAGATCTCGGCCATGCGCTTGAGCACGGTCTGCAACAGCAGTAGCAAAGGTTTCATGGTATTGGCTTGAAGAAGACCAGCCTGGGAATGGAAGACATGGCACCGCCTGCGCGAACGGTGCCATACCGGCCGGCGAGCCCTGGCGGCAGGCCAACCCGAGGCCGGAACCCTCGCTTTGGCGCGTGGTTGGGCCCCGGGATGGCGGCCGGCTCGCACCGGGCCGCCATCCCCGCAGCCGCGGCGACCACCCGCCGCATTACTGCTGCTGCTTTTCCAAGGCCTCGAGCTCCGCCCGGAACTCGGCCAGCACCTTGGGACCGTCGATGCCCTTGGCCTTGGCGGCTTCCAGCCAGGTGGTCTCGAACACCTGGGTTTTCTCGCGCACGTCGGCCACCAGTTGTTCGTTGGCCTCGTGGAACACCACGCCATTGGCCCTGAGCGTTTCGAGCGCCGCGACGTCGGCATCGCCCCAGGCCTTGCCCCCCAGCCGGGCAATATGTTCGCCCGACAACTTGAGGAGAATCTCCTGGTCTTGCTTGGGCAGACGTTTGAAGGCGTCTTCGTTCATGATGATGCCGTGATTGTCGGAATACAGGCCGCCGGGGAAGAGCGTGGCGTTTTTGACCACCGAATCCAGACGAAACGATGCCACCGACTCGGGCGGAAACAGGACGCCGTCGACCACGCCGGTGCTCATCAGCTCGTAAGACTCGGGCGCCGGCTTGACCACTGCGTTGAAGTCGAGGACTTTGGCCAGGTCGGCCTGGATGCCGCCGCCGATCCGCAGCTTGAGGCCCTTGAAATCCTCAATATTCTCGACCGTGCGGCCGGTGGTATAGACCCCGCCCGGGCCATGGGCATAAACCCCCAGCAATTTGACGCCGCGATGCTCGTTGGCATCACGCAGGTATTTATCGTAGATGCGCCAGGTGGCCACCGAGTTCGACTCCGCGCTATCGCCGGAGAACGGCAGGATGCCGAACTTCATCAGATCGAAACGGCCGGGGTAGTAGGAGTGCGAGATGAAAGCCAGATCCACCAGGCCATTGCGCACGGCATCGAAATGTCCCACCGGGTTGGTCACCGGCTTGGGCAGAAAGCGAATCTTCACGCGGCCTTCGGTGGCCTCTTCAACTTCCTTGGCCCAGGGCATCATGAAGTTGGAGACCAGAATGTGCGTCTGCGGAATCCAGGCTGAAAACGTGAGTTCGACAGGTTGCTGGGCCTGAGCGGCGGAACCCGCCGTCAGGGCCGTGGCCAGGCCGAAGCCCAGGAGGGAGGTAATCCACTTTGACTTCATGTGACGCTCCTTTCAGAGAGGAAGGCAGAGAAGGTTGATCAGAGATGGTGAAGCACCGCAGCCCGATGGCCGCGGCTTTCCATCGCCGGTGGGTGAACCCTGGGCCGCAGGGCGCACGGTCTTGCTTGCCCTCGCCGTAAACGGCGAGGCCCGCGCCGGGACGCGGGTTCAAAGAGCATGGTTTGCACCGCGGCCGGCCGCCAGGACTCCACGCAGCCGCAGAGGTTCGTTCCAGCCCAGACCCTCGGCGGCGCGGCCACGCGGCGCATATTCGCAACCCAGCCAACTGTCGTAGCCGAGGCCCGGCAAGGCGGCGACCGCCTCCAGCAAACCGTCGCGGGCAAGCTCGGGTTCATGGCGGCCATCGGCACCGGCAATCTGCGCATGGCCGATCCAGGGGCCGCATGCCATCACGGCCGCCCGCGGGTCCAGGCCCTCCTTGACGACATGGTAATAATCGAACTGCATGCGCAAGCGCGGCGAATCGAGATCGCGCAGCACCCCGAGCACCTGCTCCGGCAGGTGATAGCAATAGCCCGGCATGTCGTCGCGGTTGAGAGCTTCCAGGGTGAGCATCAGACCGTCGGCTTCGGTGCGTTGCAGGGCTCGCTCGAGATTGCGGCGCAGCGTGGCGGCGCAGTCGGCGGCCACCAGGCCCGACACATCGCCCGCCATGACGTGGATACGGCCGCAGCCGGTGGCCGTCGCCACCGCCCTGGCACGATCCAGGGCCTCGTCGAACCGGGTTTCGGCGCCCGGGATGGCGGCCCAGCCACGATGGCCCCGCCCCGCCTCGATGGGGGTATTGAGCAGGACCAGTTCCAGGCCGGCGTCGCGCAGCCGGGCGGCATACCAGGCTGGCGGCTGATCGTAGGGCAGCAGGATCTCGACCGCCCGAAAGCCGTCATGGGCGGCCGCCGCGAAGCGCTCGCTCCAGGCGAGATCGGGATACAGCCAGCTGAGATTGGCGGCCAGTTCCATCGTCGTGCCTTCAGGCGCCGGCCTGGCGCAGATAGGCCTCGCGGCGATCGGGCATCGTCAAGGCCACGATGGCCGACAGCTCGGCTTCGCCAAGGCCCATGACGCTGGCCATCCGCAGCGTTTGCTGGATGTGCGCGGTAAGCGGCATGGGCGCGCCGCTTTGCTGCGCCACCGACATCACGGTATCGATATCCTTGAGCATGGTGGACAGCGCGCCAATGGACGTGGGCGGTACGTCGATCATGCGCGGCGCGAAGATCTGCAGCGGCTTGGAGTCGGCCCAGCCACCGGCCAGCGCGGGCGCCAGCAACTTGAGATCGATGTCGTTGCGCTGCGCAAAGCCCAGGGCCTCGGCCAGCGCCGCCACGGCCGCCACCACGAACACCTGATTGCAGAGCTTGGTGGCCTGGCCCGCGCCCGAAGGCCCCATGTGCGTCACGTTGCCGGCATAGGCGCGCATGGCGCTGGCGGCTTCGTCCAGATGGGTGGCGTTGCCGCCGGCCATGATGGCCAGGGTACCGGCCTCCACGCCGGGCACGCCGCCGGATACCGGGGCGTCGATCCAGTCGGCGCCGTTGGCCTCGGACAATCGGGCCGCCAGGCGGCGCGTGGCTTCGGGCACGATGCTCGAATGATCGGCCAGCCACTTCAGGCCCCGGGCCTCGGCCACGCCCTCGGGGCCGAACACCACGGCCTCGACGGCCTTGGCATCGAACAGGCACATCAGCACGCCATCAACGTCCGTTGCAGCCTCGCGCGGCGTGGCCACCACTTCCGCGCCCAGCTCGCGCAGGGGCTCGGCCTTGGCCGCCGAGCGGTTCCATACCTTGACCTGATGGCCCGCGGCCAGCAGGCGGCGCACCATCGGCGCGCCCATCAATCCCAATCCACAAAATCCCAGCTTCATCGCAGTTCCAGTGTGTTGTTGTTCAGTGGGAGAGTTCCGGCCTTTCGGCCGGAGCGTCTCTGCCCCGATGCCGCGAGGTGAAGAACTCCGGCCCCGGCCGGAGCCTCTCCGCCACCATTCGGAACGGCGGCCTCGCTCGAACCCGTCTTGAAGAACGGGGCTTTGGCTCGGGGTCAGGCATCGTTGTGGGGTTCGAGCGGCCATTCGGCCCGGCCCGAATGGGTGACCGCGCCTTCGTGGGTGGGGCCAACCAGGCGGGCGTATTTTTCGAGGACGCCCGCCATGCGCTCGCGCACGAACGGCTGCCATTGCGCCTTGCGCGTGGCCAACTCGGCATCGTCCACGTGCAGATGAATCGTACCCGCGGTGGCGTCGATAGTGATGCGGTCGCCGTTGCGCACCAACGCAATGGCGCCGCCCGTCGCGGCTTCGGGGCTGGCGTAGCCGATGCACATGCCGCGCGTGGCGCCCGAGAAGCGCCCGTCGGTAAACAAGGCGACCGTTTCGCCCCGGCCCTGGCCGTAGATGGCCGCGGTGACGCTGAGCATCTCGCGCATGCCGGGACCACCCTTGGGCCCTTCGTTGCGGATCACCAGCACATCGCCGGCGGCGTAATCCTGCGCCGACACGGCCTTCATGCAGTCTTCCTCGGTCTCGAAGACACGCGCCTTGCCATCGAAGGTGAGCGACTTCAGGCCGGCGATCTTGAGCAAGGCGCCATCAGGGCAAAGATTGCCCTTGAGCACCACCAGACCGCCGGACGCGTGCAGGGGTTGGTTGCTATCGCGCACGATGCGATTGTCGGTATCGGGAAAGCGCTCCAGCGCCTCGGCCAGGGTTTCGCCGGTAATGGTGGGAACGTCGCCATGCAGGTGGCCGCTGCGCAGCAGTGCCTTGAGTACCACCGGCACGCCGCCAATCACGTTCAGGTCGCGGGCCAGGTAGCGGCCGCCCGGCTGCAAGTCGGCGATCAGCGGCGTGCGATTGAAGACCTCGGCGAGATCATCCACCGTGAAGCGGATGCCGGCCTCGTGCGCAATGGCCGGAATGTGCAGGGCAACATTGGTGGAACCGCCGGTGGCGGCCACCGCCGCCGCCGCGTTCTCGAGGCTTTTGCGCGTGACGAGATCGCGCGGCAGCGGCCCGCCGTGCTCCAGGATCTCGAGCACCCGGCGGCCGGCGCGGCGCGCCAGGGCGTGGCGTTCGCTGTAGACGGCGGGGATGGTCGACGACCCCAGAAACGACAGGCCCAGCGCCTCGGCCACCATGCCCATGGTGTTGGCGGTGAACTGGCCCGGACAGGAGCCGACGGTCATGGCGCAGGTGCGCTCGATGCCTCGCAGCTGTTCAAGCGAAATGGAACCGGTTTGATAGCGGCCCACGCCTTCGATGGCGGTGAGCACGGTGTTCTCCTGGCCGTCCGGCGAGTGGCCGGGCAGCATGGAGCCGCCGTAGACGAACACCGAGGGCACATTGAGGCGCACCATGGCCATCAAGGTGCCCGGCAGGGTTTTATCGCAGCCGCCAAAACCCACCAGCGCATCGTAGGCATGGCCGCGTACCGCGACCTCCATGCTATCGGCGATGAGCTCGCGCGAGATCAGGCTCATGCGCATGCCGTCGTGGTTCATCGACGTGCCGTCGGAGACCGAGATGGTGTTCATCACCACGGGGACGCCGCCGCCCTCGGCCACGCCCAGCCGGGCGCTGTCGACTTGCGGGCCCAGCGATTTGGAGCACGGCGTGTTATCCCCGGTGGTGCCGATGATGGCAACCATCGATTTGGCCATATCGTCGTCATCCAGTCCGGTGGCGCGCAGGAAGGCGCGGTGCGGCGTGCGGGTGATGCCCTCGGTGACCATTTGGGAACGCGGTTTCTTAGCCATGTCGTAGTACTTGCCCTGAAAAGAAAAAATCAATCCGCCAGATCGAGGCGGTCGAACACCCAGGAGATGTCCTCCTCGATATGGCCACGGGCGCGAGCGAAATCGCCCTTGCGCATGGCGTCGACGGTGGACTCATGGAGCCGGTCGGCCGGCTTGTCGTCGGTATGCAGCAGTTCGCGAGTGGCGCGCAGATAGGCGCCGGACTGCAGCCAAAGGCTTTCGATCATGGCCATCATCACCGGCGAATCGGCCGCGGCATAGATCGTGAAATGGAAAATCCGGTTTTTTTCGAGACTGCTGGCCACGCCTTCGCGCGTGCGGCGCTCTTCGGTGATTTCGAGCGCCAATTGTTCCAGGTCATCCAGCGTGTGCCGCTCGAGGTGCGGCGCGGCCCATTCGGTGACCGTACCCTCGATCAGCAGGCGCGCGCGCCGGATGTCTTCCAGTCGGGCGCGGGTGATCAGCGGTACGCGGGTGGTGCCGTTGCGCATGGGCTCCAGGCCCTGCTGCGCCACCAGGCGGCGCAGCGCCTCGCGCACCGGCATGGTGCTGGTGCCCAGGGCGTCGGCCAGGTACTGGATGCCTAGCACCTGGCCAGCATGATATTCGCCATGCATCAGCTTGTTACGCAAAGCCTGGTACACCGCTTCGTTGACCGACTGGCGCACGATGGGCTGCAAGGATGCCAGCGGATCGGTGGCGAGCACCGGCGGCTTTGCGGCGGCGGCGGCGGGCTCCAGCATGGCGGCGTGAGGCTCAGCCGAGGCATGCCCGGCGAGGGCGCGTGAGTCTTTCAATCGGGCTTCCGGCGTGATGGATGATCTTTGATCAAATTACTTCATCCCAAAATGTATGGTCAACCGGGCATAAACCCGTAGTTCCGGGCTTCAGCGCTTCGGGGGGCAGCGCCGCCGCGCAGCGGCAAGCGTGGGGGCATTTTTTGCCGGCGGGCTGCCCCCTCCCCGCTTTATGGGATATTGCAATGCGCGTCACTGAGTGACAATATTTTCAATCTTGCGAGCGGCGCCGCGCCCGGCCGGGTGCGGCGTGTCGTGCCGTCGCCCCCGATTTCCCGTCACCCTCCGCCGGACCCAACGATGAAAAAACCCATGCACCCCAAGCCCCTGGCGCTGTGCACGGCCTTGCTGACCGCGCTCGCCCTGACGGCCTGCAGCAGCGACGATGGCGACCCCGCGCCGGAGCCGCCGCCGTCCGCCAGCCTGCCCAATATTTTGTTCATCGTGCTCGACGACCTCGGCGTCGACCAGCTCTCGCTGTTCGGCTATGGCGGCGCCACACCGGCGCGCACGCCCAACCTCGATGCCATCGCGCACGCGGGGGTACGCTTCCGCAACGCGTGGTCGATGCCCACCTGCACCCCCACGCGCGCCACGTTCTTCGACGGCCGCTACCCGTCCCGCACCAACATCCTGAACGCCATCGTCGCGCTGGATCTCGCCAACTCGCAGGTTTCACCCTACGAGATGACCACCCCCAAGATCCTCAAGGAAAAAGGCTACGTCAACGCCGTCATCGGCAAAATGCATTTGTCGGGCTCCGACGTCAACCCGGCCAATAATCCCTTTGGCGACGGCGTGATGCGGGAGCTGGGCTGGGATCACTTCGAGGGCTACCTGGATGGCGGCCCCTTCCCGATCGACGTCACCGCCGGCGGCGTGAGTCCGCTGGTCGACGGCAAGGGAGTGTATGGTTGCGGCTTCGTGCCCAACGCCCAGGATGATCCAAGCTACGGCGCCGACAGCGGCGCCTGCTACCTGCCCGCCGGCAGCTGCTCCGAAATAACGACGCTGGCCGTCCATACGCCGGGCCGCGCCTGCCTCGAACAAGGCGGCATTTTCGATCCGGGCAAATCGTGCCAGTTGCAACGCCCCGACTATATCGACTTCTCCGTCCAGAACGGCTACTACACCGGCCAATGGGTGATCAACGGCGCCAATGGGCTGACCCGCCGCGAGGAAGCATCCGACCCGCGCGCGCGCGGCTACCGCAGCACGCTGGAAACGGATCGCGCCGTGGCCTGGATCCAGCGACAAAGCGGCGATCAGCCCTGGATGATGAGCCTGGGTTATTCGGCCATCCACACGCCCTTGCAGCCGCCGCCAGCGTCGCTGCTGCCGGCGGATGCCGAGAATGCTGGCGGCTTCGATTGCCTCGACTCCCAGGAGAACCGCGTCATCTCCAATCAGATGATCGAAGCGATGGACCACGAGATCGGCCGCCTGCTGGTGGAAACCGGGCTGGCCCGGCGCAATGCCGACGGCAGCCTCGATTACCGGCCCCAGGACACCAATACCGCCATCATCATCATCGGCGACAACGGTACCTACGCGCCCACCGTCAAGGCACCGTTCAACCCCTCCCGCTCGAAGGCGTTCCCGTATCAAACCGGGGTGTGGGTACCGCTGGTGGTCGCAGGGCCGATGGTGGCCTCGCCCGATCGCGAAGTGCCCCATATGGTCAATGCCGCGGATCTCTTCAGCCTGTTCGGTGAACTGGCCGAGATCGACGTGCGCGAGGCGGTGCCCGCCAACCGCATCCTCGACGCGCAACCGATGCTGCCCTATCTCACCGAGCCCGAGCACGCCAGCATCCGCACCGTCAACTTCACCGAGATGGGTACCAACATCACGTCCACCGAGGTTGCCGCCGCGCCGCCTTGCGTTGTGCCGGCGCTGAATACCTGCGCCCAGATCTTTCCGCAGCAAGGCGTGTGCGAAGACCAGGGTGGCGACTGGTACGGCCCCGGCGGTGTGGCCGGCCCCGAAGGCTTGAGCTCATGCTGCGCGGTCAATGAATATCTGGTGGCGAATGGCGAATCGCCGGTGGACCTCCTGGCCGACGCCCAGCGGGCGATCCGCAACGACGATTTCAAACTGGTACGGATCGAACGCATGAGCTGCGAGACCGGCGTGGTCACTGCGGTGGATGAGTTCTATCCCATCGACGAGGCCGCTCCGATTCCGAAACTGGACAACGCGCCCAGCAATCTTCTCATTCATCACGCCATGACGCCGCTGCAGTATCAGAACTACCAGACACTGCTCGGCGAGCTCGCCAACATCGAGAACAGCCTGGTGGATTGCCCGGGAGACGGCAATGAGGATGGCGTGGTGGATCAACAGGATATCGACAACTGGCGCTACTTCAGTACGCTCAACGAAGGCCGCTCCAGCTGGTACGACTTCGACCACAACGGCTTCACCAACAACGCCGACCTGACCATCATTCAACAGAACCTGGGCAAACGCTGCGTTGCCGCGGCCTCTTGAGGGTGCGCCAACAGTTGCGTGGGCCAACGGCCCGCAAGGCGCGGCGGGCCTGGTCGCCGGCATGGCGGCCAGGCCCTGACTCACGACAGGCGGGACAATGCTCGTTATGATGACGGCAGGTCCATTAGCACCCGGGCTCGAGGGCAACCGCGGTCGCGGCGGCGGCCGGCACCCGGCCGGCGGTTGCGGCCCCCGCGAGCCAAGACATCGCCGCCGCGGCGTCGCGGTCACCCACCCATATCCGGACCAGGAGCACGAGATTCGCCATGGCCATTCGTAAACCCCTGGCGGCGGCCGGCGCCGCCATTTTGCTGGTCGGCCTTGCCGGCACCGCCTTCCTTGCCTGGCAACGTGGCCAGGCGCAAGCCGCCGTCGTCCAGCCCGCGCTGGGCAGCGCGGCGGGTTGCGCCAGGCACGGCGGCCTGCCCGATGGCTTCGGCCGCGATCTCCGGGCTGGCATGGTCCGCGTGCCGGGAGGTGCGTTCGAGCCCGGTACCATGCGCGGCTATCCCGACGAACGCCCCAACGGCCGGGTTGCGATCCGGCCGTTCTGGATCGACCGCACAGAAGTCACCAACGCGCAGTTCGCGGCCTTCGTCGAGGCCACCGGCTATCGCACCTGGGCCGAGCGCGAAGGCGGCGCCGCTGTCTTCCGGGCGCCGCCGCGCGGCGCCTCCACCCAAAACCCCATGCCGTGGTGGGCGTTCGTGGACGGCGCGAACTGGCGGCATCCCGAAGGCCCCGACAGCAACCTGAACGGCCGTGCCAACCATCCCGTGGTGCACGTCGCCCGCGAAGATGCCCTGGCCTACGCCCGCTGGCTGGGGCGCGACCTGCCCACCGAAGATGAATGGGAATGGGCGGCGCGCGCCAGCGGCGAACCCGAGCGCCTGGGTCGCGAGCCGCGAGACGCCGACGGCAAGCCGGTGGCGAATTTCTGGCAGGGCGTGTTTCCGTATGTCGACGCCGCCGAAGACGATCATGCCGGGCGCGCGCCGGTGGGCTGCTACGCCACCAATGGCTGGGGCCTGCACGACATGATCGGCAACGTGTGGGAATGGACGCTGGATCCTTACCGCGGGGTGCGGCAACCCCACGGCAATGGCGATCCCGCGGCCGAACTCAAGGCCGCCGGCATCACCCTGCCGCCGGGCAGCTCTTATGTGATCAAGGGCGGCTCCTACCTGTGCGCCGCCAGCTACTGCAGCCGTTTCCGCAGTACGGCACGGCACCCGATGGAAGACAACCTGCCCACTTCGCACGTGGGCTTCCGCACCGTGTTGCGCTAGGGTGTCGAGGCCCAGGCGGCCTCTTTCGCCCACGCCCTCTTCCACACACGCCGCCGCGCATCACGAACCGGCGGCGAACTCCCGGGGCAGCACGAGCCGCACGCAAGTACCCCGGTTGTCGCGGCTGATGGTCAGCGTGGCATTCAGGCGGCGGGCGCGCATTTGCATATTGCCGAGGCCGTTGCCCGACGCCTGCGGACCGCCACCGCTGCCGTTGTCGCAGATCGACAGGCCTATGCCCTCTTCCGTCTCGAAGGTTTCGATCGTGACTCGCGTGGCGTGGGCATGCTTGACGACATTGGTGACCGCTTCCTGCACGATGCGCAGGATGTCGAGCGTTTGGGCCGGCCCCAGGCGCACCAGCGACGGTACGTCGCGCACGGCCCAGACGAGCTCCAGGCCGGCGGCCTTCACCTGGGGACCGGCGCGCTCGCGCCATGTGCCAAGCGCCAGCGTGAGATCGCCGCCGTAGTCTTCCAGCGAACTGATGATGAGCCGCATATCGGCCAACGCCGCGCGCGCATGACTGGCGATTTCCTGGGGATGCGGGTCGGGCGAATCGGCCAGCGCCAGCATGGAAGCCAGCTCGCCGCCCAGGCCATCGTGCAGGTCGCGCATGAGGCGGGCGCGCTCTCGGTCGACCGCCTCGGCCTCGCGCCGCAGCCGCAGCTCTTCATACGTTTGTCGCAGCTCGTCCTGGGTCGCGGCCACGCGTTCGCGCAGGATCTCCGCCGTATTGTCGACCTCCCGCATGGCGCGCACGAAACGCAGCGTCATCCACATGGCTACGGCCAGCAGGAAACTGCTGTAGACGGCCCGCGTGAGGAAGATAAGCTCCGGATTCTGGCGCAGAATGATCGAGATATCGTGAACCACGAAGATGAAGACCATGGCCTTGCCGAGCAGGACGATGCCGGCATCCTCGCTGCCCCGCCAGGCGGCGCGGGCCAGCACCCAGAGTGCCAGCATCATGTACACGACCACCATGGTCATGGAGAGCAGCAGCCCCGCCCTGTGCAGCGGGCCGCCGCCCAGGCCCGACATGAAGAACAGCGTCAGCAGCGCTGGCGGCAATACCCACCAGAGATCGCGCCGCGAGGCCGGCAAGCCGGCCACGGCCCGGCAGAACATGAGCGCCGCGGCCACCTCCCAAAGCCCGAACATGCTCCAGATCGGCCGATCCGGCGGTCCGAGGCCGAAGTCGGGAATCAGCGTCGAGCCCTGCAAGACACCCAGCGCGAGCGTTGCCGACAGCCAGCCGAACTCCCGTTCGCGCAACGCCACCCAGATCACGCCGAAGACGATGGCAAAGGCAATGGCGCCGCCCAGCGCCAAGGTCGGCAGCACGGCCACCATGAACCAGCGGGCATGGAAGTGCGTGCGCAGCGCCTGGGTATTGCCGATGAACAGGCGATCGAGCGACGCGCTGCGGGCGGGGAGCGCCGAGAGCGTCAGCCGGAAACGATTGGCGCCATCGCGCAGGATATCGTTGGAGAGGGGCGCAAATGCCGGCAACGTGGCGAGCCGCAGGTTGCGCATGCGGTAGCGCTCGGCCAGGAAGGCGGCCTGGCCATTGACCTCCAGGGCCACGGAATCGACAAATGACGGGATGTACAAGGCGGTTTCGGCGCCCATCGCCGCGGCCATCTCCACCGTGAATTCGCACACCAGTTTCTGGTCTGGATGGCGCTCGGGCCACGGCACGGCGTATGGCAGCGCTACGGTCCGGGCCGGAACCACCACCCGGCCATTCGCGTCGATCTGGCCGCACTCGGCGGTCCGGATCGCACGGCCGCCGGCGGGCTCCTGAAACGCCAGAAACGAGCTGAGCACGCCGACGCCCACCAGAACCAGCACGAGCCAGACCGCGGCCGGCGGCAAGCGCCAGGGTGCTGTTGCTCGGCTCGGCTGGCTCACAATTTGATCAGGCCCTGCTGGATCGCCTCATAGACCGCCTCGCCGCGCGTCTGGACATGCAGCTTGCGATAGATGGCCTTGATATGGCTGGGAACGGTGTGCCGCGACAGGCCCAATTGCTCGGCGATCTCGTTGTAGGTCAGGCCCTTGGCGATGCCCCACAGGATGTCGATTTCGCGCGGCGTCAGGCGCGGCGCGGCGGGATCGGCACAGGCGGGCGCGGCGCCGGCGGAGTCTTGCCGCATGCGCCGGACGATGAAGCGGGCGATGGAAGGCGAGATGGGCGAGCCGCCGGAGAGCACCTCGATGGCCGTGGCATGGATATCCTCCGGCAAGGCGTCTTTGAGCAAATAGCCCGAAGCGCCGGCGGCGATGGCGGCCAGGATGGTGGTTTCGTCGCCCAGCACCGAAATGACCAGGATTTCCACCTCGGGATAGCGCTCGCGGGCTTCGGCGAGCAGATCGATCGCCAGGCCATCGGGCAGCCGGAGGTCCGACACGATCAGGTCGGGCCGCTCCTGGCCCAGCCACGCGCGGGCCTCCGCCAGGGAGGCCGCGGAAACGACGGCACAATCGCCCTTGGCAGCCAGCGCGGCCGCCAGCCGTTTGCGGATGGGAGGATCATCTTCGACCAACAGCACGCGATGCGCGGCCTGGCCGGTGGAGCTTTGCTCCGCTTGTGCCGTCATTGTCTTCACATCCGGTATTTGCCTCGCTCATCTTGCCAGTTGCGCGCCGGCCCGCGCCATCCCATGAATGGGGGACGCGGCAATGCCGGCCTCGCCGGCGGCCAGGCGGCATTGTAAAGCGCCAGCTCCGGGCCGGACCCGCGCCTTGGCGCCGCCTTACCCCAAGATGGCCGCGGCCGCTTGCCGCCGGCGCTGGCCGGGCGTAAGACCAAAGCGCTGGCGAAAGGCGCGATTGAAATAGGATTGATCGGCAAAGCCCACGGCGTATGCGATCTGCGCCAGCGGCTCGCCAGAATCGTTGGCCAGCAGGCGTTCGGCGGCGGCCAGACGATGCTCGAGCAGGCATTCGGTAAAAGTGGTGCCCTGCTCCCGGAAGAGCGTTTGCAAAGTGCGCGGCGCCATCCGCAGATGCCCCGCCAGCGCGGCGAGATCAAGCGCCGGATTGCCCAGGTGCGCCGCCAGGTAGGCGCTGGCCTGGCGGAACAAGGCCTGGCGCTGGCTCGCTCGGGTATTCGGAGCCGACGCTCCCGAGCCGTCGATGCTGAGGGCCAGCAAATCGAGCAGACAGGTGGCGGCCTGCCCCGCCTCATGGGGCCGCAAGGCGTCGATATTGGCCAGCAGGCTGCGGGTATAGTCCATGAACAGACGAGTGGCCGCGCCCTCTGCCAAGGGCCGCGCGGCGGCGGCGTGCAGACGGCCGGTGCGCGCGGCCAGGCCGGACAGGGGCAGGCGCAGGCAGGTCATGGCCACCTGGCCGTCGAAGTCGAAATCGAATGGCGCATCGCCCAGGTTGAGGCTGACGCCACCGGCTTCGATCCAATGTTCGCGGCCATGCTGGCGCAATCGACAGCGGCCGCGCTGGTGGAGATTGACGAACACCCAGCCGGCGCTGCCGCCCTCGGTACCGCGGATCACCCGGTACGACTGGGCCCGCAGGCGATTGACCGCCAGGCTGCCGAAGTCGAGGGCCTGCAGGCTCGCCCGAAACGACCTGGCGGTACGCTGCGATTCGGTGCGGACATCGAGAAACGCGGAACAGACGGCTTCGTTCCAGAACGTCAGTGCCTGCCGGGGAGCCAGGCCCCGGGTATCCCAGACCTTCAATTGCGTCATGCCGACCTCGTCGATCGGCGCGCCAGGCCAAAACGGCCGGCGCGCCCGTTCAAGACTTCGTTCGCCCCCGGGCCAATACTGGACGAGAGTGACGTTGCCGATAACGGACACGTTACACGCCGGATGCCGGACCATCAATCCAGTATTGGCAAAGCGGGCCGATGCGCCAGGCTTCGCCGCCGTGGAGACCAACATGAGCCAGAACGCCAACCTGAAAACCTATTACCCTTACATCAACGGCCGCGCCTGGGAGTCCGAAGGACAACCCGAACAAGATGTCGTCAACCCCTACACCGGCGAAACCATCGCGCGGGCCCGCCTCGCGACGGCTGCCGATATCCAGGCCGCCTTGAACCACGCCGAAGAGGCGGCCAAGTCCTGGGGCAAGACCCTGGCCAGTGAACGCGAGGCCATCCTGTGCAAAACCGCCGATATCGTCGAGCGCCGGCGGATGGAGATCGCCAAGGTCCTGATCGAGGAAGGCGGCAACGTCTTCGGCAAGGCGATGTTCGAGTGCGACTATATGATCAGCACCTTCCGCATCGCCGCGGGCCAGGCGCGCGACGTACGCGGCGAGACCATGCCGGCCGACGCGCCGAACCGGATTTCGATGTCCATCCGCCAGCCTTTGGGCGTGGTGGTGGGCATCGGGCCGTTCAACGCGCCGCTGCTGCTCAACGGCAAGAAGCTGGCCCCCGCGCTGGCCGCCGGCAATAGCTTCATTCTCAAGCCCTCGCCCTACACGCCGCTGACCGCCCTGCTGTTCGCCGAGATCCTGGAAGAAGCCGGTCTGCCGCCGGGCGTGCTCAGCGTCATTCCCACCACCGATGAGGCGGTGGGCGACACTTTGTTCTCCGACCCGCGGGTGAAGCTCGTGACCTTCACCGGCTCGGCCAAGGTCGGTCGCATGCTGGCCGAGTTGGCCGGCCGCCACAGCAAGCGCATCGTGCTCGAACTGGGTGGCAAGAGCCCCGTGGTGATCCTGGCGGATGCCGATCTGGACTACGCCGTGCGGTCGGCCGCCTTCGGCATTTTCTTCAACCAGGGCCAGGTGTGCATGGCGAATTCGCGCATCATCGTCGAGGCGCCGATCTACGACGCCTTCTGCAAGGCCTTTACCGAGAAAGTGCGCAACATACCCTATGGGGATCCGGCCCAGCCCGCCACCGCAGTCGGCCCGCTGATCCATCCGCGCCAAGCCGCCTTCATACGGAGCCATATCGACGATGCCGTGGCCAAGGGCGCCCGGTTGCTCACCGGCGGCAATTGCCACGGCAATGTGTTCGAGCCCTCGGTGCTGGCCGGCGTTACGCCCGACATGGAGGTGTATAACGAAGAAAGCTTCGGACCCTTGGCGGCGATCTACGAAGCGCGCGACTACGAACATGCCGTGGCGCTGGCCAACGACACCTCGTACGGCCTGTCGTCCGGCATCGTCACCAACGATTTGCAAAAAGCCTTTGATTTCGCCCTGCGCGTGGAAGCCGGCTCGGTGCACATCAACGACAATGCCTTCGATGACGACCCCAACGCCCCCTTCGGCGGCTTCAAGGATAGCGGTTACGGTAAGGAAAACGGCCGCTACTCGGTGGCCGACATGACCGAGCTCAAATGGGTGACCGTGCAGCTGGGAGAGCGCCCACTGCCATTCTGACCACGAGCCTAAGCCCAAGCCGGCCCACCTCGCGGCCCGCATGCCGCTCGGATTCGCCCGGCGGAGAAGCTCCGGCCGAAAGGCCGGTGTTCTTCACCACGGGCCTCAGGCCTGCGCCCAGGGGGCCTGGGCGAAATGTTCCGCCAAAAACCCGATCAGGGCCTGGACGCGCGCCGGCCGCGCCCGGCCGGGCGGCGTGACCAGATGCAGGCCGATGGGCGGCACCTCCCAATCGGGCATCACTGCCTCCAGGACGCCCGAGCGCAACTCTTGCCAAACCAGGAACTCCGGTTGCACGGCCAGGCCCAGGCCGGCGCGCAAGGCCGGCGCCAGCGCTTCGGCATTGTTGGCCCGCAAGGGCGAGACCATGGCCTGGGCGAAGTCGCCATGCCGGGCATGGCGAAAGCGCCAAACGTCGCCGCCGCGCGAGTAGCTGTATTGCAGGGCGCGATGATCCGCAAGATCGCGCGGATGGCGAGGTCGTCCATGACGTTCGAAGTACGCCGGCGCCCCGACCAGCAGGATGCGCACCGTGCACAAGCGCCGCGCCAGCAGACTGGAGTCGGCCAGCGTGGCGATGCGCAGCGCCAAATCGAAACCCTGGCCGACCAGGTCCACCTGTTCGTCGCCCAGGTGGGCATCGAGAACGACCTCGGGATGCCGCGCCATGAACTCCGGCAGCAGCGGCGCCAGATGCGCGACGCCGAACGACATGGGAGCGGCCAGGCGGATGAGACCGCGCAGGCTCTGCGCCTGCTCGGCGACCTCGGCTTCCAGGGCTTCGCCGTCGGCGAGCAGCCGGCCGGCCCGCTCGGCCGCCAGCCGGCCGCTTTCAGTGAGCGATAAGCGCCGCGACGTCCGGTGCAGCAAGGTGCTTTTCAGGCGAGTCTCGAGCCTTGCCACCGCCTTGGATACCGTGGCCTGCGACAGGCCCAGCTCGGCGGCGGCTCGCGCGAACGATCCGGTTTCGGCGACTTTGGCAAAGATCGCCCAGGCTTCAAGATCGGGCAGGGATTTCATGGATCAAACCCAATAATTGGAAATGATCCTATTCTATTCATTCTATTTTCAATAGATCAAGAAGATCCTATAGTGGAGTCATCACAAGGAAACGCCGGGCCGCCCCAAGTTTCCTTGACCCCTTCGGGGGGCCTGACGCATAGCGGCAGGTATGGGGGCGCTCACAATATTCCACAGGAGATTCTCATGATCGAACGCCGCCCTTTCTCCAGCCTCGGAGGCGAGAACCATGGCTGGCTCGACGCCAAGCATCATTTCTCATTCGCCGGCTACCACGATCCCGCCCGCGTGCACTGGGGCGCGCTGCGGGTGTGGAACGACGACACCATCGCCGCGGGCACCGGCTTCCCGCCGCACCCCCACGCCGATATGGAAATCATCACCTATGTCCGCGAAGGCGCGATCACGCACCAGGATAGCCTGGGCAACAAGGGTCGCACCGAAGCCGGCGATGTCCAGGTGATGAGCGCGGGCAGCGGCATCCGTCATTCGGAGTACAACCTCGAACCGGTGCCCACCCGGATCTTTCAGATCTGGATCATTCCCGATCAGCAAGGCGGCCAGCCCTCGTGGGGGGCCAAGCCGTTTCCCAAGGCCGACCGCTCGGGACAATTCGTAGCCCTGGCGAGCGGGCTGGCGGGCGACGACGATGCCCTGCCGATCCGCAGCCGGGCGCGGGTGCTGGGGGCCACGCTGAAAGCCGGTGAAACCGCGGAGTATGCCTTGGGTGCCGACCGCTACGGCTACCTGGTGCCGGCCACCGGCCGCGTCGAGGTGAACGGCGTCGGCCTCGAAGCCCGCGACGGCGCGGCCATCCGCGACGAAGCCGTGATCCGGATCACCGCCCAGGAAGATGCCGAACTCGTGCTGGTGGATACCGCCGGCTGATACCGTTGGCTCAATCGGCGATGTGAATCGGAATGCCAGCCGCGTCGGCCAGCGCCGGCAGCGCGGCTGGCACAAGGAGATCGGCCAGCGTGTAGGCATCGAGATGGGCCAGGAAGCTCTGCAGGGCTCCGCCCAGCACTTCCGCCAACCGGCATTGGCCCGACAGATTGCATCGGGTTGCCGTGCCGAAACACTCCACCAGTTCGAAATCCGGCTCGATGTCCCGCACCACCCGCCCCAGAACGATGGCCTCGGGCTCACAGGCCAGGCGCACACCGCCGCCTTTGCCGCGCACCGTGACGAGCCATCCTCGCACGCCCAGGCGGTGGGCCACCTTCATCAAATGAGGTTCGGAAATACCGTGTACGCGCGCCACCTCGACAATGGTACACAGCCGCTCGGGCCGCTGCGCCACGTACATCAGCAGGCGCAGGGCGTAGTCGGTCATTTTGGTGATACGCACGCTGGTTCTCCAGGGATCGCGCCGGTTCCGCTTCCGGGCGCCGCCCATGGGCGGGGCTCAGGACACCGTCACCGCGCGATCCCACTCCGGGACACGGCCGCTCGTGCCTGGGGCTCGCGCCAAAACTGCGTTCCGGCGCGTGGTCAGTCGAGTATGCGGATTCTATCGACTTCGATCTCGGGTGGACGGCGCAGGCCGGTATCGACCTCGCCGTAGAGCTCGACGCGGGTTTTTTCATCGACTGGGCTGCGCGGAAAATCGTCGTCGTCGATCTCCACCACGATCTCGGCCGTGCCATCCGAGAAGATGTACTTCTCGTGGCCGCTTTTACGCAAAAGATGCCCTTGGACCGTGACGCGCTGGTCGTCTACGGGATCGGCCAGAATCGATTGGACGGATGGCGTTTGGCCTCCGTCGGAGGGGCCGACGTACTGGGCGTGGGCCGCCACGGAGGCCGCCGACAGCCCCGCCATCAGGATCAGATTCAATCTCGTACGATTCATCGCGACATCTCCAGGGATAACAATACGATAACCGGATACCGGCAATAAAGCCCGGCTATCCGACCCGCCGCCGGCCTTGAGGTTCCATGACATTAGCTGAGATAGAGGCTCGCGTCGGGCAACGGGATGACCGGCGGGATCAATTGCTTGCTGAGCATGGGCGCCTGGTTGAGCAGATGCGCGATCTGTTCTCCGACCTCGCCCTCGGCTTCCGCGGAGAGCAACAGGCGCCGCCGATCGTCGTGAGCCGCAAGCCGCCCGTTTTCGTAGGTCCAGAAGATGGAGTAGACCATGTGACCGCGATCCTGGAAAACCCTGCCATGGTGTTTTTTGTCAGATTTTGTCACACACCGGCCGCCTTCAAGCCGAAACGCAACCTTACGTTACCAACATTCTAGCGAGAAAGTCGGCGCACTGCAGCGGCTCGGCCAAAAGCGCCGCGATGCTCGGCATGGCGGGGCCGAGCGCGATTCAGCCCGCCCCTTTCGCCTTGTCGTCTGGCTGGGCGGACATCAGCAGTTCCTGACTCAAACGCGGCGCCCGGTTCAATAAGACCGCCAGCTCCATTCCGATCTGCTCTTCGGCCAGAGCTGACCACAACAATTGCTGCGATTCATTTCTGGCCACCAGGCGGCCCTTCTCGAAACTCCAGTGGATCTGGCTCATGAAAAAAGAAGATTTTGATACCGAAATGGAAACGAAGCCCGTCGACGATCGCCGCGCGCGAACCGGACGGCGCGGACGCCAGCAGTAACACCGAAGAACGGCCACGATAGTGATCTTATAACGGCTTATATAGTAACCCCGGCGGCGTGGCGGTAACCCCCCGCTCGCCTCGCATCGCAAGCGCCGGCCTTCCCAAAGCGTCGCCGGGCAACCATCCCGGCTGCCTGGCGGACCATTGGGAACATGGCTTTGTGTCATACTCACACGCCTCGGAATCTCCGGCGCGCCGTCGCCGAAACTGTCCATGCGTTTCATTTGTCGCCGTTTCGAGCTCGATCTGAGCGCCCCCCGTATCATGGGTATCGTCAACGTCACGCCCGATTCGTTTTCCGATGGTGGCCGGCATGCGAGTCCCGACGCGGCAATCGCCCATGCGAGGCAATTGGTGGCCGAGGGCGCCGACATCCTCGACATCGGCGGCGAATCCACTCGGCCGGGCGCTTCCGAGGTGTCCGTGGCCGACGAAATCGCGCGTGTCGTGCCGGTGCTCGAAGGGCTGCGCGATGCCGGGGTACCGCTGTCGATCGACACCTGCAAGCCCGACGTCATGGCCGCCGCCCTCGACGCCGGCGCCGACATCGTCAACGACATCCGCGGATTCGACTCCGCCGCCGCGCGCGAGGTTGTGCGCCGCTTCCCCGGTTGCGGGCTCGTCGCCATGCATATGCAAGGCGAGCCCCGCACCATGCAGGAGGCGCCGCACTATGTCGACGTCGTGGGTGAAGTCGAGGCATGGCTGCTGGCGCGGGCCGCCGCGCTGCGCGCCGACGGCCACGCCGCGGGGCAGATCCTGCTCGATCCGGGGCTCGGTTTCGGCAAGACCCTGGCGCACAATCTGGCGCTGGCGCACGCTACCGGCCGTCTGGCCGGCCATGGCTATGGCGTGCTGGTCGGCGGTTCGCGCAAATCCATGCTGGGCGCCCTTATCGGCCGCCCGGCTCCCGAGCGGGTCTCGGCCAGCGTGGCCCTGGCCCTGGCGGTGGCGGCCCGCGGCGCGGGGGTAGTGCGTGTGCACGACGTGGCCGCCACGGCCGACGCCTTCACGGTGTGGCAAGCGATCGAGCGTCCACCGCTTCCCGAATGACCGACTCTCCCAGGAGACCTTCGTGACCTCAGCCTTCCGACGCAAGTATTTTGGTACCGACGGCATTCGTGGCCGGGTCGGCGGCGACCTGATGGGTCCCGAACTGGCCCTGCGCCTCGGCTACGCCGCCGGCCGCGTGCTCGCCACCGAACCCACCGCCCACGGCCGCCCCATGGTGCTGATTGGCAAAGACACCCGGATTTCGGGCTATATGCTCGAATCGGCGCTCGAGGCCGGCCTGGCCGCGGCGGGTGTCGACGTGCTGCTGGCCGGCCCCATGCCGACACCGGCGGTGGCGTATCTCACCCGCGCCCTGCGGCTCTCGGCGGGGGTGGTCATCAGCGCTTCGCATAATCCTTATCCCGATAACGGCATCAAGTTCTTTTCGGCGCGCGGTCTCAAGCTGCCCGATGAACTGGAATGCCGTATCGAAGACGCGCTCGATGCCCCGCTGGGCTGCGTCGACTCAGAGCTTCTGGGCAAGGCGCGGCGGCTGGACGATGCCGCCGGACGCTACATCGAATTCTGCAAAAGCAGCTTCCCCAATGCGCTCGATCTCAATGGTTTGCGCCTGGTGGTCGATGCCGCTCACGGCGCCGCGTATCACATCGCCCCGCAAGTGTTCCGCGAGCTGGGTGCCAGCGTCAGCACCCTCGGCGTCGAACCCGACGGCCTGAACATCAACCTCGAGGTGGGCGCCACCCACCCATCGGCGCTCGCAGCCGAGGTCAAGCGCCAGGAAGCCGATCTCGGCATCGCCCTCGACGGCGACGCCGACCGGCTGATCATGGTCGATCGCGACGGCCGGATCTACGACGGCGACGAGCTGCTTTACGCCATCGTGCGCGATCGTCTGCATACCGGCGCCGTGGAGGGCGTGGTTGGCACCCAGATGACCAATTTCGCCTTCGAGCTGGCCATGGCCGACCTGGGCATCCCCTTCGAGCGCGCCGCGGTGGGCGATCGCTACGTGCTCGAGCGTCTGCTAGAACGCGGCTGGCGGTTTGGCGGTGAAAACTCCGGTCATTTGCTCTGCCTCGATCGCCATACCACGGGCGACGGCATTATCGCCGCCCTTCAGGTGCTGGCCGCGATGCGCCGGCAATCCCGCAGCCTGCCCGAGCTCCTGGATGGCCTTACCCTGTACCCACAAATCCTGGTCAACGTGCCGCTGCCCGACACCGGCGACTGGCGCGAGCACGGCAAGCTGCAAGACACCTACCTGAGCGTACAAAAAGAGCTTGAAGGACGAGGACGAGCCCTCATCCGGGCTTCGGGCACCGAGCCCAAGCTGCGACTGATGGTGGAAGCCCGGGACGGCGCCCTGGCCCAAAGCTGCGTGCAGCGGTTGGCCGAGAGCCTGCGGGCCTGAGTATGCAAGCGCGTCAGGGCAGCTCGAGATCCGCCAGCAGCGGAGCGTGGTCCGACAAAGAAGTCCAGGGTTTGCCGCGCAGTACCCGCGCGCTGCGCACGGCGAACCCGCGCTGATAGATCCGGTCGAGACGGAACCAGGGCAGCGCGGCCGGAAACGTGCGCGGCGGCCGCGCCGCCAGGGCCTGGCTGCCACTGCCCAGGCGCGGCGCGGCCGCCCGCCCCATCCCGGCGGCGTCGGCAGGCTTCAGCGCCCCCCGCATCCAGGCCAGGCTTTCGCGCAGCGGCGGCATGCCGCCGCCCGAGCGCGGCGCGGTGGCGAATACCTCGTGCACCTGCAGGCGCCGGATCAGCTCGGCCGATAGATTATCGTTCCAGTCGTTGAAGTCGCCCGCAATGAGAATGGGGCAATGCGCCGGCACGAGCTCATCGATGCGCTGGATCATGGCTTCGGCCTGCCTCGTGCGGCTGAAGGCGAACAGCCCCAGGTGCACCACGAAACAGTGCACTTCGTGCTCGCCGATCTGCACCTGCACGTGCAACAAACCACGCTGCTCCAGCCGGTGGTCGGAAATGTCCTGATTTTCGTGCCCCAGCACCGGAAAGCGCGAGAGTAGCGCATTGCCATGCTCGGAATGGCGCCGGATGGCGTTGCGGCCGTAGGCCAGTTGCAGCCCGAGGGCCGCCGCCAGGGATTCGTGCTGGGCATCGAGCACGCCGAGCCGATCGTTGCGTCCCTGGACCTCTTGCAGGAACAGGAGATCCGGCCCCAGGCCGTGCAGCCCCAGCCGCAATTGGTTGAGGCTCGCCCGGCTGAGGACCGCCGAGCGACCCTTGTGGATGTTATAGCTGACGATCCGCAGACGCGACATGATGAGCTGCGCCGGCCCCGCAACAGGGCCGGCGGTTCGTCAAGCCTTGGGCTCGACCTGGCGCAGGCGTATGTGCAGCTCGCGCAGTTGCTTTTCGTCGACGGGCGACGGCGCCTGCGTGAGCAGGCACTGGGCCCGCTGGGTTTTGGGGAAGGCGATCACGTCGCGGATGGAATCGGCGCCGGTCATCATGGTGACGATGCGATCGAGGCCGAAGGCCACGCCGCCGTGGGGCGGCGCGCCGTACTGCAAGGCGTCGAGCAGGAAGCCGAACTTCTCGCGGGCTTCGTCGGCGTCGATCTTGAGTGCGCGGAATACTTTGCTCTGCACCGCTTCGCGGTGGATCCGCACCGAACCGCCACCGATTTCCCAGCCGTTGAGCACCATGTCGTAGGCCTTGGCCAAGGCTTCGCCGGGCTTGCTCTCGAGCAGATCCTCGTGGCCATCCTTGGGACTGGTAAAGGGGTGGTGCGCCGCAGTGTAGCGCTGGTCGTCTTCATCGTACTCGAACATCGGGAAGTCGATCACCCACAGCGGCTGCCAGCCACCGGTGAACAGACCCTGCTTGCGGCCGAAATCGCTGTGGCCAATCTTGACGCGCAGGGCGCCGATGGCGTCGTTCACCACCTTGGCTTTATCCGCGCCGAAGAACAGGATATCGCCGTTCTGAGCGCCGGTGCGTTCGAGCAACGCCGCGATGGCTTCGTCGTGGAGGTTCTTGACGATGGGCGCCTGCAGGCCCTCGCGGCCCTTGCCGCTGTCGTTGACCTTGATCCAGGCCAGCCCCTTGGCGCCATAGATGGCGACGAACTGGGTATAGGCGTCGATCTCGCTGCGGGAAATCTCGGCGCCGCCCGGCACCCGCAGGGCCACCACCCGGCCGCCTTCTTGGTTGGCGGCCGACGCGAACACCTTGAAGTCGACGTCGCGCATGACGTCGGTGAGATCGGTGAACTCGAGCGCCACCCGCAGATCGGGCTTGTCGGAACCGAAACGCCGCATGGCTTCGGCCCAGGTCATGGTGGGGAACGGCTTCGGCAGTTCGACGTCTTGCACGGTTTTGAAGACGTGCCGGATCAGGCCTTCGAACAGTTCGCGGATCTGGAACTCGTCGAGAAAGGAAGTTTCGCAATCGATCTGAGTGAACTCGGGCTGGCGATCGGCGCGGAGATCTTCGTCGCGAAAGCACTTGGTGATCTGATAGTAGCGGTCGAAGCCGGACACCATCAGCATTTGTTTGAATAATTGCGGCGACTGCGGCAAGGCGAAGAACTCGCCGGCGTGCACGCGCGAAGGCACGAGGTAGTCGCGCGCGCCTTCCGGCGTGCTCTTGGTGAGCATGGGGGTTTCGATATCGATGAAGCCGAGATCGTCGAGGTACTTGCGGACCTCGATGGAAACCCGATAGCGCAGCATCAGGTTGCGCTGCATCTGCGGCCGGCGCAGATCGAGCACGCGATGGGTGAGACGGGTGGTCTCGGAGAGATTGTCGTCGTCGAGTTGGAACGGCGGCGTGACCGACGCGTTGAGGATTTCGATCTCTTGGGCCAGGACTTCGATTTCGCCCGAGCGCAGATCCGGGTTGATGGTGCCTTCGGGGCGCTCGCGCACCAGGCCCGTCACGCGTACGCAGTACTCGTTGCGCAGGCGCTCGGCCACGGCGAACGTGGCGGCGGCGTCGGGATCGCACACGATCTGGGCAAGGCCCTCGCGGTCGCGCAGATCGATAAAGATAATGCCGCCGTGGTCGCGGCGACGATGCACCCAGCCGAACAGAGTAACGGTCTGCCCAAGATGATCGCGGCAGACCTGGCCGGTATAGCACGTACGCATGGAAGTTTCCTGGTGAATGGATCGGCGGATGGGGGGCCGGCGCTTGCGCCGGCCCGGATTTCAGCTCGCTGGGGTGGCCGGGCTGGCGGTCGGCGCGGGGGCGGCGCCGGAGGCAGGCTCAGTGCCGCTGGAACTACCGGCGCTGTCGGAGGAACTATTGGCACCCTTGCCCTGGCCATTGCGAAAATCGGTGACGTACCAGCCCGAACCCTTGAGCTGGAATCCGGCCGCGGTGACTTGCTTGACCAGAGCGGCCTTGCCACAGGCCGGGCAATCGGTGAGAGGGGCATCCGACATCTTCTGCAAGGCGTCGTGATCGTGGCCACACTCGGCACACCGATAGGCGTAAATAGGCATGACTCAAACCTCAAAAAAAGCCCACGAGTTTGCCGCGGATGCGGCGGCGCTGCCCCCAGGGAAGAGGGGCCTGCGACCCCCGGACGGCCGGCGCTTAAAAAAGATCGGGCCGGCGCAAATGCGAAAGGTCGCTAACCAAACCCTTTATTCTACCGTGTCTGGAGCAGTCCAGGCTTATCCGGTTACACTGGCGGGCGCAGTCCGGTCCCAGGCCGCGATGCGGGGCTTTCCGGAAATCCGGGAACCTTGCCTTTGTCTTGCGGGTCGGGATTGCTCCGATGCATTTCATTCTGATCCACGACTTTCGCTCACCCATCCGCCACCATGCTTCCTGACATCCTGGCTCTCCCGATCCTGTTGGCGCTGGCCTCCGGCATCGCAGCCGCCATGGTTCCGCGACGGATGTCTCCGGCATTGGCCGCCCTCGCGGCAGCGATCGGCTGCGGTCTCTATGCCGTGCTGAGCTGGCAGGCCGATGCCCAGGGCTGGTTCGGCGCCTTCTGGGGCGTGCCGGCGCTGGGAGTGGCAGGCGGCCTGCGACTCGACGGCCTGGGCGGCGTTTTTGCCCTGTTGATCACCGGTATCGGCACGCTGATCTTCCTGTACACCGGGCGTTACTTGCAGGACGACCCGCGTTCGCGGCAGCTCGTCACACTGCTGCTGCTCTTCATGATGGCCATGCTGGGCGCCGTGACCGCCGACGACGTCATCCTGCTGTTCATCTTCTGGGAACTCACCAGCCTGGCCTCGTTTTTCCTGGTGGGCTACAACCACGAGTCCCTCGAAGCCCGCAAGGCCGCCCTGCAGGCGCTGCTGGTCACCGTGGCCGGCGGGCTGGCGCTGCTGGCCGGGCTGCTGCTCCTGGTGCAGGCGGCCGGCACTACCCGTCTCTCGGGCATCCTGGCCGCCCGCGAAGCGATACTGGCCGCGCCCACCGCCACGGCGGCCATGCTGCTCATCCTGCTCGGCTGCTTTACCAAGTCGGCCCAGGTTCCCTTCCACTTCTGGCTGCCCAGCGCGATGGCGGCGCCCACGCCGGTGTCGGCCTATCTGCATTCGGCCACCATGGTCAAGCTGGGCATCTACGTCATGGCCCGGTTTTCGCCCCTGTTCGCCGGTGAAGCTCTGTGGCATCTGCTGCTCACCGGCTTTGGCCTGGCCACCGCCCTGACCGGCACCGTGCTGGCCCTGCGCGCCACCGATCTCAAACGCATCCTGGCCTATACCACCGTGGCGGCCCTGGGCACCCTCACGCTGCTGCTCGGGATCGGCTCGCCGCTGGCCATCGTGGCCGCCCTCACCTTCCTCGTGGTGCACGCCTTTTATAAGGCGGGCCTGTTCCTCACCGCCGGCATCATCGACCACGCCACCGGGCTGCGCGACGCCGGTCGCCTGCGCGGCCTGGGCCGCGCCATGCCGCTCACCGCGCTCGGCGCCGGCCTGGCGGCGCTGTCGATGGCGGGGCTGCCACCGTTCCTCGGCTTTCTCGCCAAGGAACTCATGTACGAGGCCGTGACCTATGCCGAGTATTTCCGATGGGGGGCCGCTATCGGCTTGTTCCTGGTCAATGCCGGCACGGTGGCGATCGCCGCCGTCCTGTCGGTCCGGGTCTTTGCCGGCCGGGCCGCGCCCACCCCGCACACGCCGCACGACCCGCCCGCGGCCATGCTCGCCGGCCCGCTCGCGCTCGGCCTCCTGAGTCTGGCGGCGGCCCTGGCCTTGCCGGCCACCGCCACGCGCTGGCTCGAGCCGGCCGCGGCCGCCACGCTGGGCCGCGCCAGCGGCGTCGAACCCGCGCTGTGGCATGGTTTCAACACCATTCTGTGGCTCAGCGCGGCCACGCTGCTCGCTGGCTTCAGCCTCTACCGCATCTGGCCGACGCTGCGCCCCTGGCTGGAGGCCCGCACCGCCATCGATCGTTACGGCGCCACCCGCGGCTACGACGCCGCCCTGCATGGCCTGACCCTCTTGGCGCGCGCCAGCACCGAATTCTTTCAGCATGGCAGTCTGCGCGGCTACATCCGCCTGCTCTTCGGTGCCGCCGCCGCCGCCCTGTTGCTGCCGCTGGTCGCGGGCGGCGGCCTCGCCGCGCCGGCGTTCGAGCTGGCATGGTGGGACATCCGCTATCTCGCTTTCGCCGGCCTGGTGATTGGCGCCGTCGCCGCCACCCGGGCACGCACGGCCTTTGTCGCGGTGATGGCCGTCGGGCTGGTGGGTTTCGCCACCGCCGTGATTTTCATGTTGTTCGGCGCCCCCGACGTTGCCTTCACCCAGTTCTCGGTTGAAACGCTGATGGCGGTGATCATCGCCACCACGCTGGCACGGATCCCGATCCCCCAATCGGACACTCGGCGACGCGGCCAGAAACGCGTGGACGCCGCCATCGCCATCGCCACCGGCGCGGGGGTGTCGGCCATCCTCCTGTCCATTCTCGCGCAGCCGCTGGATACCCGTCTGTCCGATTGGTTCGGCCAGTACAGCCTGTTGGCCGCGCAGGGCCATAACGTCGTCAACGTCATCCTGGTCGACTTCCGCGCCCTCGATACGCTGGGCGAAATCACCGTGCTCGCCATTGCGGGCTTCGGCGTCGTCGCCCTGCTGCGGTCGGGAGCCGCGCGACGAGGCCGCATGCCAGCCTCCCAACAGGCGGCGGCCTCCGTCCATGTCGGGCCGGAACCAATCATCGAGGAACGGAGATGAAACCATCCCTGATTTTGCGCACCTCGGCCGCCCCCATTCTGGTCATGGCGGTGCTTTATTCGCTCTATATCCTGCTGCGGGGCCACAATTCGCCCGGCGGCGGCTTCATCGGCGGGCTGATCGCCGGCGTAGGCATCTTGTTCTTCGCCATCTCGCGCGGGCGCCACGACGCCCTGCGGCAACTTCGGGTCGCGCCCACCACGCTGTGCGGCACGGGGGTGCTGCTGGCCCTGGCCAGCGGCGTGCCCGCCCTGATCCTGGGCCGCGGCTATCTCACGCACCAATGGCTGTTCATTCCGCTAGGCGATGGCCGCCTGCCCATCGGCACCGCGCTGCTGTTCGACGTCGGCGTCTACCTGACCGTCATCGGCACCGTCTGCGCCATCTTCCTCAACCTCATCCGACGCTGACCCACTCTCCCATGGAAACCCTGCTGGCCCTTGCCATCGGCGTGGTCATCGCCACCTCGGTTTATCTTTTTCTCAGCCGCGACCTGCCGCGCATGCTGCTGGGCTTCGTGCTGCTGGGCAACGGCGTCAATCTGGCGATCCTGCTGACGGGCCGCATCGGCCCCATGGCGCCAGCCCTGATAGCCGATGGTGCCGACACCCTTGCAGCCCATACCGCCAATCCACTGCCCCAGGCGCTGATCCTCACCGCCATTGTGATCGGCTTCGGCCTGACCGCGTTCGCCCTCATGCTGGCCCTGCAGGCGTGGCGGCGCTTCGGCACGCTCGACGCCGAGAGCCTGGACGACGCCGAACACATCGATGCGGCCACCCTGTCCGAACTCCCCGGCGCCGGCTCCGCCTTGCCGAACGGAGGCGGACATGACTCGCCACCGGCAGGGCCGAGGACCGGCCGTGCCGGTGGCCAAGCAACGACCGCCACGGGGCGGGAGCTTTTCGCGCCGGCCGCCGCCGGCCTACCGCGGGAAGACGCGCAATGAGCGTCCACGTTCTGATCGTCTCCCCGCTGCTGGTCCCGCTGTTCGCCGCCGCGAGCTGCGCACTGTTCTGGCGGCGCCCCGCCGTGCAGCCGTGGATCAGCCTGGCGGCTTCCGGCGTGCTGCTGCTGGTGGCCCTGCGCCTGCTTTTGCTCACCGCCGACGGCACCATCCTGGTGGCGCAAATGGGCGACTGGCCCGCGCCCTTCGGCATTTCGCTGGTGATCGACATCTTCGCCGCCATCATGCTCGCGATCACGGGCCTGATGGCGCTGGCCGTTGGCATCTACTCCCTGGGGCCGGGCCGTGCGGGACGCGACCGCGCCGGCTTCCATCCCCTCTATCACAGCCTGCTGCTGGGCGTGTGCGGCTCTTTCGTCACCGGCGACCTGTTCAACCTGTACGTCTGGTTCGAGGTGATGCTGATCGCCTCCTTCGGCCTGCTGGTGCTCGACCGCAGCCGCGAGCAGCTCGATGGCGGCATCCGCTATGTGATGCTGAACCTCATCGGCACCACGCTGTTCCTGGCCTCGATCGCACTGCTCTACGGCATGACCGGCACGCTCAACATGGCCGATCTGGCGCGCGTGGTTCCCGATCTCGACAACCGGGGCGCCGTCCTGGCCGTGGCGCTGCTGCTGCTGGTGGCCTTCGGCGCCAAGGCGGCGGTGTTCCCGCTGTTCAACTGGCTGCCGGCGTCGTACCACACCGCCTCGATGCCGGTGGTAGCGATCTTCGCGGCGCTGCTCACCAAGGTCGGCGTCTATGCCATCCTGCGTGTGTATACGCTGCTGTTCAGCGGCGATACCGGCTGGCTGGGCCCGATCTTTACCGTGATCGCAATCGGTACCATGGTGATCGGCGTGCTGGGCGCGGCGGCTCATTACGATGTGCGCAAGATCCTGTCGTTCCACATCATCAGCCAGATCGGCTATATGCTGATCGGCCTGGCGCTGATGACGCCGCTGGCCATCGCCGGGAGCATTCTCTACATCGTGCATCACATCGTGGTCAAGGCCAATCTGTTCTTGCTGGCCGGCGCGATCCGCCAACACGGCGGCAGCTATGCGCTGGCGCGGCTGGGCGGGCTGTGGCGTACGGCGCCGCTGCTGGGCCTGCTGTTCCTGATTCCCGCCCTATCGCTGGCCGGCATCCCGCCGCTGTCGGGCTTCTGGGGCAAACTGGCGGTGATCCGGGCCAGCCTCGACGCCCAGGCCTGGATCCTGGCCGCAGCGGCCCTGGTCGTGGGCCTGCTTACCCTGTATTCCATGATCAAAATCTGGAACGAAGCCTTCTGGAAGGCCGAGCCCCTGCCCCATCCGGAGGCGCACTGGGGTCGCGGCGAGCGCGTGGCGATGTACCTGCCCATCGTGGCGCTGGCCGCCATCACCCTGACCATCGGTCTGTATACCGAGCCTTTTGCCCGTCTTTCGATCGACGCCGCCAATCAGTTGCTCGACCGCGATGCCTACATCGCGGCCGTGCTGACGTCCGGAGCCGCGCCATGACCCCACCGTCCAACGGAAAACCCCTCGTTCGTGACGACGACCAACCCCGCCAGCCCGGCTCGACGCCGGCGGCTCGCCCGAAAAGCGGCAAAGCCGCGGCCGCGACCCGAAGGCGCGTCACGTGGCGCGGCCTGATTCACGTGCTGCGCGTGACGCCCGCCTGGCTGCTGATTGCCGTTACCCTGCTGCGCGAGTTGTTCAAGGCAACCTGGGTCACGCTACGCATGGTCTACGCGCCGCGCGGCACCGTCCACCCGGCGATCCTGGCCGTGCCCGTGGATGAAACCTCGCCCGTGGGCATTACCACCTTCGCCAACATGATCACGCTCACGCCGGGCACCACCACGCTGGACGTCTCCGACGATTGCCGCCTGCTCTATGTCCACGCGCTGGACGTCGACGATCCAGACGCGGCGGTACGCGACATAAAGGCGTCGCTCGAGACTCACATCCCCAAGGTGTGGCCATGACTCTCGTGTTCTGGGCCGGCGTATTCGCCGCCATCCTGCTGGTTCCCGCCGTCGCCATGGTGGCCTGGCGCCTCTTGGCCGGGCCGAGTTCCGCCGATCGCGCCATCGCCACCGATCTTCTCGGCCTGCTCGGCATCGCCATCGCCGCCGTGGCCGCCACCCTCGGCGGCCAGGCGGCCTACCTCGACATTGCGGTGGGCATCGCGCTGTTCGGCTTTCTGGGAGCGGTCGCGTTTGCCAGCCTGCTCGAACGCGCCCGGATACCCGAGGGCCGCTCCAACGCCAGCGACGCCATCGCCCGCGATACCGGACCGGAGACGTCCGGCACGGCCGCCGGCGATTCCCGCCGAACCGCGCAACCTCCTCGCTGAACCCGGGAGACACCCATGGAAACCTTGCGCCATATCGCCGCCGCCTGCTTCCTGGTGGTGGGCGCCTTCATCATCTTCAGCGCCGCCCTGGGCATGATCCGGTTTCCGGACGCCTACACCCGCATGCATGCCGCCACCAAGGCGGGCGTGGTGGGCGCCGGCAGCCTGTTGCTGGGCGCCGCGCTGGCGGCCGGCACCTGGGGCGCCCTGCTGACGGCGCTGGCCGGGATTTTCTTTTTGTTCGCCACAGTGACCATCGCCGCCCATACGCTGGGCCGCGCCGCGTATTTGTCGGGTGCGCCGCTGGCCGAGGCCACGGTGCTGGACGCGGCGGAAAAGGTATACGAGCGGCACGATTTCGACGGCAACGGCGAGCACCGCTCCGACGACGCCCGCCGCTGACGCGCAGCAGCCCGCGACCGAATCGAACGCCCTTCCCGCCGTGCCCTGAATGACGATGCCTGGCGCGTGATCAGCGTTCGTCGCGCGACTTCCAGGGATCGGATTCTTCGGGCAGGTGCGCCGGCTCGCCGGGAATGACAAAGCGTTCGGCGGCCCAGGCGCCGAGGTCGATCTGCTTGCAGCGCTCCGAACAGAAGGGCTTATAAAGGCTATCATCCCGCCATGGCACATCGCGCCGGCAGGTGGGACATTTCACAATACGAACCATGCAGTTTTCCTCGCTCGTCCTTGGCGCCGGGAGCCAATCGTGAATCTTGACCCGCTCGACGCCTATCCATTCGATATTGTCGTACAGATCGGGACATTCCAGCCCTGGCTGCATGCCCACCAGTTGGCCCTGGACTCGGCGTTGCAGCAGGCGCCTCGCGTGGCCCTGGTGCTGGCCGGCGCCACGCAGGCCCCAAGCGTACGCCATCCGTTCTCGCTGGAGCAACGGGCCGAGCTCCTGCGCCTCTCGATTTCCGCCGGCCAGCGGCCGCGCATCGCCCTCTATGCCCTGCGCGAAACCTATCCGCCGGGCGCCGACTGGCAAGCCGTGCTCGCGGCGCTGGAGCCGGCCGGCGGCGCCGCGCCCCGCCTCGCGGTGCAGGCCGAGCCGGGGCTGCCGCCCGCCGCCAGGGCCGGCGCCGTGGCGCTGCCCTATCCTCACTCTGACGCCGCCGCGGCCTGGCGCCGATCGGCCCTGGTGGCCGGGCCTCCTCCCGCCCTGCCGCCGCCCGGCGCCGCCACACCGGATGCCGAGGCCTGGTTGGCGCAGTGGCTGGAGGGCATGCAATGCGGCCGGCTGCGCGAAGAATGGCAGGCCCTGGAGCAGGATCGCCTGGCGTGGTCGACCGCGCCCTACCCCGTCACCAAGGTGACGGTGGATTGCGTGATCGAATGTGCCGGCCATGTACTGCTGATTCAACGGGCCCGGGCGCCCGGGCGTGATCTTTATGCCCTGCCCGGCGGCTTCATCGACGTCGACGAGACCTTATTGCAGTCGGCCCGCCGCGAACTCGCCGAGGAAACCGGCCTCGACCTCGGAAACGAGACGCCCCGCGGCAGCGCGGTTTTCGACGCTCCCTGGCGCAGCCAACGCGGACGGGTGATCACCCATGCGTATCACTTCGTCCTGGAAGCCGCCCGGCCGCCCACGCCACGGGCGGGCGACGATGCCTCACAGGCCCGCTGGGTGGCGCGGGACCGGCTACCGGCCCTGGTGGGCCGGCTGCATGACGACCACGCCCTGATCCTGGCGCATTTCCTCGAACCTTTGCGCGACGACCCGCTCATCCCCCTTTCCTGGTAGCCGTACGATGCAAGCCCTCTGGATGTTGGCTTCGACCCTGATGTTCGGCATCATGGGCGCGAGCATCAAAATGGCCTCCGAGTATCACGTCACGCTGGCCGAGATCATCCTGATGCGTGGCCTGCCTTCCGTCGCCCTGCTGCTATTCTGGGCACGCGCCAGCGGGCTGTCGCTGCGTCCGCTGCGCTGGCGGCCTCATTTCTGGCGCAACGTTTCCGGCACCGGCGCCATGTGGCTGGGCTTCTATGCCGTCTCGCAGCTGCCGCTGGCCACCGCCACCACGCTCACCTACACCGCCCCGCTCTTCATTGCGGGCTATATGCTCGGCTGGGGCGGCGCGCGGCGCGACGGTCTGCGCATCTTCGCGGTGGCGCTGGGCTTTGCCGGCGTGCTGGCCGTGCTGCGCCCCGCCATCAATCCCGAACAATGGCTGGCCGCGCTCTGCGGCTTGGGCGCCGGGGCATGCGGCGCGTTATCGCAATTGCAGATCCGCTCGCTGGGCCGCCTGGGCGAGCCCGCATGGCGAGTGGTCTTGTATTTTTCGGTCTGCACCTGCCTGAGCGGCGCCCTGGTGCTGCTCGTCCAGGGCTGGCATATGCCCTCGTTGCGGGGCTGGCTGGCCCTGGCCGTGCTGGGCCTGACGGGCCTGGGCGGCCAATTGGCCCTGACCCGCGCCTTTGGCGCCGGCTCCGCCCTGTTGTCGGCGGCCTTGCAGTACACCATCATCATCGTCGCCTCGGTCCTGGGGTTCCTGCTGTGGGGCGACCGCCCCGATGCCATGGCCGCCGCCGGCATGGGGCTCATCGTGGGGGCCAGCCTGCTGTCGGTGTGGTGCACGATGCGCGGCAACCACAAGCTGTAGCGCTGGAGCCGCCGCTCGCGTGCCACGCCGACGCGCGGCAGATGGCTGCCGGCGCGTCGGTAACGGCAGGATCAGCCCAGATGCCGGCGGAACCAGGCCAGCATGCGCTGCCAGCCATCCGCGGCCTCGGCGGCTCGATAGCTGGGCCGGTAATCGGCATAAAAGGCATGCGGCGCGTCGGGATACACGTGGATCTCCGACTGTTTCGCGGCCGCGCCTCCCTGGGCCAGGGCCGTTCGCATCGCGTCGACGGCTTCAAGCGGAATGCCGGTGTCCTGGCCGCCATACAGGCCCAGCACGGGCGCATGCAGCGCCCCGGCGACATCGGTCGGGTGCCGCGGATGCAGGGGGTCGGTGTCTCCCGCCAAGCGGCCGTACCAGGCCACGCCGGTTTTGACGCCGGGGTTGTGCGCGGCATACAGCCAGGTGATGCGGCCGCCCCAGCAGAAGCCGGTGATCGCCAACTGGCTGGCACTGCCGCCCTGCGAGCGGGCCCAGGCGGCGGCGGCATCGAGATCGGCCAGTACCTGGGCGTCGGGCACCTTGCTCACCAGCTCGGCGAACAGCGTGGGGATGTCGTCGTAGCGTGA
This sequence comes from Pigmentiphaga sp., assembly GCA_023228945.1. Lineage (GTDB taxonomy): Bacteria > Pseudomonadota > Gammaproteobacteria > Burkholderiales > Burkholderiaceae_B > Verticiella. Next base: position 137,916 of record JALOAI010000004.1, on the reverse strand, counting down.
GGCATCGCCCTGGCGGAAGTACAGCTCGGGCGCTACGGCCAGGTAGCCTTCGCGGGCCAGCCGGCGGCAGATATCCTTGATGTGCTCATGAACGCCGAAGATCTCCTGCACCACCAGCACCACCGGCAGCTCGCTGCCGTCGGCGGGCGCGGCATAGTAGGCGGGCAGTGATTCGTTGCCCGCGGCGATGGTGACATCACCGCTACGCAGGCCATCGGCGGGCGTGTGGATAGTGTTGTCGGTCGGTTGTCCGGCGGCGGGGGCAAAACTCATGACGATGTCTCCTGAAAAGTTCAAAACCAAGATCAACGATAACCCAATGGCCAGCAGTCTCGCCGGACTCCGCCCCTTCCTCAGTGCGCGCGCTCCCAGTTGGGACCCACGCCCACTTCGGCCATCAACGGCACGCGCAGCGTGGCCACCTGGCACATGAGCTCGGGCAGCTTCACGCGGACTTCCTCCAACTCGGCCTCGGCCACCTCGAGCACGAGCTCATCGTGCACCTGCAGGATCAAGCGGCTTTGGCGCGCACCGGCCTCCAGCCAATCCTGCACCGCCACCATGGCCATCTTGATGAGGTCGGCGGCCGTGCCTTGCATCGGCGCGTTGATGGCGGCGCGCTCGGCCGCCTGACGGCGAGGGCCGCTGCCGCCGCGGATTTCGGGCAGCCACAGGCGGCGGCCGAACACGGTTTCGACGTAGCCCAGCTCTCGCGCCTGGCTGCGAATGCTCTCCATATACTGCGCCACGCCGGGATAGCGGGCAAAGTAGCGGTCGATGTACACCTGGGCCGCGTCGCGGGTGATGCCCAGGTTGGCGGCCAGGCCGAACGGCCCCATGCCGTACATCAGGCCGAAGTTGATGGCCTTGGCGGCCCGCCGCTGCTCGGCGTTCACCTCGTCGAGCGCCACGCCGAACACCTCGGAGGCGGTGGCCCGGTGGATATCCTCGCCCCGGGCGAAGGCGGCCTGCAGATTGGCTTCGTCGGCCACATGGGCCATCACCCGCAGTTCGATCTGCGAATAGTCGGCCGACATCATCACGAAGCCCGGTGCGGCGACGAATGCCGTGCGTACATGGCGTCCTTCCGGCGTGCGCACCGGGATGTTCTGCAGATTGGGTTCGCTCGACGCCAGGCGGCCGGTGACCACGGCGGCCTGCGCGTACGAGGTGTGCAGCCGGCCGGTTTGCTCGCAGATCATGCGCGGCAATTTGTCGGTATAGGTGGACTTGAGCTTGGCCAGGCTCCGGTATTCGAGCAGCGTCTGCGGCAGGGGATAATCCTGCGCCAGCCGGGTGAGCACTTCTTCGTCGGTGGACGGCGCTCCGCTGGCTGTTTTGCGCACCACCGGCAGGCCCATTTGTTCGAACAGGATCTGGCCCAGTTGCTTGGGCGAGTTGAGGTTGAACGGCTGGCCGGCGAGCTCGTAGGCCTTGGCTTCCAGGGCCGCCAGGTGCGCGCCCAGCTCCTGGCTTTGCCGGCGCAGGACATCGCCGTCGAGCCGCACGCCGTGGCGTTCCATGATGGCCAGCACACGCGATACCTGGATCTCGAGCCGGTAGATGCGTTCGAGTCCGGCCTCGGCCTCGACCTGCGGCAACAGCACCCGATGCAGTTGCAGGGTGAAATCGGCGTCTTCAGCCGCATAGTGCGCGGCGGTTTCGATGGCCACTTCATCGAAGCCGATCTGCGAGGCGCCCTTGCCGCATAGATCCTGGTAGCTGACGCCGCGCCGGCCCAACCAGCGCTCGGCGAGCTCGTTCAGGCCCACGCTCTTGTGCGACTCCAGCACATAAGCCTGCAGCATCGTGTCGTGCCGTATGCCGCGCAGGGCGATCCCGGCGTTGGCGAAGGCGTGGGTATCGAACTTGGCGTGATGCAGCAGCTTGGCGGCGTTGTCGTCTTCCAGCCACGGCCGCAGGCGTTCGAGCACTTCAGCCATGGGCAACTGGGCGTCCTGGGCGAGCCCGGCATAGCGATGAGCGAGCGGGATATAGCAGCCGCGGCCGGGCTCGGTGGCCAGCGAGATGCCGACCAGGCGCATCTGCATGGCGCCCAGGCCGCCGGCGGTTTCGGTATCGATCGCCACCAGTTCGGCCGCTCGCAGGCGCTCGAGCCAATCGTCGAAGGTTTCCCAATCGGCCACCGTGTCGTACCGGACGTCGGCTACCGCGAGGCCCTCCGGCTGGGCCTGGCCAACCTCGCCGGCGGCCTGGATGGCGCTGCCCGCGGGCCGTTGTATGCGGGCGTCCTTTTCGGGGATCCGCTCGGTGTCGCCGGTGACCTCGCGCAGCCACGACCGAAAGCCAAAGCGCTCGTACAAGCCGACCAGGGTTTCGGTATCCACCGGCTTGGGGCGAAGATCTTCGAAGTCGTCCAGATGGCCGTCGAGGTCGCAGTCGGTCTTCACCGTGATCAGGGTGCGCGAAAGCTCGAAGCGCTCGATCGCGTCGCGCAGGTTCTGCCCCGCCACGCCCTTGATCTCGGCGGCGTGGGCCACCAGGTTGTCGAGCGAGTCGTACTGGCCCAGCCATTTGGCGGCGGTTTTGGGGCCGACCTTGGGCACGCCGGGCACATTGTCGGCGGTGTCGCCAACCAGCATCAGGTAATCGACGATGCGCGTGGGCGGCACGCCGAACTTGGCCCGCACGCCTTCTTCGTCGAGGCGTTCGCCGCTCATGGTGTTGATCAGGCTGACGTGGCCATCGACCAATTGAGCGAGATCCTTGTCGCCAGTGGAGATGATGGTGTGCACGCCACGCGCGGTGGCCTGCACGGCCAGGGTGCCGATGATGTCGTCGGCCTCGACGCCGGCGATACTGATCACCGGCCAGCCCATTGCCCGGATGGCGGCGTGGATGGGTTCGATCTGCCGCGCGAGGTCGTCGGGCATCGCGTCGCGGTTGGCTTTGTAGTCGGGATACAGTTCGTCGCGGAAGGTGGGCCCGCGGGCGTCGAACACGCAGGCGAGCCAGTCTGCCGTATGATCGAGCGCCAGGCGCCGCATCATGTTGATCACGCCATACAGCGCCCCGGTTGGCTCGCCATCGGCGTTACGCAGGTCGGGCATGGCATGATAGGCGCGGTACAGATAGCTCGAACCATCCACCAGCAACAAGGTTTTTTTCATATGAGTCCATCGGATGACGCGACCCGCGGCCCGGCCGCGGATCGCAACGAAGCCAGTTCCCAACCCCAGCGCAAGCGACGCCTGGTACGCGTACCCGGGCTGCGCGACATTCTCGATGAAGACCGCGCCACGACGACCAAGGCGCGGGAATCCTGGCATTTGCTGGGGATTATGTCAGAGTTCTATGAGGCGTCGGAAAAACTGGCCCAGGTCCGTCCGGCGGTCAGCGTCTTCGGCAGCGCCCGCATCAAGCCGGGCCATCCCTACTATCAAACCACCGAAACCCTCAGCCGCCTGCTATCGGAGGCCGGCTTCAGCGTGATCTCGGGAGGCGGGCCGGGCCTGATGGAAGCGTGCAACAAAGGAGCTCACGCCGGCCCCAGCCCCAGCGTGGGCCTCAACATCGACCTGCCCATGGAGCAGCTCTCCAACCCCTATCAAAACATCAGCCTCTGGTTCCGCCACTTCTTTCCCCGCAAAGTGGCCTTCATGAAATACACTTCGGCCTACGTCGTGATGCCTGGCGGCTACGGCACGCTCGACGAGCTGTTCGAAGCCCTCACCCTGATCCAGACCCGCCAGAGCCAGCGCCTGCCCATCATTCTGGTCGGCTCGGAGTTCTGGAGCGGCCTGCTGCAGTGGATACGCGATCAACTGGAGCACCACCAGTTGATCGACCCCACCGACATCGATCTGATGCAGGTGCTGGACGACCCCCAGGCGGTGGTCGACGCCATCTTCGACTTCCACGAGCACGATGGCTTCATCCAGCCGCCAACCGCGGCCCAGTTGCGTACGCTCTGATTCTTTCACCTTTTTTCGGCCCCCCGCTCCGCTCCATGGCTGTTTTCACCCCCGTTGCCGATTCCGATGCCCAGGTCCTGTTACGGCAGTACGCCATCGGCGAGCTGGTCTCGCTGCGCGGCATTACCGCCGGCATCGAAAATACCAACTATTTTCTCAATACCACCCACGGGGAGTACGTCCTCACATTGTTCGAAAAGCTGGAGTTCGAACAGCTGCCGTTCTACATCGAGCTGATGCACCATCTCGCCGCGCGCGGCGTGCCGGTGCCCGAGCCACAAACGCTGCGCGACGGCGGGCGGCTTACCCGCCTGCACGGCAAGCCGTGCGCGATCGTGTCGAGGCTGGCCGGCGGCTACGAGCCGGCGCCGGTGGCGGCGCACTGCCGCCTGGCCGCGCGCACCCAGGCCCAGGCCCATCTGCAGGCCCGTGATTTTGCGCTGCGGCAAGCCAATTTGCGCGGTATCGATTGGTGGCGGGCCACGGCACCCGCCGTGCTGCCGTTTTTGTCGGCCGAGCAGGCCGGCCTCCTGCGCAGCGAGCTCGAACATCAAGCGGCGTTTCATGCCGGCGCCCTGCATGCGTCGCTACCCGCGGGCGCCGTGCATTGCGATCTGTTCCGCGACAATGTGCTGTTCGCGGGCACGTCCGAGCAGCCGCTGATGGGTGGCTTCATCGATTTTTACTTTGCGGGCTGCGACACCTGGCTGTTCGACGTGGCCGTGGCGGTCAACGATTGGTGCATCGAACGAGACTCGGGCGCCTTGGTGCCCCACCTCGTTGCCAGCTGGCTGGAGGCGTACCAGGCGCAGCGGCCGTTCACCGACGCCGAACGCGAGGCCTGGCCAACGCTGCTGCGCGCCGCCGCCCTGCGCTTCTGGATCTCCCGGCTCTACGACTTCCACCTGCCCCGCGAGGCACAAACGCTCAAGCCGCACGATCCCCGCCATTTCGAACGCATCCTGCGCCTGCGGCGCGAGTTGCCGGCTCCGCCGCTGCCGTGAACGGCCAAGGCGGGGCGGGTGCCCGGCCTTCCGGCGCCGGCGAACCGCTGGCGCCGGTCGGACGATCCCGGCCCGCCAGCCAACGAGGGGCACCGCGCTAGCACTGGGCCCAGGCGCCCTCACCCTTCGCGATGGCTCTTCGCAACCCGTCCCGGCATAGGTTCCCGCGCCGGGCTACCATACCGGACCTCTCTCCGACGACCCGATCACCATGCAAGCCGCTTCACTTCCCGTTTCCGCAGGATGGTTCTGGATACGCGCGGGCTATGCGCTGTTCCGGCGCCAGCCCTTGGCCATGTTCACCTGGGCCCTTACCATCGGTCTACTGGTGCTGCTGGCCAGCCTGCTGGTACCGCTGGGACCGGCGATCTTCATCCTGCTGATGCCCGCGGTTTCGGTCATGACCCTGAACGCCTGCCGCGACATCGCGGCGGGCAACACCGTGCGCCCCCTGCTCCTGTGGCAACTGCTGCGCCAGCCGGGCGTGGCGCGCCGCCTGTTCGGCCTGGGCGGGATCTACCTACTGGGCGTCATTGCCGTGGGCATCCTGGGCTTCCTGCCCTTTTATGGCAACCTGGAGGCCGCCGCGCAGTTGGCCGAGGCACAGAACGACCTGTTGCCGCTCTTCGAGGCCGTGCGCGGCCCGCTGATTCTGTCGGGCCTGCTCTACCTGCTGCTCGCCGCACTGTTCTGGCATGCTCCGGTACTGGTGGCCTGGCACGGCCTCGACATGCGCAAGGCGCTGTTCTTTTCCGGCATTGCCTGCTGGCGCAACAAGGGCGCCTTCGTCGTCTATGGCCTGGCCTGGGCCGGCCTGGTGGCGATCTTCGAGATGCTGGCCTATCTCCTGCAATCGGTCGGCCTGCCGAACGCCGTGGTCAGCCTGGTGCAGATGCCCTTGAGCTTCGTGCTGGCCGCCGTGCTGTACTGCAGCTTTTATCCCACTTACACCACGGTTTTTGGCGATCCCGACGCGCGGGCCGCGGCCTGACAAGATGGCTTGCCGCCACCTTTGATCATGAAAGACCGGGTTCTTTCACATTAACGAGGCGCGCCGCTCAGCGCGCCTCGAGCTTCGCCACGCCCAGCGCCAAAGTTTTGGTGCCCGCGTCGGCAAAGCGAATCTGGGCCTGGGCCTGCGTGCCGCTGCCTTGCAGCGCCAGGATCACGCCCTCGCCAAACCGCGCATGGTGCACGCTCTGGCCCACCCGGAAATGCTGCTCGCCCACCATGATGCCGCCAGCGCTGGCCAGACCACCCGACGCACCGGCGGCCGATGCCCGCGGGCGCGGGCTCCAATCGGATTCTTCCCACGCGGCGCGCCTGGCTTCGGCGCCCTGGGCCCACGCCGGCTGGCGGGGGGTGAGCCACTTCAGGCAGGATTCCGGCAGTTCGTCGAAAAACCGCGAGCGCATGGGATACCGGGTTTGGCCATGCAGCATCCGGCTCTGCGTGTAGCCGAGGTACAGGCGCTCGCGCGCCCGCGTGATGGCGACGTACATCAGGCGGCGCTCTTCCTCCAGGCCGGCGGGATCCACAGCGCTGTTTTCGTGCGGAAACAAGCCTTCTTCCAGACCAGTGATGAACACCGCCTCGAACTCCAGCCCTTTGGCGGCATGGATGGTCATGAGCTGGACGGCGTCCTGGCCATCGGCGGCCTGGTTGTCGCCTGCTTCCAGCGCCGCATGCGACAAAAAGGCGGCCAGTGCCGGCATGGCGTCGTCCGGCAGCGGTTCGGCGATCACGCCATCGCCATCGAAGTCGGGCATGGGCCCCTCGTCGATGAAGGCCGCGGCGGCGGGGATCAGTTCGTCGAGGTTTTCCAGGCGATCGCTGCCGTCTTTTTCTTGCTCGTAGTGCTGCCGCAACCCGCTGTGCTGCAAAACGTGGTCCACCAGTTCCGGCAGCGTGAGCCCGGTGGTCTCGAAGCGCAGCCGATCGACGAGTTCGACGAAGCGGGCCAGATTGGCCCCACCCTTGCCCGCCACCAGGGCCACCGCGCCATACAGGCTGCTGCCGCGTTCGCGGGCGACGTCGCCGAGCTGTTCGAGCGTGCGGGCGCCGATGCCGCGCGTGGGAAAGTTCACCACGCGCAGGAACGCCGTATCGTCGTGGGGGTTTTCCATCAGCCGCAAATAGGCCAGCGCGTGCTTGACCTCCTGCCGCTCGAAGAACCGCAGGCCGCCATACACTTTGTAAGGCACCTGCGCGGAAAACAAAGCATGTTCGAAAGCCCGCGACTGCGCGTTGCTGCGGTACAGGATGGCGATCTCGCGGCGCAGGCGGCCTTCGGCCACCAGGCTCTGGATCTCGGACAGCACCCATTGCGCCTCGGCGGCATCCGACACGGTTTCGGCCACACGGATTGGCTCGCCTTCGCCCCGGTCGGTCCAGAGGTTCTTGCCCAGCCGGCCGTCGTTGTTGGCGATCAAGGCGTTGGCCGAATCGAGGATATGGCCAAACGAGCGGTAGTTCTGTTCCAGGCGGATCAGGTGCGGGCCGGCGAAGTCGCGCTCGAACTCCGACATATTGCCGACGTTGGCGCCCCGGAAGGCGTAGATGGACTGGTCGTCGTCGCCCACCGCGAACACGCTGGCGCCGCCGCCGGCCAACAGCTTGAGCCAGCGGTATTGCAAACGGTTGGTGTCCTGGAATTCGTCGACCAGGATGTGGCGAAAGCGGCGCTGGTAGTGCTCGCGCACCGCCGCCTGTTGTTGCAGGAGCTCGTGGGAACGCAGCAGCAGCTCGGCAAAATCCACCACGCCTTCACGGTTGCACTGAGTCTGGTAGAGATCGTAGATTTCGTCCAGTCGCCGATGGAAGCTATCGTGGGCTTCGGTCTGGCCGGGCCGCAGGCCTTCTTCCTTGGCGGCGTTGATGAAGCGCTGGACCTGCTTGGGCGGGTATTTTTCGTCGTCGATCTGGTGCGCCTTGAGCACGCGCTTGATCGCCGAAAGCTGGTCGGCGATATCCAGGATCTGGAAGGTGGATGGCAGCCCGGCGTCGCGATGATGGGCGCGCAGCATGCGGTTGCACAGGCCATGGAAGGTTCCGATCCACATGCCGCGCGGCGAGATCGGCAGCAGCGCGGTCATGCGCGTGACCATTTCGCGCGCCGCCTTGTTGGTGAAAGTGACGGCCAGGATGCCGCCGGGGCCGACCAGGCCTTGCTGCATCAGCCAGGCCATGCGCAGCGTCAGCACTCGCGTCTTGCCACTGCCGGCGCCGGCCAGCACCAGCGCATGGTGTTGCGGGTCGAGCGTAACGGCCGCCAGTTGCGGGGAATTGAGATGATCGAGCAATGCCATGGAGCTTATCGGTTGGAGCGCAACACGCGGTAGAGGGGCCGCAAAAGCGGCAGCGGCAACAGGCGCGGAATGGTACGCAGGACGAAAACGACGAAGGCCGTGACGGGATTGCTCAGCCGCAGTTGCCGCTTGGTGCGATACAAGCGGTATTCGGTGCGCACATAGGGCCAGCCGCGGCGGCGGCGCAGCATGTCGTTGCCGGTGCGCGCCAGCACCAGATCGTCCTGCAGGTTCCAGCCCTGCCCGCCATCCGCGAGCAAGGGCAGCCACAGATGATAGTCCTCGGCCAGCGGAAAATCCTGATAGTTGCCGGCCGCCAGCACCGCCTCGCGCCGCAGCACCACCGTGGGATGGTTGAACGGGTTGCGGTAAGGCAGCATGGCGCGGATCGCGGTGTCGGTTTCGGGCACCGTTTTACGGCCCAGGGGCTCCTGGGTGTCGGGATCGATCTCCCACATGCACGAGCCGCATACGGCCAGTTGCGGGTTGTGGCCCATGAAATCGATCTGGCGCTCGAAACGCCAGGGCTGCGACACATCGTCGGTATCGACGCGCACGACGAGATCGTGGCGACAGAGCGTCATGCCGTGGGCCAGGGCCAGGCCCAATCCCCGGTTGGTGGGCAAGGCGCTCACCACCAGGGGCAGGCGGTCGCGCCAGCGTTCGAGCACCGCGGTCAGTTCGTCGCCGATCGGCCCGTCGAGCACCAGGACGATTTCCGCCGCCGGCCAGCTTTGTTCGGCCATGCTCTGCAGGCAGTGCTCGAAGTATTTGGCGCGCTCCCCGTGATACAGCGACAGCAACGCGGAAAACGGCGGTATCACGGGTTCGGAAGGAACGTCGGGTGCGGTGGGATCTGTCACAAGGGCTTGCTGCGCCAGGCCTCGAAGGCCCGCGCCAAGTTACGGAAATAAGACTGAGGTGACATAGTAAACGATGGACCGGTCGCCCCCGGTTCATTCGGTGCGAGGGAGAATGGCTTGCGCCACCCGGCGGGCGCTTTCGGCCCAGGACAAATAAGGCAGGCCTCGCGAAACCGGCGCGCGTCCCTCCGCTTCGAGCGCCAGCCAGGCGCGGATTGCCGCGGCCAGGGCGGCGCCATCCGCGGCGTCGAAGTAATACGCGTGCTCGCCGGCGACTTCACGAAACACCGGAATATCGCGCGCAATGATCGGCAAGCCGTGCTGGGCCGCCTCGATGAGCGGCAGGCCGAAGCCCTCGGTGTAGGAGGCCGCGATCAGGGCGTGGGCCGTGCCATAGGCCTGGCAAAGTACGTTGTCGGCGGCATTTTCGAACCACGCCAGCCGGCGGCCGGCTTCCGGATGGCTGCGCAGGCGGTCGACCACCGGACGGACGTTCCAGCCCACTTTGCCGATGATGACCAGACAGACGTCGTCACCGACGCGCCAGAGGGCTTCGAAGGCGTCGAGTACCTGGCCGTGCCCCTTGCGCGGCTCGAGGGTGCCGACCATGAGAAAACATCGGCTGCGCCGCGTCACGCCCGATAGCCCGAGCGTTTCCCAGTGCCCCGGCTGGGCTGTGGTGGCTTGCCAGGCCGGCAGATTGGCGCCGAGGTGGAACCATCCCAAACGCGGGCCGCCGTCGCGCCGCGCCGGCGGATGGCGGCGCAGATACGCCCGGAGGTCGTCCAGCACCGCCGCGGAAACACACCACACGCCATCGGCCTCGGCCAGCACGATCTCCAGCCAGCGGGCAAAACGAGGATCGACCTCGCCCTGGTAGAACTGTGGATGGGTGAGCGGAATGAGATCGTGCAGCACGAAATGCACCGCGACGCCGCCGGCCCGCAACCGCTGGAGCGGCGCTTCCATCTGGGCGATCGGCAGCAGCGCGAGATCGGCGGTAAAGAAAACGTCGCCGGTTTCGGCGCGGATGGGTTCATCGCCGAGGGCAAGGGCGGGGAGTTGCCAGTCGGCCGTGGTGAAGCGCCGCGCATAGACGAAATGCTGCTGATGCACATAAACGGGCTCGACCCGCCAGCCCGGCAGGTCGATTTCGGCCAGGGCTCGCGTGAGGTTACGGACCACTCGCTGAATGCCGGTACGGGCATCGCGCTGGATCAGCCCCGAAATATCGACGAACAGCTGCCGGCGCGGCACGGGCTCCGGTAGCGCCAGACAGGGATCGAGCATGGCGCGATAGCCGCCTTCTTCGTAGCGCCGGGTGGCTTCGAGGTCGATGGCGGCCTGCCCGCCGGCGTGGCTGGCGGCGCCTGGCGTGCCCACGCGCGCCAGGGCGCGCGCACCCAGATTGGGGAACCGCATCACCATCCTGATCGCCAGCCGTTTGAGCCATGGCTGATTTTGCACCACGCCATACAGCCCGCGTAAAACGCGAAGTCGCAACGCCGACAGACCAGATGCCACGCCGTTTTCCTTGAAACCGCACAAAGCCGGCATTTTAGGGCTTACGCGCGGGATCCGCAGCGGCCGGCGCGGCGCGGGTGTCAGTCGAGATGTTGCAAGGCCGCATCGAGCCGGTCGACGGGCAGGACCGTGAGGCCATCGATGGGCTGGCGAGGCGCATTGGCGCGCGGGATCAGTGCCCGCGTGAAGCCCAGCTTGGCCGCTTCGCGCAGGCGCTCCTGGCCACGCGGCGCGGGCCGGATCTCGCCGGTGAGGCCGATTTCACCGAACACCACCAGGCCTGAGGGTAGCGGCCGGTTGCGCAGCGACGACAGGATCGCCAGCAGCACGGGGAGGTCGGCGGCCGGCTCGCTGATGCGCACGCCGCCCACGGCGTTGATGAAAACGTCTTGGTCGTAGGTGACGATGCCGCCATGGCGATGCAGCACCGCCAGCAGCATGGCCAGCCGGTTGCCTTCCAGCCCCACCGACAACCGCCGCGGATTGCCGCCGTGCGCCGCATCGACCAGAGCCTGGATCTCGACCAGCAGCGGCCGCGTGCCCTCCTGGGTGACCATGACGCAGGAGCCGGCCACGGGCTGCTCGCGTTGCGACAGAAACAGCGCCGACGGGTTGTTGACGCCGCGCAGGCCGCGGTCGGTCATGGCGAACACGCCCAGCTCGTTCACCGCCCCGAAGCGGTTCTTGAAGGCTCGCACCAGACGGAACGACGAATGCGTATCGCCTTCGAAGTACAGCACGGTGTCGACGATGTGTTCGAGCACCCGCGGGCCGGCCAGTGCGCCCTCTTTGGTAACGTGGCCGATCATCACCATGGCGACGCCGGTTTGCTTGGCCAGCCGGGTGAGCTGGGCCGCGCACTCGCGCACCTGGGCCACCGAGCCTGGCGCCGAGGTCAGCTCGCCCGAATACAGCGTTTGGATCGAATCGATCACCACCACCGCGGGCCGCGCTTCGGGCGCCACGCCGGTGATGGCCGCCTGGATCGCCTCCAGCCGGATCTCGGCCAGCAGTTCCACGCCACCGGTGGGCAATTCCAGACGGCGGGCGCGCAGTGCGACCTGGTCGCCCGATTCCTCGCCCGAGACGTAGAGCACGCGGTGCCGCTCCGACATGGCCGCCATGGCCTGCAGCAGCAAGGTGGATTTACCAATACCCGGATCGCCGCCGATGAGCACCACCGCGCCCGCCACCAGGCCGCCGCCCAGCACCCGGTCGAACTCGGCGATGCCGGTGCTGGAGCGCGGCTGCTCGCGCGCCTCGATGTCGGCCAGGCGGCGAACGGGGCTGCTGCCCGCCAAGGGGGCGAAGCGGTGCGCCGCGCCGCCGGCGGCGGCAGGCGCCACCGCCTGCTCCTCCAGCGTATTCCAGGCCTGGCAGTGCGGGCACTGCCCCAGCCACTTGGCCGAGGTGCCACCGCATTCACGGCAAACGAAGGTGGTACGGGCTTTGGCCATCATGCCTCCCAGGCGCCAACGCTGACCGGCACGCGGGAGGTCAGTCGGGTGAGCAATTCGTAGCCGATGGTGCCGGCGGCTTGCGCGACGTCGTCGACCGACACGCCATCGCCGCCCCACAGCGTGACCGGCGAGCCGACCCCGGCCTGCGGCATGGCGGTGAGGTCGACCGCCAGCATATCCATCGACACCCTCCCGAGCAGCCGGCTGCGCCGCCCCGCCACCGCCACGGGCGTACCGCTGGGCGCCTGGCGCGGATAGCCATCGGCGTAGCCGCAGGCCACGATGCCGATGCGCATGGGCCGATCGGCGACGAAGGCCGCGCCATAGCCCACTCCGCCGCCAGCTTGCACCTGTTGCTCGGCGATGATGGTGGAAGACAGCCGCATGGCGGGCCGCAGGCCGAGCTCGGCGGCACTGGGCTGGTACTCGAAGGGCGTGGCGCCATACAGGCAGATTCCCGGCCGCAGCCAATCGGTGCGGGCCGCCTGCCGCGGCGATCCCAGGCAGGCCGCTGAGTTGCACAGGCTGCGGGGGCCCGGCATGTCTTCGGTGGCGCGATCGAACAGCGCCACCACGGCGGCCACGCGTTCGGCGTTGTCGCCGCTGGCGAAGTGCGACATATGGCCGATGGTGCCGAGCACGCCGCGGCGCTGCAGCTCCTGCGCCCGATCGTAGGCCATGCGATAGCGGCCGGGCGCGAAACCCAGGCGGTTCATGCCGCTGTTGAGCTTGAGGAAAACATCGATCGGGTGCCGTCCGGAAGCATCGCGCAGCATGCGGAGCTGATCGTCGTGGTGCAGGACACCGGTGAGGTGATAGCGCTCGTACCAGGCGATATCGGCGGTTTCGAAGAAGCCTTCGAGCATGAGGATCGGGCCGACCCAACCCGCTTCGCGACAGCGGATGGCTTCGTCGAGATCGAGCATGGCCAGGCCGTCGGCCCGGTGCAGCCCGGGCAGGACACGCTCGATGCCATGGCCGTAGGCATTGGCCTTGATCACCGCCCAGATTCTGGGCGAACCGCCCGCCGCGGCCACCGTGCTGCGTACGGCGTCGAGATTGTGGGCCAGGGCGTCGGGGTCGATATGGGCGGCGATCGGGCGGGACATGGCGTAACGGCAAAACAGCGGCGCAGCGTCCGGCTCTGGGCCGGCGGCCGGATCATGGCGGGCGCGGAGGCACACATGATACCCGCAGCCGCGCGGCGTTGCCGAGCGCAGGCGCTACGGCCGGCGGATGCGATAGCAGGCCACGTACAGCGCCGGCAGGAACAACAGGGTAAGCACGGTGGCCACCAGGAGCCCGCCCATGATCGACACCGCCATCGGCCCCCAGAACCCGGTACGCGCCAGCGGGATCATCGCCAGCACCGCGGTGGCGGCGGTGAGCAGGATGGGCCGCGCCCGGCGCACCGCGGCCTCGACCACCGCCTGCCAGGGGTGCATGCCTTCGGCCACATAGCGCTCCACCTGATCAATGAGGATCACCGAGTTGCGGATGATCATGCCGAGCAGCGCGATCACGCCCAACTGGGCCACGAAACCAAATGGAAAGCCCGAGATCAGCAGCGCCAGGGCGGCGCCGATGATGCCCAGCGGTCCCGTGAGGTAAATCATCAGCGCCCGGCCGAAGCTGTTGAGCTGCAGCATGAGCAGCGTCATGACGATGAACAGCATCAACGGCACATTGGCGGCAATCGACCGCTGCGCGGTGCCGCTTTCCTCGGCCGCCCCGGCCACCGCCACCCCATAGCCCGGCGGCAGCCCCGCGCGCAGCTCCGCCAGGCGAGGATCGATGCGGGCGCTTACCGTGGGCCCCTGGATGCCGCCGGCCACGTCGGCCTGCACGGTGATGGCGTAGTCGCGGTTGTAGCGCCACAGGATGCCCGGTTCCCACTCCAGCGCCACCGACACGAGTTGTGCCAGTGGCACATGGCCGCTTGGCGTGGCGATGCTGGTTTCGGCCAGCCGGGTCATGGCGCCGCGCTCGTCGGCCGGCTGGCGCAGCACGATGGCGATGCTTTTATCGCCGTCGCGCAAGGTGGCCAGCGGCACGCCCGACAGCAGCATCTGCGCCGATTGCTGCAACATCCGGGTGGAAACGCCAAGCGCGCGGGCTTTGTCCTGGTCCAGGTGCAGGCGCAACACCTGCACGGGATTGTTCCAGTTATCGTTGACGCCGCGGGTGGCGGGATCGTCGCTCACGATCGCCTTCACCGCGTCGGCCAACCGCCGCACTTCACCCGGCTCGGGCCCCGTGACGCGAAACTGCACCGGATACGCCACCGGCGGCCCGTTGCTCAACAGCCGCACCCGGCCGCGCACATTGGGAAAATCATTCTGGAACAAGGCCTCCAGGCGCTGGCGCAGCGCATCGCGCGCCGGCACGTCGTGCGGCGTAATGACGAACTGCGCCAGGTTGGTGCGCTGGAACTGGGCATCCAGCGGCAGATAAAAGCGCGGACTGCCCATGCCGACATAATTGATATAGCCCGCTACCTCGGGCTGCCCCGACAGCCATTCTTCCAGTCGCCGGGCTTCGGCTTCGGTATGCGCGTAGCTCACGCCTTCCGGCAGCCAGAGATCCACCATGAGTTCCGGTCGATTGGATTCCGGAAAAAACTGCTGCTCGATAAAACGGAAGCTCACCACCCCGGCCACCAGGGCCAGCAGGGTGATTGCCACCACCGTCCAGCGGAAGTCCAGGCACCAGCCGATCAGTGCCCGGAAACGGCGGTAGAACGGCGTCTCGAAGACGCGTTCGGCCGCGGCCTCGCCCGTGGCGCCGCTCACGGCCGGCGTGCGCAGCAGCCAAAGGCCCAGCAGCGGCGTGAACAGCACCGCGGCAAACCATGACAACACCAGCGCCAGCGCGGTCACGGCGAAGATCGAGAAGGTATATTCGCCAGCCGCCGATTTGGCCAGCGCGATCGGCAGAAAACCAGCCGCGGTGATCAGCGTGCCGGTCAGCATGGGGAAGGCCGTGGTTTCGTACATGGCGGTGGCGGCGCTGACGCGATCGTAGCCCTCCTCCATTTTGCGCACCATCATCTCCACGGCGATGATGGCGTCATCCACCAGCAGGCCCAAGGCGATGATCAAGGCGCCCAGCGAAATCTTGTGCAGATTGATCCCCAGCATTTGCATAAAAAGAAAGGTGCTGGCCAGCACCAGGGGTATGGTGAGCGCCACCACCAGGCCGGGGCGCATATCGATGCGAAACGGCCGGGTGTGCAGGCCCAGGCTGACGAAGCTGACGGCCAGTACGATCACCACCGCCTCGATCAACACCTTGACGAACTCGCCGATCGAACGATCGACCGCGCGCGGCTGGTCGGCCACCTTGACGAGATCCACGCCCACCGGCAAGCCGGCCTGGATGCGTGCCTGCTCACGATCGAGACTCTCGCCCAACGCCAGGATATTGCCACCCTTGCGCATCACCACTCCCAGGCC
This sequence comes from Pigmentiphaga sp., assembly GCA_023228945.1. Classification (GTDB taxonomy): domain Bacteria; phylum Pseudomonadota; class Gammaproteobacteria; order Burkholderiales; family Burkholderiaceae_B; genus Verticiella. Next base: position 122,367 of record JALOAI010000004.1, on the reverse strand, counting down.
GATCACCTCGCTGGCACCGGCGGCGTTGCCCACGCGCATCTTGCTCAGCGGCGGATCGACATAGCTGCGCGACAACTGCGCGATCTCGCCCAGCCGCACCGTACTGCCGCCCACCACTTCGCCGCCGGGCAGCGTGCGCGGCGGTACACGGATCGGCATCAGGCGCAGGTCGTCGAGATTGCCAAGGGCGCCGCTGACCCGTACCTGCAATTGGTCGTTGGGCAAGGTCAGCACGCCCGACGCCTGCACCGCGTTCTGGGCCTCGATCGGTGCGGCGATATCGGCCAGGGTCAGGCCCAGTTGCGCCAGGCGCTGGCCCGAGATTTCGATATGGATCCGCTCGTCCTGCAAGCCGAATAGATCCACTTTTGCCACATCGGGCACCTTGAGCAGTTCCTGACGGGCGAGATCGGCGTAATCGCGCAGGGCCGCCGCGTCGAATCCATCGCCCACGAAGGCGTAGATCACGCCGTAGGTGTCGCCGAAATCGTCGTTGAAGCGCGGGCCGATCACGCCGTCGGGCAAACTGGCGGCAATGTCGCCCACCTGCTTGCGCGCCGTATACCACAACTGCGGCACCTCGGCGGCGGGAGCGGCGCCGTCGAGGTTGAGGATGGTCACGCTTTGCCCCGGCTGGGTGTAGCTGATGATCTTGTCGGCCCAGGGCACCCGCTGCAGCGCGCGTTCGATGCGATCGCTCACCTGCTCGGCCATCTCAGCGGCGGTGGCGCCTGGCCAACTGGCCTGCACCACCATGACCTTGAAGGTGAATGGCGGATCTTCGTCCTGCCCCAGACTCTGGTAGGCCCAGAGGCCCGCCAGCAGCAGGACAACGATGAGATACCGCATGAGCGGCTGGTGCGCCAGGGACCAGGCCGACAGATTGAAGCGCGACGACGGCATGCCGGAAAGCTCAGCGACGGGGATCGGGAACGGAGCTCGCGGCCAGAGGGGCCGGAGACCGGCCGCCGGGCTGGGCCAATGGCAGCATCGCGCCGCCGGCCGGGGCGCCGGCCGCCGGAAGATCGGCACCGATGCGCTTGACGGCCTGGCCTTCGGTGAGCCGGTGCACGCCGGCCGTCACGATCTCGGCCCCGGGCGGCAGGCTTGTGCGCAACAGGGCCTGCGTATCGCTGACGGTCACGACGTCCACCGGCTCCGAACGCACCTTGCCGCCCTCGGGATCGAAGACCCAGACGCGCGTCCGCCCGTCTTCGCGCCACAGCGCGGCCAGCGGCACCGGCACCAGCGGCTCGCTCAAGCCTTGCTGGAAACGGACTGTGGCGCTCATGCCGAAGCGCACCGAGGGCGGAGGATCTCTGAGCAGAACCCGGGCCGCGAACACCCGCGTCAGCGGATCGGCGCGGCCCGCGACCTCGGTCAGCTCTGCCCTCATGCCCGACGGGCCGGACCAAAGATCGACCTTGGCGACGCCGATCCGGCGCACGGTATCGACCAGGCTTTCCGGCAATTGGAAGGCGACCTCTTTGGCCTTGTTCTGTGCCACTCGCACCACCGGCTGCCCCGCCGACACCACCTGCCCCACTTCGGCATCCACGCCGGTGACCACGCCGTCGGCATCGGCCCGCAGCGCGGTATATTCGGATTGGTTGCGGCGCGACGCTAGATTGGCGCGGGCCTGCTCCACCGACGCCTGCGCCGCGTCATAGGCCGCTTTGCGGGCGTCGAATTCCGCCGAGCTGATGAAACCCGACTCGCGCAGCCGGCTGAAGCGCTGGAAGTCGCCGCGGGTGCGGGCCGCTTCGACTTCGGCGGCCGACAACTGAGCGCGCGCCGCGCTTTCGGCCAATTGCAGATCCTGAGGATCGAGGCGCGCCAGCAGTTGCCCCGCCATCACGTCATCGCCCTGCTGCACCAGGCGTTCGATGAGTTTGCCGGACACCCGAAAGCCCAACGGAGACTCGACCTGCGGCCGGACCTCGCCCGGAAACGCACCCACGGCGTCCACCTGCTGCGGCTGGACGACCCAGGTACGCACCGGACGCACCGCCTCGGCCACCGGGGCTTCGGATTTACCGCAGGCCAGCAAGGACAAAACCACCATTGCGCCGCCGACGGCGCGACACGCACGACCCACTATCCGACTCCCGTAAAACCGCCGGACGCGCCGCAGGCGCATAGGGCTGGAACTGCTTACGATAGGGAACAAATCACTATATCACGCTGCCCCGATCCCATGACACCCGCGGCACGCCGATCCTCCGAAGCGGCTTGCACGCCTCTTTCCGCTTTTCGGATAGCCTCCGGTGCCGGCTGCCGCCGCCTGCGCCACTCGCTCCGGTACGGGGTCCGGAACTCGGACGGCCCCTGCCGCTGGCTTCGTGCCTGACGAATCCGAGCCTGCCGGTACACTGGCGCTCGCGCGCGGTCCGGTCGCGCGGCTGCGGTCCGGGCCGCTTCACCCGCGACGCATTCTGCGGTACGTTCCCATGGCACCTGATCATTACGAGAATTTCCCCGTCGCCTCCCGGTTGCTGCCGGCCCGGCTGCGGCCGGCGGTGGTGGCGCTCTACCGCTACGCGCGCTCGGCCGACGACCTGGCCGATGAAGGCGACGCCCCGCCCCGGACGCGCCTGGCGGCGCTGGATGCCTACGAGGCCGCCCTCGACCTCCTGGACGCCGCGGACGCCTCGCCACCCGCTCCGGCGGCCTGGCCGGCTGGCGCGCCGGCCGCGATCTTCGGGCCGCTGTACGCCGCCGTCCGGGCCCATCGGCTGCCCGTGGCCCCCTTGCGCCGCCTGCTCTCCGCCTTTCGGCAGGACGTGACCCAGACCCGCTACCCGGACGCCGCCAGCCTGCTCGACTACTGCACCCGTTCGGCCGACCCCGTTGGCGAACTCATGCTGCATCTCTATGGCGCCGTCACGCCGGAACACCTGCGCTGGTCGGATGCCATCTGCACCGGGCTGCAGTTGGCCAACTTCTGCCAGGACGTGGCGATCGATCTCGACAAGGGCCGCCTGTATCTGCCGCTGGATGAAATGGCCGCCGCCGGCATCGATCCCGAACAGCTGCTGCGCACGCGCACGCCCGGCCTCGCCCGTTGGCGGCAACTGATGGCGCTCCAGGTAGCGCGGGCGCGGGCGCACTTGCAAACGGGAGCGCCGCTGGCGCGCAGGATCCCGGGCCGGGCCGGCTGGGAGCTGCGATTGGTTGTGCTTGGCGGCTTGCGGATTCTGGAGAAAATCGAGGCGGTGGACTACGATGTGTTCGAGCGGCGGCCGGTTCTGGATTGGCGGGATTGGGTGGTGATCGTGGGGAGGACCGCAAGAGCGGGAAGATAGAGCGGTAGACTCCACATGTTGTTCTTATCCCGAATGAGAATGAACGGTTCTACCCCGAATCACCTTCAAATGCCGAACTCCACACGTCCCCAGGTCTAGTAAATTCATGAAAAAATCTCCTACAGGCGAAACTCTCGTGCCTTGCGAACATAGAATCACCGCCCTCTTTGATCTGATAAAAAAATAGAGAAAGCTAAAAAAGAAAAAAAAGGCCCGCAATTTTTTATGAAAGGGCTCTATCCGACCTGAAGCACCTGGAAGAGCTCCTGACACATTCCCGCGAAGAACTCGAGTTTGCCGAGTTTCAACACAAAAACGAATGGAGCATTATTCCCAATCGGGTTTCCAGCTTCGCCGGATCTGGCGCACTCTCCAACACCGCTGCTTTCGTCGGGATTATCATAGCAGCCACTTCTATTTACGGCCACCCAGAAATCAGCCTACCCCTTTCCGTTCCATGATCTTTGATTGACGCGGAACCTTCGCTTTTACGCGCGCTCACTCGATCGTGATCTGGCGATCGGCGATCAGCTTATGCCACTTTTGGGTCTCTTGTTTCATGTAATCCGCCATATCCTGCGGTGTGCCGGGGATTGGGTCCTGTCCCGCCTCGTACATGCGTTTCCGCACGTCTTCATGGGCCAGAGACTGCACCAACGCGGTATTGAGCCGATCGACGATAGCGTCATCCGTCTGGTTTGGAACCACCACCCCCGACCAGGCGTAGGCTTCTACCTCCGGATAACCCAACTCCCCCATGGTGGGAACATCCTTCAGTTGCTCAATGCGTTCGCTGGAAAACGAAACCAGCGGGACGACTTTACCGGAACGCACGGCGCCGGCTCCCGAGGGCAGATCCAACAACATAAGCGGGACGTGACCACCCATGAGATCGTTGATGGCGGCGGCCCCGCCCTTATAGGGAACGTGGACGGCGTCGATCCCCGTTTCATCTTTGAACAGCTCCATGGCCAAATGATGAGGCGAGCCCGATCCCGGCGTGGCGTAATAGAACTTCCCGGGGTTGGCCTTCATGGCGGCCAGCAGTTCCTTGCCGTCTTTGATACCGGACTCCGGATGGGTAATGAGTAGCAGATGGATCTTGGCCATCAGGCCGACCGGCTTGTAGTCGGTATCTGGCCGATAAGAAAGATCTTTGTACAGCGCGGGGTTATAGACCAGCATGCCATTGTCGCCAGTCATGATGGTGTAGCCATCGGCCACCGCCTTGGCAACGTGATCCCCGGCGATGATGCCCGCCGCGCCGGGGCGGTTTTCTATCACCACGGGCTGGCCCAGCTCCACGGCCAGCTGGGAACCGACATTGCGCGCCAAGACATCGGTCCCGCCGCCGGCGGGATAGCCGACGACCCAGCGGATGGGCTTGCTCGGATAATTTTCCTGGGCGCTCGGCGCCGACAACGGCAGGGCAAGCAAAGCGGCAAACAAGCCGGCAACGGCATATGACGATTTCATGGACGCTCTCTCAAGAGAAAATATGGATAATGCGTTGGAATTGCCGGCATTCGCGAATAAAGCACGAGGCCGCCCTTCACGAGGATTCATGAGAATGTGGCTCCGCCATCGACGGCAAGACACTGGCCGGTGATGAACTCGGCGTCGTCCGACGCCAGGAAACGGATGGCATTGGCGATGTCCCGGGGCTTTCCCGCGCGCGGGATGCATTGCATCGCGGCAATGGCCTGGAAGGTTTCTTCAGTGACGACGTTGGTCGCCACACCGGTCTTGGTGAGGCTGGGCATGATCGCGTTCACAGTCACACCCGCCCCGCCGAGTTCCCGCGCCATTGAGCGGGTCATCCCCACCAAAGCGGATTTCGAGGTGACGTAGTGCAAAAACAATGGACGACCCAGACCCACGGTATTGGACGAAATGTGGACAATTCGGCCCCATTGTTGGGCCACCATGGATTTCGCCGCCCTTTGCGACATATAAAAAGTGCCATTGACATTGACATCCAATACCTGCCGCCACTCGTTTTCGGTAATATCGAGAAAAGACCTACGCTCCAGCGTTGAAAAAATGGCCGCGGCATTGATCAGGATGCCAGCGGTACCGAATCGGGATTCGATATCGTCAAATACCTGCTCAACCCCGGATTTTTGACTGATGTCCACTCGATATCCCTGGAACGACTCCGGGTCCAGGTTTTGTTCGGCGATATATTCTTGGATTGCCTGCTCATTGAGATCCAGCGCCGCCACCCGATAACCGCTGGCATAAAGAGACAAAGCGATGGTTTTGCCTATCCCCTGGGCGGCGCCAGTAACGATTGCAAGCTTATTTTTCGCAGCCATTGATTTCGCTCTTTAAGTTGAATTAAAAAATCGAGATCTGCGCCAGGCACATCAGTATCGATTGCGGCCCCGATTCAGAAACCTTGGTCTCGGAAAGACCTGCCAAATTCTACGCGAGCTCAAAACACCGTCAATTGAAATTTATTTGATGAGGTATCGGTTTTGTTTATGGAAAAAATTCCGGCCGTTGTCCTCGGTTTTAGCGCCATCCCCTCCCAGTGAAGCAAGATCCCGAGGCGGCGGTCATGCCGGGCAGCGCGGACAAAAAATCAGGCTCGCTCACACCCGAGGCCCCGTTCCCGCCTACAATGAAGGGTTGTACTTGCCCAACCATCCGCGGCTAGATGACTCCCGACCAATACTGCCAGGACAAAGCCGCCCGCAGCGGTTCCAGCTTTTATTACAGCTTCCTGTTCCTGCCCCCCGAGCGGCGACGGGCCATCACGGCCCTCTATGCCTTCTGCCGCGAAGTGGACGACGTCGTTGATGAATGCACCGACGTTGGCGTGGCGCAGGCCAAGCTCGACTGGTGGCGGCAACAGGTGGGCCGGATGGCCCAGGGCCAGGCCGAGCACCCGGTGGCGATCGCCTTGGCCCCGCACCTGCCCACCTACGGCATCGAACCCGCGCAGTTGCTTGCCATCATCGACGGCATGGACATGGACTTGCAGCAAAGTCGCTATCTCGACTATCCCGGACTCAAACGCTACTGCTGGCATGTAGCGGGCGTGGTGGGCGAGGCTTCGGCCGCGATTTTCGGCCAGACCCAGCCGCAAACCCCGGAGTATGCCCGCGAGCTGGGCCTGGCTTTTCAACTCACCAACATCATCCGCGACATCGGCGACGACGCCCGGCGGGGCCGGATCTACATCCCCGTCAATGAGCTGCAGCAGTTCCAGGTACCGGCTTCCGATATCCTCAACGGCAAGTATTCCGACAACTTCCTGGCCCTGATGCGCTTCCAGGCCGGACGCGCCCACGAGGCCTATGTGCGGGCACTGGCCCTGCTGCCCGACGAAGACCGCCGCGCACAGCGCCCTGGCCTGATCATGGCGGCGATTTATCACGCGCTGCTGCGCGAGATCGTCCTCGACGACTTCCAGGTTTTGCACCAGCGCATCGCGCTCACGCCGGTGCGCAAGTTCTGGCTGGCCTGGAAAACCTGGGTACGCGGCGGGCGTCTGCGCCTGCCCGGCGTGGGCGCGGAGCCCTCGGCATGAGTGCGCCGGGCCGCCCCAAGCACGAATCCTCCCTTGGGGAGGAAGTCGCGCAGCGACCGGAGGGCCGTCCATTCGTTGCGCCGGGCCGCCCCAAGCACGAACCCTCCCTCGGGGAGGAAGTCGCGCAGCGACCGGAAGGCCGTTCATTCATCGAACGGGGGCGGGACGACGCTGGAGTTGCCGGTGGCCATATTGCCGTGGTCGGTGCCGGCTGGGCGGGGCTGGCGGCCGCCATCGAACTGCAACGGCTCGGCCACCGGGCAACGGTGCTGGAAGTCCGCCACGAGCCGGGCGGCCGGGCGCGGCAGTTGCCGCCCTCGCGCTTCCAGGCGCCGCTCGACAACGGACAGCACCTGTTGCTCGGCGCCTACCATGCCACCCTGCGGCTGATGCGCCAGCTGGGCTGCCCACCCGAGACCAAGTTATGGCGCATGCCACTCACGCTGCGCAGCGCCGATGGTGAATTTCAGCTGCGCGTGCCACGGCTGCCGTCGCCGTGGCACGCACTTGCGGGCTTGGGTTTCACGCGTGGACTCACCGGACCCGAGCGCTGGGCGGCGGTGCGCCTGGTCTGGTGGTTGCGCCAAAGAAACTGGCATCCGGAAGATACGCTGACGGTCGCCGAACTCATGGCCCGCCATCGTCAGCCGTTTGCCCTGACGCGCAAGCTCTGGGCGCCGCTTTGCCTGGCGGCCCTCAACACACCGATCGACATCGCCTGCGCGCAGATGTTCGCCCACGTGCTGCGCGACTCGCTGGATGGAGCCGCCAGCGATAGCGATCTGCTCTTGCCGCGCACCGACCTGAGCCGGCTCTGGCCGCAGGCCGCCGCCGCCCGCCTCGATATGCGCTATGGCCAGTTGGTGCGCAGCGTGCAGCCCGGCCCCAACGATATCCAGGTCGACGGCGCCACCTACGACGCCGCGATCCTCGCGGTGCCCCCCTATATGGCGTCGCGCATGATCGCGGCCTTGCCCGGCAGCGCGCCGTTGCTGGATGTCCTCGACGGCTTCAGCTACGCACCGATCGCCACGCTGACCCTGCAATTGGCCTCGCCCATGCCGGCGCTGCCGCAGCCTCTCCTGATGCTGCGCGAAGACCACGATCGCGGCCATGTGGGGCAATGGGTATTCGATCGCACGCGCCTGCTCGGACTGGATCCGGCACGGCCCGAACTGACGGTGGTGGCAAGCCAGCACCCTGCCCTGCTCGACCTCTCGCGCAGCACGCTGATGCAACGCCTGCGCACCCAGTTGTCGGAGCAATTGGCGCTGCCCCCGGTGGCCGAAGCCGAACTGATCATCGAAAAACGGGGCACGTTCGAATCCCGGCCAGGCCTGGCCCGACCAGGCCATCTCACGCCGTGGCCTCGCCTGGCGCTGGCCGGCGACTACACCGATACCGGTTATCCGGCCGTGCTGGAAGGCGCCGTGCGCAGCGGCATCGACGCCGCGGCGGCGCTGCACGACGCCCTGACGGCCTGAATCTTCGCTCGGCTTCCCAAAAAGTTGGGAACGAACTCCGGCCTCCAGTTCGGAGCTTCTCGGCCACCATTCGGGGGAGCCTTCGGCTCCGGTAGATTTGGCCTCGCTAACCTCGCCGTGAATGGATGAGCCCGGACAGACAACCGTCCTAGTGGATGGTTGTCTGCCTGGCGAATCCGAGCGGCGTGCCGTCCGCGAGGTGGCCGGCTTGCTCTTAGGCGCGTGGTCAAGACCCCGGCGACCGGCACACCAGCGGCGCACCTCCTCCCAGGCCGAAGGTCACTTCATTGCCCTTGCCCCGGAGATCATGCCGTTCGTCGGCATAATGAAAGCCCGATGCCGTGACCTGACGCGGGAGTGTCACCGCGTAGCCATTCGGCATGAGCACCAGCGCATCGTCGTCCACGTAGGTCACGCGCAGCGCGGTCTGGTTGTTGCACAGATATTCCACGGTGGGCAAGGAGGTGGGGCTGGCGCAGGCGGCCAACCCGGCACAGGCGGAAAGTGCGAGAAGGGTGCGGATGGACATCGGAGAACCTCGAAGGTATGGCGGTGCGGAACCGGAACACCCGGCTCGCGGCGGCGACCAGCATAGCAGCCCGCGACCATCCGGGCATGGCGGAGAATTCCGGCCTCTCGGCTGGAGCTTCTCCGCCACCTTTGACGAGCACCAGCGTGGGGAAGGCTTCGGCTTCAGATGAAGTTTGATCTCGCTTGACTTCACCTGACCGCGAAACCTGCGCTGGATGCGTGGTCGGGGGAGCCGTCGGCTTGGACTTCCCCCAGTTAGGCAGACAGCCAGGGCCTATGATCCCGCAGGACCCAACCTCGCCAACCGTGAACGTCGAGGCTTGCGCTTTGGCGCGTGCTCAATGGTAATCCGACTCTCGCTGATGTCTCACCGCCAGAATCGTCACGATGTCGTCAGGCTCAATCTCAAATAGCGCAACGTATCCCGAGACACCAAACGAGATGATCAGCTCTCGAAGATAAGGATTGCCCCGGGTGGCTTTGCGACACGTAAACGGAAACTGCCTCAACAACGCCATTCCTTGGGCAATACGATCCAAGGCCCGTTGAGCCAGACTCGTACTATCCGGGTCCTGCTGCAGCAGAAAATCGTAGAGTCGCAGCAAGTCCCCTTCAGCCTCTTCGGTGAAGCGTATCGTGTAAGCCATACCCGGCTTCAATCTCTCTTGGCCTCGGTCAGCTTCGCCTGCAGTTTGGCCAAGACGGTATCTGCCGCCACATAACGGCCCGTCTTCCGCGCTTGGTCACGCGAGGCCAAGCCGCGCGACAAAAATTCGTCGTTCGCTTTACGAAATTCGACCTGCCTACGCACGGCCTGTTCAATGAACTGTGACAGGCTTTCTCCTTCCTGCAAGACACTTTCGGTATCCTGGCGCAACTGAGGATCGACTCTCAGGGGCGGGAATGTAGCGGTTTTCATGGCTCGCTCACTTGCGTTGCAATTGCTATACATCGTAAGCCATGCCTCCCTAACCCGCAATGCCCTGCATGCGCTCGCGTCCCGGATCCGCCAATCCTCAGGCCCGCAGAAAATGCACCGACGCCAGTCCGGCGGCCGTCAGGCTCAGCGAGCCGGCCACGCTCAGGGCGAGATAGGTGAAAGCCGCCATGCTGCGGCCTTGCTGCAGCAGGCCGACGACTTCGGCCGAAAAGGTGGAAAACGTAGTGAGCGCACCCAGAAAACCCGTGATCGTGGCCAGCCGCAGCCATTCGGGCCAATGCGGCGCGAACGCCGCCCATCCCAGCAAGAGGCCGATCACGTAGGCGCCGATGCCGTTGGCCGCAAGAGTGCCCCAAGGCAGACTTTGGGAGTTATTGAGCCAGAGCGACAGGCCCCAGCGGCTCCAGGCGCCCAGCACGGCGCCTACCGCGATGGCTAGCAGGCTGGTGGTCAGCGACGGCATCGTAGGTTGACGGCGTGGGTTGGCGCAATCAGAGCCGCGCGTGCTGCTTCAGGTAGGCCTTGACCGCCTCGGCATCGCGCGGCATCGGCTGCACGCGCTGGGGCAGGTCTTCGAGGCCGGCAAAAGCCTCGGGCCGCGGCGGCTCGGCGCCGATGGCTTCGCGGATGGTATCGGCGAACTTGATCGGCAGCGCGGTTTCTAGCACCAGCATGGGCACACCAGGCTCCACGTAGTTCCGAGCGACTTTGACGCCATCAGCCGTGTGCGGGTCGATCACCAGGCCATCCTGCTCGTAGACGCGGCGGATGGTAGCCAGGCGATCGGCGTGGCTGCTGGTGCCGCCCGCGAAGCCGTAGCGGGCGAACTCGGGCAAATATTGCGACAGATCGAACTGGCCCTCGCGCGCCAATTGTTCCCACAAGGCCGCCACCCGGGCGCCATCGCGGCCGAGCAAATCGTAGATGAAGCGCTCGAAGTTGGACGCCCGCGAGATATCCATCGACGGGCTGGAAGTGGCATAGGTTTCGGCCGAGCCCCGCGGCCGGTAGACGCCGGTGCGAAAGAACTCTTCGAGCACGTTGTTCTCGTTGGTGGCCAGCACCAGCTTGCGAATGGGCAGGCCCATGCTGCGTGCGATGTGGCCGGCGAGGATGTTGCCGAAATTGCCCGAGGGCACCGCGAAGGAGACCTCCTGGCCGGGCCGCTCGGTGACGCGCAGCCAGCCATGGAAGTAGTACACCACCTGGGCCGCGATACGCGCCCAGTTGATGGAGTTGACGGCGCCGATACGCCAGCGCTGCTTGAATTCGAGATCGGCGGACACCGCCTTGACGATGTCCTGACAATCGTCGAACACGCCATCGATGGTGAGATTGTGGATGTTGGCGTCTTGCAGCGAGTACATCTGGGCGCGCTGAAAGGCGCTCATGCGGCCCTGGGGTGAAAGCATGAACACCGCCACGCGTTCTTTGCCACGCATGGCGTACTCGGCCGCCGAGCCGGTGTCGCCCGAGGTGGCGCCCAGGATGTTGAGCGTGCTGTCGCGGCGCTCCAGCACATACTGGAACAAATGGCCCAGCAACTGCATCGCCATATCCTTGAAGGCCAGCGTGGGGCCCTGCGACAGGCCCAGCAGCGACAGGCCCCCCGAGAGCGGCTTGATCGGCACGATGGCCGCGCTGCCGAACACCGCCGGGGTATAGGCGGCATGCGCCAGCTGGCGGAGATCGTCGACCGGAATATCGGTGATGAAGCGCCGCAGCACTTCGGTGGCCAGATCGGGATACGACAGATCGCGCCAAGCCGCCAGCGTGGCGGCGTCGACACTGGGAATCGACTCGGGCACCGCCAAACCGCCATCCGGCGCCAAACCCTCAAGCAGAATATCGGTAAACGGCTGCGGCGTCATGCCGCCTCGGGTGGATAGGTAGCGCATTCAGGTCTCCCGCTGGGCCGCCCCGAGGGAGGCCTGCGCCCCCTCGGGGGGCAGCGAACAAAGTGAGCGTGGGGGCCGTTCCATGGTCTCCCGCTGGGCCGCCCCGAAGGAGGCCTGCGCCCCCTCGGGGGGCAGCGAACAAAGTGAGCGTAGGGGCATCTCAGGCCAGGTGTTCCATACGCAGGCGCACGACATCGGAGCGCACGGTATCGAGCTGTTGCATGAGCTCGATGGCACGGTCGACATCGCGTTCAACCGCCTCGTGCGTAAGGAAGATGATATCGGCCGAATCCTCGCCGGCATCGGGACTCTGGATCATGGCGTTGATCGAAATGCCATTATCCGCCAGGATGCGCGCGATATCGGCCATCACGCCGGGCTGGTCGGCCACCAGCAGGCGCAGGTAGTAGCTGCTGCGCACATCGCCGATGTCCAGAATGGGCAGGTCGGCCAGGGCTTCGGGCTGGAAGGCCAGGTGCGGCACCCGGTGATTGGGATCGGCGGTATCCAGGCGGGTAACGTCGACCAGGTCGGCCACCACGGCGGAGGCGGTAGGCTCTTCGCCCGCGCCCTGGCCATAGTACAGCGTGGGGCCCACGGCGTCGCCGTGCACCAGTATGGCGTTCATGGCGCCCTCGACGTTGGCGATCAGGCGATCGGCCGGTACCAGGGTGGGGTGTACGCGGAGCTCGATGCCATCCGGCCGGCGGCGGGTAATGCCCAGCAACTTGATGCGATAGCCCAGGGTCTCGGCGTGCTTGATATCCACGCCCGAAAGCCCGGTAATGCCCTCGATGTGGGCACGCGAGAACTGCACGGGGATGCCGAAGGCCATCGAAGCCAGAAGCGTGAGCTTGTGCGCGGCGTCGACACCCTCGATGTCGAAGGTGGGATCGGCCTCGGCATAGCCGAGACGCTGGGCCTCGGCCAGCACTTCCTGGAACGGCAGGCCGCGGTTGCGCATCTCCGACAGGATGTAGTTGGTGGTGCCGTTGATGATGCCGGCCACCCATTCGATGCGGTTGGCGGTCAGCCCCTCGCGGATCGCCTTGATGATGGGCACACCGCCGGCCACGGCCGCTTCGAAAGCCACCATCACGCCTTTTTCGCGGGCCGCGGCGAAGATCTCGTTGCCATGCATGGCGAGCAGCGCCTTGTTGGCGGTAACCACATGCTTGCCGTGGGCAATCGCCTCGCGCACCAGTTCGCGCGCGACGGTCACGCCGCCGATGAGTTCGACGACGATGTCGATATCCGGATCGCGCACCACGGCAAAGGCGTCGGCCTCGATGGCGACGTCGTTGCCCACCCGGGCGCGGGCGCGGGCGACGTCACGCTCGCCCACTTTGGTCACGACGATGCGGCGACCGGCGCGGCGGGCGATTTCTTCGGCATTGCGGGCCAGCACGTTGAACGTGCCTCCTCCGACGATGCCCAGGCCCAGCAAGCCGACCCGGATCGGTTCCATATGTTCGGTCATTCAGCGCTCTATAAAGATGGTGGCGCCGGCGCGGTGATGGCCGCCGGGACGCCGGAAGACAGGAAGGAGGCCGCGTTGCGCTCAGGCAACGCGGGTGAGCAGACCGTCCTTGCGGAACATCTGCTTGATGCCACGGATCGCCTGGCGGGTACGCGCTTCGTTCTCGATCAGGGCGAAACGCACGTGATCGTCGCCATACTCGCCAAAACCGATGCCGGGCGACACCGCCACCTTGGCATCGGCCAACAAGCGCTTGGCGAACTCGAGCGAGCCCAAAGGCTGGTAAGGCTCGGGAATCTTGGCCCAGATATACATCGACGCCTTGGGCACCTCGACCATCCAGCCCGCCTCGTGCAGCCCCTTGGCCAGCACGTCGCGGCGGCTGCGGTATTGTTCGACGACCTCGGCCACACAGTCTTGCGGGCCGTCGAGGGCTGCGATCGAAGCCACCTGGATCGGCGTGAAGGTACCGTAGTCGTGGTAGCTTTTGATGCGTGCGAGGGCGTTGACCATATCGCGGTTGCCCACCATGAAGCCGATGCGCCAGCCGGCCATGTTGTAGCTCTTGCTCATGGTGAAAAACTCGACGGCGACGTCTCGCGCGCCGGGCACCTGCATGATGGAGGGCGCCCTGTAGCCGTCGAAGGTGATGTCGGCATAGGCGAGGTCGTGCACCACGAGGATGTCGTGCTCGCGGGCCAGCGCCACCACCCTCTCGAAGAAGGCGAGATCCACGCATTGCGCGGTGGGATTGCTGGGGAAGCCGAGGATCATCATCTTCGGCTTGGGGATGGACTCGCGCACCGCGCGTTCGAGTTCTTCGAAAAAGTCGACGCCCGGGGTCATGCGCACCGAACGGATACTGGCGCCGGCGATCACGGCGCCATAGATGTGGATGGGATAGCTGGGATTGGGCACCAGCACGGTATCGCCCTGGCCGAGCGTGGCCAGCATCAGGTGGGCCAGGCCCTCTTTGGAACCAATGGTGACGATCGCCTCGGAATCTGGATCGAACTCCACTTGGTAGCGCCGCTGGTACCAGTCGGTGATGGCCTTGCGCAGGCGCGGGATGCCCTTGGAGACGGAATAGCCATGGGTATCCGGCCGCCGGGTGGCCTCGACCAGTTTTTCGACGATGTGCTGCGGGGTGGCGCCGTCGGGGTTGCCCATCGACATGTCGATGATGTCTTCGCCCCGCCGCCGGGCCGCCATTTTGAGCTCGCCGGTAATGTTGAAAACATAGGGCGGCAAGCGATCGATGCGCGAAAATTCCCTCATGGCGGTTCCTTGGAGGCGGGGTCGTGGTAAACCCTATAATCTATCGCAAGCGGCCCCTTAGGGCAAATCCAGTGCCGCCCGCCCCGGTCCGCCGGTCAGTTGCCGTGGGAACGCCGCAACGCCAGCCCCACCATCAGCACCGAAAGCCCCTGGAACCAGAGGTCGATACCCAGCAGCAGGCCCAGCACCCACAGGCTGCTGCCCGGCCAGCTCATGGCCACCAGCAAACCCGCCACCAGGGTGAGCACACCCGAGAACGCCAGCCATGGCCAGCCTTTTTGCGATCGGTGCTGCCACCACACCCACAGCCGCAGCGCGCCCGAAGCGATCAGGAAGGCGCCCAGAAACAGCGTGAGCACCGCCGCGCCCACCATCGGGTCGTAAAGCGCGATGGCACCGGCCACCGTATAGGCCAGGCCGGAGATCGTCCAGAGCAGGAAACCGCGCCACTCTTTGAGGCGCCAGGCCTGCAGCAGTTGGGCAATGCCGGCGATGACCATGAGAATACCGATGAACAGCACGCTGGCGACCGTGGCCGCCACGGTATATGCCAGGGCCAGCAGACCGAGCACCATCATCATGATCGCCAGGCCGACGAACCAGCCCCAATGGGGCGAGAGTTCGACCAGTACGGAGCGCAGAACCTCGCCGACGCCTCCGGGCGCGGACGACTGGGCGGACGAAGCGGGAATCGGGGATTCAGCCATGGAGCCTCCTGGCAAGTGGCGTGAAACGGCGGGAAAAAGAATGCGTGGCGCCGGCGACGGCGCTCCCGCGGATTGTGCACCAATCGAGGGGCAACGCCTAGCGCGGCTAGCGGCAGCGGCATGAAGAACTGCCGCCGGAAGGCCGGCACTTCGGCGTTGCAAGGGGAGCATCCCTGACGCCGATGGCCGTGGGCGCCGCCCGGCTCCGTCGTAAAACGGCGGGCCCTGCGTGGGCGCGTGATCATCAAGGTGCGCTATGATTCTTCAGACCAGGCGCCCGGAGGCGCGTCCGGAGCCCGGCCATGCCGGGACCGCCAACCGAAGGGCCCATGGTGTCTCCCGACCTCGGAGTTCGGTTTGAAACTGCACAGCGATTCACCCACTGGTCTCAACACCGTCACCGCCTATGGCGCCGGCTTCATCGAAATCAACCGCGAGCGCTACTATGGCGCGGTCGCCTTCGCCCCCGAGGGCGAGGTAACCCATTGGGCGGCACAAACCGTTGCCGACATCACTCTGGAGCGGCTGCAGCTGGCCGCGGGCGTCGTGGCTTCGCGCGATCCCTTCGCCCTGCTCGATGAGGGGCCCGCCGCACCCACGCCGGGCCAGGCCGAAGTCCTCCTGGTAGGCACCGGCCAGCGCCAGCATTTCCTGCCGCCGGCGGTGCTCAAGCCGTTGTTGCGCGCCGGGGTCGGCGTGGAGTCCATGGACACCCAGGCCGCCGCTCGCACGTACAACATTCTGATGGCGGAAGGCCGCAAGGTCGTCGCCGTCCTACTGCCCACCGCATGATTCCCACGCCGGACGCGCTTTGTGCGCCGCCGCCTTTTCTCTTTGACAGGACTCGCCCATGACGATCGCCATCGGACAGCCCGTTCCCGATTTCGAAGCCAGCAGCACCAGCGGCCCCTTCCAGCTCACGGCCCAGCGCGGCAAGGCCGTGGTGCTGTATTTCTATCCCAAAGACAACACGCCCGGCTGCACCACCGAAAGCCAGAACTTCCGCGACCTGCACGATCAGTTCGTCGCCGCCGGCGCGGTGGTGGTTGGCGTCTCGCGCGACAGCCTGAAGTCGCACGAGAACTTCTGCGCCAAGCACAGCCTGCCCTTCACCCTGATCAGCGACCCCGACGAAACCCTTTGCGAACAGTTCGGGGTCATGAAGCTGAAGAACATGTACGGCAAGCAGGTGCGCGGCATCGAGCGCAGCACCTTCGTCATCGACGCCGAAGGCAAGCTGGCGCACGAATGGCGCGGCGTCAAGGTGCCCGGGCACGCCGCCGCGGTACTCGAGACCGTCCAGGCGCTCTAAGATCGCCGTCCTTTCCATCCATCGTCCGCCGCAGCTTCCAGGAGATCCGGTTCATGCCGTTGCCCAAGATGCCGACCCGCCCCGCCACCATCCTGCCCGCCCCGGCCAAAGCGCCGGCGCTGCGTCCACGCGGTCGCAAAACCCCGGCATCCGCAGCCCAGCCTCCCGAGCACGCCCGAGCGGAACCCGAAACGCCCATCGCCCGGTCCGCCGACCCCGTCGCGGTCGCGGTGGTGAATAAAGCCGCCTCATCGGCGCCGGCGCGCCCATCGACTCCGACCGCACCGGCGCCAACGGCCAAGCCCGGCCGCCAGGCAAAGAGCCCGCCGCCAGCCGACGCGCCCTCGACCCGGATCGAGGCCGAGGCCGGCGCCGCGCCGGTCGAGCGCCGCCGCACGGGACACCGCCCGGTCGCCACGGACGACCAGCGCCGCCGCCTGTTCGTGCTCGATACCAACGTCCTGCTGCACGATCCCGCCTCGCTGTTCCGGTTCGAGGAACACGACGTGTTCATCCCCATGACCACGCTCGAAGAGCTCGATCACAATAAAAAAGGCATGTCGGAGGTGGCGCGCAACGCCCGGCAAGTGAGCCGCACGCTCGACGAACTCATCACCGGCGAGAGCCTCGCCCAGGATGGCGTGGCGCTCTCGGCGCTGGGCAATCGAGAGGCTCGCGGCCGCCTGCTGCTGCAGACCGAAACCATGGCCGGCGACCTGCCCGCCGAACTGCCGGTGGGCAAGGGCGACAACCAGATCCTCGGCGTGGTGCGCACCCTGCAGCAACGCCACCCCGAACGCCATGTCGTGCTGGTGTCGAAAGACATCAACATGCGGCTCAAGGCGCGCGCCCTGGGGCTCGCCGCCGAAGACTACTTCAACGACCAGGTCATCGAAGACACCGATCTGCTCTACTCCGGCATCCTGCAGCTGCCCGACGACTTCTGGCAGCGCGTCGACAAAAACCTCGAATCCTGGCAACAGGGCGGCAGCACCTTCTACCGCCTGCGCGGCGCGCTGTGCACGCAGTTCATGGTCAACCAGTTCGTTCACCTGGAAGGCGCCATGCCGTTGCAGGCGCAAGTGCGCGAGGTGCAGGGCGACATGGCCGTGCTGCAAACGCTGCGCGACTACACCCACAAAAAGAACAACGTCTGGGGCATCACCGCCCGCAATCGCGAGCAGAACTTCGCCCTCAACCTGCTGATGAACCCCGATTGCGACTTCGTCTCGCTGCTGGGCCAGGCCGGCACCGGCAAAACGCTGCTGACGCTCGCCGCCGGACTGACCCAGGTGCTCGAAACCAAGCGCTACAGCGAGATCATCATCACCCGCGTCACCGTGCCGGTGGGCGAAGACATCGGCTTCCTGCCGGGCACCGAAGAAGAAAAAATGCAGCCCTGGATGGGCGCGCTCGACGACAATCTCGAGGTGCTCAACCAAGGAAGCGATGGCCACGCGGCTGGTGGCGACTGGGGCCGTTCGGCCACCTTCGACCTGATCCGCAACAAGATCCGCATCAAGTCGCTCAACTTCATGCGCGGCCGCACCTTCCTCAACAAACTCATCATCCTCGACGAAGCGCAGAACCTCACGCCCAAGCAGATGAAAACCCTCATCACGCGCGCCGGACCGGGCACCAAAGTGGTCTGCCTGGGCAACATCGCCCAGATCGATACGCCCTACCTCACCGAAGGCAGCTCTGGCCTTACCTACGTCGTCGACCGCTTCAAGGGCTGGCCGCATTCGGGGCATATCACCCTGCAGCGCGGCGAACGCTCCCGCCTCGCCGACTTCGCCGCCGAAGCGCTCTGAACCCGCATCCGCCGCCATGTCCCGCCCCGTGTTCGAGAACCGCACCTTCGTCGTGCTGCTGGTGTTCGTTACCATCGCCTTCGGCTGGCTGCTTCTGCCGTTCTATGGCGCCGTCTTCTGGGCCGTGATCCTGGCCATCCTGTTCGCCCCGCTGCATCGCCGGTTCCTGCGCCTGTGCGGCAGCCGGCGCAACGTGGCGGCCATGCTCTCGCTCCTGACCTGCCTGCTGCTGGCGGTGCTGCCGATGATCATGATCGCGGCTTCGCTGGTGCAGGAGATCGCCAGCCTTTACCAATTGATCTCGAGCGGTCAGGTGGATTTCGGCCGCTACGCCGAGCAGATCCGCAGCGCCTTGCCCCCCAGCGTGCATGAACTCTTCTCGCGCTTCGGCATCACCGATTTCAACACCTTGCGCGGCTTCCTCACCGATGCCGTCAAAACCGCCAGCCAGTTGCTGGCCAATCATGCCGTCAATGTTGGCCAGAACACCCTGCAGTTCCTGGTGAGCTGCGCCATCATGCTGTATCTGCTGTTCTTCCTGTTCCGCGATGGCGCCGAGCTCAGCCGCATGATCGTCGATGCCGTACCCCTGCAGCGCAACCGCAAGGTAGAACTCTTCCAGAAATTCACCACCGTCGTGCGCGCCACGGTCAAGGGCAACGTGGCCGTGGCCATCACCCAGGGCGCGCTGGGCGGCCTGATTTTCTGGGTCCTGGGCATCCATGCCGCCCTGCTGTGGGGCGTGATCATGGCGTTTCTCTCACTGCTGCCGGCGGTCGGCGCCGCGCTGGTGTGGGCGCCGGTGGCCGTGTACTTCCTGGTTACCGGCCTGGTCTGGCAGGGCGTGATCCTATTGTTGTACGGCACCTTCGTGATCGGCCTGGTCGACAACATCCTGCGCCCGCTTCTGGTGGGCAAGGATACCAAGATGCCCGATTATCTCGTGCTGATCTCCACCCTGGGAGGCCTGGCGCTGTTCGGCCTCAATGGCTTTGTGATCGGCCCGCTGATCGCGGCGATCTTCATCGCCAGCTGGGCCATTTTCTCGCGCGATTCGCCCTCGGCCGAGCCGGCGCTCGGCTCCAGCAAATTGGAGCCGAACGATCCGACCAAGGATTGCGGCCTCTAGGCCACCATCACCCGCCGCACCCGCAAGGCACGGCTTGGCGGGTGATCAGTATCCCGCCGCCGAGAAATTGAGGAAGCGGGTGCTCGAACCCTGGAAGGTGAGCCGTACCGTGCCGATGGGGCCGTTACGTTGCTTGCCGACGATGATCTCCGCCGTGCCCTTATCGGGCGTGTCGGGGTTGTACACTTCGTCGCGATAAATAAAGAGGATAAGGTCGGCATCCTGCTCGATGGCGCCCGATTCGCGCAGATCGCTCATCACCGGCCGCTTGTTGGGGCGCTGCTCCAGGCTGCGGTTGAGCTGCGAGAGCGCGATCAGCGGGCAGTCGAGCTCCTTGGCCAGGCCCTTGAGTGAGCGGCTGATTTCGGAAATCTCGGTGGCGCGGTTCTCGCTGGCGCCCGCCGATCCGCCCATGAGCTGCAGGTAATCGATGATGATCAGGCCCAGTTTGCCGCACTGCCGGGCCAGGCGACGTGCCCGCGCGCGGACTTCCATCGACGACAGCGCGGGAGTTTCATCGATGTAGAGCTGGGCTTCCTGCATGCGCTGGATGGCGTGGGTCAGCCGCGGCCAGTCGTCGCCCTCGAGCTTGCCGGTACGCAGGCGGTGCTGGTCGAGCAGACCCACCGAGCCCAGCATCCGCATGGCCAGCTGGGCGGCGCCCATTTCCATCGAAAACACGGCCACCGGCAGGCCCTGCTCGATGGCCACGTGCTCGCCGATGTTCATGGAGAACGAGGTTTTGCCCATCGACGGGCGACCCGCGACGATGACGAGATCACCGCCCTGCAGGCCGGATGTCATTTTGTCGAGGTCGACGAAGCCCGTGGGCACCCCCGTGACCTCGGTATCGCCCTCGCGGTGATACAGCTCGTCGATGCGATCGACGACCTGGCCCAGCAAAGGCTGCAGCTCCTGGAAGCCGGCGGTGCCGCGCGCGCCCTCTTCTGCGATCTGGAAGATCTTGGACTCGGCTTCGTCGAGAAGCTGGCGGGTTTCTTTGCCTTGCGGACTGAAGGCGGCGGCCGAGATCTCGTCGGCCGCCGTGACCAGGCGGCGCAACACGCCGCGGTCGCGCACGATCTCGGCGTAGCGGCGGATATTGGCGGCCGACGGCGTATTCTGGGCCAGCGTGTTGAGGTAGGCCAGGCCGCCGGCGTCGTCGGCCTTGCCGGCCGTTTGCAGCGACTCGAAGACCGTCACCACGTCGGCCGGCCGCGACAGGCCGATCAGCCGCGTAATGTGCTGCCAGATCAGCCGGTGATCGTAGCGATAGAAATCCGCTTCGCCCAGCACGTCGGCAATGCGATCCCAGGCCGCGTTATCCAGCAGCAGGCCGCCCAGCACCGATTGCTCGGCCTCTACCGAGTGGGGGGGAATGCGCAGGTTCTCGAGCAGGGGATCTTGGTTGTCCATGGCGGCAAAGGAAAGCGGAGAAATAAAAAAGGCCCCCACGCTTGCCGCTAACGTGACGGCGCTGCCCCCCAGGGGGCTTTTTGCCTGGGGGCGGCCCGGCGGCAAAAAATGCCCCCACGCTTGCCGCTGACGCGGCGGCGCTGCCCCCCGGGGGGGCTTTTTGCCTGGGGGCGGCCCGGCGGCAAAAAATGCCCCCACGCTTGCCGCTGACGCGGCGGCGCTGCCCCCCGGGGGGGCTTTTTGCCTGGGGGCGGCCCGGCGGCAAAAAAACAAAATGGCGCCAACAACGCTTGCGCGTGCGGGCGCCATCATAGGGTAGCGCATGACGGGGCGGATCGCCTGCCGCACCGGCCCGCCCGCCAAGGCGCCATGGACCCGCCTTTAGAGGCGGGCCTTCGCGGCCGCGGCGGCACGGGCATGTTGCGCGGCGCCGCCCCGGACGGAAGCCACGTCCGCGTGGACGATCAGACGGTCTCGCCGGTAATCACGACGTTGACCGCGGCATTGACGTCGGGATGCAGGTGGACTTCGACGGCGAACTCGCCGGTTTGCTTGAAGGGGCCCTCGGGCAGACGGACCATCATCTTCTCGACCGACTCGAAACCGCTTTCGCGCAGCAAGCTGGCGATATCGGCGTTGGTGACCGAACCGAACAGGCGGCCGTCGACGCCGGCGCGCTGGGTGATGTGGGCGGTGTGGCCCTCGAGCTTGGCGGCCACCGCCTGGGCGGCGGCCAGGCGCTCGGCCTGCTGAGCTTCGATTTCGGCGCGGCGAGCCTCGAATTCTTCGAGGGCGGCCTTGGTGGCGCGCTTGGCCATGCGTTGCGGAATCAGGAAGTTGCGAGCGTAACCGTCGCGCACGCGTACCACTTCGCCGAGATTACCGACGTTGGGGACTTTTTCGAGCAGAATGATTTGCATGTCAGGATCTCCGGCAATCAATTATTTGTGGTTGTCGGTGTAAGGCAACAGCGCCAGGAAGCGCGCGCGCTTGATGGCGGTGTCGAGCTGGCGCTGGTAGTGCGCCTTGGTGCCGGTCAGGCGGGCAGGGATGACCTTGCCGTTTTCCTGGATGAAATCGCGCAGCGTGTCGATATCCTTGTAATCGATCTGCTCGACACCGGCTGCCGTGAAGCGGCAGAAGCGGCGGCGTTTGAACAACGGGTTCTGTTGTCCGTATTTTTTCTTGTTGCTGTCTTTGTTGCGTCGACCAAAAGTGGCCATGATGTGCCTCTTGAAATGTGTCTGTTCAATGTTCGGGTGCCGCCTGCTGCAGATGCAGGCGCAACCGGCTTGAGCCTTTGCGGGTGGGAGCCAGGAAGCCTTCGATGCGGAGCACGGTGCCCAGCGGCGTGTCGGCCAGCATGCGGGCCAGATCGCCCATGGCCAGCGCGGGCAGGGTCATTTCGACCCGCCGCGGCCTGCCGGCTTCGATCACGTCGGAGCCATGCTCCAGCGTCATCTCCACGACCGGCACGCCCGCCGGGGTGTAGCGCAAGGGCAGGCATTCCAGCACGGTGGCGCTCAGACGCACCAGATTCGTGCCGCTGGCCTGCACCGGCGCCCCGCCTCCGCCGTCGGCTTCGCTCAGGCCGCCGCCTGCGGTTGTGCGGCCGCCTCGGCGTCGGACGCCACCTTGCGGGCTTCTTCGCGTTCCACCGCCTTCATCATGGGCGACGGCGCGGTTTCGGCCTTGTTGGTGCGCACGACCAGATGGCGCAACACCGCATCGTTGTAGCGGAAGGCGTGCTCGAGTTCGTCGAGGGTGGCCTGGGCGCACTCGATATTGATGCAGACGTAGTGAGCCTTGACCAGCTTCTGGATCGGATAGGCCAGTTGACGGCGGCCCCAGTCTTCGAGGCGATGCACGACACCGTCCTGACCCGTGACCATCGATTTGTAGCGCTCGATCATGGCGGGCACCTGCTCGCTTTGATCGGGGTGTACGACGAACACCACTTCGTAATGACGCATGAAATACTCCTTATGGATGAAAACCGGACCGTTGATTCCGATACGGCCCGATGCCCAGCCCGCCGTCCCGTGGCCACGACCGCAGCGGCCCGCCTCCCGGCAAAAAACACCGCATATCCTCCGCCAGGCCGTGCAGCCATTCCGTAGCCGTTCATTAGCCACTTGAGGCCACATGCCGGAGGGTTTTGCGCCTGTTTTTGCGCTTGAATCAGGAAGCGGCAACCGCCGCAACTCGTGCCAAACCTTGGCCAGTCGAGCAAGAAAAGCTCTCCATTATCCCTTGATTTCGCGTAATGATCAAGGGGAATCTAAAGCCAGGCCGCTCAGAAGGCCGCCAGGATGGCCAGCGCCAGGAGCAGCACGCCGCTGATCGACCAGCGCGACAAGCTCCTTTCGGCCCGCGCTGAACCAGCATCGAACCAGCGTTGGAGCGTCGGACGCCAGGCGGGCAGCCGCAGGCGCGCCAGCCCGCGGAACCGCGTGGGAAACCATGACGCCAGCCGCGCGCCGGCGGCGACCAGCGGCACCAGCAAATCGCCCTCGGGAATGGCGGGTGCGCGCCATCCGGAACGCCGGGCAAGCCAGGCGAGAACGGCGGCAACCGCCACCGGCCACGCCGCCGCCCACAGATTGCCAAGGGCCAAGGGATAGCTGGCCGCCAGTCCGGTGGCCGCCGTAAACCACGCCCAAGGCGCCACAACGCTGGCCGCCACGGCCGCCCACCACGGCAGCAGCAGACCTGCCGGCGCCCGGGCATTCGCGCCCGCGCTCGCCGTGCCCTCCCCCTTCAACAAAAACAGAAAGCGCAGCATCAACAACGCCGTACCGATCGCGGACACGGTAAACAACAGTGTGGTCACGCCTTCGCCCAGCACCAGCTTGGCGCCGAGCTTGGCCAGCGCGCCGCCCAGGAGCGGGAACCCCGCCAGGGATAGCGCGGGCAGCGCCAGCACGATCAGCACGGCGCGAAGCGCGCGGCCGCCGCTGGACGCGGCCACGCCCACGCCCAGGAACAAGGCGCCCTTGGCGAGCCCGTGATGCAGCGCATAAAAGCCCGCCACGGCCAGGGCGGCCTGGGGCGGCCCCTGCTGCAAAGCCATGGCCAGCAGCGCGGCCACCAGCCCCATCTGGCTGACGGTGGAATACGCCAGCACGGTTTTGGGATTGTGTTGCGCCAAGCCTGCCACCATGCCGTAGAAGGCGCTCACGAGGCCGCACCACAACAATATCTGGTGCCAGCCCGGCAGGGCCAGGCCGAATGGCAGGAACTGGATCAAGCCGAAGATGCCGGCCTTGACGATGGCTCCCGAAAGTACTGCCGAGGCGGGCGTGGGCGCCGCCGGATGCGCCAGCGGCAGCCAGACATGGAGCGGAACCAGACCCGCCTTGATTCCGAAGCCCGCGAACAACAAGCCCAGGATCGCCGCTCGCCAGGGCGAACCGGCGATGGCCGCGCGCACCTCCGGGATTCCCAGTTCGGGCGAGCCCGACACCGCCAGCATGAAGCCCAGCAACAGACAGGTTTCACCAATCAATGCCAGGACGATATACACCAGGCCGGCGCGGCGCGCCCGGGCATCGCGCTCATGAATCACCAGCGGATACGCGGCGAGCGACACGCAGGCGAAGCAGGCATAGAACGTGACCACGTCCGCGGCCAGGAACACGCCAAGGTTGCCGGCCAGGGTCAGGCACCACAGGGCGGCGAAGCCGGCGCGGTGGGGATCGCGCCGCAGGTAGCGGCGCGCATACAGGCCGGCCACGCACCACAGGAAGGCGGCGGCGCCGAGAAACCCGCGGCCGCCGTCGTCCAGCGCCAATTGCATGCCCAGCAACAGATCGGGCGCGGTGAGGACCGCGCCGCCGGGCATCCAGAGCGCCACGCCGAGCGCCGGCAAGGATGCGAACGGCAGCAAGCCCAGGCAGTACCGCCGGACCCCCGGCAGCGCCGCGACGGACGCCAGCAGCCAGGGCAGGAAAAACGCCAGGCCCAGCCAGAAGACGCCGTGGGCATTCATGGCAGGTACACTCTTTCGACGATCAGGGTTGCCCAGCCCAGGGGGCTGAAGGCCATCGCCGCCAACAGACCGGCGCCAAGCGCGGCCAGCGCCGTGACGGCCGCCGGCAGGATCAGCGACGCTGGCGCCTCGGCGGGCGCCTCGTCGAGCCTACCGTGCCCGCCCGCCGGCGGCGGCCGGAACCAGGCGCGATAGACCAGGGGCAGGAAATAGACGGCGTTCAGCAGGCTGGAGCCCGCCAGTACCAGGATCACCCAGGGCTGGCCGGTCTGCAGGCTCCCTAGCCCGAGATACCATTTGGAGATGAAGCCCGCCACGGGCGGGATGCCGATCATGCCCAGGGCGCCGATCGTGAACGCCATCATCGTGATCGGCAGCCGTCGGCCGGCGCCATCGAGCTGCTGGATGGTGGTGATGCCCAGCCGTTCGGCCAGGACGCCGGCGGTAAAGAACAGCGTGATTTTCATCAGCCCCTGGTGGACGAGATGCGCCAGCCCGCCAATGGCCGCAAAGGGGCCGGCGAGGCTGGCGCCCAGGATGATGTAGGACACCTGCGACACCGTGGAATAGGCCAGCCGGCGCTTGATGTCGCTTTGCTGCAGCGCCCGCATCGAGCCTTAGAGAATGGTGAACGACGCCAGGATCGCCAGCGGAATGCCCAACCCCAGATCCGCCACGCGCTCGATGCCGTACACATCGTAGATGAAGCGCACGATACCGAAGGCCCCGGCCTTCACCACCGCCACGGCATGCAGCAGCGCGCTCACCGGCGCCGGCGCGGCCATGGCCTGCGGCAACCACGCATGCAGGGGTACCAGCGCGGCCTTCACGCCCAGGCCGCCGACGCACAGCAGGAAAATGACGGCCAGCATCCAATCGGACAGATCGCCGAGCGCCGCCTTCTGGGCAAACTCCACCGGCCCCGCCATGCCTTCCAGCCATACGATGCCGAACAGCAGCGCGGCGCTGCCAACCAGGGTATAGGCAAGATAGGAGCGGCCGGCGGCCATCGAGGTCGGATCGCCCTTGTGCACGACCAGCGGCCAGGTCGAGAGCGTAAGCAGCTCGTAGAAGATAAAGAAGGAGATCAGCGAACCCGATAATGCGATCCCGGTGGTCGACATCACGCACAGATTAAAAAAGGCGAAGAAGCGCGGCAGGTTGGAGGAACGGCCGAAATAGGCGATGGCATAGACCGTGGTCACCAGCCACAGGAAGGACGACAGCGTGACGAAGAGCAAAGCCAGCGCGTCCACCCGCAGCAGCAGGTACAAACCCGGCACGAATTCGAATCGCGCCTCGTAAACCACGCCGCGCGCGACGCCCACGGTCAAAAACACGACCAGCGCGAGTTTCAAGACCGCGCTGCCGATGTTGATGGCATTGCGCAAGCCCGCTTTTTCTTCGTTGATGAAAAAGCAAAGAATGGCCGGGATCAAGGCGCAGGCCAGGAGAGCGAGGGGCAGGGCCTGCGTCATTCTCCGCTCCCTTCCGCGCCTTCGGGCAAGCCGATCTGCAGAAACTCGTAGGGCAGGCTCGAAGCCAGGCCAATGGCGATGGCGACCAGCGCCAAGGCGAGCGGGATGGCCTGGCGGTAGCGCGGCACCGGCGCGATGGCGGGCGCCCCGGTTCCGGCCAGGGCGGCGTTGAGCGGCCGGAACAGATACACCGCCGCCAGCAGGCCGCCTACGATCATCACCAGGGCATAGACCACATGGCCGCCGGCCAGCGCCGAGGTCAGGATGAGGTATTTGGCCATGAAGCCTCCCGACGGCGGCAAGCTCATGAGGGACACCGCGGCGAGGCCGAAGGCCAGCCAGGTGATGGGCAAGGCGCGGGCGATCCCCTTCATGTCGGCGATGCGATCGTGGCCCAGGGCTTCGATGACCAGCCCCGCGGCGAGGAACAGCGCCGCCTTGGCAAAGGCATGCGACACCGCATGGAACATCACGCCCGACCAGGCGCCCGCCGACCACGGCAAGGCAAAGGCCGAACCATTGGCCAGCGGAAAGACGAAGAAGAGATAGCCAATCTGCGCCACCGTGGAATAGGCGATGATCAGCTTCAGCCGGCTCTGGCGCATGGCCAGCAGCGAACCATAGAGGGCGGCGGCTATGCCGAGCAGGCCCAGGGTGTTCGTCAACCACGGAGTTTGCGCCTCCGGCATCATGTCGAACCAGATCCGCACGATGATAAAGAACGCCGCCTTCACCACCAGGGCCGACAACAAGGCGCTTGCGGCGGCCGGAGCATTGCCATGCGCCGGCAGCAGCCAGGCGTGCAAGGGAAACAAGGCGGCCTTGGCCAGCAGGCCGGCCGTCATCAGCGCGGTGCCCAGCATCACGGTGCGGTCGGCTTCGAGCACCAAGTGCAGCCGTTCGAAGTCCAGGGTCGCGGCGGAGGCGTAGATCAGCCCTACCCCGGCCAGATAGGCGAGCGAACCCATGAGCGCGAACATCAGATAGCGTAGCGCCGCGGCCGTGCCGCCATAGGCGACCATGGCGACGGCGGTGAGCGTCAGCAGCTCGAGCGCCACGTAGAAATTGAAGAGATCCCGGCCGACGAAAATCGCATTGAGCGCCGCCCACATGGCATAGAACAGCGGCCAGAAGGTATAGCTGCGTCCGGACTCTTGCGGCTCGACATGAAAGTCCCGCTGGGCGAACAGGCCCACGGCCGACAGAATCAGCGCGGCGGTAGCAACGAAGACCGCGGACAAGCCATCCGCGCCCAGCGCGATGCCCAGCGGCGCCCGCCAGCCGCCGATCGCCGTCTCCAGCACGCCTTCGCGGCCCACCGCCAGGCACAACAGCCCCGCCAGAGCGATCATCACCGGGGCCATGGCATACAGCAGGATGGCGGCAAGGCGGCCGGCCGCCACCGCGAGCAGCGACGCCGCCAGCGGCAGCGCGACGGTGAGCTCGAGCAGCGGCCACGCCGCAACCGCGCTCACACGGCCTCCTCCGTTTCCTCCTCGGGGAGTACGGCGCGCCCGGTGTCCGCGACGTGCCGGAGTACCAGCGCCACGGCCAGGGCCGTGAGCGAGAGCGCGACGACGATGCCGGTAATGATGAGCGCGTGCGGCACCGGATCGGCCTCGGCGCCGGGAGTGCGATGGCCGAGGGCGCCAATGAGCAGGAATACCCCGCTGCCGATAACGTTGAAGGCCAGAATGCGGCGCAGCAGATGGGCGCGGGTAATAAAGCCGTAGACGCCGATGCCGATCAGCGCCGCGCCGCAAAGTGCGTAGAGGATGGCCCCCGAAAACATCATGGCCGCTCCCGCGCCGTCGGTACGCCGGCCACCAGTAGCGCGAGCGTGACGGCGATCGATAGGGTCAGCGCCAGTTCGATGGCCAGGATCAGCGTTTTGGCAAACTCGACCGGCAGGCCGAGAAAAACGCCGAATCCGGCCCCCGCCAGCCCCACGCCGAGAAACACCGCCGGTCCGGCCACCAGAGCCAGGCGCAGAGCGGGACTGGACTGTCGCGGCACCCGCGCCATGCCCGCCATCACGACCATTAGCCAGACCGCCGCCAGCACGGTACCGCCCTGGAAGGCGCCGCCGGGCCGGTCGGCGCCCGCCCACACCAGATACATCGCCACCAGGACACCCAGCGGGGGCAGCAGCTTGCCGAACGTGGCGAGCACGCCATCGCCGCGCGCATGCTGGCGCAGGCCCGGCTCGCCGCCCCAGAGCTCTCGCGGCGTCAAGGTCCACACCGCGATCAACGCCATCAGCAGGACGATGCTTTCCATCAAGGTATCGTAGGCGCGAAAGTTGAGGAGTACCGCGGTCACGGGATTGCCCACACCGGAGTCGCCGAGCCGCTCCGTCACCCGGGGCAGCAGGCCCGAAGCCTCGCCGGGCAGCGTGAGAATGGCCGCGGCCAAGAGCCCCGCCAGCACGCCGCAAACCACGGCGGCGGCCAGCTTGCGGCCGCCCGGCACCACGGGATCTTCCTCGTCGTCGCGGCTGGCGCCGCTGCCGTTGCCTTCCGCCCCGTATTCGCCCCGCGCCTCCCGGTTCCGCCGCCGGATCGCCGCCCAGGCGCCCATCAGCAGCACACCCGTCAGGCCGGCGCCGATCGCCACCTCGGCCAGCGCCACATCGATGGCGCCCAGCCGCAGCCAGGAAATACCGACCAGAATGCCGTAGGTGACGAAAAAGGCGATCGAGGCGAACAACTGGCGGCCGCCCACCGCCAGGCCCGCGGCGCCGATGATCAGCAGGCAGAGCAAGACATCAAAGGCCAGGCCGGCACTCATGGGGCGGTGTCCTCGTTGCGCGGCGCGCTTCGTGCGGCGGCCGGCTCGCCCGCTTCGGGCAAACGTTCCAGGGCGGCCCGCGCCACCAGTTGCGCCACCGTGGCCGCCGCCAGCACGGCCAGCAACCAGATCAGACCGAGCTTGGCGATGCTCCAGGCATCCTCCATCTGGAAAGCCAGCCCCAGAACCACCAACCCCAGGCCGAGGTTATCGGCCTTGGTCAGGGCATGCAGCCGGCTATGCAGGTCGGGAAACCGCAGCAGCCCGACCGTGCCCGCGATGAAAAAGAACAAGCCGAGGAGCACGAACACCAGCGTGGCCGCGTTGGCAAGCCAAGCCGGGCCCATGCCCGGGGGTGGCGTCATTCGTCTTCCTCCTCGCGGTCGCCGGCGCCATCGGCGCTCGACGTTTTCACGAAGGCCACCGCGGCGAAGGCCGCCAGCAGCGCCAATATCAACGCGGCGTCCAGGATCGCGCCGTCGTCCTGCGCGGCGGCCAGGAGCAGGATGATGCCCACGCCGCTGGTACCGATCAATTGCGCGCTCATCATGCGGTCGGCCCGCGTCGGCCCGAGATGGATGCGCAACAGGCTGGCCGCCACGGTCAGCAGCAGGACGATGGCCGCCAGATAAAAAAAGGCGGTCATGGCCGCCGCTCTCCGCCTTGCGTCCCGCTGGCGAAGGCAGCGGCGATCCGCCGCTCTTCGCGGCTCAGGGCGTACGCAAGATCCTGGCTTTTGTCCAGACAATGGACATACAGCACATCGCCGCGCGCTCCCGCCACCAGCGAGCCGGGCAACAGACTGGTTTCGCAACCGAAGGACACCCGGGGCAGCCCTCGCGGCAGCGTCGTGCGGTAGGCAATCCAGCCGGCATCCAGCGGCAGGCGCGGATGCAGGGCACGGCGAGCCACATCGATGCCGCCTTTGAACGAACTGGCGACGAACCCCGGCAGCAGGCCCGCGGCGGCGGCCAGCTTGACGCGATGTTGGTCGGGCGGCAGGAGAACCAGGCTGGCCCAGGTGGCGCCCGCCGTGGCCGCGCCGCCCAGGATCAGGGCCAGACTGCTGGCGTCGCCTTCACTCAGGATCAGCCAAACCAGCGCAAACAGGACAAACCGCTTGGCGACGATGATCGACATGTACTCCCCCCGGTTTCGTATGCCCGGACGCGCCGGCGGCGTGGCGGGTATGGCTGCTTTCCCGGGATAGACAGAAACCACCTACCCGGGTTCACCGTCGCCACGAGCCCGGCGGCTCGCGCGCACTTGCATGGTAGCGCCAAAACCCCCAGGTTCCGGAGCGGCCGGCATGGAATTTGCTCCCTCGCGGTGACCGAATAGGCGCGTGTTACAGTGACCACGGCTTCCGTTTTCAGCCCGAACCGGCCTCCGGCTCGGGGCCCACCGACGAGAGGACACGGCATGATCGCAGCGCTGAAGTTCCTGCATATCGTGGGCCTTGCCGTCTGGTGCGCGGCGCTGATCGCCCTGCCCTTGCTCTTGCATCTGTATGGCGGCGCGCGGCGCGAGCATCAGTTCATCGAGTTTCGCCTGCTCACCCATATCGGCTATATCGCCTTGGCCACGCCCGCCGCCCTGCTTGCCATCTCGGCCGGCACCGCGCTGATTTTCCTGGCCCGCGTATACGAGCCCTGGCTGTTCATCAAGCTGGCGTTCGTCGCCGCCATGGCGCTGATCCATATGTGGTTCGGCCACCTGGTCCAGCGATCGGGCGAAGAACGGAAAAGCAACTGGATGCCCGGCCCCGTGGTCGGCTTGATCCTGGTGGCGCCGCTGATCGCAGCGGTGCTCTGGCTGGTCCTGGCCAAGCCCGCCCCGCAGGTGTTCGAGCCATGGATCCCCGACTTCCTGCTCACCACTCAGGATCGCGGCTTATGATCGTCTTGCGTGCCCATGCCATAGTCGAACACCAGCTTGCCGCCATGCCAGCCGGTCATGCCCGTCATGCCGGTGGCCAGCAACGACAGGAACAGGCCCCAGGGCAGCACCGCGGCCACCGGATCGCCGAGCCGCAGCCCCCAGTTCGCGCCCAAGACGGACAGCAGCATGACGGCCAGGATGAAATGCGTCCAGCTGGCCGCCCGAATGCGGATTCCGGGCACCAGCAGAAGTTCGGCGGTGCCCGCGATGCCCGCCAGGATGCCCATGAGAAAACCGACTCCCGCCGCCCAGATCGCCGCGCGGGGCCAGAAATCATCGCCCGTCCACCACCAGAGCGCGTCGGCGCCCAGGGTGCACACGCAGAGCGCAATCGGAAACGTCACCAGCATCGCGTGGATGGGATGCCCGGCGATCGCGATGCGCGACTCGGTGCGATGAAAGCTCCGGTGCTCGTGGATCGGGTCGCTGAATCGGCGGCGGTGTCGGCTTCGGCTCATCGGCGGGCATCCTCCTCGGGTTCTACGGACGATACGACGTGCCCGGGGCGTTCCCCGGCAAGGCGGCTGCGGCTGGCGGCGCTGACGCCGCTGGCGTGGCTCGCCGGCTGCTCGGGCAGCTTATCGACCCTGGCGCCGCAAGGGCCGGCGGCGGCGGCGATCGCCAAGCTCTGGTGGGCCATGCTGGCCGGCGCCGGCCTGCTGACGGCCCTGGTGCTGGTGCTGGTGTGGATCGGTTTTCGGGCTCCATCGCCGCGCCAGCCGGGCGAGCGGTTCTGGATCCACGGCATGGGGCTGGGTTTTTCATTGGCCATCCTGGTGGCGGTGGTGGGCGCCGGCATCCGGGTGGGCGAGCGCCTGCAGCCGCGCCCCATGCCCGAGGTAGTGCGGGTGGAGGCCATCGCCCGGCAGTGGGAATGGCGCTTCCGGCAGCCCGGCCACGACGGCGGGATGATCGAAACCCGTGGCCGCCTGCATATTCCCGCCGGGCGGCCGGTGGATGTGGTCATCACGAGCGAGGATGTGATCCATAGTTTCTGGGTGCCGCGGCTGGCGGGCAAGATGGATGCCCTTCCCGGCCGGGCGAACCTGCTCAGGATCGAAGCCGATGCGCCCGGAACCTATTATGGCATTTCGGCCGAGTTCTCGGGCACGGGATATGCCGGCATGCGCTTCGAGGTCGTGGCGTTTCCGCCCGACGATCCGCCCCGCTTCGCCGATCTCGCCGCCCAGGAGGATGAATGACCACGCGTCCCAGCGAAGGCTCCGTCGGCCACGGCGCGGCGAGGCGGGGCCAGGCCGCCCAAGAGCCGACGGCCGCCACCGCGGGGGGCGCTGGTGCGGCCCCGCCAAGGCCTGGGCGCTTCATGCCGCCGCCCAATCCACCGCAAAGCGCCCTGCGCCTGCACCGCGAACTGGAGCGGATCTGGGGCCGCCCGCGCGGGCTGCGCGGCATCCTGGTTTCGGTGAATCACAGCGAACTCGGCATGCGGTTCATGGTTGCCGCCTTCATTTTCTTTGCCATTGCGGGCGTGCTCGCGATGCTGATCCGGGCGCAGCTGGCCACGCCGGAGGGGGCTTTTCTCGACGCCGCGCTGTACAACCAGATTTTCACGATGCACGGCAGCATCATGATGTTCCTCTTCGCCATTCCCCTGCTGGAGGGCCTGGCGATGT
Source organism: Pigmentiphaga sp. (assembly GCA_023228945.1). Classification (GTDB taxonomy): domain Bacteria; phylum Pseudomonadota; class Gammaproteobacteria; order Burkholderiales; family Burkholderiaceae_B; genus Verticiella. The sequence continues at coordinate 89,701 of JALOAI010000004.1, read as the reverse complement.
ATCTGCTGCCCAAGATGCTGGGCGCTCGCGACCTCGCCTTTCCACGGTTGTCGGCATTCGGCTGGTGGTGCTATCTGTTCGGCGGCACCATCATCGTGGCGGCGCTGGCCGCCGGCGCCGCGCCGGATGGCGGCTGGTTCATGTACACGCCGCTTTCCTCCAAGACCTACAGCCCGGGCGTCAATGCCGACGTCTGGCTCCTGGGCGTGACCTTCGTCGAAATCTCTGCGATCGCCGCGGCGGTGGAGATCATCGTCACCATCCTGCGGATGCGCGCGCCCGGCATGAAGCTGACCGACATGCCGCTGATGGCCTGGTATCTATTGGGCACCGCGGCGATGATGCTGGTGGGTTTTCCGCCGCTGATCCTCGGCTCCGTGCTGCTCGAACTCGAACGCGCCTTCGATTGGCCGTTCTTCGACGTGGCGCGGGGGGGCGACCCTTTGCTGTGGCAGCATCTGTTCTGGCTGTTCGGCCACCCCGAGGTCTACATCATTTTCCTGCCCGCCGCCGGTGCCATCTCCACCATCCTGCCGGTGATGTGCGGCACGCGCATCCTCGGCTATGGCGCCATCGTCGCCGCCGTGCTGGGCCTGGTATTCCTGAGCTTCGGGCTGTGGGTGCATCATATGTTCGCCGTGGGCATCCCCCACATGGCGCTGGCCTTCTTTTCGGCCGCGTCCGCCCTGGTGGCGTTGCCCACGGCGGTGCAGATCTTCGCCTGGATCGGCACGATGTGGCAGGGCAGACCCCGCCTGCGCCTGCCGATGCTGCACCTGATGGGCTTCTTCGCCACTTTCGTCATGGGCGGCCTGACCGGCGTAATGGTCGCCATCGTTCCTTTCAACTGGCAGGTGCACGATACCGCCTTCGTCACCGCCCACCTGCATTACGTGCTGGTCGGCGGCTTTGTCTTTCCCATGATGGCGGCGGCCGTCTACTGGCTACCCCTGATGATCGGGCGCTGGCGGATCCGCGGCCTGGGCGAAGCGGCCTTCTGGCTGATTTTCGTCGGTTTCCATGGCACCTTTTTCATCATGCACCTCACGGGGCTGCTGGGCATGCCGCGCCGGATCAGCGTCTATCCCGACAATCCCGAATGGATAGGGCCGAACTTCATCAGTTCGATCTTCGGTTTCGTCATGGCCATGGGTTTCGCGCTGTTCGCCCTCGATCTCGTGTTGCAAGTGCTCTTCGGCCGCCGCGCCCGGCACGACCCCTGGCGCGCCGATAGCCTCGAATGGGCCATGCCGATGCCTGCGCCCTACTACAACATCGCCTCGCTGCCCCTCGCCGCCGAGCCTCCCAGCCGCGAGCTCACGCTCCAGCTTGCCCGCGGCGAAGGCATGCTGCCGGGCGCCCCCCGGCAGCAGCGCGAGACGCTGGTCGTCTCGGTCACCAGCGGCAAGCCGGAACACGTGGCCGTGCTTCCCGGCAACACCATGCTGCCGGTGGCGACGGCGGCGGTGATCGGCCTTTTCGTCCTGCTGATGCTCTTTGGTTTCTATACGCTGGCCTTCCTGGGCCTGTTCGCGATCGCGGCGGTCTGCTGGCGCTGGCAGGGCTTCATGGGCCACCCGCGCGATCACCCCGCCGTCGAAGTCTCCCCGGGCCTGAGCCTGCCCTTGAGCTGGCACGTGCCCGATGGGCTGGCCCGCTCGGGGCTGGTCTGCACCCTGATCGCCGATGGCGCGCTGTTCGCCTGCCTGGTGTTCGCCGTGGGTTTCCTGGCGGTGATCGCGCCCAACTGGCCCGCGCCGGCCAGCGGCCTCGGGATGCCGGCCGCCTGGCTGGCCGGCGGCATTCTTCTGGCCTTGCTTGGGGTCTCGGCGCTGGCTCGCCGCGACCTCGCCGCCGGCGCCGGCGCGTCGACGGCCGTCATGCTGGCCGCGCTGGCCGCCATGACGGTGCTCGCGCTACAGCTCGACGACCCCAGCCGCCATGCCCGCGACGCGCTGCGCGCCGCCAGCCTGGGCTACGTCGCCTTTCACGCGGTCGTGGGCCTGCTGCTGGCGGCCGTCTGCGTCACGCAGCGCAGCGACGGCAGAATCGCTCCCGGACGAATCTCGGCCTGGCCGATCTGGCGTCTATGGCAGGACTACACCCTGGTCACCGCCGTCATCCTGTTCGCCATCATCGCCCTCCAGGAGACGATGGCATGAACTGGCTCGCTCGCGCCCTGCTCGGACCCTGCCTCTGGGCCTTCGCGTTTTCGGTCATCTACGCCGTCCATGGCCTGGGCTGCGCCTGGGACTGGCCCCTGCGCGCCGCGCCCGTGGGTGATCTGCACCGTTTCGTGCTGGTGTCACTCTGGCTGGCCTCCCTGGCCGCGGCGGTGGCGATCTTCCGGCTCACCCCGCGCAGCCGCGAGACCGGCGCCTGGATCGCGCGCGCCGGATCCTGGATCGGCTTGATCGCCCTCCTGCTCAGCCTGGCGCCGGTGCTGGGCCTGAGCACCTGCGAGGCGGGCTGGGCTTGGCCCTAGCGCGCCGTCGCACGGGCCCGGCGCGTTCCCGGCGCGTTCCGGGCGCGTTCCGGGCGCGCTCCCGGCGCGCTGCCGGCGCGCTGCCGGCCACCGCCGCGCGCCGGGCCATCAGGACTCCTTCTTCTTGGTCGGCAGATTCTTGCGTGGTGTGGAAGCCAGCTCCTTCAGCTCCGATTCCGACATACTCTTCACCATGTCTTTCGACGCGCCTTTCAAGGCCTTGCGCGGCGTGTCGCCACGCTTGGCCGACAAAGCGGCGCCGGCGGCTTTCTGCTGGGCTTTCGATTTTGCGGGCATGATCTCTCCTTCGTTCAAGAAACCCGTACGACACCGCCATGCCTCGAAGATCATGACGGAAGGGCTTGCGCACCGCGGCGCAAGTACCATGCCTGACGTTTGCGTCAGGCGGATTGTCACATTCCGCGGTGCTACGTCGCCAATCCGGCACATCAACCATACGGAGTTCCCATGACCCCTCGCCTGAGCAACCCTTTTCAATACGCCAACGCCGGATTCCAGCCGCTGATGGCGCTCGAGGCCGCACTCAAAGCCAGCCCGCTGGAAGGCACGCTGCTGCATCTGATAAAACTGCGCGCCTCGCAGATCAATGGCTGCGCCTTTTGCATCCAGATGCACACGGCCGAGGCCATCCGCGATGGCGAAGCGCCCTTGCGCCTGCATATGCTGCCGGCGTGGCGCGAGAGCTCGCTCTACTCCGACCGGGAACGGGCGGCGCTTGCCTGGACCGACACCCTGACCCGGGTGGCGGAAACCGGCGCACCCGACGCCGACTGGGCTCTGGTCGAAGCCGCCTTCACGGTGGAAGAACGCGTCTGGCTGTCGCTCGCCGTTGGCGCGATCAATGTCTGGAACCGGATACAGGTGGGTTTTCGAGCTCCGCACCCCACCGATCTGCCCACCGGTCCCGCGCATGGCGCTTGATCAGGGCGAGCCTTTCGAAACGCAGCGGCCCCGGCTGCTGCGACTGGCCTATCGCGTGCTTGGCTCCCGCCATGAAGCCGAGGACATCGTGCAGGAAGCCTGGCAGCGGTGGCGGAATAGCGGCCCGGAGTATATCCAGGAGCCAGCCGCGTCGGCGGACTTGCAGACCACCGTTCTGGATTTCGATGGTCATCGGATCCGCGTCATCTATATCACGCGCAATCCGGATAAGCTGATGGATATCGGCCTGCCAGAACGCCTCCCCCAAGCCGTCGTCTCGGGGAGTTCCGGCGTTTCTCCCTCCCTGCGCCGACCTCGCTCCATGGCCAAAAAACTCAGTCAAGTGTTTTTCTCCACGCTCCAGCGGGCGATGAAGATGCAGCGGCAAGCGCTGAAGCTGGCAGCTCCGCCCGGCGTGCAGAAGAAACGGCGGTCTGCCGGCAAACGTACCACTCTCCGCACCGGAGCCGCGGCCGCATCCAAACCGCCCGTCGCCGGCCAGACTCCCAAGCGCAGAGCTATTGTTCCTCTCCCGCGCGGTCCGGTGGCGGCGGCCCAAGCGGGCACCAAGAGCCCAGTTGGCGGACGGCCCGCGAGCGCCAGCCATGAAACCAAGGCGCAGCGATCGTCCTCGCCTGGCGGCAAGGGGACGTGGCAGAACCTCATCCACCACCCGGCCTCGCCGGGCGCGCTGGCTGTCGGCCGCCTGGCCTATTCGCTGTACCGCCCCGTGGACCACACCCTGACGGGGCTGCCGCTGATCATCATGTTGCATGGTTGCCAGCAAACGCCTCACGACTTCGCACAAGGCTCACGGATGAACCAGCTGGCCGATCAGAAGGGTTTCGTCGTGGCCTACCCGCAACAAGCCAGGCGTACCCAAGCCATGCGGTGCTGGCGCTGGTATCAGCCCACGGCCGCCGGAGGCCTCGGCGAAGCCGACGCCATCGCCGATCTGGCCCTGGCACTGGTCCGAAAGCATCGGCTGGACGCCAGCCGGGTTTACATCGCGGGCCTGTCCGCCGGCGCCAGCATGGCGGCGCTGACCGCCTTGCGCCATCCCCACCGCTTCGCCGCGGCGGCGATGCATTCCGGCGCGGTGCCGGGAGCGGCGCACAATGCCTTAAGCGGCGTCCGCACCATGCGCCGCGGGAGTGCCCGCGACCCGCTCGAGATTATCAAGCCCTTGCTGAACGCGACCCCTTCCTTCCCGGGCATGCCGGCGCTGATCCTGCATGGCAGGCGCGACCAGACCGTCTCGGTGCGCAATGCCGTGCAGCTTGCGCGCCAGTTCGGCGCCTTGAACGGCGTCGCCACCACGAAAGAAGCAATCCTGGCGCGGGCCACGCATCGCGAGTACAGCCGCACGGATTTCCTTGGAGACCGAGGGCCCATGGTGCGGCTCTGCTTGCTGAACGAAGTCGATCATGCCTGGAGCGGCGGCAACGCCAAGCTCAAATTCCATAGCGCGAAAGGGCCGCGGGCATCGCTACTGATCTGGCAGTTTTTTGCCAAGCATCGCCGCTTGCCCTGACGGCCCGGCACGCCTGGTCGGCCTCCTCGGCTCAGACCCAGGCACGCCCTGCGCCAGCTCTCGCTTCTCGAGCGCAGGAGTTCCAGCGAGATCAGGAACAGGATGGCGAAGAGGATCAGCACGGTCGCGACCGCCAGGATGGTCGGGCTGATCGATTCGCGCAGGCCCGAGAACATTTGGCGGGGTATCGTTCTCTGCCCTGGGACGGCCAGGAAAAGAACGACCACCACCTCGCCGAACGACGTGACGAAGGCAGCGTGGCGCCGCCGGTCTCAATCTCGGCCTTGGCAATACCATTCAAGCGCCGCCCGGTGCACTGGATCGTGCTGGAGGCGCCCGGCATCACGCGGTTGACGGCTTCGCCCAAGCGACCCGCGCGACGTGGCGGCTACCGCAGCAACCACTGATTGAATCGCTCGTCCAGCGCCTCGCCGTAGTCGGCCCAGAAAACGCTGTCCGCGCGCAAGCCTTTATCGATATGCGAGGATGGCAAGTACGGTATGACTTCAGGCGCGACCAACGCATTCGACGAGCGCCGCGCCGGGCCGTAGGCGACATCCTGCATACCGGCCAGCGGCCCGGTACCGGTGGCGAAGGCGATGAACTCGTGCGCGAGGTCGAGGTTCGGGGTGCCCCTGAGGACGGCCCAGACGTCGATGTCGAACACCTGCCCATCGAACACCATCTCGAACGGCCGTCTCTCCTCCACCACCACGCTGAAAATGCGGCCGTTGGCCGATTGCACCACCGAAGCGCCGCCATCGTTCAACAACACCGGCGCCTGGCTCCAGCTATCGAACCAGACAATCTCGTCGCGGATTTTGTCGAGACTGACGAATGCGCGATCCCGCCCTTCGGGGGTGGCCAGCACGTCGTAGACCTCGTCCTTCGGTACGCCGTCGGCGATCAGCGCCCATTCCAGATTCACCTGCGGCCGGCGCTGCAAGCCGCGCTTGCCGGGGAATCTCTCGACATCCCAGACCTCGGCAATCGTCCGCGGCCCACCGTGTGGGAATACATCGCGGTTGTAGGCGAAGATGGTCGACCAGAACATCACGCCGATGCCGCACTCGTTGGCCAGCGCGTCTTCATAGAAGTCGTCCACCGCGGCGGTGCCATCGGCGCCCGGCGACAGGATTTCGCGCGGAATGATCTCCAGCAGGCCCTCCGCGCAGGCCCGCTCGAGATCGATGGCTTCCACGTCGGCCACATCCCACAACACGTTGCCGGCCTCGACCTGGGCCTTCATCTCGGCGATGCCGCCAGCGTAATCTTCGAACAGGATGTTCTTGCCGGTGGCGGCCACGAAGGGATCGACCATATGCTTGCGCTGCGCCGCGCCATAGGCGCCGCCAAAGGACGCCACGGTCAGATCCTGAGCGACAGCGGGCACGGCAAGGGCGGCCAGCCCCATTGCGACCAGAAAATGTCTTGCGGTTGCCATGTTTCGTCTCCCTGATTGACGGCCGGGCACGAGAAGGGTGTCCGGTCCGTTGCCATCGGCTATTCTCCGATCGGCCCATGCGGGGCAAACGCGAAGCAATCCCGTGTCGAGGCCACGAAAACCACTTCATCGCCGTCGCGGAAGCCCGACGCGGCAAGGTCGTTCAGCACCTTGACGACGATCTGCGAGCCGTCCGGTGCGTCAAAAAATAGCAGATGAAATTGCCGACATAGAGCCGTGTAACGAAGCGCGCCCTGAGCGGGTTGCGACGCTCGTGGGCGGGTTGGCCGATATGACCTGGCCACCAGCCAAGGAGATAAGCGAGGCTCTCCGCCACCGTCATGTGCGGAAAGAGCGCATAGTTCTGGAAGACGATGCCGATGTCGCGCTGGTAGGGAGGCATGCGCACGATGGATCGGCCCCGCACCCGGATATCACCGCTGCCCAGACCTTCAAACCCCGCCAGCATCATCAACACCGTGGACTTGCCCGACCCCGAGGGGCCGAGCAGCGTCACGAACTCGCCTTCGGCGACGGAGAGATCGAAACCGCGGACGACCAGCGTTTCCTGGTCATAGCTTTTCTGGACTTGGTCGAATTCCAGAAATGCCGATCCGCCTGCATCACCCATGCCATCTGTTCCCCCGCCGGTCGCCCTGACTTTTATCGTCTCGCGGCTTGGATCATGATAGCGTCGGCGCAATTCAAGGCGCAACCAGCTTGGCGACAAACCCGGCTTTCCCATCGCCCTGCACACCGATGACGGCATCCGCTACGGCGCCACCGTCCCCGACCTGCCTGGCTGCTTCTACCGGAGGCGAGAGCTTCGATGAGGCGATGGAGTCCGCCAAGGAAGCCAACAACCTGCATCTGCAAGGGTTGATCGAAGACGGGGGCGAGGTTCCCGTGCCGCGCGCCATTGCGCGCCGCCTCGTCCTTACGGATAAGGGCCGCGATCTCCTCGCGAGCGCCGTGCCGATCTGGACCGAAACCCACCGGGCGGTAGAAAGCACCCTTGGCACGAGTGATCCGGACCGCCTGCGTGCCGGTCTCAACGCCTTTCTGTGACGCAACGAAAAGGACTGCGACCATGAACTCTCCCACGATGGCCGCCTCCAACTCCTGCCAAGGCATGCGTGAGGTCAACTGCGCCAAGGGGTGACGAAGGTCGATCATCTGAGGGCGTGGCGCCTGCGATCTATAGAGACAAGCCCGAGCAATCCAGGCACGTTTCTCTCGCACGGTTCGCACCCGGCATGTTGAAACGCCGAGGCAGGCAACGGAGTCATGTACGTGCGTCCGATAGCCGGGAGTGGAAATCGCCGGCGACCCCTGCTATATTCTGACTATCTGACCAGATTGGAGCATATGGATATGCCGACGACGCGCGGAACCGTGAAGGACAAGAAGGTGAAGACCGGTGCCCTCACGAGAAGCTGGAAACTGGAGGACGCCAAGGCGCGCTTCAGCGAGGTCGTCCGCCATGCCCGTGCCGATGGTCCCCAGCGCGTCAGCGTGCGCGGCCGAGATGCTGTGGTCATTGTCTCCGCCGAGGAGTTCGACCGATTGGCCTCCCCCGAACCGAGAAAGCCTCTGGTCGAGTTCATGGAGAGCCTGCACCTAGACGGCCTCGATCTGGCCCGCGAGTCCGATACCGGCCGGGAAATCGAGTTGTGATCGGCTGGCTGCTCGATACCAACGTCGTCTCCGCCCTGATCAATCTCAATGGCGCGCCATCGGTGAAAGCCTGGGCCGCCGATCAGGATGAGGACAACCTCTTCCTCAGTGTCCTTACGCTGGCAGAATACGACAAGGGTATCTTTAACCTCGCCGAGGATCATCCCGACCGCCAGCGCTACATCGCCTCGCGCGACGCGCTGGAGGCCCGGTTCGCGGGTCGCATCCTCTCGGTTGACGATGCGGCGGTGCGGCGCTGGGGCCGGATTTCAGGAATCGTCAAAAGGGAAACCGGCCATCCTCCGCAGGTGATCGACACGCTGCTCGCCGCCACGGCTATCGAGCACGATCTCTATCTCACGACACGCAATGTACGCGACACCACCCGTTCCGGCGCCACCATATTCGATCCCTGGAACGATGATCCGTCAAAGTTTCCACTGAGCCCGCGCCGCAGGACGCGCAGCTGAGCGGCTATCAGGGCAATGACTTCGTTGTTCGAGCCGGTCTCGTCCGGCGAGCGCCGCTTTTCTCGCGCGGACCTTGGGACGCGCGACGCCCGCCGATCCTGACAGGATCGGCACGATTTTTGCGCTCTTGGTGCAATGGTTGCCAGGCCGCCGGACGGGTTTACCGGCTCGGCGGTTTCTCGATGGCCCATGGATGTTTGAGCAAACGTCAAGGCTCTTTCGTTCCGGCACGACGACAATACAGGCGGCGGCAACGGAACGTGGTCCAGGTCGAAATCAGCGGCTCGAACCCGTGCCACCAATCGGCGTCCATGTCGCCGCAACGGCCCTCGAACACCACGCTTTCCCTGGCGTCGCAAAGCCAGAACTCCATCGGCAGGGCGGCACGTCGATCAATCTGGCTTTCACCAGAGGTGAAATCCGGGCGATCTTCGGCCGAACGTTGCTGGATATTGAGACTGCCCTGAAGGAAGCCGATCCGGTGGCCGCGCGTCACGCGCTTGGCGACGTACTGGGCACGGTGCAGATCGAACTGGTGGGCGAAGAAGAAGTGTGGGCCAGAATTGAAACGACCCGGCTGCTTTTGAAGGCGGCCGGGTCATCTCTGATATCGGTGGTTGCGGGGGCAGGATTTGAACCTACGACCTTCGGGTTATGAGCCCGACGAGCTTCCAGACTGCTCCACCCCGCGGCAGAGAAATGAATTATAGCCACAAAATTTTTATTGTGCAAGCCCATCTGCACAAGCCTCGTTTTTGCCAGGTTCAGGGCCGCTCAGCCGCCCGCGGAATCGGCAGTACGCCAATCCAGGCGGAATCCCGCCCAGGCGCCTGCCGCCAGCTCCGCCGGCACTTTCGCCGCCGCGGCGTGTTGCCGCCAGTTGTGCGCGGCGCCCAGCACCTGCTCGAGAACCGCTCTGGCCCGCGCCGGCTTCACATCGCAGAACGCGGCAAACGCCAGGAGGTCGCTCATCGTGAATCCCGAGGTCTTGCCGTTGAGCGACATCTGGTGCTGGCTGGTCCAGGCGCCGCGAGGATTGTAGGCATAGGTCACGTCAAACGCCGGTGCCAGGCGCCAGCGGCCGTCGCGATTCATGAGGAAGGCGATATTCTTGACGTGATCGTCCTGGTTGCGGATCACGAGGTTGAAGTACGCGCGCCGCAGTTGTTCCTCGATGGTCGCCATGCCCAGCCGCAGCAGGCGTATCGTTTCGATGGCCTGCTCATAAGAATAGGCACCGGGCAGGTTGAAGTCGAAGTGGCGCATGGCTCCCAGCGACAGCATGTGTAGCCGGCCGCCCTGCGCGGTGCGATCGAAGCGCCGGGTCATGAAATGCGCGCGGCCACCTTCTTCGTGCAAACGCGCCGTCATCATTTGGATTCCCGCCTGTCGTGCCGCCAGGTAGCAGGCATATTCCAGGCGGCCGTACCCCTGGGGATCGGCCAACTCTTTGTCGGCATTACCGCTCACGCCGTCGAATTTCAGCAACCAGTGCTCGAAGCCGCTGCCGGCTTCGATCTGGCCCGAGCGGAATTCGCCGGTGAGGGGATTCCAGGCCAGCACCGCCTTGGCCCTGGCGCCGCCAGCCGAGGTGCCCACTTGCAGGATCTCGCGCATGGCTTCCTCCTGGTGCGGGCCATCGAGGCGGCCCGCGAGGTCACCGCGGCGCGCCAGGATCTCGGCCGCCAAGCCGACCATCCGCTCGATGTCGAGCGGAGCTCCGGCCTCGCCCCGCTCATGGCGTGCGGGGTGGAATTCCAGCGCCCCCATGCCGCGCGAGCCCGTGTAACACAGCCGCTCGACCGGATTCATGCTATCCGGCGGACGGCCCTGCTCCGCCAGCCAGCGTTCGATCAATAAGTTACCGAACTTGTCGGGCAGGCTGTCGGCCAACAAGCCGGGCAGACCTTTGAACGTGTCGCGCGACAAGGCGGGAAAGTCGAACACCCCGGATCTGAGGGGCAGCGTCAAGGGGGCCACCTCGATGCCGGAGGCCAGAAAGCGCGGATCGTACTCAAACACCCCCAGCTCCCGGCCTTCGTCCCACACCACCGCGCCGATCTGCCGGCCCCACAGGCGCACCTCGGCCCGCAGCAATGACGCCGGCCTGAACAATCCCCGCCTCGCGGCGGCAAGGTTCCCGCCACGGCTCGGGGGCGTCCCCGGCACCTGCGAGGGCTGGCCTTGCCTGGCACCGCCCTGAGTGACGGGCTCCGCGCGGCCGCGCGTAGTGATAGTGAAGAACTCCGGCTCCCGGCCGGAGCTTCTCCGCCACCACTCGGGGGAGCCTTCGGCGCCAGAGAACCATGGCCTCGCTTGATCCCGTCCTGAAGGGTAAGCCCGGACTCCGGTCAATCCCTGCGGACTGGCCGGGGCCTGACGCATCCAAGCGGCCTGCAGGCCGCGAGGTGGACCGGGGCTTGCGCTTGGACGCGTGGTCATTCGTCGCCCCAGGACCAGGGCTCGGCGTCGGGCTCGCGGTTCGACGGCCGCGCGCGCTGGCGGCCTTCGCCGCCGACCGAGCGGGGATCCATCGGGCTCACCCGCGCATCCGGCACGACATCGAGAATCCGGCCGTCGAGATCCAGCGCCCGCAGAACCCGGGCCAGCGTATCCAGCGTGCCGCCGCCGCGCTCCAGCTTGCCCACCGTCATGCGGCTGAGGCCCGCGGCGGCGGCCACGTCTTCTTGCCGTAGATTGCGCGATAGACGATAGCGCTCCAGCCGCTGGCCCAGCTCCCGCAGCAGCGCCTGGATGGGGAGAGTCTCCGTACCGGCATCATGCATACTTTTATACGCTTTACGGTGATTGAACTCACTAATGACTATCTTTTATATCATTAAATTATTTAAAAATAAAGATAATAAAAATGATCTTTATTCCAATAAAATACTTTTAAAGATAGTATTTTATATCTTTAATAGAGACGCCCGATCTCTAGTGAAATAGCCCGAAACCCCGGCATGCCGACGCCCCCTTCAACGGCCCTCGTACCGCTTCATGATCCCAGCCCAGCTCCCATCTTCGCGAATCGCGCGGATGCCTTCGTTCAGCCGCTCCAGCACCGGCGTCAGGCCGACGGACGCCTTGGGTATCGCAACAGCCAGCGGCAGCTCCCAAAAATAGCGGTCCGGCACGGTGACTCGGCCGGCGTAATTGTCGGCGACGAAGCGACTGCCCACCTGCAGATTCAGCGCGGCCGCATCCGCCTTGCCCGCCACCAGTTGCTCGAGGGTTTCATCGTAGTCCGCGGTCGTCGCGAGCTTCACCTCCGGGGCGTTGCGCTGGATATAGTTGGCCAGCGGGCCGGTCTTGGGCGTGATCACGCTTTTTCCGTTCAGTGCGCGCAGGCTTTCGGGCGTAGGGTCGGGAGCCCGCACGAACAGCGCTCCGCCGGTGCTCACCAAGGGCTCGCTGAAGTCATAGAGCTTCAGCCGTTCCGGATTGATCGCCAACGGAAAGATCGCATCGGCCTTGCCTTGGTCCACCGCGGGCTGGATTTGGACGAAGGGCACCGGCACGAACTCCAGTTCGACACCGGCGCGATCGGCCGCGGCTTGCAGCACTTCGATCCCAAGGCCGGTTGGCGTTCCCTGAGCTACTTGCACGAAAGGCGGGAAATTCTCGTCGACGACCACCCTCAGCGGGGTCGCGGCCGCCAGCGTCGGAACCGCGAATGCGCACAACAGCATCGCGGGCGTACCGCGCAGCAGACGAATCAGCATGACAACCTCCAGAGTCGGAACAGGCGGCAAGGCACAAGGCTGCCGCATCCCCGTCGAAGCTCCCAAGCCTCCGGACCGACGCCGCCCCACCGGTCACGGCAGGATACACCGCCAGGCTGGCTCCAGAGGTAATCCTGGGTCCATGCGCCCGGCGACGTCGTGGCCGGAGTCTCGAAAATGATGCCTCGCCCCGCCGCTGACAACATCCCTGCCCCCGGATGCGCACGAACCGGGCCTGCCGGCACCGCCCGGCTCAATCCAGCGCCGGCCCCGCCCGCGCGGCAAACCAATCCCGAAGAAGATCCAGATGATTGTGCACGATGCGCGAAGCGCTGCCACGAGCCCAGATCATCTGGGTTTCCGAGCGCTGCGTGTGATCGAAACGCAGATAGGCCACGCCCTCCAGACCGCAAGCCGCCAGGCTGCGCGGCACGATGGACACCCCCATGCCCTGCGCCACCAGCGACACGGCGCTGAGCCAATGCCGCGCCTCGTATCGCACCGTTGGCATGAAGCCGGCATCCAGGCACATCCGCAACAGCAGTTCGTAATACACCGGCGACACGGCGCTGGCAAAGAAAATGAACGGCTCGCCGGCCAGTACGGCCAGATCGACGTGGCCATTGCCCGCCAAGACGTGGCCCGCCGGCAGGCACAAGACGAACGGTTCGATCAGCAAAGTTTCGGCCGTCAGCTCGTCGGTCACCGGATTGGCGTGAACCAGCCCAATGTCCAGGCCGCCACGCGCCACCAGGCCGATCTGCTCGGCGGAATTCAGCTCCTGCAGCGCCCGGGCTACGCCAGGGTAGCGGCTCTGGCAATGCGTCAGCCATGCCGGCAGCCCGCGATACAGCATGGAGCCGACGAAGCCTATCTTGACTTCACCTTCCAGGCCCGCGTGGATACGGCGCACCAATTGCCGCACATCGGCATTGCGCTGGAGAAGAAAGCGCGCCTCTTTGTACAGCGCCTGGCCGGCCGGTGTGAGCGCTACATGCCGGCTGCTGCGTTCGAACAGGCGAACCCCGAGGTTGTCTTCCAACTGGCGGATGGCATGACTGAGCGGTGGCTGCGACAAATGCAGGCGGGCCGCCGCTCGGCTGAAACTCAGTTCTTCGGCTACCGCCACGAAATAGCGCAGCAAACGCGAGTCGATTTCCATGCGCCCCCCAATCTATACAGCAAATATATAGATATTAATAAAAACGGTATTGGTATGGAACGATGGGGCGACCCTACCATAGGCCTACCATCGCTTCCGAGGTCTTCCCGTGAACGCCGCCGATCTCTCCCAGGCCGAAGCCAACATCCCCGATGCCCGCGGTCTCAATCTTTTCAATGCCGATGGCTACGCCGCCGCATTGCTGCGCGCCTATCTGCCCGGCCCCCTGGCCGACCACCTGCTGCCCCATGCCGAAGAACTGGGTCGGCTGGCCGGGGGCGAATTCGACGCTCTGGCCTTCACCGCCGACCAGAACCCGCCCGCACTTTCGGTGCGCCATCGCACCGGGCAAGACGAGTCGACGATTCACAAGCATCCCGCCTACGTGGCTCTCGAACGCGCAGCCTATTGCCGCTTCGGCCTGGCCGCCATGTCGCACCGCGCTGGCGTGCTGGGTTGGCCGCAGCCCATGCCGCCCGCCGCCAAGTACGGCTTGAGCCATGTGTTCGTGCAGGCCGAGTTCGGCCTGTGTTGTCCGGTCAGCATGACCGATTCGCTGGCGCGCACGCTGCGCCGCTATGGCGATCCGGCCTTGGTCGATGAGATCCTGCCCCAGGTCACTTCGCTGGACTTCGACGAACTCCGGCAAAGCGCGATGTTCATGACGGAACAGGCCGCGGGCTCCGACGTGAGCGCCACCCAGACGATCGCCCGGCGGGAAGCCGATGGCCGCTGGCGGCTGTATGGCGACAAATGGTTCTGCTCCAATCCCGACGCGGGCTTTGCCATGGTACTGGCGCGCAGCGAAGAAACACCCGGCCTCGCCGGTGTCTCGCTGTTCCTGTTGCCACGCACCCTGCCCGATGGCCGGCAAAACCCCTACCGCATCCTGCGCCTGAAAGACAAACTCGGCACGCGCTCGATGGCCAGCGGCGAGATCCGCCTGGAGGGCGCCTACGCCTGGCTGGTCGGCGAGCGCGGCCGGGGCTTCCAGCAGATGGCCGACATGGTGAACAACTCGCGCCTGTCCAACGGCATGCGCGCCGCGGGGTTGATGCGCCGCGCCCTTACCGAAGCGCTGTACGTGGCGCGCAACCGCCGCGCCTTCGGCAAGCGGCTGATCGATATGCCGCTGATGCAGCGCCAGCTCCTGAAAATGCTGCTGCCCACCGAGCAGGCCCGATCGGTGATGTTCCAGACCGCGCAAGCGCTGGAGCGTGCCGACGCCGGCGATGCCGAAGCCCGTTCCTGCGTGCGCATCCTCACGCCGCTGATCAAGTTCCGCGCCTGCCGCGACGCGCGCCAGGTCACGGGTGATGCCATGGAAGTGCGCGGCGGCTGCGGCTATATCGAAGAATGGGTAGAGCCCCGGCTGATGCGCGACGCCCACCTCGGCTCGATCTGGGAAGGCACGAGCAATATCGTGGCGCTGGATGTGTTGCGGGCGATCGCACGCAACGATTGCCTGCCCCCCTTGCGCCGGCACGTGGCGCAACGCCTGGCGGACGGAGCGCCCTGCCCCGTGGAACTACAAGCGCTGCAAACGCGCTGCGTGGAGCAGGCTTTCGCCTTCGCTGAGTCGGCCGCCCGGGATAGCCAATCCCCGATGGCCCGCCAAGCGGCTTCCGCCCTCTACCACGTCGTGGCGCTGGCCGGCCTGCGCTGGGAGGCCGGCCGGAACTCCGCCCTCCAAACCCGCAATACGCTGGCCGACCTGGTGCTGGTACACCGCCTGGCGCCGCGCGACCCCTGCGCACCCCACGAACCCGCGATCGACGGGTCCGGATTGCTGGACATCGCTTAGCCACTTTTGAGGAGACGAACCATGAAGCCCTTGCTGAACGTCCTGGCCCTCTCGGCCACCATCCTGCTCCCCGCCCTGCCGGCATCGGCCGCCGGCGACTACCCCTCGCAGACCCTTCGCCTGGTGGTACCTTTCCCGCCCGGCGGTCCGACCGATGCCTTGGCCAGGCGCCTGGCGGACGGTTTGTCCAAGCCGCTGGGCCAGACCGTGATCGTCGAGAACCGCGCCGGCGCCGGCGGCAACATCGGCGCCGAGTACGTGGCCAACGCCAAGCCGGACGGCTACACCCTCCTGTTCGGCACCTCGGGGCCGCTGGCGATCAACACCAGTCTCTACGACTCGTTGAACTACGATCCCCGCACCAGCTTCGAGCCCATCGTGCGGATCGGCCATTTGCCCAACATCCTGGTGGTGCACCCCAGCCTGCCCGCCGCCAACCTGGAGGAGTTGATCGGCTACGCCCGGGAGAATCCCGACAAACTCTCGTACGCCTCCTCCGACAACGGTGCTTCCTCGCATCTGGCCGGCGTGCTGTTCAACGATATGGCCGGCACCAGCGTCCTGCACGTGCCCTATCGCGGCACCGGGCCGGCGCTCAACGATCTGCTGGGCGGCCAGGTATCGATGGCCTTTACCGACATTCTCACGGCCCTGCCCCATGTGCGCAGCGGCGCGCTGCGGCCCATCGGCCTGGCCGCCGCCGAGCGGTCGGCCGCCTTGCCCGAGCTGCCCTCGCTGCACGAACAAGGCCTCGACGGCTACGACGTCAGCGTCTTCTTCGGCATCGTCGCGCCGGCCGGCACACCGGATACCGTGGTGGAGAAGCTGAATCAGGCCTTCGGGCAAGCCCTGGACGACCCGGCCGTGCGCGATGCCCTGCAGGCGCAGGGCATCGTTCGCGCCGCCGACGCCACGCCCGCTGGCCTGGGCAGCTTCATTGAAGCCGAAGTGGACAAATGGCGGAACGTCATCCAGTCCGCCAACATTACCTTGAACTGAACCATGAGCACCGCTGCCGCCACCTCCGCGGGCGCCCTGCAAGGCACCCGCATCATCGACCTCTCCCGCGTTCTTGGCGGCCCCTATTGCACCCAGATTCTGGGCGACCATGGCGCCGAGGTCTATAAGATCGAACACCCGACCGGCGACGAAACCCGTGGCTGGGGGCCGCCCTTCCAGGATGGCACGGCCTCCTACTTCCTGGGCGTCAATCGCAACAAGCGGGGCTTGAGTCTGGACTTATCGCAAGCCGCCGGTCAAGCCTTTCTGCGGGCCCTGCTGCGCGACGCCGATGTGCTGGTGGAAAACTTCAAGCCCGGTACCCTGGAGAAGTGGGGCCTGGGCTACGATGTGCTCAGCCGGGAATTCCCGCAACTCATCCATTGCCGCATCAGCGGCTTCGGCGCCGACGGCCCTTTGGGCGGCCTGCCGGGCTACGACGCCTGCGCCCAGGCCCTGTGCGGCCTGATGAGTGTGAATGGCGACGCCGAGGGCGAGCCGACGCGGATCGGCGTGCCCGTGGTGGACATGGTCACCGGCCTCAACGCCGCCCTCGCCGTCCTGCTGGCCCTGAACGAACGCCAACGCAGCGGGTTGGGCCAGTTTCTGGACATCACCCTGTTCGATTGCGCGATCTCGCCTTTTGCACCCGCACGCGCCCAATTACTTCCTCAGTGGCCGCGTGCCGGCCCGCACCGGCAATGCCCATCCCAACATTGCTCCCTACGAAACCCTGTCCACCGCCGAAGGGGGACATTTTCCTGGCGGTCGGCAATCATCGCCAGTTCACCACCCTCTGCCAAGCGCTCGGCGCACCCGCCTTGGCCCATGATCCCCGCTTTGCCGATAATGCCGGCCGCTTGCGGCACCGCGCGGAGCTGCATACGGCCCTGGCCGAATTATTGAGTACCCAAACCGCCGCCGAGCTGGCGCCGGCGCTGCTGAAACAGGGCGTGCCCGCCGCTCCGGTGCTGAACGTCGAACAACTGCTCGAGCATCCCCACACCCGGCATCGCGCCATGGTGCTGGAGCAAGACGGCTACCGCGCCATCGCCTCGCCGATCAAGCTTTCACGCACGCCGGCCACTCTGCGGCGGCTGCCGCCCAGCTTCGACCAGGATACGGCGGAAGTCGCCGCCAGCCTGCCCGCCGGCCCCGGAGGGTAGGCCGGCAGCACCGCTTCTTCGGCGAACGGCGTGCCCTCCAACCGCCGCAACAGGGCCGCCATGGGCCCGGCCTTGCGCGTGAGCCGGCCGCCGGCATCCAGGGCCCTCTCTCCTTGGTACATTTGCGCGTAAATTCCGCTGGCGCAGCCGGCGGCGCAGTGCTATGTTGGCGCCTGCGCGGCCATTTGGCCGCCTGGAGCCGACCATGTGCCTCGCCTGCCCTGTTCCGCGTCGTCATTTTCTCAAGACCTCTCTGGCTTTAGCCGCCAGCGGCGCCCTGACCGGGCTGTCCCCGGTCCGGGCCGCCCAGCCTGCGCCAGCCACGATATCGCCCGCCGCGGCGCTGCAACGCCTGCAAGAAGGCAATGCCCGCTACGTCGCGGGGAAGCCGCGAGTTCGCGACTTCAGCCCCGGCCGCGCGGCGCGGGCCACCGGCCAGGCCCCCTTTGCCGCCATCCTGGCCTGCGCCGATTCGCGCGTGGCGCCCGAGCTCCTGTTCGACCAGGGCCTGGGTGATCTCTTCGTGGTGCGGGTGGCGGGCAACGTGGTGGATCCCGAGGGCCTGGCCAGCCTGGAGTATGCCGTCCATTACCTCGGCGTGCCGCTGGTCATGGTGCTGGGCCACAGCAGTTGCGGCGCGGTCGAAGCCGCCATCAGCGTCGATCGCGACGGCAGCCAATTGCCGGGTCATTTGCCCGCGCTGATCCAGGCCATCCTGCCCGCCGTGCGGCAGGCCCGCCAGAGTCCGGGCGATCAACTGCTGGAACGGGCCACCGCCGACAACGTCCGCCTGGGCGTCGGTCAATTGTCGGCCAGCGCACCGCTCCTGGCCCCTGCCGTTGCCAGTGGCAAGCTCCAGGTGGTGGGCAGCGTCTACGACATCCCCAGCGGCCGCGTCATGGCGGTATAAACCCGGCCCGGCGGCAAGGTCTCCGGCTCGTTTAAAAACGAGCCCCGGTATTGTCGCTTTCAGCGGCCGGCCACCACGATCACTTCGATGCGCAGGTTGGGATCCGCCAGCGCCACCTGGCCGGTGGCCCGTGCTGGCGCATTGGCGCGATCCACCCAGGCATCCCACACCTCGTTCATGGCGGCAAAGTCGGCCATGTCCTTGAGCCAGATCTGCGCCGACAAGATCTTGCCTCGATGGCTGCCCGCTTCGCCCAGCAGGCGATCCACGTGGGCCAGCACCTGACGCGTCTGCTCGGCGATCGGCGCCGAGGCGTCATCCGCTACCTGGCCGGCCAGGTAGATGGTATCGCCGTGGATGACGACTTCGCTCATGCGGCCGTTGCCATGCAAGCGTTGGATGCTCATGAAAACACTCCGGTAGAAAAAGGGATCGCCACGATAACCGATCCGGCCCGCCGCCCGCTCGTCCTTGCCTCCCGATCGCCGCACCCCGCCCTCCCTCGGATCGGCCGGCACCCGCGCGGATCGTCCGGCCGGAGCCAACGACAGGGCCGACCGGCCTGGATCAGGGTGCGTCAACCGCCAGGCAACTCTGAGTTGCCGTGTCATGGATTCCTCGCAGCCGGCGGGCTTTCTACACTGCCCCGGCACGTTTCCTCTTCGACCTCTTTTTTCTGGACGACACTGCCATGCGCGGAAAGACTTGGATGTACGGTGCCATCATTACCGCCGGCCTCGCCTGTCAGGGCGGCGGCGCGGCCTGGGCGGCCGACGACACGGCCTATCCTTCCCGGCCGGTCAGGATGCTGATCGGCCAGGCGCCGGGAGGCGCGGTGGACACCCTGGCCCGGATGACCGCCGAGGCCCTGGGTAGCCGCCTGGGCCAACCCGTCGTGGTGGAGAGCCGGCCCGGCGCCGGCGGCATGCTGGCGGCGGGCACCCTGGCACGCGCCGAACCTGATGGCCATACCCTGGGCTTTCTCGACGTCGGCGCCATCGCCGTGGCGCCCCTGCTGCAAAAGAGCGTGCCTTACGACCCCGACCGTGACTTCACCTTCCTGGGAACGGCGGCCCGCATTCCGCTGGTCATGGTTGCCCATCCCAGCCTCGACGCCTCCACGCCGGCCGAGCTCACGCGCGACAGTCAGGCCCGGCCCGACACGCTGAACTACGCCTCGGCCGGCGTCGGCAGTCCGCCCCACATGGCGTTCGAGGCCTACAAATACGCGGCCCAGGCACCCATCCGCCACATCGCCTACCGTGGCGGCGCGCCTGCCCTGGCCGACGTCGTCGCCGGCCACGTGCAACTGACTTTCATCGACACCAACCTGGGCAGCCAGTACGTCCGCGACGGCCGCGTCAAGGCGATCGGCGTCGCCACGCGAAACCGCAGCCCACTGCTGCCCGACGTTCCCACCTTCGCCGAGTCCGGCATCACGGATTTCGACTTCGCCCCCTGGGTCGGCGTCGTCGGGCCGGCCGGCCTGCCCGTCGCCGTGGTCGACCGCGTCTCCTCGGCCCTGGCGGAAGTGGTGGCCGACCCCGCCTTCGTCGAGCGGGTCCAGGCGCTGGGCTTCGAGCCCTTTCCGGGCGACGCCCGGACGTTCGCCGCCCTGGCGAGCCGCGAGCGCGACGAGTACCGGACGCTGATCCAGGAACAGCGGATCACTCTGGAAGAATGACCGCGAGCCGGGTGCCATCCCCGCCGCCCGCGGCGGGGACGGACGAGGCCGTTCCCACCCGGAGCCGAAGGCTCCCCAGGACGGGGCTGGAGTTCCCCGGCCCCGCACGCCGCCGGATACCGGCGGCATCCTCACCCAAGAAGGACGAATCCCTATGAGCAAGACACTGGTGGTCGAAGCCAGCGGCGATACCGACGCCCCTGCGGACCAGCGGGCCTTTGCCCAGGCCTGCCGCATTCTGGCCGACCAGGGCCATGGCGCCGGACTGGCCGGCCAACTCACGATGCGCAACCCGGATGGCACCCTCCTGACGCTGCCGTTGGGCGTGGGCTTCGACGAAGCCACTCCGGAGCACGTGCTCCGGGTGAACGAAGACCTCGATGTCCTGGAAGGCAGCGGCAAGGCCAATCCGGCGGTGCGCTTCCATGTCTGGATCTATCGCCGGCGACCCGACCTGAAGTCGGTGGTCCACACCCATCCTCCGGCGCTGTCGGCGCTGTCCATGCTCGGCCAGCCCATGCCGGTGGCGCACATGGACGCCGCCATGTTCCATGATGACTGCGGTTTTCTTGGCCGATGGCCCGGCGTCCCCACCGGCGACGAAGAAGGCGAGTTGATCTCCGATGCGCTTGGCAATAAGCGCTCGGTCTTTCTGGCCAACCATGGCATCGTCTGCACCGGCAACAGCCTCCAGGAAGCGATTTACCTCAACGTCTTTGCCGAGCACAATGCCCGGGCCTGCCTCGACGCCCTGGCGGTGGGTCCGCTGCAAGCCGTGGCGCCCGAGGCGGCACAAGAAGCGCATGACTTTTTGCTGCAACCCGCCATCGTCAATGCAACTTTCGCCTACTGGGCCCGTCAGGCGCTATCGCGAGGCATGGCGCGCTCCTGACCTTCCGGCGGATGCCGCAGCGCCACGATCGCCTGCAGCACGACCTGTACCGCCTCACGCTGCAAGGTGGCGGTACGCCGATGAATGGCGCAGATCCGGCGGCTAAGGGCATTGTCTTCGATCGGTACGCGTCGGAGCCCGCGCGACAGTACGATGTGATCGGGCAAGGCGGCCGGCAGCACGGCCGCTCCCACGCCGGCAGCGGCGAGGTCGAGGCCGATATTGATCGAATTGCTTTCCGCCGCCACTTTTAGCGGTCCCGCCACCTGGCCCTCGACCATTCGTCGCAGGGCGTAGGGCCGTGGCGGCAAGACGAGCGGCAACCGGGCGAGATCCGTCAGGGCGAAGCATCGGACATCTTCATGGCGCCCCGCCTGGCAGTACACGGCCTGCACCTCCTCGCACAAGGGTATCGACTCGACCCCGTCGGTGTCCACCGCCACGTCATACACCAGACCGATATCGGCAGCACCCCGCTCCACCCGCTCGACCACCTTGGGCGACGATGCGTTACTGATGCTCAGCACCAGTTGAGGATGATGGCTCCGCACCCAAGGCCCCAGCCATGGCACCAGATACGCCGCCAGCGTATTGATCGTGCAAATCGAGACTTGGCCGTTCGCAACTCGCAATGCGGAGCAGGCGTCATCGAAAGCGCTATCCAGCAAATCGAGTCCCCGACTGGCCTGGACGAACAAGCGTTGACCGGTGGAGGTCAGCGTCATGCCGCGCCCATGGCGCTCGAACAGCGGCGTACCGATCGCTCGCTCCAGCGTGGCAACCTGTTTGCTGAGGGCGGCCTGGCCTAGGCCCAGTGCGTCGGTGGCGGCCCGCAAGGAACCGGCCCGCGCCACGTGGACAAAGGTGCGCAACAAATGATCGGGAGTGGGCATGCTGGGTGATCAACCGTGTCTAGCGAGTGACTATCCCCCCTTTATGGGGTAGAGCCGGTAGAGCCCCGGTTTGAGGACGGGGACTCTGCCTCTTGCGGGAACACCCCTCCGCCAGCGGCGGATTTGCAAAAAGACAATGGCGCCCCGGGCACGGATCGAACGTGCGGCCCCCTTCTTAGGAGGAAGGTGCTCTATCCACTGAGCTACCGGGGCGAGGCGCCATTTTAGCGCATGCTCCGGCGATCGCCCGGCGGGCCGCTGCGTGGCCGGCGGGCAACCGGTATAGTGTGGGGCCAGAGCAAGTTTGCCCACCATGTTCAGTTACCGCCACGCCTTCCATGCCGGCAATCATGCCGACGTCCTCAAGCACATCGTCCTGGTGCAGATTCTCGAGCATCTGCGCCAAAAGGATAAGCCGTTCTGGTACTTCGACACCCACGCGGGTGCGGGCCGCTACGACCTTTCCGGCGCCTGGGCGCGCAAAACCCTCGAGGCCGACACCGGTATTGCCCGCTTGTGGCAGGCGCCCAAGCCACCGGCCGCGGTGGCGCGCTACCTCGATGCCGTGCGAGCCTGCAATCCCGACGGCCAGTTACGCAGCTATCCGGGTTCGCCCTGGCTGGCGTGGCAGCTGCTGGGCGAGCGCGACCGCCTGCGTCTGTTCGAATGGCATGCCACCGAGGTGCACCATCTTCACGAGGCCATGCGCCAGCAGCCGCGCGAGGTAGCGCGGCGCACCATGGTGTATGCGGCCGACGGCTTCGTCGGGCTCAAGGCCCTGCTGCCGCCGCCGCCGCGGCGCGGCGTGATTCTCATCGATCCGGCCTACGAAGACAAAAACGACTATCGGCGTGTGATGCAGACCGTGCGCGAAGGCCTGGAACGCTTCGCCACCGGCTGCTATGCCGTCTGGTATCCCCTGATCCAGCGGCGCGAGGCCCAATTGCTCCCCGAAAAACTCTCCCGGCTGCCGGGCGTCGAGTGGCTGCACGCTTCGCTGCTGGTGGGCGACCCCAAACTCTCGGGCCTCGGTCTGCACGGCAGCGGCATGTTCGTCATCAATCCGCCTTACACCTTGCGCGCCAGCCTGCAAGAAGCCCTGCCCTGGGTGGCCCAAACCCTGGCCGGCGCCAACGGCCGCTACACGCTGCAAAGCTCCGATGCACCCCGGCGCGAGGCGCGGCGCCCGATCGCCGCTCCCTCCTCCGCCCGGCCGCCAGCCAAGCCGGCCCGCCCGCGGCCGCCGCGCATCCGTTCATCAGAGGGCTGACGCCCGCGCGGCGCACCGGCTACGCCTCAAAACGCCGATCTCGCCGAGCCCGCGGCGGACGCCAGCCAGGCTGGCGCGCCGCCCTGGTTCAGCCGCGGCGACGGGGGTAACCCTGCGCCAGGATGCGTTTCCAGACTTCGCGCTTGCGTTCGGGGCTGAACGAAACCCAGTTGGCCACCTCATCGGCGGTGCGGCCGCAGCCCCTGCAGATCTCGTCGAACAAGGTGGAGCAGACCGCCACGCAGGGCGAATCCGGCAAGACATCGCGGTCGCCGCTCTCCCCGGGCTTTGCGCCCGGGGCGGGAGCCGCGGGGAAGGAATGCCGGTTGGTCACACGCGCAGCGACTCGGCGCGGTCGGTGGCTTCCCAGGTGAACTCGGGCTCGGCGCGGCCGAAGTGGCCGTAAGCCGCGGTTTTGCCGTAGATCGGACGCAGCAGGTCGAGCATGGCCACGATCCCCTTGGGGCGAAGGTCGAAATGCTCGCGCACCAGCATGGCGATCTCGGCGTCGGGGATGACACCGGTACCGTAGGTATCCACCGTGATGTTGATGGGCGCGGCCACGCCGATGGCGTAGCTCACCTGCACCTGGCAGCGGCTCGCCAGGCCGGCGGCGACG
Source organism: Pigmentiphaga sp. (assembly GCA_023228945.1). Classification (GTDB taxonomy): domain Bacteria; phylum Pseudomonadota; class Gammaproteobacteria; order Burkholderiales; family Burkholderiaceae_B; genus Verticiella. Next base: position 66,025 of record JALOAI010000004.1, on the reverse strand, counting down.
ATATTCTTGGCCACGTAACGCGCGGCGTAGGCGGCGGAGCGGTCGACCTTGGAGGGATCCTTGCCGGAGAAAGCGCCGCCGCCGTGCGGGCAAGCGCCGCCGTAGGTATCGACGATGATCTTGCGACCGGTAAGGCCGCAATCGCCCTGCGGGCCGCCGATGACGAAACGGCCCGTGGGGTTGACCAGGTAGCGCGTTTTGGGCGTGATCAGCCCCTCGGGAAAGCAAGGCTTGATGATTTCTTCGATCACGCCTTCGTGGACGGCCGCGGAGGAGACGTCCGGCGCGTGCTGCGTGGAGAGCACCACGGTGTCGACTTCGACCGGCTTGCCATCCACGTAGCGGAAGGTGACTTGCGACTTGGCGTCGGGCCGCAGCCACGGCAGCCGGCCGTCGCGGCGCAGCTCGCTCTGGCGCTGCACCAGGCGGTGGGCGTACCAGATCGCGGCGGGCATCAGGTCGGGGGTTTCGTTGCAGGCGTAGCCGAACATCAGGCCTTGGTCGCCGGCGCCCTGATTGAGATAATCGTCGGAGCTGTGGTCCACGCCCTGGGCGATATCGGGCGACTGCTTATCGTAAGCCACCAGCACGGCGCAGCCTTTGTAGTCGATGCCGTACTCGGTGTTGTCGTAGCCGATGCGCTGGATGGTGTCGCGCGCGACCTTGATGTAATCGACATTGGCCGACGTGGTGATCTCGCCGGCGAGCAGCACCAGGCCGGTATTGCAGAGGGTCTCGGCGGCAACGCGGGCGGTGGGGTCCTGAGTCAGGATGGCATCGAGGATGGCATCGGAGATCTGGTCGGCCACCTTATCGGGATGCCCTTCGGAGACGGACTCGGAGGTAAACAGGTAATCGTTGTTGGCCACGCGATGCTTCCTTGCAAAGTCAGTGTTGGATCGAGCGTTGCGCGCTGTTTCCCGGCTCGGCAGGGGCATCGAAGAATACCGGCAGCGACGCTTTAGCGGAAAAATCAGGTGCAAACACCATAGCCACCCCGCAAGTTGTCGGTTAACTCGGTGGCATTGGTCATTTTAGGCGAAAATCACGGCCAGGAATCCTCGCCGCCGGAGCACGGCCGGTCTGCGCCTGGCCGTCGCCACCCCGGCTTGGGCCACATCCCGCCGTTGCGCACGCGGCGCGATCGCCCGCCGGCTCCGCTGGCGACGCGCCGGCGGCCGGGGCCTGCCGGGCCCGCCCCCCTTCCGCGCCACGACCACCGCAAGTCCATACGCCATGCTCGTTGCTGTTTTTCGTCTGCTGTCCCGCCTGCCCCTGCGCTGGCTTCAGCGCCTCGGCGCCGTGCTGGGCCTGCTGGTGTATGCCTTCCCGGGCCGGTATCGTCGGCGCCTGCGCGCGCATGCCGCACAGGCGGGACACGACAGTGCGGCTTTTGCCCGGCGAGCCGCGGCGCATACCGGAATCATGATGCTGGAGACGGCCTGGGTATGGTTTCGTCCCGGCGAGGCCCGCGCGCTCGTGCACACCGCCCAGCGCGAGCGGCTGCGGCGCGCGGCCGCCGAGGGCCGGCCGGTCGTCTTCCTGACTCCCCATCTCGGCAACTTTGAACTCGCCGCGCGCTTTGCGGCACAATACGCGCCCATCCATGTGCTGTACCGGCCACCACGCCAGGCGGCGCTGCGGCCCCTGGTGGAAACCAGCCGCCAGAACGACGGGGTGCGGATCGCAGCGGCCAACCGGCAAGGCCTGCGCCAGTTGCTGCGCGCGCTGCGCGAAGGGCAGATGGTCGGCATTCTGCCGGACCAGGTGCCTGGCGCTGGCGAAGGCGCCTGGGCCGACTTCTTCGGCCGGCCGGCCTACACCATGACGCTGCCGGCCCGGCTGGCCGCCGACCCGGAGGTAATGGTGATCGCCGCAACGTGCGCACGGCTGCCCGGCGGGCGAGGCTGGCAACTGCACCTGGAAGATATCGATGACCGGCCGGACCCAAGCCCGGAAGCACAGGCGGCGTGGATCAATGCGATCATGATGCGATTGATCGAACGCTGCCCCGAACAATATCTTTGGAGCTATCACCGTTACAAGCAGCCCTGACCACGAGCCCAAGCGTCCGCCCCATTCCGAACCGGAGCGGGCGAAGCCGGATCCCGGCAGCCCCGTCGAAGCGTTGGGCGGCTCCGGCCTCCAGACCGGAGAGCTTGCGCCCCTGCCTCCGGCGGCCCGCCTCACCGCGGCCTTCTTTGCCTGGCTGGCGCGTCGCAGCCCGGCTACCCGGGCACGCCTGGGCGCCTGGCTCGGCCGCTGGGGGTGGCGGGTGGTGGGCCGCCGGCGGCGCATCGCCCTGCGCAACCTCGAGCTCTGTTTTCCCGAGGCCACGCCGGCCGAGCGGCAAACGCTGGGCCAGGTCCATTTCCGGGCCCTGGCGCAGTCCATCGTCGATCGCAGCATTCTCTGGTATGGCAGCGCCGATCAAGTACGCGAGCTCGTGAGTCTCGAGGGTTTCGAGCACATCGCAGCCGCCCGCGAGCGCGGTCCGGTGGTGCTGCTGGCGCCTCATTTCATCGGTCTCGACGCTGGCGCCACCCGGCTGTCGCTGGAGTCCACCGCGGCCTCCATGTATCAGGTACAAAGCAATCCCGGCTTCGACGCCTTGTTTCGCCGTGGACGCACGCGATTCAACGATATCCGGTTGGTCAGCCGCCGCGACGGCATTCGCGGCCTGATGCGCCACCTCAAGGCCGGCTTGCCGGTGTACTACCTGCCCGACATGGATTTCGGCCGGCGCGGTTCGATCTTCGTGCCCTTCTATGGCATCCCCGCTGCCACCCTGACCGCGCCGGCGCAGATGGCGCGCAACTGGAGCGCGCAAATCCTGCCGGTGCTAACCTTCTGGTCGCCCGAGACCGGGCGCTATCATGTCCGGGTGGAGCCGCCGCTGGCCCACTTCCCGGGTCCGGAGTCGCTGGCAGAAGCCACCGCCCGCCTCAACCGCCATATCGAAACCTGGATCGCCGAGGCCCCTGCCCAGTACCATTGGGTGCACAAGCGCTTCAAAACCCGTCCCTACGGAACGCCCGACCTCTACGATCCCGACACGCCGCTCGAATTCGCTCCGCCCAACCGCAAATCATGATCTGGAACTTCACCAAAATGCACGGCGCCGGCAACGACTTCGTCGTTCTCGACGGCGTGCGCCAGGCCCTCGAGCTGACGCCGGCGCGAGTACGCGCACTGGCCGACCGCCATTTCGGCGTCGGCGCCGATCAGGTGCTGGTGGTCGAGCCCTCCAGCCATCCCGATGCGCACTTCCGCTACCGCATCTTCAACGCCGACGGCGGCGAGGTGGAGCACTGCGGCAATGGCGCCCGCTGCTTCGTGCGCTTCGTCCACGACCAGAATCTCAGCCAGGCCAACCCCTTGCGCGCCGAAATCGCCACCGGCCTGATCGAGCTGTTGCGCCACGACGACGGCACCGTCTCGGTGGGCATGGGCGGCACGCGCTTCACACCGGCCGACGTAGCCTTCGACGCCAGCGGGCTCGAATCCCGCCTCGAGGGCGCCGATACGCTGTGGCAGTTGCCCCTCGCGCCTGGCGAACGGCCAGTCTGGCTATCGCTGGTGGCCATCTCCAATCCGCATGCGGTGCAGGTGGTGGACGACGTCGACACCGCGCCCGTGGCCACCGTGGGCCCGGCCATCGAACACCACCCGCGCTTCGCCCAACGGGTGAATGCCGGCTTCATGCAGGTGCTCGACGCCCATCACATCCGGCTGCGCGTGTACGAACGCGGCGCTGGCGAAACCCTGGCCTGCGGCACGGGAGCCTGCGCCGCCGTGGTGGCCGGCATCCGCCGCGGGCTGCTGCACTCGCCGGTGCGGGTCGACACCCGCGGCGGTACCCTTACCATAGCCTGGACCAACGATCAGCTCACTCTCAGCGGCCCGGCCACCGTCGCCTTCGAGGGCCGGATCGATCCCGCCTACCTCGACCGTGCCCTGCCGGCCTGACCCCATGACCGACACCACCCCGCCCTCTTCCCCGCTCCCAGCCGAGGCCATCGCCGACTGGCTGCGCGAACATCCCGAGTTTTTCGACGATCACGCCGACGTGTTCGCCGAGCTGCAAGTGCCGCATCCTCATACCGGCCGCGCCGTATCACTGGGCGAGCGCCAGGTCGTTACGCTGCGCGAACGGCTGCATGTGCTCGAGCGCCAGATCAGCACCCTCACGCGTACCGCGCGCGTCAACCAGCAAATCGCCATGCGGCTGTACGAATGGAGCCTCGGTTTGTTGAGCGAGACCGAGACGACGGAGCTGCCGGCCCGGGTCTGCTCGGGCCTGCGCGAAGTCTTCGGCATCCCCGATGTCGCGCTACGCCTGTGGCAATGCACCGGTCCCGACGACTCGCCGTGGCGGCAGGCGGTCAGCGAAGATGCCCGCCTGTTTGCCGAAAGCCTCTCGCGCCCTTACTGCGGCCGCGACACCCGCTTCGAGGCCGTGGGCTGGCTGGCCGAAGTCCCCGCCTCGCTGGCGCTGGTGGCCCTGCGTACGCCGCAACGCGGCCAAACCTTCGGCCTCTTGGTTCTCGGCGCCGACGACGAAACCCGCTTTACCGCCGACATGGGCACGATTTTTCTCGAACAGGTGGGTGCCCAGGCCGGCGCCGCCCTGTCGCGCTTGCTCGCGCCGCCGGCCGCCGGCTGACCCGGGCATAACCGCCATGACCGACATCTTCGACTCCTGGCTGACCGAACTGGCCCGGGTGCGGCGGTATTCGCCTCATACCGTGGCGGCCTATCGGCGCGACGCGGCCCCCCTGCGCGAACTCGCCGCCGGCAAGCCCGCCGCGCAGATCGACGCCGCCGACCTCCGGCGGCTGCTCGCCCGGGCGCATGCCGCGGGCGCGAGTCCTCGCAGCCTGGCCCGCCGCCTCTCCAGTTGGCGCCAGTTCTTCCTGTGGTTGAGTCGCCACGAAACCCTGGACGCCAATCCGACCGATGGCCTGCGCGCCCCGCGCCGCGGCCGCGAATTGCCCAAGGCGCTGGCGGTGGACCAGACCCAGGCCTTGCTCGAACAGGCCGGGCGGCGTCCCGCCGAAGCCGGCGACGTCGACGCCCGCGCCACCGCCAGTCGCGATCTCGCCATGGCCGAACTGCTCTATAGCAGCGGCCTGCGCCTCTCCGAACTGGTGGGGCTGGATCTCCGCTATGCCGACGGCGGTGCCGGCGGCAGCCGAGGCTGGATCCATCTGGCCGAAGCCGAGGTCACGGTGGTCGGCAAAGGCAACAAACGCCGTACCGTACCGCTCGGACGCCCGGCGATCGCCGCCCTGGAACATTGGCTGGAACTGCGCCCGCGCTGGGTTGCCGATCCGGCCGAGCTGGCCGTCTTCGTCGGCCGCCGCGGCCGACGCATCGCGCCGGGCGTGGTCCAGCAACGTCTGGCCTTGCTGGGCCAGACGGGCGGTCTGCCCACGCGCCTGCATCCGCATATGCTGCGCCACAGCTTCGCCAGCCACCTGCTGCAATCGGCCCAGGATCTACGCGCCGTACAGGAACTTCTCGGCCACGCCAGCCTCAGTACCACGCAGATCTATACCCGGCTCGACTACCAGCACCTGGCCCAGGCCTACGATCAGGCCCATCCCCGGGCGCGCCGTCGCGGCGGCAACTGAGCCTCGGCGCATTTGTGCGCGCCATCCCGGCATCGTATTTGCATCTACCGGCCGGGCAGGGTAATCTAGTTTGTTTGTCTCACGACGAGAAAAGGCTCACGAGGAGTGAACCATGGGTTCCGCTAAAAGGTCGGCCAACGCAGCAAACAATGCAGCAAACAATGCAGCAACCAACGCAGCAACCAACGCAGTGGCCAGCACAGCAACCAACGCGGCGGGCGCCGCGCAAGGTACCGGCACCACGCGCGGCGCGGTCGGCAACGGCCGGGGCTTGATCCCGGTCACCGTGCTCACCGGTTTTCTGGGCGCCGGCAAAACCACGCTGCTCAATCGCATTCTGTCCGAAGATCACGGCCAGCGCATCGCCGTGATCGAGAACGAATTCGGGCCCGAGAGCATCGATAACGACCTCCTGGTGCGCGACACCGGCGAGCAGATCGTCGAGATGAACAACGGCTGCATCTGCTGCACGGTGCGCGGCGATCTCGTGCGCATCCTGGGCGACCTCCACCGCAAACGCGCCGCCGGCGAGCTGGCCTTCGATCGCGTGATCATCGAAACCACCGGCATGGCCAATCCCGGCCCGGTGTGCCAAACCTTCTTCATGGACGACGACATCGCCGCCGGCTATCTGCTCGACGGCGTGATCACCGTGGTCGATGCCAAGCATGGCAACGACACCCTCGATCGCCAGCCCGAGGCGCAGAACCAGGTGGGTTTCGCCGACCGCATCCTCATGTCCAAGGTCGATCTCGTCGACGATGCCGAGGTGCAGGCGCTGCGCAGCCGCCTGGTGCGCATCAACCCGCGCGCCAATCCCATACCGGTCAACTTCGGCCAGGCCCCGCTCCAAGAGATCCTCGACATCCATGGCTTCAACCTGAACGCCATCCTCGAGATCGATCCGGAGTTCCTGGCCGAACAAGAAGATCACGGCCACCACCACGACCATGATCACGGCCATGGCCATGGCCACCATCACGATCACACCGGCGACGACTGTGACCATCCCAGCCATCGCCAGCACGACGACGACATCAAAGCCTTCGTTTTCAAGTCCGATAAACCCTTCAACCTCGATCGCCTCGAAGAATTCCTCAGCGGCATCGTCCAGGTCTACGGTCCCGACCTTCTGCGGTACAAAGGCATCCTCTACATCAAGGGCAATCCCCGGCGCATTCTGTTCCAGGGCGTGCACATGATGATGGGAGCCGAACCGGGGCGTGCCTGGCTGGCCAACGACAAGAAAGGCAGCAAAATGGTCTTCATCGGCCGCAAGCTGCCGCAGGATATTTTCTCCCTGGGCCTGGAGCAATGCCTGGCCTGACCCGCCATTTCTGGCGTTTTACGGAGTGATTACCATGACCAGCAATACGGCCCCCCTCTCACCCGAGACGACCGAACGGCTGCTGACCGAAGCCGAACTCCTCGCCATGCCGGAGTCCGACTACATGAACGAAGCCCAGCTGGCCTTCTTCCGTAATCGGCTCCGCGAACTCGAGCAAAGCCTGGTACAGAACGCCGATCAAACCACCGAGCACCTGCGCGAAACGCAATTCGTGCCCGACCCCGCCGACCGCGCCACCATCGAAGAAGAACACGCGCTCGAACTACGCACCCGCGACCGCGAGCGCAAGTTGCTCAAGAAGGTGCAGCAATCGCTGTCCCGCATCGATTCGGGCGACTACGGCTGGTGCGAGGAAACCGGCGAACCCATCGGCGTCCCGCGCCTGCTGGCCCGTCCCACGGCCACCTTGTCGCTCGAGGCCCAGCAGCGCCGCGAGATGCGCCAGAAACTCTACGGCGATTGAAGCGTCTCATCAGCTTGTCCCCGGGGCGCCGCTCGCGCAGCGACGGCACTCCGGATTATTTTGTAGCCACCCGAGGACCCTCCGGCTCATGGAGCAATTTCACGGCACCACCATCCTTTGCGTCCGCCGCGGCAACCAGGTTGTCATCGGCGGCGACGGGCAGGTGACCCTGGGCAATATCGTCATCAAGGGCAGCGCCCGCAAGGTGCGCAAGCTCTACCGCGACACGGTGCTCGCCGGCTTTGCCGGCGCCACCGCCGATGCTTTCACATTGATCGAACGCTTCGAGGGCAAGCTCGAGAAGCACTCCGGCCATTTGCTAAGGGCGGCCGTGGAACTCACCCGCGACTGGCGTACCGACCGAGTCCTGCGCCGTCTCGAGGCCATGCTGATCGTGGCCGACCGCGACGCCACGCTGGTGCTCACCGGCAATGGCGACGTCCTCGAGCCGGAGCATGGCCTGGCGGCCATCGGCTCGGGAGGCGCCTACGCCCAATCGGCCGCGTTGGCCCTGCTGCAGAATACCGACATGCCGGCGGCCGAGATCGTGCGCAAGTCGCTCGCCATCGCCGGCGATCTCTGCATCTATACCAACGACCAGCACACCCTCGAAACCCTGGAGTAAACCGCCGGGGCCACTCGTTTTTTCCGCCTGCGCCCGTCCCGGCCGCGGGCCGTACCGTTTTCAGGAAGCCATCGTGTCCGCCACCACCATGACCCCCAGCGAGATCGTCTCCGAGCTCGATAAATTCATCGTGGGCCAGAACCGCGCCAAGCGTTCGGTTGCCATCGCCCTGCGCAATCGCTGGCGCCGCCAGCAGGTGTCCGATCCTCTTCGCCAAGAGATCCAGCCCAAGAACATCCTCATGATCGGCCCCACCGGCGTGGGCAAAACCGAGATCGCCCGCCGCCTGGCCAAGCTGGCCGACGCCCCTTTCATCAAGATCGAAGCCACCAAGTTCACCGAGGTGGGCTATGTTGGCCGTGATGTCGACACCATCATCCGCGATCTTGCCGAAGTGGCTGTCAAACAGATGCGCGAAACCGAAATGCGGCGCGTGCGGGCGCTGGCAGAAGATGCCGCCGAAGACCGCATTCTCGATGTGCTCATCCCGCCGCCCCGCGACGCCTACGGCCAGCCCGAACGCGATGAATCCAGCACCGCGCGGCAGACCTTCCGCAAGCGCCTGCGCGAAGGCCAGCTCGACGATAAAGAAATCGAGATCGAAGTGGCCCAGGCCCTGCCGCAAATGGAGATCATGTCGCCACCCGGCATGGAAGAAATGACGGAACAGATCCGGGGCCTGTTTGCCGGCATGAGCGAAGGCAAACGCAAGAAGCGCAAAATGACCGTCGCCGAAGCGTTCAAGCAACTGACCGACGAAGAAGCGGCCAAGCGCGTCAACGAGGAAGAGCTCCGCACCCGCGCCGTACAGAGCGTTGAACAGAACGGCATCGTGTTCCTCGATGAGGTCGACAAGATCTGCGCCCGCCAGGACGCCAGCGGTGCCGAGGTTTCGCGCCAGGGCGTACAGCGCGACCTGCTGCCGCTGGTGGAAGGCACGACGGTCAACACCAAATACGGCATGGTGCGCACCGATCACATCCTGTTCATCGCTTCCGGCGCCTTCCACCTGTCGCGCCCGTCCGATCTGATCCCCGAGCTGCAGGGCCGCTTCCCGATCCGCGTCGAGCTCGAATCGCTCACCACCGAGGATTTCAAGCGCATCCTGACCGGCATCGATGCCGCGCTCACCAAGCAATATCAGGCGCTGCTGGCTACCGAGGGCGTCGCGCTGGAATTCACCGACGAGGGCATCGAGCGCCTGGCGCAACTGGCTTTCGACGTCAACGAGCGTACCGAGAACATCGGCGCCCGCCGCTTGTATACCGTCATGGAAAAGCTGCTGGAGGAGCTCTCATACGATGCGGATCGCCAGCAAGGCAGCTCGGTGACCATCGACGCCGCTTACGTCAATGAAAAACTGAGCGACGTGGCCCGCGACCAGGACCTCGCCCGCTACGTGCTGTAAGCAAGCCGCCCCCGATCTGACAACCGCCCCGGCCCAGCCGGGGTTTTTGTTATGGCGATGCCGGGAGCGGTGCGCTGGCCGCGGCCAGCGCGCCGATCTGTGCTGCGCCCGCGGCTGGGGCCGGCGCTCAGCGGCGGATGCTGATGATGACGTACTGACCATCGACCCGATCGGCGGTAAACACCACGCTATCGCCAGGCTTGAGCGGCACGATCAGGGCTTTATCCTGCACGCGGTAAACCAAGGTCATCGCGGGCAGCTCCAGCTCGGGAATGGGGCCATGCTTGAGCGTGATGCGGCCGCCATCGGGATCGACGCGGCGGACTTCGCCCTGCACCGGCGAACTGGGCGCGGCCTCGGCTGGCGCAACCCACAGGCCCATGGCCAGGGCGATCCCCACGACCGCCGCCAGCGACGACAGGAAACGAACAATTCGAGACATGGACTTCTCTCCGGCTGAATGAAATGGCAGCGTCGCCGCAAGCGGCGCCTCCGGCGCCAGATACCCGCCCATTGTACCCACGACGGCCCCCGCGCCCGCGCCCGCGGTTCCACCAGGCCCAATCGGTTAAGATTCGCCTTTATTTCGAGTCGATTAACGCACCATGGCCGAATCCTATCAATCCGAGATCACGAACTTCCTGAACGACCTCAAGCAGCAGCGTCCGGGTCTTGAGGCGCGCCAGCGAGCGGGCCGCGCTCTGCTGTGGGACAAGCCCCTGGATCCCGAACTCCAGGACGGCTTCCGCCAGGCTCGCGTCCCGCAAAAGCCCTACGTCTACCAAACCGAGTGAATCCGGCCCCACCTCCGGCCAGCCCATCGCACCTGCCCGCGGCCCCCGAAGACAGCACGCCCGAAGTCATCGATGGCGTCGCTATCGCTCGCCTGTACGGAGAGCCGCTGTTCAACCTGCCCAACGACCTCTACATCCCTCCCGAGGCGCTGGAAGTCTTCCTGGAAACCTTCGAAGGCCCGCTGGATCTGCTGCTTTATCTGATCCGCAAGCAGAACTTCAATGTTCTCGACATCCCGATGGCCGAGGTAACCCGCCAATATTTGTCCTACATCGAGCAAATCCGCCAGCACAACCTTGAATTGGCTGCCGAGTACCTGCTCATGGCCGCCATGCTGATCGAGATCAAGTCGCGCATGCTACTGCCGACCAAGCCCCTCGACCCCGAAGCCGAGCCGGACGATCCGCGCGCCGAACTGGTGCGCCGCCTGCTCGAGTACGAACGCATCAAGCTCGCGGCGCGGCGCCTGGACGAGCTGCCCCATCTCGGTCGCGACTTCTTTGCCGCCGAGGCGCTGGCCAACCTCAGCACCGAGGAGCGCCTGCCGGAAGTCCATGCCGACGACCTCAAGGCCGCCTGGCTGGAGATCCTCCGCCGTGCCAAGCTCAACGCCCATCACCACATTACGCGCGAAACCCTGTCGGTGCGAGATCACATGACACGGATCCTGAGGCGGCTGCAAGACCACCGTTTTCTCGAATTCCAGCAACTCTTCGATGAACCCCTGCAGGCCGGCGCCGGCCCGGCGGTCATCGTCGTGCACTTCATTGCCATGCTCGAACTGGCGCGCGAAGCCCTGCTCGAGATCACCCAGGCCGAGCCCTACGCTCCCATCTATTTGCGTCTGGCCTATACGGCCAGCGCCGAGGCCGACGTCGCCGACGCCGCCTTGGCATCCTGAGCCCTGCCGCTCCGCTCTTCCTTTTTCCCATCCATCATGAAAGTCGTCCATACCGTCCAAGAGCTCCGCGATCAGCTGCGCGGTCAGCTGCGCGTGTCGTTCGTGCCCACCATGGGCAATCTCCACGAAGGGCATCTGGCCCTGATGCGCACCGCCCGCCAGCATGGCGACCCCGTGGTGGCCAGTATTTTCGTCAATCGCCTGCAGTTCGGCCCCAACGAAGATTTCCACCGGTATCCGCGCACCCTGGCGGCCGACATCGAAAAACTCGAGCGCGATCGCAACGTCTACGTGCTGTTCGCGCCCTCGGAAGAGGAACTCTATCCCGAGCCGCAGACCTACCGCATTCAGCCGCCCGAAGGCCTGGGCGACATCCTGGAAGGCCAGTTCCGTCCCGGCTTCTTCGAAGGCGTCACCACCATCGTGCTCAAGCTGTTCTCCTGTGTGCAGCCGCGGGTGGCAGTATTCGGTAAAAAAGATTATCAGCAGTTGATGGTCGTGCGGCAGATGTGCCGGCAGTTCCAGCTGCCCGTCGAAGTGATCGCCCAGGAAACCGTGCGTGCCGACGACGGCCTGGCGCTGTCGTCGCGCAACGGCTACCTGGGTTCGGCCGAGCGCGCCGAAGCCCCCCGGCTTTATCGCGCCCTGCAAACCGTGCGCGACCGCATTCTGGCTGGCGAACGCGACCTCGGTGCCATCGAACGCGCCGCCGTGGCCGAACTGTCGCAACACGGCTGGAACGTGGACTATCTCACCGTTCGCCACCAGAGCGACCTGCAACCGGCCAAAAGTGGCGAAGCGCTGCCGGCCACCGTAGTGGTGGCCGCCGCCCGCCTGGGCCAGACCCGCCTGATCGACAACCTGGAGATTCCGGCGGCCGGCGTTCCGGCGGCCGGCGCTCCGGCGGCCGGCGATCCGATCGCCGGCGCCTGATCCGCCATGGCCAAGCCCGACGCCGACGCGCCAGCCGCCGATCGTCTGATCATCCCGCTGGACGACGAAGCCGCCACCGAGGCGCTGGCGGCCCGCCTTGCTCCTCTGGTGCGCGGCGGTGGCCGGATCCATCTGCACGGCGATCTCGGCGCCGGCAAAACCACCCTGGTACGGGCACTGTTGCGCAAATGCGGCATCCGGGGCCGGATCAAGAGCCCGACCTATACCTTGGTTGAAGTTTACGAAGATTCTAGCTTATACTGCTATCACTTTGATTTCTATAGATTTCAAGATCCGCGAGAGTGGCTGGACGCTGGCTTTCGCGATCTCCTGCTCAGTTCGGCCCTGATTCTCATCGAGTGGCCGGAAAAAGCCGGCGATCTGCTGCCCCCCGCGGACCTCGACATCACGCTCGACGTGACCGGCGATGCGCAACGTCTGGCCACACTGCGGGCCAGCAGCACCACAGGACGATCATGGATCACCGCACTCCGCCTCCCAGCGGCGTCCTCGCCCTGAGCGACGCCGCCTCGACCAGCCTCCAGGCTCCGGGGCGCCGGCGCCTGCTGGCTCTCGCCAGCACCCTTCTGGTCGTTCCCCTGGTTCCCCGGCTCGCGCACGCGGCCAGCATCGTCGCGGTGCGCACCTGGCCCGCCGTCGATTACACCCGCGTCACCCTTGAACTCGACGCCCAACTCAAGGCCGAGCACTTCCTGCTCGACAACCCCATGCGGCTGGTCGTCGATCTCAACGGGGTCGACGTCAGTCCGCAATTGCGCGATCTCGTCTCCAAGGTCCAGCCCAACGATCCCTACATCCACAGCGTACGCGTCGGGCAATACCAGCCCGGCATCGTACGCATGGTGTTCGACCTCAAGCAGAACGTCGCGCCGCAGGTCTTCACACTCAAGCCCATCGCCGAGTACCAGCACCGCCTGGTGCTCGATCTCTACCCCACGCAGGCCCAGGATCCCCTCATGGCCTTGCTCGGGCCCGACGACGACCCGCTGGCCAAGGTCATCGAAGAGCTCCGCGGGCAGTCATCGGCCGCGCCCGAGCCGCCCAAGGCGGTGGCGCGCACCGCCCCCGCCGGCGACCGCCCCTCGGGCGGCGAAGGCTCGGTGGAAGCCACCCTGCGGTCGCACCCCACGCCTACGCCGCGACAGCGGCAGCGCAGCCGCGAGCTCGTGATCATGGTCGATGCCGGTCACGGCGGCGAAGACCCCGGCGCCATCGGGCCGGGCGGCACCTACGAGAAGAACGTCGTCCTGGCCATCGCCAAACGCGTGCACCAGCGCCTCAATGCGCAATCGGGCGTACGCGCCCTGCTTACCCGCGATGGCGACTACTTCGTGCCGCTCAATACCCGGGTGCTCAAGGCACGGCAGGCGCAGGCCGACCTCTTCATCTCCATCCACGCCGACGCCGCCCCCCGGCGCTCGGCCAACGGCGCTTCCGTCTACGCGCTGTCGCAGCGGGGCGCCTCCAGCACGTCGGCGCGCTGGCTGGCCCAGCGCGAGAACGCCGCCGACCTGATCGGTGGCGTCAACCTCGGCTCGCAAGACCAGCTCATCGCCAAGGTGCTGCTGGATCTTTCCACCACGGCGCAGATCAACGATTCGATCAAGCTCGGCACCTATCTGCTGGGCGAGATCACCCGCATCAACCGCCTGCACAAGCGCCAGGTGGAACAAGCCGCGTTCGCCGTGCTGCGTGCTCCCGACATCCCTTCGGTCCTCGTCGAAACCGCCTTCATCAGCAATCCCGAGGAAGAACGCAAGCTGCGCACCACGCGTTTTCAGAACCAGATGGCCGACGCCATCGCCACGGGCGTCCAAACCTACTTCGCCCGCAATCCGGCGATCGCCAACACCAACCTGGCCCGCCGCTGATCACCCGGGGGCCACGCCTATAATCGGGGCCAGAGTCGTTTTGGCCCCACACCATGTCCGTACCCCGTCCGATCTCGGCCCTTCCCGAGCTTCTGATCAATCAGATCGCCGCCGGCGAAGTCATCGAACGCCCCGCCTCCGTGCTCAAAGAGCTCCTGGAGAACGCTATCGATGCCGACGCCAGCGCCATCGAAGTGCGCCTTGAAGGCGGCGGCATCCGGCGTATTGCCGTCACCGACGACGGCCACGGCATCCCGCCTCAAGAACTGGCGCTGGCCCTCACGCGCCACGCCACCAGCAAGATCACCAGCTTGCAGCAGCTCGAGTCCGTGGCCTCCATGGGCTTTCGCGGCGAAGCTCTGGCGTCCATCGCCTCGGTGGCGCAGATCACCCTCATTTCGCGCACCGCCAGCGATGGTCACGCCTGGCAGGTCGAACAACGCGGCACCGCCCATGTCGACGCCAGCCCGGCGGCCGGCCCCACCGGCACCACCGTCGACGTGCGCCAGCTCTTCGACGATGTGCCGGCCCGCCGCAAGTTCCTCAAGAGCGAAACCACCGAATTCGGCCATTGCCTGACCGTCTTCGAGCGTATCGCGCTGGCCCAGCCACACCTCGCCTTCCGCCTTTATCATCACGATCGGCTGCAGCGCCAATGGCTGCCGGGGAGCATGGCCCGGCGCATCGCGGACGTGTTGGGCGAAGATTTCGTTGCCGACGGTCTGCGCCTCGAGCACGACAACGGCGCCATCGCGCTACGAGGCATTCTGGCCCGCCCCACCGCCAGCCGGGCCCGCGCCGACCGCCAGTTCCTTTATGTCAACGGCCGCTTCGTGCGCGATCGCACGGTGGGCCATGCGCTACGCAGCGCCTACGCCGACGTGCTGCATGGCGACCGGCAACCTGCCTACGTCCTGTTTCTCGACATCGACCCCGGCACCGTAGACGTCAACGTCCACCCCGCCAAGCACGAAGTCCGCTTTCGCGACAGCGGCGCGATCCATCGCTTCGTCAACTTTGCCGTTCGCCAGGCGCTGGCCCGGCCCGCGGGAGCCGTGGACGACGCCGACGCCACTCCGGCGCCTGGCGAACCGGGCCTTGCGCCACCCGCGTCGCTGGCCAGCGGCCAGGTCGCGTCCGATGGCGCGCCTTCGCCCACAGGATCGTCAGCCGGGCTAGCGCCAACCACCGGGCTGCCTTCGCGCGCCTTCCAGTCCTCCATCCGCTTCGGCGCCGCCACGCCAACCGGTGGCGCGCAATCCGATAGCCTGATGTCGTTCTATGCGCCGCTGCCCGCCACCGCCGCCCGCCTTGCCGAGTCCGTCGCGGCCTCCACACCGGATTCCGTACAGCCGAGCGCCGCTTCCGGTCTGGCGGCAAACGCGCCGGGAACCGCCACTCCGCTCTCAGGTGTTCTTGCCTCCCTTGGGCCGGCTGACGCCCGGCGGCAGGCCTGGGCTCGCCCTGAAACCGCCCCCGACGACGATTCCCTACCGCTGGGCATGGCGCTGGGCCAGTTGCACGGCATCTACATTCTGGCGCAAAACGCCCGGGGGCTGGTCCTCGTCGACATGCATGCCGCCCACGAGCGCATCGTATACGAACAGCTCAAGCTGGCTTGGGACCAACGGGAGATTCCTCGCCAGCAACTGCTGGTTCCGGTGAGCCTGGCCGTCCACGAACGCGACGTCGCCCTGGCCGAAGAACATGGCGAGGCGCTGCAGGAGCTGGGGTTCGAGCTCAGCGCCACCGGCCCCGCCACCCTGGCGGTACGCGCGGTACCGGCGTTATTGGCTGGCGCCGACGTGGCCACCCTGGCCCGCGATATGCTGCGCGAACTGGCGGCGGTCGGCGTAAGCCATTTGCTGGCCGAAGCCCGCAACGAGCTGCTGGCCACTCTGGCCTGCCACGGCGCCGTACGGGCCAACCGCCATCTTACGCTGGACGAGATGAATGCCCTGCTGCGCGATATGGAGCGCACCGAAAGAGCCGACCAGTGCAACCATGGCCGTCCCACCTGGGTACAGCTGCCGCTGGCCGATCTCGACCGCCTGTTCCTGCGGGGCCGTTGAGGTGGCGCCCTCCCCTGTTCTTCCGGTGCTCTGCCTGATGGGCCCCACGGCCTCGGGCAAAAGCGCGGCCGCCCGGGCCCTGGCCAGCCGCTGGCCGGTGGAGATCATCAACGTCGATTCGGCCACGATCTACCGTGGCATGGACATCGGCACCGCCAAGCCCGACGCCAACGAACGCGCCCGGCTGGTTCACCACCTGCTCGACATCCGCGATCCCGCCGAATCCTATTCGGTCGCCGACTTCCGCCGGGATGCGCTGGGGCTGGTGGCCCAGGCGCACCGGCGCGAGCGCCTGCCGGTTCTGGCTGGCGGCACCATGATGTATTTTCACGTTCTGCAGGCTGGGCTGGCCGACTTGCCGGCGGCCAACGCCGCCCTGCGCCAGGAACTCGAGGATCGGGCCGCCACGCTTGGCTGGCCGGCCTTGCATGCCGAACTGGCCCGCCTCGATCCCGCCACCGCTACACGATTGGCGCCCAACGATAGCCAGCGCATCCAGCGAGCCCTCGAGGTTTGCCTGTTGAGTGGCCGCCCGTTCAGCGCGCATCTGGCGCAGGCCGCCGGCCCGCCACGCGATCTCGAAGGCCTGCATTTCGTGGAGCTCAGCCTGGAGCCCGCGGATCGCGGGGTTCTGCACCAGCGCATCGCGCAGCGCTTCGATCTCATGCTGGAGGCGGGGCTGGTGGCGGAAGTGGCCGGCCTGCGGGCTCGCGGCGACCTGCACCCCGGGCTGCCCTCGGTGCGCTGCGTGGGCTACCGGCAACTGTGGCCTCACGTGGGCGGCGAGCTATCGTTGGCGATGGCTCGCGAGCAGGCCATCGCCGCCACCCGCCAGCTGGCCAAGCGTCAGCTCACCTGGCTGCGTGGCCGGCCTGCGCGACGGCAGCTGGACTGCCTGCGCGCCGACGTTGCCACGCAAGTGGTCGATGCCGCTTATACCGCCTTGGCTTCGCTGCGCGCCAGTTCGAGCTGAGCCTGGGCGTCGCGCAGCGCGGTGCGCAGACCCTCTTCCACCACAGGGTGGTAGAAAGGCATGTCGAGCATCTGGCTGATCGTCAGTTTCTGCTGTGCCGCCCATGACAGCAAGTGCGCAATGTGCTCGGCAGCCGGCCCGGCCATTTCGGCGCCCAGGAAGCGCCCGCTGTCGCGATCGGCATAAACGTGCAGGCGGCCGCGGTTCTTGCGCATCACGCGGCTCCGGCCCTGATCGTCGAAGCTGACGGCGCCGGTGACGAAGCTGCCCTCCTCCAGATCGGCCCGGCCGCCGCCGATGATGGCGATCTGCGGATCGGAGAACACCACGGCGACGGGCATGCGGCGATGGCCCGGTCGCACCTCGGGGTAGCTCGCAGCGTTGCCGCCGGCGATCCGGCCCTCATCGGAGGCTTCGTGCAACAGCGGCACCTGATTGTTGACGTCGCCCGCGATGAAAATAGGCAGATCGTCGATCTGCATCGTTTTATTGTTGAACGAGGGCATGCCTCGGTCGTCGAGCTTTGCGCGGGTTTTCTCCAACCCGAGCCCGGCAACGTTCGGTCGCCGGCCGGTGGCCGCCAGGACGTAATCGAAACGCTCGACCACCGTTTTGCCATCGAGATCGATGAACGTGATTTCGACTTCGTCGCCGATGCGCTCGAGCTTCTCGACCTTGGCGTCGGTATCGAGGTAGAACTCGGATTGGAAGGCCGCCAGCGCGTCCGCGCGGACTTCGGCGTCGGAGATACCGCCCAACAGCCCTTGTACGCCGAACATGCGGATCTGTACGCCCAGCCGGGACAACGCCTGGCCCAGCTCGAGACCGATCACGCCAGGCCCGAACACCGCGACGCGGCGCGGCAGATCATCCCAATAAAAAACGTCGTCGTTGACGATCAGCCGGTCGCCCAGCGGCTTGAACATGTCGAACACGACCGGTGTGGAGCCGGTGGCGATCACCACCGCCTTGGCTTCGATCCGGGTGTGATCGTCCACTTCAAGCACGGTATCCGAGACGAAGCGGGCAAAACCCTGAATTTTGTCTTCTTCGGGATAGGCCTCGACGGCGTCGAGAATGAAGCCGACGAAGCGGTCGCGCTCGCTGCGCACACGCCGCATCACTTCCTTGCCATCCACTCGCAGCTTGCCATCGATATGGACGCCGAAGCCCGGCGCTTCGTGAACGGCATGCGCAGCCTCGGCGGCCGCGATGAGCAGTTTGGAAGGCATGCAACCCACCCGGGCGCAAGTGGTGCCGTACACGCCGCTCTCGATCACGATAGCGCTCTTGCCGGCCGCCTTGGCCGCCCGGTAGGCATTCATGCCCGCTGTGCCGGTTCCGATCACCGCCACATCCGTTTGCCGTATTTTCATGAGAATTCCTGAATCTGGATTGCCGGCGGAGCGCCCGGCGCTCCGCCATGATTTGCCGGCCCGACAGCCGGTCGCGGCCTGAACCCAGGCCGGATCCGCGCCGCGCCGCGGACGGATGGCGCGGCGCCCCGCCCGATTTACAGCTGGGCGGCCTTGAGCTCGTCGAGACCGCCGATGAGCTTGCCGTTGATGAACACCTGGGGCGCGGTAAGGTTGCCGCTGATGGCGCCCAGGATCTTGCCGCGATTCTTGTTTTCGAGCGGCATCTCGATGTAGTCGTAGCCTTTTTCCGTGAGCAGGCTCTTGGCCTCGGCGCAGAACGAGCAACCGGGCTTGCTGAACACCACGACCTGATCCGGCTTCTTGGCGTTGGCGTTGATGTAATCGAGCATCGTGTCGGCGTCGGAAACCTCGAACGGATCGCCTTCGACTTCAGGTTCGATGAACATTTTCTCGATCACGCCGTTTTTGACCAGCATGGAATAGCGCCAGCTACGTTTGCCGAAGCCCAGTTGCTGCTTGTCGACCAGCATTCCCATGCCATCGGTGAAGTCGCCGTTGCCATCGGGAACCAGGGTGATGTTCTCGCACTCCTGCTCTTTCGCCCATTCGTTCATCACGAAGGTGTCGTTGACGGACACGCAAAGAATGTCGTCGACGCCGTTGGCGCGAAACGCCGGGGCCAGCTCGTTGAAACGAGGCAGGTGCGTGGACGAGCACGTGGGCGTGAATGCGCCGGGAAGCGAAAACACCACCACGGTTTTATCCTTGAACAGTTGATCGGTGGTGACGTCGCGCCACTCGTTGCCTTCGCGAACGCGGAAGGTCACGTTGGGAACGCGTTGACCTTCGTGATTTTTCAGTGCCATGGTGAATCTCCTGTTACTGGGGGTTGGGCGGTAAAGGCCGGAGGCCGGTCGACTCGCCGTTCAACAGCTTACGCTGCGATCTGGATACCAGTATGACGTGCTTTTGATAATCAATCAAATCTATTATATCTATATAATAGATTGTAAATATCTATCAAAATACGACGGAGCAGCGAACCTCACCGCCGGCCTCGCAAGTGTTCCAGTTCGTCGAGCAGTTGCAGGGCAAGCGCGATGCCCGGGGCGTTTACGCCGAGATCGCGGTGCAGGCGCCGGGCGCGCCGCACGCGCCGCAGGCAGGTGATGTCGAATACCCATTCGGTGCGCGGACCGGGCACGGGCTCGATCACGCCTTCGTCCAGCAACTCGATCAGCCAGGCCTCCGATACCTGGCACACTTCGCAGAGCTGGCCGAGAGTCCAGCGATGGTCGTCGTCGAGCACGACGGCGGTCATGACGTTGCGCATGGCATTCTCCTGTACGAAGCGGGGTCAGCCCCGGGGGTTGAAGGCCAACTCGCGCGCCATGGCTTCGTAGAGCTCGCGCGCCTTGGGCGTATTGGCCGGCGGCAAGACCACCTGCAGCACAATGTAGAGATCGCCGGACGGCTGGCCGGGCAAGCCGCGGCCCTTGAGGCGCATCCGCCGCCCATTGGCCGAGTTGGCGGGGACGGTGAGCTGGATCCGGCCGCCCAGCGTATCGACCTCGATCTCGCCACCCAACGCCGCTTCCCATGGCGCCACGGGCACGTCGAGCGACAAGTCGCGCCCATCCACACGATAGCGCGGATGGGGCCGAAGCCGGACCTCGAGATAAAGATCGCCCGCCGGGGCATCGATGCCGGGCCCGCCCTGCCCCGCCAGCCGTATCTGCTGGCCCGCGCGCACGCCGGCCGGTATGCGAACGTCGAGATGGCGCTCTCGGGCCACCCAATGGCCTTGGGCATCGAGTTCGGGGGTTTGCAGCGAAAGCTGGCGAGTGGTGCCGTGATAGGCCTCTTCCAGCGAGATCTCGATGGCCGCATGCTGGTCTTGGCCGCGCATGCGCACCGACGACGCGCCGGCTCCCGCCGGGCCGCGCCGGCCCTGCCGCCCACCGAACAGGGAATCGAAAAAATCGCTGAACTGGGCAGCCTCTTCGGCGGTGAATTCCCGCTGCTGCCCTTGCGGCCATTCGGGAGGTGGCTGGAAGTCTTGCCCCGCGCGCCAATTGGGGCCTAGCCGATCGTAGGCGTCGCGCTTCTCGGGGTCGGACAGGACGGCATAGGCTTCCGCCACTTCCTTGAAGCGGTTCTCGGCGTCGACCTCTTGGCTGACGTCGGGATGATAACGGCGCGCCAGCTTGCGATAGCTACGCTTGATGTCTTCGGGGCTCGCATCGCGCGCCACCCCGAGGCTTTGATAATAATCCTGAAACTCCACGTTCGACGCTCCCGGTCGGTAAAACCCGATGATGGGTATATAGCATCGACCTCCGGGAGTTTCCAGGGGGTGGCGAAAAAGAAAAGGCACTCCAAGGGCCGAACGCGGTTCAACCTTTGGAGTGCCCTAGAGACCAATCGGCCTTCGGCGTTGCCTCCCCGAGGGAGGCTTCGCGCTTGGGACGGCCCGGCGCGCCGGATGCACTACCCTCCAGTCGCTGCGCGACTGCCTCCCCGAGGGAGGCTTCGCGCTTGGGACGGCCCAGCGCGCCGGATGCACTACCCTCCAGTCGCTGCGCGACTGCCTCCCCGAGGGAGGCTTCGCGCTTGGGACGGCCCGGCGCGCCGGATGCACTACCCTCCAGTCGCTGCGCGACTGCCTCCCCGAGGGAGGCTTCGCGCTTGGGACGGCCCGGCGCGCCGGATGCACTACCCTCCAGTCGCTGCGCGACTGCCTCCCCGAGGGAGGCTTCGCGCTTGGGACGGCCCAGCGCGCCGGATGCACTACCCTCCAGTCGCTGCGCGACTGCCTCCCCGAGGGAGGCTTCGCGCTTGGGACGGCCCAGCGCGCTCAGGCGGCGCGGCGCTGGCGGGGGCCTGCCGGAGCCCCGCCGGAACGTGTCGGCTTGCGGCTGGCCCAGTTGCCACGGGGCTCGGCGGTGCGGCTTTCGGTCGGACGGCCCTCGCTTTGGCGGCCGCCCCAGGTGCCCCGGCTTTCGGCTGGACGGCTATCGGAGCGATGCGCCCAGCCGCCGCGGCTTTCAGCCTGGCGGTCGCCCCAATGGCCACGGCTCTCGCTCTGGCGGCCCCAGTTGCCGCGACCTTCGCCACGACTTTCGCCCGCGCTGCTCCGGCCTTCGCCCTGGCGATCGCCCCACTGGCCACGATCCGCGGCTGGACGGCCTTCGGCAAAACGGCTACCGGAAGGCTTGTGCCCACCGCTCTTCCAGCCGCCGGGACGGCGGTTGCCCCAGTCGCCGCTCTTGCGCGGGCCGCCGGGCTTGCCGGTGGTAGGACGCGGCGTGCGCTGCGGCTCGAGACCCGCCACCACTTGCGGCGGGATTGGTTGACCGGTGTACTGCTCGATGCGCCGCACCTTGTGGCGCTCGGCATGCACCGCCAACGTAAAGGCGCGGCCGGAGCGGCCGGCGCGGCCCGTACGGCCGATGCGGTGCACGTAATCTTCGGCCTGCATGGGCAGGTCGAAATTGACCACGTGGGTAATCCCCTGCACGTCGATGCCACGGGCGGCGACGTCGGTGGCCACCAGCATCTGCACCTGGCCCCGCTGCACTTGGGTGAGCGTACGGTTGCGCTGACGCTGGTTCATGTCGCCATGCAGCGCCGCGGCGGAAAAACCCTGGCCGCTGAGGCGATCGGCGAGGTCGTCGGCGGCGCGCTTGGTCGAGGTGAAAATGATGGCCTGTTCGATTTCAACATCGCGCAGGAGGTGATCGAGCAGACGCGACTTGTGGGCGAAGTCGTCGGCGTACAGCAGGTTCTGCTCGATCTGGGCATGTTTTTCTTGGGGCCGGGCCATTTCGAGGCGCTGCGGATCGCGCATCATGCGCGCCGCCAGGCGGGCCACCGTACCATCGAGCGTGGCCGAAAACAGCAGAGTCTGCCGGTCGGCGGCGGTTTGCGCGACGATGGCCTCGATGTCATCGATGAAGCCCATGTCGAGCATGCGGTCGGCCTCGTCCAGCACCAAGGTTTGCACCCCGGAAAGATCGACCCGGCCCGATTGCAGATGATCGAGCAGGCGGCCCGGCGTGGCCACGAGCACGTCGACCCGGCGCGACAGCGCCTTGATCTGGGCGCCATACGGCATGCCACCCACCACGGTGGCCACTTGCAGGCCGCGCAGGCCCTTGGCGTAAGTGCGCGCGGCCTCGGTCACCTGCAGGGCGAGTTCGCGCGTGGGAGTGAGCACCAGAACCTGCACGCCGCGGCGGAAGCGAGCCGGGTCGATGGGGCCCGGATCGCCCAGACGCTGCAGGGCCGGCAGCATGAAGGCGGCGGTTTTTCCGCTACCGGTCTGCGACGACACCATCAGATCCTGGCCAGCCAGAGCGGGAGGAATGGCGGCGGCCTGCACCGGCGTGGGTTGCTGGAAGCCGGCGCGCGCAACGGCCGACACGATGGCGGGGGCTAGCCCCAGGGATTCAAACGACATGGTATTCCTTTCGTGATGCACAAGTGATTGCCGCGCCCCGGCGTAACGCCGGGCGGCAATGGGGGCGTAAGTGGACTCGATCGGATATCGAGGAGGGGGCGCCCGGTTGGGGAGTCATCGGTGCCGACCGAAGAACCCCGCGCCACCACTGTCAGCGAAAGGAGAAGGTCAGAGTCGATGCGACGATTGCCGGCCAGTATGGGCCGGCGCCGGCAGCTTGGCTGCCGGCGAGCGCAACGCCAGAATCCGGGGATACGAAAAAACCCGGTTTCCGGCGCCGCCCGATCCACCATCCCGCCAGCGATGCCGAAGGTTTCTTTCGGCCGATCCAGGTAGCGAGGCCGAAGATTTTCTTTCGGCCGCTCCAGGATGAAGGGATGGCGGATCGGGCGGCGCCTGATAGCGCAATCACGCTCACACACATTGGCAAAAGAAGCGCCGCAACAATTCAATACAGCAACGCATGCAAAAGCCAATCAGCGATTATAGCTTAAATTACTTGCCAGAGCTAACCCGATTCAGGCGTCGGTTGCGCACCGCCAACGCCAGGCGTTCCAGCACCTCGACCGACTCATCCCAGGCGATGCAGCCATCGGTGATGCTCTGGCCGTACATCAGCGGCTCACCCGCCACCAGATCCTGGCGGCCGGCCACCAGATGACTCTCGATCATGACGCCGAAGATCCGCTCTTCGCCCGCCTCCATCTGGCGTGCGATGTCTTCGAGCACGCGCGGCTGCTCCTCGAACTTCTTGTGGCTATTGGCATGGCTGGCGTCCACCATCAGGCGCTGTGCGAGACCGGCCTTGCCGATTTCCTGACACACCGCATCCACGCTGCGGGCATCGTAATTGGGCTCTTTGCCGCCTCGCAGGATCACATGGCAGTCTTCATTGCCGCTGGTGGACACGATGGCCGAATGCCCGCCCTTGGTCACGGACAGGAAATGGTGGGGTTGCGATGCCGCCTTGATCGCATCGATGGCGATCTTGACGTCGCCGCCGGTGCCGTTCTTGAAACCCACCGGGCACGACAGGCCCGAGGAAAGCTCACGATGCACCTGGCTTTCAGTGGTGCGCGCCCCGATCGCTCCCCACGAGACGAGGTCGCCGATGTACTGCGGCGTGATCATATCCAGGAACTCGCACCCCGCCGGCATGCCCAGCTCATTGACGCTCAACAGCACTTCGCGGGCCAGCCGCAGCCCCTTGTTGATGTTGAAACTGCCGTCCAGGTCGGGATCGTTGATCAAGCCTTTCCAGCCCACCGTGGTGCGGGGCTTCTCGAAGTACACCCGCATGATGATTTCCAGTTCGGCACCCAATCGATCACGCTGCTCTTTGAGCCGGCGCGCGTAGTCCAGCGCGGCGGCGGGATCGTGGATGGAACATGGCCCGATCACCACCACCAGGCGGTCGTCCATGCCATGCAGCACGCGATGCACGGCCTGCCTGGCGCCATACACCACCGCCGACACATCCGCGCTGCAAGGGAATTCGCGCATCAGGTGCGACGGGGGGGCCAGCTCTTTGATTTCACGGATACGCAGATCGTCGGTGTTATGGGACACGAAACTTCTCCAAGGACTCTCGAACAAAAGGACAAAAAAAAACCGCCAGGCTCGCCTGGCGGTTTTCGGGGATTCTCGATGTTTTATCGGGCAACGCGTTTCCCTTCCTCCGCCAGTGGCTTAGGAAAATAAAAACCAAAAAAGAAGTAGGAGGTGGGAAGACGGTTCATAGCGAAAGATGTTAGCACGTCGAGCGGACCGCCAACAAGGGGCATTGCGTGAATGTTGTATGCCACAGACTCACGCCGGGTCAGGATGAGTCGTGGCGCAGCCTGGCCTCGAGCTGTTGGGGCCGCAGCCCGTCATAGACCTCGAAGGGCTGGTGAATCCAGGGATTATGCGGCAGATACCGCGCATGGAAGTCCGGCTCGATCACGGCGTGCCCTTTCCACCACAGCACCGCCGAACGCAACTCTCGCACCCGCGGGTAATGGTCGCGCACATGCTGGAGCACGCCGCGAAAGGTGGTGCCGGTGTCGATCATGTCGTCGACCAGCAGCACCCGGCCCCCCAGCTCGCCCTGGGTTAACGTGATGAAACGGGCGATGTCGAGCGCACCCTGCTGGGTTCCGGCCGCGTCGCGATAACTGCTGGTGGCCAGAATCCCCAGCGGAACCTCGAAGATCCGCGAGAGCACATCGCCAACGCGCATCCCGCCGCGCGCCAGGCAGAGGATCTGATCGAAGCGCCAGCCGGATTGATGCACCCGTAGCGCGAGCTCCTCGATCAGTCCGTGGTAGTCGTTCCACGATACCCACAAATCAGGTGCAGCCGGCGCGCTTGGTTCCATGATTCGCCTCTCGGGATTCAATACCGCCCGCCAAGCCTCCGGTTTGCGGGCCCGATGCCAGACGGCCCGCGTCAGTATGATGAAGTGCTCCGGCCCTGCGGCTTGTGCTTAGGCACGTGATCAGGACTTGAACGGATGGCGCAACACGATGGTTTCGAGACGATCGGGCCCGGTGGACACGAGGTCGATGGGCACGCCGCAGATCTCGGCCACACGTTCCAGATAGCGCCGGGCATTGGCCGGCAGTTTGTCGTATTCGGTGATCCCCACCGTGGACTCGCTCCAGCCCGGCAGCTCTTCGAGCACCGGCTCGGCCTGGCCGACGGCATGTGCGCCATAGGGCAGCACATCGCGCCATTCGCCATTCATGCGGTAGCCCACTCCCAGCTTGATCGACTCGAGGCCGTCGAGCACATCGAGCTTGGTGATGCACAGGCCGGAGATGCCGTTGAGCCGGACCGAGCGCTTGAGCGCCGCGCCGTCGAACCAGCCGCAGCGGCGCGGCCGCCCGGTGACGGAGCCGAACTCCTGGCCCACCCGCGCCAGGTGTTCGCCGGTATCGTCGAACAGCTCGGTGGGAAACGGCCCGGAACCCACGCGGGTTGCATAGGCTTTGGTAATACCCAACACGTACTGCAGCGCCTGCGGTCCCACGCCGGCGCCGGGGGAGGCGGCACCCGCGATGCAATTGCTGCTGGTGACGAAGGGATACGTGCCGTGGTCGACGTCGAGCAAGGCGCCCTGCGCGCCTTCGAACAGCAGGTTGTGTCCGGCGGCCTGGCTTTCGAAGAGTAGGCTGGAGACATCGGCAACCATGGGCTGGATCCGCGGCGCCAACGCCATGGCGCCATCGTAGACCTCCTGGAAGTCGACCGCGGCGGCGTTCAGGTACTGGGTAAGGACGAAGTTGTGGTAGTCGAGCGCCTCGGCGAGTTGCTCTTTGAAGGCCGGCTCGTCGAAGAGGTCTTGCACGCGGATGGCGCGGCGGGCGACCTTATCCTCGTAGGCCGGCCCGATGCCGCGGCCCGTGGTGCCGATCTTGCCGGCGCCCTTGCGGGCCTCTCGCGCCTGGTCCAGCGCCACGTGATACGGCAGGATCAGGGGGCAGGCTTCGGAAATGCGCAGACGCTCGCGCACGGCGATGCCCGCGGCTTCGAGTTCGTCGATCTCGTTCAGCAAGGCCTGGGGCGAAAGCACCACGCCGTTGCCGATATAGCAGATGGAGCCGGGGTGCATGATGCCCGAGGGGATCAGGCGAAGGATGGTCTTGTTGCCGCCGATCCACAGCGTGTGTCCGGCATTGTGCCCACCCTGGAAGCGAACGACGCCCTGGGCCGACTCCGCCAGCCAATCGACGATTTTGCCTTTGCCTTCATCACCCCACTGGGTGCCGATGACGACTACATTCTTAGCCATGATGACTTTCCACAAGCACAAAAGGAGAGATGGCAGCGGCGCACGACGCGCGGCCTGCTGCCCGAAATACCGGCATGCCGGCAGCCGTTAGCGCCGCACCACCACCTGCCAGCCCCGTTCATTCAAGACCAGCTCGCGATCGAAGGCGTATTCTTGCTGATCGTCTTCGTGGCCCGGCAGGCTTTGGACCACGATATTGCCCGCGGCTCGCAACTCGGCCACCACCCGCAGCAGCTCGGGATCCTGGCTCCAGGGCGCGCGGATCGCAGGCGCGCTGGGGGCGGGGTCGAGCAAACCGGCCAACACCCGCAAGTCGAGCGTAAAGCCAGTGGCCGGACGCGGCCTGCCGAAGGCCCGGCCAACGTTATCGTAGCGGCCACCGCGCACGATGGAATCCGGCCAGCCATCGACATACACCGCAAACACCGCTCCGGTGTGATAGTGGTAATCTCGCGCATCGGACAAATCGACGCTGATGCGGTCATTTGGCAAAGCCGCGAACAGCTGTTCCAGCGTGTCGAGCGCCGACAACACTCCCGGCAGTGCGGGAAGCTCGGCCCGTGCCCGTGCCAGCACGCCGGCGCCGCCATACAGATGCGGCAAACGGCGCAGGGCATCGGCGGTTTCGGGCATGAGCCCGCCCAGCCGCTCCTCGAGGGCGGCGAAATCCTTGCCCGCCAGCCAGCCGGTGAAGGCCTCCTGGTGCGGCGCGGCGGCGGGATCGGCGGCCAGGATGGCCTGCGCGATGCCGGCATGGCCGAGATCGAGCCGCGCACCCCGCACGCCCACGGCGTCGACACTCGCGAGCGCCAAACGAATGATCTCGATATCGGCCTCGATGCCGGCGTAGCCATAAAGCTCGGCGCCGATCTGCAGCGGCTCGCGAGTGGCCATGAAACCTGCCGCCCGGGTATGCAGCACGCTGCCGCAATAGCACAGGCGGGTAACCCCGGCCCGATTGAGCAAATGCGCGTCGATGCGCGTGACCTGTGGCGTCATGTCGGCCCGCACGCCCAGAGAGCGACCCGACATTTGGTCGACCAGTTTGAACGTCCGGAGATTGAGATCCGAGCCGCTGCCCGACAACAGAGAGTCGAGGAACTCGGCCAGGGGCGGCATGACGAGCTCGTAGCCGAAGCTGCGATATCGATCGAGCAATGCGCGGCGCAGCTCTTCGATGCGACGGGCCTCGGCGGGCAGGATATCGGCTACGTCTTCAGGCAACAACCACGTGCCCATGCAATGTCCAATAATGAAGTAGAAAGCGCGAATACAGAATGTGCGGACGAAAAAAAACGGCCGGAAGGGTAAGCCCTACCAACCGCTTTTTTACCGCACAGCTTACATTTCATTATACACCATCGGCCCCGCGGCGGGAAAGACCGCCGCGGGCCAGGAGCGCGCGGCTCCTGGCCCCTGGCATGGCTAGTCCGCGAGTTGCGGCGCGGACGAAAGCGTGGCGGGCGCCGTGTCGTCGCCCTGGCTGGCACCGAAGAATCGGAAGAAGTCCGAGCGGGGCTCGACCACCAGCACGTCGCCCTCCTTGCCGAAGGAGTTGCGGTAAGCCTCGAGGCTGCGATAGAAGTTGTAGAAATCACGATCGCGGCCAAACGATTCGGCGTACAGGCGCGAGGCATCGCCGTCGCCCTCGCCCATCACCGCTTGCGCCTTGGCGTTGGCCGCGGCCACGATCTCGTCGCGCTGGCGCTCGGCGTTGGCCCGGATGCGTTCGCCCTCGGCGGCGCCGATGGCGCGCTGCTCGTTGGCGACGCGGGTGCGCTCGGCTTCCATCCGCCGATAGACCGACTCGGAAATTTCGGGAACGAAATCGATGCGCTTGAGGCGCACATCGACGACTTCGACCCCGACGCTTTCGGCCAGCTTCGCCACGTTGTCGCGAATCTCCGTCATGATGACGTCGCGCTCGCGCGACAACACCTCGTTGACCATGCGGCGGTTGACCGACGCGTTGAGGGCATCGCGGATGATCGCCGAAAGCCGGGCTTCCGACGCCCGCTCGTTGCCGCCGAACGTGACGTAATACAAGCGCGGATCCGAAATCCGCCACTTGACGTAGGTATCGATCAAGAGGTTTTTCTTCTCGGACGTCTGGATGCGCTCGGCGTCGCTGTCGTCGATGGTGAGCAGACGTTTATCGAGGTAAACCACGTTCTGGAACGGCGGCGGCAGCTTGAAATACACGCCGGGTTCGCTGATCACCTCGCGCACTTCGCCCAGTGCGAACAGCAAGGCGTAGTCGCGCTCGCGCACGATGAACAGCATGGATGACAGCAGGAACGCCACGATGGCGACGATCACGGCGAGGGGCAGGAGAAGGCGATTCATGTCGGATTCTCCTTAGCGGTTGCGGTCGAGCGAGCGCGACGACAGCGTAGCGCCACGATTGCTGCCAGGGTTGGCCGGGGCCGCCGGCGTGGTGCTGGCGGGCGCGGGACCGTTCGGCATCAAGGAGGTATCCCGTGGAGCCTGACGGGCAGCGGATTCCTGCATCAGGCGATCCAGCGGCAGATAAAGCATGTTGTTGCTGTTGTCGGTATCGACCAGAACCTTGTTGGATCCGGCGTAGATGTCCTGCATGGTTTCCATATAAAGACGATCGCGCGTCACCTCGGGAGCCGCTTGGTAGGCCTTGAGCACTTCGTCGAAACGAGCCGCATTGCCTCGGGCGTCGTTGACCACTCGCGCCCGGTAGCCTTCGGCCTCTTCGAGCATCCGTGCGGCGGTACCGGTGGCGCGCGGGATCACCGAGTTGGCGTAAGCCTCGCCTTCGTTGATCTGGCGTTCGCGGTCTTGGCCGGCCTTGACGGCGTCGTCGAACGCCGCCTGCACCTGCTCGGGAGGTTGTGCGTTGAGGATGGCCACGGTGCTGATCAGGATGCCGTTTTTATAGAGATCCATGATCCGCTGCAAAAGCGCCTGGGTACGCGAGGCGATCTCGGTACGGCCCTCGTACAGCACGAAGTCCATGGTGGTGCGCCCGATCACCTCGCGCATGGCCGTCTCGGCGCCCTGCCTGACGGCATCATCGGGATCCCGGTCGTTGAAGAGATAATCGGCGGCGCCATCGGGGCGTATCCGATACTGGACCACGAACTGCAGGTCGACGATATTTTCGTCGTCGGTCAGCATCAGCGACTCGGCCGAGACCTTATTGCGCGCATTGCCCCGGAAGCCGATTTCAAAGGTTCGCAGTTGCGAAACATCCACTACCTGCACGCTTTCGATCGGCCGGGGAATATGCCACTGGAAGCCGGCGGGCACCGTGGTTTTGTATTCGCCGAAGCGAGTGATCACGCCAACCTGGCCTTCCTGGATGATGAAGAAGCCGCTGGCCAGCCACAGCAGGATGGCGCCGACGACCACCGCCAACACGCCAAGGCGCGCGCCGCGCGGCGAAGGACGAAAGCCGCCGCCGTTGCCGCCGCCCTGCCCGCCGCCGCCAAAGGGGTTGCCGCGCTTGGGTTTGCGGCCGAACAGGCCACCCAGGCGATTATTGAAGTCGCGCCAGAGTTCGTCGAGGTCGGGAGGGCCTTGATTGCCGCCATTGCGCTGCGGACGCCGCGGCGGCGGATTATCGTCGGAACCACCCTGATTACCGCGACCCCAGCCGGGATCATTCAGGTTGAACAGTCGGGACAGATGCATCGTGATTTTCGTGAGAACGGCTGAATTCAGCTATGGCTCCGCGCAGGAGATCAAGACCGCTGCGCTCTGCGGCGCTGACAAAAACACGCGAGATCGTACCATGTGCATCTCGCTCGACCCGCGGCGCGAGGCCCGCGAGGTCGATTTTGTTATAGACCAGCAACCGCGGGACATCGGCGGCACCGATTTCTTCCAGCACTTTATCGACCTCCTGGATCTGGGCATCGCGCTGCGGACTGGAGGCGTCGACCACGTGCAGCAGGAGATCGGCATGCACGGTTTCTTCGAGGGTGGCGCGAAACGCCGCCACCAGCGTGTGGGGCAGCTCGCGGATGAAGCCCACGGTATCGGAGATTGCCAGCGACCCCACCGGTTCGATCCAAATGCGGCGCGTGGTGGTGTCGAGCGTGGCGAAGAGCTGGTCGGCCGCGTAGGCATCCGCGCGGGTCAGCGCATTGAACAGCGTGGACTTGCCGGCGTTGGTATAGCCCACCAGCGACACCGACATCATGCCGCCGCGGCTGCGCGCCCGGCGCTGGGTGGTGCGCTGCCGCGCGAGCCGCGCGAGCCGCTCGCGCAGCATGCGCACCTTGGCGCCGATCATGCGGCGATCCATCTCGAGCTGGGACTCGCCAGGACCGCGCATACCGATGCCGCCACGCTGCCGCTCCAGGTGAGTCCAGAGCCGCGTCAGGCGCGTGACCAGGTGCTGCAATTGCGCCAGCTCGACCTGCAATTTGCCCTCGTGGCTGCGCGCTCGCAGAGCGAAGATGTCGAGAATGAGCGATACGCGGTCGACCACCCGCAATTTGATTTCGCGCTCGAGATTGCGTTGCTGGGCCGGCGACAGCGCGTGATCGAACAGGATGAGATCGGCGCGGTGGGCGGCGGCGCTGAGAGCGATCTCTTCGACCTTGCCCGAGCCGACGAAGGAAGCGGCGTCGGGGCGGCCGCGCCGCGCGATGATGGTATCGACGATCTCCGCGCCCGCGCTGCGGGCGAGGAGCTCGAACTCGGCGTGGCGGGACTCGAAGTCGGGATCGCCGAGGTCGACACCGACGACGACCGCCCGCGACATGGGCAGTGCGATATTACTCAGAGGAGCCGTCCACCTGGAAATTGACGGCGCGCGCCGGCACCACCGTGGAAATGGCGTGCTTGTAGACCATCTGGGTGACGGTATTGCGCAACAGCACCACGTATTGATCGAAGGATTCGATCTGACCCTGCAGCTTGATGCCGTTGACCAGGTAGACGGAAACCGGGATGTGTTCTTTGCGCAGCGTATTAAGGAAGGGATCCTGCAACATTTGCCCTTTATTGCTCATCGGAGTAACTCCTGATTTGTTGTGTTTTAGTGGATATCGGTGGTGGTGCCTTGCTTAGAGAAACACCGCAACCGGAGGTTCCATCAATCGGCATACGGATTATGCGATGACCGGAACTCGATGCGCAGCGGCGTACCTTCAAGCTTGAATGCGGTGCGGAAGCGCCCTTCGAGGTAGCGCCGATAAGACTCCGACACAGCGTCGAGCGCGTTGCCATGGACGATCACCAGCGGCGGGTTTTGTCCGCCTTGGTGAGCGTACCGCATCTTGGGCCGGAAAATGCCCTGGCGCGGCGGCGGCTGCTGCTCGACGGCGGCCCGCAGTTCGCGCGTCAGTTTGGGCGTGGACAACTTGGAGAACGCCGCGGCGTGAGCCGCGTCGACGGCCTTGAATACCGCGCCCAGGCCGCGCCGGTGCAGCGCCGATATCGTGACGACCTGGGCAAACGACAAGAAGCGCAACTTGCGCTCGAACTCGCGCTTGATGCGCTCGCGCTGATCGGCGTCCAGGCCATCCCATTTGTTGATCGCCACCACCAGCGCCCGACCGGCCTCGACGATGAAGCCCGCGATATGGGCGTCCTGGTCGGAGATCTCGCTGTGCGCATCGAGCATCAGCACCACGACGTTGGCGGCCTCGATGGCCTGCAGCGTTTTGATCACCGAGAACTTCTCGATGGTCTCGAACACCTTGCCCCGCCGGCGCAAGCCCGCGGTGTCGATCAGCAGGTAGGACTTGTCGCCGCGCTCGAAGGGAATTTCGATCGCGTCGCGCGTGGTCCCGGGCTGGTCGAAGGCGATCACCCGCTGCTCGCCCAGCAGGGCATTGATGAGCGTGGACTTGCCCACATTGGGCCGGCCAGCCACCGCCAGGCGCACACGATGCCGGGTGGCGCCGTCTTCGCCTTCGGCATCGTCGGCATCCTCGGCGACGCCTGCTGCCTCGGGCTGCGCTACCTTGGACAGTGCCTCGTCGATAAGTGCCGCCACGCCATCGCCATGCGCGGCCGAGACCGCGTGCGGTTCGCCCAGCCCCAGCTCATGAAACTCGGCCACCGCCGTCGGCGAGCGCATGCCCTCGACCTTATTGACCGCCAGCACCAGCGGCCGTCCCGAGCGCCGGAGCAGCGCCGCGATCTGGCCATCGTGGGCGGCCAGCCCCGCGCGGCCGTCGGTCAGGAAGATGACCACGTCGGCTTCGTCGATGGCCGCGCGGGTCTGGCGCCCCATCTCGGCCACGATGCCGTCTTTTACCACCGGCTCGAAGCCCCCGGTGTCGACCAGGATGTAAGGGCGGGAACCGATCCGGCCTTCGCCATAATGCCGATCGCGCGTGAGGCCCGGGATATCGGCCACCAGGGCGGCCCGCGATCGCGTGAGCCGGTTGAACAGGGTGGACTTGCCCACGTTGGGACGCCCCACCAGCACGACCACCGGCTTGAACCGGACGGACGAATTCGACACATCAACCGCCGACATTGAGAAGATGGACCGAGCCGTCGCTGTTTTGCACCACGACGCCGTAAGGCGTGGCGACGAGCGGGGCCAGGATAGGCCTGGAGCCGGCGCGCACGCGCCCCAGGAGACGGCCGTCTTCGCGCGCCAGCACGTGGACGTAGCCTTCGTAATCGCCGATGGCCACGACCCGGCCGGTGGTGGCCGGTGCCGACAGTTCGCGATGACGCAGCGCGTCGTTGCGCCAGATATTGGCGCCGCCGGCGAGCAGGAAACCATTGACCACCCCGCGGGCATCGGCCGCGAAGGCCGAGCTCGTGTCGGCGGCCATGCCCGCCGCGCTGGAGAAATCGCGCGCCCAGACGAGATCGCCGCCGCCCGCAATGTCGAAGCAGGCGATGCGGCCCTGGTAAGCGACGGCGCACAGCAGGTTCTGCATGATCAAGGGCCGGCCGACGACGTCGGCGACGCGCTCGAGTTCGCTCGCGCCCCGCGGGATCGCAACCGAACCCTCCCATTGCACAATGCCGCTATCGACGTCGATCGCCACCAGCTTGCCGCCCGGCAAACCCGTGAAGACGAAGCCGCCGGCGATGAGCATTTGGTTGGAGGCGCGCAGCGCCAGGGACGGCCCGGGCCGCTGCACGCTCCAGCGGCGCTCGCCGGTATCGGCGTCGAACGCCTGGACCCGGTAGTCGCCGCTGCGCACCACGACCAGACCTTCGCCGACGGCGGGCGGGACCAAAGACTCGCTGGTGGCCTTGGCACGCCAGCGCTCGGAACCCTGGTCGTCGAAAGCGATGATCTCGCCTTGCGGCGTGATCACCGCCGTGGTGATGCCATCGGAGCCGGCCCCTGCCTGCAGGCGGCCGTCGACACGGGCGCTCCACACCACTTGGCCGGACGCAAGATCGATTTTGGCAACCTGACCATCGGCGCTGGCGGCGTACACCGCCGAGTCGACCACCTGGGGAGCGAAACCCACGCCGGCGCCGCCGCCCATGGGCACCGACCACACCACACCGGCCTGGATCTCGGGCGTGAACGGCACCAGCGGTACCGGGTCGTAGCGGGTATCGCGAGGCGACAGCCAGGAGCAGCCGGCGATCGCGAGGCCCAGGCCCAGGATGGCCCCGGCGCGCGCGCAACGCCGCAGTGTCGGAAGCGGACGTGCGAAGGATGGACGGCCCAGCTCAATCATGCCCTTTCCTCCGGGAGCAAGGCTTCGATCTTGAGCTGGACGACCGAGACGAGGGGGTCGGCCGGGCCCATGCGTTCGACGGCTTCGCCCCAGGCGCTGGCGGCTTCGTTGCCGCGGCCGAGGGCAAACAGGGCATCGCCCCGCCGATCGGCGTAAAGGGCCTCGAAGCCGGCGGCCGGCGTGGTGTCGAGCAAGGCCAAAGCCTGCGCCGCCTCGCCGGCGTCGATCAGCAGCGCCGCCAGGCGCAGCCGGGCCACCGGTGCGAGCAGGTCTTTTTGGTCGACCACCCATTGCAGGCGTTGACGGGCCGCGGCGGTGTCGCCGGCTTCCGCCAGCGCACCGGCGGCCAGCAGGGCGCCGCGACTGGCGTATACGGTTCTGGCGTAATCATTCTGCAGCCGGGCACTGGCATCGAGCACCTGATTGGATTGTCCCTGGACCGTTGCGGTTTGCAGGGCTTCGAAAACAGCCGCCGCTTGCGCCGCCTGGTTGCGCTGGTACCAGTTCCACCATTGCCAGGCGGCCACCGCCAGCAGGATCAACGTGATCAAGGTGAGAATGGCATTGCCGTACTTGGCCCACCATGCTTTGATGGCGTCGAGTTGTTCCTGCTCTTCCAGATCGTAGGTCATACCTGCCCTTGTGGGAAGTTGGCCGATGCCGCAGCCAACGTCTGTCGAAAATCGTGCAGCCGGCAGAGCCGGCAACCGCGCCATTTTATACGTTTGGGCCAACGCCGCAGGCATCGTCGCGAACTCGCGGCCGCGCGCGGCGCCGGGCCGCCGGCGGGAGGGCCGGCCTACCGTCCGTTATCAGGCCGAATCGCCGGCCAGGCGGTCTACCAGCGTAGCCCCCAGGGTGTCGAGCGGCGTGCGGAACTGCTCGCCGCTTGCCAGCACCTTGACCGCGGCCTCGCCGGCGGCAAGCTCGTCATCGCCGAGGATCACCGCGAATGCCGCACCGCTGCCGTCGGCGCGCTTGAGTTGCGACTTGAAGCTGCCCGCCACGCCATGCACGATCACGTCGAGGCCGGCATCCCGCAGGCTTTCGGCCACGACCAGCGCACGCCGGGCCGCCGGCTCGCCCAGACTCGCCACATAGACATCGCATTCGCCACCGTCCGCGGCCTGGCTTTCCTGTTGCCAGAGCTCGAGCAGGCGCTCGACACCGATCGCGAAGCCGACCGCCGGCGCCGGCTTGCCGCCGAGCAGTTCCACCAGGCCGTCGTAGCGGCCACCGCCGCAGACCGTTCCCTGGGCGCCGAGCCGATCGGTGACCCACTCGAACACCGTGAGATTGTAGTAATCCAGGCCCCGTACCAGGCGGGGGTTGATGGTGTAGGCGATGCCGGCGTCGTCGAGCCGGGCCTGCAGGCCTTCGAAATGGGCTCGCGAGTCGGGGCCGAGATAGTCGAGCAGGCGCGGCGCGCCGGCCGCCATCTCTTGCAAGGCGGGATTCTTGGTATCCAGGACTCGCAGCGGATTGGTGTACAGGCGCCGCTTGCCGTCGTCATCGAGCAAATCGAGATGGCGCTCGAGGTAGGCGATCAGCGCCGCCCGGTGTTCGGCCCGTTCCTCTCCCGCGCCCAGGGAGTTGATCTCGAGGCGGATATCCCGCAGGCCCAGGATTTTCCAGAAGCGCGCCAGCATCTGGATCTGTTCGGCGTCAACGTCGGGCCCCGCAAAACCCAGCGCCTCCACATCGATCTGGTGGAACTGGCGATAGCGGCCCCGTTGCGGCCGTTCGTGCCGGAACACCGGCCCCATGGCATAGACTCGGCGCGGACGGTCGTACAACAGGTTGTGCTCGATGGTGGCTCGCACCATGCCGGCGGTGAACTCGGGACGCAGCGTCAGCGATTCGCCATTGAGGGCGTCGGTGAAGGTATACATTTCCTTCTCGACGATATCGGTGACCTCGCCGATCCCGCGGGTGAACAGGCGCGTATGCTCGAGCACCGGCGCCCTCAGGTTGACGTAGCCGTAGCTGCGCAACCAGTCGCGGGTGAGGCGCTCCAGTTCTTCCCAGGCGGCCGACTGGCCGGGCAACACATCATTCATGCCGCGCAGGGCGGACAACTTCTTGAAAACTTCGGACATAGACGGATGCTGGCAAAGCCGCGCCGGAAGCGGCTAAACGGAATGAGAGGTGTCCGACGCCGGAGCGCCGAATCTGCGGTGGACGTAGTCTTCGACGATGTTCTGGAACTCCTGGGCGATGGCCTCGCCCTTGAGCGTGACGGTACGCTGGCCATCGACGAACACGGGAGCGGCCGGGAGTTCGCCGGTGCCGGGCAGGCTGATCCCGATGTCGGCGTGCTTGCTCTCGCCCGGGCCATTGACCACGCAGCCCATGACGGCCACCGAGAGATTCTCGACGCCGGGGTAGCGTTCGCGCCACAGCGGCATCTGCCGCCGCAAGTACGACTGGATGCTGTCGGCAAGCTCCTGGAAGAAGGTGCTGCTGGTACGGCCACAACCGGGACACGCCACCACCATGGGCGTAAAGGCCCGAAAACCCATGGTTTGCAGGATTTCCTGCGCCACCACGACCTCGCGGGTACGGTCGCCGCCGGGCTCGGGCGTCAGCGAAATGCGAATGGTATCGCCGATACCTTCTTGCAGCAGGACGGCCAGGGCGGCGGTGGAGGCCACGATGCCCTTGCTGCCCATGCCGGCCTCGGTAAGGCCGAGGTGCAAGGGGTAGTCGCTGCGTCCGGCAAGATCGCGATACACCGAGATCAGGTCTTGGACATGACTCACTTTGCACGACAGCACGATGGCATCGCCCGGCAGCCCGAGCTCCTCGGCCCTGGCGGCGCTGGCAAGCGCGGAGTGCACCAGAGCCTCGCGCATTACCGTGGACACCGGCAGCGGCCGTTCGCGGGCCTGGTTGTCGTCGAGCATGCGCGCCATCAGATCCTGGTCGAGGCTGCCCCAGTTGACGCCGATGCGCACCACCTTGCCGTGACGACAGGCGGCTTCGATCATCTGCGCAAAATTGT
Source organism: Pigmentiphaga sp. (assembly GCA_023228945.1). Classification (GTDB taxonomy): domain Bacteria; phylum Pseudomonadota; class Gammaproteobacteria; order Burkholderiales; family Burkholderiaceae_B; genus Verticiella. Next base: position 28,710 of record JALOAI010000004.1, on the reverse strand, counting down.
CGTCGCGCTTGCGGCCGGCGCCGAGGTTGCCCGGATTGATGCGGTACTTGGACAAGGCCTGGGCGCAGTCGGGAAACTGGCTGAGCAGCTTGTGCCCGTTGTAATGGAAATCGCCAACCAGCGGCGTATTGACGCCCATGCGGTCGAGCTGCTCGCGGATCGCCGCCACGGCGCGCGCGGCCTCCGGGGTATTGACCGTAATGCGCACGATCTCGGAGCCGGCCTGGGCGAGTTCCTTGATCTGGATTGCCGTGGCGATGGCATCCACGGTGTCGGTATTGGTCATGGACTGCACCACGACCGGGGCGTTGCCGCCCACTCGCACGACGTGATCGCCCCAGGCGATACGGGCCTGGCGCGTGCGACGCCGGGGCGCCGGCCCCGGCAAAGCGTCGAGGTGATCGGTGGTGGTCATTCGAGGGTGAGGCGGGCAACGTTGCCGCGCTGGTGACTGGCGAGATCGATCGGCTCGCCGCGCCACGACAGCGTGACGCCGTTGGCATTGCCGATCACGATGCGCGCCGGCGGCGCGGCCTCAAGCTGGCGGGTTTCGCCGGGCTGCAGCGTGGCCGACAGCACCACGTTGCCGTCGGCGTCGCGCACCTCGACCCAACTGGCGGCGCTGACCTCGAAGCCGACCTGATTGGCAGGCGCCGGCGGCGGGGGGGGCGATGGCTCGGGGCTGGCGGCGGGCGCGGCAGCCGGCGTCATGCCCGGCACGACGAACGGCCCGGTGGGCGAGCGCGCCGCGCCGGCCTGGCCGGCCGCGCTCGCATCGGCGGCTTGCGGTGCCGCATCGGGAGAACTGCCGGCGGGCGCGGCCGGCGTGACCAAGGCGATGGCCGGCGCCCCGGCCGATGCGGCGTTCGGCGTGGAGGGCGGCTCGGCTCCGGCCGCGTCGGCGGCGAGCGGCGCAGCAGGCGGCGCAGTGGGCGCCACGATGCTGCCCGCGGCGCCCGGAGAGGAATCGGCGCCGATCTGGCTTTCGATCGCAAACGGCAGGGAAACTGAAGGCTCGTCGGCCTGGCCCTGGCTGCGCGGCAGCCACCAATTGAAGAACAGATAGGCGGCCAGACCCAGCAAAGCCAGCAAAAAGAGGATGAGGAGCACCCAGCCCACACCGCTGCGCCGAGGGCCGCCCGAAACGCCCGGCAGCGTGGTGCCGAGGGGCAGTTCGGTGCCGGCGGCATCCACCGGCCCCAGGACGGCCAGCGGCGTGGCCGGCGGCAGCAAATGCGAAGGCAGGGCCTGCAGCAGGGCTTCGGGCGATACTTCGAGCAAACGGGCGTAGTTGCGCACCAGGCCGCGCAGCGAAGGCCCTTGGGGCAATGCGTCCCAGCGCTCGGCCTCGAGCGCTTCGATCTGGCGTGGTGCGAACTTGAGGCGCGCCGAAACATCGCCGACAGTCCAGCCGCGCGCCTCGCGAAGCGAACGTAGCGATGCGCCCAGAGAAGCGCCGGCGGCCCCGCTATCGTCGGATGGCGCCGCGGCGACGCCACTGGGTGAAATGACGGGATCGACCTTGGCTTGTTCGGGAGTCATCGAGGCGTCTCGATAATCGGAATCGCCTGCCGCCTTCCGGGTACGAGCGCGCTGAGCCGGGTGCGATCCTGGATCTCGCCGGCCAACTGGCCGCACGCCGCATCGATATCGTCGCCACGGGTCTTGCGGACGGTGGTCACGATGCCGGCGTCCATCAGGCGGCGAGCGAACAGCTTGACACGGGCGGCGGGCGACCGCCGCAAACCGGATTGGGGGAAGGGGTTGAAAGGAATGAGATTGAACTTGCAGGGAACCTGGCGTGCGATGTCGATGAGCTGCCGCGCATGATCGTCGGTGTCGTTCACGGCATCGAGCATGACGTATTCGAAGGTGATGAAATCGCGTGGCGCGTGTTCGAGGTAACGCAGACAGGCATCGAGCAGCTCGCGCAGGGGATACTTGCGATTGAGCGGTACGAGGTGATCGCGCAGCGCATCGTTGGGAGCGTGCAAGGAGACCGCCAGCGCAACCGGGCAATCCAGCCGCAGCCGGTCCATCATGGGCACGACACCCGACGTGGAGAGCGTGACCCGCCGCCGCGAAAGCCCGTAGGCGTTGTCGTCGAGCATGAGGCGCAAGGCCGGCAGCGTGGCGCCGTAGTTGAGCAACGGTTCGCCCATGCCCATCAGCACCACGTTGCTGATCACGCGATCGTCGGTGGGAGCGGCGCCGGCCAGCCGGCCGCTATCGCCTTCGGCCATCAGTTCGTGGCGCGCCCACCATAGCTGGCCGATGATTTCATCGACGCGAAGATTGCGATTGAACCCCTGGTGCCCGGTGGAGCAGAACGGGCATGCCACGGTGCAGCCCGCCTGGGTGGAGATGCAGAGGGTGCCGCGATCGTCTTCGGGGATGAAAACGGTTTCGATCGCGTTGCCCTGCCCGACCTCGAACAGCCATTTGCGGGTGCCGTCGCGCGAGCGGTGCGCGCTGGCCACGGCTGGAGGCGCGACGGCGCACTCACGCTGCAGCAGCGCGCGGAAATCACGCGCGAGGTCGGTCATGTCGTCGAAATTGGCGACGCCGCGCTGGTGCACCCAGCGGGAGAGTTGGCGCGCCCGGAATGGCTTGCCGCCGTGCTGCGCGACCCAATCGGCGAGCGCACCGGCGTCCAGCCCGAGCAGATTGACCGGGGTGGAGGCGGTGGCGCCGTGCTGGATGGGAGAAACAGCGGTCATGCCAATCAGTGTAACGCCATCAACGGCTGTGGACGTCGATACCGGGAAAGAAGAAAGCGACTTCGGCGGCGGCGGTTTCGGGAGCGTCGGAACCATGCACCGCGTTGGCATCGATGCTGTCGGCGAAATCGGCGCGGATGGTGCCCGGCTCGGCCTTCTTGGGATCGGTGGCGCCCATCAGGTCGCGGTTTTTCTGGATGGCGTTATCGCCTTCGAGCACCTGGACGAAGACCGGACCCGACACCATGAAATCGACGAGATCCTTGAAGAAGGGACGCTCGCGGTGCACGGCATAGAAGCGCTCGGCTTCGGTGCGCGACAATTGCGTGAGGCGCGCCGCCACCACCTTGAGGCCGGCGGCCTCGAAACGGGATACGATCTGGCCGATGGCATTTTTGGCCACGGCATCGGGCTTGATGATCGAAAGAGTACGCTCGACGGACATGAAAACTCCAATGAAAACAGAGACTTTGGTGCAAATGGGAACATTAAATTGTATCATGTCCATGCACATAAAATAGAGTGCGTCCGTGTTTTCCGGTAATGTACGAATGTCGCCGTTCCGCGGTGATTTTCCTCGTTCCCGATGGAACTTTTCGCTGTTCCCGGCGTCTCATGCCAGCCCACCTACAGGAGTCCCCCTCATATGAACGACACCCGCATGTCTCCCCTGGCCCGTTCCGGAGTGGCTACCACCGCCAGCCAGAACCGGGTCTTGCGCAACACCTATTGGCTGCTGGCGCTATCGCTGGTTCCCACGGTGCTGGGTGCCGCGGTCGGGCTGTACTCCGGGTTGGCGCAGATCATGGGCCAAAGCCCGGGCCTCACCGCCATTCTGTTTCTGGCGGGCGCCTTCGGCCTGATGTTCGCGATCCAGCGCAACCGCGATAGCGCCGTGGGCGTCGGCCTGCTGCTGCTATTCACGTTCTTCATGGGCATCATGCTGTCGCGCCTGATCGGCTTCGTGCTGGGCATGGGCAACGGCGCCAGCCTCATCATGATGGCCTTCGGCGGCACGACGGTGGTCTTTGCCAGCATGGCCACCCTGGCCGGCACGGTCAAGCGCGATCTCTCCGGGCTGCAAAAATGGCTGTTCGTGGGCGCGGTGGTCATCATCCTCGCCGCCCTGGCCAATATTTTCCTGCAGTTGCCGGCCCTCATGCTTACCGTCTCGGTTCTGGCCATCGGCATCTTTTCCGCCTTCATGCTGGTCGATCTGCAGCGCGTGATCAATGGCGGCGAAACCAACTACGTTTCGGCCACCCTGGCCATCTACCTCGACGTCTACAACGTTTTCGCCAACCTGCTCGTCCTGCTCGGCTTCATCGGCGGCGACGACTAACCCACCTTGCCTCGCACGGGGCCGTCTCCCCCGGCGGCCCCGGCGCCTGCGCCCCTCCCCTGAGGGGCGCTTTTTTTATCGGTGTGATCCCGCACTCGTGGCGGCGCTTTAAATGCCCTGCGCCCCGTGGGCCTCGCACAGAGTCTTGAGGAAGGTCGCCGTCAGACGCGACTGCCGCCAGGAACGCCGCAGCACCGCCCGGAACCGCACTTCGTACATGGCGTCGGCATGCTCGATGCGCGCGATCAGCCCCTGCCGGACGAACGGGTCCGCATAATGATCCGGCAGGAAGCCGATATAACACCCCGAAAGAATCAACGCCAGCACGGCCTCCTGGTCGCTGACCCTGGCTTGCCGCCGGAGCCCGAAGCGATGCGTCGCCTCCATGTTGGGTGAGTGATAGGCCAGCCCCACGTAGTCGTAATCCTGAAGATCCTCGTGCCCGAACGCGGCCGGACTCACGCCGTACAAGGGATGTTGGCGCCCGCAGTACAGATACATTTCCTCTCCGAACAGATCGACGTAGTCGAGACTGGCCGAGCTGCGATGCTCGGGCACCACCGCCAGTTGCAGCCGGCCGTCGATCACCGCCGCCTCGAGATCGCCCAGCGTGCCGACGGTGACGTTCAGCAGGACTTCCGGCGCCTGGCGGCGGAAGTCGCGCACCGCCTGCCCTATCCGCGCCTGCGGGTTGGACACGATTTTGTCGAACATCCCGAGCGCCAGGGTGCCCACCATCCCGGCGCGCAGATCGCGAACTTCGGTGCGAAAGGTATCGAGCGCTTCCAGCAAACGTTGCGCGCTGTCGTGGACCCGCAGGCCGTCGGGCGTCAGGGCAAAACCGGCGCGCCCGCGGCGGCACAGCACGAGCCCCAGCCGCTCTTCCAGCTCTTTCAGGTGTCGGCTAATGGTAGACCGGCTGATATTCAGCTCGAGCTCGGCGGCGGCCAGGCCGCGGCACGCCACCACCGCCTTGAAGATGCGCAGCAGGCGAATCTCCGGATCGCTGGGATCGTCCAGCAAGGCCTTCTTGACCATAAAGTTTCAATCCCATGCCAGTGAACGCACAAGGGTTGCAGTTTACGGCGCACGCCAGACTAGCCACAATCCCGTTTACCGCCCTCATCTTTCCCGCCATTCCGCCATGAACCCCAACGACGCCCCCTCTCCGCTGTTCTCCCTGCCCACACCCGCCCAACTGGATGCCTACTGGATGCCGTTCACCGGCAACCGGCAGTTCCGGCAAGATCCTCGCATCCTCGTCGAGGCCAAGGGCTGCCATTACCGCGACGCTCACGGCCGCCGCATTTTCGACGGGCTATCGGGCCTCTGGACCTGCGGCCTGGGCCACGGCCATCCCGGTATCGTGCAGGCCGTGGCCCGTCAGGCCGCCAAGCTGGATTACGCCCCCGCCTTCCAGTTCGGGCACCCTCTGGCGTTCGAGCTCGCCGAGCAACTGGTGCAGGTGATGCCGTCGGGGCTGGATCATGTCTTCTTCGTCGGCTCCGGCTCCGAAGCCGTCGACACCTCGCTCAAGATGGCCCGCGCCTATTGGCGGCTGCAAGGCCAGGCCGCCAAGACCCGCTTCATCGGCCGCGCCAAGGGCTACCATGGGGTGAACTTCGGCGGCATCAGCGTCGGCGGGATCGCCGGCAACCGCAAGCTGTACGGCGAAGGCCTGAGCGCGGCGCATCTGCCGCACACTTTGCTGCCCGAAAACGCGTTCAGCCGCGGCATGCCCGAGCATGGCCGCCAACTGGCCGACCAGCTCCTCGATCTCATCGCTTTGCACGATGCCTCCACCATCGCCGCCGTCATCGTCGAGCCCTTCGCGGGCTCGGCGGGCGTGATCGTGCCTCCGCCGGGCTACCTGCAGCGCCTGCGCGAGATCTGCGACCAGCACCATATCCTGCTGATCTTCGACGAAGTGATCACCGCCTTCGGCCGCCTGGGAGCCTGGACCGGCGCCGAGGCCTTCGGCGTGACGCCCGACCTGCTGACGTTCGCCAAGCAGGTGACCAACGGCGTCGTGCCCCTGGCCGGCGTGGTGGCATCGACCGACATCCACCAAACCTTCATGGCCGCCGGCGGGCCGCCCCATGGCGTGGAGTTTCCGCACGGCCATACCTACTCGGCCCATCCCATCGCCTGCGCCGCCGCACAGGCCACGCTGCAAGCGCTGCAAGACGAAGACGCCCTGCAACGCGTGCTCGCCCTGGCGCCGCATTTCGAATCCGCGGTGCACCAATTGCGTGGCGCGCCGCATGTACTGGACATCCGCAACATCGGCCTGGCCGCCGGCATCACGCTGGCCGCCAAGAATGGCGATCCCACGCTCCGGCCTTTCGAAGTGGCCATGCGTTGCTGGGAGCAAGGTCTTTACCTGAGGTTCGGCGGCGATACGCTCCAATTGGCGCCGCCATTCGTCGCGGAGGCCGCGCAAATCGACCAGATGATCGAAATCCTGTCCGAGGCCCTGGCCCGACAGGGTTGAAAACCAACCAGAGATCCTTCTTCACCCCCCACCTCCATCGTTGGACACATACCCCAGGAGCCGAAGTCGATGAGATCCTTTCCCTTGCTGGCGCATGCCGCCCTCGCCCTGCTGGTCGCTTCCGGAGCGGCCACCGCGCAGGACAACTGGCCGCAAAAGCCGATCCGCCTGATCGTGCCCTACGCGGCGGGTTCGGGCGTGGATAGCGCCATGCGCCCGGTGGCCACCGCCCTCGGCGCACAACTGCAACAACCCGTACTGGTGGACAACCGGGCGGGGGCTGGGGGACTGGTCGGCACCCAGGCCCTGGCCAACGCCGCTCCGGATGGCTACACCGTGGCCTTCGGCAACATCGTGACCCTGGCGATCAACCCTTCTTTTCATTCCGACCTGCCGTACGACCCGAGCCGCCTGACCCCGGTGGGGCTCGCCAGCGGCAGCCAGTACGTGCTCATCGCGCGGCCGGACTTTCCGGCCTCGACCTTTCCCGAACTGATCGCCTACGCCCGCGAGAATCCCGGCAAGGTCTTCGTCGGCTCGCCCGGACACGGCAGCGGCGGCCATCTCGCCGCCGCGCTGATCGAGACCGAGACCGGCGCGTCCTTCAGCATGGTGCCCTACAAGACCGGCACCCAGGCGGTGGGCGACATGCTCAACGGCCAGCTCGACGTGATGATCGACAACATCGTGGCGGTGCTGCCGTTCATCAACGATCAGCGGGTCAAGCCGCTGGCGGTCACCGGCCTCAAGCGAGCCTCCACCCTGCCCGACGTTCCCACCATCCATGAAGACGGCCTCCCCGGCTTCGAGGTGCTGGCCTGGGGCGGCCTGGTTGCACCGGAAGGCACGCCACCCGAACTCGTCGACCACCTCAACGCCGCCCTGCGCAAGGCGCTGGAGGACCCAGCGGTGATCGCCATGGCCGAGAATTTTTCCATCGATCTCATGCCCTCTTCTCCCGAAGAATTCACCCAACTGATCCAGGATGAAACCCGGCGCTGGGCGGAAGTCGTCCGCTATACCGGCGTTACCGCCAACTGAGCCTCGATGAGCACCTCGACCATGAACCATGAGCTTTGGCGCTGGAGCGCCACCGATCTGGCCGCCGCCATCGCGCGCGGCGATATTTCCTGCCGCGAAGCGGTGGCGAGCTGCCTGGAGCGCACGGCCGCCGTCAACCCCATCATCAACGCCGCCACCGAGATCCTGGCCGATGAAGCCCTGAGGGCCGCCGACGCCGCCGATGCGCGAGTCCGGAGAGGGGAACCGCTGCCGCCACTGCATGGCGTTCCTGTGACCACCAAAGTCAACGTCGACCAGGCCGGTCTGGCCACCACCAACGGCGTGCGCCAATACTGGAACGTCATCGCCACCGAAGACAGCCCCGCGGTCGCCAACTTGCGCAAGGCCGGCGCGATCCCAATCGCGCGTACCAATACGCCTGCGTTCTCCGTCCGGTGGTTCACCAGCAACGCCCTGCATGGCAGGACGATCAACCCCTGCAACGCCGCGCTCACGGCCGGCGGCTCCAGCGGCGGAGCCAGCGCCGCGGTGGCCGCGGGCATGGGGCCCCTGGCCCATGGCAACGACCAGGGCGGCTCGGTACGCTACCCGGCCTACGCCTGCGGTGTTTACGGGCTGCGCCCCGGCCTGGGCCGGGTGCCGGCTTTCAATCCCAGCGGCGCCGAGGAACGACTGCCCGCCACCCAGCTCAGTTCGGTGCAGGGCATCCTCGCCCGCAGCGTCAACGATATCCGCCTCGGCCTGCAGGCGCTTTCCGCCCGCGACGTTCGCGACCCCTGGTGGGTACCGGGGCAAGCCCTGCGTCCCGGCCCGGCGTATCGGCGGGTGGCGCTCTGCGCTTCGCTTCCGGGCCATACGGCGGACCCGGCGGTCAGCCGGGCCTTGCAGGTGGCGGCGAAACAATTGGCCGACGCCGGCTTCGAAGTCGAAGAAGCCACTCCGCCCCGTTTCCAGGAGGCGGCCGACCTCTGGCTATCCCTCACCGCGGCCGAAGCCCGGATGAACATGCTGGATGCCGCGCTCGACCATGGCGACGCCGAGATTCGCCATGCGCTGCCCGCGATGCTGAATCTCGCGCCCGAGCTGGATCTTCCCGGCTATATGCGGGCGCTGGCTTTGCGCTCGACCCTGCATCGCGAATGGAGCGCATTCTTCGAGCGCCATCCCTTGCTGCTGCTGCCCACCTCCTGGCAACTGCCGTTCGCGGCCGAGGCCGACCAGGCTGGCGGCGATACCATGCGCCGCCTCCTGGATGCCCAGAGCCCGCTTCTGGCCACCGCCATCCTGGGCCTGCCGGGATTGGCGGCACCCATGCCTCCCGTCGATGGAACGCCCGTCGGCATCCAGTTGGTCGGCGGACGGTTCTCCGAGGAGCTCCTGCTCGATGCCGCCGACACCCTGGCAGCCGGCCAGCGGCCCTTGGCACCGATCGACCCCCTGCCCTAGCACCTTACCCGCATCGCTTACACTCCCCGGGCCCGGCGCAGGCCCGCGCCCCACGGCGGCCGCCCGGGCGGCAAGCCCGCGGCAGATTTCGTCCCACTTTTTTGTCTTCGTATGTTGCGCCAGTTTTCCGCTCCGGCGTTACGCCGACCAGCCCCTCGGCACCGCCCCCGTCATGCCGCTTGATCCCGCCAAGCGCCAGGCGGGGGTTTTCTGCTCGCTCCTGGCCTCCGTCCTGTTCGCCTGCGCCTACTATTCCGCCACTCTGCTGGCCGAACTGGGTGGCGAAAAAATCTACGGCTGGCGGGTGCTCGTTACCGCGCCCTTTCTGGGCATGTTCGTCGTGCTCTCGGGCCGAGGCGGCGATATCACCCGGCTTTGGCGGCGCGTACGGCGGCAACCGGCGCTCTGGTTCGCCCTTTTCCTGTCATCCGGCCTGCTCGGCGTTCAACTTTGGCTGTTCATGTGGGCTCCCGTCAACGGCTACGGGCTGGACGTCTCGCTGGGTTACTTTCTGCTGCCGCTGGCGCTGGTCTTGACCGGCCGCTGGTGCTTCCATGAACGGATCACCCGGTTGCAGATCCTCGCCTGCGTCATCGCCGGCGTCGGCGTCGCGAACGAGTTGCTCTTCGCGCCACGGGTCTCGTGGCCCACCTTCGTCATCGTGCTCGGCTATCCCTGCTATTTCGCGCTACGCCGCATTCTGCGCACCAATCATCTGGGCGGTATGTGGTTCGATCTGGTGCTGAGCCTGCCCGTGGCCCTGTGGTTCGCCCTGGAGCCGATGCAGGCGGCGACGGACGGCAAGCCGTTCTTGCTGTTGGCTTTGCTGGTAGTGGGCCTCGGGCTGGTCAGCGCCGCCGCCCTCATCCTCATGATCCTGGCGAGCGACCGGCTCGAACTGGGGCTGTTCGGCCTGCTGGGATATGTCGAGCCCGCCCTGCTGGTGGTGGTGGCCCTGCTGTTGGGCGAACGCATCGCACCTTCGCAATGGATTACCTATCTCGGCATCTGGCTTGCCGTACTGCTGCTGGCCGGCGAAGGCCTGGCCCGCCTGCGGGCCGCACGGCGGTAGATCAAAGATCGAACACGGCCATGGACTCCACATGGCCGGTATGCGGGAACATATTGACCACGCCCGCCGCACTCAAGCGGAAACCGCCCTCGTGGACCAGGATGGCCGCGTCACGCGCCAGCGTGGCCGGGTTGCAGGACACGTACACCAGGCGGCCCGGGCGTTCGGCCGGCGCCAGGGCGGCCAGTGCGCGGACGACCGCTTCCGCGCCTTCGCGGGGAGGGTCGACCAGCATGCGATCGAAGCGGTCCAGCCCCCGCAGCCACTCGGCGTCGACCTCGAACAGGTTGAGCGTGGCGAATTCGGCTCGCCCTTCCAACCCATGGGCCGCGGCGGCCGCCCGGGCCCGCGCGGTGAGCGTGGCGCTGCCTTCGATTCCAACCACCGAGCGCACCCGCGTCGCCAGCGGCAGCGTGAAGTTACCCAAACCGCAGAACAAATCGGCGACGCGGTCGGTGGGCTGCGCCTCGAGCAAGCCCAGGGCCTGGGAGATCATCGCCCGATTGATCGCGGGATTGACCTGAGTAAAGTCGGTGGGCCTGAAAGCCATGCTCAGGCCAAACTCGGGCAAGCCATAAGCCAGTTCGCCCGGCACCTCGGGATCCAGGCGATGTACGGTGTCGGGGCCCTTGGGCTGCAGCCACCATTGCACCCGCCAGCGCTCGCCAAAGGCGCGCAGATCGGCGCGATCGGCGTCGGTCAGCGGCTCGAGGTGGCGCAACACGAGGGCAATGACCTCGTCGCCCATCGCCAACTCCACCTGCGGCATGCGATCCGGGCGCGACATGCCGCCCAGCAACTCGCGCAAGGGCACCAGCATCGCCGCCACCGGCGGCGGCAGCACGTGGCATTCGGTCATGTCGGCCACATAGCTGCTTTTGCGTTCATGGAAGCCGACCAGCATGCCGCCTTTTTTGGGCACCAGCCGCGCCGTCAGGCGCGCTCGATGGCGATAGCCCCATGCCGGCCCGTGGATGGGCGGCAGCATGCGACCGGGCCGCAATTGGCCGACGTGCCAGAAGGCGTCTTCGAGAACGCGCTGCTTGACCGCCACCTGGGCGGCCGGCTCGAGGTGCTGCATGGCACAGCCGCCGCAAACGCCAAAGTGGGCACAGCGCGGCGCTACCCGTTGCGAAGACGGGCGCAGTATGCGATCGACACGGGCGATCTCGTAGCCCGGCTTGCGCCGCACCGGCGTGACGGTAACCCTCTCGCCCGGCAAGGCGCCTTCGACGAAGATCACTTTGCCATCGCGATGCGCGATGCCGCGGGCCTCGAGGTCGAGGGATTCGATATCCAGAAAATCGGCCATGGTGTCGCGTCGACCCCAACCGCCCGCCCGGGTTGCGGAGCGGGGGGAGGAGTCAGGATTAAAGCCGGGAAGACCTCATGGGCGGGCAGGCAGGAACTGGCGCGGATCCTCGGGGGTACCGCCTCGGCGGATCTCGAAGTGCAGGCGCGGCGACGGAGCATCGGACTGGCCAAGCTCGGCGATGCGCTGCCCGCGCTTGACGGCGTCGCCTTCGTTCACGAGCAGCTTGCTATTGTGGGCATAGGCCGACAGGAACGTGGCGTTGTGGCGCACGATAAGGAGATTGCCGTAACCGCGCAGCCCGCTGCCGGCGTAGACCACCGTGCCATCGGCGGCCGCGAGCACCGGATCGCCGATATTGCCTTCGAGGTCGAGCCCCTTGTTGAGGGCCTGGTTGTACTCGGCGATGACCTTGCCCGGCGACGGCCAGGTCCAGTCGATGCCGCTGTCGTTGGCGCGCACCGGCTGGCGCGGCGTGGCGGGAGCCTGGGCGCTGCCATCGAGCGGCCGGGATTCGACATCGGGCGTGGCGATGGGCTGCACCTGGGCCACCGACGTACCGCTGCTCATGGGGGGAGCGCTGCCCGCGCCCTGCCCCACCCGCAACGTGCGGCCGACACGCAGCTGAGAAGGATCGGAGATGCCGTTCCAGGTAGCGATGTCTTGCCACGCCACCTGATGCTGGCGGGCGATGGAATAGAGGGTATCGCCCGGCCTGACCACATAGGTGGCCGCGCCGCCGGCGGTTTCGGTACCGGCGCCCGGCGTACCCGACAGGTCGACGACTGGGGCGCGGTTGGGAGTGGTGCAGGCAACCAGCACCAGGGCGCCCAGGGCCAGGCCCGCCAGACGCCCGAAACGCGCCAGCGTTCCGGTCGATCCCGCTTTCAACATGTAATTCTCCTAGCGTTCGACAGCATTTCAAGCAAAGTTATAACTGTACCCCGGTTTGCAGAGGCACGAAGCGCACGAATTCGAGTTCAGTGCGACGAAATCGTTCTCGGCTGCTGCGCTCGATCAGGACCAGCCGTTGTTGCGAACCGCCTTCGGGCGCCAGCAAGCGCCCGCCCACCGCGAGCTGCCCCAGCAAGGCGGGGGGGATGTGCAGGCCGGCAGCGGCCACCAGGATGGCATCGTAGGGCCCTCCCGCAGGCCATCCCGCATTACCGTCGCCCAGCACGAGCTTTGCGTTGCGCACGCCCAACGTGCGCAGCCGATCGACGGCCTGCTCGTGCAGGCTCCGGATACGCTCGACGCTGACCACCTGACCCGCCAGGCGAGCAAGCAGCGCCGCCTGGTAGCCGCAGCCGGTGCCAACCTCCAGCACCCGGTGCAAAGCCCCGCCTTCGCGGGCCACGGCGAGCATGCGCGCGACGATCCAGGGCTGGGATATGGTTTGCCCGGCGCCGATGGGCAGGGCGGCGTTTTCGTAGGCACGGCTCGCCAGCGCTTCATCGATGAAGCGGTGACGCGGCACCTCCGCCATGACGCGCAAGACTTCGTCGTCCTGGATGCCCTGTTGGGCCAGGAGCGCCGCCATGCGCCCGCGCAAGCCGGCCAGGGCGGCCTCGGAAGTGGCCTCGCCGCGCAGCATGGCGCCGCCGGGCTCCGGATCGCGGCGCGGCGCCCGCACGGCCAAGCCCGCTCCCACGCGGGTGTTGCTGTTGGCTGGCCGCGGCATGCCGGCGTCGGCGCGGCTCACGCCGCGTCGTGGCGACGGGCCCGTGGTGAGCCGGGTATTGCTGTTGGCTGTCGTGACCTTCGAAGCGGGATTCTTGCGTTCGGCCATGGTCGGGGGCCCCGGAGTTGGCGCAGCCGGGATCAGCCGGCCACCCATTCACGGATCGGATCGAGCTGATCGTGATGGGTCAGGTCGAGGCGCAAGGGCGTGATCGAGACGGCGCCTTGCGACACGGCATGGAAATCGGTGCCCGGGGCATTGTCGGCCACCTGGCCGACCGGGCCGATCCAGAAGACTTCTTCGCCGAAGGGCGACACCGAGCGGGCCACGGGTTCGGAGGGATGGCGGCGCCCCAGGCGGGTGACGCGCAGCCCTTTCATCTCGGCAAGCGGACGATTGGGAATATTGACGTTGAGCAGGGTACGCTCGGGCAATTGCCGCTCCAGGGCGCGTTCGACCACCTGGCGGGCCACCGCGGCGGCCGCGTCGAGGTGTTCCCAACCCTTGTGTTCGAGCGAAAAGGCAATGGCCGGGATGCCGAACAGATAGCCTTCGGTGGCGGCGGCGACGGTGCCCGAGTACAGGGTGTCTTCACCCATGTTCTGGCCATTGTTGATGCCCGCGACGACGAGGTCGGGCCGGCGGTCGATCATGCCGGTGAGCGCGATGTGCACGCAATCGGACGGGGTGCCGTTAAGATAGGTGAAGCCGTTGGCGGCCTGATGCACGAACAGCGGCCGGTTGAGCGTGAGGGAATTGGACGCGCCGCTGTGATTGACCTCTGGCGCCACTACCACGAGTTCGGCCAGCGGTCGCAAGGCCGCAACCAGCGCCTCGATCCCGGGAGCCGTGTAACCGTCATCATTCGAAACCAGAATCAACACGTTGTCTTACCTCATAAAGCAAATCATTCTAGTCCAAAACGATGTGAACTTTCCGCGACAGCACCGCGGCACGCTATGATCGGCCTGCGCCGCGGCTAGCCACGGGGTGCCGCGCGCCACCCCATTGTTTCGATACAGACGATCCCTTCGCCATGTTCTTCGCTACCCTGCCCACCGCCGTCATCCTGCCGTTGGGCGTGATCCTCGCCTACCTTTTGGGCTCCGTGTCGTTCGCGGTGGTCGTCAGCCGGCTGCTGAAGCTCCAGGATCCGCGCACCCACGGCTCGGGCAACCCGGGGGCCACCAACGTGTTGCGCACCGGCAACAAGCTGGCGGCGGTGCTCACCCTCCTGGGCGATGCGTTCAAAGGCTGGCTTGCCGTATGGCTGGCGCAGCAGGCGGGCGGCCCCGGCCAGGGCCTGCTCGTCCCCTTGGTCATGCTGGCGGTGTTTCTGGGACATCTCTATCCGATTTTCCTGCGCTTCAAGGGCGGCAAAGGCGTGGCCACCGCCCTCGGCGTGCTGCTGGCGGTGCAGCCGTGGCTGGCGCTGGCAACGCTCGCCACCTGGATCCTGGTGGCGTTCTTTACCCGCTACTCATCGCTGGCGGCAATCGTCGCCGCCTTGTTCGCCCCGGTGTACTACCTGTTTGGCGGCGGCGTGGCGTGGCCCGTCGACGCCCGAATCGGCGTGGCCATCGGCGCCATGGCGCTGCTGCTGCTGTACAAGCATTGGGGCAACGTCGAGCGCTTGCTGGCGGGCAAAGAGCCCCGTATCGGCGGCAAGAGCAAGGGCAAGGCCGCTACCGCGGCCAAGCCGCCCCGCAAAACCTGAACCCAGCCCCGTTCGCTTGACGGCAGGGTACGGTTGCCACCGGTTTGCCCTGCGCTCAGGCGCGTGGTCAAGCCGCCACGCCGCTGGCCTCGGCCAGATCCCAACGCGGATGCACCGAAAACGCATGTCTGGCCGCGAGGGCCGGGACATCCACCAGGCCGGCCCGCACGCGGCAAGCCGCGGCAAAGGCGATCATCGCGCCATTGTCGGTACAGAACTCCAAGGGCGGGAAATACGCCTGCGCCGCAAGGCGCTGCAAGCGTCGGCCCAGCCGCTCGCGCAGCACGCGATTGGCGCCCACGCCGCCCGCCACCACCAGCCGCCGCAGGCCGGTGGATTCCAGCGCTTTCACCGACTTGGCCACCAGGGCATCGACGATGGCCGCCTCGGTGGCGGCGGCAAGATCGGCCCGGGTTTGTGCCAGGGCTTCGCTCTCGCCGCCCTGCTGCTGCTTCTGCCATTGCACCAGCACGGCGGTTTTCAGGCCACTGAAGCTGAAGTCGAGATCGTCGCTATGGAGCTTGGGCCGCGGCAGCTTGAACCGGCTGGCATCGCCCTGTTCGGCCAGCCGCGATAGCGCCGGGCCTCCCGGGTAGCCCAACCCCAGCAGTTTGGCCGTTTTGTCGAACGCTTCGCCTGCGGCGTCGTCGAGGGTTTCGCCCAGCAAAGTGTACTGCCCCACGCCATCGACTCGCATCAGCTGCGTATGGCCGCCGGACACCAGCAGGGCCACGAAGGGAAACTCCGGTCGCGGCTCGGCCAGCAGCGGCGAGAGCAGATGGCCTTCGAGGTGATGAATGGGAATGGCGGGCAGGCCAAGCGCCCAGGCCACGGATTGCGCCACGCTCGCGCCCACCAGCAAGGCGCCGGCCAGACCAGGCCCCGCCGTGTAGGCCACGGCATCTATGTCGCCCAGCGCGAGACCCGCCTCGGCCAATACCTGGCGGGTGAGCGGTATCACCCGCTGGATGTGGTCGCGCGAGGCCAATTCGGGCACGACGCCCCCGTAGTGCTCGTGCATGGCCACCTGGCTATGCAGCGCGTGGGCGAGTAGTCCCTGCCGGGTATCGACCACCGCCACCCCGGTTTCGTCGCAAGAGCTTTCAAATCCAAGAATCCGCATCGCCCGAGTTTACCGCGTCCATACTACGAATCCGGGGCCGCCTGGGGTATTCTTGGCGCTTCTTCCTTGCCCGGGCGAAACAGAATGTTAGAACGATGGTTCCAGCTCCAGGCCCATGGCACCACGGTGCGTACCGAGATCCTGGCCGGCGTCACCACCTTCCTCACGATGGCCTACATCATCTTCGTCAACCCGGAGATGCTGTCCACCACCGGCATGGATCGCGGCGCCGCCTTCGTGGCCACCTGCCTGGCGGCCGTGCTCGGCTCGCTCATCATGGCCTTCCTGGCCAACTGGCCGGTGGCCATGGCTCCGGGCATGGGGCTCAACGCCTTCTTCGCCTTCACCGTGGTAGGCGCCATGGGCTATACCTGGCAACAAGCGTTGGGCGCGGTATTCATCTCGGGCGTCGTGTTTGTCCTTCTTACCGCCAGCGGCATCCGGCGCTGGCTGATCGACGGCATTCCGCAATCCCTGCGCAGCGCCATCGTGGCCGGCCTGGGCCTGTTCCTGGCCTTGATCGCGCTCTCGGGCTCGGGCCTCGTCGTCGCCAACCCGGCCACCATCGTCGCGCTGGGCGACCTCCATGCTCCCACCGTCCTGCTGTCGATCGTCGGCTTTTTCATCATTGCCGCCCTCGACGCCTTCAAGGTGCGCGGCGCCATCCTGCTCGGCATCCTGTTCGTCACGCTGGCGTCGATGATCCTCGGCCTGCAGGATTTCCACGGTGTGTTCTCGCTGCCGCCCAGCCTGCTGCCCACCCTCCTGCAGCTCGACATCGCGGGCGCCCTGCACGCGGGCCTCGTGTATGTGATCCTGGCTTTGGTCCTGATGGAGGTCTTCGACGCCACCGGCACCCTCATCGGGGTCGCCAAGCGCGCCGGCCTGCCCACCTCGGGCCCCGGCAACCGTCTTGGCCGCGCCCTGTTCGCCGACAGCGCCGCCATCGTCGGCGGTTCGCTGCTGGGCACCAGCAGCACCACGGCCTATCTCGAAAGCACCGCCGGCATCCAGGCGGGCGGGCGCACCGGCCTCACGGCCCTGACGGTCGCCATGCTGTTTCTGGCCGCGCTGTTCTTCGCGCCGCTGGCCGGCTCCGTTCCGTCGTATGCCACGGCCCCCGCCATTTTCTATGTGGCGATCCTGATGATGCGCGAGTTGCTGGAGATCCAATGGAACGACGTCACCGAAGCCGCGCCGGCCGCCGTTACCGTCCTCTTCATGCCTTTCACGTATTCCATTGCCACCGGGCTGGCGATGGGCTTTATCACTTACGTCGTGCTCAAGGCCATCACCGGCCGCGCCCGTGAGGTCCACCCGGCCCTGTGGATCGTGGCCGCGCTGTTCATCGCTCGATACGTCGTTTTTCCTGGTGGCCATTGAACGCACCGCGCCGCGGCCAGCAGGCAATACCTCAGACGATATCTAGTGCCGACGGCGTCCCGCCCCGCAGCGGCTCGAGCGCGAGCGCCTGGCCGTGCGTACCAAGCCAAGCCCGCAGCGCTTCCGCCAGGTACGCCATGGTTTCGCGCGTCTTGCGCGGCACCTGCCGATCGGCCGGATACACGAGATGCAGGCCGTCCGGCACCAGCGGGTGGTCTTCGAGTATTTCCAGCAAATCGCCGCCGGTCAGCGCCGCCGCCACGATGAAGCGCGGCAGCACCGCCAGGCCCAAGCCCTGAATCGCGGCATCGCGGATGACTTCGCCATTATTGGCCGACATCCGCGGCGCCGGCGTGGGCGCCACGTAGGAGCGCCCCGCCGCATCGCGGAAGGTCCAGAGGCGGGACGCGCCGACTTGCGAGTAGCCCAGAATCGCGTGATCCCGCAACGCCTCGGGGCTTGCGGGCGCGCCGTGGCGGGCCAGGTAGCGTGGACTGGCGCAGACCACACGCGAGATGTCGCCCAAGCGGCGCGCCAAAAGCGAAGAGTCGCTCAAGCGGCCGATGCGGATCGCGAAATCGAAATGTCCGGCCACCAGATCGGTCACGCCGTCGCTGAGTTCGATCTGGCATTGCAAATGCTCGTGCCGGCTCAGAAACGGCATGAGCATGCCACCCAGGTGCACGGCGCCAAAGCTGACCGGGGCCGCGATGCGCAGGCGCCCGCGCAACGGGCCCTTGCCGCCGGCTCCCGCGGCGGCGGCGGCGGCGGCTTCGTCGACCTGCTGCAGCACTTGCGCGGCTTCGGCATAAAAGCGTTCGCCGGCCTCGGTGAGCGCCACCCGCCGCGTGGTTCGCCGCAGCACCGTGACGCCCAGCGCCGCCTCCAGACCGGCCAGGCGGTCGCTGATGACCGACTTGGCCACGCCCATCCGCCGCGCGGCGCCGGTAAGGCTGCCCGCCTCAACGATGTGGACAAAGGCCTCCATGGCGTCGAGCGTAGGTCGCGCCATTGCCGTTTACATCCTGGCGGAGGTGGCTTGCCCGCCACCCCCGGCGTGGCCGCGCCTTGCGCTCGGGCGAGTGATCATTGCCAGCCTCCCATCGACATGCACGATCATGACGCCCCCCATGGCGGATCTTTCCGTGACCCAACCTATTGTTCGGAATTTCCGGAATAAGTAGCCAATTATACTGGCTATCCGTTCATGTCAGTAAGGTCTAGCATGGGTTCATCATCCATCGACTTTGCGAGGCATCAACATGAGCAAAATTCTCGTTCTCTACTATTCCAGCTACGGCCATGTCGAGACCCTGGCCGGCGCCGTGGCCGAAGGCGCGGCCCGTGTCCCCGGCACCGAAGTGACCGTCAAGCGCGTACCCGAACTCGTTCCGCAAGACGTCGCCCGCGCCGGCCATTACAAACTGGACCAGGCCGCCCCGGTGGCCCAGCCGGCCGAACTGGCCGAGTACGATGCCATCGTGTTCGGCACGCCCACCCGGTTTGGCAATATGGCGTCGCAAATGAAGAACTTCCTCGACCAGACCGGCGGCCTGTGGGCCAACGGCGCCCTGGTCGGCAAAGTGGGCAGCGTCTTCGTCTCCACCGCGACCCAGCACGGCGGCCAGGAAAGCACCCTGCTCTCCTTCCACACGGTCCTCCTGCACCATGGCATGCTGATCGCGGGCCTGCCCTATAGCTTTGGCGGCCAAACCCGCATGGACGAGATCACCGGCGGCTCGCCCTACGGCGCCACGACCATCGCCGCTGGCGACGGCTCGCGCCAGCCGAGCGCCAACGAACTCGACGGCGCCCGCTTCCAGGGCGAACACGTGGCCCGCGTAGCGCGCCAATTGGCCTTGGGGCGCGCGGCCGATAGCGGGCAATGAGCGAGCGACGCGGATCCCGACAACCGGCATTTCTGGCGCGGGGGATTTCCCTGTAACCTGTGGCCTGGGCCGTACTCCCCGGCCGGCGGTCCGCGGCCAGGCATGCGGCATGCTTGCGTAATGGCTCCGGCAGGGGCTCCCGTGCCCGCCGGACATCCCGTCCGGGCCGCACTCTCTCCTGACAGGAGCATCCATGGGTATTCTGATCGACGGCCGCTGGTACGACCAGCCGCCCAATGCCAATGGCGACGACGGCCGCTTCGTTCGCCAAGATTCCGTCTTTCGCAACTGGGTCACCGCGAATGGCGAGCCGGGGCCCACCGGTGAAGGCGGCTTTCCCGCCGAACCCGGCCGCTACCGCCTCTATGTCAGCCTGGCCTGCCCGTGGGCGCATCGCACCCTGATCTTCCGCCAGCTCAAAGGGCTGGAATCGATGATCCCGGTGGCGGTCACGCATTGGCGCATGCTCGAAAATGGCTGGACCTTCGAGCCCGGGCCCGGCGTGCAGCCCGACGGCGACACCGGCATCGCCGCCATGCACGAGCTGTATACGCTGGCCAACCCCAGGCAATCGGGCCGCGCCACCGTCCCGGTGCTCTGGGATCGCCAGAAGCGCACCATCGTGAACAACGAATCGGCCGACATCATCCGCATGTTCAATTCGGCGTTCGACGACGTCGGCGCGGCAGCGGGCGATTACCATCCCGAACCCCTGCGCGAGGAGATCGACCGCCTCAACAGCCGTATCTACGACACCGTCAACAACGGCGTCTATCGGGCGGGATTCGCCACGACCCAGGCGGCCTATAACGAAGCCGTCGCTCCTTTGTTCGACACTCTCGACTGGCTGGAAGCCAGGTTGGCGCAACAGCGCTTCCTGTGCGGCGACACCCTGACCGAAGCCGATTGGCGATTGTTTACCACCCTCGTGCGCTTCGATGCCGTGTATCACGGCCATTTCAAGTGCAATCTGCGGCGCCTGGTGGACTATCCCCGGCTGCATGCCTATGCGCGCGAGCTCTACCTTTGGCCCGGCGTTGCCCAGACCGTGAACTTCCAGCACATCAAGGGCCATTATTACGAAAGCCATCGCAACATCAACCCCAGCGGCATCGTGCCGGCCGGCCCCATTCCCGACTGGGAATGAACGCCGCCGGGGCCCATGGCGCCGAGCGTCGTTTTATCCCGCTTGGTTTCGGCCTGCCGCCTGGCGTCGCGATGTGCGGAAGCGCCCAGCGGGCAGGACGCCGTGGTTGCGGACGGTTGGGGCTAGGCGGAGGGTCAGCCCAGTTGGTCGGCCAGCGTGCCGGCCCGCAGCGCAGCGGCGGCCATGGCCTCGCCCACTGCCTGGGCCCAGCCATGCGATTCGAAAACCTCGAGTGCCGCGGCGGTGGTGCCGCCCTTGGAGGTAACACGCTGACGCAACACCGCCGGCGATTCGGTGGAATTGGCGGCCAGCCGGGTGGCGCCGCTCAGCGTACCCAGCGCCAAAACGCGTGCCTGCTCAGGGCTCAGGCCCAGGGCCACGCCGCCATCGATCAAGGCCTGCAAAAATAAAAACACGTAGGCCGGCCCGCTGCCGGACAAGGCGGTGACGACGTCCAGGGCAGGCTCGTCGTCGACCCACACGATGTCTCCCACGGCGCGCATCAACTGCCCCGCCAGGGCGCGATCGGCTTCGGCCAGCCCCTCTTGCGCCACCAGGCCGGTGATGCCCGCTCCCACCAGCGCCGGTGTATTGGGCATGCCTCGCACCAGACGGCTCCAGGGCCGGTCCGCCGAAACCCCCAGCCAACCGCCCAGCGACGACAGGCGCAGGCCGGCGGCAATGCTGATCACCAGGGCTTCGCGCAGCCAGGGCCGCGTACTGGCGACGACCTCACGCATGACCTGGGGCTTTACGGCATAGACCCAGACAGAACAAGCGGCCAGGCGCTCGTCGGGCGCTTCAGCCACGCCGACGCCTCGCTGCCGCCAAGCCTCGCGGATAGCGGTATCGACGTCGAGTACGTGGAGCTGCGACGGCGCCAAGCCACCCGCGAGCAAGCCATTGCCAAGCGCGGAGGCCATGTTGCCGCCTCCGATGAAAGCGATCGAGCCCTGGATTTGCATGGACAACCTTAATTGGAGAAAAAACCCGATGTCGCCGCCACGGCTCCCGCAAAGACGGCAAAGCCGAACCAGGTGTTGTCGAGGAAGGCCCTGAAGCATGCCTCGCGTTCCCGGGTTCGGATCCAGCCGATGTGGCGGACGGCAATGAGCGCCGCGGCGATCAAGCCCACGGCATAAGGCCAGGCAAGCTGCAGGCGCCAACCCACGACGCCCAGCAAGGCCAGGGTGATGGCATAGCAGACCGCGATCCCGATCACGTCGAAGCGGCCGAACGTAATGGCCGCGGTGCGCAGGCCCAGCTTGAGGTCGTCGGCCCGGTCGACCATCGCGTACTCGGTATCGTAGGCCAGCGCCCAGGCCACGTTGGCCAGCAGCAATAACCAGGCTTCCAGAGGCAGGGCTTGCTGCACCGCGGCGTAGGCCATCGGGATACCGAAGCCGAAGGCAATGCCCAGGTAGGCTTGCGGCAACGAAAAAAACCGCTTGAGCAAAGGATAGGTGATGGCGATGACCAGCGCCACCACGGCCAAACCCCACACCAGGCGCGGCAGCGGCAGCACGAGCAGGAAGGAGACGAAGGCCAGCGCGCCGGCCACGCCCAGCGCTTCGCGCCCGCTGATCCGGCCGGTGGTGAGCACCCGCTCGCGGGTGCGCTCGACGTGGCGGTCGAAATCGCGGTCGAAGTAATCGTTGATGGCGCAGCCCGCCGATCGCATCAGCACGGTTCCCACGGCGAAGATCACCACGAGATACCAGGCCGGCACGCCGTCGGACGCCAGCCATAGCGCCGTGAGCGTGGGCCAGAGCAGGAGCAGGCTGCCGATGGGCTTGTCGAGCCGCACCAGCCGCGCGTACAGCCCCAGCCGCTGCGCCAGGGCGGTCACTGCAGCAGGCTCCGCAGCATCCAGGCGGCCTTCTCGTGCACGTCGAGGCGCTGGGTGAGCAGATCGGCGGTGGGCTGGTCGTTGGCCTCGTCGGCCGCCTCGAACGCCTTGCGCGCCGTTTTAGCCACGGCCTCATGGCCCTTGACCAGCATGGCCACCATGTCGAGGGCGTTGGGCACTTTTTCGGGCTCACGGATCGAGGACAGCTCGGCGTATTCGCGATAGGTGCCCGGCGCGAAGTGCCCCAGCGCCCGGATGCGTTCGGCGATCACATCGAGCGAATTCCAGAGCTCGGTGTACTGATCCATGAACATGGTGTGCAGCGTATTGAACATCGGCCCCGTGACGTTCCAGTGGAAATTGTGCGTCATCAGGTAGAGCGTGTAGGAATCAGCCAGCAAGTGCGATAGATCCTTGGCAATCGCGGCGCGGTTGGCTTCGGAGATGCCGATGTCGATCGGCATGGCTTTGACAGTGGTACCCATGACAAAATCCTCCTGGAAGAGACCCACGCCGGCGACGGCGCGGGGCAAAAAATCTCCCCGCGGGCCGAAAATCGGCCCGCGGCCGGCAAGCCAACAGATTAGCAGATCAGGGCTTGCCCGCGCTGTTACCCGACCCGGCACCGGAAGCGGCATAGCCGTCGGGGTGCCGGGTTTGCCAGCGCCAGCCATCGGCGCACATGGCGGCGATATCGCGGCTGGCGCGCCAGCCCAGCAAACGCTCCGCCAGCCGCGGGTCGGCCCAGGCCGCGGCGATATCGCCCGCGCGGCGGGGCGCCGGCCGCCATGGCACGGCCACCCCCGTGGCGGCGGCGAAGGCGGCGAGCAACTCGAGTACCGATGTGCCGTGCCCGGTGCCCAGATTGACGGCGGTAAAGCCGGGCCCAGACAGCGCATGGCGCAGCGCGGCGACATGGCCCTGGGCGAGGTCGACAACGTGGATGTAATCACGCACGCCGGTACCGTCGGCCGTGGCATAGTCGGTACCGAAAACCCGAAGCTCCGGCAGTTGGCCGATGGCCACCCGCGTGAGATACGGGAACAGATTGTCCGGCGCGCCGTGTGGATCCTCGCCGATCCTGCCGCTGGGATGCGCCCCGATGGGATTGAAGTAGCGCAGCGTCACGGCCGAAAAATCCGGTTCGGCCATACAGAGATCTCGCAGGATCCGTTCCACCATCGCCTTGGTGTGGCCGTAGGGGTTGGTTGGCGCAATGGGATGCGATTCGTCGTACGGCAGGGCTTGCGGCTCGCCATAGACCGTGGCCGACGAGCTGAAGACCAGTCGCGACACCCCGGCGCGGCGCATGGCGGCCAACAGCGCCAGGGTTCCTTGTACGTTGTTGTCGTAGTAGGCCAGGGGCCGAGCCACTGAATCGGCCACTGCCTTGAGCGCCGCAAAATGTACGACCGCATCGATCGGGGCGCCGAGCTCCGCCTGGCGGGCGAACAAACGATCGAGCGCGGCCGCGTCGCGAACATCGCCCTCCACGCACGGGAAGCTTCGCCCCGACAAGGCCTGCACACGGCGCAGCGCCTCGCGCGAACCCTGCTGAAAGTTATCGAAAACCACCACGTCGAAGCCCGCCGCCAGCAGCTCGACCAAGGTGTGGCTACCGATGAACCCAGCGCCGCCCGTTACCAAAAGGGTATGTGATACTGCCATGATTCCTGCTTCGCGCTTCCGCCTGGCGCCCACCACGGGGCGTAACTTGCATTATCCTCAATTTTTTCCTCCGCCTTCGGCCGCTGGTCATCCATGCGCCAAAGCCCAGGCCGAGCGCCTACAATCCAGCCTCGTTCCCTGCGCGCCCCTGCTCGGCCATGATCCAAGCTTTCAGCCGTCGCCATCATCGGCTTTACGAACAATTCCTGCTGTCCCGCGGCTTCACCCTGTTGCTGGGCTGGCTGCTGTCGGTGGCGTTGCCCGCCTGGCTGCTCTGGGGGCTTGCCTGGAACCAGCTCGACCCCGGACAGCAGGCGGCGCTGGTGGCCGCCACGTTCGCCTACGGCCTCGCCGCGCTGGCCGTGCATGCCCTGGCCCGCTACCCGGGCACACGCTCCGCCACCTATGTCGCCCCCCAAGTGCTGCTCACCTTCGCCCTGGTCACGCTGGGTACGCTGTTACTGCGCCTGGATATGTCCCGGCTGTTGATGGGCATCACGGCACTGACCAGCGTGCTTTGGTGCCATATCGAATTCCTGCTGCGCGCGCGCTTCCAGCGGCCGAAGTTCGCCGTGGTGGCCAGCGGTGCCGCCCTGGACGTGATCGCCCTGCCCGGCGTCGACACTCGGCAACTCCCCGAGCCGCAGCTCGACGACCGCCGCTACGATGGTGTGATCGCCGATCTTTCCGCCTTGCCGGGGCCAAGCTGGGAGCGCTTTCTGGCGCAATGCGCGCTATCGCGCCTGCCCGTCTATCACGCGCCACGCGCCCTCGAATCCCTCACCGGACGGGTGCGCATCCAGAACCTCTCCGAGAATCCGATGGGCTCGCTGCTGCCGTCGATCACCTACGAGCGCCTGAAGTACGTGATGGACGCCGTGCTCATCCTGATCTCGTTGCCGATCGTGATCCCACTGGCGCTGCTCACCGCGCTGGCGATCCGGCTCGAGTCCCCCGGGCCGGTTTTGTTCTCGCAAGAACGGGTGGGGCAAGGCAACCGGCGTTTCCAGATTTACAAGTTCCGCAGCATGGTGGCGACGCACGCCACGCAAGACGCGCGCTTCGCGGCCGAGAACGACAGCCGGGTCACGCGTGTGGGACAGGTGATCCGCAAACTCCGGATCGACGAAATCCCGCAGTTCCTGAACGTGCTCAAGGGCGAGATGAGCCTGATCGGCCCGCGCCCCGAGCAGCATGCCTTCGTCGAACAATTTGAACAAGAGATTCCGTTTTACGCTTATCGTCACGTTGTAAAGCCGGGGATTACCGGCTGGGCACAGGTCAGTCAGGGTTATGCTGCCGATACCGACGATACCCGTGTCAAGATCGAATACGATTTTTACTACATCAAACATTGTTCGCTGGCTCTCGATCTCCTCATCGTGTTGCGCACCCTGCAGACGATGCTGACCGGATTCGGCGCCCGCTGACCTCTCATGCGCGACGCTCCCCACCCTCGCCACGAAGCACCGCCCGCGGCACCGGTGCCGGGTCGAGTGTCGGTGATCATGCCCTGCTTCAACGCGGCCGCCACGCTCGATCAGGCGGTGCGCTCGGTACGCGATCAAAACTATGGCAACTGGGAGCTCTGGATCGTCGACGATGCTTCCACCGACGAAAGCCGGGCCATCGCCAGCCGGCACGCCCGCGACGACGCCCGCATCCGGCTGCTGTCCAATCGCCACCGCAAGGGCGCCGCGGGCGCCCGCAATACCGGCATCCAGGCCGCCGAGGGCGAATTCATTGCTTTTCTCGACGCCGACGATTACTGGCTACCCGCCAAACTGGGCCGCCAGGTGGCCGCCATGCAGGCCGAACAAGCGGTTTTCTCGGCCACCAGCTACCAGCGCATCGATGCGCGCGGCCAACCGCTGGGGCGGTTTAGCATTCAGCCCCGCATCCGCTACCGCGACCTGCTGTACAGCAATACCATTGGCTGCCTCACCGCCATGTACAACCAGGGGCGTATCGGCAAAGTTCTGATGCCCGAGGATTATCACCACGAGGACTACCTCACTTGGCTCGACATCCTGCGCCGCCATGGCCCGGCCCTTGGCATCCCCGAAGCCCTGGCGGTCTATCGGCGGCACAAACATTCGCTGTCGGGCAGCAAGACCCGCGCCGCGCGTTGGCAATGGCGCATCTATCGCGAGGCTCTGCAACTGCCCTGGTGGCAAGCCGCCTATCTGTTCTGCCACTATGCCTGGCGCGGCGTGCGCAAGCATCATCGGTCGCGTCCCTGAACGCTAATCGGCGTTCGCGTTTATCCCATCATGGCGCAAGGCGGCAACGATACGTCCGGCGGCATGGCCGTCGCCAAACGGATGGCGAGCCTGGGCCATGGCCTGATATACCCCGGCGTCGTCCAGCAGCTGGCTGACGCTGCGCACCAAGGCCGCTTCATCGGTCCCCACCAGGCGGACCGTCCCGGCCTCCAGCGCCTCCGGGCGCTCGGTGTTGTCACGCATGAGCAGCACGGGCTTGGCCAGCGCCGGCGCCTCTTCCTGGATGCCGCCGGAATCGGTCAGCACCAAGGTGCAGCGTTGCAGCAGGCGCACGAAAGGCAGATATTGCAGCGGCTCGATCAGGTGCACATTCTCCAGCTGTCCCAAAACTCGATAGACGGGCTCGCGCACGTTCGGATTGAGATGCACCGGGTACACGAACTCCACCGCGGGGTATCGCCTGGCCAATTGCGCAATCGCCCGGCAAATGCGCTCGAAGCCGGCGCCGAAGTTTTCGCGCCGATGCCCGGTGATCAACACCAGCCGGCGGCCTGAGGCCAGACCGGGCAGGCCGGCATCCAGCGATTTGCGCAATTCGGGGCTGGCGTCGATGCGGGCTGCGATCTGCCGCAGGGCGTCGATCACCGTATTGCCGGTTACCGCGATCCGATCGGCGGGTACGCCTTCGGCCAGCAGGTTGGCTCGCGCGATGGCCGTAGGCGCAAAATGCCAGCGGGCCAAGACGGCGGTGAGGCGCCGGTTGCCTTCCTCGGGCCAGGGCGCCAGCAGATTGCCGGTGCGCAAGCCGGCCTCCACATGCCCCACCGGAATTTTCAAGTAATAGGCCGCCAGGCTGGCGGCGAACGTGGTGGACGTGTCGCCATGCACCAACACGCAATCCGGCCGCCATGTCGAGAGCACCGGCTTGAGGCCTTCGAGGATGCTGCCGGTAATGGCGAACAGATCCTGGCCCGGCCGCATGATATCGAGATCATAGTCGGGACGTATCGCAAATAGCGCCAGCACCTGATCGAGCATCTCGCGATGTTGGGCCGTCACGCAAACCCGGCTATCGAACCCTGGCTCGGCGGCCAGCGCCTGCACCACGGGCGCCATCTTGATCGCTTCGGGCCGGGTGCCGAATATGGTGAGAATCTTCATGGGAATGTCATCGCGTCGAGGCCGCCGACTATAGAGCTATCGCCGACGGGCTGGCAACGCAAGCCAGGTAAAGGGGAGTCAGGGTCCGCGCGACATAATCGGCATACTCGGCCTCCCAGTGCCGCGCGGCGCGTTCGCCGCGCGCCGCGGCCTCGTCGAAGCTCAGGGAATCGATCCAGGCCGCAATGGCGCTGCGGCCTTCCGGAATCGCCCAGCCGGTGCCACCCTCTTCCACCCGTTGTCCGGGCGGAGTCTCAATGGTGGTGAGCAGAGGCCGGCCGAGCATCAAATGTTCATAATATTTGTTGGGCGCGGCGTAACGATGATTGCGCGAGGTCAGATAATACAAGCCCACCACGATGTCGCCGTCGCCCATCAGCTCCAGCGCGCGGTCGGGCGACACCTCGCCAAAAAAACTGAGATTGGCGAGTCTCGCCGCCTGATCGGCAAAGAGCGCGGCCAAAGGTCCGGTGCCGGCAACCCATAGCTCAACGCGATCGGGGCGTTCGGCCACAGTCGCGAGCAAATCTTCCAGGCCACGATGCCGCGGCTCCAGGGTTCCCACGTACACTAAGCGCAGGCGGCCATCGGGCCGCCGTGCCGGCCCTTCACGGCGCGCGCTTATCGCGCTTGGCGTATCCGCCGGTACATTCTCGATCACCCGAATGGATGGCCAGCCCGCAATGCCATGCTGTGTCTCCCTGGCCGGGTCGGGCAACAGCACCGTACGAGCGCGGCGCATGCACCAGCGCTCGAGCGCATCGCACACTCTGGCCGGCCAGCCGGTCAGGTTGCGCGTGTCGGAGTATTTGTCGAAGGCATCGAATATCAGGGGCCGGCGCGCCAGCATCGCGAACAGCGCGGCGCCCAGGGCGCCGTCCAGGTCAACGGCGTGCACCACCGACACCTCGCGGCGCCGTTGCCACAGCGTGCGGAACGCAAAAACGTTCCAGGCCAGGATACGACCAAAATTGCGCCATCCCCCACCTACCGGCGATACCTGTCGATACCAGGTACAACGCGGGTCTTCCGGTTCCACTCCGGTGCGGTCCCAGGCGATGGCGGTCCACGGCAAGCCCGCAGCCTCCAGCACCCGGAAATAACGATGCAAGCGACTATCGGTGCGGATCAGGTAGGAGCGGATGAAAACAATCATATCGGCGGAGCGGCGAACGCCGGCATTACCCGAAGCAAGAGAGGCGCGATGGTCTCATGTCTGCCGTCGGAAGGAAAGCCTATGCCGTTGATCGCCAGGCGCCACGGGTCGTCGCGCTCCGTCAGGCGAACGCGGCTCGGCTGAAGCGCCCCAATGCAAAAAGCCCCGCTGGGTATCAGCGGGGCTTTTTGGTCGGTATGAGGAGCTTGACGATGACCTACTTTCACGGACGTCCGTCCACTATCATCGGCGCAAAGGCGTTTCACGGTCCTGTTCGGGATGGGAAGGCGTGGTGCCACCTC